>NZ_CP042432.1:2881789-4322684 GCF_008033235.1 Anseongella ginsenosidimutans
ACGGCCTGGACCTAGTATCTTGGTGGGGACAGGTAGATATCTATACGTACAGCTATGCGTGGGTAGGGGATTTCAAGGCCATTGATAAAAACCTTTACGATGCTATCCCGGATAATGATGTACGTAAAGCCCAGTTCGGGAACGAAGACGATTATAAGTTGGTGCCGATTGGTAAGTTTTATGATCCCGGAAAAACACAGGGTGGGCAGCGGAACGTTACAACTGATTACGTTTACATGCGCGTGGCAGAAATGTATTTGCTGCTTGCGGAAAGCGCCGCCCGTAGCGGGAATGAACAGGTTGCTCGTGAAACACTAAAGGATCTCCTCGAGGAACGGATCCCGGATGCCTCTTACGTTGATGCATTAAGCGGACAAGCTCTGCTGGATGAGATTTATTTACAAACCAGGATTGAACTTTGGGGCGAAGGAAAAAGCTATCTTGCTATGAAAAGAAATAAAGCAACGATAACCAGGGGTCCGAATCATTTAAGCTTAGCTGGTCAATCGTTCAGTTTTGATGATGAAAGGCTAACGCTTTCGATACCTCAGGTGGAAATTCAGAATAATCCGCAAATCGACTAAAATAGTTGAACTTTAAACAGGGGGCTGTTCGTTTACAATGAACAGCCTTTTGTTTTTTCCAGGAGTGTAAGATTCATTAGGGCAGAAAAGAAATGGCTTTCGCTGCAGCCCGGATACTTTCGCGGTTGAGTAATGGCATTTCGGGTACTCTTCCCAGGTACTTTACCTCGCTGAAACGCTGGATGATTTTTTCTGAATCGGTGTCCGGTTTGCCGTTGAAAATAAGGCCCCGGACAGGAAGGCTTTTTGCTTTGAGCATTTCAAGGGTCAGCAAGGTATGGTTGATGCTGCCCAGGTAATTTTTGGAGACAACGATCACCTCGGCCTCCAGGCAGCGGATGAGATCGATCATAAGGTCTTTAATGTTCAGGGGAACCATCAAGCCTCCGGCGCCTTCAACGATCAGGGGACGCGAGCCCTGTGGGGTTCTAAAACTTTCCAGGGTAATTTCAATGCCGTCGATTGCGGCGGATTTGTGCGGGGAGAAGGGTTGGGTCAGACGATAAGTCTCGGGGTGAAAGCGGGAAACTGCGTTGCTGACCAGGGAGCGGACTTTTAAGGTGTCTGACTGGTCCAGGTCGCCGGATTGTATGGGTTTCCAGTAATCGGCCTGCAATTTTTCGACCAGCATGGCGGATACAATGGTTTTACCAATGCCGGTATCGATTCCTGTGACAAAAAGGGGCTTCATTCAGGTAGTTTCAAGTTAAAATAGTGGTAAGAAGGCCGGTAAGCTTTTTGATTTCTTCTTCCGTATTATATAAATGCAGGCAGATCCTTATGCGTTCTTTTCCTTCGGGAACCGTGGGGCTGAGGATGGGCCTTACGTCCAGTCCCGAAGCCTGAAGCTGTCCGGCGGCTTCCCGAACGGCCTTGTTGCCGGGAACCGTGACGGTTTGAATGGGGCCATCCATGGGAATAATGCCCCTTATGCCTTTTGCAAGGGTCTTAAATAAGGCGATCTTGGCATCCAGTTCTTTTTGCAGGCCGGTACGGTCTATTAATAGCTCGTATGCGCATTTAATGCTGGCCAGGTTATGAAAGGGAAGGGCCGTGGTATAGATAAGGGGGCGGGCAAAATTGACAAGATAGTCTTTGAGTGTTTTCGAACCCGTGATGATGGCTCCGTGGCTTCCAAGCGCTTTTCCGAAGGTATAGATTCGGGCAAATACCTGTTCTTCCAGCCCCCAAAGGGGAACCAGTCCGCGCCCGTTCTTCCCGAAAATGCCGCCGGCATGTGCCTCATCCACGATCAGGGCCGCATTGTGTTTTTCGGTCAGGGAGGTGATTTTCTCCAGCGGGGCCTTGTCTCCGTCCATGGAATAGATGCTTTCCACGGCAATGAAAATGCGGCCGGGGCCCTTTTCGGCCTGCTTTAGCTTTTGTTCAAGGCTGCCGGTATCATTATGGCTGAAAGTGTAGCGGTTTGCTCCGCTGAGGCGGATCCCGTCAATAATACTTGCATGGGCAAGTTCATCGCAAATGACGGTATCTCCCCTTCGGGCAATCGCGGAAAAGAGCCCGAGATTTGCCGCATAACCGGAGTTGAAAATAAGGCCGGCCTGGGCATGATGAAATAGCGCGATTTCTTCTTCCAAATGTTCGGCATACGTGGAGTTGCCGGAAAGTAACCTGGAGCCGGTGGCGCCGGCCGGGTAGCCGGGGTGTTTCCCGAGTTCGTCCCGGATCTTTGCCTGCAGCGCCGGCGAACGGGCAAAGCCAAGATAATCGTTGGAGCAAAAATCAGCCATACCGCTGTTGCAAGACAGGCGGCGGTACTTATTCTCGCTGAAACGTTCTCTCAGCTTTTGTTCCAGATGCCGGTGAATGCTATCCAATGTCTGCAAATATATGGCTTAAATATCCTAATTTAGCAGGATGAACCTATACTTTACAAGAACGCTTTTTCTGGTATTTATTGTTTTCAGCTTCCCGGCGGTTTCTCCGGCGCAGCAGCTTACTTCCTACGTCAATCCTTTTACGGGTACCGCGGAACACGGGCACACCTTCCCCGGCGCCACCCTGCCTTTCGGGATGGTACAGCTAAGCCCGGACACGGGCATTGAAGGTTGGGACTGGTGTTCGGGCTACCATGATTCGGACAGTTCCATCATGGGCTTTTCCCACCTGCACCTGAGCGGAACCGGCGGGGGGGATCTTGGAGACGTCCTGTTAATGGCTTCCACAGGGGAGTGGGAAACGGCGCCGGGAAGTAAAGAGGATCCGGACGCGGGGTATCGCTCGCGGTTCAGTCATGATACGGAAGAAGCTTCCCCGGGTTATTACAGCGTATTGCTGGAAGACGACGATATCCGGGCGGAAATGACCACCGCGCTTCGAACGGGCTTTCATCGGTATACCTTTCCGGCTTCAGAGGAAAGCAATATTATTGTTGACCTGGAACATGGGATCCGTGATCGTACCACGGAAAGTTTTATTGAAGTGACCGCGGAGAACGAACTGGTGGGAATGCGCCGCTCCTCCGGCTGGGCGGCCGACCAGTATGTTTATTTCGTGGCCCGGTTCTCCAAGCCCTTTAAGGAGTTAACATTGGCGGAAGATGATGCCCTGCAGGAAGCGCGCGAGCCTTCCCCGGGAAGGAGGACGGAGGGAAAGGCATCTAAAGCCCTGCTCCGCTTTACCACCAAAGAAGGGGAGGCCATACTGGTGAAAGTCGGGATATCGGCCGTAAGTATTGAGGGCGCCCGTAAAAATATGGAAGGCGAGATCAGCCACTGGAATTTCAACCGGGTTCGAAAGGACGCGCAGGAGACCTGGGAAACCGAACTGGAGCGTATTGAAGTGGAAGGCGGAACCAGGGATCAGATGGTCACTTTTTACACGGCGCTATATCATACGATGATCCATCCGAATATTTCTATGGACGTGGACAGAAGGTACCGGGGACGGGACGGCGAAATCCATACTGCAAAGGATTTTACGGCCTATACCCTTTTTTCGCTTTGGGACACTTTCCGCGCGCTGCATCCCCTGTACGAAATTATTCTTCCCGAACGCAACGTAGACTTTATAAAATCCATGCTTGCCGGCTACGAACAGGCCGGGAAACTTCCCGTTTGGGAACTTGCTTCCAACGAAACAGGTACCATGATCGGCTATCATTCCGTGCCGGTGATCGTTGGGGCTTTGCTGCGGGGGAACGATAACTTTGATAAAGACCTTGCCTACAGGGCCATGAAGCATAGCGCTATGGAGAATGAACGTGGGTTGATTCATTATAAGCGGATGGGATATATTCCCAGGGAACTGGAGAATAATTCGGTTTCGAAGACGCTGGAATATGCCTATGATGACTGGTGTATCGCCCAGGCGGCCCGCCTCCTGGAAAAGGAAAAGGATGCTGAATACTTTGCAGCGCGGGCAATGAATTACAAAAACACCATCGATTCCGTCAGCGGTTTTGCCCGCGGCAAGGATAGCTCAGGAGCATGGAACCCCGATTTTGACCCTGTGGAAGTTTCTATCCTTGGCCGGGGAGACTTTACCGAAGGCAATTCCTGGCAATACACTTTTTTCGTTCCACATGATGTGGAGGGGTTGATCAATTTGCTGGGCGGCGATAAAGCCTTTGCGGAGAAGCTGGACGCCTTGTTTACCCAGGAAGCTGTGGTGGATAACGAACACGCGGTGGATGTGACCGGCCTTATCGGGCAGTACGCGCATGGGAACGAGCCGAGCCATCACGTGGCTTACCTATATAATTATGCCGGCCAGCCCTGGAAAACCCAGGCAATGGTGCGCAGGATCATGACGGAATTGTACGGTTCCGGCCGGGCGGGTTTGAGCGGGAATGAGGATTGCGGCCAGATGTCCGCCTGGTATATACTCAGCTCCATGGGTTTTTACCCGGTGAACCCGGCATCCGGCGAATATGTGATTGGCAGTCCCTTGTTCGAAGAAATGACTATTCACACCGGTAGCGGGGAAGATTTCGAGATCAGGGTAAGGAACGATAACGCGGAAGTGGACAAGTATGTTCAATCCGTTTACCTGAACAGGCAGCATTACCCGAAATCCTTTATTCGCCACGAAACAATAATGAACGGAGGGAAACTGGAGTTCAGTATGGTGGGGGTTCCCAGCTACGAATGGGCGGTGAGCCCTGCCTACCGTCCGGGGAAAACGCAGATACGTACCGCCGCCCCTGAAAAGGAGAAAGAGGCCCCGGTTCCCCCGGATGCGAGGCGCCGTATGCCCCGCCGTTAACCCCTTAAGACAGAAGATAGATGAGGCCCGAACTTGAAATATGCTGTTATTCCGTGGATTCGGTCAGAGCGGCCGCCTGCGGCGGCGCCGACAGGGTAGAGCTTTGCGCCAGCCCGCCGGAAGGGGGAATTACTCCCTCTCATGCAACCATTGAACTGGCAAGGGAGGTGCGGGGCATTAAATTATATGTGATCATTCGCCCCCGGGGCGGCGATTTCTGCTATTCCCCGCTTGAATTCAATATCATGAAGCGCGACATTGAGGTGGCAGGAAACCTTGGGGCTGACGGAGTAGTGATTGGCATCCTCCAGCCGGACGGGCATATTGATAAGGCTCGTACCCGGGAATTAGTGGAGCTGGCGCGCCCGATGGACATTACTTTTCACAGGGCTTTTGATATGAGCGCTGATCCCGCGCGCGCCCTGCAGGATATTTATGAGACGGGAATCAGGCGTGTCCTGAGTTCGGGGACGCGCAATACTGTGGATGAGGGACTGCCAGTCCTGGCTGACCTGGCACGCAGGGCAGGACAGGGCTTTGGCATCATGGCCGGAAGCGGGGTGAAGCTTCATAACCTGGAGGCGCTGCACCGGGCAGGTATCCGCCAATTCCATAGTTCCGCCTCAAAGACACTGCCTTCTGCCATGCAGTACCGGAATCCGCATATTCAAATGGGCAAAGAGGGCGGGGTGGATGAATACGCAGTTTCTGTCGCAGATGAAAACCTGATCCGGGATATGCGCCGCGGGCTTGACCAGTTATAACGGTGTGTTTTTAACTGCGCGGATCATTTCCCTTTTTCCGGCTGCGCCCTTCGGCTTTTCTACGCTAAAACCTAAGCCTTTCAGCATCCTTTTCAGGTTACCGGTTATGCTGTAGCTGACAAATACGCCGCCTACTTCCAGTGACGAAGTCACATGGGAAATAACTTCCTGTGTCCACATTTCCGGCTGGGTGGCTGGTGCGAATGCATCGAAATAGATGACATCAGCGGGTGGAAGCGGGCCGGTTTGCAGCACCTTCTGCTGTAATAACTCCAGGCGGACAAGTTCGCTGGTAATAGCATCAGCTTCGCCTGACTTCGCTCTTTTACCGGGTTCAGGCTGTTCACCCATTTCAGGCTGTTCACCAAGCTTGCGCGGTTTCGGGGCACCAGGCTGTTCCCCAAGTTTTCGCGGTTTCGGGGCACCAGGCTGTTCCCCAAGCTTGCGCGGTTTCGGGGCACCAGGCTGTTCCCCAAGTCTCTCCGGCTCCCGCAAATTATCGTGATTCCCGGCTGCCTGCTGTTCCCCGGTCAGGTAAAAGGGTTGGCCCCCGGGGTACCAGGAAAGGAAGCGCTCCCAATTTCCGGTTCCGGGCAACAACCGGCCATACTCGCTTTCCCGGAGGGTCTCCCGGTTCAGTGGGAAAGGCTCAACGCCGGTATAAGTCAGGGAAATTCCATTTTGCAGGCAGTATGCCGCGCTGACCAGGAAATTAAGCCCGGTACCAAAGCCGATTTCCAGTACCCTCGCAGTAGCTGTCCCACTTTGCCGGAGGAAATATTGCAGTCCCTGCTGGAGGAAAACGTGCTGCGCTTCCTGCAGCGCGCCGTTTACGGAATGATAAGTCTGGTTAAGGCCGGTGTGCAGCAGGGTAAGGCTTCCATCGGAAGTGGGAACCAGTGTTTGAAGGGACTTTCCCTGTTCATGAGACATGTTTTTTCCTTTCGATGGCATTGCCCATATCGTAAACTTGTTGAGGTACCAGGGCCTGAAGGATACTGCTGGCAATACCGGAACGGTATCCTGCCGCGCAATGTACGACCAGGGGTTTATCCAGCGGGACTTCGCCGGCCCTTTCCCTTAATTCAGGAAGCGGAACATTGATGGCCTGCGGAAAATAGGCGCCTCGGGCAAATTCACTTTCATTTCGGGCATCAATGATCGTGTATTTTTCCGGGTGTGCATCAAAGCCGGCCGGCAGCTCTGCCTGGTAACGTTCGTGCTGGCCCGAAAGCCCGGTAATGGCGCCGGAAATCGCGCTTTCATAACCTATTTTAGCTATTTTTTCCAGCAGCCTTTCTATTTCTTCCCCGGTTTCCGCCAGGAGGTAAAACTTTTCGCCGGGAGACAGGATACTTCCCAGCCAGGTTTCAAATTTAAGCCCGTCCGGAATATTGAAGGCGCCTTTCAGGTGGTTGGCCCGGAATTTTTCCGTTGGCCGGGCGTCTATGATGACCTGTTTGTCACCGGCCGCGCCCTGAACCCCGGCCGCGCCCTGAACTCCGGCCGTGCCAGGAACCCTGGTCTCTCCCCCGGCCGCGCCCTGGACCCCGGCTGTGCCCGGGCCCCCGGGCAGCCCGCCCTCGTAGCGGGGAATGCCAGCCAATGCTTTTTTAAATGCAGGGGCGCCTTGCTGGTTGATGGCTACGTCGTAACTGAAATATTTTGGGACAAAGGGCTGCTCATCCAGAAGGGCTTTCAGGAAAGCCTCCTTTTCGCTGGTTCTGAACGCGTAGTTTCCGGCTTTTTCCGCGCCCATTGTACTGCTGTTGGCATCGCTTAGCGATTTTCCGCACAAAGTGCCGGCTCCATGCGCCGGATAAAGCAGCGTTTCATCCTGTAAGGGCCGCAGCTTCTGCTCAATGGTATGGAACATGGCAAGGGCCAGCTCTTCCCGTTTCGCGGGATTGTCCTTCATGCTTTCTCTAAGGTCGGGCCGGCCTACATCTCCTATGAATAAAGTGTCACCGCTGAACAGGGCATGTTCCCTGCCTGCTTCGTCCAGGAGTAAAAAGCATACGCTGTCATAAGAATGGCCGGGTGTGTAAAGGATCCTGAAGCCGACCTTTCCCAGCTTGATCTGGTCTCCGTCCCTGAGCGATTCATGAGGAAAGGCGGCTTTCATGAATTCACTTGCATAGATCAGCGCCCCGCTTGTTTCGGCAATTTCTTTGTGACCGCTTACAAAATCGGCATGAGAATGTGTTTCCAGGATGGCGGTAATACGGCTGTTGTGCTGCCGGGCAAAATCATAATAGGGAGCCGGGTTACGCCCGGGATCGATAAGGGCCAACTCCCCTTCGCTGAGGACGGCGTAGGAATAATGGGAAAGCCCTTTGTCTTCAAATTGTTTTATCAGCATCTTCATAGCAGGTTTGATTGAAGCGCAATTTACCATGAATTTTGCTAATTTTGGCCCTCCAAGAAAAAGACCGGATGCACATTTCTAAAACATATGATCCGCGGGAAGCGGAAGAAAAATGGTATTCCTATTGGATGGAAAAAAACTTTTTCCATTCTGAACCGGATGAGCGGGAACCTTATACCATCGTGATACCTCCGCCAAATGTAACGGGTGTGCTGCACATGGGGCACATGCTTAACAATACCATCCAGGATGTGCTGGTCCGGAGGGCAAGAATGAAAGGCTTCAATGCCTGCTGGGTACCGGGAACGGATCACGCTTCTATTGCCACCGAAGCAAAAGTGGTGGCCATGCTGCGTGAAAAAGGGATATCAAAGCGCGATCTGAGCCGGGACGAATTTATCGCCTATGCCTGGGAATGGAAAGAGAAGTACGGCGGGATCATCCTGGAGCAATTGAAAAAGCTCGGCGCCTCCTGCGACTGGGAACGCCGCCGTTTTACCATGGATCCGGAGCTTTCGGAAGCCGTGATCGATACGTTTATCCACCTTTATAATAAAGGACTTGTT
Source organism: Anseongella ginsenosidimutans (assembly GCF_008033235.1). GTDB lineage: Bacteria > Bacteroidota > Bacteroidia > Sphingobacteriales > Sphingobacteriaceae > Anseongella > Anseongella ginsenosidimutans. The sequence goes on from NZ_CP042432.1 coordinate 2,890,299, forward strand.
TACCGCGGGCTGAGAATGGTCAACTGGGACCCTCAGGGCCGTACGGCCGTATCGGATGAGGAAGTGATCCGCCGGGAAGTAAACCAGCAATTATATTATGTGAAGTACCAGGTAGCGGGCGGGGCCCCGGACGAGTGGGTGACGATTGCGACAACGCGGCCGGAAACCATTATGGCCGATACCGCCATTTGCGTGAATCCCCTTGATCCCCGTTTTCGGCAGCTGCACGGTAAAAAAGTGATCGTTCCGCTGGTTAACCGGGAAATACCGGTGATATTGGATGAATACGTGGAAATGGATTTTGGAACGGGCTGCCTAAAGGTAACCCCGGCCCATGATCCCAATGATTACGAACTGGGGCTGAAACACGGCCTGGAAGTGATCGATATTCTGAATGAAGACGGCACACTCAATGAAAAGGCGGAGGTGTGTATAGGGGAAGATCGCTTTACCGCAAGAAAGAAAGTGGCGCAGCTGCTTTCGGAAGCCGGCAGGCTGGAAAAGATAGAAGATTATAAGAGCCAGGTGGGGTTTTCGGAACGGACCGATGCCGTGATCGAACCCCGGCTTTCCCTGCAGTGGTTTGTCAGGATGAAGGAACTCGCCGATCCTGCCCTGGAGGCCGTGGAAAAGGGTGAAGTACAGCTTATCCCGGGCAAGTTTACGGCTACGTATCGCTACTGGATGGAGAACGTGAAGGATTGGTGCATTTCCCGCCAGCTCTGGTGGGGGCAGCGAATTCCGGCCTGGTATGATAAAGACGGCGGTTACGTGATCGCAAAAACAGCGGAAGAGGCCCTGGAAAAGTTTGCCGAAGGAGGGAAGCAACTGCAGCTAACCGAAATAAGACAGGACGAAGATGTGGTAGATACCTGGTTCTCTTCCTGGCTTTGGCCGGTGTCCGTATTTGATCCTTCGGTTTTAGGAAACCCGGAAAGCAGGGGGAACAAAGACCTGCAGTATTACTATCCGGGCAACGACCTGGTAACAGCCCCCGAGATCTTGTTTTTCTGGGTGGCGAGGATGATCATGGCCGGCCTGGAATTCCGCGGCGAGGTTCCCTTCAGGAACGTGTACCTGACGGGCATTGTCCGGGACAAGCAGGGGCGCAAAATGTCCAAGTCACTGGGGAATTCTCCCGATCCTCATGAACTGATTGAAAAGTACGGGGCGGATGGTGTGCGTATGGGCATGCTTATGTCTTCTCCGGCGGGAAATGACCTGCTTTTTGACGAGAGCTATTGCGAACAGGGCCGGAATTTCGCCAATAAAATATGGAATGCTTTCCGGCTGATCAAGGGTTGGCAGGTAGCCGGCGAGGCAGGTTATGCCGGCAAGGAGGGTGATGCGGGCGAGGCCGGTCATGCGGGCGAGGCAATGTCTGTGAATGCCCTCCCGAACGCGCAGGCAATCGCCTGGTTCGGAAGCCGTTTTCAGGCGGAGCTGGGAAATATTGAACAACTGTTCTCGCAGTACCGGCTTTCGGAAGCGTTAATGGCTATTTATAAGCTGGTATGGGATGATTTCTGTTCCTGGTACCTGGAAATGATAAAGCCGGCTTACGGCCAGCCAATTGACCAGGCTACCCAAAGGGCCACTATTTCATTTTTCGAACAGTTATTGAAGGTCATTCATCCCTTCATGCCTTTCATTACGGAAGAACTATGGCATGAACTGGCCCAAAGGGAAGAAATGGACTGCATTATCGTAAGTTCATGGCCCCGGCAGGAAACATTCAGCCAGCCGGCACTGGAGGAAATGGAACAGGTACTGGCGCTCATTACCCAGCTGCGCAATATTCGCAATGAAAAACAAATCTCTTTCAAGGTAACGCTCCCGCTGAGTGTGAAAACGGCCAATGAAGATGTATACCGGCGGCATGAAGAGATTATCCGGAAGCTGGCTAATATAGAACCGCTTTCTTTTGTAAAGGAAAATGTAGCCGGCCTGAGCTTCCTGGTAAAGACCGATGAATTTTTTGTTGATCTTGGCAGAAATATAGATGTGGAGGCGGAAAAGGACCGGATAGCTAAGGAACTTGCTTACCTTCAGGGCTTTCTCCGTTCGGTGCGGGCTAAGCTGGGCAACGAACGCTTTGTCCAAAACGCGCGCGCGGAAGTAGTGGAAAACGAAAGAAAGAAAGAAGCCGACGCGGCGGCGAAGATCAGCGCGCTGGAGAAAAATCTCGCAAGTTTGGAATAAATGATTTTCTATTATAAATTTATCTCTCTATAGAAGATCATGCAAGCAAATCTCACGCCGGAGAAGATTGAATTAATGGACCGGTATCTTGACCACGAGCTATCCGAACAGGAAGCGGAAGCGTTTGAAAGAGAACTGGCCGAACGGCCCGGAATGCTCGGGGAATTGAGGGAATATACCCTGTTCCGGAATAACCTGAATTTCATCACTTCGGAGAAAGACTTTTCCGAGGTGAACAAGGCTTATTTGAGATACAGGAACCCCAAATCCAAGATCGTGAAGCTTTTGCGTGTGATCACCTGGTTGCTGGTGATCCTGACCTTGTTTATAGGATACCTGATCTTTAGCAGGAACGACCTATTCGAAATATTCCTTCATTCTTTCAAAGAATGATTTATCCTTTTTATCCGGATGCGGCGCAAAATTATCCGACCCTCTTAGCTTTTCAAGCACATCGCGCTCTTCCTGACTCAGATTCTTCGGCGTCCATATATTGACATACACCAGCTGATCGCCTTTTGCGTAACCGTTCACTTCGGGGATACCTTTTCCTTTCAGCCGCAATATCTTTCCGCTTTGCGTACCGGGATCTATCTTTATCCGCGCTTTTCCGTCCACGATGGGTACTTCAACAGAGGTTCCCAGGGCGGCGTCAATAAAGCTGATGTGCAGATCGTAAACGACATTGTTCCCGTCCCGTTTCAGCGTAGCATGTTCTATTTCCTCAATGAGAATGATCAGGTCGCCGGGAACTCCTCCGCGCTGGGCGGCATTTCCTTTGCCGCTCATTGACAGCTGCATGCCGTCTGTCACTCCGGGCGGAATATTGATCGTAATCGTTTCTTCGCCCCGGGTAACGCCTTCTCCATTACAGGAAGTACATTTATCCGTGATCACCTGGCCTTCGCCGTGACAGGCCGGGCAGGTGCTGGTTGTTTGCATTTGTCCCAGGATCGTGTTGGTGACCCGGCGAACGCTGCCTGCTCCGTGGCAGGTTGGGCAAGTGCGGTAAGCTCCGCCGTCTTTGGCGCCCGTTCCGGTACATACCGGGCAGGTGATCAGCTTGTTTACCTTAATGGTTTTCTCAACGCCTTTAACAATTTCCTCGAGCGTGAGCTTTATTTTGATCCGCAGGTTAGATCCGCGGTTAACGCGTCTTCCCCCGCCGCTGCGCGCGCCGCCAAAAAAGCTCTCAAAGGGATTGTGGCCGCCGAAAACATCTCCGAATTGCTCGAAAATGTCTTCCATGCTCATGCCGCCGCCGCTGAACCCGCCTCCCCGGCCGCCGCCAAAGCCGGCGCCCTGATGGCCGTACTGATCATACCGGCGTCGTTTTTCGGCGTCGCTAAGTACCTCATACGCTTCTGCCGCCTCCTTGAACTTCTCTTCAGCCTCTTTATCGCCCGGGTTCTTGTCGGGGTGATATTTGATTGCCATTTTGCGATAGGCTTTCTTGATATCATCCGCGCCTGAGTTACGGGGAATTCCAAGTATATCGTAATAATCTCTTTTTGTGGCCATATTATGCCCCTACAAGTACTTTAGCGAAACGAATTACTTTATCATTCAGGTAGTATCCCTTTTCCAGCTGATCTACTACCTTTCCCTTCATGTCTTCGGAAGGTGCGGGAACGTTTGTTACCGCTTCATGAAGGTCCGGATCGAATGGCATCCCGATAGCTTCCATCTCTTTTACACCCTGCTGGGAAAGAATGCTCCTGAATTTGGCAATGATAAGGTCAATACCTTCTTTTATTGCCTGTACATCAGTTGCGGTTTCCATTGATTTTTGCGCCCGGTCAAAATCATCCATGACGGGAAGAAGTGCCAATATGACGCCTTTGGACGCGGTTCCGATCAACTCCACTCTTTCCTTTACCGAACGGCGTTTGAAATTATCGAATTCAGCGAACAGACGCAGATGTTTATCATTCAGCGCCTCTATTTCCTGCCTCAGCTTTTCCTCCACAGGTGGTTCCGGGGCAATTTCGTTATCAAGGGTTTCGGCTCCGGCCGCTTCACTGCCCGTCGTTCCTGCGGCCTCACTGCCTGCTGTTCCGGGCATTTCATCGCCAGCCTGCTCCGCCGGAGGGACTTCTCCGGAGGCTGCGTCGGTAAAATCGTCCTTCTTATTCATTGGATCTTCGTTCTCCAAACCGTTCTCCTGTTCTTTCCTTTCGTTGTCTTTCTTCTTCCACATGCTGTTTCTCTTATAGAATTCTATTCAGGGCTTTTAACGCAAAATGCCTGCCGCAAGCTAAAAAGCGGTCATCATGTCAGTTTTCTGTCAAAATGCTGTGCTAATTTCCCGGCACCGTGGCGTTCTCATATACTTTTCCGTTCTCACATTTAACAATGCGGGAAGGAAAACGTTCAATGATTCGGTAATCATGAGTGGCCATGAGTACCGCAGTTCCCAGTTTGCTGATGCTTTTCAGGAGATTCAGGATCTCTGAGGACGTTTTCGGGTCCAGGTTGCCCGTGGGTTCGTCCGCCAGGATCACCTCGGGGTGGTTCAGCAGGGCCCGGGCAATTACCACCCGCTGCTGTTCTCCGCCGGAGATCTCATGTGGCCATTTATGCCGTTTGTGAACAAGGCCTACATTCTGTAATACTTCGTCAATGCGGGCCGACATGATCTTTTTATCGGTCCAGCCGGTGGCCCGGAGTACGAAGAGAAGGTTTTCTTCGATCGTCCTGTCGGTCAGCAGCTGAAAGTCCTGAAAAACGATCCCGAGTTTACGCCGCAGGTAGGGGACGTCTTTCTTTTTCAGTGTGCGCAGGTTAACTCCCCCGATCCAGGCGTCGCCGTTGGTCAGTTCAAGGTCGGCATAAAGTATTTTCAGCAGGCTGGATTTTCCGCTTCCTGTCTCGCCGATGAGGTAAACGAATTCGCCTTTGTTGATATGAAGGCTTACATCGGTGAGTACCAGGTGCTTGTTATATTGAAAAATGTCGGCATTTTCTATTTTTATGACGTTTTGTTCCATGCTCAAATATCCAGTTTGATGATCTTTCCGAAAGGGAGTTCCTTAACGATCTCCATGATATACGCCGTTTTTTCAGCGAGTCCGCACTTTTCCAGCGCCCGGTCCGGGCGATCTACCCGGAAGTAGGCCAGGAGGGTAAACTCATCGTCCCGCAGCTGAACGTAATCGGGAATTTTTGCTACTCCTTTAACTTTTATCAGGTACAATTTAGTGTATCTGTTTATGATTTTTCAAAAATACGTTTTTGCATAAAACTTTCGCATCTTTAACCTTTGTTCTTTCGTTATATATCTGAATGAAACACTGGTTGCTGCTATTTCTTTTATCGGCGTCCCTGCCTGCTTATGCCCAGGCGCAGCCTGCCGGGCAACGATATACGCTGAGCGGCTACCTGAAGGACGCGGCCACGGGGGAAGCCTTAAGCGGCGTTACTGTAAGCGCGGGCGAAAGCGGCACTGCATCCAATAATTACGGGTTTTACTCGCTTACCCTGCCCCGTGGGAGGTATACGATCCGCTTTTCCAGCATTGGTTTTGAGCCGGTCAGCCGCGTGGTAGAACTGGAAGGCAACCTGCGTGTAGACCAGGAACTTCAGGTTGCCGCCGGCTTGCTGGAAGAAGTGGTAGTAAGCGAGGAAAAAAAGGGGGGGATGTCCGCGACCTGTCCATGAGTACCAATACTTTAGACATCAGGCAGATAAGGAACATTCCTGCCTTACTGGGAGAAGTGGATATTGTACGAAGTATCCAGCTACTGCCCGGTGTTTCCACCGTCGGGGAAGGAGCGGGAGGTTTTAATGTCAGGGGCGGCGCGGCCGATCAGAACCTGGTACTGCTTGATGAGGCGCCCGTATATAATACCTCGCATTTGTTTGGCTTCTTTTCTATTTTCAATCCCGATGCCGTAAAGGAGGTCACCCTGGTGAAGGGAGGGATCCCGGCCCGGTACGGGGGAAGGAGTTCTTCGCTGCTGGACGTGCGCATGTCGGAAGGAAATTACCGGGAACTGCGCGTGGACGGCGGGATCGGGCTTGTTTTCAGCCGTCTTGCCCTGGAAGGGCCTCTTAAAAAAGATACCGCTTCTTTTCTGCTCGCAGCACGGCGTTCCTATATTGATTTCCTGGCAGCTCCTTTCCTGGAGGAGGACATGAAAGATGCGCTGTTCAATTTTTACGACCTTACCGCGAAAGTGAACTATCGCGTAAATAAACGCAACAGCCTGTTCATCAGCGGTACCCTGGCACGGGATAACTTCGGGCAAAGTTTTACCTTTAACTGGGGTAATACCACCACCACGGCGCGCTGGAACCATCTTTTCAGCGACCGATTGTTTATGAACCTGACGGGGATCTACAGCAATTACGATTATGAACTCCGCTTCGGCGAAGCGGGGGAACAATCTTTCAACTGGGACTCAAAAATCCTCAATTTTAGCCTGAAGCCGGATTTTATCTTCTATCTGAACGCGTCCAATACCCTGCGCTTTGGCGCTAAGGCAACCTGGTATAAGTTTGAACCGGGAAACGGCGTGGTGGGTAACTGGGACGAAAGCAATAATATAAGCCTGCCGTTGAAATACGCGCTGGAGTCAGGCGTTTACCTTGAAAATGAGCAAAGGCTGGGGGCAGGAATAGCCCTGCAGTATGGCCTTCGTTATTCGCGTTTCAATTATCTTGGCCCGGGGAAGGTGTATACTTACCATGATACGGTCCCCAATGAGCCTCGCAGGCTGAAGCAGGAGTATGAAGCCGGCCGGTCGGAATCCATTACAGTTTACGATCAGCTGGAACCCCGTTTTTCGCTGAAGATCGGCATCGGTGATAATAGTTCCCTGAAAGCTTCCTATAACCGGCAGGCGCAGTACCTTCACCTGGTTTCCAATACCGCGGCCACCACCCCCTGGACGTCTGGACGCCGAGTACCAATAATATCAAGCCCCAAACCTCCAGCCAGTACGCCATTGGTTACTTCCGGGATTTTGGCGAGGCTTTCCATGCGTCCGTTGAACTGTATTATAAAGATATTCTGAACCAGCTGGACTATATTGATAATTCCGAAATCATTCTTAATGAATACCTGGAAGGGGAGTTGCTGCCCGCCAGGGGAAGGGCCTACGGAGCGGAGTTCTTCCTGGAGAAAACGCTCGGAAGGTTTACAGGTTGGGTCAGCTACACGCTGTCGCGGTCCCTGCGAAAAGCGGAGGGGATCAATAACGGGAACTGGTTTTTCAATCGTTATGACCGTACGCATGTGCTGAATACGGTGCTTAGTTCACGCCTGGGGAAGCGCTGGACGGTTTCCGGAACCTGGGTTTATTATTCAGGAACGCCAGCTACCTTTCCTACCAGCCGGCTGGAGATCCAGGGCTGGCAGATCCCCTATAATACCAGCGGACGACGGAATAATTACCGGGTGGGCCCGTACCATCGCCTTGACCTTTCAGCCACCCTGAAAGGGAGAGAAGGCGGGAAATGGAACAGCAGCTGGGTGTTTTCGTTGTATAACGTGTATAACCGCCGGAATCCTTACAGCGTTTTCTTTCAGCAGGATCCGGATAACCCCGTACGCACGCAGGCTGTGAGGTTGTCAGTCGTGGGTTCTATTATCCCGGCGGTCACGTATAATTTTAGTTTTTGACCTTATGCGCACATTCTTTTGCTTTGCCAGGAACAAAAATAAGGAGCGGCTTAAGTACACGAATTTAACGACCGCCATACTGGTAATCGGAATTCTGGCTGCCTGTACGCTCTTTTCAGGTTGTGAGGATGTGATCAGCGTGCAGCTGGATGAAGGGGATCCGCTCCTGGTAGTGGATGCTTTTTTAGACAATACCCGCAGGGTGCAAACCATCCGGCTTAGCAAGTCGTCGCCTTATCTTTCCACGGAAGGCGCCGCAGGGTTGACCGGGGCCCGTGTGGCGGTCGTAGATCTTGAGGACGGCCGGGAGCGTCTTTTCCGGGAAACCTCCGCGGGCGTTTATCAATGGAACCCGCGCGTAACGGAGGTATTTGCCGAAGTAGGAAAAGAATATGAATTACGGATCCACCTCGGAAAGGATACGTATTCCGCCAGAAGCAGCGTGTACCCGGTACCTGTAATTGATTCCATTGTGTATGATTATGAAGAAAAGGATCCCTTCCAGGACGAAGGCTACCAGGCTTATTTCATCGCCTTTGACCTGGAAGGGCAAACGGATTATTATTTTATCCGGTCTTACAGGAACGGCATCCTCCGTTCGCGGAACATCGATTTCCAGGTATGCGTGGATGCCGCTTACGGCGAGGGTGCGGACGGACTCCAGTTCATTGAGCCGGTGGCCGACTTTACGCCCGGCGATGATCCTTACCGCCTTGGGGACAGCGCTTCGGTGGAAATTGCTTCCATTGATAAACGAACCTATGGGTTTTTAAGCCAGGTGATGGACCTTAGCACCAATACCGGGCTCTTTGCCACACCGCCGGCCAATGTCCGCAGCAATATTGAAAGCCTTCTGCCCGCACCCGACCTGGCGCCGGTGGGGTGGTTTTCAGTTTCGGCCGTCAGCTCGGCCGGGATAAAGATCAGGAAGCCGTAAAAGAACCTATCCTGCAAAGAAACTCCAGCGTATCTACGTTATCGGCATAGTCCCGGAGGGCAGGGTACTGCGTTTGGCCGAAAGGCAGCGTTGACGGGAAGCGGCCGCCGGCGCTGGCCGTACATTGAAGGAGCCCGGCATCGGCCCGGAGCCTTTGTTCCAGTTCTTCCTTCCCCTGGTAAAATTCATAGTGAAGGGTGGCAATAGGGGAGGCGTATGAAGGGTTTTCGGTCAGGAGGATAAAGCCGTTCGTGAAATGAAGTTCCCTGTTCATTAGCCGGATGGTATGCTGATACCCGTAATTATTGGCGTATTTATGGTGTTCAATCACCTCCCGGTAAGGTTCAAGCGCATCTAAAAGCTGTTGAAAATCGTAACCGGGGGGCACAAATAATTTAGAGACATTCCGGCATCCCAGTCCGAAATAAAGAAAAATATCTTTTCCAAGCTCTTCCAGTTCCTTTTGAGTCTCTTCTCCCGTCAGGATGGCAGCAGTATTCCTGTTCTTACGGATAATATGCGGGTATTTCCCGAAATACTGTTCAAAATAGCGGGCGCTGTTATTACTGCCGGTAGCGATGACGGCGTCCGGCTTTTCCAGCTGCTCCGCTACAGAAATGCGTTCAGCGTAAAATGGAGCGGTTTCCCCGATCTTTTCCAGCAGCCATGTGGTAAGATGCTGATCCTGCCCGGACATCTTTATCATTGCGCGGTGGCCGCTTACCAGTACGCACAGGATGTCATGAAAGCCAACGAGCGGTATATTGCCCGCCAGCACCAGGCCAACGTTCAGCGGCGCTTCCGGGGGAGGAAGGACGGAAGCATAAGGTCTCAGCCATTCCCGCAGGTGTTCTTCATCCAGGTTGGAAGAAATGCCGTTCAACGCGCTAAGAATATTTTCCCGGGTGAACCAGGGATTATAATGCCCTGCAGTTTCTATTACGGCCGCTCTTTCAGGCGTATCCGCTTGGATGAGCATCCCTAATTTGCGGAGGGCTGTTATATCTTTTTCAAAATCATTTTTCATAATCTACTAACTTGATAGGGAAATGAGATCAAATTTTTTATCTTTGCGCAAACATTCACCGGCCGGAGGCAGTTATAAAGTGAATTGGGACAAAATTAAGGATTCAAAAACGAAGGATTAATATAAATGGCAATTAGAATCACAGATGAGTGCATTAATTGCGGAGCCTGCGAGCCTGAATGCCCGAACAATGCCATATACGATGCGGGAGCATCCTGGCGTTTTTCAGATGGCACAGGTTTGAACGGAGTCATTGATTTCGGCGACGGCACCACTATTAGTGCGGAGGAATTGCAAGCACCGGTTTCCGATGAATTTTATTACATCGTTCCGGACAAATGTACGGAATGCGTCGGGTTTCATGACGAGCCCCAATGCGCAGCTGTTTGCCCGGTGGATTGCTGTATTCCGGACGAAGAAGTGGTCGAAAGCCAGGACGAACTTCTAGCCAAAAAAGCCTGGCTTCATCTTGAATAATGGAAGCCCCGCCCTGGGGCGGGGCGCTTTTAACGTACAGGTTTAGTTATAATTTTCGGATTTTTTGTCCCTGTATTCCTGGGACCGTGAATTGAGCCGTTTGATGGACTCAAGGAATTGTGCTTTATACCAGCTGGCAAGTTTCTTCGTTGCCAGGCGAATAATTCGCGGTTCAAAATTGGCCGGATCGTCCCAGAATTCTTTTACTACCACCACTACTGTCCTCTTTTTAATGGTTGTACTATCATAAGGTTGCCGCTGGTGTCTCATAAAGTTGTCGGCCCGTTGCTGATCGGTAAATAAAAAAACTTCAGCAATAAAACGTGGTTCTACGGTACGGATAATAAAGCTCCTGTCGGTAGCCAGCTTGTTGGTGGAATACAGAAGTTTTGGGTAATCCTCTTCCAGTTCCACTTCGTTTAGTAGGTTCTCTTGGCTCTCCATAATTACGGTTTTTAATAAATAGGCTTAAAAATTCATCTTATTCTTATTATACGGTATTGGGTTTTGATGCAACGTTCGGTTTTGGAACGACCAGTACAGGCCATTTTGATTTTCTGACTATCTGCTCAGCCACGCTTCCCATTAGCAGGTGATCCAGGCCGGTACGCCCATGGGTTCCCAGCACGATCAGGTCAGGGCCCCATTCTCCGGCAATTTTAAGTATCCCTTGTACGGGGCGGTCATCGGGCATGCAGGTGCGTGTTTGAACGCCGGCTCCGTAATTTTCGGACAAACCGGCAAGCAGGCTTTCTCCTGATTCTTTTACGGATTGAAGGATCTCAGGGGCAAAGGCTCCGGACATCATATCGCCGGCAGTAAGGGTAATATCCACGACATGCACCAGGGTTACTTCAGCTCCGGTAGCGCGGGCAAGACTATAACCGGTTTGGACAGCCCGGTCAGAATAAGGACTGTCATCAACTGCGATCAGTATCTTCCGGAAATCTAAATTCATTGTTGCTTGTTATGCTTTATGAAGTTACAACAAAATGAGTTTTTATGCAAGAGCCGCAGATGAAAGCCGCCTATATTCGCAAAGCCGGCGAACCAGTCACCATCCAAACAGTTAATAAGCCTGTTCCCGGAGAGCAGGAAATGCTGATCAGGGTTGGTTTTGCCGCTCTGAATCACCGGGATGTCTGGATCCAAAAGGGCCGGTATGCAGGCAGAAGAGAACATCTGGTCCTTGGTTCTGACGGAGCCGGGATCGTGGAAGCTACCGGAAAAGGTGTTTCTTCCGGTTGGATGGGAAAAAAGGTGATCATTTACCCGGGAATGAATTGGGGAAACGATCCCGCGGTTCAGGCTGCCGGATTTAAAATACTTGGAAATCCGGACGATGGTACTTTTGCGGAATACGTTAACGTCCCGGCGGAAAATGTATTTGAGTTCCCCGCTCATCTGAGCATGCAAGAGGCAGCGGCCATTCCTCTTTCAGGGCTTACCGCTTATCGCGCCTGCTTTACGCGGGGCGGTCTGAAAGCCGGCGATAAGGTGCTGATCACGGGCATTGGCGGCGGCACTGTGCTGTTCGCTTTTCAATATGCGGCCGCCGCAGGGGCCGAGGTATATGTCACCTCCGGTTCTGAGGAAAAGATCGCGAACGCGATTGCTATGGGCGCCAGAGGAGGCGCTCTGTATACCGGTCCCGACTGGCCGGAAATAATAAAGAAGAAATCCGGAGGTATTGACCTGGTAATTGACAGTGCGGCCGGAAAAGATTTCGGAAAGCTCCCTGAGCTGATGAACCCCGGCGGGCGGATCGTTAATTTCGGGCAAACGGCCGGCGCTATAGAAGAGATCCCCGCGCGGTACCTTTTCTGGAAGCAGCTTTCCATCCTTGGCAGCACCATGGGCAGTCCTGCAGACTTTTTATCAATGCTTGAATTTTATACAAGGCATCAGCTGACTCCTGTCATTGACCGCATATTTCCGCTTGAAGAAGCCGAACAAGCTTTTCGATATATGGACGAAGGAAAGCAATTTGGAAAAATCCTTTTGCGGATGTAGCCAGGATCATACGAATTAGCCTGGATTTTCTTCGCTTTCCAGGCTAATATCCCATACCATTACGTTCTTATCGTCGCTTACCGAAACCAGGGTGCGATCGTTGACCCAGAGAAGTTTATTTACGGAGAGGGCATGCCCGCCCATGCCGGCAAGGTCAATGGTCTTTACAGGCGCAAAATCTTCCAACCTCCAGATCCGGATGGTTTTGTCCATGCTGGCCGTGGCAAACCAGCGATGGCCGGGATGAAAACTGATATGATTGATGGCATACATATGCGCCGGAATGCTGCGTACCTGGGTGTAGGAAGCGGTGTCCCATATTTTCAACTGGGCATCGCGGGAGCCGGAAAGCAGGTAGTTTCCTGCGGGGGAATATTGAAGGCTGAAAACAGACATGGTATGCCCTTCTAATTCCGCGACGGGGCTCAGTTCGGCGGTATCGTAGATCTTTATGGAATTGTCCCGGCAGCCAAAGGCGATTTGCTGTTCATCGGGGCTAAGGCTGATACTGCGCACAGTATCCTTCGAAACCTGGAACGTGTAGACATGGTGAAAATCTTCCAGGGACCATACGGAGACGTATCCATCTTCGCTGGCGACATAGATCAAGCCCTTCCGGCCGGAGGTTTTTATATCGAATACCGGGAAGCGATGAAGAGAGAGTACTTTTAAAGGTTTTTCGTTGACGAGGTCAATGGCGCTTACCTGGCCGCTGCGTTCACCCGTGAGCAAAATAGGCCGGGTAACGGGCCGGTGCAGGGCGTACACGGAGGTGTTCACCTTTGCAAGCACTTTTTCATGCTTCATCTGCCGGAGATCCCATTTAACAATCCCCGGGTCATTGCCGGCAGTAAAAAAAGTATGCGGCTCCAGCCCGCTTTCAATGGTGAAGACAGGGTTCTGGTGGCCGGGAAGTATTCCTGTGTTCTTTATCTCGATCATACTGTCGCGCGGGCAGGGCCGGCCCCCCTTTATTTATGTCTTTTTCTTAAATGATCGCCCAGCTCCGCCAGGCTGATATTTTTTTCCCGCAGCAATACCATCAGGTGGAAAACCAGGTCGGAGGTTTCGTCAAGAAGGTCTTCCCGTCCCTGTGCCAGGGCCGCAATGACGGTTTCGGTCGCTTCTTCGCCGACTTTCTGGGTTATTTTATTCAGCCCTTTCTCACGCAGCCTGTTTACGTAAGAGCCTTCAACCGGGTTGTCGTATCGATCCCTGATGATAGCTTCCAGCCGGAAAAGAAAGGGTACCTCTTCGTCGTTATCGAAGCAGCTGCTGGTGCCCCGGTGGCAGGTTGGCCCCGCCGGTTCGGCAAGTATCAACAGGGTGTCATTATCGCAATCGGGATACATTTTTTTTACATGAAGAAAGTTTCCGCTTTCTTCCCCCTTGGTCCATAAGCGGTTCCGGCTGCGCGAAAAAAATGTAACCTGGTCACTGGCAACCGTTTTTACGAATGCTTCGCTGTTCATATATCCCAACATCAGCACCTGTCCTGTCTGCCAGTGTTGTACGATGACGGGGAGCAACCCGTTGTCTTTGCTAAAATCAAGCTCCATAATGTTGTATTCGTCTTAAACTCTGACTTCTATGCCATTATTATTCAATTGTTTCTTTAGGTCCGGAATGGCTATTTCTCCATAGTGAAAAACAGACGCGGCCAGAGCCGCGTCCACGCCGGTACGCTGAAAGACTTCACTAAAATGTTCACTGTTTCCCGCACCGCCGGAAGCGATCAGCGGAATGGGAAGGCCTTTATTGACCTTTTTCAGCAAGTCACAGTCGAAACCGGCCTTGGTTCCGTCGTGGTCCATGGAGGTCAGGAGGATTTCCCCGGCGCCGCGTTCCACGACTTCCCGGATCCAGGACTCGGTTTCCCATTCTGTGGGAAGGCGGCCTCCATTCAAATGCACGATGTTTTTTCCGTTTACCCGCTTTGTATCAATGGCGATGACCACAAACTGGCTTCCAAAGGCATCGGCAAACCGGTCTACGAGCGAAGGGTCGCGTACGGCAGCGGAGTTAAGGGAGATCTTATCGGCGCCGGAATTGAGCAGTATGTCTGCATCGGCCAGCTCGCTGATGCCCCCGCCGATGGTAAAGGGGATGCTGATCTGCCGGGCCACGTCGCTGGCCAGCCTCGCAAGGGTTTTCCGCTTTTCATGTGTCGCGGTAATATCCAGGAACACCAGTTCATCCGCGCTTTCCCTGGAATATTGCCATGCCAGCTCCACCGGGTCGCCGGCATCCCGGAGAGCGACAAAATTCACTCCTTTTACCGTTCGTCCATCCTTGATATCCAGGCAGGGGATGATACGTTTGCTCAGCATTCCCTAAAAATTTACGAGCGATTTCAGGTTCCAGTCCTTTATCTGCTGAATGCTGATCTTTCCTTCGTAAATGGCCTTTCCTGTAACTGCGGATTCCACTTTCACTTTCTCCAGTTGCTCGATATCCTTCATGGAGCTGATGCCCCCGGATGCGATGATCTTAATCACGGGAGCATGGTTCTTCAGTTTCTTGTAAAGCGAGGTGTCCACCCCGTCCAGCTTACCGTCTTTGGCAATATTAGTGCAGAGAAAACGATAGAAACCAAGATCAAGGCAGCGGTCCACGTAGTCGATCAGCTTGATGGGGGAGGATTCCATCCAGCCGCTGTATTTAATCACTTCGTCCAGTACATCAATGGCAACCACCACCTGGTCCGAACATTTGGTTTTGCCGCAAATCTCCTTACTAAGCTTTTCCAGGAAGTCAGGCTGGGTAATGGCCTGCGTACCTACAATGATTCGGTGAAAACCGAGGTCAATCAGCTCTTTTACCTTGTCAATTGTCCGAACTCCGCCACCATACTGTACTTTGATGTTTTTGGTATGCTTGATAATGTCCACCAGGTATTCCTGGTTGCTAAAGTCTCCTTTAGCCCCGTTGAGATCTATGATGTGGACAAAATCGGTCCCGGGGGAATCCAGTTGTCCCAGCATTTCTGCCAATGTAGTATCGTAGAAAGTGGCCTGTGCATAGTCGCCTTCCCTGAGGCGCACTACCTTTCGATCCAAAATATCGATTGCGGGGATAATATTCATTTCAGCTGATTTTATATGCGTGTAAAATTCTTCAACAACTGTTCCCCCGCCTCTCCGGATTTCTCAGGATGGAACTGTACCCCGAAAAAGTTATCTTTCATAATGGAGGAAGAGAAGGTTATTCCGTATTCAGTTGAAGTAAGAGTAAAATTACTATTTAATTCAATATAATAGGAGTGAACGAAATAAAATTGACTGTCATCCGGGATTCCTTCGTATAGCGGCCCAGCCCTTTCGACCCTGACCTTGTTCCACCCGGTGTGTGGAATTTTTAACCCGCCGTCTTTAATGAAACGCCGGGTACGGAGCGGTATTATATTACAAAGCGTAGAATTCCCTTCTTCTGATTGCGCCGTGAGCAGCTGCATCCCAAGACAAACGCCCAGCAAAGGCTTTTTTGTCTCCCTGATAAGCGGGATAAGCCCCGTGCCTTCCAGTTTTTGCATGGCCGCGCCCGCATGCCCAACGCCCGGGATAATATAACGTTCAAAACCTTCAAACTGTTCCGCCGAAGTGATTAACCCATATTTTTCCCCAATGCGATCAAGGCTACATTGCAATGAAAACAAATTCCCGGCTCCGTAATAAACTATTCCAGTCATTCTTTTTTTAGTTTCCAGTTTTTAGTTCGTAGTTTTTAGTTCGTAGTTTGAAGTTTCCAGTTCATGGTTTTTAGTTTGAGGTTTGTAGCTTCTGTTTGAAGTTTGTAGCTTCTCTTTGACGTTTCTAATTTCCAGGAGTTGAAAGCAGTTTCCCAAGCCCCAAGCTATCCGATATCTAACCATAAACAACAACCCTTTGAACAACAAACGTCTCCCCCTAAAAAATAAAAAACCATCAATGTTTCACCTTAAACCTTGAACTTTAAACCTAAAACGTCCCCTCCAAAAACCAAAGACTACAAACTATAAACCTCGAACTTTAAACCTTGAACCTCGAACTTTAAACCTTGAACCTTGAACCTTGAACCTCGAACTTAAAACCTCGAACTTTAAACCTTGAACTTTGAACTTTAAACCTTAAACCTCGAACTTTAAACCTCGAACTTTAAACCTTAAACCCCTACAAACCATAAACTAGAAACTATAAACTATAAACTAATTAAAGCGTGCCCTTAGTAGTCGGCAATTCGTCGCTTGTTATTTTGATCGCCTGTTTTATACACTTGGCCAGCGCTTTGAAGCTGGCTTCTATTTTATGGTGGTCATTTTGTCCTTCAAGGATATGCAGGTTCAGATTAATGCCTGCGTTGTCTGAAAAGGATTTTAACCAGTGTTCAAACATTTCGGTGGGGAAATCTCCTACATATTCCCGTTTGAATGAGCCTTTGAAAACCATCCAGGCGCGGCCGGAAAGGTCAATGGCGCATTGTATCAGGGCTTCGTCCATTGGCAGGAGGAAGCCGTACCGTTCTATCCCTCGTTTGTCGCCGAGGGCCTGCCTGAAAGCCTGGCCGAGCGCAATTGCCGTGTCTTCAATGGTATGGTGTTCATCCACCTCCAGGTCACCCTCTACGTTCAGTTCCAGGTCAATTCCCGAATGTTTGACCAACTGGTCCAGCATATGGTCATAAAATTTCAGGCCGGTGTTGATATGCGGAGTTCCGGCGCCGTCGAGGTCAAGCAGTAAACGGATCCGTGTTTCTTTTGTGTTGCGCTCCAGGGAGGCCCGCCTGTTCTGGCCTTTG
Source organism: Anseongella ginsenosidimutans (assembly GCF_008033235.1). GTDB lineage: Bacteria > Bacteroidota > Bacteroidia > Sphingobacteriales > Sphingobacteriaceae > Anseongella > Anseongella ginsenosidimutans. Next base: position 2,907,354 of record NZ_CP042432.1, read on the forward strand.
CACAGGAAAGCGGTGATTTCCTGCCAGGAAGAGAGGCTGATATCAGCTTCCGGGTCGTTTTCCGGCCCGAAGCGGATACTTTTGCAGCCCAGGTTCTTTGCCAGCTGCACATCGGTGTAGCGATCGCCGATTACGTAGGAATGCGTCATGTCCACCTGGTTCCTGGCCAGGTAGGGAACCAGCAGGCCCGTGTTTGGTTTGCGATTAGGGCTGTTCTCGTGTTCGAAAGACGGGTCAATGAATATCTCTGCGAATTCAACGCCTTCGTTCCGCAGCACAGTCAGCATTTTTTCCTGGGGTTTCAGGAAATCTTCTTCCGGGAAGGAATCGGTTCCCCTTCCGTCCTGGTTACTGACCATGAGCAATTCATATCCATAATCCTGCAATTTTTTCAGGCTTGAAATGGCATAAGGAAGAAACTCCAGCTTTTCAAGGCTGTCTACCTGGAAATCAAAAGGAGGTTCGGCAATAATGGTTCCGTCCCGGTCTATGAATAATACTTTCTTCATATGGAATCAAGCCATTTTTTTTAATGAATCTCGTAGCTCAGCGTTTTCTTCCGGCGTTCCCACAGTGATACGCAGGCAGCCTTCGCAAAGCTTTACCCTGGAACGGTCACGTACCACGATGCCTTCCTTTACCAGGTGCCGGTACACGGCTTTTGGATCGAGGGTTTTTACCAGCAGGAAATTTGCATCTGAAGGAAATACCTTTTGCACGAAGGGCAAATCTTGCAGCGCCTTTTCCAGCTGCCCGCGTTCCGCGGTTGTTTGCTTTATCCAGTCGTTCACCTTTTCCAGGTTGTCAAGGGCAGTCAGCGCCAGTTGCTGCGAGGCTTCGTTCAGGTTATATGGCGGTTTTACCTTATTGAATATATGAACAATGGCTTCCGAAGCGAAGGCCATGCCTATGCGCAGGCCGGCCAGGCCCCAGGCTTTGGACAGCGTTTGCAGCACGACCAGGTTTGGATACTCGTCCAGCTCCTGGATAAAGGAGCGGTAACGGGAGTAATTGATATAGGCTTCATCGATGACTACCAGCCCGTTAAAATTACTTAGTATGGTTTCTATGGCCTCGCGCCCAATGGAATTTCCGGTCGGGTTATTCGGTGAGCAGATGAATATCAGCTTCGTGTTTTCGTCAATTTCCCGGGCAATGGCATCCAGGTCGGGCTGAAAACCCGGGAGCAGCGGCGCTTTCCGCACTTCCACATCATTGATGCGGGCCGATACTTCATACATTCCGTAAGTAGGTGGAAGCGTGATCACGTTATCTATTCCCGGGCTGCAAAAAGCTCTGAATAAAAGATCGATGGCTTCGTCGCTGCCGTTCCCGAGGAATATCCGGGAAGGCGGAACCGATTTGATCCGGCTCAGCGCCTCTTTTAACCTGACCTGGAGCGGATCGGGGTAGCGGTTGTAGGGCTGAGGCAGGGGAGAGCCAAAAGCATTTTCATTGGCATCCAGGAAAATGCGCGCGCTGCCGGTGAATTCATCCCGGGCCGATGAGTAGGGGACCAGTTGCCGGATGTTTTCCCTTACCAGCCGGTTGAGGTCAAAAAAGTCTTTCAATTTTTTCGCCATGTTCATTCCCTCAAAATTAGGTGCCGTTTCCGGCTTCAAATTCCGCCTCGCCTGATTGCCACCGACCGTCTGTGCGCTTCCAGTCCTTCAATTTCTGCCAGGGTTTCGATAATCGGGCCCAGGTTGGCTATTCCCTCTTCCGTGATATGCTGGAAGGTCACTTTCTTTACAAAAGCATCAACGGAAACGCCTGAATAAGCCCTGGCAAAGCCGGACGTAGGCAGGGTATGGTTGGTGCCGGAGGCATAATCGCCGGCTGCTTCGGGTGCGAAATTACCCAGGAAAACCGAACCGGCATTCCGGATCTGCGGAATCAGCGATTCGTACTGCTCACTGGCAAGGATCAGGTGTTCGCTCGCATAATGATTGGCAAAGGTAACCGCTTCGTTCAGGTTGGCTGTTTCAATAGCGTAGGAATTACTCAGGGCTTTGCCGGCAATTTCCATGCGCGGCAGTTCCGCCAGCTGGTCGCTCAGCGACTTATTCACTTTTTCAATAATTCCTGCCGAGGTGGCAACCAGGATAGCCTGGCTGTCCGGGCTGTGTTCCGCCTGTGCCAGCAGGTCAGCGGCGACAAAATCGGGGCGGCAGCTTTCGTCTGCGATTACCAGCACTTCCGAAGGGCCTGCGGGCATGTCTATGGCGACTCCGTAGCGGGAATGTACGATCATTTTGGCCCTGGTGACATATTGATTTCCGGGTCCGAACAGCTTGCTCACCTTGGGAATGGTTTCCGTGCCCAGGGCCATAGCGGCAATAGCCTGCGCTCCGCCAACGATATACACTTTTTCTATGCCTAATATTTTTGCCACGTAAGCAATGTAAGGGCTTAATTTTCCGTCTTTTCCCGGCGGGCAGCAAACAACGATATCGCGGCAGCCCGCTATCTTGGCCGGAATGCCCAGCATTAGCAGGGTGGAGGGCAGCACAGCCGTTCCGCCGGGAATATAAAGGCCTACTTTCTGTATGGCCCTGTATTCCCGCCAGCAACTAACCCCCCCGGTAGTTTCAATTTTCTCTTCCCGGGCCAGCTGCGTCTGGTGGAACTTATAGATATTAGCATAGGCCACCTGGAGCGCTTTACGTGCCTTTTCGTTAACCTGCGCCGCCAGTTTGCCCAGTTCTTCTTTTTCCACGAATAAACGTTCCGGAATGACGCCGTCAAACTTTTCCGCAAAGTCTGATAAAGCATGGTCGCCCGCGTCCTTTACCCGGTCAATGATCTCTTCGACGGTTTTACTGATCTTATTGGATACGTCGATATTGCGTTCACATAAACCAGCGATCTCCAAGGCGCTTAGTTTAGCGTATGAATAGGCTTTCAGCATCAGAAAATTATTTTTTCAACAGGAAGCACCACGATTCCCTGGGCTCCTGCCTTGCGCAGTTTGCTGATCTTCTCCCAGAAGTCTTTTTCAGAAATGACGGTGTGTACGGCGCACCATCCTTCTTCGGCTAAAGGAACAATAGTAGGGCTTTTTATGCCAGATAGCAAATTGCTGATCGCTTCGATATTACTGCGTTCGGTATTCATGACCACGTACTTGTTTTCCTTGGCACGGAGTACCGATCGCAATCTTAATAACAATTCCTGGACCTGCTCGTTTTCATCAGCGATACCATTTTTTGCGATAAGAATAGCTTCCGAGGAAAGCACGTCTGCAAAAGGCTTTAAGCCGTTGCTCTTTAATGTGCCTCCTGTGGAAACTATGTCACAAATGGCGTCGCTCAGCCCGAGGTTGGTGGATATTTCCACCGATCCGCTGATGACCCTGACATCGGCCTGTACCTGGTTCTTGTTCAGGAATTTCTTCAGGATATTCGGGTAGGAAGTAGCAATGGACTTTCCTTCCAGGTCATTAAGGCTGTTGATTTCGCTATGGTTCGGAACCGCGATCTTAAGCGTGCATTTCCCGAAGCCCAGCCGGTGCAGGTAGGTAACGTCAGCCCCGGTTTCCTCGATCACATTTTCTCCAACGATGCCCAGGTCGGCGATGCCGTCCTGCACGTATTCGGGGATATCGTCATCACGGAGGAAAAGGATTTCCAGCGGGAAGTTTTGTACGGGGGAGATCAGCGAACTCTTGTAGTTTTCGAAACTAAGCCCGCATTTGCTGAGAATATCTACTGATTTTTCGTTGAGCCGCCCGGATTTCTGTATGGCGATTTTGAGAGTTTTCAAATTATAAATTTTATTTACTGCGCGTTAAAAATGAAGTTGCTGGTCCTTTTCAGGGTTGAAATTACGCTATACACCACTCACGTGGTGATGATGCATATGGGAATGGATAAACAGCAGCTTCATAATGAGTAATTAAAATTTAACACGTGCATGTTTCAGCACAGCCGCAAATATAGCTAATTGTTTCAGCTATAAAAACGTTTCAGGTAATAATCCCAAACCAGGATTCCTGCGCTTACCGCAATGTTCAGGGAGTGTTTGGTGCCAAACTGGGGAATCTCGATACAGTCGCCGGCGCGGGCCATGGCTTCATCGCTTACCCCGTTTACTTCGTTTCCGAAAATGAAGGCGTATTTTTCGGTTGCAAGGGGCCGGAATTCATTAAGCGGAAGGCTCTGTTCGGCCTGCTCAATGGCAATCAGGAGGTAATTTTCTTCCTGCAGCGCGTTTAAGGCCTCATGGATATCCCGGGCATATTGCCATCGGACCGAACGGGTGGCTCCAAGGGCGGTCTTCTCAATTTCCCGGTGGGGCGGCTGGCCCGTGATGCCGCATAGCCAGATCTCTTCCACGGAGAAGGCGTCCGCGGTCCGGAAAACAGACCCCACATTATTCATGCTGCGTACATTGTCCAGCACGATAGCAAGGGGAAGCTTTGGCTGTTTTCTGAACTCCTCCAGGCCGGGCCTTCCCAGCTCTTCATTTTTCAGTTTTCTCACAAGCTGTTGATTAAATAATTTTTAGCGGCAATCTGTAATCCTTAATTTCGTTGCCATATTTAATTCTTTCAAGCGGGCGCAAAATTGGCAAAATCAAAGCAAAATAAAGAAACTCCCTTAATGCAGCAGTATAACCAGGTAAAAGCAAAATACCCGGGAGTCCTGCTGTTGTTCCGGGTAGGGGATTTTTACGAAACATTCGGTGAGGACGCGATAAAAGCTTCGGGGATATTGGGAATTGTCCTGACAAAGCGGGCTAACGGGTCGGCTTCTCATGTGGAGCTGGCCGGTTTTCCTCATCATTCGCTGGATACCTATCTTCCCAAACTGGTCAGGGCCGGGCAGCGGGTAGCTATCTGCGATCAGCTGGAAGACCCCAAGATGACCAAAACCATTGTCAAAAGGGGAGTAACTGAAGTGGTAACGCCGGGTGTGGCCTATAGCGACCATCTGCTCCGCCATACGTCCAATAATTACCTGGCTGCGCTCCATTTTGGCAAAAACGCTACCGGTGTCGCCTTTCTGGATATTTCTACCGGCGAGTTCCTGGCTGCCGAAGGTGACAATGCTTATATTGACAAACTCCTTCAAAGCTTCAAGCCTTCCGAAGTGATTTTCCAGCGGAAAAAGGGGAAGGATTTCCTGCAGCTTTTCGGCGATGGCTTTTATACCTATTTTTTAGATGACTGGGTATTTGGGGAAGATTATGCCCGGGAAGCGCTGCTAAACCATTTTAATACCCATTCACTAAAAGGATTCGGGATAGATGGCCTGGAGAACTGTATTACGGCGGCGGGAGCCTGCCTGCATTATATAAGGGAAAATCAGCATACCACTATTCCCCATATTTCTTCCCTGGCAAGAATTGCGGAAGAAAAATATGTATGGCTGGACCGCTTTACCATCCGGAACCTGGAGCTGGTAAGTTCCCAGGCCGAAGGTGCCAAGACCCTGCGGGACGTCCTGGATGATACCTGTACCCCAATGGGGGCCAGAATGCTAACCAGGTGGATACTGATGCCGCTAAAGGGCAGGGAAGCGTTGGAAGAAAGGCTCCGTATCGTGGAATATTTTTGCCGGGATGAACAGCTGCGTTCCGGCCTCCGGAACTGCGTGAAACAAATCGGGGACCTGGAGCGGCTCATTTCAAAGATCGCGCTGCAAAAGGCGAGTCCGCGGGAGGTTGCCCAGCTGGGCAGGGACCTTCAGGCGGTAGACGAGATCATCCGGATCTGCAGGGAATCGGACTACGCGGAATTGCGGCAGGCAGGCGAGGAACTGGACCCATGCAAAGCCCTGGTTGAAAAGATCAGCAGGGAACTGCATCCCGATGCGCCTGCTCAATTGAATAAAGGGAACGTGATCGCCTCCGGCGTATCGGAGGAGCTGGACGAACTCCGGACAATTTCCCATGGAGGAAAGGATTATCTTGTAAAGCTGCAACGTGCTGAAAGCGAACGTACAGGGATATCGTCTTTAAAGGTATCATTTAATAATGTATTCGGTTATTACCTGGAAGTGACTCATGCCCATAAAGATAAGGTGCCGCCGGAATGGATCCGGAAACAAACCCTGGTGAACGCGGAGCGCTATATTACGCCTGAATTAAAGGAATACGAAGAAAAGATCCTGGGAGCGGAAGAAAAGATCATGCAGCTGGAATCACGGCTTTTTGCAGAATTGCTGCAGGGTATTACCGGGTTTATTAAGCCGGTTCAGAAAAACGCCGGCCTGGTTTCCCGGCTGGACGTATTGCTGGGCTTTGCTTGCCTGGCGATTAAGAATAATTACGTGGTACCGGAGATCACCGATGAGAACCTGATAGAGATCAGCGAAGGCCGGCACCCGGTCATTGAACAGACGCTGGATCCCGGGGAAGAATATATTCCAAACGATATCCGTCTGAATGCGGAGGAAGAGCAGGTGCTGATTATTACCGGGCCCAACATGGCCGGTAAGTCCGCTATTCTCCGGCAAACGGGATTAATTGTGCTGATGAGCCAGATCGGCTCTTTTGTGCCTGCCCGGAGAGCGAAGATTGGCCTGGTGGACAAGATCTTTACGCGGGTGGGCGCCTCTGACAATCTTTCTTCGGGAGAGTCCACTTTCATGGTGGAAATGAATGAGACCGCCAGTATCCTTAATAATATTTCGGAACGCAGCCTTATCCTGCTGGATGAGATCGGCCGGGGAACCAGTACCTATGATGGTATTTCCATCGCCTGGTCCATCGCAGAGTATATTCATAACCATCCTTCGGCGCGGGCCAGGACGCTGTTCGCCACCCATTACCATGAACTGAACGAAATGGCTGCCGGTTTGCCAAGGGTGCGGAATTATAACGTATCCATCAGGGAGGTAGGGAATAAGGTCATTTTCCTCCGGAAGCTGGTACCCGGCGGCAGCGAACATAGTTTTGGTATTCATGTGGCCAGAATGGCAGGCATGCCCCAGCTTATCCTGGAAAGGGCAAACGAGATTCTCAGGCGGCTTGAAAAGGAGCGATCTTCGGGGAATTCCCTTAAAAACGGGATCGGACGGGCAACGGCTAAAGAAAACTATCAGTTAAGCATGTTCTCGCTGGATGATCCGGTGCTTATCAGCATTCGTGACAGCCTCCGGGACCTGGACGTGAACTCCCTTACCCCGGTGGACGCCCTTTTAAAGCTGGACACCATCTGCAAGCTTCTGAACGATTAAAGCATTCCTTCCAGGATGCCTTGTCGTTTCAGGGTGCCTTCGACTTTATCGAAAGGTACCTTTAGTACGGTAGACCCCATGGAATAGGGAGCAATGTCGTAGGGATTATAGTAAAATAACAATCCTTCCCGGGTAATGGCAAAGTTCTCCGTCAGGTGAAAAGGGCTGCCCCCGCCGTCATTCTCCATGTAAAAATAGCCCGCATCCTTCAGGGACTGCCCTTCGGGAATACCGGTTTCTTCGCGAAAGAGCGATTCGGCAATTTTTTCAAGCGTTTCCATTTGTCCTTCCGCCACCAGTTCATCCAGGTAAATGCGATGCCCGCCGGAAGGAATGAAATTGGCGAACAGATGAATATTCATGCCATGCGCGCCGCCAAGGTAATTTTCTTCCGAGAGCTGCAGGGTAATAAAGTGGTCATTATTGGCAATGATCTCCACTTCGCGCCGGATAAACCACTTGGCGCGGCTGTCGGGGAACTCGCTGCTGAACTTTTCGTAGTCATTGATGAATGCCTTGCCGAACGCTTCGGGCGATAACCCGGTTTCGGCGGTATCTGCCGAGCCGGTAAGCCATCTTTCGATCTGCAAGCTAAGGGTATCGTTCAGCGCCCTGTTGCCGGACCCTACGATCCTGGGGTAAGAAAAATAAATGGAGGTGCATTCGGTTTGAGCGGTATCACAATCGCTTTCCTGCTCATAGGTTTCCATGGTCACGAATTTGACCGTATTCTCTGATTCGTCCCCTGAATTGTTCCTGTTGTTTCCTCCCCCGCAGGAAGCCGGAACAGACAAGGTTGGAATCAGTATAAGAAGGTATAATTTATTCATACGGGGAAGCGAGCAAAAAAAAAGCCAGAATAAATTCCTAACTTAAAACGTTGAATTAAATATGATAAAAATAGGTTTTTTTATTCTTTTGAGCGGGGCCGCAGCCGGCAATCTGGCGGCGCAGGCGCCCTCCGGCGACGTTACAAAGCAGGGCTCCGGCCACGTTGGCCTGCTCAGCTACGACGAGCTTGAAGCGCGGCTTACGACAAAGAGCGATACGACCTATGTTGTCAATTTCTGGGCTACCTGGTGCGGTCCCTGCCTGAAAGAACTGCCGTATTTTGATCGCCTGCAGAAAAAATATTCGTCAAAAAATGTAAAGGTACTATTGGTTAGCCTTGATTTCAGGTCGCAACTGGAAGAGCAGGTGATTCCTTACGTGGAGGAAAATAAGCTGCAGTCTGAAGTTTTGGTCCTGGATGAACAGGATCAATCTGCGGTGATCAACCGGGTTTCCCCGGAGTGGTCGGGTGCGCTTCCTGCCACTCTCGTAGTGAATGCGGCTGCGGGATCGCGTAGGTTTTATGAAGGAGCCTTTACGTACGAAGAACTGGAAAAATTTTATTTGCTCACTCAAAACTAAGTGTTGTTATGAAAAAATTACTTTTCCTTCTCGGTGCAGGACTGCTCTTCTCCATGCCGTTCGCCTATGCCCAGCCATCCTATTCCGGCGGATACGCGATTGGCGATAAGGCTGTTTCCTTTTCCCTGAAAAATGTGGATGGCCGCATGGTGTCACTTGATGATTATGATTCGGCGAAAGGCTATGTGATCATTTTTACGTGTAATACCTGCCCGTATTCAAGGGCTTATGAATCGCGGATCAAACAGCTGCATGAAAAATACGCTTCCGGTGGATTTCCCGTGCTGGCCATTAATCCAAATGACCCTGAGGTCTCCGGCGGCGATGCTTTTGATGAAATGAAACAACGGGCCGGTGCCGAGGGTTTTGAGTTCCCTTATCTGTATGACGAAAACCAGGAGGTTTCGAAAATTTATGGCCCCCTGCGTACCCCGCATGTCTTTTTACTTGAAAAGACCGCGGAAGGAAATATCGTACGTTACGTGGGGGCTATTGATAACGATACAGAGAACGCCAATCCTGATAAGGTCCGTTACGTGGAAGAAGCTATATCGGCAATTCTCAAAGGGAGCAAGCCCGATCCGGCAAGCACAAAGGCCATTGGTTGCGGCGTAAAATGGCAGGAAAGCTAAAGGATACCAGCTGCCGGCCCTGTTAACACATTAGCGCGACACGACAAAAGGTTTCGGCTTTTTTGCCGATATTTGCCGCCATGACTAATTTTACCGAACAATTAAAACTTAACCTGAAGCGCCCGATTGTGTTTTTTGACCTGGAAACTACCGGGGTGCATGTTGGAGTTGACCGCATTGTGGAATATTCTTTTCTGAAAGTAATGCTTGACGGAACAACGGCAGGGCTTACCCGCAAAGTAAATCCCGAAATGCCTATTCCGCTGACCTCTTCGCTTATTCACGGCATTTATGATGAGGACGTGAAAGATGAACCCACATTCCGGCAGCAGGCAAAGAACCTGGCCAATTTCCTGGAAGGCTGCGACCTGGCAGGCTATAATTGTATAAAGTTTGATATCCCGGTGTTGATGGAGGAATTTCTCCGGGCGGGAATAGAGTTTGATTTTGAAGGCCGGAAAGTAGTGGACGTGCAGAATATTTTCCATCAAATGGAACAGCGTACCCTGAAGGCTGCCTATAAATTTTACTGTAATAAGGAACTGATCGCCGCCCATTCTGCCGAAGCGGATATCGTGGCTACCTATGAAGTGCTGCTGGCCCAGCTGGAGCGTTATGCCAATGTAGAAATCGAGGACAAGGATGGAAAAAAAATTATCCCTGTTCAAAACGACGTGGAAGCACTGCATAAATTTACCAGCCTCAGGGATAATGTAGATTTTGCCGGCCGCATGGTCTATGATGAGCAGGGAAGGGAAATATTTAATTTTGGTAAGCACAAGGGGAAGCTGGTGGAAGAAGTGCTTAATAATGAACCCAGCTACTATGACTGGATGATGAACGGTGATTTCCCTCTTTATACCAAGAAAAAACTGACGGAAATACGCTTGCGGAAATTCAATAAGTAAAAGGGGCTCCGGCTCCCGGCTGTTTATAAGAGGCTTTTGGTAAGCAGGCCGGCGGCAAGCGCAAAGCTGATACTGAGCAGGGTACCTATGAGGAAGTATTCCGCTTCTTTTCTTTCTTTGTCCTTCATTATTTCATTGAACCGGAAAACGGATTTTGCCGCAATCAGGAAACCGATGGCTTCATAACGGCTTAGCAAAATAAAAGTGAGGATGAGGAATCGTTCCGAGTATCCGATCCATTTCCCGGCTTCCGCCAGGCCCTGCCTGTCCTCCAGCTGCTGACACCATTTCCGGGTAGCGATGCTGATCACCACTCCCGCGGGAAACAATACCAGCAGGTAGCCGGTAAGGAGTACCCATGCTGCCGGGTTTGCCAGGAGTTCCCGAAGGGATGCTGCCAGGATGGCTCCCTGTCCGGTCAGGGCCAGCCAGCAACCGGTAAGTACCGCCAGGTGCAAAACCTGGTCGGCAATAAAAGTATAAAGATTCTTCCATCGCAGGCTTGCCTTGCCCAGGTCAATCAGCAAGTGGCTGCCCATGACAATTAGCGGCACCTGGTAATTGTCCCATATTCCCAGGAAGAGGTAGGTAGCTGCACCGTGTACCAGGACGTGGACGTAAAGATGCGGAGATCGCCATTTGAGATCGTTCTTACTTTTTACCCAGCCGGAGGGCTGCAGCAGGAAATCCGCTATGAGATGGGCCGCGAGCAGGCGAAGCAGGATGATGATGCTCATTGTACGTGGCTTTTTACAAGGGTTTGGTATCGTTTTATCAGTTCCTCTACGGCACTCCAGCCTGATGTCTTCAGGCTGGCGCTGACGGCGGGCTGCGTGATATCCAAGGAAGCGGCGATGGTATTCTGGGTTTTCCCTTCAAGCGTTTCGGCAATGATCCCTGCCTGGATGGGAGTCCATCGTTTGAGAATAATGTCCATAAGTTTGCAGGCAACGTGCATTTCCTTATTCACCGGCTCCCAGGGAGTAACGATTTTCAAGCGGTCGTCCTGGTCCATGGCATCCAATGCGGGGCCGGAGTACCGGAAGGCTTCCCCATCCGATTCAAGGGCGTTTGCCGCCATGAAAGTTACTTTACCTACTCCTATAGCCAGCCGGCAATCATAGGAACCCATTTCCGCATTTGCTTTCATAAGGGTAGTTCTGATCCATAGGGCTGTCCGGAGCGCCTGCGCCGGATCCTGTACAATTCCCTGGAAACTGTCTCCGCGGAAGATGCTGAATTCCTGCTGGTTTTCCCCCGTCCTGTGGAGCGAGGAAAAAATACGCTTTAATTTTTCGGGCATCTTTTCCCGTGCGGCCGGTTCCAGCCTGCCGGACTCGACAATATCTCCGGTTATTACGGCAATATGGCTATTTTCTTTTTTCATAAAATATAACCTTCAGGGCTTATAAAGGGACAATATAAACTACAGAGGTTATATTTGCAAAATATAAACGAATTAGCTTATATTATTGGGTCTTAAAAACCCTATATTTCGTTTCAGGCCCGAAAATTTTGTGCGTTTTACCGCGGACCCCCGGAAAACTTCCCGGAAGGTTTCTTCCGTGAGTTCTTCCCACTCCTGTTTTTTCATTCCCAGGAGATCGGGATGAGGGTCAAAGGCCGGCTCGGAATGCGGTTTGGAAAACCGGTTCCAGGGGCAAACATCCTGGCAGGTATCACAGCCGAACATCCAGTTTTCAAACTGCCCGTGGAAACCCTCCGGAAGCTGGTCTTTTAACTCAATGGTAAAATAGGAAATGCATTTGCTCCCGTCTATTTCGTAGGGCGCCGAAATGGCCTCTGTAGGGCAGGCGTCAATACAACGGGTGCAGGTGCCGCAATGGTCCGCCGCCGGGTTGTCGTATTCCAGTTCAAGATCGATGACCAGTTCAGCCAGGAAAAAGAAAGAGCCGGTTTGCTTATTGATCAGGTTGGTATTCTTTCCTGTCCAGCCCAGCCCTGAGCGCCGGGCCCAGGCCTTGTCCATTACCGGGGCCGAATCCACAAAAGCTCTTCCGCCTACTTCCCCGATCGCCGACTGGATAAAGAACAGCAGTTCCTTGAGCTTGTCCTTGATCACAAAATGATAGTCTTTTCCATAGGCGTAGCGGGATATCCTGGGCGCTTCCGGATCTTCCTGGGAGCGGGGTGTATAATAATTCAAGCCCAGGGAAATTACCGACCTGGCGCCCTCCACGAGCAGCCGGGGGTCCAGCCGTTTGTCAAAGTGATTTTCCATGTACTGCATACGGCCGTGCCGGCCTTCCCGCAGCCATTTTTCAAGCTGAACAGCTTCCTCCTCCAGGAAATCCGCCCTGGAAATACCGCAGAACAGGAATCCCAGCCTTTTGGCTTCCGCTTTGATCAATTTTGTATATGCCGCTGCCTGGTCCATCCTCCGCTTTCAATCCTCAAATAAGTTTCCCGTCCGTCCGTCTCTTTTAATGCCCAGGTGCGTATAAGTCATGGGGGTAGCTTCCCGTCCGCGGGGAGTGCGTTTGAGATAGCCTTCCTGTATAAGAAAAGGTTCGTACACCTCCTCGATAGTTCCTTCGTCTTCTCCCACGGCGGTAGCGATGGTCTTCAACCCTACAGGCCCTCCGCTGAATTTCTGAACAATGGTAGAAAGGATCTTATTGTCCATCTCGTCAAGGCCATGTTCATCCACGTTGAGCGCTTCCAGGGCATATTTGGCAATAGCGGTATCGATCTGGCCGGTTCCTTTGATCTGGGCAAAATCACGCGTGCGCCGCAGAAGGGCGTTGACGATACGGGGAGTGCCCCGGCTCCGGCGCGCTATCTCGTAGGCGGCTTCTTCCGTGATCACGGTTTTAAGAATACCTGCCGAACGGAGAACAATAGTAGTCAGTAATTTGGCATCGTAATACTCCAGGCGGGCGTTGATGCCGAAGCGGGCGCGCAGGGGAGCGGTTAACATGCCTGAGCGGGTAGTAGCCCCGATCAGGGTAAAAGGATTCAGGCTGATCTGTACAGAACGGGCATTCGGCCCGGTTTCCAGCATGATATCGATCTTGTAGTCTTCCATTGCGGTGTAGAGGTATTCCTCTACCACGGGACTTAAACGGTGAATTTCATCAATGAATAGTATGTCATTAGTTTCCAGGTTTGTAAGCAATCCGGCAAGATCGCCCGGTTTGTCCAGGACGGGGCCGGAGGTGACCTTTATGCCGGCGCCCATTTCGTTGGCAATGATATGGGCAAGGGTGGTTTTTCCCAGTCCCGGAGGGCCATGGAGCAGTATATGGTCCAGGGCCTCGCCGCGCAGCCTCGCCGCCTGTACAAATACCTGGAAATTATCAATTACCTTTTGCTGACCGGTAAAGTCATCAAAAACAGCGGGGCGCAATACCCGTTCTATCTCTTTCTCGGCATTGCTCAGGTTCCCGGGATCGGCATCTAAATACTGGTTTGACATCTTTACAAAGCTACGAAGAACGGCTGTATTTTCTGAACCAGCTGCCTATCTTCATTTTAATGACGCCCAGGGCGGCTTCCTTAAAAATTCCACGGCTCATTTTTGAAACGCCCTCGGTGCGGTCGGTGAAAATAATGGGTACTTCCACTACCCTGAAACCGTGCATAACGGCTGTAAATTTCATTTCTATCTGGAATCCGTAGCCGACAGATCGTATATTATCCAATTCAATAGCTTCCAGTACTTTCCGGTGGTAACATTTGAATCCCGCGGTAAAGTCCCGGATATCCATACCGGTGATAAAGCGCACATATACTGAAGCCGAATAAGACATGAGAACACGTCCCATGGGCCAGTTGACTACGTTTACTCCTTTGATATACCGTGAGCCCACCGCCACATCGGCGCCGTTTAAACAGGCTTCCCGAAGACGCGGCAGGTCATCCGGGTTATGGGAAAAATCCGCATCCATTTCGAAAACAAACTGGTAGGGACGGGCCAATGCCCACCTGAAGCCATGAATATAAGCCCTGCCCAGTCCCAGCTTGCCCTGGCGCTGCTCAAGGAATAATCGTCCCGGAAATTCCGGCATCAGCTTTTCAACGATTGCTGCCGTGCCATCGGGAGAACTGTCATCAATCACCAGGACGTGAAAAGGAACAACCAATGAAAAAACTTTCCTGATTATTTTCTCAATATTCTCTTTTTCATTGTATGTGGGGATCAGGACTATGCTATCAGACACGCTCAACGTTATTTAAGCGATAAAAATAGGATTTATATTCTTTATTTTACGTCTCCCATCAGTTTCCTCACAAAGGGGCTGGCCAGGAGGGCAATTATTCCGGCAGCGCCGATAAACATGGCGACCTTTGAGAACAAGGCCTGCGAGTCCAGTTCTTCAAGCTGGCCGGACAGAAGCCCTGCAAAGAGGTTGCCCAGGGCAGCGGCTACAAACCAGATACCCATCATTTGCCCTACGCGGCTTTTCGGGGCCAGCTTAGTCACAGATGAAAGCCCTACCGGGGAGAGGCAAAGTTCTCCGCAGGTATGAAAGAAATAAGTGACGATCAGCCAGGCGGGCGAAGCCAGGTTGCCCGGCCCGGAATTGGCTGCTCCCCAGCTGATCACAAAAAAACCTGCCGAAAGGCCAATGAGCCTCAGGGCGAATTTCAGCGGAGCGGAAGGGTTTGCGTTGCGGGCGGCGAGCCAGGTCCAGAGCCAGCCAAACACCGGGGCAAGCACGATAATGAAAATGGGGTTCACCGATTGCAGCCAGCTGGCGGGCACTTCCCAGCCGCCGACCATCCGGTTGGTGTCCTGATCGGCAAAAAGATTCAGCGAGGAGCCGGCTTGTTCAAAGCCCGACCAGAAGACGGCCGCCAGGATAAACAACCAGAAAATAACCCCCAGCCGCTTCTTTTCCGGGCCGGAATGGCCACCGGCAATAAATAAGTAAATAAAATAGATCAGTACCAGGATGAGAATGCCGTATCCAAGCCCGCTGGCAATGTCTTCCATGCTGAGCTGGAATATTCCCTGGTTCACCAGGTAGCCAAAGAGGACCAACAGCAGGATGGCGCTGCCGGCAATAAGGTAAAAATTACGATTTTTATTTTTGAACCGGGTAGAAGACGTGTCTTCGTCCAGTAACCCGGCGTTCCCAAGCAGTTTTGCCCCTGCCTTGTACTGGATCAGTCCCAGCACCATTCCGATGCCTGCCGCCGAAAATCCCGCGTGCCAGTTCCAGTTTTCGCCAAGTGCGCCGCAGATGATCGGCCCCAGGAAAGCGCCGGTGTTAATGCCCATGTAAAAAACAGAAAACCCTGCATCACGTCTGGCACCTCCTTCAGGATAAAGTTCCCCTACCATCGTGCTTACATTCGGCTTCAGCAAGCCGGTGCCGATGGCTATGAGTATCAGGCCCAGGAAAAAACTGACGTTCCCGGGGACGGCCATGCTAAAATGCCCGGCGGCGATAATGCAGCCCCCGACAAATACCGCCTTCCGCTGTCCCCATAAATTATCCGCGATCCAGCCTCCGGCCAGCGTGAGAAAATAGACCGATGCCGTGTAAAGACCGTAAATGGCAGATGCATGGGCGACACCCAGGCCCAGGCCAGGATTGCTTCCCAGCAGGGGAGTGGTCATGAAAAGCATCAGGAGGGCGCGCATGCCGTAATAACTGAATCGCTCCCACATCTCGGTGAAAAACAGGGTTATAAGGGCAACAGGATGCCCGAAGATCTTTCTTTCTTGTTCCATACGTGTTAGAATAGTTTTGGTTGATTGGTATAATTAAAGGTTTTCGAGGATAAAATCTGTGATCATCGTTTGCAAGTGATAACGATAGCGCACCCCATGATGCTCGTTGGGGTAAAAGAAGGACTGGAACTGCTTGCCGGCCTTGACCAGCGCTTCCGCCATTTCGACGGAATTCTGGAAATGCACATTATCGTCCGCGGTGCCATGGATGAGCAGATAATTTCCTTTCAGCTGATCGGCATAATGGATAGGGGAGTTCAGGTCGTAGCCGTCCTCGTTTTCCTGGGGTGTGCGCAGGTACCGTTCAGTATAAATGGAATCGTAAAAACGCCAGCTGGTTACCGGCGCCCCTGCAACCGCCGCCTTGAATACCTCAGCGCCGCGGGTAATGCAAAGAGAAGCCATATAACCGCCGTAGCTCCAGCCATAAATGCCAATCCGGGAGCCGTCCACATAGGATTGCGTGGCCAGCCATTCAGCGGCAGCTATCTGGTCTTCGGTTTCCATCTTGCCCAGGTTCAGGTAGGTCATTTTCTTAAATTCAGCCCCGCGTCCGCCCGTGCCGCGGTTGTCTACCGATACGACGATATAACCTTTCTGAGCCATCAGCTGGTACCAGAGATCGCCGCCGGCCCAGCTGTCAGTTACGGTTTGGCTGCCCGGCCCGCCGTATACGTACATGAAAACAGGGTATTTTTTGGAAGGGTCAAAATCCGGCGGCCTGATCATCCAGGCGTTCAGCATAATGCCGTCTTCGGCGGAGGGTATCTGCAGGAATTCCTTTTCTGCCAGGTCGTAATCCGAAAGCGTTTCCTTCAGGGTACTATTGTCTTCCAGCGTCCGCAGCACTTCTCCCTTGCGGTTGTTCACCGTCACGATGGTGGGAACGCCGGCGGCGCTGTGGTAGTTGATGAAGTAGGAGAAATCCGCGCTGAATACGGCATCGTTGCTTCCCTCACGATCGCTTAATTTCTTTTTGCCGGTGCCTTTCAGGGAAATGGAATAGATATCGCGCTGAAGGGGGGAATTTTCCGCCGACTGGAAATAAATGAGCTTGCGCTCCTCATCGATCCCGTACAGGGCCGTTACTTCCCAGGAACCGTCGGTCACCTGCCGGATGATCTCCCCGTCCATGCCATAGAGATAGATATGATTATAGCCGTTTCTTTCGCTGGTAAAAACGAAGCCTTCTCCATCCGAAAGAAAATGAAGGTCATCGTTTATACTAATATAGGTATCGCTTTCCCTGGTGAGCAGTAGCCGCGTCTGGCCGCTGGCGGCATCGGCCAAAAGGTATTCCAGTTTGTTCTGGTGCCGGTTCATCCGGAAAATACAAAGTTGGGACGGGTTTTGGGTCCATTTGATCCTTGGAATGTACTGGTTGGTTTCTTCGCCAATATCAGCTTTGACTGTTTTCCCGCTTTCAAGGTCATAGATATGGATGCTGACAACGGAATTCGCTTCTCCCGGCTTGGGGTATTTATATCGGTAATCGGTAGGGTAAAGCTGATCGTACACAGCAAAGTTGTACTGCTTTACCTCACTTTCATTGAATTTATAGTAGGCGATCTTCTTTCCGTCCGGCGACCAGAAAAATGCCCGTGCAAACTCGAATTCCTCTTCGTAAACCCAGTCGGTTCCGCCGTTGATAATATGGTTATATTTTCCGTCGCTGGTGATTTGTTTTTCTTCCCCGGTTTTCAGGTTTTTGATGAATAAGTTGTTATCTCGTACAAAGGCTACGCGGGAGGCGTCCGGCGAAAAGTTGGCGTATTTTTGACGGCCCTTTTCCGAAAGGGGAGTGATGCTGCCGTCTTTTCTGTCGTAGATAAAGTTATTTTCAATGGTTGAGCGCCGGTAAATGGGCTCCACGTCTGTTTTCAGCAGGATCTTGCTTTCTTCGCTGCTGAACGTTCCGCTTGCGGGCAGCTGAATGCCTTCGTATTTCAGGGAGGCGCTTCGTAAAATGGTGTCGGTGGCTTTCCCGGTTTGGTATTCATACTGAACCAGGTACATCTCGCCGGTTGCGGGATCGCGTTCCACGGAACTGAAATGCTTGCCGTCTTTCATGGAATTCAGGCCGTATACGGATTCTGTCCTGAATTTACCTTCCACGTAGATGTCTTCCAGGCTTAATTCTTTTTTGCCGGTTTGGGCGAAAAGCGCGCAGGAAGAGCCGGCCAGTAACAAGGTGAGTATTTTTTTCTTCATGATACTAATTGTCTTCCGGAAGTTTGGACGCAGGCGCATCCCGCATCTTTTCCGGGTCGTTGAAAAATTTATCCAGGTTGTTTCTATCGTTTTGCAGTTCCAGATCCTCGGTCAGATGCCATTGGCCGTTCTGCAGGGCAAAGCCGTCGTAAGAGAGATCAGGCCCGTAAAATTCGTAATTTCCTTTTTGACCCTCCGAGAAAGGTACCAGGTGGTCAAATATGATGGTTTTTTTTTCCGGAAGGTAGTCCAGCATCATTGACGCCTTGCTGCTGTACTGGAAGAGGATCCTGTTTTTGACCCCTTCTTTCGTATGGAAAACCGGCATGCCGAATACGGGCTTCCCCTGCCGGAAATGCAATACATCGATCACGCGGCGGGACACGGCCGGGCTTCCGCCGCTCCAGCCCAGCAATACGTGGTATTTCTGTTCGCCTGCCTTCACGGGAATGATCCTGTAGTAATAGGCCCCGTACCAGGACTCGTAGGAGGAGACGGTGTCTTCGGGACGATGAAACTCGCTCGCGTGGTCTACCAGCCCGAATAGTTTTAATTCCGGTTCATTCATTTGAATGGCGCCGTAAAAACGTTGAGAGGAATTTCCCCGGTCCACATACCAGCTCATAATCCTGAAAGAATTATCATCTGCATACAGGATACGCATATTTTTCACTGAATCAAAACCAAAGGAGTAAGAATCAGGCTCCTGCAGCGCTTCCACAAGGATTTTTATGAACTGGTAATTGGCTTCTATCCGTTCCGGGCTGAAGGAGGATGTCATGATCTTTTTACCCAGGGAAGCCAGGGTATCCTGATAGGATGCTAAGCGGGCGTTGCCAGCCTGCTGTCCTTCCGCGCCGGCAGCCAGTAGTATAAAAATGATAAGTAATCCAAAGCCTTTCCGCATACGTTTGTTTCTGATGATCACAGCCGCCCGATGACTATGGCCGAAGCGCCCCCGCCGCCGTTACAGATACCTGCGGCTCCTATCTTTCCTTCCCGCTGTTTTAATACCGAAAGCAGCGTAACCAGGATGCGCGCGCCTGAGCAGCCGATGGGGTGCCCGAGTGAAACTGCTCCTCCGTTCACGTTTACCCGCTCCGGATTCAGTTTCATTTCACGGTTATTGGCCAGGGCTACCACAGAAAAGGCTTCGTTGATCTCGTAAAAATCAACTACTTCCGCCTGCATTCCTGCCTTATGAAGGGCGAGGGGAAGGGCCCTGGCGGGCGCCGTAGTAAACCATTCGGGCGCCTGCTGCGCATCCGCGAAGGAGTGAATGCGTGCAAGCGGGCGTATTCCCAGTTCCCGGGCCTTCCGGGCGCTCATTAAAACCAATGCGGCAGCGCCGTCATTTATCGTTGAAGCATTTGCAGCAGTAACCGTTCCGCTTTCTTGAAACACCGGCGATAATGCCGGTATCTTTTCAAACTTTACGGTTCCCGGTTCTTCATCTTCGCTGATCAGCAGGCTCCCTTTTTTTGTACTTATCTCTACCGGAACGATCTCTTCTTTGAATAGTCCTTTTTCCTGCGCGTTCAGCGCGCGGCGGTAGGAGGCAATGGCATAAGCATCCTGCTCTTCACGGCTGATCCCGCACTCCGCGGCGCACAATTCCGCCGCATTGCCCATATGAAAATCATTGTATACGTCCCATAATCCATCAGACAGGATGCCGTCACGCACCTGCTGGTGCCCCAGGCGGTAACCCGTCCGGGCCTTGTCCAGGTAGTACGGCACATTGCTCATGCTTTCCATTCCGCCTGCGACCACTACTTCGTTTTCGCCCGTCATGATGGACTGCGCAGCAAGCATGACGGCTTTCATTCCGGAAGCGCATACTTTATTAACTGTTGTGGCGGGGATTAGCGGCAACCCGGAGAACGTTGCTACCTGTGTGGCAGGCGCCTGGCCTTCGCCGGCTGTCAGCACGTTTCCCATGAATAATTCCTGCACCTGCTCCGGTGAGATGCCCGCGCGTTCCACTGCTGCCTTCACCGCAATGGCGCCCAGTCGGGTTGCGCTGAGGCTGGAAAGACTTCCCCCGAAGCTCCCGATAGGAGTACGGGCAGCCCCTGCAATGATGACTTCTTCCATTTAATAGTGCTTTATTGATTGTTAACGCCGCAATTTATATAAAAATATAATACTTTTGATATATGTTCAGGTCAGGCCTCTCCAGGTTATTCAGGTTGAGAAATGCAAATCTTATCAGATTTGTCCTCATGCTTTTATGCGTAGTGGCCATTGTGACGGCCCTGCCCAGGGAAAAACGCTTTAAATACGAATACGAAAAGGGAAAGGTGTGGATGCATCCCGATTTTTACGCTCCTTTTTCCTTCGCAATAGAAAAAACGCCGGAAGAACTCGAAGCTGACCGGCAAGAGGTCCTGAATGATATTCTTCCCGTCTACCGCAAAGTTGGCTATATAGGGGAGCGGAATATCGAAAGCTTTAAGCGAAGCTTCGACCTTTTATGGAAATCGAAATACGCCTCCAACCCCAACCGCAGCTCCAAC
Source organism: Anseongella ginsenosidimutans (assembly GCF_008033235.1). Lineage (GTDB taxonomy): Bacteria > Bacteroidota > Bacteroidia > Sphingobacteriales > Sphingobacteriaceae > Anseongella > Anseongella ginsenosidimutans. The sequence goes on from NZ_CP042432.1 coordinate 2,927,925, forward strand.
CTGAAAGCCGGGCTGCAGCTGCTGGAAGAGTTTTATAACACAGGTATTATTGATCCTGCGGCCGGGCCCGGAAACCGGAAACGCGGGAATTCCCTTACCCTGGTGGAAAATAATGTGGCAGGTAACGTAAACCTGTCCGCGCTTTATACCCATGAGAAGGCCCTGGCCTTTGCCAATGTCCGCCTTGAAAAATATGCCGAAACCGATAAGGATTTCCTGATGGAGATCATCGAAGATCACCTGCAGCCCAATGTGATCTTTGACGAAGCCCTGACCACGAAGCTGGAGCAGGAGGCCCTGAGCAGCATTTCCCAGAAGCGCGGACTGGTTCAGAAGGGCGAACTTATTGTCCGCAAAGGTTCGGTGGTGACCGACGAGGTCTACCAGCGGCTGAATTCCATCAAAAACCAATATCAGCGGTCCATTATTTTTTCCGGAGACAGGCGTATCATCATGCTGGGGCAGTTCCTGCTCGTGGCCACGCCCATGGCCCTGATCATGCTGTTCCTTTATTATTTCCGGAGGGATGTTTTCAAGGATTATCGCAAACTGCTGCTGGTATTGCTGATCGTTGCCGTCATTCTGTCCATCCTTTCCTGGATACTGAAGACCACCACGCTCGATATTTACCTCATTCCCTACTGTATCGTTCCCATCATCATCCGGCTGCTGTTTGATTCCCGGATGGCGCTGAATATCCACCTGCTGGTGGTTACCCTGGCCGGTTTCCTTGTCCCGAACGGCTTTGAATTCGTATTTCTGCAGGTCACGGCCGGAATGACCGCTATCTACAGCATCCGGAACCTGCTCCGCCGCTCACAATTCCTGCTGTCATCCCTGCTCATTCTGCTGACCTATTACGTCGCCTTCCTGGGCCTTTCTATCACTCATGAAGGCAGTTTTCAGAATATAGAATGGCAGAAATTCCTTATTTTCATGATCAGCGTGGTATTATCCCTGCTGGCCTATCCGCTTATTTACCTGTTTGAAAAGCTGTTCGGGATTACCTCGGAGATCACCCTCATGGAGCTGACCAATACTAACAGCCCGATACTGCGCGATCTTGCTTTCAATGCCCCCGGCACCTTCCAGCATTCCCTGCAGGTAGCCAACCTGGCGGAAGCGGCCATTTATAAAATAGGAGGGAACGCCCTTCTGGTTCGCGCCGGCGCCCTTTACCACGATATTGGCAAAATGAAAAGCCCTTCCTACTTCAAGGAGAACCAGAATAAAGGCTACAATCCCCACGATAAACTGACCTATGACGAAAGCGCCCGCATCATCATCCGCCACGTAACGGATGGCATTGCCATGGCCCGCAAAAAGAGTATTCCGGAAGATATCGTCAATTTTATCCAAACCCATCACGGAACAACCCGCGTGGACTATTTCTATCAATCCTTCCTGAAAAATTTCCCGGACCGCATCATGGACGAACAAATTTTCCGTTATCCCGGCCCCATCCCCTTCACCAAGGAGCAGGCCGTCCTCATGCTGGCCGACTCCGTAGAAGCCGCCTCCCGGAGCCTGAAAGAACCCAACGCCACAAACATAGAATCCCTGGTTGACCGCATAGTCGATTACAAAATCGAACAAAACCAACTGGTAAACAGCGACATCACCCTGCGCGACATCGCCACCATCCGTTCCATCTTCAAAGAAATGCTGATCAGCATCTACCACGCCCGCATCGAGTACCCGAAAGCAGCCAGCGAAATAAATTAATTCCCCCTACATTTTTGGCCGGAAATTATCAAAATTCCCTATATTTGCATTCCTTTCGCCAAACCGCAAAAGCAGCGCCCACGCCGCCCGCCAGCAAAGCGCACAAACCGGTCCGGCAAGGAAAAAAAGGAGAGGTGCCTGAGTGGCCGAAAGGAACAGTTTGCTAAACTGTCGTACTGGAAACGGTACCGGGGGTTCGAATCCCCCTCTCTCCGCCAAGCATCAATTTTTTCCCCGCCACCGGCGGGGTTTTTTATTTTTGGAGCGTTGACGAAGCTCGCTTCGGCAAAAGCGGAAAAAATAAAAAATAGCGCGCCTTCGCGCGCAAAAAAAATTGATAGCTTGAACCGCTCCCCCCTCAGGGGATCAACGGAGGCGCCCCCGGCGCCGTAGTTAATCCCCTTTCCCCCCAACGAGTCAGAAGGCGAGCGCAGCGACGCCGGATTTATTCCTCAGTAATTCATAACAGTTGTCTTTCTGGTCAAGAAAAATTATAATTGTAATAACTGATACTTGAAGATAAACTTTTGCGTGTTTTTAACCTGATCAACGCTATGCCAACCGAAGTAGGGGTGATATGTCAATAAGGAGAATATGAATAGAATTATCCTATCAACTCTGCTATCTATACTTTGTCATTCATCTTTGCTGGCACAAAAAGATGGAAATCTACTTGGATTTAAAGACGGCGATATACAACTTGCCAAGTTTCTTATAAAAGAAACAAATTATCCCGGCCCAGAAGTGAATACTGACGAGATACACTCGTCAGTGTTAGTAATGCTTAAATTTAGGGTTACAAAAGATGGATCAATTGACAGTATCCAGGTTCTAAATCCCTTGCCAACTGACGAGATGTTTGTCAAAGCGGCAAAAGAAGGTCTTTTAAGTACCGGGGGAATGTGGTCGCCTCGTAGTACAGCAGAAACAATTATTATTCCGTTCGTTTTCGTTTTAGAGGAGCGGGAAAGACGTGTCATAAAACGCGATAGCAAATATAATATGAACTTAAATGATTATTTGGCTAGAATACAAGCTGGTGGTGAAAGTGTGTATGCAGCTAAAATATTAATTCCTGTATACATACATGGGTTTTGGGAAAAACCGCCGATACACTAGCGAGCTTAATAACTCCTTGTCTTTATGAAGGATCATCGATTGTTGTTAAATCAATTAACCTGTCCGTTTCCGGACAAGCTTGTCCATTATCGAACACTTTCCCAGAAGTTAAAAGGGCCAAATTAGGTCCTTCAGGACGCTTTTAAGCGTGGCAGCGTTCTTGCAGTTTAACGGAAAAGCGCCTGAACCATGCTCAAAAATTATTTCAAGATCGCAATTCGCAGCTTAGTAAACCAGCGTGGCTATTTCTTGATTAATATTGCTGGGCTATCCGTCGGCATCACGTGTTGTCTGCTCATCTTTCAGTATGTAGCCTTCGAATACAGTTTTGACGATTTCAATGAAAACGCCCCAAATCTTTACCGTGTTAACGTAACCACCGTGAGCAGCGGAGACGATCCAAATACCACTCCCACCTTTGGATGGGCGATGGCTCCCATGATGGCGCAGGAGACGCCTGAAGTCATGCGCTTCGCGCGGTTGCATCCGGAGTATGACAATGCCATTGTTTCTAATCCTACTCAGCCGGCTAAAGCGTTTGAGGAGGAAGGGGTGTACTATGCTGACCCTGCATTTTTACAGATGTTTTCCTATCCGCTGATTTCCGGTGATCCATCCCTAGCGCTTACCGAGCCAGAAACGATTATTTTATCAGAGTCTGTGGCTAAAAAATACTTCGGCAGCAAAGATCCTATGGGACAAACGCTTGATGTAAGGGGCTGGATCAGTGGAAAATTCCGGGTGAGCGGTATTTTTCGTGATATTCCGGTTAATTCGCATCTTCAATTCGATATTCTACTCCCAATGGCCGATCTGTTACAGAAAAGCCAACAATATAAAGATCCTATATCAGGCTGGGACTGGAAAAATTTCATCACGTATGTACAATTACATCCAGAGATAAATGTAGCAGCGGTCGAACAGAAGTTCACAGATGTGATACTTGAGAACAAGGAAGCAGATTGGCGGCCAACAAAAACCACGGCAAATGTAAATTTACAGCCTGTATGGGATATTCATCTGAATAAAGACATAGCCGCCCCGAAAGCAACTATGGGCAGTTACCGGACCGTTTATTTCTTCATCATCATTGGTTTGATTACGCTGCTGATCGCGCTTGTCAATTATATTAATCTGGCCACGGCGCGGGCGCTTAACCGAGCGCGGGAGGTCGGAGTCCGGAAGGCGATCGGGGCCGGGAAGAAACAGCTAATTATTCAGTTTCTGTGTGAATCGGTAGTCACACTCCTCATAGCTACTACGCTTGGCATTAGCCTGGCTGCTTTACTAATACCGGCTCTTAGCAAGGTAGCGGATACAACCATTACTCACCCTTTGTGGACCGGCCCACATTTCTGGACGGTTTTTCCGGGCATCTTCTTGTCAGCAACGTTGCTTGCCGGCCTATATCCAGCCTTTGTCCTCTCCTCCTTCAAGCCTGTAGCCGCGCTTAAGGGAAAAGCCGGCACATTTGCCGCCGGAGCAAGATTGCGACGTGGGCTTGTTGTATTCCAGTTCGCCGTCTCTATTGTAATGCTGGTGGGAACCATGATCGTACATTCACAACTCAACCATATGCGGAATATGGACCTGGGTATGAACCTGGAACAAATCCTTACCGTACCCAGCCCGCGATTTCTCCCTGATGACACGAATAAGACGGACAGAATTGCACCCTTCCTTCAAGAGTTGCGCCAACTTCCTGGTGTTTGGCAAACTGCTACTTCAGGTTCTGTTCCCGGACGCGATTTTTCCTTCACCGGAACATTTCGTAAAGCCATGGACGATCCGTCTGCAAATGTAAGCGTTTCTGGCGGGCCAATCGATACCAACTTCCTCAGTCTTTATGGCATAGAGCTAGTGGCTGGAGATCTTACTGAAATTTCCTATAGCATTCCAGAGGGTGCCACTCCTCCCATGCTGATTAATGAGACGGCTGCTCTTTCCCTCGGCTTCGACAAACCAGCAGATGCTTTGGGTGAAAAACTAACCTTTGGCCGGGTGGCTGGTGTTTTGAAAGATTTCAACTGGTCATCGGGGCACCAAGCGCGTGGAAATATCATGTTCCAACTCTTCCAGCGCAATTCCCAAATTTCTATTAAAGTGAATACCGCGAATCTGTCTCAGACGATCACCTCGATAGAAGAGATCTATAGACAGCATTTCCCGAGCAATCCCTTTCAGTACGCATTCGTTGATGAGCAATTCGAGCAGCAGTACAAGAATGACCAGCGTTTTGCCCGACTTTTTGCGATATTTACCACATTGGCTATTTTTATTGCCTGTTTAGGTCTGTTCGGCCTTACTGTTTTTTCTGTCAGGCAGCGTACCAAAGAGATTGGTATCCGAAAAGTGATGGGCGCGTCGATAAGCAATGTAGTAGCTCTTCTTTCCGGGGATTACATCAAACTAGTGCTGATTGCCTCTGCGATTGCTACCCCCATTGCCTGGTATGTGATGAATCGCTGGCTGGAAGATTTCGCTTATAGAATAGAAATTCGGTGGTGGATATTTGCACTCGGGGCAACTTTATCTGTGGGCCTTGCCTTGCTCACTATAAGCTTTCAATCAATAAAAGCGGCGCTGATGAACCCGGTGAAATCACTAAGATCTGAATGAAAAACACAGACTCATGTTGAAAAACGATTTCAAAATTGCCTGGCGCAACCTAGATGGGCTTTAATAAGGAGCAGGTGGTAGCCCCGACAGGTTATGCTTTTTTAGGTCCAAACTTTTTAAGTCCTCATGCTGACAGCTCAAATTAAAACCCCGGCTTGTACCGGGAATTGCGTAAACGACTGAACAGCCTAGTTGATGAGAAATGACCAATATTTGACGAATATTTGTTATATTTGTCAATATGAAAAAGATTGGTAGCAAAGATAAACGGGTAGTTGTTCTGCAATGGAAAGAACCGGCCGGTACGAGGGTGGAGGTTTTCTCCAACCTAAAGAACCTCTGCTTGAATTATCCTGAGTTTAATTATAACACGTTAAATAACTACCTGGGCAAGGGGAGGACGGCTTATGAGAAAGATCACGTAAAGATCGAGCGGAAAACCGTGCTTACCAAGCCAGACATGCCTGCTACGATCACAAAAAGAAGCATTGCGCCGGTAGTACGAACGGTGAAGCTGCACGAGGCTAATGATAGCGAGCGTGATTTGATTTATTGGCTTGCTCAGCCCCCTAAAAAGCGCCTTGAAGCAGTTGCTTTTATCGTATCTCAATCCCTGACAAAAAACCAAAGAATGGATAAGACTTCCATAAGAACCGTAAAAATCAATGAATGATACTGGCAAAAGATTTTGAGGATTTTATCGCGCTGTTGAATAAGCATCAGGTAGATTATATGGTTGTTGGCGGATATGCCCTCGCTTTGCACGGTGCGCCCAGGCATACCGGGGATCTGGATATTTGGATTGACGTATCTAAAGAGAATGCTATCCGTTTAATGCAAGTGATCCGGAACTTTGGAATGGGCTCGTTAGGCCTGACCGAGGAAGATTTTTTAAAGCCGGGGTATATTACTCAAATCGGTTATCCTCCGTTACGAATCGATATCTTAAATGAAATCGACGGAGTCACATTTGGAGATGCCAGAAAGAACAGGCAACAGGTAGATATGGATGGGCAAACGCTTTTCTATATCGGCCTTCAGGATTTTATACAGAACAAAACGGCTTCAGGCAGAAAAAGAGATCTACAGGATATCAGGGAGATCAAGGGGAAACCCCTAAAGCCAACACAAAACCGGGGAAGGGAGGGACATGGCCTTTAGGCGTGAATGCCCCTCACACCAAACCATGTAGATGGCTACCAATAAAAGTGGCTGGGATATCTTTACCAAGACCCTGAAGACAATAGGTATTGGGAGCTAACCTTCCCTCAAAGTGAGATGCATGGTGGTGGACCTCCTCATCTAACTAGTTGTCGGAACCTGAAGCAAGTGATAAATATTTCTTTAAATGACCAGGGAATAGACATAGATACTTTGCGTGTAAGAGACAGTACAAAGGTTGGTTATTATCGGCACTTTACCTTTTATATTGACGGGGTAAAACAGAACGTTTTAGGGAAAGAAGCCGACGGCTGGAGACAATCGGTTTTTTACTAAGTCTGGCTTGAAAAAGATCCGTCATTGTGAGGAATCAGGATCATATTAATACATAGGAAACACGTTTCAATTATGAAAAATTACACAATACTGGTATTCCTGATATCCTTTAGCCTTGCCGCACCCTCCCTGGCACAAAACGCCAGCGAAGTAAAGCAAAAGTATATATTGGCACCGACTTCCAGCATAGTCCCTATGTATGAAACAGTAATTTCTGACACACACTACAGGATTGCGGTGGATGATTATGTGAAACGCTTATATATATCGTGCAATGACCCCAATTTCAAGATTGACGGTAAGCCGGTTATCGATCGTCCCTTGTCTTCGTTCAAGAACAAAGATGAGGCGAAGTTAATAATGGGCTGGGGGCATTACCTTATGATGGACGACAACTGGTATGCAGCTTTCGATTTTAAAGATCTAAATGATGATTCGAAGGTCTGGTCGGTTTTTCAATATGATATGGGCAAAGATCAAAAAAAACTTGAACAGGGTAAAAAGGAGCGATTGCAAAACAGTTATCAGCGTATGATGGTCTCCGTCCCAAGGGAAGGTGAGTACATGATCTCGCATGCTGCGGAAATAGACGGTATTAAATATGATATCGCAGTGGATAATATTTTGAAATCTTTGTACGTGCAAACAAGCGACCCGGATTTTAAATTGGATGGTAAAGCTATCATTGGTCAGCCGTTGTCTTCTTTCGAAAATAGACAGAATGTTCGATATATGAGCAACTGGGGGAATTACTTAAAGCTCGATGATCATTGGTATGCGATGTTAGGAAAACAATATGGCATTGATGATGACGCGAAGGTCTTGTTTGTGTTCCAGTATGATATGGAAAGGGAAGAAAATAAGCTCCAACAGATTAGAAAAGAGAATTTGGAACGGTTAAAAAGCAGTAGCCGTTAACACCCCGCGTTCTTGCAAAAATTACCGCCGCAGTGAAGGTGATCCCGCCGCTTTATTTATTAATTTAGGTCAAACTTTATCACAATGGCTAAAACCGATTTTAAAACAATTGACGAATACCATCGCACTTTCCCGGCTGAAGTGCAGGAAAGAATGCAGCAGATCCGCAAAGTGATCAAAGAGGTAGCGCCCGACGCGGAAGAAGTGATCAGCTACCAGATCCCGGCTTTTAAATATAAAGGATACCTGATATATTATTCGGCCTATGCTAAACATATTTCGCTTGCAAGCCCCTGGAGCGAAGCCTTCTTAAAAGAATTTGAGCCCGAACTGAAAAAACTGAAAGTGACCAAATCTGCTATCCAGCTGCCGGCTAAGAACGAATTGCCCCTGGGCCTGATAAAGCGGATGGTGTCGTTCAGAAAAAAAGAGAATGATCAAAAGATATAAACAGCGAAACGATCAGAGCCTGACTAGGTTGTCACCGCTATGCTAAAAGAGATAGAAACTTTTCGCCCGGCAAGCCGGAAAGAATGGCGGCGCTGGCTGGAGAAGCATCACGAAACCAAGCAATCAATTTGGCTGATCCAAAGCAAGAAGGAATTCAATTTGCCAACACTCAGCTGGAGCGAGGCCGTTGAGGAAGCCCTTTGCTTTGGATGGATAGACAGTACAAGGAAAACGCTTGACAAGGAAACGTTTATACAATTTTTTTGTAAACGAAAGCCAAAAAGTGTTTGGTCAAAAATTAATAAAGACAAGGTTCAGCAATTGATAGAAAAAGGGCTGATGACAAAGGCCGGTTACGCCAGCATTGAAATTGCCAGGCAAAACGGCTCCTGGGATATCCTGAACGATGTTGAAGAACTAAAAATACCTGAAGACCTCGAAAAGGAATTCCAACGTAAACCGGGATCCGGTGATTTCTTTCTGAGTTTAAGCAAGTCGGCCAAAAAAAGCATTCTGCAATGGCTGATACTTGCCAAACGCCCGGAAACCCGGCAAAAAAGAGTTGCCGAAATAGCAGAACTTGCCGCCCAAAAGCTGAAACCGAAGCAGTTCAGGTAAAGCATATGTAAAAAACGATCAAAGGTTCATTCCTCCGGAAGCTTCAATACGCTGCCCGTTGATCCAGCGGCCCTCGTCTGAGCATAGAAATGCCGCCACGCCGCCAATATCGTCCGGCAAACCTACACGACCCAGGGCGGTCATGCCTGCTATCCGCTGGTTGGTGTCTTTGTTATCCCGTAAATGGCCGCCGCCAAAGTCGGTTTCGACAGCGCCCGGCGCAATAACATTCGCCGCAATTCCGCGGTGGCCCAGTTCTTTGGCCAGGTACCTGGTAAGTACTTCAATGGCGCCTTTCATAGAGCCGTAAGCGGAGGAACCAGGGATGGAAAAGCGTGCGAGCCCCGAAGAAATATTGATAATACGTCCACCGTCATTCAGAAATGGCAATGCTTGCTGGGTAAGGAAGAACACGCCTTTATAGTGGATGTTGAACGCTTCATCAAATTGCTCTTCGGTAGTTTCCGGAAATGGTGAATAAAGGGCCGTCCCCGCATTGTTGATCAGGAAATCGAAGTTCGCCTTACCGGTTTGCTCCTTTAACCAGGCCGCCATCTGTGCGAAGAAATCGCCGAACATACGCACATTGCCGGTATCCAGTTGGAAAGCGGTGGCTTTTTGACCCAGAGCCTGTACCTCGGCGACTACTTCATCCGCTTTTTCCCTGTTGCTGTTATACGTTATCACAACATCAATCCCCTTTTGTGCAAGGCTGACTGACATGTTTCTTCCCAGACCGCGGCTTCCGCCGGTCACCAGGGCAATTTTGCTTTTTGCTGTTGTCATCATAGTCCAAAGATCAGCTAAAAAGCAGGCAGGTGTTTGCAAACATCAATCTGTTATTTGCAAAAATCAAATATCAGGAGCGAAAAGCCAGGGGAGCTACAGAGGTTTGCTTCTTGAAAAAGTTGGAGAAATGAGGAACTTCTTCAAAGCCTAAGCTGTAGGCGATCTCCGATATGTTCCAGTCCGTTTGTTTTAGTAATATTTTTGCTTCCTGCAAAATTCTGGCGGCAATAATTTCCGTGGTGGTTTTTCCTGTGTTCTCCTTTAACACCTTGTTGAGGTGATTTACATGGATGGCCAGTCGTTCCGCATATTCTTTTGCCGACCTTAACATTAATCGCTGATGAGGAGACTCCACAGGAAACTGCCTTTCCAGTAATTCGATGAAAAGAGAGACGATCCGGGAAGATGCGTTTTGGCTGGAGCGTAAAGCGGTAGCTGGCTGTAATTTCTGCCCGTAATGGATGAGTTCCAATACGTAATTCCGGAGCAAATCATACTTGTATTCGTAATCGGATGTTATTTCTTCCCGCATTTTTTTAAAAATACGTCCAATCTCTTCCGCTTTCTCGTCATCGATCTCAAATACCGGGTAGCCACCTGACCTGAAAATGGGAAGCTCGTCTAAAACAACACCGCTTTTGTTTTTTATCAGGAAGGCATCAGTAAAGACGCAAAATGAGCCGGCCTGGTTTTCATCCAGCGGGAACCAATGATAGGGCACTTTAGGCGTGGCAAACAGTAAGGCGTTTTTTGTAACGTCAATGATCTTGTCGGCGTATTCCGCCCGGTTTCTGCCCCTGATAAGGCTGATCTTAAAATAGGCTCTCCGGTTGTAGGGCATCGGCTGTTTTCGTTTTACCTGCTGTATCGTTTCAGAAATATCGAACACGTTGAAATGACCTATTTCCTTATTGATACCCGACGGTAAAAGAGTATGGATGTCTTTCCCCGTAAAGCCCGAAGCTTGTTGATAAAACTCCTCGAGTGATGTACTTTTAATTGCTCTCATAATAAAAGCTGGTTGCAAAATTCAAAGGTAGGGAATTGCGCGTAAAGCAGCGACGGCGATTTTAAATTGGTTTCCGGATATGTGTATGCTGGCCGATTAATTGCTGTGCTTAGAAGGTAAACGCGTGGGAATAAATGGAAGTTTATATATTAGTGTTTCAAACCTGAATGTTGCAATGACTGAATTAGACGATACAAGGGATATCCTGCTCGCAGAAGACGACCTGGACGATGTTGAAATATTTGAAATGGCCCTGCAGGAACTTGACTTTCCATACATTATGAGGCATGCCGCCAACGGGGATATTCTTTTTATTCTCCTTAAAGAAAGACTTCCCTATATCCTGTTCCTCGATATCCGGATGCCTTGTAAGGACGGGATTGCTTGCATTACTGAAATAAGAAAAAACAGGGACTACGATCAGCTTCCCGTGATTATGTATACCTCCCAGCAGTCAAAGAAGGTGGTGGATCATTGTTTCAGAAGCGGCGCTAATTTATACCTTGAAAAGACGCATACGATCCGGGAACTCACGGAAAAGCTTAGAAAGATATTTGCTATCGACTGGAAAAACTATCTGCATTATCCGCCGCAAAATCAGTTTATCATGACGTGATTGCCCCGTTAGATTGTCGCAATAACACAGCCAACCAGATCCGTCAATAAGGTAACTTTACATCAAAACAACACAAGATGGAAACTAAAACAGCAAGTACCAGGACGGAAGGCTTACTCGTATTATTCGATATGCACACCACGTTTTTTCCACGGGCAATTGAGGGGATTTCGGAAGAGGACGCGTATAATCGCTTAAACACAAAAGCGAATCATGTTGCCTGGCTTGCCGGCTCGGCAGTACAGCAGCGGTACCTGATGGTATCGGAAACACAGCCCGGGCTCAGGCAAACCGGCGAAGAGCTTTTCAAGGATAACAAAGGAATTCAGGAAGGCGCAAAATACCCTACGATCGCTGATTATGTAAAGGACTGGGAAAAGGTCAGTCCGGCGGCAAGGGAAGCCCTTATAAGCATTGATGATGAAAAATTGGATAGTGAAATCGATATGGGCTTTATGAAAATGAGCCATTACGATCTCCTGTCTTTTACCATTTACCGGGAAGCCAATATTATCGGCCAGCTTGCTTTATGGCGCAGACTGCTGGACTATCCTGCATTAAAATACGATTAACCGGCTTTGTTGCGTAAGGGCTGTCGTCTTAGCGAGCCGTTTTCCCGTGTGCCAAATCCGGGAGCAAGCCTGCTATGATCCCCATCAGCGGGAGAAAGGCGCAGATCTTAAATACATATTCGATACTGGTTTGGTCTGCCAGCCAGCCAAGCACGGCGGAGCCGATTCCGCCCATTCCGAAGGCGAAGCCGAAGAACAGCCCGGCGATCATGCCTACTTTACCCGGCACCAGATCCGTAGCGTAAACAAGAATGGCTGAAAACGCGGAAGAAATAATAACTCCTATTACCGCGGACAGGATGATCGTCCAGAACAAGCCGGTATAAGGCAGCATGAGCGTAAACGGAGCTGCGCCCAGGATAGAAAACCAGATAACGCGCTTCCTGCCGTAGCGGTCGCCAAGCGGCCCGCCGATGATCGTACCTGCCGCTACTGCCGCGAGAAAGACAAAGAGATAGATCTGCGACTGCTGTACGCTAACATGGAACTTTTCAATAAGAAAGAAGGTGAAATAGCTGGTCATGGAAGCCATGTAAAAGTACTTTGAAAAGATCAGCAGCAACAAGATAACAATAGAAAAAATCACCTTCTTCCTGTCAAGGGCAAAATCGGCGACAGGAGGCGAAGCAGTATTTGCGGACGCTTTTTTAAGGATTACATTCGCCTGGTACCAGCGGCCCACCCCTATAAGAATGATAATTGCCAGGACAGCTGCCAGGGCAAACCAGCTGATATGCGCCTGACCCAAAGGAATCACAATCAGGGCCGCCAGTAACGGGCCTATGGCGCTGCCCGCATTGCCTCCCACCTGGAAAATAGATTGTGCGAGCCCCTTTTTACCGCCCGAAGCCAGGTGAGCTACCCTTGACGCCTCCGGATGAAAAACGGAAGAACCCATACCTATGAGGCTTACCGATGCCAGTATCATTAAGAAACTGCCCGCAAAAGCCAGGCAGAGCAAGCCCGAAAAAGTAAAGGACATTCCTATGGACAACGACTGAGGATTGGGTTTTTTATCCGTGAAATGCCCCACAAATGGCTGAAGAATAGAAGCTGTAAGCTGAAATACTAATGTAATAAGGCCTATTTGCGTAAAACTTAGCCCGTAATTTCTCTTGAGCAGGGGATAAACCGCCGGAATGACCGACTGAATCAGGTCATTCAGCAAATGTGTAAAGCTTATCGCGAATAAGATCGCGTAAACGGTAGACTGCACGGATTTTGATGAAGCAGGAAGTGATGTTTGCATTTCTTTTTACAATTAAATCTGACCAATGATCCGCTCCGCGGCGGCGAGGGCTTTTTTCGGGTCCTCCGCCTGGATGTGTCGCAGCAGCTCTTCATGCAGCTCCTGGGTCTCCTGGAATTTCAGCGTGTTCGTGAATCTCTTTCGGAATAGTTTTGAAACATGGCGGGAAACGGAACGGTAAAGATCAAGCAGGATCTCGTTGCCACAGCCTTCCGCCACAGCGAGATGAAAGTCAATATCCGCCGCTATACATTCCTTTGTCATGCCTTTGCCGGCAAAATCCTTTCTCATGGTAAGTGCAGATCGCATCTTTGCTAAATGATCAGGGCTGCGATGCAAGGCAGTTTTTTCCACAATCTTTAACTCCAGTAGCTCCCGCACCTCCACCAGGTCTTCCACATCGGCTCGTTCCAGCCTGTTCTCCAGGGGTTCGCTGGCATGAAGACGTTTTACGAAGGTGCCCAAGCCTTGTTTTACCCGTAAAAAGCCAGAATGGGCCAGGATTTTCACCGCCTCTCGCACGGTGGACCGGCCCACACCGAATGTTTCCATCAATTCGGGCTCGGTGGGAAGTTTGTCATCCACGGTATACCTGCCTTCCCGGATTTGTTCCCGGATCTTTTCGGCAACTACTTCTGCTAATGATCTTTTACGGACTATTTGTTCCATGATAAGTCATCATATCATCTGATGATTGCAAAAGTACTAATTCTATTGAACCTCTAAAATTTTTTAGTTTCAATTTTAATATATGTTTGGAAATACGTAGGCGGCTACATAATTTTGTGATAAATTTATAATTATGAATGCAGCGATGACCATTAAGGCCCTTAACAACGCCGATTGTCCATTCATTGTAGACCTTATATTGCCGATTCAGCAGGTGGAATTCAACGTTCCTGTTACCCTGGAAGGGCAGCCGGACCTGTTGGACCTTGACACGTATTATTATGCTACCGGAGGGTGTTTTTGGGGCGCTTTTATTGAGGGAGAACTAATCGGGACGATTGCGCTTATCTCCACCGGCCACCAGGCAGGCGCTCTTCGGAAAATGTTTGTAAAAAAGGAGTTCCGGGGAAAGGAACATGGGATTGCCCGGCAGTTGCTCCAGGTTCTCCTGGCATTTTGTAAGGCCCACGGAATTAACGAACTTTACCTGGGAACCGTGGATATGCTCAAGGCAGCCCACCGTTTTTACGAACGAAACGGTTTTCAACGGATCGAAGCGGCCGCCCTCCCGCCTTATTTTCCCAGGATGGCGGCTGACAACAGGTATTATCACCTTTCACTAAAAGAACCCGATGAATGTAATTGATGAAGCAGGGGTTTTGGCCATTTCAACCAGGCTGCAGCGTTTGAGCGATCTCATACGCAAAGACGGCTTGCAGATTTATAAAGCGCATGGAATAAATTTCGAACCTAAATGGTTCCCCGTAATTTACGCGCTGCATAAAAAGCCGGTCCTGAGCGTGGTTGAAATTGCGGCGGAAATAGGCTATACGCACCCTTCAACCATCAGCTTGCTGAAAGAGCTTGAAAAGCAGAAGCTTATCCGCTCCAAGCGCGATAAAACCGATGAGAGAAAGCGCCTGATCCAGCTGACGAAGAAGGGAAAGGACCTGGTCGGGCAAATGAAACCCGTATGGCAGCTTATTGTCGCCGCCGTAACAGATCTGATCAATACCGAAAACAATTTGATGGAGGCTGTTTCCGAAGTAGAAGACCAGTTAAAAAAGAAAAGCTTTACAGAACGGGCTCTCTCGCTAATGGAGCATCAACAAGAATAAATGTATGGATATTGTAAAATATAAACCTGAATATCAACCCCATTTCGAACGACTGAACAAGGCCTGGCTGAATAAATACTTCGAAGAGGAACCTGTGGATAAATGGGTGCTTTCACATCCGGAAGCCGCTATTCTGCAGGATGGAGGCGCAATTTTATTTGCCAGGCATGAAGAGCAGATCATTGGTACGGTTGCACTGCGGGTCATCCAACCTGGAATAGCCGAGCTTACTAAAATGGCCGTAGATGAAGCATTCCAGGGCCTTGGGGCTGGAAGCCAGCTATGCAAGGCAGCGATTGAAGAGGCAAGGGCATTGCAATTTAACCGTCTGATCCTCTATTCAAGCACAAGGCTGGCGAGGGCCATCGGTATTTACAGGAAACTGGGCTTTAAGGAAATTCCTGCAGAAAAAGGAGCATATAAGCGCTGTGATATAAAAATGGAACTTACTATTTAAAGCAGGCGATGAAAATAATCTTGATAACAGGCGCCAGCCGGGGCATAGGAGGGGCTACAGCAATACTTGCAGCAAAGGCAGGTTATGCAGTCGCGGTAAATTACCGCAGAAACAGGACTGCCGCTGAGCAGGTTGTTTCCGAGATCACCGGCAAAGGCGGCACAGCAGTAGCTATCCAGGCTGATATAACCCGGGAAGAAGAAGTGATGAAGCTATTTTCAGAAACTGATCGGGTATTTGGCAGGCTGGACGTGCTGGTAAATAATGCGGGTATCCTTGAGCCGCAAATGAGGCTCGAAGAGATGGACGCCGCCCGGCTGAGCAGGATATTTGCAGCAAATATCACCGGGCAAATTCTCTGCGCCAGAGAAGCAGTAAAACGAATGTCGCTGAAACACGGGGGAAGCGGAGGAGCTATCGTCAACGTTTCGTCCATTGCCGCAAAAACCGGCGCTCCCGGAGAATACATTGATTATGCGGCTTCCAAAGGCGCTATCGACACTTTTACTGTGGGGCTTGCAAAAGAAGTAGCAGAGGAGGGCATCCGGGTAAACGCGGTTCGGCCTGCATTCATTTACACCGATATCCACGCAGACGGCGGCGAGCCGGGGCGTATTGAGCGAATCAAAGCATCTATTCCGTTGAGGAGGGGCGGATTGGCCGGCGAGGTCGCTGAAGCGATCCTGTGGCTGGCTTCGGAAAAATCATCCTATTCAACCGGGATATTTATAAATGTGAGCGGAGGCCGGTAAGCAGAAAACAAAGCGGGAAACAAGCCGGAAAGAAAGCGGGTAAAAAAGATTATAAAAACAAGTTTTAGTATGGAAAGCAGTTATTTAAAAAGCATACGGAAGCAGCTGGAGTATTACAAGATGCTTGCTGAAAAGGCAATGGAACAGCTTCCGGAGGAAAAGTTATTCTGGCAATACAACGATGAAAGCAACAGCATTGCTGTTATTGCAAACCACATGGCGGGTAATATGATATCCCGTTTTACCGATTTCCTGACAACTGACGGAGAAAAGCCCTGGCGCAACCGGGACTCGGAATTCGAAAACATCCTTTCAAGCCGGGAGCAATTGCTAACACGGTGGAACCAAGGCTGGGCGTGCGTACTGCAAGCACTTGACAACCTCACCGAAGCCGACCTGGAAACCATCGTTTACATCCGCAACGACGGCCACACGGTAACGGAGGCCATCAACCGGCAGCTCGCCCATTCTGCTTACCACGTGGGGCAGATCGTTTTCATTGCCAAAATGATTAAAGATACCGGCTGGAAGAGCCTGTCCGTTCCCCGCAACCGCTCCGGCGAGTATAACCAGCGCAAATTCGACCAGGAAAAAGGCAAACGACATTTTACGGATGATCTTTAACGTCCGTATTTATTCGCTATTTCCCTTCCTGCCGGGAAGCCCGAATTTTCGAGGATAGAAGGCCAGGGAAATCAAACCATACTGCTGCAATACATTCACTGTACCGGTAGTAATGGAGTTATTCAAGCCATAGTTGATGATACCGGTATTCTGGCGAAGTAAGTCCAGGAAGGATAGTTTCAGTTCAAGGTTGTTTCCTTCCAGAAAACGGTAGCCGACGCTGGCATTCCATATAATAAATCCTTTGTTTTCAATACCTGTGGAGGAATTATCGTCATAACGCAAGTTGCTGCTCAGGGTTAGTTTTCTCGTACAATTGACGCTTGCGCTTAGTCCAAGTGAGGTTCCGAAGTTTTTAAATTCATAACTATTATTAGTTTGTTTACGGCGTGACCGGAAAAAACTGTTCGCCTGTGTCAGTCGTATCGCAAGAAAATCCTGGTAAGTATATAAAATCGTTAACGCCGCCGCTCCTTTAATGTTATTAACAAGATGTTTTTCTCCATTTACAAAGCTTGGATTTCGTGAGAAACCATAGTCTGCGTTCAGGCTTACCTGCCATTGATGATCATTTCTTTTGTAGGATTTATTAACCTCTCCGTAGCCTCTTAGGTACCGGTTCCCGCTGGCATTGACGATGTAATGAATACTTCGTCCTATGGTGTCATATAATGTGCTATCCGTCAAATGATCCCTGATAGTCCCCGCATTTATCCCGATTGTGTAGTTAAAATGGTTATTAGCGCTAGCGCTGAAATAGGTGTTATTGAAAGATATTTCCTGCTTATATGAGGGTTTCAAATCGGGATTGCCGTAATGAAAATACCAGCCGTTAATACTGTCTACCAGGGGACCAATTGATCAACGGCCGGAAAGCTTGTAGAGGAGATATATCGTAGGGAGTAAGTTGCATCATACGTATCGAATTGCTGATTTCTGTACACTATGCTTGCTGCCGGCAGTAAAGTCGCTGCGTTCTTACTGAAAAGCTGAAATTCTTTTAGAGAAGCGTTTTTCTGATTGAAAAACTGGCCTTTCAGATCCAGCTTGAAAGTCAACGTTTTTTGAAATCGTCCGTGTAGAGACCGGGAAAAAGATCGTTGTACTACTAAAGCTGGTAAGAAGTTAACTGAACGGTAGAGGCTTTTATTGGAAAGATATGCGTTCAAACCAGGGGATTGAGCTGCACTATCGATGTCATTCACAATGCGGTCCTGTTCTATCCGTTCAATATGCAGGTCCGCTTGCAGGTCAAACAGAAAACCGTTCCCCTCCGGTTGATAAAGCAGCTGATTCAATTTTTGCAACCGGAATTCAATGACGTGAAGCTGCTCGTTTTCCCTGTCATGGTATATCCTGTTGTAGTACCTGTTCTTTGCGGAATCGTACAGGGAAGAGAAACGCGTCTTTGTACGGAAGTCTTCATCCCGGTTGTTCGCGGATAAGTAATAATCAATTTGGTAGGCGGGCCCGGCATCAAGGTTATGAAGATACCCGGTTGCGAAGCTTAGGCTGTTCGATCTTTTTGTCCGGTCCTGCAGCGCCGTGCTGAAGGTTTCAATACTATTTTCTGCCTCTGAAATGTTGCTTTCGTTAAAAGACAGTGTCCTGTTATCTTGAATGTCAAGCTGGGGCGCTATATAAAACCGGCGGGATTTAGTGCCAAGATCATACCTGGTTGACAGGTGCTGCCGGCTTGACCTGGAGTCGCTTGCTGAAGAAGTGTTTTGGATCCTGGCCGCATCGTTGCCGGTATTGATCATTGTACGGGTTTTTCGGTTCTGAACGGGACTTGTTTGTGAAATAAGAAATTCTCCCTGTATCTCATGTGTTTTGGCAGGCATCAGATGATCCAGAAAGTCATGCGTTATCCTTACCCCGCCAGAATGTTGCCTGGTAATGCCCTGCCTGAAAAAATCGGGATAATGATCCACGCTGGCACCAACCCCCTTGAAGGTACTGTTGTCAAGAAAGTCGTCCACGCTGCCGGCGGTCTTATTTACATTATTGCTTGCGCCTACCAATGAAACCTGTGTCTTAGGGGTAAATACGTTAAACGAACCGTCTGCCTGATACCTGGTGTCACTCCCATATCCTGCCATTGTCTTTCCGAAATAGCCTTTGCGCATATGTTCCTTCAACCGGATATTTACTTCCATCGTGGAATCGCGGGTATCGTCGTTCTCATTCTTTTTGTATACCTGGATCTTTTCCACAGCAGCCTTCGGAATATTCTGCGTTGCTACCTTCATGTTTCCACCAAAAAAAGGCTTTCCTTCTACCAGGACAGAATTTACCTTACGTCCGTTGACGGTAATCACCCCATCACCCCATACAGTAACTCCCGGAAGTTTGCGCATCAGGTCTTCTACCACCGCATTAGGATCCAGTTTAAATGCATCGGCATTAAACTCAAGTGTGTCTCCATTCATTCTTACCGGCGGTTCTGCTATTACCACCACTTCCTCAAGCGTATTCTCACTCATATTCATGTTTAAAGTGCCCAGGTCAATCTTTTTTGCTTCAGCCGGAATGGTAAAATGTCTGGTCAGGGGAGTATAACCTACATAGGTGGCGACGATGAGCAGGGGAACGCCTACCGGCAAATTCCGATAGCTGAATTCTCCTGATTTGTCAGACAACTGGTAGTTCAGCAGGCTGGTGTCTGATTCCAGGTAAACCGCAAGAGTGGCAGCGGGAAGTACATAGTTATGGACGGAATCTTTTATAACACCGGAAGCTGTACCCGTATCAATAGCTTCCTTTTGTTGTGCCGAAAGAAAAAAAGGTACGGATACCAGGATGAAAAATAAAAGTGTTTTGTTCCGCACCTGATTACAAGCCTTTCTTAGGTTTTAGCTGTATAATGACGGGATTGGCGAGCCGGTCAGCCTTTAGGAAGAACTCCTTTAATTCAGACGGATAGTCAACATTTCTCCGGGAATTTTTGGCATGGTAAGAATACATTTTCGGGGAAGTAACAGCTCCGTAAACATATCCCTTATCGCAAGCCAGGATACGCGAATCATATACCGGAAGAAAAAAAGAAAGCGAGTCCGGATGGATTCTGGAATAGGAGAGGAGGTTTCCGGATCTGGAATTGTAGATATATTCTTCCCAGTGATAGTCACCTTCCCGCATGCTGAACAAGCCGAATAATAAATAGTCGTTTAAAGTGTAGGCGCTGAAAATATCAATAATAGGAGAAGGCTGTTCCTTAATGAACTGAATCCGGCTTCCGTCGTATTTTTCATTTGATGTGAAGTCGGCTGGCAAGCTGTTCGCCAGCGGGAAAATAAACCGGTATGTTCTCTGCAATCCGATGGAGTCCAGCACATGCAGGGTATATTGAAAGCTGTCGTTATACATCGCCTGCCTGGTGGCGGGATTAAAAGAAAGGTCTCGTCCTGTGCCTGTTTCATCAGCGCCATCTCGCCCTCTCTTATGTAATAGTTCATTTTTATAAAGCACGGAATCGCTCTGATAATATCCAAGGCGAAAAAATTGTCCGGCCTTAAATTCTTTAAGTCCCGGAGGACTCACGCTAAAAAGAATCTTTTCCTGCCCGATGGAACAAAAATCCCGGAAATAAAAGCTATAGGTATGCTTTTTGATAAAGTTTCCGTTGAAATCAAAATAAAACACGGTCCTGCCATCCTGCCTGATTTTCTCGGTCATGAAATGCGGACGAGTCACTACAAGCTGCTTTTTTACGGGATCAACCGATATGGCTTTAAATTGCATGCGGGGAAGGCTGACTTTTTCTGCTCCCGGAAGGCCGTCCAGGCGCCGGTGAAACTTTCCGTTCTTATCAAAAATGAGGATGCTATTCCCGATCCGGTCTAAAATGATGAAATAATCATCAGTAACCAGTAATTGGTCAATTCGCTGGAACAAGCTTTCTTTCGTGCTTTCCAGCGGAATGTAATTGATTTCTTCGAATACATCAGATGCAGCTCCGCCGTGTGCGTGATGAGGGTCCACCCGCAGCGTAACTTGCTGCTGCGACATTGCATCAAATGACAAAGACTGGAAGCAGAATAATAAAGAAAAATAGAAAGTAAAAGTATATCTCATAAGCTTGGTAAGGGTATCTTGAAACTAAGATAATGATTATTTTGCAAATTCGCTTTCTGCTAAATATATTAGCAAGGTGAAATCAAAGAATCAGCCGGCCGAATACGCCATTGTGGATATTGAGACAACCGGGGGCTATGCCTCGGGGAGCAGCATTACAGAGATCGCTATCCTGGTGCATGACGGGGAGACGGTCGTGGAGCGTTTTGTGACCCTGGTAAATCCGAAAAAGGAGATACCGCTGCCTATTTTTGCGCTTACAGGCATTGATAATGAAATGGTGAGGGATGCGCCGGTTTTTGAGGAGATCGCCGGGAAGGTCTTTGAGATGCTGCAGGGGAGGGTATTCGTCGCCCATAGCGTTAATTTTGATTATTCTTTTGTCAGGCACCAGTTGGAGCAGGCCGGATATAAGTTTTCGGCGTCTAAATTGTGTACGGTCAGGCTGAGCCGGAAGATCAGGCAGGGCCTTCCTTCGTACAGCCTGGGTAATCTTTGCCATGTGCTAAGGATCCCGATTTCGGACCGGCACAGGGCGGGGGGCGATGCGGATGCTACGGCTATTTTATTTTCCCGGCTGCTGCAATGGGATACGGAAGGTGTTTTGCCTGCCATGCTGAAAAAGAACTCCGGGGAGCAGCGCCTGCCGCCGAACCTGCCACAGGAAGATTTTGATGCGCTGCCTTCTTGTCCGGGGGTTTACTATTTCCGAGACCGGGGCGGTAAAGTGATTTACGTAGGCAAGGCGGTGAATTTAAAGAAGCGGGTGGCTTCGCATTTTACCGGGCATAACCCGAATCCGCAGCGACAGCATTTCCTGCGTAACATCTATAGTATTTCTTTTGAACCATGCGCGACCGAGCTGATGGCCCTTTTGCTGGAATGCCTGGAGATCAAACGGCTCTGGCCAGCGTATAACCGGGCATTGAAGCGGTTCGAGCCGAAATTCGGGCTGTATTCATACGAAGATCAGAACGGTTATATACGCCTTGCTGTCGGGAAACTGGCGAAACATCAACATTGCATTCAACCCTTCGGCAGGCTTTATGATGCGGTGAAAACGCTGAATGCCCTGGTGGAACAGTTTCAGCTCGATCATCGCCTGTGCGTTTTCGGGCTCGGGGAACCTCAGAAACCGGCCGGCTTCGTGCAAAGCGCATTGCTTTCAGCCGGGCAGGATACAGCGCTGCCTGATGCCGGGGAGTACAATGAACGGGTGAACCAGGCGCTGGATCACCTGCTGGAAAAGCAGCCCACCTTCGCTATCCTGGACAAGGGCC
This sequence comes from Anseongella ginsenosidimutans, assembly GCF_008033235.1. Classification (GTDB taxonomy): domain Bacteria; phylum Bacteroidota; class Bacteroidia; order Sphingobacteriales; family Sphingobacteriaceae; genus Anseongella; species Anseongella ginsenosidimutans. Next base: position 2,950,083 of record NZ_CP042432.1, read on the forward strand.
GGGATGAGGCCGAAAAAAGCTGCATTTGGGTAGAAAAAGGTAACTTTTATGCTATGGGTTATTTTTCCGCCGAAAGCGACCTGACCGAACCCGAAGACATCAGGGATTCCCTGCAGCGATGCCCATCCAACTATTACTCGATGCAGCTTATTTACACCTTCGCAGAAAGATACCCGGGAAAAGTACTGACATTTGCGCGCAATTCATTTGTCCTGGCTTGAAGCGCTTGTTTGTGCTGTAGTGAAGCGCTTGTCTCCTGAAATAATTAAAGGTGGAGGGATCGGGTATAGAAATTTTTCCAACACCCGCAGATATTGCTATGTTTGCCTCGCCTGACCAGTATAAAATGAAGAATACTACATTATTAATACGTTTTTCCCTCGGAATTCTTTTAACCTGCATTTCCATAAGCAGCATTTCAGCAAGCGGTATTTTTGAAAACCCTGTTTCCGGCGGTTCCAATCCCCGATTACCACCTATTGGCCTTTTCGACCTGGGTTATACGTTAAAGCTGGATATGAGTAAACCGGAGAATGTACGCCGGGCCTGGGACGAGGTACACGCGTTGGCCACCTTGCAGGGGATTGTGAACCGGGAAAAGCCGCTGTTATATTATTTCTATATAGAGAATGAAGGGATCAATATTGACCGGTACTGGTGGCAGTGGTATCGTGCGGCGGGACGATGGCTGAACGGGAGGGATACCCTCGTGCATCATTCGCTGGAAGAAGTGGTGACGGCTTACCTGCCTTATATCAAGGGAGCGGTAATATATGACCCTAAGGTAGCCGCTACCAGTAATGTGGCCTCATCGCTTGCCGGAGCCGAAGATATAATTGCCGTTCGGTATGATACCACAGAAGGAAGCCTGTACCGCCGGATCATCCTGGAGGGCCCCAGGGTACCGGTGAAGATTTGGCTGCTGCACGAAAACGATCAATCCCTGTTTACCGGCAGAGGCACCATTCCGGGAACCTCCCTGCCTTCTACCGGTTCCGCCAAGAACGATGCCTACCGCTGGTACCTGGAACATTATATGAAGGCCGGCCGGTTTAATTCCCGGTATGGCGCTTATTATATTGACCAGCAATGGATGAAGAAGCCTACCGCGACGCGGCTGAACCATCATACGCTTTCTAATCACGATTTTTTTGTAAGCCGCCGCGGATTTTTCTTTGATCTGAGCCCCTGGGGGGATGAGCCGGCAACCGATGAACCAGGACAGAAGCCGGGAACCGATCTGGAAACCCTTAAACGTTTTCTGCTCACCGCTTATAAAAAGAACGACGGAAAGAAAATGTGCTACATAGGCGGTTTTCCGCCCTGGGCTTTTAAATACACGAAACACGCGGGAGGCGGGCATGACGATGTTCCTACCGAATGGGAATATTCGCGCATCATCAGCGCCTATAATGCCTTTAAAGATGCCGATGCGATCGGCTACGGCGCACTGGCGAATGCCTCCTTTTGGCAGCATTTTCCACTGAAGAAACATTACCGGCAGGAATGGGTAAGCAAGGCGGAATTAAAAGAACGCGGCTACCTGGACGAGAAAGGGAAACTGCAGCTGAATGGCAGGCAATTTATGATCTTTTATGTAGGCGATTACGATGCAGCTTCCTGGGTGTCGCAAACTACACCCACTATCTGGGATGCGCCGGGCAGGGGCACGCTTCCTTTAATGTGGTGCATCAGCCCGGTGCTGGAAGAAAGGGTACCCCATGCGCTGGCCTACCAGCGGGAAACAGCGTCCCCCAATGATTATTTTGCCGCTGCTGATAACGGCGCCGGTTACCTGATGCCGGGCATGTTGCAGGAACCACGTCCTGTCTCCGGACTGCCCGGCGGATTGAAAGCCTGGGGCGATCATTGCATACCCTATTACAAACGCTGGGACCTGAGCATTACCGGGTTTATCATTGACGGGGAAGCGCCCGGACTGAATGAACAGGGCCTGGATCAATATGCACGGTTCAGCCCCAACGGAATCGTTCCGCAAAAAGTGCCGCTAACACTGCTGCATGGAAATATGCCGGTGCTTCGGGCGGATTACGATGTGAATCAAAGCGATCCTGGCGAGGCCGCGCACCTGATCCTGGATCGCATAGATAAGCGTCCCGTTCCCTTTCACTGGTTCCGGAATATCCTTAAAAAGCCCGGATGGTACACGCAGGTGATGCAGGAGGTAAAAAAGCTGGATCCCAGCGTGGAATTGCTGGATGCGCCCACTTTTTTCGAGCTGTACAGGATCTGGCTGAAAGAATCAGAAGAAGAGCCTGCCGGAGATTAGTGACGGGTATCGTTAACCTTTTCCCTATTGTCTTGTTATTACACCCATGACAAATGCTAAAATGAAGGTTGAAGTATGGAGCGACATCATGTGTCCCTTCTGCTATATTGGCAAACGTAATTATGAAGCCGCCCTGGAACAATTCACCGGGAAAGAAAACGTGGAAATTGTGTGGAAGAGCTTCCAGCTGGATCCTTCCATCCCGGAGGCTTCCACGGAAAATGCATCATCACCTGTAAAGCAAAATATATCGCAATACCTGGCGGACCGCAAAGGGATTAGCTATGAAGAGGCGGCGGAAATGAATGCAGCAGTGACGGAAATGGCAAAAAGCGCCGGCCTTGATTATCACCTCGACAAAGCCGTGGTGGCCAATTCCTTTAAAGCGCACCGGGTAATCCAGATGGCCAAGACAAAAGGATCAGGAGATCTGGCTGAAGAAAACTTCTTCAAAGCCTATTTTACGGAAGGACAGGATCTCGGGAATACAGAAGTGCTGATGGAAGCCGGACTGAAAACCGGGCTTTCGGAAGCGGAGGTGAAGGAATCCCTTAGTAATGACGAATATGCCTACCGTGTAAAACAGGATATTACCGAAGCAGGCCAATTGGGAATACAAGGTGTTCCGTTTTTCGTCTTCAACCGGAAATACGCAATTTCAGGCGCCCAGCCGCCCGCCGCCTTTTTGCAAACCCTGGAAAAAGCCCTTGCTGAATGGAAAAAAGAACATCCCGTTTCCCCTTTTGACGTTACGGGCGGGCCGTCCTGTACTCCTGACGGGAACTGTGATTGATTCGCGCCCTCCCTTTATGAAGATTTTTCGGAAAAGTAACCTTTAACCTATCTGCCGGCCGGCCTCCGTCCCTGGCTGGACCTTCGTCCCTGGCTGGACCTTCGTCCCTGGCCGGACCTTCGTCCCTGGCCGGACCTCCATCCCCGTCCGTACTTTCGTCCCGGCCGGCCCCTGTTCAGGTGCAGAGGCCCCTTCTTTTCAATTTCCCCCCGGGACATGGGTAAATTCAAGACTTATATTATATTTGCCGCTACTTATAATTAGTCTTAATAAAGCATGAACAAATATTACTTTTTGCTGTCTGCATTCTTGTTCGCCTTGGGCGGGAAGGCATACGGGCAGGACTATTCAATCAGGGGGACGGTTATCGCGGCCAGCGATCAACGGCCGCTTAGCGGGGTAACAATTTCACTTTCGGAAGAAAGGCCGGGCGGTGTATCCGAAATGAAACTGCGCCGGGTTTCCGGCAGCGAAGGGGAATTTTCGTTTTCAGGGCTTGAGCCGGGAGCCTACCTGCTGACTTTTTCTTCCCTGGGTTATGAAGAAACGCGGGTAGAAGCGAAGGTGCCTCAGGACGAACCGCTTACTGTCATTATGGTGGAAAGCGCCAGCCAGCTGCAGGCGGTTGAAATCGTGGGGCGGAAAGAACAGGACTACAAGAATACTTCCTCTTTTTCCGGCACAAAAACAGAGACGCCGGTTAAATACGTGCCTCAGGCGATCAGTTACGTGACCAAAGAAGTGATTGAGGATCAGCAGGCATTCAAGGTAGGTGAAGTGCTTAAAAATATCAGCGGAACCAACTATTTTTCTTACTACAACAATGATGTTTCCATTCGCGGGTTCCGGGCCGGTAACGGTTTGATCAACGGGCTCAGAACGGCTACCACGAGCTGGTCACAGGCCTTGCTTCCGAACGTGGAACGCATAGAAGTGATCAAAGGGCCGGCTTCGGCCTTGTTCGCCAATACCGATCCGGGCGGGACGGTAAATACGGTGACAAAAAAGCCCCTGGATGAAAACAGGAAATCCGTGGCTTTTGCTACGGGAAGTTATAATACCTATCGGGTGACGGGCGATTTTACGGGGCCCATGAACGAATCCCGCACACTCCTTTACCGCCTGAACCTGGCATACCAGAATGCGGAATCCTTCCGGGTACTGCAGGGCGGCGAAGACATGGTGATCGCGCCCTCTGTTTCTTTTATACCCAATGACCGCACCCAGGTTAATATTGATTTCGTTTACTCCAAAACCAAGTCAAAGCTGGACCGGGGCCAGCCGATTTTCGCTGCTTCGGCAGGTACCGATCTTTATTCGACTCCCATTTCCTTCGCCATTGGAAAAATGAACGACTTTGCCAACGAGCTTAGCCTTTTTACGACGGCTTCCCTTCGGCATAAATTCACTGACAAGCTAACCTTCAACGCTTCCTATATGAAATTTCTGTACGAGGAAGATCTGCTGGAACACCGGACGTCCAACCGGTATGCGACGGATGCCGATGGAAATGAATTGCCGACTTTGATGGAAATGCAAACGATCCGGCGGATGCGCAAGAATTACAGCGATAATATTACCCTTTATTTCGTAGCGGATCTTGAATCCGGACCGGTTAGCCATAAATTACTGGTGGGGTACGATTATATTCAGAATTTATCCCCGGTGGGGGGGTCAAACTACAACGCAAACGGGTATCGGAACGCGGCGAATACCGCTTCGATCGGGCCCTACGATCCTGACCGGCGGAACGAATTCCTGATCGTGGATAATATGCCGGTACCCAATGTGCCCCATTTTAGCCTGGAGGACCCGGATTATTCCATTTCCGAGATATCCGGCTATTTCAACGTTTCCAGCCCGCAGGCCGTCACCAAATATTTTGTCAACGGGATATATATCCAGGATCAGATCAAATGGGGAAAGCTGCAGGCTTTGCTAAGCCTCCGGCAGGAATATTATACGGATATCCTGAATTACGAGGAAGAAGATGCGGAAGAAGTTCAGCAGAAAGCGCTCATTCCGCGCATTGGCCTGGTGTACACGCCTGTGGAACCGGTAAGCATCTATGCAACTTACGCGGAAGGCTACCAGCCCCAGGGAGCCGGCGTGATCGGTGATCCGGAAATTTATGGCGGCCCCTTTGACCCCCTGACCAGCACCATGCTGGAGGGAGGCGCCAAAGCCGAATTCTTTTCGGCCAACCTGGCCGTGAACCTGGCAGTATATCATATTGAGCAGAATAATATTCTTATCAACGCCGGTGATGCCGGTAATCCTGAACTGTTAAGAGCGATCGGCCAGGAACAGGCAAGAGGGGTAGAGCTGGATGTCTATGGTAAAGTGCTTCCCAATCTGAGCCTCACAGCCAATTTTTCGTATAATGAAACCAAAATTACCGAAAGTAAGGACGAATCGGAAATTGGTAAACTGCTGCCGAACGCCCCGAAAAACCAGGGAGGTCTCTGGGCGAAATATACCTTTACCCTTCCGGCGCTGAAAGGCATTGGCATAGGAGCAGGTGCGAATTACGTGAGCGAGCGTAATACTATGGATGATAATCTTCAATTGCCCGCTTACGTGGTTTACGACGCTGCTTTATACTATACGGTTGATAAATTCAAATTGTCCGCTAACCTGAACAATATATTCAATAAAATTCACTGGGTAGGCGGTTATAATTTCCGGCGGCTGTTCCCGGGAACTCCCAGGAATTTCCTCGTAGGGGTGGCGTATACCTTTTAACCATGAGTTCCGGCAACCCGAACAAAAAAGGGAACAACCGCCTGCTGTGGCGTATTCACCACTGGGCAGGCCTATATACCGGAATTCTGATCGGAGTGCTGAGCCTTACGGGCGCTATAGCCGTTTTTATCCCCGAAATTGACGCGTTTATAAAGAAAGTACATTATAACGCAGTTTCCTCACCTTCAGCAACTGGCCGGCCTGAATTCAGCCGCTCCCTGTCCGGCCTCTTGCAGAAATACCCGGATTTGAAATCACTTTCGGTTGAAATACCGGAACAGGTCGGGGAAGCGGGCGAAATAAATCTTTTTGTCCCCACCGAAGAAGGCAACCACACACTGGCCTTTTTCGTGGATATGGGAAATGATCGGGTTTTAGGGAGCCGGATACACCAAAACAGTTTAGCCAATTACATGCGGCAGATGCATGTACGCCTCTATGACGGTTACTGGGGCAGGCAACTGGTTGGGCTGGGTGGTGTTGCGCTTACCGTCCTGGTCGTTACGGGTTTGCTGATCTACGGGAATTTCATGAAAAGGCAGGCCTTTCCCAAAATCCGGAAGGGGAGGGGGCAGCGAATCGCCTGGGCTGACTGGCATAAGATACTGGGTATTGGCGCCCTCGCTTTTAACCTCGTGATCGCGCTTACCGGCGCCTGGCTGGGATTACAGCCGGTTTTAATGGACTGGCTGAATATGAAAATACCCAATGCCTATTCGGCGGAAGTGGTCATGGAGGCCGGTCACGACCGCGAGTTAACGGTTAACTGGGATCAGGCTTTTGCTACGGCGCACCAGGCCTTCCCCGAACTGCAGATTAGCCAGGCGAGCCCTTCGGTGAACGGATCGGCGACCATCACTTTCCGCGGAAGCATCAGGGGAACCCTGTACGAAAGAAGGGCGAATGTATTGGTGCTTTCCAAGAAAACGCTGGAGCCGGTTTATAAATACGATGTCAGGGAACAGCCCGCGGCGCATAAGTTCTTTTATCTCCAGGAAGCCCTCCATTTTGGCGATTTCGGCGGTCTTGCATTGAAATTGCTATATGCCATTCTGGGCCTGGTGAGTGGCTTCCTTTCCATCAGCGGATTTGTAGTTTATCTCTGCAGAACCCGGAAGAAGGTGCCCGAACGGTCTTCATTGAAAATAACCGTCGTGTACTGTCTTGTCATTATTCTGCTCCTGGTCATTGCCGCCCTGGTGAGCCTCTTTATTGGTTACGCGCCCGCCGCCCTGGGGGCCGCTATTTTTATTAACGGTTTGCTGCTGGCGCTGGTACTATCCGCGCTGCTGAACTATCTGTTCAAGAAATTTAGCAAAGGAAAGGCGGCATTATGAAGAAACATCATGTACCCACCGAGCATTATTATATTCCGCTGGGATTGTTTTTGCTCAATTGCTGCCTGGTCCACTTTCTTTTCCTCTTAGTTGCCGGCGCATCGTATGCTGTTTCCTATAAAACAGCCGTGGGAGCAGCGGGTCTGGCGCTTATCTTTACCATTGCCGGGAAAAGCCGGTCAGGAATTTTGCTGGCATCATTGTTTTATATTCTTTTACTGCTTTACCCGCTTTTATTTTCATAATCGATTGTGCGGGTGTTTTATCGATTGTGCGGGTGTTTTATCGCTTGTGCGGGTGTTTTTACTGCTTGTGCGGGTGTTTTTACTGCTTGTGCGGGGTGTTTTTTATTGCTTTTGCGTGGCCGTTATCGCTTATGCGGATACTTTTATCGATTGCTTGGGGCAATTCTTTTTTTTAACTAATTTTCTGTTTTCGTTCAAAAAGCAGATCCCTGACCTTTTGCGGGTCTTCTTTTTCCTTTTTCAGGTCGAAACGGGTTTGAAAAACCCAGTCCCATAAGGTGGAGCTTACTCCGAAACCGAGTTCTTCGTTTTTATAGTGATGCAGGTGATGGTTTCGCCAAAGGGGCTTCATCCATTTGAAGGGAGGCGCCCATGCATGAATAGCATAATGCATGCTGGCATAAAGCAGATAGCCGAAAACGAAGCCCGGAAAAAACACAAAGGCATTTTCCCGCATCGCCAGGTAACACAGGGTAAATAAGACCGAAACGATCAGCAGGCTGGGAACAGGAGGCATAAAGAGCCGCTGCCTGTCGCGCGGGTACTCGTGATGATTGCCATGAAGCACGTAGGCAAACCGCCGCATCCTGGGTTCGTCGCTTATCCAGTGAAAAACATACCGGTGCGCGATGTATTCAAAAAGCGTCCAGCAGAATATCGCCCCGGTGAAGAGCAGAAAGATCTTTAGCAGTGAAAACTGAAGGGTATCATGACTGTACCAGAGCAGGTATGCGATAGCCGGTAAGTACATTCCCCAAATTATCAGCGGGTTCGCTTTTGTAAGCAATTCCAGGTAAGGATTCTTAAAGAGTCGCGCCTGCCCTTTATTGTGAATTTTCATTGCTTTTCCTCCAGTAGCTTTTTGAATTGACTCATTGTCTTAAAAAGGTTTTCATGCACAATCGGGTCGGACACCCACCGGGGTACCTGCCTGCTGCGATCTGTTTTTACCATGTAGGTAACGTTTAACTCCCCGCCTTGTTCTTGCAGGAGCCATTTTCCTTCTGTTCCGCTCATCCGGTTAAAATTATCGCTCGCCGGGAATTGCGGGCTTTCAATCCCTTTGAAGGAAATTTCAGTTGAGCTTCCGTTAAGCGGATTGTCTTTGACTTGGTATGCTAAAAGGCAATCAAGATCTTTCATTGGCCAGGGCAGATCATATTGCACATATACTTGCCAGGCTTTAGCGTCCTTACCTGGAATTACTTTATACAGGCTCGCATTATTGTTCCACCGGAGTCCTTTCGGCCCGTTTTTGAGGAGCAGTTCCAGCCTTTCAGCAGTTACCTGGCTTACCTGGAAATCCGCCTTTAGCTCACGGACGCGGTTGCCGTTGTGCAATATCCACCTTTCGTACAGCGCAATGGAATTTTCATTCTTTACGAGTTTAAAATCGTTCGCTAAGGTTGATTGCAGCAAAACCAGCAGAAGAATTTTCATGGCTTTCTCCTTTTTTCCAATATAACAACCGGGAACCGCAATACCCCTATGGGCTAAGGAAAAAAGCAGGGCTAAGTAAAAGCAGGGTTAAGGAAATGCAGGGCTAAGTAAATGCAGGGCTAAGAAAAAGCAGGGTTAAGGAAAAGCCGGTCGGGAATATCCCTAAGCAAGAAGCGCTGCGGGAAAAATGTATCTTTGCGGACAATGCAGCAATCGCTTCAACTCCGCACCGTAAACGTTACCCGGTATGTGACTCCCCTGAGAGAAGGAGGTTCGTTGCCGGCTATTGCCGAAGCGGATGATGATTTTTTATACGTACTTAAATTCCGGGGGGCAGGGCAAGGGGTAAAGGCCCTGATCGCCGAACTTATCGGCGGCGAGATTGCCCGTATTCTCGGCATGAAGGTACCCGAACTGGTTTTTGCCCGGCTGGATCCTGCGTTCGGACGGACGGAAGGCGACGAAGAGATACAGGACCTGCTGAAAGCCAGTACCGGGCTTAACCTGGCGCTCCATTATCTTTCCGGCGCCATTACTTATGATCCTGCAGCGGCAAAGCCTCCGGGCGCCAGGCTTGCTTCGGGCATTGTTTGGCTGGATGCATTTCTTACCAATGTAGACCGCACCCCGCGCAATACGAATATGCTTACCTGGCATGACGAATTATGGCTGATCGATCACGGCGCTTCTCTTTATTTTCACCACTCCTGGGATGACTGGGAGAAGCAAGCGCTTCGCCCTTTTGAAAAGATCCGGGATCATGTGCTGTTGTCCCAGGCTTCGGAGCTGGAAGCCGTGGATGATGAATTCCGGTCTCTTCTTCGCCCGGAAGTTATCAGGTCCGTTGTGTCGTTAATTCCCGCCGAATGGCTTTCGGCGCAGCCTGAAGAAGCTTCTGCCGAAGAGCGCCGCCAGGTATATGCTGATTTTTTGATCAGCCGGGTTGAAAATGCGGGTATTTTCGTGAAGGAGGCACAAGATGCAAGAAAATCACTTATTTGAATACGCCGTTATCCGGGTAGTGCCGCGCGTAGAGCGGGAAGAATTTCTGAATACCGGAATTATCCTTTATTGCAAAGACAAGAAGTTCCTGGAAGCAACCATAGAACTGAACCGGGAACGTCTGAATGCCATTGGCGGTTATGCGGCTGTTCAGGAACTGGAAGATCATCTCCTGGGTTTTCAAAAGATCTGCAGGGGAGAAGTATCCGCCGGCCCGATAGCCAAGCTGGATGCAGCGTCCCGTTTCCGCTGGCTGACCGCCGCCCGCAGCACGGTAGTGCAAACCTCAAAAGTTCACGCCGGTTTTTCTAAAGACCCCCTGGAAACACTTAAACGCCTGCACAGAGAACTGGTACAGTATTAGTGTGTTAGTGCTTCAACATTACGGTACTGTCAAACTCCTGCCGGGTCATCTTACCCTCCAACACTTTCAGCCACTCTGTGAACAGCTTAATGCGATGGTTCTCGATCTTGTCGTTCCACTTGATCTGGGTAATGTTCCTGGGACCCCTGAACAATAATCTCCGATCTCTTTCAATCAGGAACCTGACCTTCATCGGGGAAGAAATGGATGTCAGGTATTCGTAAAATGCGAGAAACGTTAATGCTGCCATGCTGTAAATCTTTGTGGCAGATGTTGTTACAAGGTACGAAAAATACCCACCCGGACCAATTATACTGAGCAATTGTTACAAAACTGCACAATTAACCAATTCTTCTCCCGGAGAGCGCCTTCATACAAAACGAGCAATCACACCGTACACATTTATATTTCCCGCTCAGGGCGGCTTTTTCGGTATTCCCGCACCGGGCACAGGCATAAAATTGTCCGGCTTCTGTTTCCCTGCCCGCCTGGCGTTCCCAGGGAAGGGTAGGCATTCCCGGACGCACATCTTCATCCGGATAAAAAAAGACGCTCATTTCACCGGAGGTCTCCAAAATAGCGGATTTTACCTGCCCTATATGTTCCACGCTTCTGATCCTTAATTCCATGCAAACCTCTTCCGGGGAGAAATTCTCCCTTTCTATATATTTCATTACAAAATGACCGTTCTCAATAATACATAAAGGCTCGCCCTCCATCCATTTCTCTATTTTCTCGTTCCTCGAGATGAAATATACCGTCACAAAGTAAATCCCGATAATAGCGGCGAACGTGACGATAACCGGTACCAGCGGTACGTCTTCATAAAAGATCACATCGCCGCCCGCGGACCCTAGCGTCAAAATAAATACCAGCTCGAAAAGCGAAAGCTGTTTTACCCCCCTTTTCCCCGTAATGCGGAGGGAGATCATCACCACCAGAAAAATCACCAGAGCCCGGAACACCACTTCCAGCAAAAAGCCCCCCGGGTACTGATCCATTAATATGCGCTGCCAGTCAAAAGGTACGATTTCAGATTGTTCCATGAACGTAATTTTGTGTTTCCCTAATATAATAGATTTTCCCGGCACAATTTTTCCATTATTTTTGAGGAGCCGTTATGGCTCTCATTATATAAATTCAATCATGAAAGATTTAAACCTTCAGCAATTATTCCTGGAACAACTAAAGGACTTTTACGGAGCCGAGATCCAAATCGCCGCTTTCCTCCCTGAAATGGTAATCGCTTCAACGCCCGGAAAACTACGAACCGTCCTAAGCGGACACCTTCAGATGACCCAGAATCAGCTAAGTTTGCTGGAGAAAGTCTTCAAAAATTTAAACGAAAACCCTCGCGGGTCGGCGGGCCCCGCCGTAAAAGGTCTCCTGGAAGAAGGGAAAAAAGTGATAACCGGTGCTTCTGAGCCGAATCATGTTACCGACACCGCCCTTATTATTGCCGCCCGGAAAGTACATCACTACGAAATGGCTTCCTTCGGCAGCCTCGTAGCCCTGGCCGGTGAAATCGGCGACAAAGAAGTAGCCGACCTCCTCGGCAGCGCCGAATCGCATTCTGCCCTCTCAGCCGCAGGCCTTTAAACCAAGCTTTTTAATTTATTCTCACACCGGGTAGGAAACCTCAGCAATATTCCGTACTTTTGCCGCGTTCTTTTCCAGAAATAAGGTCTCAAAAAGGTCTCAAAATCTCGGGGTGTAGCGTAGCCCGGTCATCGCGCCTGCTTTGGGAGCAGGAGGTCGCAAGTTCGAATCTTGCCACCCCGACAAATGAAATAATGCCGGACGCGCCGCAGGCGCGCCCGGCATTATTTCATTTAGTTCCCCCCACCACAAGATCAGCGAAGCAAGAGGAGCCGGCCGCAGGCCGGCGGCTTGCGCAGCTAATCTTGGCCACCCTACCGCCGTTCACAATTTTTTGAATAAGCAAACTCGGACAGACGCGCAAAACGCAAAAATAGGACGCGCCGCAGGCGCGAACGGCTTTATTTTATTTAGTTCCCCCCACCACAAGATCAGCGAGCAAGAGGAGCCGGCCGCAGGCTGGCGGCTTGCGCAGCTAATCTTGGCCACCCCGACTTTTTAGACAACATCTGTTACCAAAAAGCCTTTAAATCGTTTATTTAGAGGCTTTTTCTCTTTTAAGATAAGCTAAAGTATTCAAGGAAAAGCAGGATAAATGGGACCTATTCGGTAACCTATTTCCAGTTTTCGGGACGTGGAAATTACTTGCCAGACAGCTTACAAAAAGTATCTTTGTTTGCTGAGATAAACGTTTTGTGATCTAATGCTGAAGTACGCGATGCCGAATCTTTATATAATAGCAGGTTGTAACGGGGCTGGTAAAACTACCGCAAGCTATACGTTATTGCCACAGATCTTAAATTGCCGGGAATTTGTAAATGCCGACAGTATTGCTGCAGGGCTTTCTCCCTTCGAACCAGATGGAGTCGCTTTTGAAGCTGGCAGGATTATGCTGCGGCGGATTCGGCAGCTAATGAACGAAAGAGAGGATTTTGCTTTCGAAACCACACTTTCAACCCGAAGCTATGTTTCTTTAGTAAGAGAGGCACAGGGAAAAGGCTATATAATTACTTTGGTCTATTTTTGGCTACGATCCTTTGAACAAGCAATGGAGCGCGTTAGGATCAGGGTAAGCAAAGGGGGACACCATATTCCGACGGACGTAATAAAACGTAGATACGACCGAGGGATTGACAATTTGTTTCACTTGTATATTCCTGCCTGCGATTACTGGTTGGTAGTTGATAATTCAGGCAAAGAGCCGGATATGGTGGCTGAAGGAGAAACAAATCTACCGGAAGTCATCTATAATACCGATATTTGGGATATCATCAAAGAACAAGGAAGATGGCCATAAAAAAGGAAAACCAGGAACTAGGCAGGAAAATAATGGCTGGAATAAAAAAGGCGGTGGAGGAATTGATCAAAACCAGCGCAGCCAATAATGAAAGCCTGATAGTTGCCGATGAGGATGGCAAAGTGAAGAAAGTTTCTGCGAGAGAATTGCTTCGCTCAAATACGTAATAGGGATGATTGATGTGCAACGATTTGTTTTTCAATAAAAATCGGCAATCACTTTTAAAATTCCCAGTAAGTGTTCTAACAGATTCCCATCACCCCGACAAATGAAATAAAGCCCCGGCGAAAGCCGGGGTTTTTTGCGTTTGTAGCGGATGTGCGAGCTTGCTCGGATAAACGCGCAAAACGCAAAAAACAGGACGCGCCGCAGGCGGTGCTGGATTATCTTAATAAAATGTGATGTAATCTACGGCTTTCCCCCAGCGAATACGACACACGATTGGTCCGGCTTGCCCCCTCATTCCGGGGACTTTCCAGAATGCATAAATAGGTGCCCGAAAACGATATAATTGGCCCCAAGATCGGTTGTATCCAAGAATATTTCGGATAACACAATTGTTGGACGTATCCCAGCAAAAACCATATAACGCCAGGCTGCTAAGTAGACCCTGAGCAGCCAGCGAGATAAGCCTAAGTTAGTCGAGCGGAAATTTCCTTGCCGCCTGCATAAAGTTTTCCCCAATGGCAAAGACCATCCAAAATCGGAACCAAATCCAGGCCTTTATTGGTCAATAAATATTCAATTCCAACGGGAACGGTTTCGGGGATCTCTTTTTTGACAAGTATGGCATGTGTTTCCAACTCCTTGAGCTGTCTGCTTAAAACTTGTTCGGAAATCTTCGGTAATTTCTTTTTCAGCAAATGAAACCGGTTACATCCCTGCGAAATGGAAAACACGATTTGGCATTTCCAGCGTCCGCTTACCATTGAAATCGCTGAGTTCAACTCACACACCTGAAACAGAAATTGCTCATTGATCGTATTGGTGGAATTTTCTTTCCGCATAATACTCCGGTTTTTTATGGACTAACAATTTTGTTCGTTATTGCGAAGCCCAATTGGCTTGCGGAACTTTATAATAAAGTTACGAAATGGAACTTCTAATAATAGAGAAAAATGCTCCGGTCACAAATGAATGAACAAAAAACACAAAAAATGATAAAAATCAGCATTTACATTGCAGTTTCCGTCAATGGGATGATCTCGAATCGGAGAAATGTTCCCGACTGGCTTTCCCCCGAATATGGCCAGGGTTTTATGGAAATATGTCAGAAAACGAAAGCAGTGATTATGGGCAGGACGACCTATGACATTATTGCCCCGGACTACCTGCCGCTCCAACAGGAGGGGACCACCGTGGTACTGACAACGGACGAACGGGCAAAGTCCGGCAATCCGACGGTAATCTTTACAAAAGACAAACCCGCTGAAATAGCGGAAATGCTTGCAAAAAAAGGCCATACCGAAGCCGTAATCATTGGGGGTACAGTGACCATGAGTGCATTCATCAATGGGGAGTTGGTGGATGATATTTATTTCATAATGGAACCCGTACTTTTCGGAAGCGGTTTACCGCTTTTAAAAAATGTGGAATTCGAATCCAAGCTCAGCCTGTTGGCAGTAACAAAGTTGAACAACAACACGGTTCAATTGCATTACAAAATCCAAAAGGAAGTTTAACAAAGAAGGCGGCTTATAAGAGTAAAACGGGAATATTGCTTACCAGCTCTTCACAAGGAAGAATGCTGCCGGCATTAATGTGGCCGAGACCTACGGTTCAATTTTGTATTAACTTACCCAGGGGCCTGATTTCGGAGTGGTATGCGCTTGTATACAGAAGATTATAGCGTATATTTGAGAATAACGGTCATGGTAGGTAAACACGAGTACGATAGAAAGCTTGAACGAAAAGATAGACATAAGACGATTCTATAGACCTATTCAGCCTGCGGTAAATCAGTCGGCTGATGGTGTTACCTACTCCGAAATTTGGCCAGACAGCAAGCTCCAAAATTTAATCTATTGCTATTGGCAGCTAAAAACCACCAAAAAGCTTTCTGAACAATTTAATTACCGGGTGGTAGCAGACGGATGTATTGACATCATTTTTGAACTGGGCAATCCACAGGAAAATGCTGTAATGGGATTTTGCAAAGAATTTAAGGAATTCCCACTTTACAATTCTTTTCATTATATCGGCGTCCGGTTTTTGCCATCAATGTTTCCGCAATTGTTTAAAATAAATGCAATAGAATTGAGTAACCGGGTGGAGGATTTACAGTTGGTCGTTCCTCACCTTTCGCGGTTTATATCTAATAGCTTCAGCGATAGGCTTAATACGCAAGAAATAAAAAAATTATTTGACAGCTTCTTTCTCAAACAAGCTTCACAATCAAAATTTGACAACGATAACAGGTTTTACGCAGCGATAGAAATTGTACTGTACAATTTTAGTGCGATTGATATTGAAAAAGACTTGAATACAGGAATCAGTCCAAGACAACTTCGCAGGCTTTTTGAATTTTATGTTGGTGGCACCGCCAAAACATTCGGCAATGTGGTTCGCTTTCAAAATATCCTTAAAACAAATCTCTCCTACGAAAGCCTGCAGAAAACTAAGGCCTTTTTAGATGCAGGTTATTACGACCAGTCCCACTTTATTAAGGAGTTTAAAAAATTATATGGAATAACACCGAGCAAGGCCTTTGACAGGTGATTTTGTCCGATTTTTACAATAATAATTGTGCCGTTAGCGGGATCGTTGCTTGAGTCAACAACCTTTCCATAAACTGCTTTTAAGATGAACTTGACAATGAAAACAATCTTTGACAAATCCACAACAGCGGACTTGATAATAAAATCTACCACCAGCGAAGCAGATGGCTTTAATCCTAAGAAGCACATGAAAAAGTGGATGGGCAGAGCTATAATTCTCACAGGTGTAGTCCATTTGATTTATGGCATCACAGTTTACGGCACGGCGTGGTCCGAAATGTTCCATAATGGCCTTTTCAATACTGTTGATGGAAACCCTGCACACGAAGCTGCTTTTTGGTTTATCTTTTTTGGATTTCTCATGGTTATTCAAGGAGGTCTAATTGACGGATTTGAAAACAAAAAGCAGCCGCTACCCTTGTTCCTGGGATGGAGCCTTTTGGCATTATCTGTTGCCGGAGCAGTGATGATGCCCGCTTCCGGCTGGTGGTTCTTGATAGTTGTCGCTGTCGGAACCATTTGCCGGCAAAGTAACGCAGAAAACCATCATATAATATAACGATATGCAGATCAATTTCAGGTCCATCTATCAAACAACGATTAAAGCACGGGTTGACAAAGTTTGGGACGCTTTAATTAATCCCGAAATCGTAAGACAATATTTCTTTGGTTCAAGCCAGGAAACGGATTGGAAAATAGGAAGTCAATCCTTTGGACTGGAGAATATGAAGGAACCACTTACGTGGATAAAGGAGTTGTTCAAGAATTTATTCCAAACCAAAAAGTTTCATATACCTATTTAAGTAGTTGGAGTGGATTGGAAGATAAACCAGAGAACTATCTGTTTGTTTCTTACGAATTAATGCCAGTAGAAAATGGAACTGAACTTACAATTACTCAATCTAATTATAGCGAAGAAAATGCAAAGCACTCCAACGACAATTGGGTTGTTGTAATTGATGGATTAAAAAAAAATTGTGGAGGAATAAAGAACAATGAAGCTTAGTGAGCTGCCCGGATATGGAAACTGCCAACATTCGGGTACCTGACCCGATATGAAAGGCGTGCTATATCACAAAAGAAATGAAACAAGAACTAAAAAGCAACCGAAGTGGGTAGAATGCACTTGTTCGAGTTTGAGGATCAAACATGGTTCCCGAAGTTGTTTCGTGATTTTACTACCGATTTTCTTCGCTATGCTGCACAGAATCAAAAGCAGGAATTGCACGAGAAAATCGCGTCAATATTAAACAGCGGATTGAAAAAATCAGGGACTGATTATCTTGTCGACATGGCTTCAGGTGGTGGCGGCATGTTGGTCAGCCTCAACACCTTGCTTCTCAAAAAACATCCCAGCCTTAAAATTCTACTCACTGATTTTTACCCGAACCTGGAAGCATTTAAAATGAGCAGGAGATCGGCCCTCAACCTCGACTTTATAGGCCGCCCAATTGATGCCAGGGAGGTACCTCCAAGCCTGAAAGGTTTGAGGACTCAGTTTCTTTCATTCCATCATTTCAAACCAAAGGATGCACAACGCATACTGCAAAATGCGGTTGACAGCCAATCCGGCATTTTTATTTTTGAAGACCAAGATCGGAGTTGGTCGGGCATTCTCTGCGAATTGTATGCCCCGGTAAAACTTTTGAAAAGTGTACCGTATATCAAGCCCTTTAAATTTTCTCGCCTTATTTTCACCTATCTCATACCGATAGTCCCAATCACTTTGCTTTGGGATGGACTTGTTTCTTGTCTCAGAACTTACTCGTTAAAGGAATTAAAATCCTTAATAAGCAAGGTGGATCCCGGTGAAACCTACGAATGGGAAATGGGGAGGTTCAAGTATGGCGCCAGGCCAGTTGTCTACCTGTTGGGCACTTTCCCGAAAGAGCGTTATCAAACAGTTGATGATCGGTAGTAGTGAAACTACATAATGTCAACGGAATCAAGAGTTTTTTTTAGCTTTATCACATATATAAGCGGGTTACAAGCAACCGAAGGCCAGAATTATTAATTTGTCTCAAAAAATAAAAGATGGATATGAAACTCTCTTCACAAGCTGAAAACATCTTGGCTCAAATCAATACTAAAACTAAGTTAGGGGACTTACGGAAAATTGCGAAGGATATCAAAAAGGACCACGAACTGGCGCTGGAACTATGGTCAACCGGGAAGTTTTTGCCCAGGCAATTGGCCATCTTGATTATGGACAACAAGCTTCTTTCACAAGATTTGATCAATAAGCTTAATAACGATATGCAGACTCATCCATTTAATGAGCGAAATCAGCTGATGGATTGGCTAATGGCCAATCAGCTTACGAAGGACAAAAAGACAACTACATTGATTCAATCTTGGAAAAATAGTTCTTCTTCCCTTCAAAGGCGCATTTATTGGTACTATCAGGCAAGATTAAGATGGACGGGGCAGACACCCCCGGAAAATACTCCCGACTTACTTTCGGCAATTGAGACCAATATCGCCATGGAAGAGCCTGAAGTTCAATGGGCCATGAATTTCACTGCGGGCTGGATTGGAGTTTACGAAAAAAAGTATCGAAACCGGTGTGTCGCTCTTGGCGAGAAAACAGGTCTTTATAAAGGTGAAATGGTATCAAAAGGCTGTACTCCCAATTATCTGCCAGAGTTCATTGCGATAGAAAGCAACAAACGAAATATATAATTGTGACAACAGTGCAACTTACTGGAACGCCAGCTTTTAATACGGTTTCGCGTCAGGCGGGCTGAATTTTAAAATAATATATGGAAGTAGTTTTAATTGTTTTAACTGCCATAGTCGTTTTCTTATTAGGGAATTTTTTAGTATACAAGCTGACAGTGGTCTCCGCATTGCGGAAATTCATTAAACCTTATATACAAGAGAAGGGCTGGCATTTTGTGAAGTATCGCTTTGCCGGGTTTTTGAGTTGCGGAGATTTTGAAGAAAAGGGATTTGTCATTATGCCTGTTCCAGGAATGGGGTAATATAGTATATAGCACATATATATACGTATATGCAAAAAAAGGTGAAACAACTCAATTTCGTTTTACAGCAAAAATAACTTCGCTGTTTTTACGGGTAAGAAAAGTACAATGCAAAAGTCCTGAAATAGAGCGTATCTTGTGTGATTATGGCCTCCAAGAGTCCTCTTTAGTAACATTGGAGGCACTTCGGAATCATAGGGATCGTGCTTTTGCAAAGAGGAAGAAGAAGGGTAGAATATTACGACTCTTCTTAAGATATTTTAGCTGAACTATCGTTCAAATCGTTTAAGTAGATTTTGCAAAATGGATTGTTATGAAATGAGATACTCCCCATTTTCAGGACCAATTTCTCTAAATCTTAATTGAATTTATAGTCATTTGTTGTTGTAGCGGTGTGGGGTTGTGGTAAACTCGGAGAGTTTTCCACAAATCCACGCCTTTTTTCTCTTTTGGTTCTTTTCTCTTTTTTGCCCATGATCTCCCATTTGTGGATAACTCTCATGCTGCTTTGCCCGTCAGGTACAAACTGGCTGGTTTTCTTCGTCCGATCCCTTGATGGGATTTATAAAAGTTATAACGGTGGAAAAAGGCACGAAGTCCTTGTTCCAGTTCCCATCCGTCCAGCGCCGGGTTCAGGTACACGTATTCGTACTTTACCGTACGCCACAGCCGCTCAATGAACACGTTGTCAATCGCTCTTCCTTTGCCGTCCATGCTGATCTTGATGCCCAGCTGCGGAAGAAGCGATATCCATTCCCGGCAGGTAAACTGGCTGCCTTGATCGGAATTAACGATCTCCGGTTTTCCGTGCCGCTTCACCGCTTCTTTTACCAGTGAACAGACCCACTCGGAGGTCATGCTGTTGGAAAGGCTCCAGGCCACCACAAAGCGGCTATGCAGGTCAATAATGGCGGCCAGGTACATGAACCCCTTTTTCATTGGGATGTACGTTATATCCACAGCCCACACCTGATTAGGGCGTTCGATCTTCAGGTTCCGAAGCAGGTAGGGCCGGATGTATTCGGCCTTGCCCAATTTGGTCAGTATACGCCGGGGATATTGCGCCCGGATGCCCATCTTGCGCATTAACCGCCGGATCCGCTTGTGATTCACCTGGAGGCCCTCATCCCGAAAGTAATCCTGCAATTGCAGCACGCCTTCGGTCGGGTATTGCAAATGACGCTCATCCATCCTCCGCATCAGCGCAAGGTTTTTTTCTCCTTCTCCGACCGGGGTGTAATAAATTCCGCTGCGGTGAAGTTCCAGCAACTCACACTGCCGGCGCACGCTCAATCGATGGGAAGGTGTGATCATCGCTCTACGATCGGTTAATGGAGCTTTTTCAAGCTTTTTTTTAAAAAGTCATTTTCCAGCTCCAGTTGGCCGATCTTAGCATACAGCCGGTCGGGATCCACCTGTTCTTCTTGATCCGCCTCTTTGTCAAACACGTGAGCGGACTTTTCCAGAAACTCCTGTTTCCACTTGCTGATCATTACCGCGTGAACTTCGAACCGCTGAGCCAATTCTGCCAGCGTTTCCTTTTCCTTCAGCGCTTCCAGCGCCACTTTGGCCTTGAAGGCCGAACTGAATTTTCTACGTTTTCCTTTCATTGTTACCACGAAGTTAGTTACTTATTTTTTTAACTTAACCAGTGGTCCTGATTTTGGGGAGTATTACAAAATTAGCGAAAATAAAATCGTTTTTCCTGTATGCTGTTCTATTGTATTCTTGCAGCAGCGAAAACAAGATAGTTAATGAAGTGAATGTAGTCTATCGCCAAAGAGAAGAATTACTTGATTGTTTTGAAGGGTTAAGTGTTTTCAGACGTGGCGAGATTATTCAATTAAATATCTATAACTCCAGATTATCGAATGAATATTTTTTCTTGGAAGAAAAAAATAATGGAAAAAGAAGCATCGCATTTCTTAGAGATAGTTTGCAATTTGACATTTCTACCTTAAGAAAATTCTCTGGCATCAGTAAAGAGTATTCAGATCAAGAGGAGTTTAGAACACGAATACTGCCGCATCTATTGGATAAAATGCAGGAACTCAATATTGTTTCCTTTACTTCTGAATTTTCTTCACATGGCGTGACCCTTAAAATCTATTTACAGGAGTACGAATTATTAGTTATTTCAAACATCAATGCAATTAAAAATGACCAATGGCGAGATTACATACAGGATTCAAGTCAAATCGACGATCATTGGTTTTGGAGAAAAATATAGAAAGGCAGGCTGAATGGTATATTTGTTTTTTTTGCAAATATTGTTAGATACTTAACGTCTGTAGATTTTACGACAGAAACGGCTACATAGTACAATCGGCAGTCGTAACGAGGATGAATGCTGCCGGTACTAACGTGACTGGGCCCTACAAGAACAAAGAAAGACCATTAGAATAATGGTAAAAATTACAGAAAAGGAAATAGAAGCGGTGTCAGCATTAGCTCCTTACGAGCGCTATAAATATTTCATTAAGCGTGTCGCTGATACGGAATTGATGTATTCTCTTAAAAGTCCAGATGGAAATTGGGCCATATCGGAAGTCGAGGCCTCTAAGTTATTCCCTTTGTGGTCAGCGAAGGAGTTTGCTGAACAGTCTAAGACCGTCTGGTTGGTTGGACTTTACATTGAGGAGATCACTTTGGAAACTTTTGAGGATGAACTTTTGGAGTTTGTTCATTCACAGGGTTATCTTTTGAATGTTTTTGCAGTTGGGCAAAACACAGGCTTTGTGGTTGATATAGTTGAATTTGCAAAAGACTCGAGCGAAGAAATGAAAAATTACTGAGATAGCACTTAAAGAAGATATGATAAAGAAGCAAAAACCGGTACCGGGAGATATTGTAAAAGTGAAGATTGATGAGTCAATGCATACTTACGCAAGAATATTAAATTACACCGATTTTGCATTTTATGATGCACTGACTAGCGAGGACATAAAAGCCGTTGAGGAGATTGTGTCAAAGCCAATCCTGTTTAAGGCAATAGTTAATGATAGAGGAGTCGAAGATGGCCTTTGGCCTATCATTGGAAATGTTCCTTTGGAAGATTCCTTAATGAATTCCACATACTACCTTCCGGATATTGTAGATCCAAGTCATTTCCGGATACGAGAAAACGTTAAAATTCGAGAAGCTTCAAGAGAAGAATGTGTTGGATTGGAGGTGGGTGTTATTTGGGATCCTATCCATATAGAACAACGGTTAAAAGACCATTACGAAGGAAATGAAAATATTGGCTTAAAAACGCTCGACATACTTGAAAATTACAAACTTGGTCGGGATTGAAGTAGCTGCTTTTTTAGTTGCTCCAATATTATCTTTCTCCCGGTATAATGGTCCGGATCGGAAAGCCATCTTTCCAGGTCACTTTCAGAAGAGATAATATCTAAAGCTCGTTCCTTTACAACATCTAAAAGGGTGCAGCTTTCCATTTGTATAGCTGCTAAGGATAACCAAATTACATGTGATTCATCTGGATCTTGCATTTCATCCTCAAACTTTTCCACAATTAATGAGGTGGCTTCCTGGGCCGAAAGGCCTATTTTAGTGCTATTATTATATTCATCACGAATATCCATCGCGAGATCGTCGTCAAAAATATTTATTCCCCAAACGCCCATAACTTATGCAAACTTTATTAACTCTCAAATATGTACAATACCTTTGGAAAATAAGATTATCTGAATATAGTAGATCTGTTTAATCCGTTAACGCTGTAACCGGAAACTCAAAGTGCACAGTTTTTGGCAATTAGGAATGCACAGTTTTTGGAAACAAGGGTGCACAATTACCGGGTCAAATATAGGTTAAGCAGTGGAGTGTTCAAAGATAGATTTTCGATGCTTTAAACGATAGCTTTTTCCGGTGAGTGTGATGGCTTCGCACCGGTAGAGCAGGCGGTCCAATAGAGCGGTTGCCAGGACCTCGTCGCCCAGCAGGCCTGCCCATTCAGCCGGCATCTTATTGGTAGTGATAATGAAGGAAGTGCTTTCATACAAATGGTTAATGAAGTTGAACAAGGCGACGGCCTGAGCTTTTTCTACCGGGAAGAGCATCATATCGTCGATGACGATGAGTTGTGCCTTGGTCAGGCGTTTATAGTCGGCCATGGCAGATCGGGTCATGTCTTTCATTTTCAGCATATTCATAATATCCTCCATTGTTCGGAAGAAGGCATTGTACCCTCCCTGGATGGCGTCTCTGCAGAGACCGGCCGCCAAATGTGTTTTACCCACGCCGCTGGGACCGAGCAGGATGATATTATAGATTTGATCTAACCAGTTAAGCTCCCTGAGCTGATTTAAGCGATTTTTAGGAAGGCCGTTCTCCACGGTGGCATCGTAGGCTTCCAGGGAAGAGGAGGCAGGCAGGCGGGCGGTTTTTAACCGCCTTTCCATTTCCCGCTGCTGGCGATGGGAAGCTTCTGTCTCAAGAAGATTCCAGGTGAATTCGGTCAGGCCCATTTCCTGGGATTCCCCCTGGGCGATGAGCGTGTCCAGGGAGTGGGCGATCCCGCTCATCTTAAACTGCTTGCACAGGTGTTTGATCTGTTCTTTTTTTTCTGTCATGATCTAATAGTGAAGTGGTTATTATTTACCGTTTAACAATTGCTCGTAATCATCGATATTACTTTTATCGGGGGCTGTCAGGGCCGCCAGCGGAAGCTTCCCTCCTAAGGGGTTTAGATAGCGGATGTTGCTTTGGCCGTCTTTCTGCTCCTTTTGTTTGCCATAGTGTGCTACCAGAGCCCGAAAATCGGTGGCGCTGACGATCTGCCGGGCAAGGGCATATTCCAGGGCTTGTTTCACGATCTCCTTATCGGCTCCCTGGATGATCTCCCTGAGCAGTAGCAGCTGATCGCGCACGTAACGGGGCTTGTCTTTCCGGATCCGCTGCAGCAGCTGCCGCCCCAGATCCGGCTCTTCCAGCAAAGCGGCTACCTCTTCGATAAGTGCCGAGATGGGCCCTGACTTATCCCGTTTGTGATCGTTATTGATGATCTTCTGTCCCTTCCCCGCAGAGATGGTATGCTTGCAAATCAATTTGCCTTCTTCCCCCCAGATTACCAGCTGAGTGCCCTCCACCTGAAGGGTGACCTGACTTCCCCTGCCCTGGTAGGTGCCCAGGGGAAGAGAGTAGTAATTACTTTTGAAGCAGATGGTGTTGTCTTTTCGCACGGTATAAGCTGCCTTCACCGGGGTAACGGCAATGGGTGTGTAAGGAACCAGGAATGGCTGCTCAGTGACCCATTCGCTGTAAGGGACCTTGCCGGTTCCCTCGTGGGTGAGGGCATTGGCGGTGCGCCCCAACCAGCCTAATGCTTCTTCCTGCAGGGTGTCCGGGTCGTAATAGGTACGGTTATACAGGAAGTTCTGCTTGACATACCGGATCACGTTCTCCACCTTTCCCTTGCTCTGGGGATCTGCCTTGCGGCAGAAGTGGAGGCGGAAGGCGCGCAGACGGACATACTGCCGGAAGGCATCGGTCAGGATCAGGTCACCATGGTTTTCACTGATAAGAAACAGCCGGTCCTGGTCATAAACGGCTTCCCCGGCGACTCCGCCAAAGAAAGCAAACCCTGCTTCATGAGCGGTGATGGCCTCCTCAGTAGTAAACGGATGATCCAGGAACCAAACATACTTGTAGCGGGACCGGGAAAGTACCATCGTCAAAAAAAAGACCTTGGCAGTACCGCCATCACTTCTGCGCATATTGTATTGCCCGAAATCAACCTGGACCTGCAGCCCATAGGGAAGCTCAGGGACGGGGCCACAGTCTCTCAACATTTTGGTGCGGGGGATGTTGTATTTTTCCCGCATGGAGGCGACGAAATTAAAAACAGTTCGGCTACTAACCGGGGGGAGATCAGCATGATGCTCCTTCAGCCAATCAAACAACTGAGCGGCTGATGTGTCCGGGTAAAGGGTTAAGCGTTCTTTGATAAACCCTTCATAAGGCAGCAGTGTTTTGGGGCGCCGGGTTCCACTGATCAGGTGCTGCTCATAGTCCTGCTCGCTCATGAGCAGGTACTTTTTGACGGTTCGTCGGTTAATGCCCAGCGTTCGGCTGATGTAGGACACGGAACAATCTTCGCGGTCCATGCGGTGAATCTCGTAATACATCATAAATTTGTTCAAGAATACATTCATCTTCGACGTGTTTTGGTGAACCGCCGAAGCTCGGGAAATCCGGGAATGGGGCCGCGGCCCCATTCCCGGAAAACCTGTGCATTCTTGTTGCCAAATTCTGGGTATTCCTATTTTCTATTTTTTGTGCATTCTTATTTTCCGTTTACATAACGCACTCTTGAAGCACTTTTCATATTTGAAAAACAAATGTTGGAAATGTTTGGAACACAGAAATAAATTACTAGTCGTCTTGTCTCAAAAGCGCTCTTCAGTGAGCGATTAGCAGCTACTTAGCGGTAGGAGGAAACATTTTCATGTTTTTCATTTTTGGCGAAGGAGGATAAGGCACTTTGAATTCAAGTGTTATAAGGTCCTCTAGGCTTAAATCGTACCGTCTTAGAATTTTATAATCTTCCCTAATAGTTTGCCAGGGAAATTTTGTTAACGTGTCGGCGTGAAAGATGAAGAGGGATACGGTGTCGTGAGGGACACTTACCTCAAACGTGCTTTTCCATGAAGCTTCACTGCCTGGAATTACTACTTCCCGATTGTTCGCAATTATCTCAGCGCTAAGTCTTTCTTCAAAATCCGATATTGAAGTGTCGGGATAGAGCGCAGAATAATTTTCGTCATTATTAACGTATACTCTTACCGATTGGCCAGACTGGTTCACTACATATAACGGATCGTCTTCTCGATCCATTGCAACTTCACACTGAGATAGGCAAAGTACAATAGAAAAAGCTTTAAGAATATTCATAGCATTGATTTTACGTGTATGCGTTTATTTTTATCTTTTACTTCTGGGAAAATACGTTTCATACGTTCCTTCTCGCCATGTTTCATTCCAATCTACGTTGTAATGTTTGCCAAAATATCACCAGCATGTTCATTTCTTACCACCGAAAATCATGGGTTGAAACACCGTATGGTTCTCAGGCTTTGCCGTCATCAACGACCAAAATAACCCAACTTCACCCCATACAAGCAAAAAATCCAAAAAAAATTTGCGAAATCAAATGATTGCATATATATTTGCAACCATATGTTTGCGCAATGGAAGCGAGACGAGACATTTTTCAAGCCGTATCCGACCCGACAAGACGGGCAATTATCACCTTAATTGCATTACAGGCAATGACACCCAATGCCATTGCTGAACATTTCGACACAACCCGACAGGCCGTATCCAAACATCTGCGCATTTTGACAGAATGCGAATTGGTAACGCAAAAACAACAAGGCAGGGAGATTTATTACCAGCTCGAAATTGACAAAATGAAAGAAATCGATAAGTGGCTGGAGCAGTTCCGCAAGATCTGGGAAACAAGGTTTAATCAATTAGACAACTTACTGGCAACGATTAAAAACAAAAAAAATGAATAGTAGTTTCTTGTTTGATTTTTCCATAGATAGGGAAAATAAAACCATTCACATCAAACGTGAATTCGATGCCAACCTCGAATTGGTTTGGCAGGGCTGGACAACCGCTGAGCTGCTCGACCAATGGTGCGCTCCAAACCCGTACAGAACAGAAACACAAACGTTGGATTTACGTGAAGGCGGCTTCTGGCATTACGCAATCGTAAGCCCTGAAGGGAAAAAACATTGGAGCCGGTATGATTACAAAAAAATTGAAACTGAAAAAAGCATTAGGGAATCGCGGGCATTCAGCGATGAAAACGGACGGGTTAGCCCGGATTTTTTGCGTACCGAATGCATCATAGATTTCAGCGAAACGAGCGGCAAAACACTCGTAACAATTACTGAAAAATACGGAAGCACCGAAATGTTTGACAAAATGGCGACGTCCAGCCACAAAAAAGGTTTTTCCTCACATCTTCAAAATTTGGACAAATTACTACTTACACTAAAAAATAAATAAGATGAAACCGACATTAGTATTTGACTTCATTGTCAACAAAGAAAACAAAACCATTCACATAACCCGCGAATTTGCAGCAAGCCTTGAACTGGTTTGGCAAGCATGGACAACACCTGAGCTGCTCGACAAGTGGTGGGGACCGCAACCCTGGAGAGCCGAAACCAAGACAATGGATTTTCGCGAAGGCGGCTTTTGGCACTATGCAATGGTAAGCCCTGAAGGCGAAAAACATTGGAGCAAGGCCACCTTTCTTGCTATTAAGAAAGAAAAATCATTTGCCTCAAAAGGCGGAATCTGCGATGAAAACGGCACGTTAGATCCGGCGTTTCCTCAAAATTTATGGGAAAACAATTTTAGCCCTAAAGATAATAAAGTACAGGTAGACATGCTGCTGACATATGATACGCTTGACGACCTCGAAAAAGAGATAGAGATGGGCTTTAAAGAAGGTATGACCATAGATTTCCAGCAACTGGACGAATTGTTACTGACACTAAATAAGTAAAAAGCTCGTCTTTTGGCCAGCTGAAATGCTGGCATTCAATTGAAGAAGGGGATTGTTACGCTTTGCGCTTCCCGATCATTGTACAACTAATGACACGAATGGCAAAAGAACAGCTGAAATTCCGGTCGCTGGTAGAATTGTTCGAGTTTCTTCCAAGAGACGAAGCCATGCTGACGGACATTTTACGACAGATAACAATAGAAACCTTAAACGGATACGGAAAGGAGAAGCTGTCCTACAATGTCCCGTTTTTCTACGGCAATAAATCTATTTGCCTGATATTTCCCGCCTCCGTACCCCGCAGTGGTGTAAAAAGTGGTGTGTTGTTCGGCTTTTGGTATGGCAATCGCCTGAAAGACGAAAATGGTTATCTGGCACATGGAACAAACAAACAGATTTTCTACATGGTATATCAATCGGCTAGTGAAATTGATATTCCCGCTTTAACCGGGCTAATAGGAGAGGCGGTTGAGCTGGATAAAAGTTTTTATGCCCATTAAAAATCAGCTTCGGGAGTGAGCGGTCAATGCAAAGGAGCAATAGCAAAATATTTATAAAGAGGTAATGGGAGAAGTAATCGATAAAAATACAGCGGAACATTATTTGTGGGGTGACAATTGTGACAGTTGGGTGCTAGCTGATACCGTTGGGTTATCCGTTAAACAAGAGCGTATGCCAAGTGGTACAAGAGAGAAATTACATTTTCATGCAAACGCCCAGCAATTTTTCTTTGTCCTCAAAGGGACAGCGACTTTTTATTTAGAGGGCCGCAGGGTAATTATAGCCGAACAAAAGGGAGTATTAGTTCAACCGGAAACAAAACATTATATAGCAAATGAGACTGCTGGATACCTCGACTTTCTTCTGATTTCGCAGCCCGCCCCCAGTAACGACAGAATAATAGTTGAAGGATGACATGATACTGATCACTCAATTGATATACATAATTGAAGGACAAGAGAAAACTTTCGACCAGTTTGAAAGCGTCGCAATTCCAATAATTTTAAAATATAATGGACGGCTTTTATTCCGGTTAAGACCGGCAGAAAACTATTTTATTGAAATCCACATTGACAAACCTTATGAAATTCATCTTGTAGAATTTCAGAATCAACAAGACTTTGAGGGCTTTTTAAAAGACGGAGAGCGAAAGAAGTTTCTACACTTGAAAGAACAATCAATAAGGACATCCATATTAATTCAGGGGATAAAGCTGTAACGTACCATTGGCTTTTTTCGTATTTTAGCTATTGACTAAAAAGCTAGTTAAGTAAGCGATAAAAAATGGAAAAAGACATCGAAAAGCTAAAATATCCTATCGGGAAATTTCAAAAACCTCAAAACGTCGATAAAATTCAGATCGAAGAATGGATTAAAACCATTGAGGAGTTTCCGGATAAGGTTAATAACGAAGTCAAAAATCTAACAGAAAAAGAGCTTGAAAAGCGATATCGTCCAAATGGCTGGACAATTTACCAGGTCATAAATCATTGCGCTGATAGCCATATGAACAGTTTGATAAGGTTTAAACTTACGCTGACTGAAGAAACCCCAACTATAAAACCTTATTTTGAGAACTTATGGGCGGAATTATCTGACTCAAAAAATTACCCGGTAGAGAGTTCATTAAAAATTTTAGCAGGTTTACACGAGCGCTGGGTACATCTAATGGAGAACTTAACCGAAATTGAATTAGAAAAAGAGTTCATACACCCTGAAAACAAAGAAAAGGTTTCACTAAAAACGAATATAGGAATTTACGCCTGGCATTGTAAACATCATTTAGCTCACATAATTAGCGCTAAACAAAATTAGATATTCGCAATGGGGCCTAAGGAATGCATTAATTGAACATCGATTGAAGCTATTTTTAGCGAGTATGAACTTGGATAGTAAAATCAACTTGTTATCCTGTGATATTCCGTTAGTGGAAGCAAAGATAATATTGCAATGAAAAAGCTTATATTCCTGATCTTTGTATTCACTAATCAAATTGCGTGTCTGTCAATAACGAGGAAAGAAAGTGGCAAAGCAAAACTGAGGATCAACAAATAGAAGGTAAAACGAATGGCCAAATGGGATGGTCCGAAGACTATTTGAGCCTCGGTGCTTCTATTGGCGTAATTTCCTTATCAGAACATTATAGTGAAAATAATACGATTTGTATATTAAACAAAGATGGAAGCTTATGGTATGAATTCACTTATTTTTATGATGATAGTGACGGAAAGTTTGAATATCATAATGATAAATTTAGACCGATAGCGTTTCATCCGGATCAGTTTTTATTAGCCATTAGAGTAGTTAAGGAGGAACGCAATCGTTTTGAAGTGATTGTCAATGAAGAGAACACTCTGCATAAGTATATCGAAAATCAGCCCTTTTTAATGTTTCAAACTTGGGAAGAGCATATTTTGAGCGTGCCTTTTGTTAAATTTGATTTTGCCATCAATCCGCTTAGAGAAAACCCAGGTGAAAAGTCAGTAGTTATTCCTTATTATGCAGATGTGGCATATTATCCCGCAAAAATCAAAGGCGACTGGCTTCAAGTAAGATGGATGGAGGAAGGTTATTGGAATTACGGGTGGATTAAATGGCGTAAAGCCGAAAGACTCTTGATAAAACTGTTGTATATTGCATGAGACAAGCGGGACG
Source organism: Anseongella ginsenosidimutans (assembly GCF_008033235.1). Lineage (GTDB taxonomy): Bacteria > Bacteroidota > Bacteroidia > Sphingobacteriales > Sphingobacteriaceae > Anseongella > Anseongella ginsenosidimutans. The sequence goes on from NZ_CP042432.1 coordinate 2,980,078, forward strand.
CCGAAACGCTTATGTAGTCAAATTTTAGCTTTATCGACGAAGAATGCAAATACAGTTTTATAATACTATTGAGGACTATAAGGAATATTTTATGGAGAATTAGTCGAGCTTTTAGAAGATGGGAGTGGATATTTTTATTTGGAATTCTATGAAGGCAAGAGGCTGGAGTTTTGGGCTAAAAGCTTGGATATAAAGCAAGAGAAGTAAGCAAGCATACAAATATGGGAAAAATTGAAAAAATAAGTGGTGGATCTGCAAGACTAAATCAACTGATGCTATTATTATTTTTTTTGCCGTTTGTTTGGCTTCTCACCTACATCATTTTGGCAAAGAATTTTTCTTTAGCGGGCGGCGCTTTTTTACTATTTTGTATTGCCATGTGCTGTTTAATCATACGGAATGGATTTTCCTACGCGGATTTATACGTATCAGAGCATTGTTTAATAATCAAAAAGTTATTCAGTATCAAAAGCAAGCCTACGGCGAAAATCAAAAAAATCGATAAAGCCTTACTGCCTTTTACATTGTATGTTGAATTTGAGGACAGTACCAAAGCTTTTTTTTTCTCCCGCACCTCAGAAGTATTTAAGCAGTTAATAAGTTCTGATCCCGAAAAGTCCGTAAAATTTATAAAGAAAAAGTTATTAAAGAATGGACTTTCAAATTAGAAGCGATTAAGTGTCCATGCTGGATGAATGCAATTAACTCAATAGGGCCTGCGAACATTCTGCATCGTTTTTATGGATAGGGATAAGAAAGCGGAAAACGTTATCAATTCATGAAAAAGTAAAAGTTTTATTCCTCGTGTGGAATATGAAGAAAAGAGCATCAGGTTTTATATATATTCGTTGTAATATTGGGCTGCCGTAAGACACCCAAAATTGCGACCATTAACCTGAATCCTGATTATGAGCTTTACAAAAATCTTATTTATTCTTGTTTCCGTCCTGGTTTACGGCTGGGTAAATGCCCAGGAAATGATTACTTCCGAAAAGCTCGGGAAATTGGATGAAACGCCGCTCAGAAGCCTGGATGAGGTGAATGCCCTCGTGTTCAAGCCTCGTGGGTACGATATGGTGATGAACCCGAAATTGCCTGATTCATTGAGCAGCCTGGCAATGCTGTCGAAAGAGGAATCTGCGGAAATGAAGAAAAAGCGGATTCATTTTAATCCATATTTGGTTTTTTACAGCAGCATTGAATTAAAGAAGAAGGATATTTTTATTAGTTTTTCAAACTCATGGATCCGGCTGAGCGCCTATTATAAATACAACAATGACAGTAGTTCGGTAGAAGAATACCGGAAGAGAGTGAATCAGAATATGCTGAGCGAAAAAATGGTCGGATTTAAACCTAACCTTGAGCTTTTAGAAGATGTCACAGGTCCTGCACGGGAGCTGATCAATGCGGATGCGGTTTTTATCTACGATTCTAAGTCAAAATATAAATTTAAGGATACGGTTGACAATTACGGTTCTCTGGTCATACACCTGGTCAAGTTTGATCTCGGGTATGTCAGCCTCAGCTATTATTATCCATTAAACAAGCGGGAACTGGCCCTTTCGGAAATCAACGATACCTGGGGAATAATACAGTTCAAACCAGACAATGAGTTTACCCACCCTAATCATGACGGTAGGATTCCACCGTCAAAGGAGCCTGATCTATACTTCGGGAAATTTTCATTTTTGAACAATCCCGAACAGGCAAGAAAAGAGAAGGACCAATATGAGCAGCGAAAGCTGAAAGCCAGGGCGAATTCATTGGCCAGAGAAGCCATTCGTTTGGCGCAATCAAAAGATTTTGACCGGGCGAAGGAAAAGTTTTCTGAAGTATTGAAGGTCGACGCTGACAATGTGATTACGTATCGATATTTGCTGTTAATGTCCCTGGATGAAAATAACAAGGGTGGCTCCTGGAGATATTGCAATAAACTGATCGAAATAGATCCGGAAAGCAAGGAAACCTGGTTTTTAAAAGGCTTGACAGAGAAAAGGTACAACGAACTAGATAGTGCCGCCGAAACCTTTGAAATGATTATAAGGGAAAGAGATTCCCTGCATTATAGAAGTTATATCGAATTGGCGCTCATCTCTATGCTGAAAGGAGAGACAGATGCTGCCGACCTGAATTTCAATCGGGCGATAAATATCTTTAAAACCGAAGGAGAAAAGTCCTTGCGAAGGGAGAGTCACCGTATGCTGAACATCAATGACCTGTTCAGGACAAGGCTGGCCTATGCCAGGTTTTTGAATACTAATTCAGCGTTCGAAAAGAGCAAAATGCTGTTTGAGCAGACCTTAAAGGACGAACAGGCTGCCATCGAAGCAGGAAAAAAGGGCGAAAGACGAAGTATTTACGGAAAACTCACTCCTGAAAGCCTAAGAGAACTGAATTTTATGCTTGCTTTGTCCTATGCCGGGCTAAAGGACGAATCCAATACCCGGTTGTATTTGAAAAAGGCAAAGAGCCTGGGAAAAGTATTACCGGAGGAGTTGGATGGATTGTCCAGGTAATAGGCGTATTGACCGAGGTAGAGTACTGTTGAAAGAGGTAGAGTACTGTTGAAAAATCCCATTACCAGCCCAAGCGGAGCCGCTACGGCTTATTCCTGACCATAGCCAGTCTATAACTTCCAACCTAAACCATCTGTCTGAATACCGGCTTTTTCGTTCTAAATCATTGGATTAATATAGTGCCAATAATTGCTAATATAGGATTAAGGGTGTTAGAATCAATTACATAGTTTTGACTCAGCTGACAAGAAGATCGTGCCAAGGGTGCCAGAGAGGCTGGCCTTTTGGTATTGATACCCTAAACTATAACTGAATTGTTGTATGAATCAATATTTTACTCATGTATTTTCATTTTCTGATGGCGGCTGTAAGAAAATGATGCTTTTAAGTATTTTTCTGATAATGCATCTTCATTGCAGCACTGTATTCGGGCATTATACAGCGGAGGAACCAGCGCAATATTCTATGCCGGAGCGGCGGGAAGCTTCGTTCGCCACGGTCCTCCTGCCAGGAAAACGAGTTCTGAAAGACGTTCGGGAAGACGCTTTGATCCGGGAAATTAAGGGTACTGTAAGGGATTCAACGGGAGCGCTGCCCGGGGTAATGATTGCCGTCAAGGGGCAGCCTGGAGTAGGAACGGTTTCCGATATGAACGGTCGTTTTATTCTTGACATACCTGATGGTGACATTATTCTGGTCTTTAGCATGGTGGGTTACCAGTCACTGGAGATGGCGGTAGGAAATCAAACCGAAATTAATGTGGTGTTAAAGCAAGACGTGACTGCGTTGGAAGATGTGGTCGTGGTCGCATTCGGAAAACAAAAGAAGCAGGATGTAGTAGGTGCTGTTTCCTCCATTACGCCTTCCGAACTGAAAATACCCGCAAGCAACCTGACAACGGCCCTTGCGGGGCGGATCTCGGGAGTAATAGCTTACCAGCGAAGCGGCGAGCCTGGCGCGGATAACGCGGACTTTTTTATTCGGGGAGTTACCACATTCGGATATAAAAAGGATCCGCTTATCCTGATCGACGGTATCGAGGTAAGCAGTACCGATCTGGCCCGGCTTCAAACCGACGATATCGCCAATTTCTCTATTATGAAAGACGCCACGGCTACCTCTTTATACGGAGCCAGAGGTGCGAACGGCGTTATCCTGATCACGACAAAGGAAGGGAAGGAAGGGAAAATGAACATTTCGCTGAGAGCGGAAAATTCGGTTTCCATGGCCACCAGAAATATTGCGCTGGCTGACCCGATTACCTATATGAACCTGGCAAATGAAGCTGTGCTAACCAGGAATCCCGGTGGAAACCTCCCGTACCCGCAAAGCAAGATTGATAATACGATCGCCGGCGAAAATCCCTACGTCTATCCCGCGGTCAATTGGTATGATGAATTATTTAACGATTACACAGTAAATCAACGCTTCAATTTAAATGCAAGCGGCGGTGGAAAGGTTGCCCGTTATTACCTGGCGGGAACTTTTAACCAGGATAACGGTAACCTGAAAGTGGACAGAAAGTTTGACTTTAACAGCAATATCGACCTTAAAACATATTCTTTACGGTCGAACGTAAATATTAATCTTACACCTACTACCGAAGCCGTTGTCAGGCTTTCCGGGAATTTCGATGACTATAACGGGCCCATCAATGGCGGAGCGGATATGTATTGGCAGGCGATGCACGCTAATCCCGTACTGTTCCCGGCATATTTTATGCCCGATGAAGCCAACAGCCATATCAAACATGTAGCTTTCGGTAATAGTGGTGACGCCAGTTATATTAATCCTTATGCAAACCTGCTCAGAGGGTACAAAGATTACTCCAGTTCGAAAATGGATGGCCAATTCGAAGTAAAGCAGAATTTGGGATTTTTGGCTGAAGGGCTTTCCATGCGGGCGCTGTTTAATACATCAAGGTATTCCTATTTTGATGTGTCCCGGGCTTATGTTCCTTTTTATTACGCAATTGGTTCATACGACCGCAGAATCGACAGCTATACCTTGACTTCCTTAAATGAAGATACAGGCACCGAGTACCTTGATTACTCCGAAGGCCAAAAAGACGTACGTTCTTCTGTATACCTGGAGGCTGCTCTCAATTATAATAATACCTTCAAAGAAAAGCATAATGTGAGCAGTATGCTGGTTTTTATTGCCAGGAACAGCCTTGTGGGCAATGCCGGTGATCTCCAGTCTTCGCTTCCTTTCAGAAATTCCGGCGTATCGGGACGTTTCACATATTCTTACGATAACCGGTACTACGGAGAATTTAACTTCGGCTATAACGGCTCGGAACGATTTTATAAAACAAACCGGTTCGGATTTTTCCCTTCGGCCGGAATCGCCTGGAATCTTTCCAATGAATCGTTCTGGGAACCGCTGTTGCCGGTTATATCAAAGCTGAAGCTGCGTGCTACTTATGGTTTGGTGGGTAATGATGCCATCGGAAGTGACCAGGACCGTTTTTTCTACCTGTCAAATGTAGACATGAATGCTACAGGATACGGGGCTTACTTTGGCCGCGATTATACCTATTACCGGTCAGGCGTAACGGTGTCGAGGTATTCAAACCGGGACATCACATGGGAGAAAGCCAGGAAAACCAATATCGGGTTTGAAATCTCCCTGTTTGATAAGGTAAATATCGATGCAGACTATTTCAGTGAGGACCGGTCGAATATTCTGATGACCCGGGAGTTTATCCCTGCGTCTATGGGGCTTTCGGCGCCGATAAGGGCTAATGTTGGTGAAGCCACCGGACATGGAATTGACGCGTCGATCGACTATACAGAGTTTATTAATAATAATTTCTGGATAAAAGGCCGTGCTAATTTCACTTACGCGACCAGCGAGTTCCAGGTTTTTGAAGAACCCGATTATCCGTATGATTACTTAAGCCAGGTTGGTAAACCCTTAAGCCAAACCTGGGGTTACATTGCCGAGCGTCTGTTTGTAGATGATGAGGAGGCTAAGAACTCTCCGCGGCAGCCTTTCGGCGCGTATGGCGGGGGAGATATAAAGTATCATGATGTAAACAGCGATGGTCAAATTTCAGAACTTGACCGGGTTCCGATAGGACACCCAACCACTCCTGAAATTGTCTACGGATTCGGGTTGTCCACCGGTTTCAAAAGATTCGATTTTTCGTTTTTCTTCCAGGGTTCGGCCCGGTCTTCCTTTTGGATCGACCCTGTGGCTACGTCCCCGTTTGTCGGAGAGACGCAGCTTCTAAAGGTGTATGCCGACAATTACTGGTCGGAAGAGCAAAAAAATGTATATGCGTTGTGGCCTCGTTTGAGTTCAACGCAAAACGCGAATAATACCCAGGTGAGTACTTGGTTTATGCGAAACGGCTCTTTTCTTCGACTCAAATCATTAGAGATCGGGTATACGCTTCCCCAACAGGTGCTGGACAAAGTGCGTCTTTCTAATGCGCGGATATACCTGAACGGATTGAATCTCTTTTCCATCAGCAGCTTCAAGCTGTGGGATGTGGAAATGGGAGGAAACGGCCTGGGCTATCCGCTGCAGAGAACATTTAATATAGGGGCTCTGGTTTCCTTTTAATCTTTGTTTCAATACAGACAACAATTTGAGTTATGAAATGCATTAAGATATTTCTTGTTCTTTTACTATCCGTGGCCCTGGCGTCCTGCAGCAAATACCTGGATGTTGTTCCTGACAATGTGGCCACGATTGAAAATGCGTTCAGCAGCAGAAATACAGCGGAGAAGTTTCTTTTTACCTGTTATGCCTATTTGCCTGCGCATGGTTCGCCAACCGGTGTACCCTTTACCGCGGGGGATGAGTTCTGGCTTCCGTTTCCGCAAAATTCCCAGTATTATTTTAACGATCCGTTCGAGATGATTGCGCGCGACAATCAAAGCGCCTTCGATCCTTCTTTAAACTACTGGGACGGTTCCAGGGGAGGCAAGCCGATGTTCAGGGCTATCCGTGACTGTAATATCTTCCTGGAGAATATCGACGCCGTACCGGGAATGCAGTCCGCCGAGAAGAAGCGCTGGATAGCCGAAGTAAAGTTTCTCAAGGCATACTATCACTTTTGGCTCGTAAAGTTGTATGGGCCTGTTCCTTTAATTAAAGAAAACCTGCCGATTTCGGCGGGAGTAGATGAGGTGAAAGCTAAACGTGAGCCGGTCGATTCCTGTTTTGCTTACATCGAATCTTTACTCGATGAAGCCGTGCCCGACCTGCCTTTAACGATCACGGACGAGGCGAACGAACTGGGAAGGATCAGCCGGGTAACTTGTTTATCGGTAAAAGCCAGTATCATGGTGGCTGCGGCAAGCCCGTTGTTCAACGGAAATACGGACTACACGGGCTTTAAGGATAAGGAGGGCACTACCTTGTTCAACACCGCTTATGATCAGTCTAAATGGGAGAAAGCCGCCGAAAGTTGTAAAGAGGCAGTGTTAGCTGCAGAAGAGGCAGGCTTGCAACTATACCGTTATACCCCGGTGGTATCCGGCAACACCCTTTCGGAAACCACCATTACTCAAATGAGCATCCGGAACAGCATTGCTGAAAAGTGGAATGCAGAAATTATCTGGGCGAATCCGAACAGCCTTGCGGAAAACATTCAGCGTCTTGCCCAGGCACGAATAGATCCGCTGCGTATTATCAGCCAGGGACCGCGTTCGCTTCTGGCGCCTCCCTTAAAAATGGCTGAACTGTTCTATACGAAAAATGGTGTGCCTATCGAGGAAGACCGGACCTGGGACTATGACGGCCGTTATGCCTTAAGAACGGCCACGGAGGCCGAGAAGTATAATCTACAGCCAGGTTATCAGACCGTAGCGCTTCATTTTGACCGGGAGAATCGTTTTTATGCCGATCTTGCTTTTGACGGAAGCGTGTGGTATGGCCAGGGACGATACGATGATAATTCGCCTTTCGTGGTGCAGGCCAGGCGGGGACAGTCCGCCTCACGCACCGTCGGCACCCTTTATTCCGTTACCGGTTACTGGCCTAAAAAGCTGGTGCATTACCAGAATATCATCCTTGAAGGCTCCGGCCAGGCATATTCCGTTGTGCCTTATCCCTGGCCGGTGATGAGACTGGCCGATCTGTACCTGCTGTACGCGGAGGCGCTGAACGAGTCCGGGCGTCCTTATGAGGAAGTATGCACATGGCTTAACCTGGTCCGGGAAAGAGCAGGGTTGCTATCCGTGCAGGAATCATGGAAACAGTTCTCGACGAATCCCAGCAAATATACTACTCAGAATGGGCTCCGGGATATTATCCAGCAAGAGCGGTTGATTGAAATGGCATTTGAAGGACAACGCTTCTGGGACCTGAGAAGATGGAAGAAAGCGCGGGAAGTATTGAATAATAACCAGATCCAGGGATGGGATATTGAGCAATCGGAAGCGGCGCTGTACTACCGGGTTAAAACGCTGTATACTAAAAAGTTCAGCAACAGGGACTATTTCTGGCCCATTGCTTCAAGGAATTTACTTATTGATAACGAGCTGGTGCAGAATCCAGGCTGGTAATGCCTGGCCTTTAAATATGAAGTCATGAAAAAATACTTTTATTTGTTACTGGTAGGTTTCGCCGTGTTTCTTCTTTCTTCTTGTAAGGAGAATGAAATAGGGCCTTCAAGTGAAAATACGGGAGTGCCTCCGCCTTTAACAGAAGCTGTGGTGGAGAATCTGCCGGGTGCGGTTAAAATAACCTACCCGCAGCCGACCAATAAAAACATATTGTATGTAAAGGCGGAGTGTTTTTTAAACGGTGAGCTGCGGCTGGAAAAAGCTTCCATTTATAATAACGAGATTATTATCGAAGGCTTTGGTAAAAGCGAAAATTATGAGGTGAAGCTTTATACCGTCAACAGGGCGGAGGAGCCTTCTGCGCCATACAATGTTACGGTACACCCATTGCCTCCTACGGTCCAAACGGTTTTTTCCGATCTTACGCTGGAGGAAGATTTTGGCGGAGCCTTAGTGAAAATCAACAATCCCACCGAGGCGGAGTTACGCCTGGTGATGCTTGCGATGGATGATACCGGGGACTGGGTGACAGCGGAAACCTATTATACGCAGCAAATTTCCGGCGCGTTTGCCTTGCGCGGATACGAACCGGAGCCAAGGAAGTTCGGCGTCTACCTCCGCGACCGGTGGGATAATCGTTCCGATACTCTTATAAAAACGCTAACTCCGGTTTTTGAGGAGAAATTAGCAAAGGATAAGTTCAGGGCGCTGAATCTGCCAACCGACGCGCCGGAAGGATACGGCTGGGCGATGCCTAATCTATGGAATGACAGGATACTGACGCATACAAGCATTGACGATCCCGGGTTTCACACGGCTCCTGGTTCAGGTTTTCCGCAATGGTTCACGTTTGACCTTGGCGTCAACGCTTCGCTGAGCAGGTTTAAAATTTATCAGCGCGGAGGTTTCTATACGTTCAACTCAGGGAATCCCAGGAAGTTCGAGGTCTGGGGCAGTAATGATCCGGCAACGGACGGCAGCTGGGACAATTGGACCAGGTTGCTTGCCTGTGAGTCGGTGAAGCCCTCGGGAAGGCCGCTGGGCGACAACAGCGATGAGGATCTGGCAAAAGTCGCCGCAGGTGAAGAGTTTTCCTTTCAGCCGGGCACTCCGCCTATGCGTTATATACGAATCAAGACCCTTGAAACCTGGGGTGGGTCTGACGCTCTTCATATCATCGAAATAGAATTTTGGGGTTCAAGTAATTAATGCTATGCATATATATAGAAAGAAATCTTTTCTGTATTGTTTTTTCTGGGTTGCTGTGGTTTGTGGAGTTTGCTCCTGCAGCAAGGAAGATGCGTATAAACAATACATCCCGAACGGCGAAGTAAAATACCCCGGCACGCCTGACACCATAATTTCTTATGCCGGATTGAACCGGATACAGCTTGCCCTGGTACTTCCCGATCCCAATATTACAAGGGTGGAGGTTTTTTGGAACAATAAAAGCACTAAACTGGAGGTGCCCGTTCAGAAAACCCGGGTATTAGAGGATACGATTAAAATCCTCATTGAAGAGTTGGAAGAGGCGACCTTTAACTTTGAAGTATTTACCCGTGATGAAGACGATAATATTTCAGTAGTCACAGAGGTTCAGGGGACTGCGTATGGGGAGAGTTATCTCAGTACCCTGCATAACAGGGCGCTGAAGAACGCGGCTACGTTGTACGGGGCAGACGGGACGACAACCATCGAATGGCACGGGCCTGAGGAAAACGAACGGGGGCTGGAGCTGAACTATACCGACAAGAACGGAAATCCGGCGCAGCTGTTTGTTGGAAAAGACGAATCGCTCACCTTGATTGCAGACTACAAACCTGGTACGGATTTTCGTTATCGCACGCTCTTTTCTCCTCAGTCGAATATGGTGGATGTTTTCGCCGCGGCCTATACAACCGTATCCGCGCCTCCGGTGACTTATCCTGATTTGGATAAAAGCAAGTTCAGGGAGTATATACTGCCGGGCGATGCACCTAGTGCCTATGGCTGGCTGCTTCCGTACATGTGGGACGGCAGATTTGGAGAGGGCGAAGGCTTCCATACTGATGTAACAGTTTCAAGTCCCCATCACTTTACGTTTGATCTTGGCGTCACCGCTGAACTTTCGGAAATGCGGATCTGGCAGCGGCGTGACGATCCTTACCTTTATAGTTTTGGAAACCCCAAACGATGGGAAGTATGGGGAAGTACGGATCCGGCACCTGACGGTAGTTATACGGGCTGGACTAAGCTGATGGACTGTGAATCCGTTAAGCCCTCAGGGTCCGGGCCGGTCACACAGGCAGACCGGGACTATGCAAATGCGGGAGAGCTATTCAAGTTTCCCGTTATTACGCAGCCGGTGCGATATATACGGTTCAGGATGCTGGAAAATTGGTCTGGTAACAGCGTTCCTTCATCAGGGGCGGGGGTTCATATTATGGAAGTCAATTTCAAGGGGGCTTATTAAGGTGACGACGGCCGCATAAAAATTATTCATTCACATAACAGAGGTATCCTAATGATTAAAAAAGCAATCACGTTTACTGTTGCCTTCATTTTTTTAAGCCTTCCGCTATTGCTTAGCGCACAGGAAAAGCTGAGGCGTTCAGAAAGCTTTTTCGGTTTCCATTTTGATTTTCATGCCACGGCAAATGATAAGGAATTAGGGAAGTATTTTGATGAAGAAGTGCTGACAACGTTTTTAAGACGTACAAACCCGGATTACGTTCAGATCGACAGCAAGGGGCATCCCGGATTTTCCAGCTACCCGACTAAAACAGGTTATTCTCCCGGAAGCTTTTCGAAGGATCCGATGAAATTGTGGCGGGAGGTTACTGATGAATTCAACATTGCTCTTTATGTGCATTATTCAGGTATCATGGACGATAAAGCCATCAGCGTTCACCCGGAATGGGCAAGGGTAAACGCGGATGGTTCCAAGGTTCCGGGAAGGGCCGCTTATCTGGGCCCTTATTCTGACAAATTAATGATCCCGCAGCTTAAAGAGATGATTGATAACTATGCGATAGACGGAGTATGGATCGACGGGGATTGCTGGGCCACCGGTCCGGATTACTCCGAAGAAGTCGTAAATGGCTTTAAAAAAGCCACGGGGCTTGAGTCGGCCCCTGTCACGGCAGATGATCCGAACTATTCAAAATGGCTTGAATATAACCGGCTGGCGTATAAGCAGTACCTGAAACACTATATTGATGCCATTCACGCATATAAACCAGGATTTCAAATAGCGAGTAATTGGGCTTTTTCTTCCATGATGCCTGAAGAAGTGGATGTGGACGTCGACTTTCTTTCCGGGGATGTCTCGGGTCAGAACTGTGTCTACAGTGCCGCATTTCAGGCCCGGTGTCTTGCTTTGCAAGGCAAACCATGGGATTTAATGGCCTGGGGTTTTGTACCCCTGGATTTTTCGGGAGGTATTCATAGCCCCAAATCCCTTGTGCAGCTGCAGCAGGAAGCCGCCGAAGTAATGGCGGTAGGCGGCGGTTTCCAGGTTTATTTTCAGCAAAACAGGGACGGCTCCTTTCAAAACAGTATCGACGTGGATGCAATGGCCCAACTAGCCGAATTTTGCAGGGAAAGGCAACCTTATTGCCAGAACAGCTCGGTCACTCCGGAAATTGCCTTATGGTATTCAGGAGAAGGATGGAAGAAGTACAATGCGGGCGTGTACGGCTGGGGATCTAATATGGAAGGGCTCAACAACCTGTTTATGGACGGTCAGCATTCCGTGGAAATTCTTATGGACCATCATATGCGGGAGCGGATGGAAAAATACCCCGTGATCGTTATTCCAGAGTGGGACCATTACGATGCTTCCCTGAAAAGCAGGCTGCTTGCGTACGTGAAGAACGGCGGTAATCTTTTTGTGATAGGTGCTAAAGCCGTGAAGCAGTTTGAACCTTACCTTGGTGTGACCTTCAGCGGATCCGACAGTACAAAGCAGTTTAACATCGGAGATCCGGAAATGAATGGGATCACCGGGATAAGAACCGCCTGGCAGAAAGTCCTCCCAAAGGAAGGAACAAAAGAGATTGGGCATGTTTACTACCAGCGAGATTACCGGTTTGCCACTGATTTTCCGGTTGCTACCGTCGCAGCATACGGAGAGGGCAAAATAGCCGGTCTTTACATGGATATGTCCGGCCCCTATAATACCTCGCGGCACCCTGTTTACAATAAGATCGTAAACAATGTATTAGCGGAACTTAACCCCGATGCAGGAGTGAGGGTAAGGGGAAGCGAAAAAATCCATGTGGTTTTAGGGAAAAAAAACGAAAAGGCACTCGTACACCTGATCAACGCTGACGGGGCTCATTTTAACGGCAAAGTGTACGGTTATAACCAGGTATCGCCATCCAATCCGCTGAGCGTGGATATCAAATCGGCTGGCAAGCCGAAAGCCGTCACATTACAGCCCGAAGGAAAACGGCTGGAGTTTGACTACCGGGACCAGCGCATCCTGGTGGATGTTCCTCCGGTGAATGTATATTCTATTATAGAAATAGCATATTAGCAGGATATGAAAAAGAAACTGTTTTTTCGTTCCGTGATTCTGATATGTTTGTTCAGCTCGTCCGCGCTTATTGCCCAGGACAGGAATATACGTATCGGAGAAGTCTTGGTTATCCCGGAGCCTTTGCAACTGCAAATGCAGAAGGGCGATTTCACACTAAGCAGTCAGAGCAGAATATATGTTGATGGGCAAAGCCCGGAGCTGAAAGCGATCGGAGAGCAACTTGCCGCACATTTCTCCTTACATGCAGGCTTGCACTTGCGGTTGACGAATCTGCCCCTGACCGGTGGGGTCCCGGCAGGCGTTTCCAACGCTATTTTTCTAACAATGGCCGGCGCTGCTGACAGCCTTGGAGAAGAGGGCTATTCCCTTAACGTCCGGCCGGAAAGCATTACGATCAAGGCAAATACACCGCAGGGGATATTTTATGGTGTGCAAAGCCTGTATCAATTGCTTCCCCGGGATTTGCGCGCCGGATCAGCGTTTGCCATTCCGTCCGTATCAGTCATTGATAAACCGCGATTCGTATGGAGGGGGATGATGCTGGATGCCGGACGATACTTCTATTCGGTTGATTTTATTAAAAAGTTTATTGACTATCTGGCGATGCATAAAATGAACACGTTTCATTGGCATCTCACAGAGGATCATGGCTGGCGGATAGAAATAAAAAAATATCCCCGCCTTACCGAAATAGGTGCTACAAGAGAAGGAACGCAGCGCAGCCACAGTCGCGAGGACGTAGACCGGACCCCTCACAGTGGATACTATTCGCAGGAGGAGATCCGGGAGGTGGTAGCCTATGCGAAGCAGCGTTATGTAACCGTCGTTCCTGAAATTGAAATGCCCGGCCATAGCCTGGCCGCCCTGGCCGCTTACCCCGAGCTTTCATGCACGGGCGGACCCTTTGAGATGCCGCTTTACTGGGGCATCCGGCAGGATATTTTCTGTGCCGGGAACGAAGCGACCTTTCATTTTCTGGAAGACGTTTTGTCTGAGGTAGCCGCCCTGTTCCCCAGCCAGATTATTCACATTGGGGGAGATGAAGCTCCTAAGGCACGGTGGAAAGCCTGTCCTAAATGCCAGGCAAGAATGAAGGCGGAAGGGCTGAAGGATGAACACGAACTGCAGAGTTACTTCATTAAGCGCATAGAGAAATTTCTCCAGACCAAAAACAAAAGCATTATAGGATGGGATGAAATTCTGGAAGGCGGATTAGCTCCCAATGCCGCCGTCATGTCATGGCGGGGTATCAGCGGGGGAATTGCCGCAGCCCGGCAGGAACATGACGTAGTAATGTCACCCACAGATTTTATGTATTTTGACTACTACCAGGGAAAGCCCGAAACCGAGCCGCTGGCCATCGGCGGATTCGTTCCCCTGGAAAAAGTCTATTCCTACGAACCGGTACCCGCCGAGCTGTCGCCGGATGAAGCCCGGTTTATCAGGGGGTTCAGGGTAATGTATGGTGCGAATTTATTCATTCCCCTGAAAAAGTGGAGTACATGGCCTACCCGAGGGCTCTTGCATTATCGGAAGTTGCCTGGTCGGCGGCTTCAGCCCGGGACTACCCCCGTTTTCTTCAAAAGCTTCCCGGCCGTTTGGCAGCATTAGATAAAGAGGGGCTGAACTTCAGGATACCGGAACCGGCTGGCTTAGAGGACTTGGTTACCACGAAAAAGAAAGCGCGCGTCCGGCTTGACCCACTGGTGGCCGGAGCCGAAATTTTCTATACTATTGATGGCACCGGGCCGGGCGCCGGCAGCCGGAAATATGTAAAACCATTCAAACTTTCGCTGACCAGCGGGAAGCCGGCGCGGCTGAAGACCGTTGTGGTGTTGCCATCGGGCAGGACAAGCAGTGTGTATACGGCCACCTTTACGCGAAAAACCTACCGGCCCGCTTTAAAGATACATCCGGAAGAGCAGGGTGTTTCCTTCAAGGCTGAATACGGTCGGTTACCTTTAGCAAAGGACATCCAGCTGGAGAAAGCCGACACCAGCGGAGTACTTGGAGATTTTGGTATAGAACCTTTAAGCCGGAGGCCGATGGGTGTTGTGTACGAAGCCTACTTCCTGGCCGCGAAAGACGATATCTATACCTTCAGTATCCGGTCGGACGACGGTGCCGTCTGCTATTTAAACGACGAGCTGCTCATAGAAAATGACGGGGAACACAGCGTGACCGAGGGAGCGGGAACAGTACCCCTTCGGAAAGGCTACCATAAAATACGACTTCAATACTTTGACGCCGGGGGAGGCCGCCATCTTGAAATGCGCGTAAAAGATAGTTCAGGAAACTATCCGCTTTCCGGTAAGCTGTTTGTTAACTGACACAAGGGTAAGTTATGTTTAAAACGTTTTTAACTTTCTTAACCGTTTCTGCTTTCTTTTTTGCGCAGGGCATGACAGCGCACGCCGGCCTGCTGCAGATGAGGGGCGGTGCAGAGCCGGTGCAAATGCCGTCCCTTATTCCCGAACCTCAGTCACTGAAATGGTCGGGTGAGCATTTCCCGCTGGACAGGAGCAAGGGTATCCTTATCGAAGACAAGCGTTTGCTGCAAGTGGCGGAGATCCTGCAGGCCCGGCTTGCATCCGATTGCATATCCATTCCGATACGTGTGGGTAGGGGAGATAATTATTTAATTGAGCTAAGGCTTGGGAGCGTAAAAGCTCCCTTTCAGGCGGAAGAAGCCTACCGCCTGGAGGTCAAAAAGAACAAAGTTGTACTGACAGCGAATACCGAACACGGAATATTTAACGGGATACAGACACTTTATCAGCTGACCGACTTTAATACCGGAATGATAGCAGGCTGCCATATAACCGATTACCCCGCTTTCAAATGGCGGGGATACATGGTAGACGTAGGGCGGAATTATCAATCCCTGGAGCTGTTAAAACAGCAAATCGATATTATGTCCAGGTATAAGTTAAACGTTTTTCATTTTCACCTGACAGAAGACGTTGCCTGGCGTTTACAGATTAAAGCCTATCCTGCACTGACTTCGGCAAAATCAATGACCCGGAATAAAGGGAAGTATTACAGCATTGATGAGATGAAGGAGCTGATCCAATATTGTAAAGATCGCTTTATTACCCTGGTACCTGAACTTGACATGCCCGGGCACAGCGCCGCCTTTACCCGCGCAATGGGCGTGGACATGCAAACCGACAAGGGCCTGGAAATTGTAAAGGGCATTCTTTCAGAGGTTTGCGAAACCTATGATGTTCCCTATATACACATTGGTGCAGATGAAGTTGCTATCCGGAACCAGCACTTCCTTCCGGAAGTCACCAGTTTGATTCACCAATATAAGAAGGAAGTAGTTGGATGGTCCCCCGGCGGCAATTATGACGATCGTACGATCCGGCAGTTATGGAAAGACGAAGGCGAACATGATATCGGAAAGGGATCCCTGAGGCATATTGAGTCCCGGTACCTTTATCTAAGCGATATGGCCCCGCAATCAGGGGTGCCTTCCATTTTTCAGCGTCAGTTTGGGGGGAAAAAACATGGTGACAGCAGCTTGCTCGGCGCCGAAATATGTTTATGGGATGACCGGCGGGTAGAACAGGAAACAGACCACCTGAGAATGAACGCGGTCTATCCAAGTATGCTCGCGTTTTCGGAGCGAAGCTGGAAAGGCGGCGGGTATCCGGGCAAAGCCGCTGATATTGGTCCTGACTCGTCGGCGCGTGCGAAAGATTTCGCCGCGTTTGAAAAGCGTCTGATCACTCATAAGAAAAACTATTTCCGGAATCTGCCCTTCCCTTATGTCGCGCAGACAGCTATCAAGTGGAAGCTTTTTGGCCCTTTTGAAAACCACGGCGACGTGACTGCTTCCTTTTGGCCTGAAGCGGAGGGCGTATCTCCTGAGGATTCCCTTGCCGCCGTTAATGCTACTGGCGGAACGGTTTATCTCTGGCACCACACGTATGATTCGCCTGTCAGTACCTGGATACCGGCCCCAAAAGTCAACACCACCTGGTATGCATTCACAAGATTCTGGTCCGGGGCCGATACTACCATACATATATGGGCTGAGTTTCTCAATATTGCCCGGTCCGGAGCGGACGCCACCCCGCCTACGGGTGAGTGGGACTATAAGAAAAGCAAGCTTTGGATAAACGGATT
This sequence comes from Anseongella ginsenosidimutans, assembly GCF_008033235.1. Lineage (GTDB taxonomy): Bacteria > Bacteroidota > Bacteroidia > Sphingobacteriales > Sphingobacteriaceae > Anseongella > Anseongella ginsenosidimutans. Next base: position 2,996,772 of record NZ_CP042432.1, read on the forward strand.
GGTACTCGATCCCCCGGAATGGGCATATCCCGGCCGCCCAATGGGTTTGTTGGAAGAGCCCTTAGTTGACGAAGGCTACTACTTCCGGCGCCCGGCAATCGTAAACGTGAAAAAAGGATGGAACAGCATATTGGTGAAACTGCCGCTAGCTGCATTTGATCTGCCCGACTGGCATGCTCCGCCTAAATGGATGTTTACCGTTATTCCGGTTCAGAAAGCCGATGGCGTGAACTGGTATGCGAGTGAGATAAGGTACCAGCCTCATGCTGACCGGTGACCGGCAGTACTACCCGGGTAAATAGTGCCGAAAAGTGTTAAGATAGGAAGAGCGCGCTTTTTTTGAACCCTGTATTTTTGTTATTAATCTCGTTTCGATATGGAATTCAGTTACCCAATACTCACTTACACCGTTAGGCGCTTTTGAAATGATCAGCAACCTGGATGTTTTCATTAGCGGCATTTATATCCTGGGGATCGTCGCCGTGGGTTTATGGGCAAGTATGAGAAAGGCCGGATCGGGTGGAAGCGTGTCGGGTACTTACTTCCTGGCGGGAAAAACCCTGCGGTGGCCTACGATCGGACTTGCCTTATTTGCTACCAATATTTCCTGTGTTCACCTGGTCAGTCTTGCGCAGTCAGGGTTTGATTCGGGGCTGCTTAACGGGAATTTTGAATGGATGGCTTCTTTTACACTTATCCTTCTAGCCTTGTTTTTCGTACCTTTTTATATTAAGTCCGGAGTTGCCACTTTACCTGACTTTTTGGAAAGAAGGTACAACCGGGCCAGCAGGGACTGGCTCACGATTATTTCCATATTTTCCGCTGTCATTATACATATCGCGTTTTCCCTGCTGGCCGGAGGTATCGTGCTGGAGACCCTGTTTAACGTAAACATGTATGTCAGCATTATTGGAATTACCGTTCTGGTGGGTATTTATACGATTTTAGGCGGCCTTTCGGCGGTTGTAATTACTGAATCCATCCAAACGATCGTGCTGGTACTCGGGGCTGTCATCATCACCGCTGCCTGCTGGAACCAGATGGGAGGGTGGAGTGCGATGACGGCGGTGTTGGAATCAAATAATGAGATGAGCCGTTTATCGATGCTGCGTCCTGCGGGCGATGATAGCGGTATGCCCTGGTATTCCATATTCCTCGGTTATCCGATACTCGGCATCTGGTACTGGTGCGCTGACCAAACTATTGTGCAGCGCGTACTTGGTGCGAAAGATGAAAATCATGCGCGGGCCGGGGCCCTGTTTTGCGGATTTATCAAAATACTGCCCGTTTTTATTTTTGTACTGCCCGGTCTGTTCGCTTACGCCCTTGCACAAAAGGGAGTTTTAAACCTGGAATCCATCACCTCGATTGATTCCTCCGGAGCAGCTGTGGTAAACAGCAAGGGAATTTATACCTTAATGATCGTACAGCTTTTACCCGCGGGTCTGATTGGCATCGTGGTAGCCGCGCTGCTTTCGGGTATCATGAGCCAGGTCTCGGGTGCCCTCAATTCCATTTCTACCTTGGTAAGTTATGACATATTTAAACGCGTTTACCCGGAGACCAGCGACAAAAAACTGGTAAAGGTGGGACGGGTATCCGCGGCGATCTGCCTGGTTATTTCCATTTTGCTCCTGCCTTTATTAAACAGCTATGAAAGCTTGTTTATCGGGTTGAATGACGTGATCGCCCATATTGCTCCCCCAATCACCTGCGTTTTCCTGCTCGGTATATTCTGGGGTGGAGCCTCACCTAAATCGGCCCAGTACACGCTTTGGATAGGATCGCTGCTGGGCATAGCGGTTTATATTGCCAGCAAGGTTTACCCTGAAAGCCTCATCGGGCAAATACCCTTTATGATGACGGCATTTTACCTGTTCTGCATCTGTGTTTTATTGCAGGTGAGCATTTCTCTGATTGCGCCATTTGAGCATACCGCGGAAAGCAAAGCCCTGTTTTGGAAGAACCCGTTTCAGCCCCTGACCCGCCCAGGCTGGACCGGCATGGGAAACTACAAGGTGTTGTCCGGCCTGCTCTTACTGATCATGGTAGTACTGTATTCTTTTTTTTAATAATTATGAAATATATAAAACACATCGGGGTAATCACCTTACTGGCCTGCGCGATTGCCTGTAAGCAGCAAACAGCTGACAATTCCGAAAAGACTGCCGGGCCGGAAAAGCCCTTAAGGATAGGGATGGTAACCGGCCTGAAGCCTGAAAAAGCGGCCTACTACAAGGAACTGCATGCCAATACCTGGGAAGGGGTTTTAAAGAAACTGAAAGAATGTAATGTTCGCAACTATTCAATTTATCTGCAGGAGATAGAAGGCAATTACTACCTGTTTAGTTACTATGAATACACAGGGGATAACTATGAAGCCGATATGAAGAAAATCGCCGCGGATACCACCACGCAACGCTGGTGGACAGAAACAGATCCCTGCCAGATCCCTTTGCCGCAAGCCGCTGCTGAAGGCAAGATATGGGCCGGTATGGAAGAAGTTTTTCATATGGATTAAACTAACATAGATTTATGAATCAACTTGAAGCGGCTTTCCTGGCCCGGAGCAGGGAAAAAGTCAGCGACCTGGAGCATCGGAGAAAGATCAACCATGCGCTGAAGCAGTCTGACGATGCTTTTCAAAAGGGAAAGGAACAATTTTCCGACTTAGCCGCTGCCCGGAGACTGGCAAAAAACAGTAAATGGAAGGCGATTGAGTACCTGGATAGGCGGCTCGAAGAATTCGAGGAAAAGTTTACGCGGCATGGCGGAAAAGTTATCTGGGCGGAAAACGCACAGCAGGCGCTGGACGAAATAGGGACGATATGTAAAGCGAAAAATGCCCGTACCGTTGTCAAAAGCAAGTCCATGGTAACGGAGGAGATCCACCTCAACCCGTTTCTGGAAGATCGCGGCATTGACGTTATCGAAACAGATCTTGGAGAATATATCCAGCAGCTCGCCGGCGAACCTCCTTATCATATTGTCGCCCCTTCCATGCATAAGAGCAAGGAAGAGGTGGCCCAGCTGTTTCACGATAAATTAGACGCTTTGCCTGGCCTCCCTCCACGGCAGCTTACCTTATTTGCGCGAAAAAAGCTGCGAAAAAAATTCCGGGAAGCCGAAATAGGGATTACCGGCGTAAATTTTCTACTCGCCGATATCGGCGGTGTGGCCGTAACGGAAAACGAAGGGAATGCGCGGCTGACGAGCAGTTTTCCGAAAACGCATATTGCCATTGCCGGTATTGAAAAAGTCCTTTCTTCTGTTGCAGACCTTCATCTATTCTGGCCGCTGCTTGCCACTCATGGCTCCGGACAGAAAATTACGGTGTACAATAGCATATTCACCGGCCCGAAACGTCCCAAGGAAGCAGACGGCCCCGAGGAGATGTACGTCATCCTGCTAAATAACGGACGGACAAATATTCTGGCAGACGTGAAGGCCCGGGAAGGCTTGTACTGCATTCGTTGCGGCGCATGTCTGAATGTATGCCCGGTTTACAAAAATATCGGCGGCCACACTTATAACACTACCTACAGCGGGCCAATCGGTGCGGTGATAACGCCGCAGCTCAGGGGTTCCCGTAATTATAAGCACTTAAGTTACGCGTCTTCTTTATGCGGCGCCTGTACGGAAGTATGCCCTGTCCGCATCAATTTGCATGAACTGTTGCTGGATAACCGGCAGCAGGCGGTAAAGGAAAAGTCAGGAACCAGGACAGAAGCGTTTACATGGTACGCATGGAAGCGCGCAATGCTCAGCCGTTCGGTCCTTAACATCGCCAATGAAGGGACAAAAAACTTCTTCATGAAGAATCTTTTTAAAAGTGCCTGGGGAAATGAAAGAGAGCTGCCGGTTTTCCCGGGTAAATCTTTTAACGAGCAATGGAAAAAGTACCTAGATGCGGGAGAAGAGCGAGCGGTTTAAACGTGGGAAAATGGGAATACATCAAACGCGGGAAATTATCCTGAAAAAGATCAGAATGGCTTTGCTTAATGCGGTGGAACAGCCGTATCCGGGACAGGAGGCGCATTACCCGGTGTTTGAAACCTCCGGGGCAGATCTGTGTGAGCAGTTCGCTTCGGAATTTCGGGCTTTGCAGGGAGAAGTCATTTTCTGTAAGGAGAAAAAAGAATTTGTTTCGAAGCTGGAAGCGCTAGTGTCAGAAAAAAAATGGACGAATGTTGCCTGCCTGTCAGCTGCTCTGACAGAAAGCCTGCGACTACACATCCTTCCCTTTATTAATGCTGAGGGCGAACCGGATGCCGGGATCACCGGCTGTGAATTTCTGATCGCCCGTACAGGAACCGTTGCAATGAGTTCCGGGCAATCCTCAGGCCGCGCCTTTTCAGTATACAGTCCCGTGCATATTGTACTGGCTGAAAGAAGCCAGGTGCTGCCGGACCTCGAGGACGCCTTTGAAGCATTCGGGAATAAATTCAGCGATGAATGGCCCTCCGCGCTTTTCTTTGCCTCCGGACCCAGCCGCACGGGCGACATTGAAAAAACATTGGTCCTTGGGGTACACGGCCCGATAGAAGTGTATGTGTTTATACTTGACGACAAGTTTTGAACAGAATATAGGAGTCATATGGATCTGAATCTGGAAAATAAAATCATTATCGTCACAGGCGGAGCAAAGGGAGTTGGAAAGGGAATCTCCAGGGTTCTGGCTCAGGAAGGAGCGGTTCCGGTCATTGCTGGCCGGAATGAACAGGATAACATGCAGGCGGTTGCTGAAATTGAGCGGGAGGGAAGAATCGCGTTTGCCGTGACGGCCGAACTAACCCGGCCCGGGGACAGCGAAAATGCAGTAAAACTCATTTTGGATAAATTTGGCCGCATTGACGGGCTGGTTAACAACGCCGGAGTAAATGATGGCGTCGGGCTGGAAAACGGCAGCTATGAGGACTTTCTGGCAAGTCTTCACCGAAATCTTATCCATTATTACCTGATGGCCCACTATGCGCTTCCGGCATTGCGGGAGTCGAAAGGAGCCATTGTGAATATCAGCTCCCGGACAGCTGAAACCGGGCAGGGAAGCACCTCGGCCTACGCCGCGTCCAATGGAGGAAGGAATGCCCTGACCCGCGAATGGGCGGTTGAGCTTTTGAAATACGGCATTCGCGTGAACGCGGTGATTGTGGGCGATTGCTGGACTCCTTTATATGAAAAATGGGTAAGCACCTTTCCGGACCCGGAAGCGAAACTTACTTCCATTCGTTCCACTATTCCGCTGGGGAAAAGGATGACCACTGCAGAAGAACTTGGGAACGCCGTCGCATTCCTCTTGTCGGATCGCTCCAGTCACACGACCGGTCAGTTGTTCCATGTTGACGGAGGTTTTGTTCACCTGGATCGTACCATTCATTAATGTCTGTTAAAAAATGCGCGTACAGCTCTTTATTCCATGTTTCGTTGATCAGCTATTTCCAAATACCGCCTTTAACATGGTTAAAGTACTAAAAAGGCTGGGTTGTGAAATTTCCTATAATTCCAGTCAGACCTGCTGCGGTCAGCCGGCGTTTAATGCAGGTTATTGGGATGAAGCGGCGGCGGTGGCAGAAAAATTTGTTAAGGACTTCAGCAATGCCGATTATGTCGTGTCGCCCAGCGGCTCCTGTACCGGTTTTGTCCGGAATTATTACCACAAACTCTTGCCTGGCGGCACGAAATTTCCTGTGCCATCGTCTGCGATCCCGGTACAGAAACGCCTTTACGAGTTTACCGAATTTGTAGCAGACGTACTTCAGGCAAATGAAGTAGGGGCCGTAATGAAGGGCACAGGTACGTATCACGATGCTTGTGGCGCTCTCCGGGAATGTAATATCCGGGATGCTCCAAGAAAGCTGCTGGCTCATGTGAAAGGGTTGGAACTTCGGGAAGCGGACGGCTGCGAAACTTGCTGTGGCTTCGGAGGGACTTTTGCCGTGAAGTACGAACCTATTTCAGTAGCTATGGCGGAGCAAAAAGTGATCAGCGCGATGGAAACAGGTGCAGAATACATTATTTCTACAGACCTTTCCTGCCTGATGCACCTGGAAGCATACATAAAAAAGCACAAACATCCGATCAAAACCATGCACATCGCCGACGTACTCGCTTCAGGCTGGTAGGGCGCTTAAACCGCTGATCAGTTCGCTGCCATCCTGGGTTTCCGGTTGGACATTAAAGCGGGCGTATTCAAAAGAAAGATGCCATTCAACAATAAGTAAGAATCTAACCGGGTGGGTCGAAGGTCTATGGATTGACCTGTTTGCATATTTAGTGTAGTTTTGTATAGGGATCTATATGCCATTTTATGAAGCCACAATTAGTTAACCTGGATTATGTCTTACTCGATTCATTCAAGATTAAAGAAATAACAGCTCCTTATTTTACCAATTCACACCATTTTCATAACGACTACGAGTTGGTGTTGGTGCTGGAGAGTACGGGCAAAAGGGTAATTGGAGATCGCGTAGAGAACTTCAAAGGCGGCGACATGGTTTTTGTCGGCCCGAACCTGCCACATGCCTGGTTCAATGATAACGAGTACTACAAACAAAAGGAGGGGCTGCTGGCCCGATCGATTGTTACTTATTTTAAAAAGGAATGGCTGGAAAACTGCGTGCTTGCGTTACCAGGTGCAGAGAAGCTGAAGAAATTGCTGGTAAATGCCGTAAGGGGAATAAAACTTGAGGGCAAGGCGCGGGAGCGAATCGCCAGCATTCTTATAAACACAGGACAATCTAACGGCTTGAAAAAAAGTATTGACATTTTTACCGTCCTATACGAACTATCCGAAGCCAGGGAATACGAAATGCTGACAGGCATCAGTTATGTAAATTCCTACAATGAAAATGAAGCGCGGCGTATAAACGAGGTCTACGAGTATGTATTGAAAAATTTCACAACACAGATAAAATTAGAAGAAGTTGCCGCGATTGCTAACATGTCCCCAAATGCTTTCTGCCGGTATTTCAAAACACATACTCAAAAGAATTTCTCCTACTTTATCAACGAGGTCCGTATTGGACATGCATGCAAGCTTTTATTAAAGAAGGATTTGAGTGTTTCCAGGGTTTGCTTCGAGTCTGGCTTTCAAAGTATGACGAATTTCAACAAATTCTTTAAAAGATTTACTGGTAAAAGCCCTAATGAGTACCGAAAAGGGATCGTTTCCCTGGAATGATATAATACCTTCATGATCATTTGCTGAAGCTTAGCGACCCGGTTTTGGCCGGTGGTTTCATTCATCATGAATAACTATATTATAGGTGGCATTCCAGCCTCTAAAACTTGCAAAAGATCCCTCTTAGTGCCAAATTGCGAATTGCCGTAAGTTACCCTAACTCCTTTTCAACTCCCTTATTTCCTCCTGCATTGCCGCAATTGCGGTCATTACCTGGTGGAGTGGTGTGGATTCCGGCAGCTGGCGGGTATGGTGACTGTGGTACTTCCAGATTTCCAGGATTTCTTCTGCGGGAACCGTGTAAGGGGCGTAGAGATGGTTGAGGGAGCGGAGGAGGAAGTGGTTTTCTTTTTTCTGGTAGGTGAGGAGTTTAAAGAGAAGATCATGCCCGTCTGATTTCAGAAGCACGATGCAGGGAGTGCCGGGTTTGAGGGAGGTCCAGTCCTGGAGGTATTCGGCAACGATGTCCGTGCCTTCGGGGAAGGGAAGCATGGAGTCGCCGGTGGTGGGAAAAATGCGAAAGGTTTTGTTTTTGGGAAGGTTGGGAATGTGATACCTGGGGAGCGAAGCAATGAATTCCGGGTCATTGTAGCCGGCGGCATAGCCGGCTTTCGCCTTTACGGGGACGTATTCCACGTTTTCCTGGTTGCTTTTATTCACGGTAATGGCTAAGATCCGGAGATTGCTGCCTTTCAGGTAGACGTCGTTGCCGGCTTCCAGTTCGCGCAGGTGCAGTTCGCCGAGTTTGGGTAAGTCCACCTTCAGAAGGCTGTCAATGCTGATGCGGAAATATTCTGAGACGGCCAGGTAGTCCGCCGGCTGGGGGCTTTGGTCTGGCCGTTTTCCAGGGCATTTAGCTTGGATCGGGTGATGTGAAGTTTTTCGGCCAGCGCTTCCTGGCTTATTTTTTTTCGCTCGCGGAGGAATTTGAGGTTGCTGCAGAAAAATATTTTTTGCGATGTCATTTTTCTTTGATACTATTAGTGACACATGATTGTCATTAATCGTGTCAAATATAGGTAAAATATTCTGGTTTGTATGGAAAGGCATATCGTACATGCTGATATGGATACGTTTTTTGTGTCGGTAGAGCGGTTGGTGAACAGTAAATTGAAAGACAGGCCGGTGTTGATCGGCGGGGGCAGCGACCGCGGGGTGGTGGCTTCATGTTCCTACGAGGCGAGGAAGTTCGGCGTGCATTCGGCCATGCCCATGAAGCTGGCGCTCCGGCTTTGCCCCGAGGCAGTGGTCGTGCGGGGCGATCATGAGCTGTATAGCAAGTACTCGAACCTGGTTACCGGAATTATCCAGGAGCAGGCGCCGGTGGTGGAGAAGGCGAGCATTGACGAGCATTATATTGATATGACGGGCATGGATCGCTTTTTTGGGTGCTGGAAGTACGCCGGCGAGCTGCGCGCGCGCATTATCCGCGAAACCGGGCTTCCGATTTCTTTTGGCTTGTCCTCTAGTAAGACCGTCAGTAAGATCGCTACCGGCGAAGCCAAACCCTGCGGGCAGCGCCAGGTGCTGAGCGGTAGTGAAAAAGGGTTTCTTGCGCCGCTTTCGATCAGGAAGATACCCATGATCGGGGCAAAAACATACGCTCAGCTGCGCAATATGGGCATTGCCCGATGCGGGACGCTGCAGCAAATGGAGATGGGCACCTTGTATCGGGTGCTGGGGGAAAATGGCATTAGCATCTGGCGAAAGGCGAACGGAATGGATGCGAGCCCGGTCGTGCCCTTGCGGGAGCAGAAAAGCATGAGCAAGGAAACTACTTTTCATACCGATACGATTGATATACAGCAGCTTCGAAAGACGCTGGCAGGGATGGTGGATGCGCTTGCTTTTGATTTGCGGCAGGAAGGGAAGCTTGCCGGCTGTCTTACGTTAAAGATCCGCTACAGCAATTTTGATACCCATACCCAGCAGCTGCGCCTGGGATATACCAGTTCGGATAAAGTATTGCTGGAAACGACGATGAGCTTGTTTAAAAAGCTATACAGCCGCAGAATGCTGATCCGCCTCATCGGGATCAGATTCTCTCACCTGATCCACGGGTCGCGCCAGGCTGATCTGTTTGCCGATACGCTGGAAGAGATCGAGCTGACCTCGGCGATGGACCGGATACGTAACCGCTATGGCAGCCGTTCTGTCATGCGTGCAGTATGCCTTTAAACGACGTATTCTAATCCTGATCCGAAGATGCTGTTGAATGTGCATAGTTATTACAGCCTGCGCTACGGGACCCTGAGCCCGGCGGAGCTGATTGAGGGGATGCTAACTCATGGATACGATACGGCCGTGCTGTCGGATATCAACAACAGCACCGGGGTGCTGGAGATGATCCGGCTGGGGAGGGAAGCGGGGGTGACGATCCTTGCGGGAATGGAGTACCGGAATGAAGGCCGGTTGCTGTATATCGGTATCGCGAAAAATGAACAGGGCTTCAGGGAGCTTAACGAGCTGATGACAGCCCGTAACCGGGAAGGGGGAACCTTGCCGGAACGTGCGCCGGCATTTAACGATGCCCTGGTAGTTTATCCCTTCGGCAGCTATTCAGCGCGATCGCTGAGGGAAAACGAGTATATCGGCGTCCGGCCGCCGGAGGTAAACCGCCTGATCATGGAGTCCGAAAAGACCTTGGAGCGCCATGTGATCCTGGCGCCGGTTTCCTTTGACGCGAAGGATTATAAGCTGCACTGTCAGCTCCGGGCGATCGACCACAATGTGCTGATCTCACAGCTGGAAGGGGCGCAGGTGGCGCCCCGGGAGGAAGTATTCCTTGAAAAAGGAAAACTGCTTCGCGCATACCAGTCTTTTCCGCAGTTAATACGCAGCACCACGCGCCTGCTTGCTGAATGCGCGTTCGACTTTGATTTTAAGTCGGTGAAAAACAAAGCGGCTTTTACCGGCAATCACTACGATGATAAACAGCTGCTTTATAAATATACGATGGACGGCTTGGTCCGGAGGTATGGGAAAAATGACCGGGTGGCGCGGGAGCGGGCCCTGAAAGAGCTGGATATCATTGATGACCTCCATTTTTCATCCTATTTTCTGATTACCGACGATATCTGCCGGTATGCCCGGGGGCGTTCGTTTCATTATGTAGGCCGCGGTAGCGGGGCTAATTCCATTGTGGCCTACTGCCTGGGCATAACCGATGTCTGTCCGGTAGAGCTGGACCTGTATTTCGAGCGGTTTTTAAATCCAAAACGAAAGTCCCCGCCGGATTTCGATATTGACTTCTCCTGGAAGGACCGCGATGAAATGTACGATTATATTTTCCGACGCTACCAAAGCGGTCATACGGCACTGATGGGGGCAATGAGTACATTTCGCGGACGCAGCATGATGCGGGAACTGGGAAAGGTATACGGGCTCCCTAAAGGGGAAATTGACCGGCTGATCCATGAACCGCAGCACCTGCTCAACAAGAATGAAGTCACCGAACTGATCCTTTCGGTCTGCAGCCGGCTGGAGGATTTTCCTAATCAGCGTACTATCCATGCGAGCGGCGTGTTGATCTCCGAACGGCCCCTGACGCATTATTCCGCACTGGATTACCCGCCCAAAGGGCTTCCCACCATGCAGTTTGACATGTACGTGGCCGAAGACATCGGTTTTGAAAAGTTCGATATTCTGTCCCAGCGCGGCATCGGACATATCCGTGACTGCCGGGAGATTATTAAACAGAATCGGGGAGAGACGGTCAGTACCGAATGTCCCAAAAGGTTTTTTAGCGATCCGAAAATCGCTGAGCAGTTAAGAACAGGGAATACGATCGGTTGTTTTTACATTGAATCACCAGCCATGCGCCAGCTGCTCACGAAGCTGCAATGCGCCGATTACCTTACACTCGTGGCCGCCTCGTCCATTATCCGGCCCGGAGTAGCTGGCAGCGGGATGATGAAGGCGTTTATCGAGCGTCATCACGATCCTTCCAAGGTGGTGTACCCGCATCCTGTGTTCCGGGAGCAATTGGAAGAAACTTACGGGGTGATGGTCTACCAGGAGGACGTGATGAAGATAGGCCATCACTTTGGCGGCCTGGACCTTGCTGACGCGGACGTGCTGCGGCGGATGATGTCAGGTAAATACCGCGATAAAGCTCATCTTGTGGAAATTGAAGAGAAGTATTTTGACCATTGCCGGAGGATGGGGTACACCGAAAGCGTATCGCGGGAAATATGGCGGCAGATGGAATCCTTCGCCGGCTACAGCTTTAACAAGGCCCACAGCGCTTCATTCGCCGTAGAAAGCTATCAAAGCCTGTTCCTGAAGACCTACTATCCGCTGGAATTTATGGTTGCGGTATTAAATAATTACGGCGGGTTTTACCACCGTAGGGTGTATGTCAACGAAGCGCGCAAAGCCGGGGGAACGGTGACGCCGCCCTGCGTGAACCGAAGCGGATACACGGCAAGTATCGATGGGAAAGAGATTTACCTTGGCTTTGACTGTTTATTGAACCTGGACAGCAAGCTGGCTTTGGGCATTAGCGTGGAACGGGAGCAAAGCGGACCTTACACCGGCTTGGAAAACTTTGTACTCCGCACGGGAGCGGGACTGGACCAGCTGGTCATACTCATCCGCGCGGGCGCTTTCCGGTTTCTGGGAACAGGAAAGAAAGAACTCCTCTGGGAGGCGCATTTGCTGCTGGCGGGACAGAAACGTCAGCAGGAGTCACTGCCGCCGCCGCTGTTCCGGAGCAGCGCTGTAAAGCCGGTGCTGCCTCCGCTGGAGTCTACCGGCATCGAGGATATCTATGACGAGATTGAGCTGGTAGGCTTTCCCGTTTCGGCAAGCATGTTTGAACTGGCTAAAAGCGGCTTCCGGGGCGACAGAACTGCCAAAGATCTCGCACTATCGGAAGGGCAAACCCTGCGAATGGTGGGAGACTTTGTAACCGATAAGGACGTACGAACCAAAAATGGAAAACGCATGAAATTCGGCACCTTCTTTGACGTCCACGGTGACTTCTTTGATACCATCCATTTTGCGCCTTCGCTGGCGCAGTATCCGCTGCGGGGAAACGGGCTGTACCTGCTGGAAGGAAAGGTCGTGCTGGACTTTGGGTGTCCGGCGCTGGACGTGGCCCGCTGCGCGAAATTACCGCTGAAACCGGATCCGCGCAGCGAATAAAACGACTCATACCCTGCTTCAGCAATCCTTCCACGCACAACCACCGTCTGTTGTTTCAATTTGCAGGGTAGGGGGATGAATGTTGAATTGCTGCATGATGTTCAATGCCTTGTTCCTGACATCCAACAGCGATTCCCGCCTCAAATTCTTCGGGCAGCTTGTTAACCGGAATGGATTGGCCCTTCTTTTTCATCACCCCGACACTAAATCTCAGCGGCCATCGCAGGATCGCTGACACTATGCCTGCCGGTTTCTACCCGGCCGGCGAAACGATGCAGGTATCCGTCTGCTGATTTGACCGAGAAGTCGTACCAGTTTCCGCTGCCGGCCAGTTCCCAGCGTTTTTTCTTGTTTTTTCCGGGGTCAATGGTAAAGGAGTTCTCTCCCGGATGATCATATGCGTTAGCGGAGATCGCTAATTGCAAGGGGCTGCTGCCCGGATTTTGCAGCGTGATGGATATCCCGCCCTTCCTGTGGTCATAATCTATCGTGGCAACAGGTTCATTCATCAGGATACTGCCCGAGAATTTCTGGAAATAGCCATTCGGGCCAAAAACCTCCAGATCGTACTTTCCTTCCGAAGGCAGCGTCCATTCATCGTCAAGGGATTTACCCGCTTCTACCGTATACCGCTTAGGAATAGCATCTAAATTATAAAGGTCGTAAACATGGTATACGGCGCCCGCCTCGCCCTTGTTTTCGAAGATCAGTTTAATTTTATTTTCGTTTTTTTTCGCCTGGCAATGGCAATGCAAGCGATAAGGCAGTGCGCGGGAAAATCGCGTGCCCTTTTCCTGGTAGAGCGAAGAAGGTGTGTTCGGGGCAACAGCCTTGGGCAGGCGTTTAGAGGCCTCATCCCGAAGCGCATGGTCGGAAGTGTCCGGCATAGCCGGAAATTTGGGATCGTTCGGGGTGACAAAGTCAAATGCAGACGTCAGGTCGCTGCTTACCGCTCTGTGCCAGGGTGTAATGGCGGGTATGGTTATACCGAAACGTTTTTCGATGAACTGTGCTACTGATGTATGATCGGCCACTTCGGAATTTACCCAGCCGCCCTTGCTCCAGGGAGACAAAATATACATGGGAACCCGCGGGCCCATTCCCCAGGGACGTAAATTGCCTGAGATCGTATCCCGTTTGTCCAAGTAGTTATGTTCGCCCTTGCTGTTATCAAAATACATTCCCGCAAGATCTGTCGTGGATTTTCCGGCCAGCGTATTATCCAGGTTATAAGAAGGAACGGCGGGCGCCGGAAGATGGTCGAAAAAGCCGTCGTTCTCATCAAAGGTCAGAAAGAAAACCGTTTTGCTCCATACTTCCGGATTCGAAGTGATGGCTTCCAATACCTCATGGGTAAAGTCGGCTCCCCTGTAGGGACTGGAGGGCGCGCCGGGATGTTCGGAGTCTTTTTGCGAGGGCAGCACCCAGCTCACCTGCGGGAGGGTATCATTCAGTACGTCCTTTTTCAGGTTTTCCAGCGTCCAGTGCCGCATACCGTTCTCATAAATGGACGAACCCGGTTTTGCCTCGCGAAAACTTTCAAACGCCAGGCAGCCGTGCATGGCTCCCGTCCAGTTGTCATTCGGATCCTGGTAAATACGCCAGCTGACCCCTTCTTTATCCAGTACGTCGGGAATAGTGGGCCACTTGAAAGCATTCCCCTTGTAGGTGTACCCCGGCTTGGGCAAGGCGCCGGTTATCCAGCAGCGAAGATTGACCGGCTCTGAATCTGCATCCGTACAGTTAATTCCTGCAGCGCGCTTTTCCGGATCGAAATTAGCACCTGACCAAAAGACGATCCTGTTGGGGTCGGTTCCGGTAGCAATGGAACAAAAATAAGCATCACATATGGTGAACGATTCCGCCATCGCATACTGGAAAGGAATTTCTTCCCTGGTATAGTAGGCCATGGAATACGGGGTTTTGAATAAGGGCCAGAAACCGTATTTCCCCTGGTTCCAGGCGGCTTGCATATCGGAAAAATTATGGGGCGTACCTTGGACCAATGCGGCATTGGAGGTTTTTCCGTGCGCCCGGTAGGGAGGGACTACCTGGTTTCCGTCAGATTGGTGAAAAGCACGCCGGCCGCTTTCCAAAGGAACAGGAAACCGGTCTCCAAACCCGCGCACGCCCTTCATTGCCCCGAAGTAATGATCGAAAGACCGGTTTTCCTGCATCAGGATAACAATGTGCTTTACATCGTTGATCGAACGGCTGGCATTGTGCGCCTGTACGGCCAGCGCCTTCTGTAGCAATGGTCCCCAAAGAGCTGTTGCAATGCCCGCCCCGGTGGTCATGGTAATAAATTTCCGCCTGTTTAGTTTAGTCATGTCTTGTAATTATGCAGGAAAGGAAGGTAAGGATTTTACCTGATTTTATAAAAAGTGAACGCTCCGCTGAAATCCATGCTTTTTACCTGGCCGGTCTGTATATCGGTCGCGAAGCTTATTTCCGATGCATCATTTGTCTCCACGAATGTGGAATCATTTATAGGAAGGTAACTGTTTTTCATGCCGTCATTTGGATCATAAAGAATCAGCCTGCCTCCGGAACCGATGCTCACCTCCAGGGGACGTTCCGATTCGGCGCTTTAGGGAAGACCACCTTCTCAAAATAATCCTTAAAGCTGGTACCCGATACATCCTCAATGGCCATAGACGATGGAAAGCATAAAAAAAACACCTTATATTTTTCTATTCTTTGTGTTGGGTTCCTTTACATTATCCGCATTAAACGACAAGATAAAGCTGCCCGGCCTTCATCCCTATCTTTACGAAGATAGTTTCAAAATGATAGGAATTATTTGCCGGCTCACTTATCACTATATTGTCTGCCTTAAAGTCCTGCGGAATACGATCCGGTAGGATTCTGTAAAGCTGGTATGCATCATTCTGAAACATTTCCAATTGGCTACCTGATAACGGTTTCTTACATTCTGTGTTGCACAATGCTTGCACTGAGGCCGCTGAAGCCACGGCGGTCGGGGCCGTTTAATTGGAGCTTTTGGTTTGGTTATTTATTCAATGAGTTACCTTTCCTGGTTTTTTTCTGGCTGTTTACTTCTACTTTGTCGGCTTTTCAACAACATATTGTCAATTCGCCGGCTGGCTGGATTGCGTTTGGCCTGGCCGTTCTCGCAACAATCGGTCTGGCGGTTATCGTAAAGCGTCAGCTGCGGGCGGATCAGTCAGTCTGCCAGGCATTGAATGATCGTCTTGGCGCCGGTTGGCGGGACGCAATTGATACCCGCATGGCTGCGCTTTTGGAGCAACGTCCTTCCTTTTCCTGTATTCTGTTCGCTCCGTTCTTCGTCAGCCGACCAAGTGTAAAACGCGTGGCGAATATCGCTTACGGCGATGCGGGTAAATGGAATCTGCTCGATGTCTACCATCATCGCGATCTTCCCCCGAATTGTCCGACCCTGATATATCTGCATGGGGGAGCGTTCCGAAGCGGCTGGAAAAACCGCGAAGCGCTTCCGCTCCTCTACAGGCTGGCGAACCAGGGTTGGCTATGTATCAGCGCGAATTACCGGCTAAGCCCGGCAGCGCGGTTTCCTGATCATCTTATTGATCTTAAGAAGGTCATTGCCTGGGTGCGTGAATATGGCGGCCGGTACGGCGCTGATCCTGCGACAATATTTACAGCGGGCAGCTCTGCAGGCGGCTGTCTGGCCGTTATGGCCGCCCTGACACCCAACGATCCCGCATTCCAGCCTGATTTTGAGCATACAGATACTTCTGTTGCCGCCGCTATTTCCTTATACGGTTACTATGGCTCCGTCACTGCCGGGGGGCCGAACCCTTCGTCGCCGCTGGCTTACGTTCGCCCGGATGCGCCGCCGGTTTTTATGGTACACGGCTATCAGGATACGATTGTGATCGTGGAAGACGCCCGGAACTTTGCCCGTAAGCTGCAGCTTGCTTCATCAAGCCCCGTAGTGTATGCTGAACTGCCAGGCGCTCAGCACACCTTTGACTTGTTCCATTCCCTCCGCTTTGAGGCAGTCATTGATGGGATTGAAGCATTTGCCGCCTGGGTAAGATCGCGTAAGGGATGATATTTCTTTATATTCCCATTAGTAACTTCTTCAAGGATATGACATATCCTGTATGAAGGCCTTCATGATAAAGCAGGTAGTCTAACGCCTCGTCAATGTTATTTACTTCGATTTCGTAAACCTTTTTTATACCGGCGGAAGGGGAGTAGTTTTGGAATATATTGTTGTCAAAGTCTATTTGTAAATTGTCAGGGGATGCGATAAATATCTCTTTAATGAATTTGATTTCCCCTTCGCTCAGGGATCGTTCAGGTTTAGTGCCGGACATAAACGGTGAAAGGTACTTCTCTTCGACAGTAACAGCTAAACCGGCCCGGGTGTAACACATAGTTTGTTCGGCACAAATAAGGTGTCCCAGGTTCCAGATAATATTATTGTTGTATCCGGCAGGGATTTCGTTAAGTTGAGGTATTGTCAAGTCCTCAATTTGCTTCAATAAGAAAAGCCTGAATTTTTTAATGCTTTCAATTTTCCTGTTCATCAGTACACATTCATTGTTTTAAACTTATCGCACCGGCGAATTTAGTAATTGTGGTACTCAGGAAAAATTTCCGTACCCGATAGAAAGCGAAATAGAAAACATTAATTTTGTAGGTATTCAAAGTGCGTGTATGAAGGGCAGCAGGCCCTGATTTGAACCTGCAGGTGCAGGAACTATTCGATGAATACTCAAATCAATTTCGATAACCATAACAACAGGTAATCATGAAAGCACTAGTCAAACTCAAACTCAAACCGGTTTTATTATGCATCTTGTTTTCCGGGCTGGCAGCAGGAAGCATTGCCCAGGATATGAATGACCAAAGTGAGCTGGATAAACGGGTGCAAAAATTCCTGGAAGAACACCGGCAGGAATGGAATGATCTGAACGTGCCTTTTGAGGACGGGCAGGTATTATACGACCTCATTGTGGACAATAACTACCAGTCTGCGTTGGAAATTGGCACTTCCACCGGACATTCGACGATCTGGATCGCCTGGGCGCTCAGTAAGACCGGCGGCAAGCTCATAACAATAGAAATTGACAAAGAAAGACAGAAGCAAGCCATCGAAAACCTGGAAGCTGCCGGCTTATCCGATTTTGTGGATTTCAGGCTGGGCAATGCCCATCAGCTTGTGAAAGAGCTGGAAGGGCCTTTCGACTTTGTCTTTTCAGACGCGGATAAGGACTGGTACGTGCAGTATTTCAAGGATATTGATCCTAAGCTTGAAGAAGGCGGCCGGTTTACAGCTCATAACGTACTTCAGAACATGAACGGGATACAGGAGTACATGGACTTTGTAAAAAAACAGCAGGGCTACGAAACAATTGTGGACAAGTCCAGCAGCTCGGGTATTGCCATAAGCCTTAAAAAATAGCATGAGAGGCTGGCTGTTTATTATTTTCTTCTTTTATGCCGGAGCGGCGGCGCAGGCTCAGGACAGCATTTTTCTTTTTTCCTATTTCACGGGAAATGGCGAAGACGGCCTGCACCTGGCTTACAGTAAAGACGGTTATCATTTTACCGCCTTGCACAAGGGACAGCCACTATTAAAGCCTGCGGTTGGAAAAGACAGGCTGATGCGCGATCCCTGTATAATAAGGGGCGGTGACGGTCAATTCCATATGGTATGGACGGTAGGCTGGCAGGGGCAGGGGATCGGTTACGCCAGCTCTCCTGACCTGATCCATTGGCCAGTACAAAAGTATATTCCCGTGATGGAGCATGAA
The DNA here is from genome assembly GCF_008033235.1 of Anseongella ginsenosidimutans. Lineage (GTDB taxonomy): Bacteria > Bacteroidota > Bacteroidia > Sphingobacteriales > Sphingobacteriaceae > Anseongella > Anseongella ginsenosidimutans. Next base: position 3,014,871 of record NZ_CP042432.1, read on the forward strand.
CCCGCTGCAAGGAATTGCTGGGCGCCGGAAATCACTTATGATCCGGAAGAAGGCCTGTACATGATCTATTGGGCCACTACGATTACCGGCCGTTTTCCGGAAACCCTCGCTGCCGGGGATGATGGGTACAATCACCGTATCTATTATACAACGACAAGGGATTTTAAAAACTTCAGCGAAACGAAATTACTGCTTGAACCGGGATTCAATGTAATTGACGCCACCATTCAAAAATCAGGAAACAGCTACATCATGTTTCTGAAAAATGAAACCCGCCGGCCGGCGGAAAAAAATATACGCTTAGCTTTCGCGGAGGAGCTAACAGGGCCTTATGGCGCTCCCGGGCCGCCGGTGACCGGTAATTACTGGGCAGAAGGCCCTACTGCCGCCCGCCTGGAAGATAACTGGATCGTCTATTTTGACAAATATGTAAAAGGCCGGATGGGAGCTGTTGTTTCGGAAGACCTGGAACGCTGGAAAGATGTTTCGCGCCGGGTCCGTTTTCCCAAAGGAACCCGGCACGGAACGATTGTAAAGATTTCCGGAAAGGAGTTTGAAACATTGAAAAATGCTAATGTCAGCGCTCCATTAAAATACTCGCGGCATTCCCGCCAAAGCCCACCCCGTTTACCAGGATCTTTTTCAGCGGCGCCGTCTGCCGTTGCTGAGCCAGGTAAGGCGGTTGAATAAATTGATCGTGAAGCAGCATAAGCAGGGCCATTTCCATGCTCAATGCGCCGGAAGCGCCAAAAGTATGTCCGATCTTCCATTTGTTGGAAGTTAACAGCGGCTTATGTGTGCCGAATACTGCTTTGATCGCCTCCAGCTCCGCCATATCTCCGCGGATCGTGCCCGGCGCGTGCAGCACAACGGCGCTTACGCTTTCCGGATCATGGCCGTTCAATGCCATTTTCATGGATCGCTGTAAGCAGAGAGCGTCCGCTGACAGAGAAGCACCGTGCGTCATTACCTCCGTACCGTAGCCAATACCGCTGACATAAGCCAACGCCCCTTCAGTATCCTTTTCCAGGCAAAAGCAGGCGGCGCCCTCCCCAAGGATCATGCTGCTTTGTGTCTTTTCAAGATCCATGGAACGGCAGGGATACTGATCATCAAGTCTTGAATACACTTTCAATGCCTTCATCTGCGCCAGGGTAAAAGGAGTTAGCGGAGCTTCGCTTCCGCCGGCGAGAAACCGGGTGCAATGTCCTGATCTTAGCCATACAACCGCGTTAATGATGGAATGCATAGCGGTAGAACAGGTGATCGAATGGGAGATAGCCGGCCCGCTCACATTTAAATCGGAAGCCGCCCAGCCTGCGATATTCCCAAGCGTAGTACCAGGCGAGGTTAATGGGTCGGTAAACTGCCGCCCGTTTTCAAGGAATTGCTCGTGGTATTTTTCAAAAGCGGTGGTAGCGCCGCGGGAAGATCCTATATTGATTCCCAGATCATCAATACCGACCCAGCCTGCCTGCTGCACGGCATTCCTGGAAGCGGCAATCGCGTATCTTACGCTGGGATCCAGTTGCTGGTACTTTAATTTTTCTTCGGCTAATGCATCGATCTGCGACTGGCTCTCCCCGGACAGGGGCGCTATCCAATCGCTGTTTTCGCTAAAGCCGGCTTTGGTAAAACAATGTGCATTGTCCCGGTAGCGTTCCCAGGCGCCTTCTCCGTTTATGCCTAAGGCCGAAATACTGCCCCAGGCCGCGATGCCTATTTTGTCAATCCTTTCCATCGTTGGCAAAGATATTCAGATTTCATCCAAAACCCGTATTTTGGAACCTGGAACCGGCAGAAGGCCGGCCAATAAAATTCAGCAATGATTACAGGACTAAAGGCGGGAATGACCGCAGTAATGCTGCTTCTTATCTTCCATGCAGCTTCCGGGCAGTCTCAGAAACAGGAACAGAAGCAACCGAATATTCTCATTATCATGGCAGATGATATGGGCTATTCAGACCTTGGATGTTATGGCGGGGAAGTAGCGTCGCCCAACCTGGATAACCTGGCGGAACAGGGCCTGCGTTACAAGCAGTTTTATAATGCTGCCCGCTGCTGTCCTTCAAGGGCTGCACTAATGACCGGGCTTTACCCGCACCAGGCGGGCATGGGCTGGATGGCGGCTGCTGATCTGGGTACGCCTGAATATGCCGGCACGTTAAATAACCGGGCGGTAACCATTGCGGAGGTATTAAAAACAGCGGGCTACCGTACCTATATGACCGGGAAATGGCATCTTACGAATGAACGGGAGATTGATGGAAAAGTGACCGGGAGCTGGCCCGTTCACCGGGGATTTGACCGGTATTTCGGTATTATTCCGGGCGGCGCTAATTATTTTACCCCTACCGTTTACAGCAATGATTCCGCCTATAAGGCTCCGGAAGATTTTTACCTGACAAACGCCATTAGTGATACCAGTGTGAAGTATATTAAAGAGCATTTTCAAGATCCCGGCAAGCCCTTTTTTATGTACGTCGCATATACCGCACCCCACTGGCCGCTTCATGCCCTGGAAAAGGAAATTAACAAGTATAAGCAAAGGTACCGGCAGGGCTGGGATGCGATCCGGAAGAAACGGTTTGAACGGCAGCAAAATATAGGCCTGTTCAGCAAAGACACCAGGATGGCGGAACGTGACGCTGTTGTTCCCGCCTGGAACGAACTCAACCCGGAAAAGCAGGAAGAAATGGCGATGCGCATGGCCATTTATGCCGCCCAGATAACGATTATGGACCAGGGTATTGGCAGAATCATAGACAAACTAAAGGAAACCGGGCAGCTGGACAATACCCTGATATTTTTCCTGAGTGATAACGGCGCCTGCGCGGAATTCATCAGCAGCGGAAAAAGCAAAAAAGTGGACGGAACAAAGGACACCTTTGAAAGTTACCGGATAAGCTGGGCCAATGCGGGAAGCACGCCTTTCCGGGAATACAAGCATTATACCCATGAAGGAGGCATTGCTACGCCGCTCATCGTACATTGGCCGGCAGGCATAAAAGAAGCGCTGAATAATACTTTAGTGAGCGAATACGGCCATATTACGGATCTGATGGCTACCTGTATCGACGTGTCGGGGGCCGCCTACCCGCGCCGGTATAAAGGCGTTGACATTCATCCCCTTGAAGGAAAAAGCCTTGTGCCGCATTTTTCAGGCAAGACAACTGATCGCGGAAAAGTGTTTTGGGAGCATGAAGCCAATATAGCCATGCGGGACGGCAAGTGGAAACTGGTAGCAAAAACGCTTCAGGACGAAAAACTGGACACCAGCCGCCTGGAGTTGTATAATTTGGAAGAGGACCCGGTGGAACAACATAACCTGGCGGCAGAAAAACCCGCGTTGCTCCGGAAAATGTATACGGAGTGGCTGGAATGGGCAGAAAGAATACATGTTTTTCCTCTGGATACCCGGGAATACGGCGCCCGGATGCAAGCCTACAGGCGGATGGTCAACGGGACCTTCGATGATAACCTTGGCGGGTGGAAGCTGCCCGGAAAAGGGACCGTGGTAACCATAGATACCACCGGCAAAATTTCCGGCGGCAAATCTGCCCGTATACGGGTGCAGAAGCAGGAAGGGCGTTCGCCGGCCGTCATGGCCTGGCCCTTTAGGGCAAAAAAAGGCGAATCGTTTTCAATCCGTTTTCTGGCAAGATCGGAAGGGAGCAGCAGCTTCCGGGTAACGCTTGAGCGAACAGGAGCGAACACGGGCAAAATTATTGATGAACAAGTACGCGTTAGCCCGCAAACGGGCGAATTCATTTTCAAATCCGCCGCGGTGCCTGAACCCGGTAATTACCGGATCGCATTTTATACCGGGAACCAGCATTCATCCAGCGGAGAAGACATTTGGATCGATGACATAAAATTGATCGCGGATGAAATGTAGGCTTTTTCTCAGTTTACTTTTATTGCCTTCCCTGTCTGCGCCGGCGTATGCTCAACAGACGACAAAGAAGCCCAATATTATTTTTATTATGGCGGATGATCTGGGCTGGGGAGAGCTTGGCTGTTATGGAAATACGTTCAATGAAACACATTACCTGGACAGCCTGGCCGCGCTTGGAACCAGGTTTACCCAGGCATATGCCGCCGCACCCGTTTGCTCACCCACGCGGGCAAGCCTGTTAACCGGGCAGTATCCGGCCAGGGTTGGCATAACCGATTTTCTTCCCGCCAAAACATCCCGTTACCTTGATCCTTCGGCTTATCTGACCATCAACGAAGTCCTGGCCCAAGCGGGATATCATACCGGTATCATCGGCAAATGGCACCTGGATACGGATTTTAACCAGCATCCGGGCGGGCCCGCCGAACATGGTTTTGATGAGGTGATCGGGTCGGAAACGAAATATATTGCCGACGGAGATTATTTCTTCCCGTATGATAAGATCGGCACCTTTGAAACCGGGAAAGAAAACGAATACCTCACGGACAGGCAAAGCCAGGAGGCTTGTATGTTTATCGAGCGGAACAAAGAGGCTCCGTTTTTCCTTTATTTTAGTTATTACAGCGTCCATACCCGGCTGGAAGCGCCTGCGGAACAGGTGGAAAAATACACCGCGAAACTTAATAACGGAACAAAAGAAGCGAAAGGGAATCCGGTTCTTGCCGCTATGCTGGAACGTATTGACGCGGGAGTAGGAGCGATCATGAAGGCGCTGGAGGAAAACGGCCTTGCTGAAAATACCTTGCTCGTCTTTTTCTCTGATAACGGCGGCGCCGGAAAGGTGGGCAATAACGGAAACCTGAGGTCGGGAAAAACCTGGCTATACGAAGGCGGAATAAGGGAACCCCTGCTGGTTTGCTGGCCGGGTAAGGTAGAAGCGGGCCGGGTCAGCGATGTGCCGGTGTACAGCGTCGATTTCTATCCGACTTTTGCGGCGCTGGCTGGTGCCGGATTGCCTGCAGCTTATCCTGGTGACGGACAGAACCTGCTGCCACTCCTTACGGGAAAGGGTGTTCCGGCGCGAGATGTTTTTTTCTGGCATTATCCATCCGAAACAGGAAAATGGAACAGGAGAATGGCGAGCGCTGTCAGAAAGGGTAACTATAAACTGCTGGAATTTTATGAAGACCAGCGCATTGAACTTTATAACCTGGAAAAAGACCCGGGAGAAACAAACAACCTGGCAGATTCACTGCCGGGAAAAGCTGCCGGGCTTAAGAAACTACTGCATGTATGGCTGAAGGAAGTAAACGCGGAAAAGCCGGTTTTAAAAGTTGCTTCACCATAATTCAGCAAGCATGTCCGCAATTATCCGGTGTCCTTTATCCGAAGGGTGCAGGCCGTCGTAGGTCATATTGACCGCTTCCGGCGGATAGGGATATTCATCGCTTTCGGGATCAAAGGGGACAGTCGTGTAGGCGGGGAAGGTATAATTTTTATACGCTCCGCTCGCCGGATCTTTCAGCCGTTTAAAATTGACCATGTTTTCCATATTGATCCCGCTGTCGTGATAAAGGTCCAGCACCGGGAACTTTTCAAGTTTCCCGATTTCAATAACCGCATTGGCGAATTGTTCCAGCGTTTGCCCGTTTTTCGGTTTATAAGAGCCATGCGCATTATTGTTGGGATCGTTGATATACACAAAATCCCCCCTTTGCATCGGCGTAATAAGGATGATCCTTGCTTTTTTATTCAGCTGTTTTAATTTGTCTGTAATGATCCGGAAAGCGCCGTAAACGGTGCCGCTTCCTGCATTCCCATTGTAGTCGGTAAGCGTCCCAATGGGCTTACCCTGCCACCAGTCATTGGTTCCGAGGAAAACGGTGTACACATCCGCCTTCACCAGCCCGATGGATGCTATTTTATCAGCGATATTGATAGACGTCCAGCCGTTATGCCCCTGGTTGATATATTTTACGTGGGGAAACCGCTCGCTGATCAAGGTCAGGTAGCCCTTATGAAGCCGGTTCCCGGTTTCGTCCTGGTGATCGTTAAGGTAAGTAATAGAATCGCCGATCGCCACCCAGGTAGTTTCCCGTGGCGCAGCCGCAAGGCAAATAAAGATCAAAAATGCGGGGAACAGGAATCTTTTCATAATTTGTCTGTTGCAACGTGATAGGTTAAAGAACCGCTGCTTAATCTTTCCCGAACAGTAAAAAATGCTGAATGTGAAGCGAGTTGTCTTGTTTTATCAATTTGAAGCCGTTGGCTGTTAACTCTTTGCTGGCCTGGGCAACGGTCATTTTATGCAGCGGCCGTATGGCTACCTCCGGGTCTTCGGCCTTGTACTCGATCAGGAGCAGTTTTCCCGAGGGCTTGAGGGCCTTGTGCATTGCCTGCAGCATTTCCTGCGGATAGAGCAGTTCATGATACACATCCACCATGATGATCAGGTCAACGGAACCCGAAGGGAGGTTGGGAGATTTTTCGCCGCCCTTGATTACTTCCACGTTGGCGGCTTGTTGGGCCTTCTTCTTTTCTTTTAGCCGCCGGACGAATTCATCCTGGATATCCACGGCATAGACCTTTCCCCCGGGGATCATTTCTGCAATTTTAAAGGTGTAATAGCCGGTACCCGCGCCTACGTCAGCCACCACGCTGCCTGGCTGAAGGGGAAGTTTGCTGATGGTGCGATTACTGTTCTCTTCCTGCTGGCGGCTGCTGCGTTCGAGCCAGGCGGCTCCCGCGGCGCTCATAATACCCGCTATTTCCCGGCCCATATAGAATTTTCCGGTGCCCCCGGAGCTGCTTTCTCTGAATTCATAGGGCGCCGTTTGCGATGGCGCTGCCTGCGCCAGGAGGGAAGGGCCTGGAATAATGAATGCGGAAATAATGAACGCGAAAATGAAGGTGATCAATAACGCGTGACGATTCAGGCGGTGCATACTTTCAGATTTATCTACCTGTGAAGATACCGCGAAAAAATTAAAAAAGAGGCTGCCTTTTTGGACAGCCTCTTTTTAATCGTCAGCGGGTCAACTTAACCCGGATGCTTAACCGGGATCAGCTTATTCCTTTGTCAACCTAAAATCGGCAAAGTGATAAATAATATCCGCCGGAGGAGCAAAAGTCAGGGATGGCTCTCCGCCAATATTCATCACGATCACGCGGCTGTGGCGGTTAAGGGCTTCGGAAAGGTCAACGGTTACTTCCGTCCATTTTTCCAGGTCAGCATCAGCAATTTTGAAATCGTCCGCGCTGGGCGCCCAGTATTCCTGGCCGAAATCGCTGTTGCTTTTGAATGCCCACATATAATTCATAAACCGCGGCCATAAGCGTTGGTAAGGGGCATATGCGCCGTTGAAGTTTGCCGCCGCCGGAGCATACACTTTAAACTTCAGGTACTTGTACTCTTCCACATTGAATTTGTATTCTTTTGGAAGGGCAAAGGCAAAGGATGCGCTTCTGGCTTTAAGCGTTGCTTTGAGTACATTTTCCATGCCGCTGCCGGAAGGATCAGGCGCCGGGAATACGTAATCCATTTTCCAGGCATTTGACTGTACCTGGCCGTCCACGAAGAAGTTGTGAGGGATGGCTACTTCATCCGGGAGGTCAACGAGTTCAACAACACCGCTTTCGACGTAGGGCGCCAGCAGGGCGTCCAGGCCCATGGAATGAGGAGCATAGCGAACTTTTTCCAGGATTCCCGCTTCCAGCAGGTCTTTCAGGCTTTGTGTGTTTACTGACGAAACATCGGAAACTTTCCGCATGAATGGAACCCAATCACCACCTCCGACTTCGCTGTACCCGCCGTTATTGTCATAACCCAAAGTAGGCAGGGGGAAAAGGCCTTCTCCTGTCAGGTCCAGTTCTTTCAGGTTAGGAAAATAGAAAATATCCTGGAGGGAATTGGCATGGATAGGATACACCAGCTTGGTTATTGAAGCGACGCCATCAGCGGTAAACTCACTAACGCCGTTTGCCATGAGAACTTCTCTTTCAGAAGGCGAAAAAGGAGTACTGCTGGTAGGTATCCCGAATTCAAGCGGCTGGGAAAGGATAATAGTATCGATAATTGGTACGCCGTTTACCTTAGGAATCACTTTGTATTCCATAGCTACCGTTGCCGGTTGACCTGACTCCAGGTTTGCGATAAAGAAGCGGGAATCCTGCCCTCTTTCGCCCTCCCGGACAACGCCGTCTTTGTCGGTGTATTTGAAGGACAAGCCATAATAGTCCATCACTACGGACGACAAGCCGCTGGGCCAGTCGATAACCGCCGCGGAAGGGGAGGCCATGATCCTTGGCGAGGGCGGGCGAAGGGTGTTCAGATCTGCTGCGGTATAAGGTATCAGCGCTATTTCCTGGGGAACTGAAGGATTGTTGAACTCGTCCACGGTATAAATCCTGAACCGGTACAGTTTAGGCTGCGTAAGGTCGGTAATATTTACCCAGGAGACTAACGAGTCAAGTGTGATGACCTTGTCTTCGTATTCAATCACCGTTTTCACGGCTTTTCCCATATTTATTTCGGCGGAGGGGATCCGTCCCGCCTTCATCAGGTCTATTTCAACCCTTTCATACCCGATATGGCCTACAATGGTGTCATATTTGGCAGGATAGACGACTTCGCCGGAGTATTCCTCCAGGGTGTCGTACATGCCGTCGCATGAACTCAGAAGCACTGCGAAAGCTGCTATCAAAAATAATAATTGATGTCGCATGGTTTAAATCTCTTATTGTTTATAAACACCTCTTAATTGCTTTTGCGGCCAAAAAGCGTGATCTCAGACAAGCAGTTGGCATCATCCAGCGTATAGTTCCCGTTGAAGCTCTTCACGGCTTCGTAACGGAACCAGCGGGTGGGCTTGGTGTATTGCGGATCATCCGGGAACATATAGGCCATATCGCCTGCTTCGCCCTTCTTTACGAATTCAATCTCGCTTAGTCCTACTGGTACGGGTATTTTATGCTGGTTAATCTGCACCCATTCATCGACATCCTCATCCCATATATACATGTTGTAAATACCTACATTCTCATTCCGGTAATACTGCCCGCGGGAAATATTGGCTAAGCCTCCCGAATGCCTTTGTACCGTGATGATACGGCTGAGTTCGTAATAATCGCCAAGGTCAATGATATAATTCCAGGGCATATTTCCGTCCTCAGAATTGCCTGTGCGGCCCCGGCTATGGGTATGCATGAAATTGAGATTGTCGCCCTGGTCTATAATTCCGTCGATGACGTATCTCGCACGGCCTTCCAGCCCGTCTCCAAAGCACATGGGTACACCGCCGATGGAATCGTTGGCGTTGGGCAGCACCCAGTTATCTTTCGGTATTTCGATATCCTCGTATAAGGAGATCTGTCCTTTGTCGATCATTTCGGTCGCATTCCCGAACATATCCTCTACCCGCACGCTTACGCTTACTTTTTCTTCCGGCGAAAGGAAAAGATCATTGATGAACCGCCTGTCTTCAGCAAGGTTGGAAGAGAACACGGAGGTGAATTCGCGGGGTGTGCCGTCGACCGTATATTTAAAATTCACATATACATTAATGTTCTGCTCCAGTTCATTGGTCCAGTCAAGAAAAAATGAACTGAAACCCGGTTTTACCTCCATTGATTCAGCTACCCGGGTATAAGCCGGTTCCAAGGGGGTAACGGAAACGTTAACAGCTTCCGAACGATTGCCGGCGCGGTCAACGGCAAATAACTGTACCGTATATTCTTCGGTGTCCGCAAACCCGTACACTTCCAGGGAATCTGCAAAGTAGGAAGCGGAAAATGTAAACGACTTATCATTTGCATTGGTATATACCGCCTCTACACCCAGAAGGTCTTCATCATGCGGAGGCGTATAGTAGAACCTGGCGCCTCCGTAAAGGGGCTCATACACTACGTCAGTGACTATTCCCGGGGCAGTTGTATCGTCGCTGTTTGCCTGGAACCTTCCTTCTTCCTTACAGGATGTAATGCTTAGCAGGAAGGCAGCGAACAGGTATAAATATAATTTCGTTTTCATAAAAATCTTCTTTTACTTATTCATTTATTGTCCTACCAACCCGGGTTTTGAATGAGCTTGCCGTTCGTATTCAATTCGTTAAGATCGATGGGCCAGAGGCAATCTGTAATAGTGAATCTCCTGGGCTGCTTCACCTCAAGGATGAAAAACGACTCGCCGGTAGTGCCTGTATGCGTCCATCCCCAGATAGGCGTCGAGAACTCAGACGTAGCCCGCTTATGACGGAGCATATCCCAGAAGTGACTGCCTTCGAAGGCCAGCTCAATACTTCGCTCCTGGAGAATGATATCCCTCATGCCTTCCTTCGTCTTGTGCTTATTGACTGTCTTTGCAATGGTAGCGTCTGACCATACGTCCTCCACATCAGGGATCCCGGCCCGTTCGCGTACCAGGTTTACCAGGTCATAAACTTCCTGCGTAGGAACATCATTGTATTCGTTCAGCGCTTCGGCCTTCATCAGGTAAAGATCCGCCATGCGAATAATAGGGTAGGGGTACTTGATGGTCCGCTGCCAGGCGCCGGACTGCGATTCGGGGTGGACGAATTTTTGTACGCCGATTCCCGTAGCAAGAAAGTCAGTGGAGTGCTGTGAGGAATTGAAACCGCCGTCGGAACTGGCGTACATCATGGTGTTGATCCTCACAGTATGTGCCCGCCAATATCCGCCGGTGATCCCTAAATTCGCGTAGAAACGGGGCTCGCGGTTCATGTACAGCCGGATAGTTTCCGCACCGGGCTGCATAATGCCGCGGAGTTCGTCGTATTCGGCGTCAAGTTCGCCCGGAGTGGTGATGATCTCATGCCGGGTATTCATATTAAAGGTAAGGTCTTCCGTAATAGGAAGTCCGTTTTCCGTATAATACCTTTCGGCCATCCGGTAGGTGGCGCCCATCCACTGCCATGAAAATCCTGCATTGTTGACTACGCCGTCGCCATAGCCTTCCGGCAGGCGGATATTGGACGAATGGGCCAGTTCTCCCTGCCCGTAATAATTGATATTGGAATTTCCCCAGACAACTTCCCTGTTCCAGGGATCGCAGACAAGCATCCGCAGGTCATAAAGCGTCTCCATGTTCTCGCGGTTGCTATTGAAAGCTTCCCTGTCGTAAATGAAAGGTTCTTTGTCATAATGGTACAAGCCTAATCCGTTTCCTTCGGCGGTCGCAATCGCATCATTGAGCGCGTCAATAGCGGCTTTCCACTTTTCCTTATCATAATCAAGGGGGAAGAAAGGCTGTCCGTCCGTGTCAAAAAAGTCGCCGAAATACTCCTGGTTGCCATTGAAAAAAGGGCTCGCCCGGAAGAAGAGTACCCTGGCCTTGATTGCTTTGGCAGCTACCTGATCCACCTGGCCAAGCTCGTTTTCGGTCGCCCGCTCCGTCAGGTTAGGAATGGCCTCGTTCATGAGGGTGATAATAAAATTAAAACAGTCTTCCACCTTTGACCGCGGCAGGAACAATTGTTCCGACGTTGCCTCCGGAGTGACCATTTCGGTAGGAAGTACGATGGGTCCGTACCGCTGAACCAGCAGGAAGGCATAATAGCCTTTCAGGAAGGTTACCTGTGCTTTCCAGTCCTTTTTTTCCTGGTCGGTCATATCACGCACTTTGTCGATATTGGCCAGGAAGACGTCCGTCTGACGGAGCGCTTCGTATAAAGGCTTTCCGCCCTGTGTACCCGACCATACGCCAAGCTGAGGCGAATTAGCCGACTGAAGTCCGCGCATGATCCGTATTGCCCGAAGGTTTCCGGTAACATCGTTGAGGTCAAGACGCCCGATCCATTCGTCGCCCAGCGTCCAGGTGGTCACGTGGGTTTGGTCATCTGCCGGGAGGTAACTATAAACCTTGGCCAGTGCGTTCCAGGCGTCTTCCTTCAGATTAAAAAGGTTTTCCAGTTTCAGGGTATTGTCCGGAACTACGTCCAGGTATTCGTTACAGGAGGGTGTAAAAGCAACCACCCAGCTCAGTAATAATATTTTCTTAAAAATTTTCATGTCTCTCTTGTTATTTCGTTAGAATGACAACTGAACGCCCACGTTAAACCGTTTGTTGGGAGGGTAGCCCAATCCTTTGCGGCCCATTTCGGGGTCCCATAAGCCGAAGGGACTGAATACGGCGGCGTTTTCCATGCTGAAATAGACCCGGCTGCCCGGCTCAAAGCCAAGTTTCTCCAGGCCTTTGGGGCTGTAGCCCAGCTCAACTGATTTCAGGCGAAGGAAAGAAGCATCCCGAAGCCACCAGGAAGACTGCTGAACGTTATTATCCAGCGGATCGGTGGACAGGCGAGGCCAGAATGCATGAACATCCGGATTTGTCTCGCTCCAGTAGTCTTCAGCGACGACAGCAAGCGCATTGCGCCTCAACACAAAGGGAGCGATACCTTCAAGTCCGTCGTTGCCACCGCCCACGTCGGGGTTGATGAAGAAGGAAACACGGGAGTTCCCCTGGAAAAAGAAAGAAAAGTCGAAGTTTTTATATCCGGTGGATAGCCCGAAACCGTATTGGATCTCAGGAATAGTGGGAAAGCCCAGCGGAACACGGTCATTGCTGTTGATGATCCCGTCTCCGTTAATATCCTTATACTTGATATCGCCGGCCATATACCGGCCGAAATCCTGTTTCGGCGAATTCGCAATTTCCTGCTCATCCACAAAAAGCCGTTCAGCTACCAGGCCCCATTGCTGGTTGATGTTATGGCCAAGGCGTTTCAGGTATTCATCAGGGTAATCTTTTTCGTCCAGCTCCAGGTATTCATTCGTTGCATAGGTTAAGTTTACCCGGCCGGTCATCCAGAAGTCGGAGCTGAAGAAGCGCTGGTAGTCGATGGAGCCGTCTACACCCCATGATCTTGCCTTGCCCACGTTTCCGCTGATCCCTGCTTCCAGGCCGGCAGTAGAAGGGAAGTTTTGCCGGGCCATATAGATATTACTCCTGACATCATTAAAGACATCGGCCTGGATCTTCAGGGATTCTTCCAGCAAGCCGAGGTCCATGCCCAGATTCCATTTCTCGGAAACCTCCCAGGTAATATCTGGGTTGGCATACCGGTTAATGGAATACCCGTCATAGGCATTCATAAAGGAAGATCCCCAGCGGTAAGCGCCGCCGCCTAAGGAGATATCGGACAGGTAGAAGAACCGGTCGCGCCTTTCAGCAATGGCGTCATTCCCCACACGTCCCCAGGTGGCTCTTAATTTCAGGGAACTGATCAGTTCCATCTTTTCGGGCCAGAATTTTTCATTGGTGATCATCCAGCCAGCACCGAATGAAGGAAAGAATCCGTATTTTTTATCACCGGCGAACTTTTCGGACCCGTTGTAGCCATAAGCAAATTCAAAGAAGTAACGATCGTCATAGCCATACGAAAGCCTTCCTGAGTTGCCCATATTTTTTTCAGGAAGGGTTTCATAAATGGACGTACTGATTCCGGCGGTAAGCAGTTTTTCTTCCATCATGCCCACGGTCATGGCGCCAACGGTATGTTTTCCGAACTGCCGGTCCCAGTTGGCACGCGCCTCAAAATAATAATGGCCGTCCGCGTTTCTGCCCGGAATAACGTTTCCTAAATAAGCCTGACCGCCGGTAGGGTTCAGGGCGAAAAGTTTATACTCCTCTGTGATCTGGTTATAGGATTCCAGCTCGTAGTAGAAAGGTGAATAACTCCTCCTGCTGGAGTAAAAGCTCCAGGTATTGACCGAAGCTTTTCCCTGTATTCTTAATCCTTCGGTAATGAATTTCAGATCTTGCTGAATGGTAGCCTGGGCCGCGATCTTGCTTTCATTACGGTCTTCATATCCCCGTACCATGGATGCATAGGGATTAGGTTTTATTATCCCGTTTGCAAAAGTGCTTCCGAAAAGGATATGGTCGGTGAACTCGTTTTCCGCATCGGGTTCATATACAGCGGGAAAGTCTACCGGGTTGCTGAACATAACCATTCCGAACACATCAGCTGCCGATTCATAAGGGCCGGTGTATCGTTCGAAGCGCCCCTGCAGCCTGGTATCCAGGGTAGTGGTAGGAGATAATTTGAATATAACATTGGAACGAATAGAAAGCCGGTTGATATCAATGTTGTTATTGAAATTATTTCGTTTATCTACCCTGAGCAAACCGGTTTCTTTATCATACCCTGTGGACACATAATAAGTGGCTACCTTCCCACCGCCGGATACATTTACATTGGCTTTGGTATTTATGGTGAATTTGTTGAATAAGGCATCGTACCAGTCCACATTTGGAAACATCATCGGATTCTCACCATTCATGGTGGACTGAATTTTCTGTTCGCTGTAATAGGGCCCCAGAATAGGATCCCGGGAAATACGCGCCTCGTTGTACATTCTCATGTACTCTACGCCGCCGACCATTTCCGGCACCAGTGTAGGCATAGCGGTACTTACGTCTACCCGGGCGTTTAATTTTACCGGCCCTTCCTGGCCCGCCTTGGTAGTGACCATGATGATACCGTTTGCCCCGCGTGCGCCATACAATACCGTCGCAGAGGCATCTTTCAGGATAGAAAAACTTTCAATATCATCCGGCTGCAACCTTGCCAGGTCATCTGTGGAGGCTTCAAAACCATCAATCAGGATAAGCGGCGAGGTTTTATACCCAAAGGTAGTTACCCCGCGAACGAAGAACTGGGCGTTATCCGCTCCGGGCTCCCCGGTTGCCTGGTAAGAGATGATACCGGGTATCTTTCCTGCAAAACTGCTGGTAAGGTTGGATGCTGGCGTACGCAGATCTTTTACGTTTACCGAATGTACTGAGGAAACCATACTTGATTTCTTCTGCGTACCGAAAGCGACCACCGCAACTTCTTCCAGGAGGCTTTCATCATTGTACATCAGGATTTCCAGGATATTTCGCTCGCCAACAGCTTCCTTTACCGTTTTTTTACCGATAAGCGAAAAAACCAGCGTGTCGCCAACGCTGGCTTCCAGCTGAAATTCACCGTTCAGGTCAGTAGATGTTCCGGCTGCATTTCCCTGGATGTTTACACTCACCCCGGGTAATCCGGTCCCATCACTGCCGTCCTTCACAATACCCGATATAGGTTTAGTTTGTGCGAAACATATGCCATGCAGCAACAGCAATAAAAAGGCAGTTCCAATCAGTTTCATAATAAAGGTTTTTAACAATAGAAATACTTTTTAAGGGGTTCTAAGAATTCCGGAAGAAACAGCAACACACTGCTTCCCGCTCATTATTTAATAATTCAGAGGCTGCATTTTTCAAGAGTAAACAGAAAGGAGCATTTCCCGGCGGGATGCCTGGGTGCGAAATAAGCAAATATGTGAGGAGAGTAAAGGTTTTATTTCCATATTATAAACTAGTTTGGTTTTGGGTCTATCTGGCAAAGATGTGAAATAAATTATTTTCAACAAAAATTAAATTATCGAAACCGTGTTGATCCCGCATTTTTGCCAGCATCGCAAAAAATCGAAAGCAAATGAGCGAATTATTTGGGTATTGTCAAAAGAGGCGCGCCTAAATTGATGATTTGTTAATCGAGTCGAAACAAAGTATAAGCGAAACAAATAAAAGGAAAGCCCGCTATTTCTTCTTCGCCTTGCGACAACACCAATAAATATAATAATGCAATATAGTTGCAATTAAAAACACAATCGTTATTTTTGTAAAAAACAATGGAATCATGACAACTGATAAAGACTTTGACATAATTATTATCGGTGGGAGCTATGCAGGCCTTTCTGCAGCTATGGCATTGGGGCGTTCCTTGCGGAAGGTGCTGATCATTGACAGCGGCCAGCCCTGTAACAAGCAAACTCCACACTCACATAATTTCATCACCGGGGACGGGGAAAGGCCTGCGGCGATTGCCGTTAAGGCAAGGGAACAGGTGCTTAACTATGAAACGGTGACTTTTCAGCCTGGCCTGGTAACCGAAGGCAGCGGAAAAAATAACGCCTTCGAAATTAAAACCGGGGAGGGCCTCCGCTTCTCCGCGAGGAAATTGCTTTTCGCTACGGGACTCAAAGATATACCGCCTCCCGTAGAAGGTTTTGCGGAATGCTGGGGTATCTCGGTACTGCATTGCCCTTACTGTCACGGATATGAAGTCCGGGGAGAAAGAACAGGGATCCTGGCTAATGGCGACATGGCTGTTGATTTTGCGAGATTGATCAGTAACTGGACGAGTGATCTGACCGTATTCACGAATGGCAATTCCGGCCTGAGTGAAGAACAGTCCGCTATAATCGCTGCGGCCGGAGTCCGGGTAATAGAAAAGGAGATCCTGCGCATTGAACATGAAGCGGGAAAGATAGGCCAGCTGGTATTTACGGATGGCAGCAAAGAGCCTGTTACCGCCCTTTATGCCCGCCCTGGTTTCACGCAGCATTGCCCGGTTCCTGAATTATTGGGTTGCGAACTTACCGAACAGGGCTTTATTAAAGTAGATGAAATGAAAAGAACTACCATTCCCGGGGTGTATGCAGCCGGCGACAATACCAGTCCCATGCGGGCGCTTTCCACAGCCATCGCAGCGGGCACAATGGCCGGCGCTGCCCTGAATAAGGAATGGATCGATCAGCGCTTCTGAATTGCCGGCGCTGCCTTGAATACGGAATTGATTAATGAGGTTTTGCTGCAGATTATGCCCTTCCCGGTGAAGCGCCTTTTTTCAAGGTAATTACGGAAATTTCCGGCCATATCCCTACCCGGCCTGAAAATCCGAGAAAACCGAAACCCCGGTTGACATTAATATACCTGGATCCTTTTTGATAAATGCCTGCCCACTGTTTGTAGATATATTTGGCAGGGCTCCATTTAAGCCAGGGAATGTCAATCCCAAACTGCATACCATGCGTATGGCCGGCCAGGGTAAGGTAAACAGGTTTGGCATGGGAGAGTACGCGGGCTTCCCAATGGCTGGGGTCGTGTGACAACAGGATGGAAAATGTGCCTTCATTCACCTGTTCCATCGCTTTATCCAGGTCGCCGTATTGCCGGAAACGCCTTCCCCAGTTCTGAACCCCGGCCAGGTTAATATGCTGCCCGTCCTTTTCCAGCTTTACATGTTCATCAACCAGTAAGCGAAAGCCCATTTCACTTTGAATCTTTTTGAGTTCATTAAGATTAGCTTCTTTCGCCGCTTCTGAAGACCAGTCCATATAGTCGCCGTAATCATGGTTCCCAAGAACAGAGTAGACTCCGAAAGGCGCCTTCAAAGAGGAAAAAATGCCTTTCCAGGGGTTTAACTCCGCAGCTTCGTTGTTGACAAGATCTCCGGTCAGTACCAGCAGGTCGCTATTTTGCGCGTTCGCCAGATCGATTCCACGTTTCACCGCGTCGGCGTCGTTAAAACTCCCGCAGTGCATGTCGGAAAGCTGGGTAATCGTAAAACCGTCAAAGGCGTCAGGCAATTCTTCGAAATACAGCGTATTACGATACACTTTATAATGATAAGCTCCTCTCGTAATGCCAAACAGCACGTAGCCAAAGGGCAAAGCGCTCATGCTCAGCAGGGCCTTGTTGATAAATTTGCGTCGTCCCGGAAGCGCCGGATGCTTCCGGTTGCCGGCCAGGTAACTTCCCAGCCGTGCAAAATCTACCACGAGCAAGAAGGGGAGGATCAGTAATTTCGGAAGGATCGACAACATCATGGGCCCAACCAGTAAAAAGAAAAAGCCCGAAAAAATGCCGGAACCGCTAAGCTTTAAATAGAAAAGCGCGACTATCAGCGCCATGTCATAGATCCAGTAGAATCCGTAAATACTCCTGCGCAAAGGCGGGGAACAGCCGCCTGCCGCACTTTTAAGGACCTGGAAAAAATACAAATCCAGTAAAAGCCAGACCGGGATTATCATTAGAATTCTATCGAGCATATCGCCTGTAAAAATAACAGCAAATTTTAGATTTTCCGGCGGCATGATAATGGTTTCTTCTTTTGAGATGTTAAAGAGTGCATCGTGTTAAGGATAGATTAAATAAAAATGATTATGGAAACTTCAGGCAATCAGCAAAACTCCCCGATGCAAGATCCTGCAAAGCAATATCCGCAGCCACCTTTTCCTGCACAGGAACAGGAAATGCCGGGCTCCGAACAAGAGATGGACCCTAAGCCGGATCATGGTGAGAATTCCTACAAGGGAAGCGGAAAGCTGACGGGGCGCAAAGCACTGATAACCGGGGCGGACTCGGGAATAGGAAAAGCCGTAGCAATAGCTTTCGCGCGCGAAGGGGCCGATGTGCTTATTTCTTATTTGAACGAAGAAGAGGACGCCCGGGAAACGGCCGCCGAGGTGGAAAAAGCCGGGAGGAAAGCCATCCTGGTTCCCGGCGACATCAGCGAGGAGGCTCATTGCAAGCACTTGGTGGAGCAGGCCGTCCGGGAGTTAGGCGGCCTTGACATTCTGGTCAATAATGCAGCATACCAAATGATGCATCAGTCACTGGCGGAAATCTCTTCCGGCGAATGGGATTATACCTTCAAAACGAATGTATATGCGATGTTCTACCTGTGTAAAGCGGCGGAATCTTATCTTCAGCCCGGCAGCTCGGTCATTAATACAAGTTCGGTGAACGCCTACACGCCAAACGCGACGCTCATGCCCTATACAGTCACGAAAGGTGCTATCCAGAACTTTACGTCTACGCTGGCCCAGTTATGGGGCGAAAAAGGCATCCGGGTGAACTGCGTAGCTCCCGGCCCCGTGTGGACACCGCTCATTCCCGGCAGTTTTCCGGCCGAAAAGAACAAGGAATTCGGAAAGAAAACGCCGCTGAAACGGCCCGCTCAACCGGCCGAACTGGCGCCCATTTATGTGCTGCTGGCCGGACAGGATGGAAGCTATATGTCCGGAGCCACCGTTCAGGTGACCGGCGGTATGCCTACGATATAAGCGGAATGCCGCGCTATTAATGTGCGGAGCTTGCCTGCAGCTATGCGGAACCCACCTGCAGCTGTGCGGAGCTTACCTGCAGCTGTGCGGAGCTTACCTGCAGCGCGGTTTATTCCCGGCCGTACAGTTTCACCCATTTCAGGAGTTGCTCTTCTACGCGCGGGTTCAGCAGGCCCGGCGGCAGGCGCCATTTCCAGTTCCCGGTGATGGACGCCGGAACATTCATCCGGGCCTGTTCATCCAGCCCGAGTATATCCTGCAGGGGAAGGACGGCGATGCGGGCCACCGAGGAATAGGCCATCCGGGCGAGCGTTTCGTGGACGTTTTTTGCGCTGACGGGCTTCCCGGTGTATTCTCTGAGCTGCCGTCGCCCTTCAGACCCCAGTTCCTTCTCAAACCACCCCCTGGTGGTGTTATTGTCATGAGTGCCTGTATAAACGATGAATTCCGGGCTGTACTGATGCGGAATATGCGGTGAATGGGCCATGTTTTCGCCGAAAGCGAACTGTAATACTTTCATGCCCGGCAGCCCGAATTCGTCGCGGAGCCGGTAAACAGCCTCGTCAATATCCCCAAGGTCTTCGGCTACGAAAGGCAAGCTGCCGAGTTCCCTGCGCAGGGTATGGAAGAGATCGGCCCCGGGGCCAGCTTTCCATTGGCCGTTAACGGCCGTTTTTTCGCCCGCTGGAACCTCCCAGTAAGCCGAAAATGCGCGAAAATGGTCAAGGCGAAGGAGATCATACCATTCCATGTTGCGGCGGAGGCGCCTGACCCACCAGTCATATCCCTGCGCTTTCAATACGTCCCAGCGAAATACGGGCATTCCCCACAATTGACCGTTGCGGTTAAAATAGTCGGGTGGTACACCTGCTACGGCTGTCATGCGTCCATCTCTGTCCAGGCAGAATATTTCCGGGTTTGACCATACATCCGCTGAATCGTAGCTGATGTAAAAAGGGAGGTCCCCAAACATACGGATGCCGAGCGATGCACAATGTTCCCTCAAGGCTTTCCATTGCCGGGAAAAAAGGAACTGAAGCCATTTTTCCTTGTCAATGGCGTTTTCCTGAACGGTTCTCAATTCTTTGAGTGCCATTTTATCGCGCAGCCGGTACTTTTCAGGCCAGCTGTACCAGGGCTGGCCTTCGTGCTGCTTTTTTAAGACCATATACAGCGCGAAATCCTCCAGCCAAACGGCTTCCTCTGCACAAAATTGCCTGAACGGAAGATCGCGGGAAGGAAGAGCCTTTTCGCGGTAGTTTTTCCAGGCCTTGTTCAGTATTTGTTCGCGGATCCGGACCGCGTGTGTAAGGTCTTTATTATCCGGCTGCTGCGTTTCCCGCAGTTCCGAAAGAGGCAGCCATCCGTCTTCGGCAAGCTGTTCCGGACTAAGCAGCAGCGGGTTTCCCGCCATACTGGATACCGGGCTGTAGGGCGAATACAGCTGTTCTGCCGCAACCGGGTTAAGTGGAAGCAGCTGCCAGCATCGCTGACCTGACCGGCTGAGAAAGCCCGCAAATTCCCTGGCGCCCACACCAAGGTCCCCGGCGCCAAAAGGTGAAGGCAACGAAGTAATGTGCATAAGGACGCCGGCCGACCGGCCGGCAGCAGGTGATTTTAGTTTAAGCAGGGCCAGCGGCAAGACGCTGAAAATGGCGGCAATGTTAATAGCCGGCTCGCGGCTCTTGGCGGCGCTATCCGTTGTTCCGCCAGTTGCCCCGCTCGTTGTTCCGTTAACTATTGTGCTGAAAGCGGCCCGGCCACTGGTTCCGTCAAGCAAATGCTCCCATTCGCCGGGTGCTTCTGGCGGCAGGATGATCCTTGTATCTTTCCAGTCTATCGTGTTTATTTCTTTTTTTTGCCGCCGGCAAAGCACGGCCGGATGCAGCGGAACGATTGTCAGGTACCAGTCTGAGTCATATCTGCGCGCAAAGGCGAGGATGAATTTTCGGTAACGCCCTTTTATGGTCAGCGGGATATATTGGCCCTGTACAAAGGGGAGGGGGTGTTGTTTTCGTTCCCGGAGAAGCCGATGCACAAGAAAGAGTTTGATCCGGGCGGTAGCAGTATCTTCCCATAATTCCTGAAGCAAAGCCGCGGGTTTCCCTTTGGCAGATTGCAGTGCAGTCAGCCATTGCTGTCGTTGTTCATAATCCACGGGCCGCCGGTTATCAGGGTCAACAAGGCTCAGGTCCCAAAGCTCGCATCCCTGATAAGTATCCGGTACCCCGGGACAGGTAAATTTTAGTAACACCTGTGCCAGGGAATTGATCCGGCCGGGATCCCTTGTCTTTTCGAAGAATTCCAGGAAATGCCGCCGGAAAGGCCGCTTTTTGTCCAGCAAGGCGTCCGCGAAGCCCGTTACAGCCCGCTCATAGTCCTCATCAGGATTTTCCCAGTTGGAGTGGCGCTTGCCCTCGCGCAGCACTTTTACCAGGTATCCCCGGAGCCTGCTGCCAAAACCTTCCTCTTCCTCCTCCCGCATCGGCCAGGCACCCGCCAGCGTTTGATAAATAAAGTATTCTTCGTTGGCATCGGGGGCGCCCTGCTGCTTTAAATCTTTGTTCAGCCTTCGCCATTCCCGCACCGCTTTCATCCATTCCCGGGGAATACAGGTGAGTACATTGAGCCGGGCGCGCAGGTCTTCCCCTCGTTTGGTATCATGCGTGGCTGTTGCATTCATGCTTTGCGGCCATCGTTCCCTGCGAATCTTCATTTCCCGGTGAAAAACTTCCGGGGAGATGCCAAATGCATCCGGCGAATCCCCTACTTCATTATGCCCGATGAAGCGGTTGTAAGTGTACATCAGCGTATCTTCCACTCCCTTTGCCATTAACGGGCCGCTAAACTGCATACAACGGCTATAAAAACACAGGGCTTCCTTCCGGTACGCTTCACTACGCTCCAAAGGCCACTGCAACAAGGCTTCTTCCAGCAGGCGAAACGCAGGAATCAGGTCAGGCTGATGCGCTCCAGCCTGATGAAGGATGTTCCGCAGGGCTATGGATTCATTTTCTTCGAGCGGAAAATGGTTCCCATAATAACGATACACAGGGCAATGAACCAGGAAGGCGGCGATGGCTTGTTTCAGGTCACCCTCCGCTACGTCGGAGAAATCGCTCACCGGCCGCGACGGTTCCCCGGACTCCGGCCGTTCCCGGGACTCCGATGCTACTTCCTTCCCCCTCTGGGTATCCGTTTCCAGCAGGTGGAGAAAAAGCGCGCAAAGGTTTTCCAGCTCCCCGTTCATATGGGCCTGCAGAATGGCCGCCTTCTTTTCCCGGATCTGTTCCTGAACAGACAGGGCCTCTCCGGTAAGTTCCCGGTAAAACCGGCTGAAAACCTCCTTGTTGCTGCTCCTGGTAAAAAGGTTGTTCACCAGGGCAAGGAAATCATAGCCTGAGCTTCCCTGGACGGGCCAGCCGGCCGGGAACTCTTCGTTGCTTTCAAGAATCTTCTCTACGATAATATAGGTTTTTTCACCAGCCAGTTCCCGGAGCTGCTCCAGGTAGCCGGCAGGGTCGTACAAGCCATCCACATGATCCACCCGTATGCCGGCGAAGCAGCTTTCTTCCAGCAGGGAGGCAATTAAGTTATGATATTCCCGGAAGACGGCCTTTTCCTGCATGTTCAGGCAAATAAGGCCGTTAATGGTAAAAAAACGGCGATAGTTAATGCGTTCGCCGGTTTCCTTCCAGCTGCAAAGGCGATAGGCCTGCTGGCCGGCAATGTCGCGCAGCTGGTCGGGACGGTTGTTTATTTTCTCCAGGTATTCGCGTAAATGTTGCCCGGCTTCCCCGGTTTTCATCAAAGCGGCCAGTTGCAGGCGGAATTCATTCCATTGCAGGGCGTATGTTCGTGCATCATTCAGCTGTTGTATCCTGGTGATTTGTCCTGCCAATTCCCGGCAGTTTTGTTCCGTTCCGTCCATACAGGATACCAGTATATCGCGGTAAGAAAGAGGATGCAGCGGCCACTCCTGGCCGTAATACCGGAATACCAGCCGCTGCTCCGCATAAGCGATCTTCAGCTCGCCATTTTTCAAAACCTCTTCCAGGGAAGCGCCCAGGAAAGGAACCATAAGGCGCCCGCTGAAGAAATTGCTGTACAGGCTGGTATCAAAGAAAGAGGCATACGCTGATTTGCTGCCTTTTTCCAGCACGTCCGATAGCCAGGGGTTCTCAGAATGGAAGCCCATGTGGTTAGGCACAATATCCTGCAGCCAGTCAATACCTTTTTGCTGCAAATTACGGATAAGGGCTTTCAATTGCCTGAGGGTGCCTAATTCCGGGTTGATGCTGTTGGGATGCAGGACATCGTATCCGTGCGTACTTCCGGGTACGGCGGTAAAAAGGGGAGAAGCATACACCGCGCTTATTCCTAATTCCTGTAAATAATTCTGCAAGCGTTCCAGGTCCTTGAAAGTAAATCCTTTGTGGAACTGGAAGCGATAGGTGGAGGATGGCCGGCTAAACTTTTCCATAAATAATGATCGATTCAGGTTGCATGGTAATAGCTGTGCCATTTGTTACCCGGTCGGGGGCCGCTCCGGGGCCTTTCCAGCCGGGCTCCGCGGAATCCAGCAGCTTTTTCCAGCTATCCTGTGATTTTTCCGAAATCAGGCTTAACTGCTGCTGCCTGTGGGAAAAATTCATCAGGCAGCGTACCTGGCGGTCTCCTTTGCCGCGCTGCAGGATCAGGGTATTCGCTTCCGGCTGCAGCAGGGTTTTCAATCCTTCCCTGTCCGGCTGCCGCAGGACCGCTTCCTGTTTCCGAAGCGTAATAAGCGCCTGGTAGTAACGGAACATTGTTTGGTGCGGCTCTCTTTTCAAATATTCCCATTGCAGAATGGATTGCCTGAACGTTTCTTCCGCTTGCGGATCGGGTACCTCTCCGTGGAACTGAAAGGCCGCGAATTCTGCCTTCCGGCCCCTCCGGACGGCTTCCACCAGCGCCGGATCGGAGTGGCTGACAAAATAGAGGAAGGGATTTGGCTCGCTCCATTCTTCGCCCATGAACAGCAGGGGAAGGAAAGGAGCGCTCATCACCGCTCCGGCGAGCAGTTTTTGCATTTCAAAGCTATACAGCCGGCTGCTGCGTTCGCCCAGCATGCGATTGCCCACCTGGTCATGATTTTGAGAAAAAACAATGAATTGCCGGCCGGGAACTCCCTCCGTGCTGGTGCCAAAGGTCTTGTGCCGGTGGGGAGAATACGTTCCGTTATATACATATGCATGCCGGTAGGCTTTTGCCAGATGCCTTATTCCTTCGAAATCCGCGTAATAACCCAGCGGTTCCTGACCGGAAGTGACCCGTAGGGCGTGATGAAATTCATCCAGCCATTGTGCGTCCATTCCGTAGCCACCTTTTGTTACCGGATGGATAAAGCGCGTATCGTTCAAATCGCACTCCGCGATCAGGTAATGCCTTTTGCCCGTGGCCTCTTCCAGGCGGAGCGTCTGCTCCTTTATTTCCCGGAGTATATGAACCGGGCTGAGGTCCTTTATGGCATGTACGGCATCCAGGCGCAGGCCATCGATATGGAAGTCCCGGAACCACATCAGCGCATTGTCAACAAAATAACGCCTGACCCCGTCGCACCAGGCATCATCGAAGTTCATGGCTTTTCCCCAGGGAGTTTGGTATTTGCCGGTAAAATAGGGGGCGAACCGGGCCAGGTAATTACCTTCCGGCCCCAGGTGATTATAGACGACATCTAAAATAACCGCTATTCCTTTTGAATGACAGCGATCTACCAGGAGCTGCAGGCCTCTGGCTCCTCCGTAAGAATGCTGTACGGCATAGGGAAATACGCCGTCATAGCCCCAGTTGCGGGAACCGGGGAATTGCGCCACGGGCATGATCTCAATAGCGTTTACCCCCAGTTCCTTCAGGTGATCCAGCTTTTTTTCCATCCCTTCGAAAGTCCCTTCCGGGGTGAAGGTTCCTGTATGCGCCTCGTAGAGCAGGTAGTCTTCCAGGGCATGGTTTTTCCAGGCGCCGTCTGTCCAGGAGAAGTCCTGCAGGTCCAGGGCTTCCGAAGGGCCGTGGACCCCTTCCGGCTGCGAAAGAGAAGCGGGATCGGGGAATTCCTCTTCTCCGTTAAGTTGAAATCGGTAGCGGTCTCCCGGTTTTATTTCGCTGGTTTTTAGCGTCCAATATCCAAACTGCTCTTCGTGGAGGGTTAACTTTTTACCATTTCCCGCCTTCCCGGAATTTCCGGCATTTGCGGCCGTTCCCGCACTTGCGGTCGTTCCCGAATTTCCGGGATTTCCCGTATTTGCGTCCTTTCCAGCATTCCCGGCTTTTCCGGTCTTTCCCTCGAGGCAGATTGCCGCCTTGCGGGCCAGCGGAGCCCACAGCCATATTTCCGCTTCATTTTCCGGACCCCGGGGAAAACGAATTCCGTTCAGTCGTTTATTCATATTTATCCTTTTCGGTCGCCTGTTGCAGCAGCACAACAGACCTGCCTTTTACACTAATAGCTTCCCGGGCGCCGTGTATCCCCTGAGCCTCCGCTCCGTTTTCTCCCGTATCCAGTATTTTTGTCCACCGGGTTCCGTATTCTTCGGGAGGCAGGACATAATCCAGGGAATCGTGATGGGCATTGAAGATTACGTAAAAATTATCGTCTACGATCATTTCACCCTTCGACCCGCGGGTATGGAGGCCATGCCCATTCAGGAAAATCCCCAGCGAACGGGCGAAATCATGGTTCCAGTGATCACCCGTCATTTCCGTGCCTTCGGGCAGGAACCAGGCGATATCTTCCAGGTCTGCTTCCTGTCCCGGCGCTCCATGGAACCAGCGATGCCGGCAAAAAACGGGATGCTCCCTCCGCAGGCGAATGAGCCGGCTGGTAAATTCCACCAGGTTGTTGTCCGCGCTTTCCCAGTTTGTCCAGGATATCTCATTGTCCTGGCAATAGGCGTTATTGTTGCCTTTCTGGGTCCGCCCGGCTTCGTCCCCGGCCAGCAGCATTGGTACTCCCTGGGAAAGGAATAAGGTGGCAAGAAAATTACGCTGCTGGCGTTGCCTCAGGGAGATTATTGCCGGGTCTTCAGACGGGCCTTCCGCACCGCAGTTCCAGGAACGGTTATGGCTTTCTCCATCCTGATTATTTTCACCGTTTTCCTGGTTGTGTTTCTCATTATAGGAAACAAGATCGTTCAGGGTAAAACCGTCGTGAGCGGTGATGAAATTAATGCTGGCTGTGGGCTTCCGGTAATCTTGGTACAGGTCGGAGCTGCCGGTAAACCGTTCGGCGAATTCTGCCAGCATGCTCTCGGCCCCTCGCCAGTAATCCCTTATACAATCGCGGTATTTCCCGTTCCATTCCGCCCAACCAGGAGGGAACTTCCCAATTTGGTATCCTCCCTCTCCCAGGTCCCAGGGCTCGGCGATAAGCTTTACCTTTGAAATCACCGGGTCCTGGTGAATGATATCGAAAAAAGCGCTGAGCCGGTTCACTTCCTGCAATTCCCGGGCAAGGGTTGCCGCCAGGTCAAAGCGAAAGCCATCTACGTGCATTTCCTCTATCCAGTAGCGCAGGCTGTCCATGATCAGGCGAAGTACATTGGGAAGGTTCGCGTTGAGCGTGTTCCCGGTTCCCGTATAATCCATATAAAAACGCGGCTTTTTAGTAAGCCGGTAATAGGAGGCATTGTCGATTCCCTTGAAGGAGAGCGACGGCCCCATTTCGTTTCCTTCGGCGGTATGATTATAAACTACGTCCAGGATTACTTCGATCCCGGCTTTATGCAGTTCTTTTACCATGTGTTTGAATTCCACGACCTGCCCTCCGGTTGACCCGCTTCCTGAATAACGAACGTCAGGCGCAAAATAGCCGATCGTATTATAACCCCAGTAATTAGTAAGGCCTTTTTCGTGTAAATGAGCATCAGTAACGAAGTGGTGTACAGGCATCAGTTCAATAGCGGTAATACCCAGTTCCCGGAGATAATTAATGATAACAGGATGGCCCAGGGCGGCATAAGTGCCGCGTATTTCCGGCGGGATCTCCGGGTGCAGCCAGGTAAGGCCTTTGACATGCGCTTCGTAAATAACAGTCTGATGATAGGGGATTAAGGGAGGCTTGTCGTTCTCCCAGTCAAAACCGGGATCAATCACTACCGATTTGGGAACGAAAGGCGCACTATCCTTCTTGTTAAAACTCAGGTCCTTGTCTGGGTGGCCCCGCGTATAAGCGAAAAGTGAATCATGCCATTCGATCTTGCCGGAAATTGCCCGCGCATAGGGATCGATTAATAATTTGTTTGGGTTAAAACGATGTCCGTTCTGCGGCTCCCACGGACCGTGAACCCGGTAGCCGTATAACTGGCCCGGCTGCACGCCCGGCAGGTAAATATGCCATACCTGGTGGGAATATTCTTCTAGTTTTATTCTTTGGGTCTCGGTTTCTCCCTTTGCTTCCCTGAACAGGCAAAGTTCCACGCCGGCGGCGTTCTCTGAATATAAAGCGAAATTTACTCCTTTGCCATCCCAGGTGGCTCCCAGTGGAAAAGGGTCGCCCGGATAACTGCTTATCTCCATATTAAATCCTGTGTTAAATCTGCTGGAAACCCGTGCAAATAACAGGCCGCATGTCTTGTTCGGAGCGTTGGCGCAGGAGGGCATAGGACATGCGGCCTTGCGGGGCGAACTAACGAAAAAATTTCCCGCCTGGGGAAAAACCTGCTGAATGCCGGGCGCTACCATTATTGAAGCCGCGCACCCCCGAAACCCCGCCTCCCGAAACCTGCTGCTTTTCCCTTCCCCGGATTTTTTGCCGGATAAGGCTGGCACGGAATTAGAACTTCGCTCAGGGCCCATACGGCAATAGAAACCCATCGCAATCGTAAATTTGTGAATACTACCCAAGGCAGAAAAAGAGTGATCATCGCGAATGTTTCCCCGCGGATAGAAGAGGGGGAATATGCCGCTAAAGCCATTATTAATGAAAACGTTCTCGTCTCAGCCGATATATTTGCCGACGGTCATGATGAATTGGCTGCCAGCATACTGGTAAGGCATGCCGCGGAAAGGAAATGGACAGAAATCCCGATGAAGCTGATCATGAATGATCGCTGGGAGGCGGTATTTAAACCTGGGAGGACCGGGCGGTACCAGTTCCGTCTCCAGGGATGGATTGATCATTTTTCCACCTGGCAAAAGAATGCGCGGAAAAAACTGGACGCCGGGCTGAATATAGAAACCGAGCTGCAGGCGGGTGTAGCGATGGCTGGAAAAGCGGCAGAGGCTGCAAGTCCCGCGGATAAGCGCACTTTAACGGAATGGGCTGAAAAGCTTAGTGTTGCGAAAACGACCGAAGGCATATTGTCCCAACTTGACCGGAACATGCGCGGGATCATGAACCGGTACCGCGATAAAAACCTACTCAGCCTTTATCCTGAAACCCTGGAGATAGATGTGGAAAGACAAAAAGCCTTGTTCAGCACCTGGTATGAGTTGTTTCCGCGTTCTGCGGCTTCTGAAGCGGGCAAACACGGCACCTTCCAGGATGTAAAGAAACTTCTTCCCCGTATTGCGCGTATGGGATTCGATGTGTTGTATTTGCCTCCTATACACCCGATAGGCGAAAAGAAACGGAAGGGGAGGAACAATTCCCTGGAAGCAGGCCCGGACGATCCTGGTTCCCCCTGGGCTATCGGGAACAGGAAAGGAGGGCACAAGGCCATTCATCCGCAGCTGGGGACACTGAAGGATTTCCGCGATCTTGTCCGGGAAGCCGGAAAACAGGGAATCGAGATTGCGCTGGACATCGCCTTTCAGTGCGCTCCGGATCATCCTTACGTAACACAACACCCTCAATGGTTTAAATGGCGGTCTGACGGAACGGTGCAGTATGCCGAAAACCCTCCGAAAAAGTATGAGGACATTCTCCCGCTCGATTTCGAGAGTCAAGACTGGCAAGGCCTCTGGGAAGAGTTGAAAAGCGTGGTAGAATACTGGATTGACAAAGGAGTCAATATCTTCCGGGTGGACAACCCGCACACGAAGTCGCTTCGTTTCTGGGAGTGGATAATCCGGGACGTCAGGGAAAAACATCCGCAAGTCATTTTTCTTGCCGAAGCCTTTACCCGCCCACGCGTTATGGAAAGGCTGGCGAAGGCAGGCTTTACCCAATCTTATACTTATTTCACCTGGCGGAATACGAAATACGAACTGGAAGAATATATGCGGGAACTGACAAAAACCGACCGGAAGTTTTATTTCCGGCCTAATTTCTGGCCGAATACCCCCGATATCCTGCCCCCCTTCCTTAGCTCCGGAGGCGAGAACGCCCATATCATCCGGCTGATCCTGGCGGCTACGCTTTCCGCCAGTTACGGTATTTACGGGCCTGTTTATGAATTTTGTATTCATACGCCTTACCCGACAAAAGAGGAATATGCGGATAATGAAAAATATGAGATCCGGCATTGGGACTGGGATCGTTGCACCCGCCTTGGCGAACTTATTACACGGATCAACCGGATCCGGAATACCCACCCCGCGTTGCAAACGACCTGGAACATCGAGTTTGCGGAAACGAGCAACGACCAGATAATTTGTTACGGGAAGGCCGACCCGGAAGCAGGCGACCGGCTTATCATTGCCGTGAACCTGGATCCTTTTCATATGCAGTCCGCACATGTAAAAATCCCGATAGCCGCTTTAGGCATTCCGGCGGGCCGTGCTTACCTGGTCAAGGACCTGATAAGCGGCAATAGTTACCAATGGCAGGATGAATGGAATTATGTGCAGTTAAACCCGCAGGAATTGCCGGCGCATGTTTTTGAAGTGGTGTTGGATACATAACAAGGCAAGCTATGGCTGATAAGAAAAATGGCCTGGATGACAGGCTCCACTGGTACAAGGATGCTGTTATTTACGAATTGCACATTAAGGCGTTCTGTGACGGCAACGGCGATGGCATCGGGGATTTCCAGGGCTTAATGGAAAAGCTGGACTACCTCCAGGACCTGGGGGTTACCGCCATCTGGCTGCTCCCGTTCTATCCTTCTCCACTCAGGGACGACGGGTATGATATTGCCGACTATTATCGCATCAATCCTTCTTACGGCGATGTGAGGCAGTTCCGGCAGTTCCTAAAGGAAGCGCATCGCCGTAATCTCAAAGTCATTACCGAACTGGTGATCAATCATACTTCCGATCAGCACCCCTGGTTCCAGCGGGCAAGGAAGGCTCCTAAAGATTCCGTTTACAGGAATTTCTATGTATGGACGGATGATCCCGGACAGTACAAGGATGTTCGTATTATTTTCCAGGATTTTGAAGCTTCCAACTGGAATTGGGACCCCGTGGCTGAGCAATATTATTGGCACCGCTTTTTTTACCACCAGCCCGACCTGAATTATGATCATCCCCAGGTAAGGGAAGAAATTATCAGGATCCTGGATTTTTGGTGCAAGATGGGGGTCGACGGGTTTCGCCTTGACGCCGTTCCTTATCTTTTTGAACGGGAAGGCACCAATTCCGAAAACCTGCCTGAAACCCATGATTTTCTTAAAATGCTGAGAAAGCATATTGATGAACACTTTCCAGGCACCCTGCTGCTGGCTGAGGCTAATATGTGGCCCGAAGATTCGGCTTCTTATTTTGGCCAGGGGGATGAATGTCATATGAACTTTCATTTCCCGGTAATGCCGCGCATGTTCATGGCCTTGCAAATGGAAGACCGGTATCCGATCACCGATATATTTGAACAGACCCCGGAGATTCCCGATACCTGTCAATGGGCTATATTCCTTAGGAATCATGATGAACTGACCCTGGAAATGGTAACGGATGAAGAGCGGGACTACATGTATAAGGTGTATGTGAAAGATCCGAAAGCCCGGATCAACCTGGGCATCAGACACCGGCTGGCGCCCTTGATGGAGAATAACCGGAAAAAGATAGAGCTGCTGAACTGCCTGCTGTTCTCCCTCCCTGGAACGCCGGTGATCTATTACGGAGATGAAATAGGGATGGGCGATAATTTTTACCTGGGTGACCGGAACGGTGTGCGCACCCCTATGCAATGGAACGCCGGCCGGAATGCCGGCTTTTCGCAGGCAAATCCGCAGAAGTTATACCTCCCGGTAATACTGGACCCGGAATATCATTATGAATCGGTAAACGTAGAAATGCAATACCGGAATACTTCGTCCCTTCTTTGGTGGATGAAACGGATCATTCATATAAGGAAGAATCACAAAGCTTTCAGCAGGGGCGATATGCGATTTATTTCTTCCAATAATCCTAAGGTGCTGGTATTTACCCGCAGCTACAGGGAGGAGATCATGCTGGTCATGGTGAATCTTTCCCGTTATTCCCAGCCCGCGGAACTGGATATGAGGGAATACAAAGGATACCTGCCGGTGGAAGTGTTCAGTAAGAACCGGTTCCCGGCTATAAAGGAGGACGAATTTTATTTCTTTACCCTCAGCGGCCACGATTGCCAGTGGTTCATGCTTGAAAAAGTGCATCCCGGAGTAAATGAAGAGGCCTCGTTACCCCTTTTAGAGCTAGGTCATTGGAAAGACCTTCTGCAAAAAGATGTTCGCGGGGAACTGGAGAATCGCATCCTGCCTCCTTACCTCCGGCATATACGATGGTTCGGGGGGAAAGGGAGGACTATTCAGCATATCCGGATCATTAATCACGCAGTGGTCCCCCTGTCTGAGAATAGTGCCGTATTGCTGCTTATCGAAGTGACTTATCAAAGCGGGCTGCCGGAGGTCTATCATCTTCCGGTAGCCTTCGGAACAGAAGAGTTTGCCTTAAATATAAAGGAAAACTGCCCGCAGGCAGTGATAGCGCAGTTGCATGTGGGGGAACAGAAAGGCGTTCTTTTCGATGCCTTGTACGGCCCGCGGTTCCGTCAGGCTATTATTTCCAGAATGGCAGGTAACCGGCATATCTCCATGAAGGAGGGGATGATCCATTTTTCAGGGAATAAACTATTAAAACAGTACATCCGGGACCAGGAAAAGGTCAGGTCAAGGGTGCTTTCCGCTGAGCAAAGCAACACGTCGCTTACTTATAATAATTCTTTTTTCCTTAAAATGTACCGGAAAGTGGACCGCGCCGTGAACCCGGACCTTGAAGTCACCCATTTCCTCTCCAAACAGGCAAAATTTACGCATATTCCTGCCTTTACAGGCGCCATCCGCTGGAAATATGAAAACGATACCATGGTATTAGGGATGATGCAGGAATTGGTGGAAAACCACAGCGACGCATGGACGTATATGCAGGAAAGACTGGATGATTTTTATGAAAGGGTGCTTGCGCGGAACAAAGTTTCCTTCTCTTTCCCGGAATATGAAACCGATCTTACCCGCCCTGTCCGCTATCGTGATATCCCCGCCGATGTCCAGGAATTGCTGGACGGATCGGTGGCGGAGCGCGCCCGCCTGCTGGGAATAAGGACGGGGGAAATGCACAAGGCACTTGCATCCGGAAACACCCCGGACTTCAAGCCGGAGCATTTTTCCCTGCATTACCAACGCTCCCTCTATTCTTCCATGCAATCTCTGGTACGCGCAGCCTTTCAAAACCTGGCGGAAAACACGGACGAACTTTCGGGCGATATGACACGGGAAGCGGAAGAAATTCTGGATATGAAGGGGGACGTACTGAATATCCTTCGTCGTGTTTACCGGAAGAAAATAGACGTAGTAAAGATCCGCGTTCACGGCGATTATCACTTGGGGCAAGTCCTGTTGACCGGGAAGGATTTTGTGATCCTGGATTTTGAAGGAGAGCCTGCACGGCCTTACAGCGAAAGGAGGCTGAAGCGTTCCGCCTTGCGCGACGTGGCGGGCATGTTCCGTTCCTTCCATTACGCCGCCTATGCAAGCCTGCTCCTGGGCAACCAGATCCGGAAAGGAGATATTGGCAAGCTGCTTCCTTTTGCTGATCTCTGGTATCACTACATGAGCGGTTTTTTTATGCAGGCTTATATGGATACGGTCCGGGGTACAGCGCTGATCCCTTCCGCGGAGGAAGACCTGGCGGTCTTGTTGCAAACTTACCTGCTGGAAAAAGCTATATACGAATTGAATTACGAATTGGATAACCGTCCCAGCTGGGTCATCATCCCACTGCGTGGTATCCGGTTCATTATGGAGCATTCATGACAATTACAGATTTCGATATCGGTTTATTCAGGGCGGGAAAGCATTACCACCTGTACGAGAAGTTAGGCGCGCATATAACGGAGAAGGAAGGAATAAGCGGAACCACCTTTGCTGTTTGGGCGCCAAATGCGCGTTATGTTTCCCTTATCGGGAATTTTAATGCCTGGAACAGGAAAAGCCACCCGATGCAGGTTCGCTGGGATGAGTCGGGTATCTGGGAATTGTTCGTTCCCGGGATTGGAAAAGGAGAATATTATAAATATTATATAGAGTCGCAAAGCGGGCATATTGCCGAAAAAGGTGACCCCTACGCGTTTCACTGGGAAACTCCGCCGCATACGGCTTCTGTAGTCTGGGATACAGCGTTCCGCTGGACGGATGGAAAGTATATCAGGAAAAGGAATTCAGCTGCTGCGCTGAACGGCCCCCTGTCTATCTATGAAGTACATGCCGGTTCCTGGAGAAGGGTCCCGGAAGAAGGAAACCGCTTTATGACCTATCGCGAAATGGCGGAAGAACTGCCAGCTTACTGCGCGTACATGGGCTTTACCCACGTGGAATTTATGCCTTTGGCCGAACATCCCTTTTACGGTTCATGGGGCTACCAGATTACCGGTTATTTTGCTCCTTCCAGCCGTTTCGGCACGCCCCAGGATTTTATGTACCTCGTTAACCAGCTGCATAAAGCAGGTATTGGCGTTATCCTTGACTGGGTGCCCTCTCATTTTCCGGCCGATAACTATGGCCCCGCCCTTTTCGACGGTACCCATTTGTATGAATACGAGGATCCCCGGAAAGGTTTTCATCCCGATTGGAAGAGCCTGATCTTTAACTACGGAAGAAGTGAAGTGCGGGCCTTCCTGATATCCAATGCCCTCTATTGGCTGGATAAATATCATGTGGATGGCCTGCGGGTGGACGCGGTGGCTTCTATGCTCTACCTGGATTATTCCCGCAAGGAAGGAGAATGGATCCCGAACGAATTCGGCGGAAGGGAAAACCTCGAAGCTATTAGTTTTTTGCGGGAATTCAACGATGCCGTCCACACTCACCATCCTCATGCGCTTACCATTGCCGAAGAATCGACCGCCTGGCCCGGTGTTACCCATCCCACATCCGAAGGCGGCCTTGGGTTCGACCTGAAATGGATGATGGGATGGATGCATGATACTCTTACCTACTTTCAAAAGGAGCCGGTTCACCGGAGCTTTCACCAGGGGCAGCTGACCTTCAGCATCCAGTATGCTTTCAGCGAGAAATTCATCCTTCCCTTGTCTCATGACGAAGTTGTATATGGCAAAGGTTCCCTGATCCGAAAAATGCCCGGAGACGAGTGGCAGCAATTTGCCAGCCTGCGCCTGCTGTTTGCCTATATGTTCGGGCATCCCGGCGGAAAAATGATCTTTATGGGCGGCGAATTCGCCCAGGGACGCGAATGGGGTCACGACTACAGTCTGGACTGGCACGAAAATCATCACCCGCTGCACCAGGGAATCCAGTTGCTTTTAAAGGACCTGAACGAATTATACCGCGGGCAGCCCGCGCTTTATGCACAAAGTTTTGCTCCCGGGGGCTTTGAATGGATTGATTTCAGGGATTCGCAGAACAGCGTGATCAGCTGGATAAGAAAAAGCGGAAGAAACGAAGAGGATCTTCTGTTTGTTGCCCATTTTACCCCGGTAGTAAGGAGAAATTACCGGATCGGCGTGCCATACAAGGGTTTTTATACCGAAATATTCAATTCAGATGCCGGGAAGTACGGCGGCAGCAATTTGTTCCATGAAGCCATGCTGGAAACGGCGCCCATATTTATGCACGGCCGCAGCCACTCCCTGTCACTAACCTTACCTCCTTTGGGAGTGATCGTCCTGAAGCATCAGCACGATATGGATCCGGGCTATTGACCCGGGACTGGTTTAAGCAGCGCTTCGGACCTGGATTGTGGCTTTCCCTTTGTTCTCCCAATGATCTTTAATGATCTTGTTATTTCCATCAAGCAACAGCCGCCGGGTGTACCGTTCTCCGACAATGTCGCCGCGTTCATTTTTTTGCCCGATAAACAGCAGCACCGGCCGTCCTTCCTCTTCGGTTTTAAAGGCAAGATCGTACCGGCCGAACGTCGTCTCTATGAACGACGAGGGCGCATACTGCTTGCTGACAATCTTTAAAACCGCCGCTTTCAGGGGCATTATTTATCGTATTCGTCGTGGCCTTCCAGCTTCACTAACTTGTTATAGATCCCGAATAAGAGGAAGGGTGCCGCCCATTGACCGACGAATAAGGCGGTATGGTTCTTTTCCATTATCTTCAGGGTGAGGGAGGCAGCCATGCAGGTAACCGCTGCCCACAAATACCAGTCTGAAGGTATTTTGCTTGTTTGTTCTTCAATCATCTTTGCCATTGGGCCTTCCTGGCGGCTGACTTGTTTTCCTAATGTGTCCATGATAATTATTTTTTGTCTTTCTGTTTAAGGAGCAATTGGGGTGCCTTTTCCGACAGGATTGTCTGCAGGCCGGTAGGCTGTTTCCATTCAGAAAGACATGTCCCTTCACTTCCCCATTCAGGAAATTGTTTCCTTCCCGGATTTGCCTGGATATGATTGTTATCTTATCTTGCCTTCATTAAAATATAATCCGTTATGTATAAAAAAATAGCAACTGCTGTGCTGGCTTGCACGATGCTGGCAGTAACAGCGCCATTGCAGGGGGCAATCAAAATCAGGGAAGGGGAAGCAACTCCGGGGGAACAGCGAACCCTGGCCGGGCCGGGAGAAGAACGAATGATCGCTCCGGTAAAAAAAGCGGAAGCAGCAGACCTTATTGGCCGCTGGGACATTACTATTGACCAGGACGGCAAGCCGGCGCCTTCCTGGCTGGAAGTAAAACTTTCGGGCAACAGCACGCTGGTAGGATATTTCGTAGGTGTGGTGGGTAGTGCGCGGCCGGTGGCTGAGGTTAAGTTCGATAACGGGAAGTTCAGCTTCACGATCCCTCCGCAGTGGGAAGCCGGGGACCAGGATTTTGTGATCGAAGGCGAACTTAGCGGCGAGGGAATACAGGGTACTATTACCACCAGCGAAGGGAAAACGTACAACTGGAAAGGCGTAAAAGCCCCCTTCCTAAAAAGGACGGCTGAACCAGCCTGGGGCGAGCCTATTGAATTGTTTAACGGCAAAAACCTGGACGGATGGAAAGCCCTTGGTGAAAACCAGTGGGAAGTCAGGGACGGCGTTCTGACAAGCCCCCGCTCGGGAGCGAATTTAATTTCGGAACAGGAATTTATGGACTTTAAGCTGCACGTGGAGTTCAGGTACCAAAAAGGAAGTAACAGCGGCGTGTATTTAAGAGGCCGTTATGAAACACAGATTGAAGACAGCCCGGCCGAAGCGCATCCTTCCAGCGTATTATACAGCGGTATTTATGGATTCCTGCCGCCCAGCGAAATTGTCGCCCTGGGCCCTGGTGAATGGCAGAGCTACGATATCACGCTGACCGGCAGAATGGTGACCGTCGTTGCAAATGGAAAAACGGTTATCTGCAACCGGGAAATTCCGGGTATCACCGGCGGCGCCCTCGACAGCAACGAAGGGGAGCCGGGCCCGATCTACATTCAGGGCGATCATGGCCCTATCGAGTTTCGCAAGATTGTGATTACGCCGGCAAAATAAGGTGGCGTCTCCCTTACCGGCGGGATTTCATAG
The DNA here is from genome assembly GCF_008033235.1 of Anseongella ginsenosidimutans. Lineage (GTDB taxonomy): Bacteria > Bacteroidota > Bacteroidia > Sphingobacteriales > Sphingobacteriaceae > Anseongella > Anseongella ginsenosidimutans. Next base: position 3,051,520 of record NZ_CP042432.1, read on the forward strand.
CGCGGACCCTTTTCGTGTTCTCATCCGTTAACAACTGCCGGTATTCTTCGGTTTCGCAGCCGTAGAGCGCTATTTTCCCGTCTTTATCACTATGTACTCCCCAGCCGTAGCGCTTGGGCAGGGGGGAAGCCCGGAAACAGGGCTGGCCCTTAGAAAAGAAGAGCTGTCTGGCTGCAGGCAGCTCTTCTTCTGTTAGGTCATTCTTCTCCGCAAACACCTGGAACAATACATCGTCTGAAGTGAATTTATAGGGATGCCTGCTGATTATTTCAAATTGAATAAGGGCAGCGGTTCTGCCGCTTCCTTTTGCGGGAGGAACTTCGCCTGTCTTTGCGGGACAATCCTCGGCGACTTCAACCAAGGTGTCCTCGTAATTAGTGGTATGTATTTTCATGATATTTAACAAATACTTGCTTTGGGGGTAAAGTTAAAAAAAGTATATTTGCCGCAGAGTAATCAGTACCCATGAAGATGATTGACCTAAAAAAAGCCCTGTTCTCCAGGGATCGCGTTTAAATCCGGGAGCTAATCCTGTTTTTTTCCTTTATCAGCCGGCGGGCTGAGTCCTATTATTTTTTATTTCAAATACAGGGGTTTATCCCTTTAGCTTTTAATTACTTATGTCTCAGGTAACAGGCAACTGGAGAAAAGTATTCTCCATTATATGGGCGGGTCAGTTTATGTCCCTGCTCAGTAGTTCTCTGGTGAATTTTGCAGTCATTATCTGGTTGAGCCTGGAAACGGGCTCCGCCGAGGTGCTGGCCCTGGCCGCGATTTCCGCCTTGCTGCCGCAATCGGTGATCGGGCTTTTTTCCGGCGTTTTCATAGACCGGTGGGACCGGAAAAAGACCATGATCATGGCCGATGGCTTCATTGCCCTCTGCACCCTGGTGATTGCTTCTTTGTTTTATTTCGGGCAAATGGAACTGTGGTACCTTTACCTATTGCTGGGCCTTCGTTCGGTAGGCTCAGCCTTTCATATGCCTGCCATGCAGGCCTCGGTACCTTTGCTGGCTCCCGCGTCCGAGCTGATGCGGGTAGCCGGGATCAACCAGGTAATACAGTCCGTTTCCAATATTGCCGGCCCGGCGCTCGGAGCCCTGGCTATTGGCCTTATGGACATTGGTTATGTTCTGCTTTTTGATATTGCCGGCGCCCTTTTCGCCATATTATCCCTGCTTTTTGTGCGAATTCCCAACCCGGAGCGCACCGTGCAGAAGGGAAAAGGTATAAAACAGGTACTAGGTGATATCGAAGCGGGGATTCGCGCTATCACCTTTTCCAGGGGATTTTCGCTGCTATTCCTTTTTTCGATCGTCGCCACGTTTTGCCTGATGCCGGTCGCCGTACTTTTTCCGCTGCTTACCCTGAAGCACTTTCAGGGGGATACTTTCCAGATGGGCTTGATAGAAGTCGTCTGGGGTGTGGGTATGCTGGCCGGAGGAGGATTGCTGGGTATGCTGAAAATACGGACGAACAAGGTGGTGTTGATCAACTGGATGTACATCATCCTGGGTGCGGTACTTGCGCTGTCCGGACTGCTGCCTCCCCGGGGTTATGCTGTTTTTGTAGTTTTGACAACCATCGGAGGCATAACCGGGGCAATATACAATGCCAGTTTCACGGCTATTATTCAGGAAAAGATCGATCCCGCGTTGCTGGGCCGGGTGTTCTCTATGTTTTTCAGCATCTCCCTTTTTCCGTCCCTGCTGGCGCTGATGGGCACCGGCTTCCTGGCCGATACGATCGGGATCAGCCGGACATTCGTGATTCTGGGAAGTGCGATCGGCCTGGTGGGTATCCTTTCATTTTTGGTGCCCGAAGTGACGCGCGCCGGAGAAGCGGGGCAAGGGCCGGCCTGATCACCGGCAGGATAGGGCAGGATGGCTCAAGGCGGGAAATACCCTATAATTGATGCTTATGCGGCCGCCGCATAGCAGTGCTTATCATAAATTTTTGCGATGAATAAAATATACCTTAAAACCCTCTTCTTGTTCCTTTCCGGGGCATTCATGTTTTCCTGCTCGGAGCAGTTGGCTGAAAACGTGCCGTTTTCCACACTTGAAGATAGATTTAAGACGCCTCCGGATTCGATCCAGACCAGCGTATACTGGTACTGGATCTCCGATAATATTTCAAAGGAGGGTGTGGTAAAAGATCTGCATGCGATGAAGGCCGTAGGAATCAACCGTGCTTTTATTGGAAATATCGGCCTCACCGGGGAGGTGCCTTACGGAGATGTAAAGTTGTTTACCGATGAATGGTGGGAGATCCTTCATGCTGCGCTTAAAACTGCGACCGAACTGAATATTGAGATCGGATTGTTCAACAGTCCGGGTTGGAGCCAGTCCGGCGGCCCCTGGGTAAAGCCGGAGCAAGCCATGCGCTACCTGGCGGCGGCCGAAACGGTCCTGGAGGGTCCGCGAAAGGTCTTGCAAAAATTATCCAGGCCCGGTGGGGCATTCCAGGATGTCAGGGTGTTGGCTTTCCCCGCGCCGGAAGGCTATGGGAGTACGTTTTCCAGCCTGAACCCGCGCTTAAACGCTGAACCCGGTATTGCAGGCGTGGACAAAGTAATGGACGGGGACACCGCCACCGTCTTGTCCCTGCAGCCAGGGAAGCAGACCATTATTACTATGACGGCATCCTCGGTTTATACGGCCAGGAGCCTGACGATCTATCCCGCAAAAAGGAACATGACGTTAAATGTGTTGCTTGAGGTAAAGGAAAATGGAAATTACCGGGAAGTAAAAAAAGTGACCGTTGACCGCAGCAATAATGCGCTGAACGTAGGTTTTGTGCCATATGCACCTGTCGCAATTTCCTTTGCTCCCGCTACTGGCAGCGCTTTCCGCCTGACCATTGACAAGGCTTCTCCCGGAGCAGGCATCGCTGAAATAGCATTGGCTACCACGCCTAAGGTGGGGCGTTATATTGAAAAAACCTTGGCAAAGATGCATCCCACGCCTTTGCCTTACTGGCATGAATATCAATGGGAGCCGCAGGAAGCGGTAGCGGACGACGCATACCTGGTTGATCCCTCCGGGGTCATAGACCTGACCGCCAGCATGTCGCCGGACGGAACGCTGAACTGGGAAGTGCCGGAAGGGAAATGGGTGGTGATGAGAACAGGCATGCTTCCTACCGGCGTTAAAAACGGACCGGCTTCACCCGAAGGAACGGGGCTGGAAATAGATAAAATGAATCACGAACACGTGATCAAACATTTCGAAGCTTTTCTGGGTGAAATTCTTAAACGTATTCCTGCCGAAGACCGTAAAACCTGGAAGGTGGCCGTTCAGGACAGTTACGAAATGGGCGGACAGAACTGGACAGACGGGTTTATGAAAAAGTTCAAAGAGCGGTTTGGTTATGACCCAACCCCGTATGTCCCGGTAATGTACGGGCATGTGATAGGCAGCCAGGACAGGTCGGATCGCTTCTTATGGGATCTCCGGCGTTTTATTGCCGACAACGTTGCTTATGAATACGTGGGAGGCCTGCGCGATATTTCCCACAAACATGGTCTCACCATCTGGCTTGAGAATTACGGGCACTGGGGTTTCCCGGGGGAGTTCCTTCAATATGGAGGGCAATCTGACGAAGTGGGCGGGGAATTCTGGAGCGAAGGAGACCTGGGCAATATTGAGAACCGCGCCGCTTCGTCCGCTGCCCATATTTACGGACGCAATAAAGTTTCCGCGGAGTCCTTTACCGCTGCGGGTAACACTTTTGGCCGTTATCCTGCCATGATGAAACAAAGGGGCGACCGCTTTTTTACCGAAGGGATCAATAATACGCTGCTGCACGTTTATATTCACCAGCCCTATGAAGACAGGAAGCCTGGTGTAAATGCCTGGTTCGGGAACGAATTCAATCGTTTCAATACCTGGTATTATGATATGGATATGTTCGTCGATTACCTGAAACGCTGCAACTTTTTGCTGCAGCAAGGCAAATACGTCGCTGACGTGGCGTATTTTATTGGCGAAGATGCGCCCAAAATGACGGGCATCCAGGATCCTGCCCTGCCAAAGGGATATTCCTTTGACTATATTAACGGGGAAGTGATCCGTGACCGGCTGTCGGTGAAAAACGGAAAGTTTATCCTACCCGACGGCATGCAGTACAGCGTGCTGGTATTGCCCCAGTTAAAAACCATGCGGCCGGAATTACTTGAAAAGATTGCGGAACTGGTAAAGGCAGGAGGGATCGTGCTTGGCCCGAAGCCGGAGCGTTCGCCAAGCCTTGCAAATTATGGCGAAGCGGACGGACGGGTGAAGAAACTAGCCGCCGATCTATGGGGCGCCATTGACGGAAAAACAGTAAAGATCAATACCTATGGCAAGGGACGTGTGATGGATGGGATGAGCCTGGAGGAAGTATTTAATGAAACAGGGATCCGGCCGGACGTTAAAACAACCGCTGAAGACCCTGTATTGTATATCCATCGTACACTACCTGAAGGAGAAATATATTTTCTTTCTAATCAAAGCGACAGGGAAATAAGTATCGATCCTGTATTTCGCGTGCAGGGCAAAACCCCGGAATTATGGAACGCGATCCATGGAACGGTTCGTGACCTTCCGGAGTTTAAAAGCATGGAAAATGGTACTGCGGTTCCGCTGAAACTGGATGCCTATGAAAGCGCTTTCGTGATTTTCAGGAAGGAACCTGCGCCGGGAACGACCGGCGAGAGGCTTAATTTCCCCGAACCGTTGAAGGCGCTGGAAATTAACAATACCTGGCAGGTTCAGTTTGATCCCGGCAGCAGGGGGCCTGCGGAGCCGGTTGCCTTTGACACACTCACGGACTGGTCAAAACACCCTGATCCGGCGATCGCTCATTATTCCGGAACCGCCGTTTACCATAATAGCTTTCAGCTGGACCGCCCCGAAGGCCGGGTGGTGCTGGACCTGGGTGCTGTAGTTGCACTGGCAAAAGTAAAGGTGAATGGGAAGGAAGTCGGCGGAGTGTGGACACCTCCCTACAAAGTGGACATTACAGAAGCGGTTCAGGAGGGGGAGAATAAGGTGGAAATAAAGGTGGTGAACACCTGGGTCAACCGGCTGATCGGAGATTTAAAAAAGCCTGAGGAGCAACGTAAAACATGGACATATATTAACCCGTATGCGGCCGAAAGCCCGCTTCATCCGGCAGGCCTGCTTGGTCCGGTAAGGGTTGAGCTAACCGCCTATTAAAAAAGCCGGGGAATTCTCCCCGGCCTTTTTTAAACCCATCCGCTGCAAAATGCAGGGGCAAATTCTTACTCTTCAGCAGGTGTGGCTTCGCTTGAATCCGCAGGAGCGAGGCCGGCTGCCTGATCCTGCTGCACAAGTTCATTGATCTTTTTCTGCACTTTCGGGCTATACTGGTAAGCCAGGATAATATCCTCAAACTCCTGCAGTTCCATACCCTCGTCCACGATGACTTTGGTCATCTTTTGCTGCAGCTCCTGCTGTATGCCCATTATTTCCTGGGTGGCGCTTTCCACTTTTTTTAGCTCTTCTTCAGAAGCGCCCGCATTGGTTGAGTCGTTCATCTGGCGGGCTGTCATGATTTCGCCGAAGCGTTCGGTTTCCAGTCCCTGTCCTTCGATGGCCTTTACCATTTCCGCCTCGCCCTGCTGCTGGTGAGGGGCAAGCTTTTTATTGATATCTATAAACTTTTCAAGTGTTTCATCACTAAAGTCTTCCTTTACGGCGGGCGCTTGTCCTCCCGGTAGCGGCTGCTGTTGCTGTTGTTGTTGCTGCTGAGCATAGAGGCCGGAAGCGGAAAGCAATATTGCCGCAAAGCCGGTCAGCGCTGCTGTTCTTAGTTTTTTTAAGCGTTTCATTTTTCTCGATTTTAATACATCAATTTGCCGCTTTCGACCGGTATTCCGGTCAGGGCGATTTTTATTTGAAACTCAAGGGATACAAATACAATGCCGGGCAGGGTTTGGAAAACCATGTTTAAAATATTATTTTCGATTCTCCTGAACCGTATGACTTATTTTAAAACATTTCCACCCTGCCCTGAACTGGCTGAAATTGTGGATTTCTACTGGCGGTCCATTATCACCCTCAGCGAAAGCCTCAGCCAGGAAGTACCTACGCCGCTTATGCAGGGAATGACCTTTAACCTGAATGCGCTGGCGGAAGATATGATCTTCCCGGAGAGAAAACTGACGATGAAAAAGTATTGTTATTTATTCGGTCAGCCCGTAAAGCCAAGGATATCCCTCAGTAATCCCCGGGGCATCGATATTCTGGGAGTTAAGTTCAAGGCGATGGGCATTCACCGGTTAACAGGGTTGAACATGCGTTACCTGGCGGATGATATTATTGAGGCGGACAGCGTTTGGGGTAACGAAGTGGAGCTGCTTTGCGAGCAAATGTACGAGGCCTCCGGAACGGGGGAAATGATCTGGATGCTGGAAAAATTTCTCACTGGAAAACTACGACAGCAGCAGAAAAAGCGGAATAACCTGGCGATGGCGGGAGCGCTGGAGCTGATGGGCGGAAAAAAGTTTTATACGCTGAAAGCGATACAGGAAATGACCTTTACTTCCAAGAAGACCCTGGAACGGTATTTTCTGGACCAAGTAGGCCTGCCGCCCAAGCGTTACGCCCGGATATGCCGGTTTAACCTGGTTAAAAATATGTTCGATCAGCAACCGGGGATGAATTGGCAGGAAATAGCCTTTCAGCTGGGCTATTATGATCAAAGCCATTTTATTAAAGAATTTAAAGAATTTTCAGGGAAAACACCGAATGAATATTGCGCATCCCGTCTCCTTGAATCCTCTGCGCTTTTCTAGTGTGTGAATTTAGTATTCACCAGACTAGTGTTGAAACCACCAGCTAATAGAAAGTTTCAATGACCGGCAACCTTCAGCTTCTGGACGTATTACTCACCTTGCTCCACCTGGCAATTATCGGCTTCAATCTCTTTGGGTGGATATGGGCCCCGCTGAGGAAAGCACATTTTATCAGCATTTTGCTAACTGCCGCTTCCTGGCTGCTGCTCGGCTATTGGTATGGCCTGGGCTACTGTCCCATTACCGACTGGCAATGGCGGATAAAAGAGCAGTTGGGAGAAAGGGGTCTTCCGGCCTCCTTCATCAAATATTTTGCGGATAAAGTCAGCGGGGAGAACCTGGATGCCTCATTGGTAGACACCTTGACGACGGTCTTTTTCGCCATTGCTGCCGCACTTTCTGTTTACGTAAATTTTTTCCGGAAGCGCCGGGGATAATAGTTTTTTCCGGTATCCCCTGTAATTGCGCACAATTACTATATTTACAGCCATTGCGCTAAAATAATGAGAAAATTAAACCAATAAATACAGGAAAGAATATGAAAAGAAGAAGTTTTGTTAAAGGGTTGGCAGCCGGCTCTGCCGTAGCTGGATTATCAGGCATGGCAAGCGCTGCCGGAACAACACGTTCCATGCCCCAAAAACATAATTTCAAACTGAAATACGCCCCCCACTTCGGCATGTTTGAGCATCATGCGGGAAAGGATCCCATTGACCAGCTTCATTTTATGGCTGAAACGGGTTTCATGGCGCTGGAAGACAACGGGATGATGGGCAGGCCGGCGGAGCTGCAGACCAAAATCGGTGACACGCTCGCCAAGCTCGGCATGACCATGGGCGTGTTCGTGGTTGATAAAGGCGGAAATTCCGCCAATACGCTTGCAGCCGGGAAAAAGGAACACGTGGATATTTTCCTGGATGGCTGCAGGCGGGCCGTAGAAGTGGCGAAAAGATGCAATGCCAAATGGATGACCGTGGTGCCCGGTGACTATGAGCGGCATCTTCCCCTGGGAATACAAACTGCCAATGTGATCGAAGCCCTGCGCAGAGGCGCCGAAATCCTGGAACCCCACGGCCTGGTAATGGTACTGGAGCCGCTGAGCGATTCGCCAAACCTTTTCCTGCAGTATTCCGATCAAACCTACCTTATCTGCAAAGCAGTGAATAGTCCTTCCTGCAAGATCCTTTACGATGCGTATCACCTGCAGAAAAATGAAGGGCAGCTTATTACCAATATAGAACGTTGCTGGGAAGAGATCCCTTATTTCCAGATCGGGGACAATCCCGGCCGGAAAGAGCCGACTACCGGGGAGATCAATTACCGGAACGTTTTCAAGTACATTCATGAAAAAGGTTATACCGGCGTAATGGGCATGGAGCATGGACTGTCCAAGCCAGGTAAAGAAGGGGAGCTTGCCCTGATACAGGCTTACGTGGAATCGGATAATTTTTAACCGGCTTTTGATCCGGTGTACCGTTGGGCTTACCGGAAATGAATGGTTTTTGTACGGAGCGGAGCCTCTTCCCAACAACGCGTTAATGTTGCCTGGTCAGGCAGGAGCGAAGGAATAGCACGATATTCCAGCTGCAGGCTGAAGGATTCATCAAAGGGAAAAGGCGTTATCCGTACTGTATCAGTGTCTTTCCAGCCGGCTTTCAAAGGACGGGTATTCACGCCCAGTTTTTCGGAATTAGAGAAGCCTTTTTTGAACCAGGGATGCTGATTTTTCCCTTCCTCGTTTAAGCAAATGAACAGGGAAAGGTTATCGCAGAACTGGAGCAGGTGAAAATGGAAATCCGCTTCTGCCTGCTCCTGTTCTTTCAGGCCAAGCGCTTTAACAAGGCCTTTTTGCCTGAGTAGTTCCGATTCATGGAAATCCCGTCCCGGCCCTGTCAGTGAAGAAGCGAAAAAGGACGCAAAATGTCTGCTGCACAGCAGGGCGGAATAAGGGTGTCCCTTTTCCATCGCATCTATTCCTTCCCGGTATAGTCCGATCTTTCGCTTTTCGGGGTAATCATCGAATGAATAAGGAAGCTTTGTCCCGGGGTTCAGCAGGGGAGCCTTATCAGCCTCTTCCCAGCATTGATCATGGTGGTGAACAGTAAACAGCACCTCTTCCAGCCGGTCAAATCCTTGAAAGGCCGTGACCTTCCAATGGCCGGCAAATAAACCCGCAAGCGCGGCATGATGAGGTTGAGTAATAAGCAGCAAGTCATTTCTCTGTTCACGTATGATCATATTTGATTTTTTCTAACCGGGAACCTTGCAACAATTTTGCCACAAATTTGTATGTTTGAACATGCAGATTGATCATACATCTCCGGTCCCCCTTCATAAGCAAATAGAAGTACTTATAAGAAGCCTGGTAGAAAGCGGCGATTATGACGGCGGAAAACTATTGCCCAGGGAAGAGGAGCTTGCCAGGAAATTCGGCGTATCCAGGAATACGGTAAGGCAAGGCATTTACAAGCTGGTACTCGAGGGATTGCTGGTTCGAAAAAAAGGGGTAGGAACCATGGTGGCGCCAAGGACCATTACCACTCATCTGGATGAATGGCATAGTTTCACCGAAGAAATGAGCCGCAGGGGGATTAAGGTGCGCAATTACCTGGTGGACATTCAAAGCGAGGCGGCTCCGCAGGGAGTTTCTGAGCTGTTCCAGGTACAAAAAAATGCCGAATTATTTAAACTTGAACGCCTCAGGGGCGATGAGAATGGCCCTTTTGTCTATTTTATATCCTGGTTTCATCCGAGGGTCCCCCTGAGTGGAACGGAAGACTTTACGCGGCCCTTGTATAAGCTCTTTGAGGAGAAATTCTCCATTTTTCCTACTTCTTCGCACGAAGAGCTGAAGGCGGTCAAGGCCAGCGAAAAGGTGGCCGCTTACCTTGGAATTGAGGAAAACACGCCTGTGTTATTCCGGAAAAGAACGGTATTCGATACGGGTAACCGGATCATTGAATATAACCTCGGTTATTACCGGAGCGATAAATTTGCTTATTCCATTAACATCCGCAGGAATTCTTAAGAACCCGCTCCTGTATACCAGTAGAGGGCCGAGATTTAATTTTAAAAGAACATTTGATAATTAATTCTTTTAAGCAGGGATAATCTCCTTGTTTTTAATTATGTTTGTTTTATATGTTCAAACATTTGGACATTACAACAATACTTTGGGAACAGATGACAATGAAAAAAGAAACAGCTTCCGGAATGACGGACCAGGCAGCGCCTGGGCGGAAAGACCAGACCGCCGGCATGCGGAAAACAACGCAACCTGCTTTGCCGCTTCAAAGGGAAAAGCGGGAACGGGAAGGTTATGACATTTTCCCGGTTTTTTCGCTGGAAGAAGAGAATATTTACAAGGGTTATGAAACGCTTGCTGCCTGGATCAGCGACTTTCGCCAGGTAACGATTGACGGTTATTCCGGCGTACACTGGCAAGCATTTACAGAAGCTTTGAATCAGGCCTTTCGGAAGAACGGGATTTCCGTAAACTGGCATTGTATAGATGCAGCATTAAAGGGAGAAGCAGAGATAGAGCGCCTGACAGCGCCTTTTCTGGGCGGAGAGGACCCGCTTTTCGGACGGCTTTTTCCGGGAGAGTTAACAGATTTCTTCGAAACGGCGAAGTTGGAGAAAATAACGCCCCCGGGCAACAGCCTGGATATACTCTATGGCACAGGCGCCGCGCTCGCCGGATGGAAAGGCCCGCTGGTGTACCTGGATGTGCCCAGGAACGAGATACAGTACCGCTCAAGAGCGGGATCGGTTTGTAATACCGGGCGTTCCGCTCCCCGTCCCCTGCACAGCAATACAAACAATTCTTTTTCGTCGACTGGGTGGTCTTGAATAAGCACAGGAAAAGCCTGCTTCCCCGTATCGACGCCTTTGTAGATCAACAAAGAACAGATGGTATTACCTGGATGGAGGGCGAAAACTTCCGCCATGCGCTAGATCTCGTAGTAAGAAACGCTTTCCGGGCGAGGCCCTGGTTTGAAGCGGGCGCCTGGGGCGGCAACTGGATGAAGCAGCATATCGAAGGGCTGCCTTACGAAGAGATCAACTATGCCTGGTCCTTTGAACTGATTACCCCGGAGAATGGAGTGATCCTGGAAAGCAGCGGAAAAATGCTTGAATTCGGCTTTGATTTTTTAATGGTTCATAATAATAAGGCCGTACTCGGAAAGGCGGTATCCCGGTTCGGGGACCAGTTTCCCATTCGCTTTGATTTTCTGGATACCTTCAGCGGCGGCAACCTCTCGCTGCAATGCCATCCGGGTAATGCGTATATAAAAGCACATTTTGGTGAAAATTTTACTCAGGACGAGACGTACTATATTCTTGACGCCGGCGAAAACGCGGAGGTGTACCTTGGATTCCGGGAAGGCGTTTCCGGGGAGCGATTCAGGGAGACGCTGGAAGAAAGTGTTTTGGACCAGGTTCCCGTACAGGTGGAAGATTTTGTCCAGGTATTCCCGGCGAAGAAACACGATCTTTTTCTGATTCCCAACCGCACCATTCATTGTTCAGGCGTTAATAACCTGGTGCTGGAAATAAGCAGTACCCCTTATATCTATACCTTTAAATTGTATGACTGGCTCCGTCCCGGGCTGGACGGAAAGCCACGGCCGCTGAACCTGCAAAGAGGGTTTGAGAACCTGGATTTTTCAATGGAAGGAGAAAGAGTAAAAAAAGAGCTGTTGTCGGTGCCTCAGCTCCTTGAGGAAGGGGATGACTGGCAGCTGCTGGAACTGCCTACTCACCAGGAGCATTTCTATCGCATCCAGCGGCTTGAATTCGAATCTGAAATGCAGCTGGAAACGGAAGACGGCGCCCAGGTGTGTAACCTCGTGGAAGGAGGGCCTGTCAGGGTTTATACCAGCTCCCGGGAACTGACCCTGCAATTCGCGGAAACATTCGTCGTTCCCGCCGCGGCGGGAACATTCAAACTGGTTAATCTCGGAAAGAAGAAAGCAAAGGTTGTTAAAGCTTTCGTGAAATAAGATAATTATGCAACAGTCCAATCGTTTTTTCCTGCTGCTGATCACCTTTGTGGCCGCCCTGGGTGGTTTGCTTTTCGGATTTGATATGGCTGTTATTTCCGGTGTGCTTCCTTTTGTACGAGAGCAGTTTTCGCTTTCACCCCTCCGGGAAGGATGGTTTGTGTCCTCCGCGTTAGTCGGCTGTATTGCCGGTGTCGCATTTTCAGGGGAGCTGAGTGACCGGCTGGGCAGAAAAAAGATGCTTTTACTTTCTGCGGTGCTTTTCCTGCTTTCCGCCATCGGCGCCTGTCTGGCACCCGGCTTTTCTTTCCTGGTCATTTCGCGGATAGCGGGTGGGCTGGGAGTAGGGATCGCTTCCAGCGTGGCGCCGCTTTATATTTCAGAAATATCGCCGGCCAGGATCAGGGGCCGCCTGGTCACCTTTTACCAGCTGGCTATCACGCTTGGTATCCTGGCGGCCTACCTGAGCAATGCAGGTTTGCATCATTATGCTGCCGGGGCCGCCGTGACTTCGGAAGGTTTTTTTGCGTATGTTTTCAACCGGGAAGTCTGGAGGGGCATGTTTGGGGTCGGAGCGATTCCTTCTGTGTTATTCCTTCTGGGATTAGCCCTGGTGCCGGAGAGCCCCAGGTGGTTGTTTCAAAAAGGAAGAAAGAAGGAAGCAATGATTATCCTGGAGAAGATAAGCGGCCCCGGAGAAGCCAGGCAGGTAACGGAAGCCGCCGCGGAAATCAAAGTCCGGGAAGGAGGCAGCTACCGGGAGTTGCTAAAGCCTGGCATGCGGAAGGCGCTTTTAATTGGCATATTGCTTCCCTTTTTCTCCCAGTTTTCGGGCATAAACGCCGTTATTTATTACGGGCCCAGCATCCTGAACGAGGCCGGGATCGATCTCAGCAATGCCTTGCTCGGCCAGATCATCCTTGGAGGGGCTAACGTGGTCTTCACCTTGCTGGCTATCTGGAAAGTAGACCAGCTCGGCAGGCGGCCGCTGTACCTGTTTGGGACGGCCGGCGCGGCCGTAAGCCTGTTTTCTACCGGCCTGTGTTTTTACCTGGGCGCTACCGGCAGCTGGTTACTGCTGCTCAGCGCCCTCCTTTTTCTCGGATGTTTTGCGTTCTCCATCGGCCCTATCAAGTTCGTGGTCGCCTCGGAGATATTTCCCAATCATATCCGGGGGCGCGCACTCGCAATTAGCATAATGACCATGTGGGTGGCGGACACCATTGTAGGGCAGCTGACGCCTTTAAGCCTGGAACGCCTTGGGACGGCGGTGACTTTTTGGGTATTTGCCGGCTTTTGCCTGGTAGCCTGGTGGGTAGGGAACAAATTACTGCCCGAGACCAAGGGAAAAACCCTGGAAGAGATCCAGGAGATCTGGCGAAAATAAAGGGGAAATCCGGCCCGCGGTCCGAATTGTGTACGAAACTGTTACACATTTGCTTTGTGTGTAAGCAAAATATTACTAGATTAGCTTATATGTGTAAACATATGAACAAAACTTTTTTCACTTACGCTCCTAAATCAACAAATCATGAAACAGAATGTCAAAGCGTGCATGGCCATGCTTTTTTGCTTGTCCTGCCTGAGCTGGGCCGCCAATGCCCAGCATGAAGTGAGCGGGAAAGTTACTTCAGCGGCCGACAATACACCCATTGCCGGCGTCGGCGTAACAGTACAAGGTTCCAGCATTGGCGTATCCACGGATGCTTCGGGAAATTATTCCCTGAACGTTCCTTCGGGAGACGTTACCCTGGTCTTTTCCTTTATCGGTTTTGCGACCCGTGAAATCCCTGTCAACGACCGCAGCCTGGTAAACGTGACGATGGAAGAAGATACCGAGCAACTCGAGCAGGTTGTGGCCATCGGATATGGTACTGCAAGACGGTCCGACCTTACCGGTTCAGTGGGAACCATCAATGCGTCCGAATTGGTTGACCGCTCCCCGGTAAGCGCGGTAAAAGCCCTTCAGGGAAGGATCGCCGGGGTAGAAGTTTTGAACAACGCGGCGGCTCCGGGAAGTTCGGCCCGGATCCGGATACGGGGTATCAATTCCATTAACACCGGTAAAGAACCGCTGGTAGTGGTGGACGGGATCATCGGAGTGGATCTTAATATGGTGAATCCCAATGATATTTCTTCGATCGAAGTATTGAAAGATGCATCGGCTACCGCTATTTACGGCGCCCGCGGCGCCAACGGCGTACTGCTGGTCACGACTAAGCGGGGAATTGCCAATGCCAGCCAGCTGACTTACAGCGGTTTTGTATCGGTAGGCGCCCGGCAGCGCAGCGTTCCCAGCCTCAATGCGGCGCAGTACATGGAAATATATCACAGGGCCTATGACAACGCGGAGAAATATGATCCTACGGGTTATGCCCAGGGAAAGTACACCAAGTTTGATCCCGCCGACTTCCCCCTGCTGTTTGATGCCAGCGGGAACCCCCTTTACGATACCAACTGGGAAGATGAGGTGTATCGAACGGCTATCTCTAACAGCCATACCATTGCCCTTCGCGGCGGCAGCGAAAAGACCCGTTACAGCCTTTCCATGGGTTATACAGGCGAACAGGGAATCATGATCAATTCCTGGAACAACCGCTTTACCGGCAAGGTAACTGTAGACAGCGATGTAAAACCCTGGCTGACCATAGGCGGAAGCGTTATGGGTGTGCGGAATAAACAACACGTAATAGACGATGCCAACGGAGCGCTGAACATGCCCCGTTTGGTGACCGAAATGATCCCGATCGTCCCGGTAAAGTACCCTGACGGCACCTGGAGCAAGAACAATGATTTTTATTCGTCCGCCGAAGGAGATAACCCGGTTCGCGTAGCGCAGGAAAGAGGAACGGACAGGATCACCTCCCAGCTTTACGGAGACGCTTACCTGAATTTTAAGCTCGCTCCCGGACTTGAACTCAAGACTCAGTTCAGCGCATTGCTGGATGACGATAAGAATAATTTTTACTCCGGCAGGGAATTGCGTAACCTTTCCGCCGACCAGCGGGGCGTGGCCAGCGTAGGGATAGAAGACCGCACCTACTGGCAAAGCGAGAATTACCTCACCTGGACAAAAGAGATTGGCGATCATTCCATTACCGGCCTGGGAGGTTTATCCTGGAGCCAGGATCACTACGAGAGCCTTTCAGTCCGGGCGGAAAACTTTCTTGATGACTTTTTCCAATGGAGGAACCTTCCCGCCGCCGGAACCATCGCCAAAGGGGATATCGGGAGCGGGATCAACGAATCGCAGCTGAATTCCTACTTTACGCGCTGGAATTACAGCTATAAAAGTAAATACCTGCTGACTGTTACCGGCCGTTATGATGGTTCATCAAAATTCGGAAAGAATAATAAATACGCCTTTTTCCCCTCGGCGGGGATCGCCTGGCGTATCTCTGAAGAAGATTTCATGCAAAGCGCCCCAGGCATCAGTAACCTGAAGATCCGGGCCAGCTACGGGCATACCGGCAACCAGGAATTAGGTTCCTATGCTTCACTGCAATTCCTTAGCACCGCCAACGTGCTGTTTGCCAACGGCCTGCAAACAGGTTTGTTCCGCAGCAGCTTCGGAAACCCGGATTTGAAGTGGGAAACGACCAAGCAAGCCGATATCGGGTTGGAAATGGGATTATGGGATGACCGTCTTTCCCTGGAGGTGGATGTTTACCACAAACGTACCGACGACCTGTTGCTTTCAGCGCCGCTGCCCTGGTCAACCGGGCTGGACGGGGTAACGCGGAACATCGGATCTGTAGAGAATAAAGGTATTGAAGTTTCCATCAGTTCATTGAATATCAGCCGGGGCGACTTTACCTGGAGTACTTCCATCAACTGGGCGTCCAACCGAAATGAGATCGTACAGCTGGCTAATAATAACGCCGATATTTTCCCGGGGCCGTGGTTCCTGGGCCAAACCAATATCCTGAGGGTAGGGCATCCCATCGGTACCATCTGGGGCAAGACCCGCCTGGGAACCTGGAGTACGGAGGAAGCCGAAGAAGCGGCCCGGTACGGACGGCTTCCGGGTGACCTAAAGCTGGCGGATTTGAACGGCGATACTACTATAGACGGAGACGATGAATCAATTATCGGCCGCATGTATCCGAAATGGGTAGGCAATATGTCTAATGAGTTTACCTATAAGAATTTTGACTTGTCATTCGATCTTCGTTTTTCTTACGGGAACGATGTCATCAATGCGACCAAACATTCTGCGGAAGACCGGCAGACCCTGACCAACAGTTATGCGACGGTAATGGACGCCTGGAGGCCCGACAACCAGGATGCCATGATTGCGGAAGTAAGGGCCTGGGGAACCTATTATACCACCAATATCGACAGTTGGTGGGTGGAAGACGGTTCTTTCCTGCGGCTGCAGAATATCGTACTAGGATATAATCTTCCTGAGGCAACTTTGCAGAAAATGAATGTGCAGCAGTTCCGTGTCTATTTGTCCGCACAGAACCTGTTCCTGGCGACAGATTATACCGGATATGATCCTGAAGTGGAAACCTACGGCTTTTCCCACGCGCAGGGGCTCGACTTTTACCCTTACGCGAAGCCGCGGATCATTAATTTAGGCGTAAACGTTACCTTTTAAATCCAGAAATCATGAAAAAACTAGTATACTGTACCGCACTAGCCGTGACGGCCTTGTTCATGAGTGCGTGCGAATCCTTCCTGGACGAGGAACCGGGCTCGCTTACCACCGATGCCAGCCTTACCAGCAGTGAAGTTGCCCAGGCCTTCGCTAACAGCGCTTATACCGAAATAGACGTGCTGGCCCAGGGCGCAGGCGGATGGGGCGGCAATACGCTCTCCTTCCTGGAGTTTATGACCGGAAAAGCAAGCGGTGTGCCCCAGACCGAGGCATTTAAATTCAATCAACTTACGTACGATGCCGATGCTTTCTATATCGGCGATTACTGGCGGCGCTTTTACCGCGGTATCCAGAACTGCAATATCGCGCTGGAGGAACTAAGCGAGTTTCCCGGCCTGGATGAAGGACAGCGTAAAAACTGGCTGGCCGAAGTGCGGACGCTCAGGGCCTTTTACTATTTTTACCTCGTGAGGATGTTCGGCGATGTGCCGAAGGTTACGGAGAATATCTCTGACCTGGGGCAGATAGAAACGCCGCGATCACCGGTGAAAGAGATTTACGATGAGATCATTATTCCTGATTTGCTTTTTGCCGAAGAGTCTACGCTTCCCTGGAGAGATGGCACGGGCCGGGCTTCGATGGGATTGGTCAAAGCCTTGCTGGCAGACGTATTTCTTACCTATGCGGGTTATCCTGTACAGGGCGGCGAACAGTATTATACCGAATCGGCCAGCCGTTCCGCGGAACTCATTGAAGAAGGCGGCTATTCCCTGTTCCCGGAATATGCCGACCTGCGTGATCCTGCGAAAGAAAATAGCGGCGAACTGGTCTTCCAGGTGCAGTATGACCAGGAAAACCGGAATTCCGGGCTTACTCCTGTATGCCTGCCGCTGGGCTTCGATATTTCCACCGCTTATGCTGACGAATACGGCGGGCTGGTTCCCACCGAACAATTTGTGGATAGTTATGCCGCCGGCGATAAGCGCGCAGAGGAAAAGCAATTTTTCTTTACCTTTTATACGCCCAACCGGACCAACGCTTCCCAGGTAAACCTGGGAGCGCCTTATATTTATAAATACTATCACAAACAGGCCGTGGACGGGGACGCCAATTCACCAGTTAATTTCACGGTTTACAGGCTCGCAGACGTGATGCTGATGTATGCTGAAGCATCTAATCGCGCCGAAGGCAGCCCCAATGCCCAGGCCCGTCAATATGTGAACGATATTCGCGGCCGGGCCGGCCTGGCGCCGGTCGGCGCCCTTTCAATGGATGCTTTTGAAAAGGAGGTTTGGTCGCAGCGTAATTTTGAGTTGTGCTACGAGGGAAAAATGTGGTTTGATATGATACGCACCCGAATGGTGAAAAACGATGTAAGCGGTGAATGGGAAAATTTCGTGGGCCATACTACCGTATTTGACGCCACTTTCCAGGAAAAGCACCTGCTTTTCCCCGTTCCCAAGCGGGAACTGGATAATAATTCTGCGCTTAGCCAGAATCCCGGATTCTGAGAGCTGGCATCGCAGCACAGCAAAAAAATGCTTCCGTTTCCCAAGTGGTGCGGAAGCATTTTTTTATATTGGCTGAGAAATCAATTCCTCGTTATATGCGCAAGATACTTACAAGCGGGTGGGTTCCTTTGCTGGGGCTTTTTCTCCTGGCGGGTGAAAACGGCGCCGTGGCTCAGTCCCGTGGAGAAGACCTGACTGCCTTTGTTGACCCCTTGATAGGTACCGCTCATTGTCGCTGGTTTCATTTCGCGCCGGGTTCCCTGCCTTTCGGGATGGCAAAGCCAGGGCCTGCCACGAACGGGCACTATGGCAATCCTTCCGGCTGGGAAGCTGTGGGTTATGACTACCGGCATGAATCTATTGAAGGCTTTCCGAATTTTCATGAATTCCAGGTAGGAGGGGTAGTTTTTGCTCCGGTCACCGGCGAACTGGAAACGATTCCGGGCAAACTGGAAAATCCGGACAAGGGGTACCGGTCCCGTTTCAGCCGGGAAAACGAGGTGGCTACGGCAGGCTATTATTCTGTGTTACTCGACGAATACCGGGTGAAAGCCGAAGTGACGGCCACTCCCCGCGTAGCTTTTCACCGGTACACTTTTCCCGCTTCCCAAGCGTCTCATATTCTTTTCGATATCGGCAATCAACAGGGCGAAAGCGGGCCGGTGAAAGACGCCCGGGTTTACCTGACCCCGGAGGGCAGGGTAGAAGGCTTTGTGACCACGCTGCCGGCTTATGTGCAGAAATACCAGCCCGGCGCCGAAGTGAGTATGTACTTTTCGGCTGTCCTGGATAAAAAACCTGTAGCCTACGGCGTGTTCAGGGGAGAGGAAATTTACAAGGGCCGGGAAGAACTTTCCGGAAAGGGCGCAGGTCTTTACCTTAGTTTTTCCACCGCCGAGGGAGAGGCCGTTACGATCAAAGCCGGCCTGTCTTATACGTCCATTGAAAATGCACGTCTTAACCTGGAAGCAGAGGCTAAGAACCTGGATTTTGACGGGGCTCATCAGCGTGCCAGTGATACCTGGAACAGCTACCTGGGCCGCATCCATGTGGAAACGCCGGTACGGGAAGATAAGGTGAAATTCTATACGGGCCTGTACCATGCGCTGCTGGGAAGAGGGCTTGCCAGCGATGTGAACGGAGCCTATCCGAAAAATGACGGCAGCATCGGGCAGATCCCCCTTGATGAGCAAGGCCGGCCGCTCTTCCACCATTATAATACGGATGCCATGTGGGGCGCTTACTGGAACCTGACCCAGCTCTGGGCGCTTGCCTACCCGGAATATTATTCAGATTTTATAAAAAGCCAGCTGCTGGTGTATAAGGATGCCGGCTGGCTGGGCGACGGCATTGCCTCCAGCAGGTTTGTATCAGGAGTCGGCACGAATTTCATGAGCCTTGTCATTGCCAGCGCGTTTATGTGCGGGATCCGGGATTTTGACATAGAACAGGGCTACCAGGCTGCCCTTAAAAATGAAACAGGCTGGGAAAACCGTCCCCGCGGCGCCGGGAAACTGGATGTGGATCGCTTTGTAAAATACGGTTTTGTGAATCACCTGGACCAGGCGGACGGCCCGGACGAAGCCTGGCGTTTTTCCGGTTCTCATACGCTTGAATATTCTTTCAGTTCCTTTGCGGTAGCTCAGTGGGCGAAATTGCTTGGAAAGGAAAAGGATTATGCCGAATTAATGCGTTTATCAAATGGCTGGGAAAAAATCTATGATCCTTCCACCGGTTTTATGCGTCCCCGCTATGCAGACGGCAGCTTCCTGGAGAACTTTCGGCCGGAAGAGGTTTGGCGTGGTTTCCAGGAAGGAAATGCCTGGCAGTACACTTTCTTCGTGCCCCATGAACCCGAAAGCCTTGTTGAAAAGTTAGGCAGGCAGGAATTCAATTCCCGCCTGGACAGTATTTTTACCGTTTCCCAAAAAGCGATCTTTGGCGGCGGCAGGAATATTGACGCCTTTGCCGGCCTGGAAGGCCTGTATAATCACGGCAACCAGCCCAACCTGCATATTTCATGGATGTTCAATTATTCTGGCAAGCCTTCCCTTACCCAAAAATGGGTTCGCGCTATCTGTAATGAATTTTACGGTACCGAAGGCGTCCATGGTTATGGTTACGGACAGGACGAAGACCAGGGCCAGCTTGGCGCCTGGTACGTAATCTCTTCCATTGGCCTGTTTGACGTAAAAGGCCTCACGGAAACCGAACCCCGTTTCGGCCTGGGCAGTCCCTTATTTGATAAAGTAACCATCCTGCTGAACCAGGACTACTATAAAGGAAAAAAGTTCGTCATCGAAACCCGCAACAACAGCCCCCAAAACCAATACGTCCAGTCCTTCCACCTCAACGGCAAAGCCCTCCAAACCCCCTTCATACCCTTCAGATCAATCACCAAAGGCGGCAAGCTCACCCTGCAAATGGGAGAAACCCCGAAAGACAACTATAAAAAGTAAGCCCGGACCCCCCTTTGTGTACCGTCCCACCAGCCCAGAACCAGGTCTAGTTCTGCTCCTTGTCCTCTTCGTTGAAGAAAACGAACTGATTGTCGAACATGTCCAGTTTGATCTTTGCGTCTTTCTCGATCTTCCCGGCAAGGAGCTGCCTGGACAATTCGTTCATGATCTTTTTCTGGATCACCCGCTTCAGCGGGCGGGCGCCGAACTGGGGGTCGTAGCCCAGCTGGGCAAGCCAGTCCAGGGCTTCCTCTGAGGCGGAGATATTCACACCCATTTCGCGGAGGGTCTTTTGCAGCTGCTGGAACTGCATGCCCACGATTTCCCGGATCTGCTCCCTGTCCAGGGGGCTGAACATGATTATCTCGTCGATGCGGTTAAGGAATTCAGGCCGGATGGTTTTTTTCAGCAGCTCGAAAACCTGGTTGCGCGTGGAAGCCACGACTTCATCTTTATTGCCCTCGTTTATTGCGGAAAAGCTTTCCTGGATAATCTGAGAGCCGATGTTGGAAGTCATGATAACGATACAGTTCTTAAAGTCGACCGTACGCCCCTTGTTATCGGTGAGCCGCCCGTCGTCCAGTACCTGCAACAGGATATTGAATACATCCGGATGAGCCTTCTCTATTTCATCGAGTAATATTACCGAATAAGGTTTACGCCGGACGGCTTCCGTAAGCTGGCCGCCTTCGTCATAACCTACGTAGCCCGGAGGCGCGCCCACAAGGCGGGAGACCGAGTGACGTTCCTGGTATTCGGACATATCTATCCGGGTCATGGAATGCTCGTCGTCAAAAAGGAATTCGGCCAGTGCGCGGGCAAGCTCGGTTTTGCCAACACCCGTTGTTCCCAGGAAAATGAAGGAGCCAATGGGCTTTTTCTTGTCATGCAGGCCGGCGCGGCTGCGGCGAATGGCATCTGCCACCGCTTCAATAGCTTCTTCCTGGCCGGCAACCCTTTTATGCAGCTGTTCTTCAAGGTGAAGCAGCTTTTCACGTTCGCTGGCTACCAGCCTGGTTACCGGGATCCCGGTCCAGCGCCCTACTACTTCGGCGATGTCTTCAGCGGTTACTTCTTCCTTCAGCATACGGGACTGTTCCTGTATGCCTACGAGCTTGGAGGAAAGTTCTTCCAGGGATTTTTCCGTTTCCGGGATAAGGCCGTATTGGATCTCGGACGCCCGGCCAAAATCACCGTTGCGCTTGGCCTGCTCCATTTCTATTTTCAGCTGCTCAATTTTGCCTTTTTGTTCCTGGATGGCTTCCACTACATCTTTCTCGGCCTGCCATTTGGATTTCAGTTCATCCCGGTCTGCGGAGAGATTTGCGATCTCTTCATTTAACTGGTTCAGTTTTTTTTCATCCTTTTCTCTTTTGATCGCTTCCCGCTCTATTTCCAGCTGCATGATCCGGCGTTCCAGTTCGTCCAGCTCCTCAGGTTTGGAGTCCATTTCCATACGCAGCCTGGAAGCTGCTTCGTCCATCAGGTCAATGGCCTTGTCCGGAAGGAAACGTTCGCTGATGTAACGCTGTGAAAGCTCCACCGCGGCAATAATCGCCTCGTCGCGGATCCGCACCTTGTGATGATTTTCGTAACGCTCTTTCAACCCCCGGAGAATGGAAATTGCGTCTTGGGTATTCGGTTCATCCACCATTACCCGTTGAAAACGGCGTTCCAGGGCTTTGTCCTTTTCTATGTATTTCTGGTATTCGTTCAACGTGGTGGCGCCGATTGCGCGCAGTTCCCCGCGGGCAAGGGCGGGTTTTAAGATATTTGCCGCATCCATCGCGCCTTCGCCTCCGCCTGCGCCAACCAGGGTGTGGATCTCGTCTATAAAGAGAATGATCTGTCCGTCAGACTGGGTGACTTCTTTTATCACCGCTTTCAACCGCTCTTCAAACTCTCCCTTATACTTGGCGCCTGCAACCAGGGCGCCCATATCCAGCGAATAAACGATCTTGCTCTTCAGGTTTTCAGGGACGTCGCCGTCGATGATACGATGCGCGATGCCCTCGGCAATGGCCGTTTTACCTACACCTGGCTCGCCCACCAGCACCGGGTTGTTCTTGGTCCTGCGGGAAAGGATCTGGATTACCCTCCGGATCTCCTCGTCCCGGCCGATGACGGGGTCGAGCTTCCCTTCGCGGGCCAGTTCGTTCAGGTTCCTGGAGTATTTCTCCAGGGCGTTATAAGTGGCTTCCGCATTCGGATCGCTTACCCTTGAGCCGCCCCTGAGTTCAAGAATGGCTTTTTTCAGGTCCTTTTCGTTCACCCCCTGCTCTTTTAAGAGAAGGGCGGATTTATCATTACCGGTTAAAATACCCAGTAATAAGTGTTCGATGGAAATGAAGTCATCCTTGAATTCCTTGAGATAGGACTGCGCCTTCTGTACGACCTGGGCCGATGCGCCCGAAAGATATAATTCGCTGCCGCTTACCTTTGGCAAGCTGTTTATCTGTGCATCCAGGGCCTGGTTGAGCCTTTCGATATTGACATTCAGCTTTTTCAGTAGGTAGCTGACCACGTTCTCGTCTACTGAAAGCATTCCTTTCAGCAAGTGCGCAGGTTCAATGGCTTGCTGCTGGTTTCCCAGCGCTATTTCGGAAGCCTTGTTAACAGCTTCCTGCGCCTTGATCGTAAAATTGTTTAAATTCATGGTATTGTTTTCATCACAAAATCTCTACCATGCTTTAAAAAGAAGGGGTTGTCTGAAAATTTGTCTGGTTATTGTCCCCAGGTTTCGGGGCTTTTGCGCCAATTTTTCAGGGTCTCTACATCCTCCTCCAGAATATATCCATTCTGAACGGCTTTCTTTAACAACGCATCGTAATTGGTCAGCGTAAAATATTTACAGCTGGCATTTTTGAGGTTTTCTTCAGCTACTGCAAAGCCGTAACTAAATACCGCTACCATCCCCGCTACATCGCATTCGGCCTCCCGCAAAGCCTTCACGGCCTGCAAACTGCTCTTTCCCGTGGAAATAAGATCTTCGATCACTACTACCCGCTGCCCGGAGTTCAGATCGCCTTCTATCAGGTTCTGCCTGCCGTGTTTTTTTGGCTCGGGGCGTACATAAACAAAGGGAAGCCCAAGGTCCTGGGCTACCAGCACACCCTGGGGAATCCCGCCTGTGGCTACGCCTGCTACCAGGTCAACTGCTCCGAATTCTTCGTTGATCACGTGCGTTAGCTGCTGGCGGATAAAGGTCCGGATGGGTGGATACGATAGCGTTACGCGGTTATCGCAATAAATTGGCGACTTCCAGCCGGATGCCCATGTAAAAGGATTGGACGGTTGTAATTTAATTGCTTTAATTTGTAAAAGAAACTCTGCAACCAATAGTGCAGTCTCATTTTTCTCTGGCATGGCGCAAATCTATAGAATTTACGTGAACGATAAGCGGATAATCATCACCTCCGGCCTTAAAAAAGCATATCATCCTGATTGTAAAAAATTACAGAAAAAAAACTGTATTCTGTGTTAGCCGGTATGATCAATGGAAATGATTCAGCAAATTTCGTGCTACTAACTGCTTCTCCCGATAAAATAATGGAAGACCTGAAAAAGAGATTGACCTATATCGAAGCAGGCGGCGGCCTGGTAAGGAATGAACAGGGTCAGTACCTTTTCATTTTTCGCCATGGCAAATGGGACCTTCCGAAGGGAAAGCTTGAACCAGGGGAGACGCCGCCCGAAGGCAGTCTGAGGGAAGTGGAAGAAGAGTGCAGCATCACCGTTAAACGTATAACAGAACCACTCACACCAACCTGGCATGCTTATGCCCTGAACGGGAATATTACGCTGAAACAAACCTTTTGGTACCGGATGGAAGCCGGCGATTACCGGCAAATGAAGCCGCAGCTGGCCGAAGGGATCACAGAGGTAAAATGGTTTTCCGCTGACGAGCTCGATGAAGTAAGAAAAAACACCTATGATCTGATCCGGGAGGTAATAGGAGACCACCTGGTTGAGGTATAGCAGAGGTATTGAATACGGAGGTGCAAAAGAACGCGAAATGGCATTAAAACCAGGCTCGGGTAAAAGGCAGGCTCCGTTTATTCAGTCCTTGCACCCGCCGGGCAGCTATCGCGGCAAGACCGGTTATTGCGCCTTTAGAATAGCGAGCGCCTGCTCCGGTATGAATTGGTTCACGTCGCCGCCGTACCGCATGACGTCGCGTACGATGGATGAACTAATGGCCGAATAGCCCGGATTGCTTAGAATGAAGACGCTTTCGATCTCCGGGCGCATTGCATGGTTCATCTGGGAGATCGCTTTTTCATATTCAAAGTCGGAGGAGCTGCGAATACCCCGGAGAATATAGGACGCGCCTATCCTGGAACAGAATTCTACGGTAAGGCCTTCATAACTCACCACTTCCACTTTCTCTTCCCCTGCGTACACCGCGCGGATCATTTCTTCCCTTAATTCCTGGCTTAGCAGCGCCTGTTTATTGCTGTTTAATCCGATGCCAATGTAGACCTTGCTGAAAAGCGGCAGTGCGCGGGCAAGGATATCTACATGTGCAATGGTGATCGGGTCAAAGGAGCCCGGAAACAGGGCGATTTTTTCTTCATTCATGGTCTTGGACGTGATCTTCTGACGCGTCTTCAAAAAAACTGAAACCGGATTGCCCGTATTGCCTTTTCTCCCGGAAACCCGGCAGGTTGCCGGTGTTTACCAGGTTGGAATGCTCAACGATGAGGCAGCCGTTTTTCTTCAACATCTTTCTTTCGAATACGGTGTATACAATATCGGTAAAATTATGCAGATCGTAAGGAGGATCAGCAAAAATGAGATCGTACCTGCCTGTATCGGTTTTCAAGAACCGGAATACGTCAGCGCGAACTACCTGGAGTTCGGACACCTGAAGTTCCTCCTTCACTTGGTTCATGAAACTTACGCTTGAAAAATTACGCTCTACCGCCACTACTCCCGGGCAGCCGCGGGAAATAAATTCGAAAGAAATATTTCCCGTGCCGGCGAAGAGGTCCAGTACCTGCAAGCCGGCAAGGTCATAGCGGTTTACAAGGATATTGAAAAGCGCTTCCTTTGCCTTGTCGGTGGTAGGGCGGGCCGGGATCTTTCCGGGGGGCGTCAAACGCCTGCCACCGAATTTACCGGAGATTATCCGCATGATTCCAGGTTGATAAGCGAGTAAAAATAATGCTGAGGCACATCGTATAAACGCTTGCTATATTTAAAATTATTGGGTAATTCGCAAAAATCAAGATGACGGAAATACGTGTGCAGTTGCTTGTACAGCCCGGATGTTTCGTCGATCACCCCGGATAAAAGCAGGTTTACCTCCGCCGGGTCAAGACCTGCCTGCTTGCATACAAACAGGGGGAAATAAATAAACTGCTCCGGGTTCTCAAAACAAAAGCGGTTATAAAACTGGAGCTTTCCGTTCATCAGGAAAGCAATTTCCATATACTGGCTTTCCACATGAAGGCAGAGAAAGCTTTGTTCCGCCTTCTCATATTGGCGCTGCAGGCCGGTAATGAGTGGCCCGCCTTCATGGTACAGATATGCCTTACCGAAATCCTTAGTCAGCGCCTGGTGTTCTTCTTTGCTGAGCGCGGATAAGAGGCGGGCGTTCAGCGTCTCTACCGGATTGTTTACAATGATGTCTCCCGGGGCTTTAAACGCAGTTTGAAACAGGGTATGCGTTTGGCTTTCATCGTAAAGATCTTCCGGTATCAGCAGGAACTGGCCTGAACTGAACATAAGACGGGTAACTCCGAATACTTGTTTAAGAAGGTCGTCTTCTTCCACGTAAGGCTGAATATTTATGGCCTGCCCGGTAGATCGTGCATCAAAAAGCGCAATGAACTTACCCTGGGAAGGATCAAAAACGTTGTAGGAGAAACTATTGCCCGTCAGCCGGACATTCAGATGGTATTGCTTTGATTGACGGAGCCGGTAATTGTTATCGACCAGTTTTAAATAATTGCTTTCCTGCATACTGCCCGCAAATCTAAGAATTTCTTCCTAACATAATTTTTTGGCAAGATCCGAATAAAAATCGAGGGAGCCGGGGTTTCGCATGGCCGCGCGGTTAGCGGCTTCGGCCGAAGGCTTTCCCATCAGGATCTTTTTTACCGGAGTTTCCATTTTCTTGCCTGAAATAGTAAAGGGGATGTCCGGGACGGCAATGATCGCATCGGGGACATGGCGCGGAGAAAATTCTTCACGGATAATTCGCTTAATGCGTTCCCGGAGTTCATCCGTAAGGGAAACGCCTTCCTTCAACAGAACGAAAAGTGGCATATAATCCCCGTTTCCGGGTCTTTCCAGGTTTACGATAAGGCTTTCCCGCACTTCTTCCACCTTATCCATCGCGCGGTATATTTCGGCGGTACCGATACGGACTCCCTGGCGGTTCAGGGTGGCGTCCGACCGCCCGAGCAGCCGCACTCCTTTATGTGGCGTAATCTGCAACCAGTCTCCGTGCCTCCATACGCCCGGGTAGGTGCTGAAATAACTTTCAAGGTAACGTTCATGACGTGGGTCATTCCAGAAATATACAGGCATGCAGGGGAGGGGAACGGTCACCACCATTTCGCCAACTTCATTTTCGAGCGGAAAACCTTTTTCATCGTAAGCTTCCATACTTACTCCCAGGCAGCGGCGCTGGATCTCTCCGTCGTAAACAGGTTCCCAGGGGCAGCCACCTACCCAGGCTGTACAAACATCGGTTCCTCCGCTCATGGAACATAGCCATACATCTTCTCTTATCTGTTCGTATACGTAACGAAACGCTTCCGGCGGAAGCGGGGAGCCGGTGGAACCGATGGAGCGAAGGGACATCAGCGGGTACTTTTCACGAATATTAAGACCTGCTTTCATGCATGCAACCAGGAAAGGGGCGCTGGCGCCGAAATGGTGTATGGGAGCTTTATCTGCAAGTTCCCACAGCGCTTCCAGGCCAGGATAAGCCGGGCTGCCCTCGTAAAGTACCGCGGTTGCACCTGTTAATAGTGAAGCATGCACGAAATTCCACATCATCCAGCCGGTGGTGGAATACCAGAAAAAGTTCTCTCCCGGATGAACATCGTTGTGAAACGATAGATATTTCAGGTGTTCCAGCAGCATTCCGCCGTGTGAATGGGTAATGGCTTTGGGTGTGCCGGTAGTGCCGGAAGAATACAATATCCAGATCGGGTGGGCAAAAGGAACCGGCGTAAATTCCAGCGGGCCGTGCTGCATCTGCATGGCTTCTTCCCATAGGGTGACGCCTTCCGGGCGGGCGCTGTCTTCCCGCCCTGGAAACGGAACCAGAATTACCTTATCAACTGTCGGAAGGGACTTTCTGACCTTTTCAAGGACGTCCAGCCGGTTGAAGGGGCGGCCGTTGTAGGTGTATCCGCTTGCCATGATCAGTATCTTTGGGGATATCTGGCTGAAGCGGTCAATAATACCTTCGGCTCCGAAGTCAGGTGAGCAGCTGCTCCAGATAGCGCCTACAGACAGCGTGGCGAGCAGGCCGACACTTGCCTCGGGGATATTGGGAAGGCAGGCAGCTACCCGTTCTCCGGGGCATAATTTTGCTTTCCGGAAAAAAGCCTGAAGCGCCCCGGTTTGGCTTTCCAGTTCTTCCCAGGATACTTCCTTTAAAAGAGTGGTTTCCGAACGGTAAAGGAGGGCGGGCCGTTCCTTTGTTTTGTTGCGGAAAATATGCTCGGCATAATTGAGCGTGCTTCCGTCAAACCAGCGGGTATGCGGCATGGGTTCGGAGGACATCACTTCCCTGTAGGGAGTATAGGATTTTATATTAAAATATTTCCAGATACTCTCCCAGAAATCCGCCGGGTGGCTGGTTGACCATTGCCATAAGGAATCGTAATCCCGGAAATTCAGGGAATAATTCTCTTTCAGCCAGCTGCTGTATCGGCTGAGATGGGACCGTTCCCTGAAAGATGGGGAAGGGATCCATATTTTTTCAGGCTGGTGCATAATGGAATTCTTTAATCCGTATTCGGCTTAACCGGGCAGCTCCAGTGATCCCTGTCCTGCTTTCTCTTCGACCTTTTGGATATAAGCGGCCGCCGTAATGTCACCTGTGACGTTCAGTACCGTCCGGGACATGTCCAGGATTCGATCTACGCCGTAAATAAGCCCGATCGCTTCTCCCGGTACGCCGATGGATACCAATATCGTGACAATGACCGGCAGGGAGCCGCCTGGAACGCCTGCCGTGCCAATGCCGGCTAAAATACACAGGAAAACCACCGTGATCTGGGATGTAAGGCTAAGATCTACATTAAAGCACTGGGCAAGGAAGAGAACCGTGATCCCTTCAAACAAGGCTGTGCCATTCTGGTTGGCCGTACTTCCTATGGTCAGTACAAAGTTAGCGATCGGTTTGGGGATCTTCAACTTTTCAATACTTACGGCAATAGCGGTTGGCAGCGTGGCATTGCTGGAACTGGTGGAGAAGGCGGTGATCATTACCTCTCCGGTCTTGTTAAAGAATTTCAGAGGACTGCGGCCCGCAAAAAATTTGAGGATCACCGAATAGGTAACAAACTGGTGAATGGCCAGGGCAGCCAGAACGATAAGGACATATTTCAATAAAACCAGGAGAAAGGAGGCGCCGACATTCACAGTAAGGTTAAAAAGAAGCGCTGCGACCCCGTAGGGCGCCAGGCGCATGGCATACCCGATGATCTTGATGACAATTTCATACAAACCTTCAAAAAAAGCTTTTACGGGAGCTGTCTTTACAGGATCTACCGAAGCCATCGCGATGCCGAAGATCAGGGCAAAGAACATCACTGCAAGCAAACCGCCTCCCATATAAGTGGAATCAAAAGCGCGGGTCATGTCTTCCAGCGGATTTTTGGGAACAATATTGGTCAATACATCGCCTACGGTGCGTTCCTGGGCATAAGCAGCGTTTTTGGCGGCAGTTTGGGAGTCGTCCAGGAATTCCTGGGTAAGATAATCGCGGGTTTCCGGGGTAAGGCTGTTGCCTGGTTCAAACAGGTTAACCATGGCAATCCCGATGAACACGGAAATGGAGCTGACTATTAAGCTATAGGCCAGCAGACGCAGTCCGATGCGGCCAACCCGCTTGAGGTCGCCTATTTCGGCAATCCCAAGTACCAGGGCCGATAATATCAGGGGAATTACGGTCATGAAGATCAGCCGGAGGAAGATCTGGCCAATGGGCTCCACCCATTTTACAATGGTGTCGATGGTTTCCTGATCTGAAATTGTTTGTTTGACAATGACTCCCGCCAGGATGCCGATGATCATTCCCAGCAGGATACGGGTGTGTAAAGCAGGTTTCTTTAGTTTGGGCATAAATCCATTATATTGATTGGGGCCCCAATTTAGGAAAAAATTTCAACCGCGGTAGTTAAAGCTTTACGAAGCGCGGGCTCATGGAGCCAGGTGGAGATGTCGTTTTCCCGCGCAAACTGCAGGATGTTTTCAGTAGCCATGTTGCCGGTAAGGGTATCGGCAGCCATGGGACAGCCTCCGTATCCTTTCAGCGTCCCGTCGAAGCGGCGGCAGCCGCAGTCCCAGGCTGCTTCAATTTTCTCTTTCCAGTTATGCGGGCCGGTATGCAGGTGGGCTCCCCATTCCACATCCGGAAAAGCAGGAACAAGCAAGCTGAAGAGTTGACGGATGCTTTCCGGCGTAGCTACTCCTACGGTATCAGCAAGGGAAATGGTAGTAATTCCCATGGAAATAATCTTTTCCGCCTGCTCAAGGACCAGTTCCGGACTCCAGGGGTCCCCGTAAGGATTTCCGAATCCCATGGAGAGGTAGATCACCAGTGACTTCTTTTTGGCCAGGCATAGTTCCAGGATGCTTTCCACCCTTTCCATAGATACCCGGATGCTGCTGTTGGTATTGCGTTCCTGGAAGGTTTCCGATACGGAAAGCGGGAAGCCGAGAAAACTGATCTGTTCCTGGGGTACCGCCTCCCTGGCGCCGCGTTCGTTAGCCACGATGGCCAGCAGGCGGGTAGGAGAGTCGGCGGTACGAAGCAAGCGGAGTACGGCTGCCGTATCCCTCATCTGCGGGATGGCCGCCGGTGAAACATAACTGCCGAAATCGAGCGTGTCAAAACCAACTTCCAGCAGTTGATTCAGGTAGCGTGCCTTGACGGCGGTGGGAATAAAAGTTCCGATCCCCTGCATGGCATCGCGGGGACATTCAACTAGTTTAAAGTTTTTAGTTTTTAGTTTATGATTTTGGGTTTCCAGCTGTTGATTTCAGTTTTAGCGCGTTAATTCAGCTTCTTTTTTTAATTCCCGGTCGAAAACAAAGGTTCCGAAGGGTATCAGGGAAGAGATGAATCCGCGGCTGGCTTTAAAAATGGTCCACTTCCTTTTAACGCTCACTTCCAGGAGGGCAAACATAAACAAGATAAAAAGCAGGCCGTGAACCCAGCCGCCGTATTTGACCACTTCTGGCATACCGGCGAAATACTTCAGCGGCATAGCCACGAACAGCAGGAAAAGATAAGAAATGCCTTCTGCAATGGCAATCAGGCGGAACCTTCCGAGGGCAGTAGCTAAAAATGTATTCATAATGTGTCTCTTTCTTCGGTAATGCCCCTTTTCCGGTTTACGGGGCGAATAATGAGGCGGATACCCCGGTCAAAGCTAAAGTAATTCCAAATCCAGTTGACAAAGACCACCATTTTATTGCGGAAGCCCACCAGGGTCATCAGGTGAACGAACATCCACACGAACCAGGCAAATAACCCGGCGAATCGTACGTAACCAATATCTACAACGGCTTTGTTACGGCCAATCGTGGCCATGCTCCCTTTATCAAAATAGGAAAAAGGCTCCATTTCCCCGCCGTTGATCAGCCGGATAATATTTTTTGCCAAATGGCTTCCCTGCTGCATGGCCGCCGGCGCCACACCCGGATGCCCGTTGGGAAATTCTTCCGTGACCATTGCGGCTACGTCGCCAATAGCGAAGACATCCTGGTATCCTTCTACCTGGTTGAACTGGGTAACCTTATACCGGTTTCCCCTCACCAGGGCGGCGGGATCAAGGCCCTCAAGGGTTTTACCTTTTACGCCTGCCGTCCAGATCACGTTATAGGATTCGAATTTTCTGCCGGTATGAAGGGTCACGGTTTTGCCGTCATAATTTAGCACGCGGGCGTCCAGCCAGAGGTTCACGCCCATGTCCTTTAAGAATTTTCCGGCCTTGGTACTGGCATTATCGGACATGGAACTGAGTAATTGCGGGGTGCCTTCAACTAAGTTGATCTGCATTTTGCGGAGATCAAGGTCCGGGTAATCCTTGGGCAATACGTGGTTTTTCAGTTCCGCCAATGCACCGCAGATCTCCACCCCGGTAGGGCCGCCCCCAACCACCACAAAGTTCATATGCGCTTCCTGCTCATTGATGCTGTCTTCCAGCAGGGCCGCTTCAAAATGCTGAAGGATAAGGCTCCGTAGATCCAGGGCCTCGGGAACTGTCTTCATGGGCATAGTCATTTGCTCCATTTCCTTGTTCCCGAAGAAATTGGTTTCCGAGCCAGTGGCAAGTACCAGAAAATCATAATTAGTATACCCGATAGAAGTTTGGATCAGCTTCTTCTGCGGATCAACGGACAATACTTCGGCTACCCTGAAGGTAAAGTTCCGCTGATTCTTGAATATCTTACGAAGGGGATATGCAATGGAATCCGGTTCTAAGCCGCCGGTAGCTACCTGGTACAGCAGGGGCTGGAAGGTATGGTAATTATGCCGGTCAAACATGATCACCTGGACTTCTTTGTTTCGGAGCTTTTTAGCCAGGCTGATGCCGCCAAATCCACCGCCAATTATGACGACTTTCGGAAATGAGTTTTCAGGGAGTTCAATAGTCATGCGCTAATTACTTCTAACCGCAAAAATGCATTATTGTTTTCTAAATAACGCACCGGCGATATGTACAACGGAAGCGAATGCCGCCTGGCTCTCCCTCCTAAATTACAAGGCCGGAAAACCATCGAATTAGCTTTCCGGCCCCGTAAAACAGCGTATATTTTTTCAGACTGTTTTTACAGCTTCGGCTTCCGCTTTCTCTTCCGCAGGCTTCTTCTTAATGAATTCCACCACTACCGGTGTTGCCACGAAAAGAGAGGAATAAGTACCAAAAATGATACCAATGAGCATGGCGAAAGAAAACCCTCTCAGTACTTCGCCGCCGAAGATGAAGAGAATGACCAGCACCAGCATGGTACACAATCCGGTGACGACCGTACGGCTAAGGGTACTGTTCAATGCGTTATTGATAACAGTAGGCAGGGATTCGTTTTTGCTGTGATGAAGCCCCATGTATTCCCTTACGCGGTCAAAGATCACGATCGTATCGTTGATCGAATAACCCATTACCGTAAGTGCGGCGGCAATGAACTGCTGGTCAATATCCAGCGAAAACGGCAGCCACCCGTCGAAGATGGTAAAGATGGCCAGCAGCACAAGCACGTCATGGGCAAGTGCTACCAATGCGCCCATACCAAACTGCCAGCGTTTGAATCGCGCCAGCACATACAGGAAGACGCCAATCAGGGCCAGCAATACCGCGTACACGGCCGATCTTTTTATGTCGCTGGCAATGGTTGGGCCAACTTTCTGAATGCTTTGGATAACATAATCAGGGCCGACAGCCTGGAGGCCTTCTTCCAGTTTCTGGCGGGCTGCGGATTCAGCGGTTGCACTTGCACTATCAATCAGGTAGGTGGTCGTTATTTTAACCTGGCTGAAGTCTCCATACGTTTTTACTTCCGGCTCCGCTCCGAACTGCACTTCCAACGCGTTTCTTACATCATTAGTGGAAACATTTTCATTGAAGTCCACCACGTAAGTCCGGCCGCCCTTGAAATCGACACCGAGGCTGAAACCTTTAACGAACATGGATACCACTCCGGCAAGAATGATCGCAGCGGAAATGATGTAGAACTTTTTCCGTCCGGCGATAAAATCGAATTTGGAATCGCGGAACCATCTTTCCGTTAATTTAGTAGAGAAAGTGACCTTCCTTTCCTTGCTCAGCAGCGTTTCAAAGATGAGGCGGCTGATAAAGATCGCGGTAAACATAGAGGTCAGGATGCCGATCACCAGCGTAGTGGCAAAGCCCAGGATGGGGCCGGAGCCGAAGATCCAGAGAATGATCCCTACCAGCAAGGTAGTGACATTGGAGTCAATAATGGCGGAATAGGCATGCCTGAAGCCGTCCGGGATCGCCTTTTTCAGGCTTTTCCCCAGATCAAGCTCTTCTTTGATGCGCTCGTAGATAAGCACATTGGCATCTACCGCCATCCCGATGGTGAGTACGATACCGGCAATTCCGGGCAAAGTGAGTACGGCTCCCCATGCGGCAAGTACGCCCATGAGGAAAAAGAGGTTCACCAGCAGCGCGATATTGGCTACCCAACCGGCCCTGGCATAATAAAATACCATAAAAACAAGTACCACCACAAAACCCACCAGGGAAGAAATAAGCCCGCTCTGGATAGATTCCTGGCCAAGGGTAGGGCCTACGATCGCTTCTTCCACGATCTTGGCTGGAGCAGGCATACGGCCGGCCTTCAGCACGTTGGCAAGGTCCTGGGTTTGTTCAACGGTAAAGCTTCCGCTGATCTGCGAAACGCCGCCGCCGATCTCCGAAGCTACCCTCGGTGCAGAATAAACCACTCCGTCTAGCACAATGGCTACCGATTTATTATCGTTCTCGTTACCGGCAACACCTGCAGCTTCCGCAGTAATACGGCGCCATTCGCGCGCGCCTACGCTATTCATGGACATAACCACTTCCGGCTGCCCGTTCTGGCCGAAGTCACTGCGCGCGTCGGAGATCACATCACCTGCAAGGGCCGGGCCCGCATCGCGGCCTGCCGCTTTAAGGACATAAAGCTGGTAGGTATTATTTTCATCGATCGGGTTAACGCTCCAGGCGAAGACCAGGTCGGAAGGGAAATTAGCTCTTATCGCGGGCATGGACAGGTACTCCATTACTTTGGCAGTATCCCGCTGGGAAGCATAGCCTATTGTGGGTCCGGGAGCAGGCACCTGCTGTCCGGCCTGGCCGGTCATGATAGCCGGTGAAAGAACGGCAAAAAGCGGGTTCTGATCGGCAAACTCGGATGCCAGGGCTGCCGCATTGCCCGTATCGCTGGCGGTACTGTCGGAACCTATCTTCTCAAGCAGTGACAGCGCCTCTTCATTTCCCGCGGTATCGCTTTCAGCTCCGGTTGCAGGGGAGGCCGCAGAAGAAGTGTCGGCCGTTCCCGGCGCATCGCCGGTGTTTTCCTTGTCTAATTCCAGTATTCCCGCCAGGCTGGTATTGGCCGCCATCAGGGAGTTGATCACTTCGGAATTATCATAGGTTTTCCAGAATTCCAGTTTTGCCGAACCCTGCAGCAGCTTTCGCACGCGTTCGGGATCGTCTACACCGGGAAGCTCCACGGCGATGCGGTTATTCCCTGCCTTCTGCACATTCGGCTGGCTTACGCCGAACTTGTCCACACGGGTACGGATAATATTGAATGCGCGTTCAAACGCGCCGTTTGCTTCCTCGTTCAGGAATTGCTCTACCTGCTGGTTGGATGAATTGAGGTTGATCCTTGCCTGGTTCTCCGGGGTGGCGAAAATTGCGGATAACTTGCCGTTCGGTGCAAGGGACTCGTAGGCATCCACAAAAAGCGACACAAAGCTTTGCTGGCTGTTTACCGCCTGCTTCTGCGCTTGCTCAAGCGCCTGGTTAAAGGTAGGGTCTTCACTGTAATTGGCCAGCGCCCTTACCAGTTCGGTCAGGGACACCTCCAGGGTTACGTTCATTCCGCCTTTAAGGTCAAGGCCCAGGTTAAGCTGGCGTTCCTTTACTTCCTGGTAAGTATATTGGTCAATTCCCAGGTCATACACCACTTCGGTGGACATGGAGTCCAGGTATCTTTTCTCCAGTTCTTCATTACCGTTGGCATGTATTTCTGCCTTCTGCGCTACTCTCCAGGACACATAGGTAAATGACAAAGCATATACACAGGCTATCGCGAAAATAATGGCCAAGAACCTGATAGCTCCTTTTCCTTGCATAGTTTGGTTATGTTTAAAGTAAAAATCTTGACAACGTTAAATTTTTAAGGACGCAAATCTAATTATTTTTTCGCTGATAGGTCACAAAAGAAAAATCAAAGGGGTTTTTTTCATTGGACGGGTGATCTTCGCGAAAAGTTTCCTCCCAAACCTGTTCATCTATTTCCGGGAAAAATGCGTCCCCGGGGAATTGTTGGTGTATTTCCGTAATATACAGCGTGCCCGCTATTCCCATTGCCTGGCGGTAAATTTCACCGCCCCCGATAATAAATACATTCTCTTCCTGGCTGCTGATCTGCACCGCCTCTTCCAGGGAATGCACCACTTCGCAGCCGGGGGCATCGTAATCCTCCTGGCGGGTAATAATAATGTTCTCCCTGCTGGGCAGCGCCTTTCCGATGGATTCAAAGGTTTTCCTCCCCATGATCACCGTGCTGCCCGTAGTAAGTTCCCGGAAATGTTTCAGGTCTGCGGGCAGGTGCCAGATAAGCCGGTTGTCTTTTCCTATCACATTGTTTTCGGCCTTGGCGGCGAGGATACTGAGATTCATAATGCGTATTATACAGCTACCGCGGCTTTAATATGCGGGTGAGGGTCGTAATCGCTCAGTGTAAAATCTTCAAATTTAAAATCAAAGATATTCTTAATTTCCGGGTTCAGGCGCATTTGGGGCAGGGGCCGTGGCTCCCGGCCGAGCTGCAGCTTTACCTGTTCCAGGTGATTCTTATACAGATGGGCGTCTCCTAAGGTATGAATGAACTCGCCAGGCTGTAAACCGCAGACCTGCGCCACCATAAGGGTAAGCAGGGCATAAGATGCGATATTGAAGGGAACGCCCAGGAAAATATCGGCGCTGCGCTGGTACAGCTGACACGAAAGTTTACCCTCCGCCACGTAAAACTGGAACAGCGCATGGCAGGGAGGGAGGGCCATTTTATTGATGTCGGCCACATTCCAGGCGCTTACGATAATGCGCCGCGAATCCGGGTTGTTTCGCAGCGTTTGAATTACCTGGCTGATCTGGTCAACGTGACCGCCGTCAGGAAGCGGCCAGGACCGCCATTGGTAACCGTAAACCGGTCCGAGTTCTCCGTTTTCAGCCGCCCATTCGTCCCAGATACTTACCCCGTTCTCTTTCAGGTAAGCGATATTGGTTTCCCCGCGAAGAAACCAGATCAGCTCATGAATAATAGACCGCAGGTGCAGTTTCTTGGTTGTCAGCATGGGAAAGCCCGCCGCAAGGTCAAACCGCATCTGGTAACCGAAAACACTTAAAGTTCCCGTGCCGGTGCGATCTTCTTTCACCGCGCCATGGTCCAGCACATGCTGCATCAGGTTCAGGTATTGCTTCATAACGTTATCTGCAAATCTACTAATCCCCGCTTTTAAAGCGAAAAAATCGGTGAGAAAAACTATTTTCGTGCCATGACCGTATTTCCCAATGCCAAGATCAATATTGGTTTAACTATTACCGGAAAGCGCAGCGATGGCTATCACAACATAGAAACGGTGTTGTATCCGCTGAAGATTTATGACGTCCTGGAAATTATTCCGAACCCGGATGGCGAAGGCCTGGAATTCAGTATTTCAGGCGAAAGCCTGGCTATCCCGGAAGAAGAGAATTTATGCGTAAAAGCCTTTCGCCTGCTGGAAGAACGTTACCGGCTGCCGGCTGTTAAAATGCATTTGCATAAGGACATTCCCTCGGGCGCTGGCCTGGGAGGAGGGTCTTCGGATGCCGCGTATACCCTGCGCTTGCTGAACGATTTATTCGGTTTAGGAATCAGCCGGGAAGGGTTAAAGGATTACGCCCGCCTCCTGGGCAGCGATTGCGCTTTTTTTATCGATAACGAACCGGTTTACGCGTTCGGAAAAGGCGATGATTTCCGCCCGGTACGTGTTGACCTGTCTGATTATTTCCTGGTTGTAGTGATGCCTGACCTGGCCATAGCCACCGCCCGCGCGTATGCAGGAGTACGTCCGCGAAAACCCTTGTTTTCCCTGGAAGCAAAGAGTTCCAACCCGCCCGAAGAATGGAAAGCTCTCGTTCAAAATGATTTTGAAGAAACCATCTTTAAGGAGTTTCCGGAATTGTCCGGCATAAAAGAAAGCCTTTACGCAGCAGGCGCCCTGTACGCTTCTATGAGCGGGAGCGGGGCTGCCGTTTACGGTATATTCAGGGAAAAAGTGCATTTACCGGAACTGGAGGGCGATTGCAGGGTGTTTTATGACGCCGGGTAAAACCCGGTTAGTCAACCTCGCACCTATGTCAATGCCTGGCAAAAATCACTTACAGGCTACGATCCCTGCCCAGGTCCCTGTCCCCGTCCCTGTCATTTTCATCCCGGATATATTGGCGGTCTTCCGGGTCAAGGGGACGGGTTGTTTCCGGATGTCTTTCTTTTACGATCACTGTTTCCTTTACCCTTCTTCTCCTGCCCATCCGGCCCCCCATGTAGCCCGCGAGGAAGCAGATAAGCGCTGTTGCGACCAGGAAAATTGATTTGTACACCTGGAGGACGGGCCCGTTGCTTCCCGGCACCAGTTTAATGTCCATTAGTTCGAAATTCAGCATGAACAGGTACGTGACAGCCGCTGTGACGATCACAATGAAGATGGTTTTAAAGCTCATGGCGCTAAATTATAATTTAATATCAATTCGAGAAAGGGTGATTTAACTTGCTTGTTATTAAAAAAGACAACTTTCGTTCCAATATCAAATTCCGGGAGGTACAGCCTGAAAAAATGCACGTCCGCCCGCAGCTCAAACCCGTAGGAATCCGGGGCCTCTGCCTTGCTGAGATTCTCATAATCGGCAAACAGGCCGGCTTTAATACGTTTAATATACGCAAAAGTTCCTAATTCCAAATCGGGATAAGCCAGCGGGAACCGGTAGTCCAGCAACAGGGTGTTTTCCAGGGGGCCGCTGCGCGGAAGGTGGGAAGCGCCGCTGATCTCGGGTATTTCATTGGTCACGCGGTATTGCCCGTTGCCTTCCTGAAAGTTAAAGCCCGCGGAAAAGGAATGATGCCTGAAAAGCCCGGGGAAATAGAACTGGCTGCGGAAGGCGAAAAAGTTCCCTTGTAGCCGGGGGTCAAACAGGAGGCTCCGGTGAAGCAGCGAAACGGACTGGCCAAAGCGGGGAGCCAGATCGCGCGGGCTTTTTATCTGCTGGCGGATAAATGAAAAGCGATTCACCCAGGGAAAGCTGATCTCCCTGATGAAATTGCCCGGGGCGTTCTGCAGCGCATACCTTGAAGTATAACTGCTGCCCGTTGAAAGCCGCAGGGCATAGAGGTAATTCCGCCTGGTGAAACTCAGCGGAATTCCGGCCGAAAACTCCACTTTATGTTCTCTCCAGCTAAAGGAACGGGCTGCCTGGCCTTGCCCGGCAACCGCGTCCCGCTTCCAGTTAAGGTAATCGAGGGAAAAGACCGGGTATAACCCCTTGAACTCCATTCCCGCCGTATACTCGCTGCTCCCCAGGCTCAGGTTGTAGTTATAGCCCGCCTGGACGGAGAATGTATTCAGCAGATTATTGGATTTCAGGCGGAGCCCAAGCAGGTAATTATCATCGTCATTTATTCCCGCAGTGGGGCTGATGCTGTGAAAATTGAAGGTCCGGCCGGCCCCTTTATAGTCCGCTACCGGGTAATGTTTGGAAGGAATGCTTTCCGCCAGGTCCTTGCGGGGAGTGTTTCCAGGAACGGGCGCTGAAAAATTTTCGAATGTGTTTTCAAATGGCCCTTTCTTCGCCCGGGTCAGCGTGTCAAGGTCTATGCGGGAGACATTCATTCCTTCAGGAACAAAGTTGTTGAACAACAGGCTGTTTTCCTTGTCATTATAATCAGGGTGAACGGCTCCGAAACGGGCCTGGCTAAGCTGCCTTATTTCTCCGCCGGGAAGATCGAGGATGAAGATGTTTTCTATCCCGTTATAATGGGACTGGAAGATCACCTGCGCCCCGGTTTTTCCTGCAAATTGGGGAAAGCTGGAGTCAAAACGACCGGCTTCCATCACAATCCGGAAAGTATCGCTGCCGGTTTCGTAAATCCCTATGCTGCGGCCTTCATCGCCGGTAAGCATAAACACGATTCGCCGGCCCGCTTTATCCAGGGAGGGATAATGCAGCTGGCGGCTGAACTTCTGTGATTCCCATAATTGTTCGCCGGTGGTCGCATCCAGCATTACCAGGCTATGTTGATTATCGGTTCCGGTTTTAACAGCGACAATTCTTTTTCCATCCGCGGAAAGGGAAGGGGAAAACAAGCGGGATCGCCTGGTGAGCTGCCTGACCTTCTTTTGTTCCAGGTCGTAAATATTGATAACCGAGTAGTCGCGGTACTGATACCTGGGATCGTACTTTAATTCATCCCATACTATTTTACCGGCTGCATAATCGAACCAGGGTATTAACTGGGGGCCTATGTTCAGAAGCCTGGTTACGCGGCCCGCGGAATCGATCCGGACAAAGGCAGGGGCGTCCCCGTACCCGCGCCGCAGGCAGATAAAGGCCTTGTTTTCCAGGGAATGGGGGTGGAAATAATCGGTTTTTACCTCGTTTTCCCTCGGATTCAGGCCGGGATAGATAGCCGGATCCAGCTTTTGCAGCTGCGCTTTCCAATGGTCTTCCAGTGTGGTTGCCGTTGCGTAAAACAGGTCCGCGTTACCCATACCTGTATGTTTTTTCAGCGAGGAGGAAAAGGCTCCGGGCAGCGGGGATCGCAGGATAGCGGTTCTTAGTATTTTCCTGTAGATGGAATCCGGGTAACTCCTTCGGATCCTGGAAGCCATGAAATAGCCCATCCGGTAATAATCAGGGACGTTATCTTTGAAGGAGCCGAAGAAGTATTTTGAATAGGAATAATCTTTCCCCGATAGCAGGTTTGCCCTGAACTCTCTTTCCCAGGATGGCATTCTCCCTCTTCCCGCCGGGGTGAGCGCGGTTTCGGTAATAACCGCGTCACCTTCAATCAGCCAGATGGGGATGGATGCACCGAAAATTGCAAACTGGAATTCCTGGATGAGCGGAAAGCGGATCTTTTTCGTCCGGATAACATGATTGATCTGGGCCACATGCCTTAATTCATGCGCCGCCAGCCTGGTCATCCAGTCAACCGGTTCGTTATCCTGCGGCGGCGTCGTAAAAAGTTCCACCCGCCGGGGCCCCATGATCACGAAGCCGTTGGAGATCACGGTTTGGTTTTGAAGGATCACCGGTGTTTTCTCAGGGAAGGGGCCGAATATCGCGGACTCATATTCCCTAAGATGTTCGAGGATATTCGCCGTACGCTGGGCTTCGGCCGAGATGCTCTCAGGGAACAGCAATTGAAAATGAGGGGTCTCGATCTTCTTCCAGTTTAAGCCGGGAGGGTTCTGCCCATAATCCACCAGCTGCGCTCGGGCATCAAAAGAAGTCATTAATGAAGAAGCTGCTATTAATACATTGATTATTAATAGGCTATAATTTATCACAGCGCGATCTCCCATGAAATGCTATTATTTTTTGCAATTATTTTTCATCAGATTCATGTATTTGTTTCGATTGATTATATTAATATATTGGTTTCTATTATATTGTGAATTCTATTTTACACCTGATGCGCGATAGTATTCCATTTTTTCCGTCGTTTGTACTTTCACGAGTCCCATCAGAATCAGGTTCACCAGCACCCGGGAAGCCTTTTTCCTGTTCAGCCCGGCCAGGCGGCAATAATCGCGAAATGTGATCAGTTCATGTTCCTGCAGGTAGTCCATTAAGCGCTTTTCGCGTTCGGTAAATTCCAGCAGGACATTCTCTTTTTTGCCTTTTTTTTTGAGTACCTGGACAAGGATGGGGCTTGCCAGTATACTTTTATCATTTACCCGGACATAGGCCCACCATTTGCCGTCTTCGGCCAGCGCAAAATGAGGTTTGGTCCCGCTCTCCGGGATCTCCGCCACCAGTACCAGCTTGTTGTCCATGTACACTTCCTCGAAGCCGGGA
This sequence comes from Anseongella ginsenosidimutans, assembly GCF_008033235.1. Lineage (GTDB taxonomy): Bacteria > Bacteroidota > Bacteroidia > Sphingobacteriales > Sphingobacteriaceae > Anseongella > Anseongella ginsenosidimutans. Next base: position 3,092,948 of record NZ_CP042432.1, read on the forward strand.
ATAACAGGAGGTTTGCAATAATCGCGCCCGGCGGTTACCAGCATAAATTTTTCTTCCTCTTCCGACCGCAGTCCGGTTACTTCCCCATTATCTTCCACACCTACCAGGAGTTTTCCTCCTTTGGTATTCGCGAAAGCTGTTAGCGTCCGGGCAATTTTTTCGTAACTGGAAATGGTTTTTTTAAAATCGACTTGCAGGCCTTCTCCTTCAAGTATCAGTTTTCTGATGTTCATTCCCCTCTCCATGCTTCTAAAAACCTGAAAGCGCTTTTCCGGTAGTCCCGATCTTCCGCATATACACTTCCGTTACAGCTTCTGCGCACACTTCATCCCGGCTGTTGAGTACCTGCACGCTGTGTTTTTTTACGAATTTTCCCGCATGATCTAACTGGTACTCCGCTTCCCTGATATCTTCCTCGCTGAGAAAAAAGCTGACCCTGAGGTCGGTGTCGCCCGGTTTCCGGTAATCGATGCTCGCGCTTTTAAGCCAGCTTTGCACTTTTATACCCTTACGGGCAAATATCTGCCAGTACATGAATACATAAACAGGATCCACCGCGCTGAAAATGGTTCCCCCGAAAATGGTTTTGTTATAGTTCCGGTTGAAAAGACTCTTTGCGATGCGTACCTCGGCCGTTCTGAATCCCGGGCCAAAGTTTTTAACGCTTATTCGCTGAAAAAGCAGGGGCGGATACAGACTTAGTACCCGGCGAGCATTTCGTTCCGATAAAATCATTGACGTAAAAGTAATGATTGATTTGATATCCTCCTTGCCGGATTTATGCACTTTCTCATTACTTTAGCTTAAAATTTAATGAAAAAGATCACTTTACTTATAATCGTAGCGGCCCTGGGCTATTTCGTGGACATCTACGACCTGGTGCTGTTCGCCGTGATCCGTGTAGAAAGCCTGAAAGGGATTGGCATTACCGATCCCGGTGAAATTTTCAGTAACGGCGTCTTCCTGATGAATATGCAGATGGCCGGAATGCTCGTTGGAGGTATTCTCTGGGGTGTTTTTGGCGATAAAAAAGGAAGAGTAGCGGTGCTGTTCGGCTCCATTCTTATTTATTCCCTGGCCAATATTGCCAACGGTTTTGTTACCAGCGTTACCATGTACGGCATTATCCGGTTTATTGCCGGAGTAGGGCTTGCCGGCGAATTGGGCGCAGGCATTACCCTGGTCAGCGAAACCATGAGCAAGGAAAACCGCGGCTACGGGGCAATGATCGTCGCTACCGTGGGAATTCTCGGCGCCGTCGTGGCCGCGCAGGTGGCGGACAAATTTTCCTGGCAAACAGCCTATTTCGTTGGAGGCGGTATGGGCCTGGTGCTGCTCGTCCTGCGCATTGGCGTGTTTGAATCGGGAATGTATAAGCGGATGGAACAGGCTGTTGTGAAAAAAGGCAATTTCCTGATGCTGTTCACCGATGGCAAGCGCTTTAAAAAGTACCTGAATTGTATCCTTATTGGAATACCTATTTGGTACGTGGTGGCGATCCTGGTTGCTTTTTCCCCGGAACTTGGCAGGGCGCTGGAGGTTTCCGGAACCCTGAGCGCGGGGAAAGCGATTATGTTCTCCTATATCGGGCTTGCTATCGGGGATCTGATCAGCGGAACCTTGAGCCAGGTCTTTAAAACGAGGAAAAAAGTAGTGGGCTGGTTTATCGCAGCGACCCTGGTCATGGTACTGGTTACGCTGCTGACCCGCGGAAGCAGCCCGGGTGTCTATTATTTTATTTGTGTGCTTTTGGGGATGGCGGCCGGGTACTGGGCTATTTTCCTGACCATCGCCTCCGAGCAATTCGGAACGAACCTGCGTGCAACGGTGACGACAACCACCCCTAATTTTGTCCGGGGGTCAGTTGTTCCCGTCACCATTTTATTTGAATGGCTCTCGGGATCCATCGGGATCATCTATTCGGCCTTGCTCATAGGATTGGTTACCATTGGAATAGCTTTCTGGGCGCTTTGGTACATGGACGAAACCTTCGGCAAGGAGCTTGATTATATAGAGTCGTGATACAATACTGAAAATGCTACAACAAACTACGAAAAACTGGTTTAGCCAGTTGCAGGACGACATCTGCGGAAAATTAGCGGAGGCCGGGGAAACCACGCCTTTCCGGGAAGATAAATGGGAGCGGGAAGGCGGCGGGGGCGGCCGTACCCGCGTCATACAGGAAGGAGCCGTCTTTGAAAAGGGCGGGGTTAATTTTTCCGCGGTACACGGACTCTTACCCGAGCCGGTTCAGCAATCCTTTAAGGTAACGGAAAGCGATTTTTTTGCGACCGGCGTATCCATTGTGCTGCACCCGGTAAACCCGCTGGTGCCGATCATTCATATGAATGTGCGGTATTTCGAACTGATTGACAGAAAAAGCGGGGAGGTGGCCAGGCAGTGGTTTGGCGGCGGCATTGATCTTACGCCCCATTACGTGGACGAAGCCGATGCGCGTTATTTCCACCAAACGCTGAAAGCGACCTGTGATCGTTTCCATCCGGATTACTACCCGCATTTCAAAGCCTGGGCCGACGATTATTTTTACATTCCTCACCGGAAGGAAACCCGCGGGATCGGCGGCATTTTTTTCGACCGTCTTTCGGCAAACGATACCTTCAGCATCATGGACCGGTGGGAATTTGTAAAAGCCGTGGGGGAAACCTTTACAAAAGTTTACCTGCCCCTGGTGACAAAGAATATGGAAAAGCCTTTCTCCGAACAGGAAAAGCAATGGCAGCTGCTTCGCCGGGGAAGATATGTGGAATTCAACCTGGTGTACGACGCCGGCACTAAATTCGGCCTGCAAACCTCCGGACGCATAGAGTCTATCCTGATGAGCCTGCCTCTGCACGCTTCCTGGCCTTATAATTTTCAGCCTGAAGCCGGTGGTGAAGAAGAAAAAACCAGCGGCTGGCTCAGGAAAGGTGTGGACTGGGCCTGAAAAGAGACGCGACAGGCGACATCCGCGTGGGGCTGCGTTGCCTGCCTGCGAGTTGCCTGCCTCCGCAGCCCGAAGATGCTCAAAAACCCATAATGCGAATGGAATTACAAGCCGCAAAGGTGCTGGCTGAACTTAACCAGTTATTTCCCTTTCCCTTTGAGTTAAAGCAGGAAATGCCGGGCTATTTCCAGCTTGCCACAGGGGAAGTGAGTTTCGTATTTCAATTTAACTACTTGCCCCGCGCCGCGGATGAAGAAGTTTCGCCCTTAAAATGGCAGGAGCAGCGCGAAACAGCTTTAACGAAGGGACAGCGCCTGATATATATCTGGGAAGACCAGTGGCAACATAGCCGCGCAGCGGTGATCTCCCGCATGGCTGCGCTGCTCGGCACCTGCAAAAGGATTCACGGCCGGGAAACTACTATGCAGCGCGTCAATGCCATGACGGCGCTAAACTTTATAAAGGATAACCACCTGCTTGTCCCGCTCAAAGGAAAATACCGCTTCGGGCTTTTTTATAAAAATGAACTTCGGTCACTGGCCGTTTTCAGCGGCCCCCGGCAAATGAAGGCAAAAGGGGAGAATTACCGCTCTTTTGAATTGCTGCGTTTTTGCCATTCCCGGATGCACCTGGTAACCGGCGGGCTCAGCAAACTACTCTGGAGTTTTGCGGAAGCTTTCCGGCCGCAGGATATCATGACTTACGTGGATCTTGACTGGTCGGAAGGAAAGGCTTTCCTCAAAAACGGCTTCATGCCCTCCGGAAAGCTGGCGCCGCAGGTTTTTTGGATAAACCCGGAAGAAGGTATTCGTTATTCTCCGAAGCGCCTGCCCTCCGCTTTCGTCAACGCTACTGCGGAGAAACTTCACGAGGCGGGTTATTACCGGATCTGCAACAGCGGAAGCCTGAAATTTATACGGGGTTATGAAGAATGATATGCGCCTGCTTACCGTATTAGGCCCTACTGCCTCCGGGAAAACAAGACTGGCCGTTGCCCTGGCAAATAAAATAAACGGCGCGGTCATCAGCGCCGACTCCCGCCAGGTGTTCCGGGGAATGGACATTGGCACCGGAAAGGACCTGGACGAATACGGCTCCGTTCCGAATTACCTGATCGATATAAAAGAAGCGGGAGAGGAATACCATGTGGCCGCCTTCCGGGAAGATTTCCTGTGCGCCCTGGACCAGGTCAACGCCTCCGGCAAGGTTCCTGTTCTTTGCGGCGGCACCGGCCTGTACATCCAGGCCGCCCTGCAGGGGCTACCTTATGCCCAGGTACCGATTGACCCGGAATTAAGGCGGTCCCTGGAAACAAAAGATAAAGACGAACTTCTGTCGGAATTCCGGGAACAGCCCTCCGAATACAGCCCACTGGCCGACACCAGCACCCGCAAACGCCTGATCAGGGCTATTGAAATTTCACGCTACCTGCGGCAAAACGAATTTCAAGCCGTTAAATCGCCTGCGTCCGACCCGTTTTTATCCGATCCATTGATCATAGGGATCCGTCTCCCGGTAGAGATCCGCCGTGCCCGAATCACGGAACGCCTTCACCAGCGCCTCGGAGCCGGCCTTCTGGATGAAGTCCGCAGCCTTCTGGCCAGGGGCGTTCCGGCCGAAAAACTGCTGTTTTATGGTTTGGAGTACAAGTTTGCCGTCCAGCACCTCCAGGGGGAACTAAGCTATCCGGAGATGGTGAATCGCCTGAATACCGCTATTCATCAGTTTGCCAAACGCCAGATGACCTTCTTCCGGAAACTTGAAAAAGACGGGTTGGCGATCAATTGGATCGACGGTACCTTGCCCGTTGAGCAGCAGGTGGAAGCGGGGATGGCGATAATACAGACCATTAGATAAAGACCGGGCCTGCTTCAAATATTATACGTATCTTCAATAATCTTTAATGTTGAATAGTAGATTCTTATGAGTTGGTTTAGGCATCTGTTATTACTTCTGGTACTAATTTCAGCGGGTTCACCTTGCTTTAGCCAGTCTTCTCAAAAGGTTTTAATTAAGTCATTTTTAGACGAGGTTCTGGATAATGAATATTCAGTAAGAGAGGTTGCTCAGAAATACCTCTATTTCAATCCCGTGTCAAAGGATTTAGACAAAAAGAAAAGAAAAAAAGAAGAGAGATGCTCGGCAGGCACCTGGAAGAAATTAATCGAAAATATTCTTCTCTGTATAACAGTTCAACAAGGATAATTCCGTATCAAAGTTTAAGACCTTTTCAGCAAATTCCGTTTGACGAAAAGATAGTTGATTCTGTTTATGGAGTTATGTTTACAACAGACAAAATAATGTATGTTTGCTTGGAAAAGGAAAAGCTAATCGCTTTTGACCTATATATGCAAAAAGGGGCAGGAAAGAATGCCAGAGCTTATTTCTTAACCTATTAAGATCGATAAGACAATTATAAGGTTAATAAATTTTGTATATGAAGAAGGGATTATTAGCTCTATTTTTTATGGTCTTATCCGCGAATTTGGCACGGGCTCAATCTGTGGATGAGCGCAGAATGAATCTTATAAAGGGCTTCCTGCATGATATGCATGAGACGGAAATGGACGCCCGGGAGATCGGTGAAAAATATATTTGGTTTGGGCAGGCGAGGGATACGGAGATGAGTGAAAAACATGAACGACTGAAGCAACATCTAGAATATCTGCGGGCAGGAGCTAAGGATTGCGTCAATTGCGAAGAATGCCAGAATTGTAAGATTATCTTTAAAGAGACGCAGCACAAAATTATTCCTTACACTGATCTTTCAGAGATCCCGCATGTGAATTTTGACCGCGCGGAAGAGGAGATTAAAGACAATATTTACGTCCTTGCAGAAGGACAAAAGGCCCTGCAGTATTTTTACCTCCGGGACGGCAAGATTGCCTCCTTTTATTACGTTGAAAAGGGAGGAACGCCCTTCTTTCTTATGTATTGAGTGTAGATAAAATGAAGGCTCGATACACTGCCGGAAACTAATTCGAAAACGATTAGCGTTCCCAGTGTTCAAACAAACAAGCCTGCCGCGCCGAGCAGCCCTGCGTCGTTTCCAAGGGAGGCTTGCCTGATCTTTAACGAACTGGTATAATAGGGTGGGAGATGGCTTTCCATCGATTCTTTTAATGACGGATGGATGAACCCGAAGGCGCCGGAAACTCCTCCGCCGATCAGCAGGTTGGTTACGTCCAGTAATCTTACTGCCGCGACCAGCCCTTCGCCGAGCAGCTTGCCAAGGTGGGCGAAGAGGGAAAGTGCCAGCGTATCTTGCTGTGTGGCTGCGTCAAAAATGGCCTTGCCGCTGAGATTGTCCTGCTGCAGAACGGTTTTGCCGCCCTGGGCTTGAACCTGTTCCCCGGCATAGGCGAGGAAGCCGGGCAGGCCGATTTGTTCTTCCAGGGTTCTTTCGCCGCCTACAAGGATGTGGCCCAATTCCAGGCCATTGCCGCATGCGCCCTTGAAAAGCCGTCCGTCGATGATGACTCCGCTGCCAATGCCGGTGCCAAGGGTGACCAGGAGGAAATTATTCAGGTTTTCTTGTTTTCCAAAGCGGAATTCTCCAAGGGTGGCGCACTTGGCGTCGTTCTCTATTTTAAGGGGAATACCCGGAAATTTTTCTTCGAGCCGGTCAAGAATGGGCAGGCGGCCTGCCTGCGGAATGTTCGGCAGTTCCAATATTTCCCGGCGGTCTTTTGAAAGCAACCCCGGCAAACCCATGCCTATTCCGTCTATGTCCGGAAAACGTTGCAGGTAGGAGCCGATCTCCGCTTCCAGCAGTCCCGCAAGGCCGCGGGATTCTACCGCCTTTGGAGTATCTAGTTTTCTGTATTCAGTAATTTCGGGTTTCCCGGGGCTAACCAGCCCGAATTTCGAGGATGTTCCGCCGATGTCAATAGCCAGTATCATAATGCTAATATAGTGACAAGCTGTTATCTTTGTTCCCCGATGGCAAAGAAGCGGCTTTCAAAAAGGCAGAAAAATTTTCGCAAAACCAAATGGCTGCTGAAGATCACCTTCCTGGCGGCTTTGCTGGCTGTTATTTATGCGCCGATAGCCAGAAATCTTTCAGCAGTGACCGCCTGGACCTCCGGCTTCCTGGATGAATACCATTATAAGCATATCGGTTCTTTCGGCATCGAGATTCCTACCCGCTATGAGGTGCATGGAATAGATGTTTCCCGTTACCAGGGACGGATTGACTGGGAAAAGGTGGCGGCAATGGAGTCGGAAGATATCCGGGTTTCCTTCGCTTTTATCAAGGCAACGGAAGGCATGCTGCTGGTAGATCCGCATTTTAAAAGGAATTGGAGAGAAAGCAAGGAACACGGGATCCTCCGTGGCGCTTACCATTATTTTAAACCGCACGTGAACGGGAAGGTTCAGGCGAACCTGTTCCTGAATACCGTCAAACATGAACCGGGAGACCTTCCTCCGGTGATAGATGTGGAGGAGATCGGACGGCTGTCACCCGAGAAGCTTCGGGAACGTCTTTTGCAATGTTTACAAGTAATAGAAGAAGATACCGGCGTTAAGCCCATAATCTACACCGGTTTAAGTTTTTACCAGGACTATCTTAAAGGCCATTTTGATACCTACCCTTATTGGATTGCCCATTATTATCATTCCAGGCCGCGCCTGAAGAATAAGCTCGAATGGCAGTTCTGGCAGCATTCCGATAAAGGGTTGGTGGACGGCATTCGTCACAAGGTAGACTTCAATGTCTTCAGCGGCGGGGAAGACGCGTTGCGCGAGCTATGTATTCCAATGTCTGATTGAGTTTCTAAGATGGAGCGTTCGATAAGCTGGTATTTGCCACGCGCCTTTATTTTAAATTATTGAAGTATTTAAGCTCGCTGAAGTATTTCTTTCCTTTGATAAAATGCTGGAAAACAATGCTGCCGGAATAAATGCCCCGTACTTTTTCTACGAACGGAAGTCGTTTCCTTTTCCGCTGCCAGCGTCCGATGCCCCGTAGGTAATGCCAGTGGGCTTTGTTGATGGCCAGGCTATGTCGTAGCCTTCCCTGGAACAGGAAAAGGAACCAGGCAGCCAGATCCAGCCAGAAGCGGAGGAAGATAAGCGGGAATACTTTTCCTCCGGGCAGATTCTGATGAAGAAGGATCAGGTTGTTTCGGAAATTCAGATACGTTTTAAAGGCATTTACCGCCTGCAGCGTGCCGCCGCCGACATGATACACTTCCGATTGCGGGCATACCATGATCCGGTAACCCAGTCGCTGAAGCCGCCAGCAAAGATCCGCCTCTTCCATATGGGCGAAAAGGTCTTCATCGAGTCCTCCAGCTTGCTCGAAGCAGTTTTTCCGAACGAAGAACGCGGCTCCGCTGGCCCAGAAAATATTCCGTGCGTCGTTGTACTGCCCCCGGTCTGTCTCCGTGATGTCAAAGATCCGCCCCCGGCAGAACAAATAACCAAAACGGTCCATGAGCCCGCCCGCCGCCCCAGCGTACTCAAATTTATCCCGCTCCCGGTAATCCTTTATTTTGGGCTGGCAGGCGGCAATGCCGGGATCGCTTTCCATCAGGTCAATTACGGGCTGTATCCATCCGGGGGGACTTCCACGTCAGAGTTCAACAATACATAATAGTCGGCCTCCACCTGCTTCAGCACCTGGTTGTAGCCTCCGGCAAATCCCAGGTTAGATTTGTTCTTCACGATCCGCACCTGTGGGTAGTTTCGTTCCAGGAAAGCAACCGAATCGTCCGTGGAGGCATTATCGCCTACCACTATTTCCAGTTCAGGATATCCGGAAGCCAAAACGGAGGGCATAAACGACTGCAGGTACCTTTGCCCGTTCCAGTTCAGGATAACGACGGCTACTTTAGGAAGGTTCACTGGCGGAACATAATTGTCCGCCTGATCAGGATTGCTCATTACCTGCATATTCCGCCTTGCTTTTCAGCTGCTTGTTTATTTTGTTAATCCTTAAAACGCTAAAGGTGCAAAGAAAAACCATGAGAACCAGGATTACGACCTCTTTGGCTGACGAGGCAGCAGGCTTTGTTAGCATCCCATAGGTTAAGGCTGCTGCCCAGACGATCATCAAAAAGGCAGTAATGTAGAGGGAAAACCGGACACCTTTTGCCTGACTGATATCAAACTGCCTGCTCTTATTAATTTCTTCCAGCTTTTCCGCCTCATCCAGTTGCCGGAATGTTTTGCCCGCCAATAGCGTATAATTTGCAAAGCAAAATTGTTCAATTTCCCGAAGGTTGGTTGTCTCAAAGTCCGAAATGATAAACTTCCGCCCGTCCAATGTTTTGAATTGAATGGCTTTATAATCAATTCTTCCCCTTAAATATCTAAATCGGAAGCCATAGACTTCGTTGAAATGATAGGTCCTTCGTTTACACCGGAAGGGATAGGTAAAGGTTATCCTTTCCGAAGATTTATCAACACGGATAAGAAGCGTGAACCAGATAATATAGCCAAGTAGCCCGAAGAATAGCAGGAGCAAGATAATGACAAATACTTTGTCCTTGGTCTCGGGAAAACCTTCCCCCCAAAAATACAATAGTATGGGACTGCCTGAGATAGCCAGCAGCACGGTAAATAATCCAATGGCCAAAGGTCTTAACTTGCTTCTCATTTATGGGGGGTTATCGGCAACTTTTCATGAAGAAATCAATTGTTTTTACCGGTAGCCCTTTAAAAATTCCCGCACTTCCATGCGTTTTTTTCCTTCAAGCTGCAGTTCTTCCAGGTGGATGAAGCCGCCGGGAACGGCCACTTTCAGGAAGGTTTTATCATCGCTGAGGAACTTTCCGGGCGGTTCTGTATGTTCCGTTTTTTCCATACTGCTTTTGAATATTTTGAGGGATTTTCCTCCGAGTTCGGTAAAGGCGGTGGGGTATGGGCTGAGGCCCCGGATAAAGTTGTGGGTGGTTTCCAGGGAGTTATTCCAGTTGATCCGGCAATCTTCTTTAAAAAGTTTGGGCGCTTCTTTCAGCACTCTTCCGGCGTGTTCCTCGGCGCGGATGAGCGTGTCCTGGGGGACGGACGGCGCCTGCCCGTCTTCGATGGCTTTTACCGTTTGCAGTACCAGCCGGGCGCCCGTTTCCATTAGCCGGTCATGCAGCTCGCCGGCCGTTTCGTTTTCATCAATGCTGATCTTTTCCTGGAGCAGCACATGGCCGGTATCGATTTCCTGCTGAAGGAAGAAAGTGGTAAGGCCGGTTTCTTTTTCGCCGTTCATGACAGCGCGGTTGATGGGGGCGGCCCCGCGGTATTGCGGAAGGAGGGAAGCATGCAGGTTGAAGGTGCCGAGGGGGGCATTTGCCAGATGACTTCCGGCAGCATCCGGAAGGCCACGACTATGAACAGATCGGCTTCCAATGACTTTAAACGGGCAATGAAGGCGGGGTCTTTCAGCTTTTCAGGCTGCAGAACGGTTATTCCCTGCTGCAGGGCAAAATCTTTGACGGCGGATGTGCGGAGCTGCCGGCCTCTTCCGGCGGGCTTATCCGGAGCGGTTACCACCGCAGCGATTTCATAGCCGTTCTCATGTAAAATGGATAAGGACGGAACGGCAAATTCAGGCGTTCCCATGAAAACAATACGCATGAGGCGAGTTACTCCTTCAGTTTTAATTTAACCAATACCGGCATATGGTCAGAGGCGTCTTCACGAAGTACCTTTACATCCAGTACCTGCCAATGATCGCCGGGCGAAAAAAAGATATAGTCAATGCGGGCGCGGGGCTCGTCATAGGGAATGGTAAACTGCGGATCTCCCTTAACAAGCGCCGCATCGCTGAAGCTGCCTGTAATAATATCGTATGGTTTGCTTTCAGGCCTGAAATTGAAATCTCCGCCCATGAGGACCGGCGCCTGGCTGTCTCCGAGGATATCGACAATGGCTTCGGTCTGGGCAATCTTGTTCCCGTCGAACTGGTGGCATAGATGAGTGCCTGCAAACACGAGCGGGCCAAGGCCGGGGACTTCGGCCCGAACGATCAGGAGCGCCCGGGGTTCACCCCCTTCCGGGTTGGGAAGGACGTGATTGGCCGGGGTGGCGGGATGGCGTGACAGTACACCTTCACCGTAACCGCCGCCGTCATAATCCATTGCCTTCCCAAAATAGCCCTGCATGCCGGTCAGTGTGGCAAGCTCTTTTGCAAGGTTTTGCGCCGTGCCGTTATTCAAGGCAGCCGAACGGCCGGTAAGGCTGTCCACTTCCTGCAAGGCTACAAAATCAGGCTTGTATTTATTGATTACCCGGGCAATTTCGGCAAGGTTGCTTTTCCCGCGTTCGTAAGCCATTTCGCCATGATAAATATTATAAGTCATCACGGTAATTGTCTTATCCTGGGCGAAACCTGCAAAGGATAACAGCAGAAGTAAACTTAGTATGGAAAGTGCTTTGTTCATGAAGTCAAAGATATTAGTATCGGCAGCATTTTTAGAAGGTTTCCCTGAAAAAGTATATTTGCCGTAAATATCAGATATATGGACGAGCGCTTAAAAGCATTCGAAAGACTGCTGAATATAATGGATGAACTTCGGGAAAAATGCCCCTGGGACAAAAAACAAACAATGGAGAGCCTCCGGCATCTTACGCTGGAAGAAGTATACGAACTTTCCGACGCCATCCTGGAAGGAGACCCTGCGGAAATCCGGAAGGAGCTGGGAGATATTATGCTGCACCTGGTATTTTATGCAAAGATTGGCGCTGAAAAGGGAGAATTTGACATCACGGGCGTGCTGAACGGCATTTGTGAGAAACTGGTTGCCAGGCATCCGCACATTTACGGGGATGTAAAAGTGGAGAATGAGGAACAGGTAAAGCAGAACTGGGAAAAGCTGAAGCTGAAAGAAGGGAACCGTTCCGTGCTGGAGGGTGTGCCTGTATCTTTGCCTTCACTGGTAAAAGCCCAGCGCATCCAGGAAAAGGCCGCTGGTGTTGGCTTCGACTGGGAAGAGAAGACACAGGTATGGGAAAAGGTAGAAGAAGAACTGCAGGAATTTCGGAATGAGTTTAATGTTGAAACCGGGCCTAACAATAAGAAAATGACGTTTGCTGACAGGGAAAGGGCGGAAGCGGAATTCGGCGATGTCTTGTTCTCGCTGATCAACTATGCCCGGTTCCTGGACATTAACCCGGAAAACGCGCTTGAAAAAACCAACAAGAAGTTTATTAAACGCTTTCGCTACCTGGAAGAAAAGGCGCATGAAAAAGGCCGCTCGCTTAAGGACATGAGCCTTGCGGAAATGGATGTATTCTGGAACGAAGCAAAAAAGAAGCTGTAGGAGCGCCCATGCGCCCGGCCTGTCCATGGCCGGACCAGGCTACATCTGCACCATCATGGCTGAAATAACGGCGCCAGGCGGAAGGCTGAGAAAACGTTTGCTTTTCGCATAAGCATCGGGCAGGCTGTTGCTGTCAATATAAAAGCTGATCCCTTCCATGGTTTCCACGCGGAGATTACCGTCGATCCATAAAATGTCATTGATCCGGTAATTTTCACTGATTTGCTTATATGTCTGACCCACGCGGACATTTTTTACCGTTGGGTAAGCGGTGTGCCAGACGGTAATGCGGGTAACGGTACAGTCCTTTTTTTCGCAGGTTACATCCGCTGCGAAGATCTGGGTTTTTTTATCGGGCGTATAGATCTGGTACGAGGTTTTTCGCCCGTTCGCATCGAAGGTATATACTTTGTAGATCTGTTCTTTATTGATGAATTTATAAACGTCTTCGATCTTCATCCCGAGTTCCAGGACGCCTACGCCGGTCTTGTTGAGAATAGGAAGGCGGTTGCTAACCGTACCGCTGTAAGCGCTGGCTTGCGAAAACACCTTTCCGGCAGGTAAATTGCTCAGGATCAATAGGATCAGGTAAGCTCTCCACATTAAGCAAAGGTATAAAAAAATTGTAGCGTTTTGTAAGCTGTTTGCGTTAAGACTGCCAAACACTACTGGTGCATTCCAGATCATAGGGAAAATGACTAACTTGCGTCATCTGATGACAGAAGAGCTGATAATCCGGGAATGCCGCAGTGGTAATAAGAAGTATTATGAAATGCTTTACCGGCATTTTTATAGCTATGCTATGGGGATAAGCTTGCGATACGGTACCAACAGGGAAGATGCGCTGGAGATTCTGAACGATAGTTTTTTAAAGGTCTTCGATAAAATAGGGCAGTACATCCCCGAGCAGCCGTTCAAGGCCTGGCTCCGGCGCATCATCATTAACACTGCCATTGATCATTACCGCCGTAATCTCAAGCATATGCACCGCTCGGAACTGAACGAGGCCGAGAGCATGGCTGTGGCAGACGGTGGGATTATCAGCCAACTGACAGCCAATGATATACTGGCGCTACTTGAAGAATTACCTCAAATGCACCGGATGGTCTTCAACCTCACGGAAATCGAAGGTTTTGCACACGAAGAAGTGGCTGAAATACTGAACATTCCCAGCAGTTCTTCCAGGGTCTATCTTACCAGGGCGAAAAAAGCCCTGCGCAGTTTAATAGAAAAGAAGTTTTTCAAAGAATATGAGCGATCGATTGGATAAGGAATTGAGCAGGCATATACAGGCGGTGTTCGACGCTTATGATGAACCGTTTGATCCCGCAAACTGGCAGCGCTTGCAGCGCAGGCAGCGGGGACGGGTAATAGCCTTGTACCTGAAAAGAGCGGGGATCGCGGCATCGGTAGCTTTATTACTTGGTGCGGGTGTGCTGCTCTGGAACCGGCAGCCTGCGGGAAATGATCCGCTGCTTACGGAGAATGACATGCCGGCATCGCCAGCAGGGGCTTTGAGCCCGGAAGGAACTGTTCCCCCGACCGGCGAAAATGCCCGGGAGGAGGTGATATTGCCGGACGGCGCTGCTTCTGCATCTGGGGAAGAAACGGATTTCGCCGGAACGAGGTCTATAGAGCGTTCCGCAGAAAAAACGGCTTCCTTACCGGAACAGCTGGCTTCCGTACCGGATAGATCGGTTTCATCAACGGAGCCGGCGGTTTTGCAGAAAGGAAATCCAACCGACGAAGCAGCCGTGGCAGCGAGGGCAATTCCGCAGCAGGGTAGCCCGGCCAGGGAAGCACCTTCAGTGAAAACCTCCGTTTCCAGCCTGGCCATGTCAGCGGACGAAGCTGCTGCAAAGGGGCACGCGGCGACACCGGCACAAAACCGTCGGGAACAGAATACGTCTCCTGACCAATCGGGAAAAGCGCTTGCCGCCGGAAAGGAAACGCCTCCGGCAGAAGTTTCCGGAAGGAAAGTGCTTGCTGAGCGCAGCCAGCCCGCTTATGGGGAAAAAGATGTGGAGGAGGCCCGCAACAACAGGTTTAGCGTAGGTTTTGTGACTACTTCTTTAATGAATTATGCGGATGGCAATACGGCAAACGAAGTTCACTTTGGGGCGGGAATTACTTCCGGCTGGAAGGTCAGCGACCGGCTTAGCGTACATTCAGGCCTGATCCTTGCCGAGAACAGCCTTTCGCTGAACAGGTCTAATTCCTCCGTCCGCGCAAGCACTTATGCTGCGGACCGTGCCGCTACTACCGAGCTAAGCGCGGTTGGTGAGAATCGTATCGTCCAGGCGGTTTCACCTAATAGTATGGATGTGAGCCTGCTGGTTGTGGACATCCCTCTTAACCTGACCTATCGCGTGGGCCTGGGAAGGTCCGATCTCCTGCTAACCGGCGGTTTGAGTTCTTTCGCTTATCTTGACCAGGAATACAGCTATCATAATACCATACAACTTTATACAAATGCTTCCGTAGATGCGCCCGAACCTGTGGTCAGAGATGAAAAGGCTTTCTCCCACTTTGACCTGGCCAGGCAGCTGAACTTCGCCATAGGTACCGAAGTACCGCTTGGAAAAGGCTCTGTACTGATCGTGGAACCCTATGTAAAATATCCCCTTGGCGAACTTACTTCAGAAGATATCCGCTTCGGCTCTGCGGGCATGAACCTCCGGCTTTCTTTCGGGAACAGGTAGAGTTCAGGAGAGCCCTTTCCTGATGCCAATTTCCAATAATGGCAGTTCACTTGAACCTGATCGCTTTCACGGGGCTGACCCTGCTTACGATCATTGAGGGTATGATCAGCATCAGCACGCATACAATAAAGGTGCAGCAATTCAGAAGTACGACAGAAAGAAGGCTCAGATCAACAGGGACATAATCCACATAATAATTCGTTTGATCCAGCCCGATCAGGTGATACCCGTCCTGCAGGAAGCAGAAACCCAGGCCCACAATATTCCCGATCAGCATGCCGATACCCGTAAGATAGACGGCATTGTACATAAATATTTTCCGTATTCGGAAGTTATCGGCTCCCAGGGCCTTTAGAATACCAATCATATTTGTACGTTCCAGGATCATGATCAGCAGGGCGGAGATCATATTGATGCCGGCCACCAGCAGCATGAGTATCAGCAGCACAATGGCATTCATGTCCAGCAGGGAAAGCCATTCGAAAATGAGGGGATAAATTTCTTTTACTGAATAGGCCTGCAGGTTTTCGTCAACGTTTTGATGTACCTCCAGGGTTAATTCATCCAGCCGGGAAATATCTTCAATGAAGAGTTCGTAACCCCCTGCCTGTGTCTTACCCCAATTGTTAAGGCGCTGGATGAGCTGCAGGTCGCCGATCACGTACAATTTGTCCAGATCCTCCAGCCCGGTTTGATAAATACCGCTGATATGCAGCTTACGCCGGCGCAGGGGCTCCTGTACAAAATACATAAGCAGGTCGTCCCCGGCTTCAAGTTTCAGGCGTTCGGCAATGGTTTGGGAGATCAGGATGTTTTCCGAAAGGCTGTCGTTGCTGTAGGAGGGGATCTTTCCCGTAAGCAAGTGTTCATTAAGGTACGCCCAGTCATAGTGCGGCCCCACCCCCTTTAATACGACGCCTTCTATTTCTTCCCCGGCTGAAATGATCCCCGGTTTGGTCGCAAATACCTGTACCGTCTTTACGCCCGGAAAATCTTCCGGTTTTATCCGGAGGTTCCCCGCGGTATCCATTACCTGTACCGGAGTGTTTTCAAAGGAGGTATTCAGGTCAAAGCGGCTTACCTGGATATGGCCGGTAAAGCCCACCATTTTATCGCGTATGGTATTTTTAAACCCGGTAACTATCCCGAATGCACTGATCATCACGGCCAGCCCCAGCGCTATCCCCGTAATGCCGATGATCACAATCAGCCTGGAAAACGTTCTGCGGGCCTTTACAGACACACGTTTTGCGACGAATAATTCGAAATTCACTATTATTTATGCAAATTGCTACGCAAGTTTAGGAAAAATTATGCTGCCGTTTTTAACACTCGACAATATTAAGGTTGTTTATTCCGCGAAGGAAGCCATCAATGGCCTTTCTCTCCAGGTAAATGAAGGGGAACAATGGGCAATTACCGGCGGAAGCGGTTCCGGGAAGACGACGCTGCTGGAAACCATAGCCGGAAAACATCTTGTCAGGGAAGGGGAGATCCATCATCATTATTACCATCGCTTTCTTCAATCGCATACCGTCGACGATCCGTATTTTAATTATAAACGGCTTATAGCGGAGGTTTCGCATCAGCATCATTTTAAGAACCGTTATAACCTGAGCGAATTCTATTACCAGCAACGATTCAACAGCGCTGATGCCGATGAGGCGATTTCCGTTAAGGATTATCTCCGGGACCTAAGCAGCGAGGCGCATTTAAACGCGCAGGTCATCGGGGACCTGCACCTGGAGGAATTGCTTGACAGATCCCTGATCAAATTATCAAACGGAGAAACCAGGAGGCTCATGTTTGCCGCGGCCTTAATAAAACGGCCTGAGCTTTTATTGCTTGATGCGCCGTTTACGGGCCTGGACACGGCAACCAGGCCTTATTTCCATGAACTTATTAACCGCTTGATCGCTTCGGGCATCACGATTGTGATGGCTACTTCTGAAAATGAGATCCCCGAAGGCATTACCCATGTGGCGCGCCTGGATAAAGGAAAAGTTGCGGGCGTTTGGAAAAAGCCGGAATTTGTGGCTGCACAGGGAGAAGGAGCGGTAAAAGAACTTCGGAGCGAAACCGCCGGCCCGGACAGGGAGCTGCTTGAAAGGCTGCTCGCTGATCGCCGGCCCCGGACATTTGAATATGCCGTACGCATGCGGCAGGTGTCGGTCACCTACGGCGATACGCCTATCCTGCAAGGGATCGATTGGGAAGTAAAGCGGGGGGAATGCTGGGCTCTTTCCGGCCATAACGGCGCGGGAAAAAGTGCCCTGCTGAGCCTGATAAATGCCGATAATCCCCAGGCTTATGCAAACGACCTGTTCCTTTTCGATAAAAAAAGAGGAAGCGGGGAAAGTATCTGGGATATCAAGAAGAAGACCGGCTATGTTTCGCCGGAACTCCACCAGTACTTTAAAACCCAGGATACCTGCCTGCAGGTCGTTTTATCCGGTTTGTTTGATACGCTCGGCCTTATCCGGAAATGCAGTCCGGAGCAGGAAGCGCGGGCGGCTTCCTGGCTAAAGGCCTTAGGTATTGCCGGCCAGGCAGGCCAGCCTTTCAGGCGCAGTTCCCTGAGTACGCAGCGCCTGACGCTGATCGCACGGGCACTGGTAAAAAACCCACCGCTGCTGATCCTTGACGAACCTTGCCAGGGGATGGACGCGGAACAGGTGCAGCGGATCCGGCTGCTGATCGATGCGGTTTGCCGAATCTCCGGTACTACGCTTATTTATGTCAGCCATTATACTGATGAGATTCCTTCCTGCGTGAATAAGCTGCTGAAGCTGGAGCATGGAAAGCTTGCATACAGCGGCAAGTTTCCTGCTTCGTCCTGAATACAGCCACTTACGCATATCTTAAGGGCGCCGCCGCGTTAGCTCCTATCCGGGTGTTTTCATTTTTCGGAGAAAAAGCCTTAACTTTCTGCTGGTAATCGTCTTACAGGTCATCACTCTCCTCAAAACCGCTCAGGGATGAAAACATTTGATGAGAAGCACATCAAGAACATTGTTCTCATAGGTGCAGCAAAAGCCGGAAAAACCTCTCTTGCCGAAGACATGTTGTTTGAAGCCGGTATCATTAACCGCCGGGGCTCGGTGGAAGAAAAGAATACAGTTTCTGATTTCCATGACATTGAACACGAACGGGAAGGATCTGTTTATGCTACCCTGCTGCATACCGAATGGCGAAACTATAAGATAAATATTATTGATACCCCGGGCCTGGATGATTTCATAGGCGAAGTCGTAGCTTCCATACGAGTAGCCGATACGGTGGTCATGCTGCTGAACGCGCAATACGGGGTGGAGGTAGGCGCCGAATTGATCTGGGACTATGTGGACCAGTATAAAAAACCGACTATCCTGGCCATTAACCAGCTTGACAGCGATAAAGCGCACTTTAACCAAACCCTGGAGCAGGCCAGGAATTTTTTCGGCAACGCTGTGACGGTCATGCAGTATCCCCTTAACCAGGGGCTTGACTTTAATTGTATTATCGATCTGCTGAAAATGACCATGTATCAGTTTCCACCCTCCGGCGGAAAGCCCAAAAAGCTTCCTATTCCGCCTGAAGAAAAGGAAAGAGCCGGCCGGCTTCATAATGAGCTGGTAGAAAAAGCAGCCGAAAATGATGAAGCGCTCATGGAGAAATACTTCGATAAGGGCAGCCTGGATGAAGATGAACTCCGCCAGGGCCTGAAGATCGGGATGATGAAACATGAAATCTTCCCGGTTTTTTGTTTAAGTACACGCAGCAATATGGGCAGCGGCCGCCTCATGGGATTCATTGACAACGTGGCGCCTTCGGCAACGGAAATGCCTGCTGAACTTACGGA
Source organism: Anseongella ginsenosidimutans (assembly GCF_008033235.1). Classification (GTDB taxonomy): domain Bacteria; phylum Bacteroidota; class Bacteroidia; order Sphingobacteriales; family Sphingobacteriaceae; genus Anseongella; species Anseongella ginsenosidimutans. Next base: position 3,111,698 of record NZ_CP042432.1, read on the forward strand.
AGTGGGAGAGGAAGTGTCCTGTGATCCAAAAGCCCCGGTGCGTTTGCTGATATTTAAAACCCTCATAGAGCCGCACCTTGGAAAGCTTAGCTTTTTCAAAGTGCTTTCCGGAGAAGTCAGCGCCGGTATGGAGCTTGAAAATCCCCGAACCGGGGCGATTGAGCGCATCAGCCAGTTGTTTATTGCCGACGGAAAACAACGGCACCCTGCGGACCGGCTGAAGGCGGGAGATATCGGGTGTACGCTGAAGCTGAAGAACACGCAGGCCGGCCATACCCTTAACGGGAAGGGTGCTTCCGGCGCCATCGATCCTATTCGGTTTCCCCTGCCGAAAGTACGAACGGCTATTATTGTCAGCAATAAACAGGACGACGAAAAACTAAGCGAAGTGCTTGCCGAGATCCATACTGAAGACCCTACGCTTGAAGTGGAATACAACAAGGAATTAAAGCAGGTGATCCTTCATGGACAGGGAGACCTGCACCTTGCCCTGATCCGGTGGCGGCTGGAGAATGTATATAAAATGCAGGTGGAATACCAGCCCGCGGGAATCCCGTACCGCGAAACCATACGGAGGCCGGCCCAGGCTTCTTACCGCCATAAAAAGCAGTCCGGCGGTGCCGGCCAGTTTGGAGAAGTTTTCCTGAAAATAGAACCCTGGTATGACGGCCTGCCGCCTGTAAAAGAATATCCTGTACGGGGAACGGAAGAAGTGGACCTGCCCTGGGGAGGAAAACTGGTATTCAATAATTGCATTGTCGGGGGAGCGATAGATAACCGTTTTTTGCCTTCCATTCAGAAGGGTATCATGGAAAAAATGAATGAAGGTCCCCTTACCGGCTCCTTTGTACGCGATGTAAGGGTAAGCGTTTACGATGGAAAAATGCATCCCGTGGACAGCAACGATATTTCTTTCAAGATCGCCGGGATGATGGCCTTCCGGGAAGCCTTTCACCAAGCGCAGCCGCAGCTCCTGGAGCCAGTATACGACCTGGAAGCGGTTGCCCCCGAAGAAATGATGGGCGAAATAATGACCGAACTCCAGACCCGCCGTAGCATTATCACTGGAATGGAAAGCAATAATGGCCGGCAGGTGATCAAAGCCCGCATCCCGCAGGCCGAACTCGATCAACTATACGCCTCCCTCCGGAACGTGAGCCACGGCAAAGCCAAAGTAAACGCCAGCTTCGCAGAATACGCCCCCGTCCCCGCTGATATCCAAAAGAAACTAAGCCAGCAATACGAAGAACAAGAACCCGGCAGCAAGTAGGTCAATGAGTACCCTCTCGCTGAAGACAATCACCCACATTGAACCGTTCGAAAAGCAAGAAAGAGCAGTACGGAGCGCGCAATTGCGGCCGGAAGCATGTAAAGCTTTGGAGTCCGAAAAGCAACAAAGAGCAGTATAGACGCGCGGGCAATTGCGGGCTGGAAGCATAAAGGCTTTGGAGTGTCCGCAGCGAGCGAATTTTGATTTTCGGGAACAAAGCGAAGCTTTGAGGATCCCGAAAATCAGCATGAGCGAGTCCGGACACTCCAAACCGCATGCACGCGCGCAAAGGCCTTCACCAGAAACTACCCATTCTTCTTCTTTTCCTTAAGCTTCCATCGTTTAAAAACGATCTTATTAGAAAACCGCTTCAAATGGTATTGCTTCGGCTCCCCGATCAGGAACCCATAAGGCTGACTCGCAGGATTCGCTTCAAGTATTACTTTAAGTACCGCCGTGAAAGGAATGGCCAGAATAAGTCCTGCCAGGCCGAACAACAGGCCTCCGAGCAACAGGGAGATGATGGCCATCAGCGGGTTGATGCTTACTTTCCCTCCTACGATATTTGGAGTGATTACATTGCCCTCCAGGAATTGCACCACCTGGAACCACCCGATCACACCCAGCGCATACCAGGCGCTGTCTTTGGTAGCCAGGGCAAACAAGGCGGGGAGCAGCGAACCGATAGCTATGCCAATATACGGGATCAGTAATAATAGCGAGGCCAGCGTCCCGAAAAACCAGGCGTACTGGATGCCAAGGACATAAAGCCCGCCCGTGTTCAGCACGGCAACAATGGCCATGACAGTTACCAGGCCCAGCAGGTAATTTTGTACTACTCCGTAAATTGTATCCAGAGTATCCTGGACTTTCTGTTTTGGGGTAGAAGCAAAGGCCCGAAAGAAGAACTCCCTGAAAAAATCGCGGTAATACAGGAGGAAGAAAACATATAGAGGTACCAGGATAATGCTTGCCAGGATGCTTCCGGCAGATCCAAAGGCCCGGGTCACATAGGCGGTGGTTTTTGAAAGAATAGCGCTTGACTGGTCTTTAGCCCGCAGCCACATTTCCCCCGGCTCCAAATTAAATGTGCTTGTTATCCAGTTTTGAATAGTATCGACAATGAGAATGAACTTATCATGAAGGTCGAAATCCGTGTGACCGATGATGATCACCTGGTTGATGATAAAATAGATAAGCGCCGCAATTAAAATGATAGCGATAATAACCGAAATAATGGCGGCAGCAGCCTTAGGAAGCCGCCAGTTCTCCAGCCGCCGGGCAATTGGAAAAAGCGAAATCGCTATTAAAATAGAAAACAATAAGGGGACGATCACACTTTGCAGGTAATAAAGGATCATTACAATCAATACCAGGCATAATAAACTTGCTGCCAACTCAACAGGACGTGATTTTTGATTCATTTTCTGCTCGGTTACAAATCCACCTTATTATGGGTAAATATATATATTTTAGCGCGACAAACTCTTATAATGTGATTACCAATGAGTGCTGACCCCATCCATGCCCCGGGCAGGAGCGTTTACCGCGCCGTAGTAAGCGCGCTCTTTTTTCTTTCCGGCTTATGCTTTTCCAGCTGGGCTTCACGCATTCCTACTATTCAGCAAAAAATGGGATTGAGCGAAGCGGGCCTGGGTGGTGTACTCCTTGCCCTGCCTGCAGGGCTTATGCTGTCTCTTCCGGTTTCCGGCTGGCTGGTTGCCCGCGCCGGCAGCCGGGCCATCGTTATTGCTTCGGCGCTTGTATACAGCCTTCTGCTCATAGGAATTGGCCTGGCAGAGACCCATTTAACACTTATTATTTGCTTGTTCGCATTTGGCTTTGCCAACAACATGCTAAATATTTCAATGAACACGCAGGCTGTCGGGGTAGAAGCCATGTACCGCCGCACCGTGATGGCGTCTTTTCACGGCTTATGGAGTGTCGCGGGATTCGCCGGAGCGGCAATCGGATCGGTAATGATCGGGAATAATATATCTCCTTTTTACCATTTTACGTTCATTATGGCGGCCTGCTGGCTGATCGTTGCGCTATGCTTCCGTTATACCGTAAAGGAGGATTCCGGAAAAGGGGAAAAGCGGCCTCTTTTCGTATTGCCCGACAAATCCCTGATCTACCTGGGTATCATCGCCTTTTGTTCCATGATCTGTGAGGGCACCATGTTTGACTGGAGCGGGGTGTACTTTAAAAAAGTAGTCCTTGCAGAAAAAGCGCTGATAGGGGCCGGGTACATGGCTTTTATGTTCACAATGGCCGGATCCCGATTCGTTGCCGATTGGTTTTCCACTCGTTTTGGGTTTACCCGCATTCTCCAGGCAAGCGGGCTGTTTACCTGTACCGGGCTTTTACTGGCCATAATTTTCCCTTCCCCGGCCCCCGCCATTGCGGGATTCTTCCTGGTGGGGATCGGAGTATCCTCCGTAGTGCCTCTCGTTTATAGCGAAGCCGGAAAATCAACGACCACCACTCCGGGGGTGGCGCTGGCGGCAGTTTCCACGATCGGTTACCTGGGATTTTTACTTGGCCCGCCCCTGATCGGTTTTATAGCCGAACTTAGCAGCCTTCGCATTTCCTTTCTGCTGATTGCCTTAATGGGCCTTACCATTGCGCTGATGGGTAGAGCGAGAAGTGGTCATAAAAGTAGTTAGCCGGCTTCAGCCCCAGCCATTCCTCCCTGTTGCTGTCCAGGTCTTCAAAAGTAAAAGACGCAATATCCGGCCCGTTGAATTTCGGTTTATGGTGCCGGGGCTTGCCCTTTTGGATAATGCCAAGCCCGTGATCACAGTCCAGCACAAACACGTTAATATCATCACGATGAGCGCGGAGGTGTACGATGGCTTTCCAGACATCCCCGTTCCATATCCCGGTGAAGTTCCTGTCTTTGTATTCCTTAAAGGAACAAGCGTGTTCGCGATTCCGCGGATTGCAATCATGTACAATAATGATCCCGTCATCTGACAGGTGGTCGAGGGTGTTTTCAATATCGCGCAATGCGTAGGAATATTCGTGCATGCCATCTATCAATGCAATCTCGATTTGCCGGTTTTTGTACAGGGAGCAGGCATCTTCTATGAAAAACGCATCGCTGGTCTTCTGAAAATACTGGTTGAAAAAATTGCTGGGGTTAAAAACGGTTTTCCCGATTTTCCGGTAAACAGTAAAATTGGGCTCCGGGTCAACAGCAACCTTAAAGCTGCTTTGAATCCGGAAAAACACGTGCCCGTTAAATACCCCGATTTCGAGATAGTTTTTGAGCTTCCTTTGTTTCATCAAAGTTTGAATCACGTACAAACGGTCCATACATTTAGTTTAGGTGAAAAAATACGGCTTTACCTGCCCTTCTCCCGGGAGGGTTGGGACGCGTAATTGAAAAATTCTTCTTAAATTAACGGAATAATTTAAATTATAAAAAATATGAAGTGTCCGTCCTGCAGTGAAACGCTTTTAATGAGCGATAAGAATGGAGTTGAAGTTGATTATTGCCCCAACTGCCGCGGCATTTGGCTGGACCGGGGTGAGCTGGACAAGATCCTTGAGCGTTCCGCCGATCATTATTCCAAGAAAGAAAATTATGATACGGATTATAAACGGTACGGCCAGGAATATTCCGACCAGCGTCCCCACAATACGGGCCATCGTCCCCATAAGAAGAAAAAGTCCTTCCTCGGGGATTTCTTTGATTTCGATTAGGCCATGAAGCCGGGGAGAAAACTTCCTCTTCTTTTACTGTTATTGCTTCCCGGCCTGGTAAAGGCCCAGGAACGCTATTATCATTTGCTTGCCGGAACGTATACTTCCGGAATAAGCGAAGGTATTTACGTTTACCGGTTTGATAGCCAAACAGGTAAAATCGTTCATACCTATACTGCAAAAGGAGTGGAGAATCCTTCTTTTCTTGCGGCATCGGCAGACGGGGACTTTGTTTATTCTGTGAACGAGCTGGGAGGCGGAAAAGAAGGGGAGATAAGCGCGTTTAGTTTTGACAATTCCACGGGTAAGCTGGAATTGATCAATAAACAAGTATCGGGAGGGGGATCTCCTTGTTATATCAGCTTAAGCCCGGACGGAAAATTTCTTGTTGCGGCGAATTATTCCGGCGGCAATCTCAGCGTGTTCCCCCTGAGCGGAAATGGTTCGCTGGAAACACCTGTTCAAATTATCCGGCATGAGGGCAGCAGCGTGAATAAACAGCGACAGGAAAAGCCGCATGTGCATTCCGTGGTTTTTTCACCGAACGGCAAGTTCCTGTTTACCGGCGATTTAGGAACCGATAAGGTGAATGCATACCGTTATCATCCCGAACGAACTTCCAGGCCGCTGACGCCGGCCAGTCCGCCATTTACTAAAGTCACCGCCGGCGGAGGACCAAGGCACCTGGTATTCAATGACGATGCTACGTTTGCCTACCTTGTCCTGGAAATGACAGGCATGGTTTCGGTGTTCCGCCATGAAAACGGGCGGTTAAAAGAAATTCAGCAAATTCCTATGACGGCTCCAGGCTTTTCCGGGGAATCAGGCGCTGCCGAGATCCGTATTTCCCCCGACGGGAAGTTTCTTTATGCATCCAACCGGGGGGATGCGAATGAGATCACGATCTATGCTATTGATGCAGGCAGCGGAAAACTGACTATAGCCGGACGGCAGCCTACCCTGGGTAAGACACCACGTAATTTCATGATCAGTCCGGATGGAAACTTCCTCCTTGCCGCTAACCAGAACAGCAACAGCATCGTTGTTTTCCATCGCGACCCGGAAAGCGGTCTGTTAAAAGCAAGCAAAGAAAGGGTAACTATCGGAAACCCGGTTTACCTGATGATGCTGCCTGTTGCAGATAATTTGTAGCGTATTTGCCCCTGCATTTTGTCGCAATTGTCCTGTCCTGTTTAATATCTTCGGTATATTTTTGCATGATGATGACTACTCCGGGTGATTCACAGCCGCAGCCTTCGTTCTGGCAAGATCTGAAGAGCGCTATCAAAGGTACTGAAGCGGATTATACACAGATCCCGCTCGGCCGGGCAATTTTCCTGCTTGCTGTGCCGATGATCCTTGAACTGGTAATGGAATCGACATTTGCGATTGTAGACATTTATTTCGTAGGTAAGCTTGGCGCATCCGCGGTATCGGTCGTTGGATTGACGGAGACCTACCTGTACCTGCTGTATTCAGTAGCAATGGGACTCGCAACCGCTGTTACGGCCATTGTGGCCAGGAGAGTGGGGGAAAAGAAGGCAAAGGACGCCGGTGCAGTAGCCGTTCAATCCATCTTTATCGCCCTTATCGCCTCACTTCCTTTCGCTGTCGGGGGAATATTTTTTCCGAAGGAACTGCTGGGGCTCATGGGCGCCGATCAGTGGGGCATTGAGAATGGTTACCGCTATACGCAATGGATGCTTGGGGGAAATGTCATCGTTGTGCTGCTTTTCTTGCTGAATGCTGTTTTCCGGGGAGCGGGAGATGCCGCTATTGCCATGCGTGTCCTCTGGATAGCGAATGGCGTGAATATATTACTGGACCCCCTGCTTATCTTTGGCTGGGGCCCATTCCCCGCACTTGGTATTGAAGGTGCGGCCATTGCGACCAATATAGGGCGGGGAGTTGGCGTGATTATCCAGCTTTGGCTACTGTTTAAGGGTGGAAAGCATATCCGGGCCACCATGTCCCAGCTTTACTGGGACGGCAAGACGATGCTGGCCATTCTGCGCACCTCCGCGGGAGGGATCGGGCAAATGATCGTTTCCATGACTTCCTGGATTTTCCTGATGCGTATTCTTGCCGGGGTAGGCAGCGAAGCCGTCGCCGGAGCCACCATCGCACTGCGCGTAATGATGTTTACCATGATGCCCGCCTGGGGATTATCAAACGCCGCCGCCACACTCGTAGGGCAGAACCTGGGCGCCGGCCACCCCGAACGGGCGGAATCCGCCGTATGGAAGATAGGATTATACAATATGATTTTCCTGGTAGCGGTGTCCTTCTTCTACTTTTTTTATAATGATTCGCTGATGCAGATTTTTACGGGAGATGATCGCGTAATAACTATCGGGGCGGAATGGCTGAGAATATTGTCATATTCCTTTTTTGTATATGGCTGGTGGATGGTATCGGTACAGGCTTTCAATGGCGCCGGTGACACCAGAACGCCCACTCTGATCAATCTCGTTTTTTTCTGGCTGATCCAGATTCCTTTATCTTATTTTCTTGCGATCTATCTTGACCTGGAGCATTCCGGCGTATTTTGGGGCGTATTTGTTTCCGAAACTTCTGTGGGCCTGTTTACCCTTTGGCTGTTTAAAAAAGGCCGCTGGAAAACGGTTCGCGTATAAAGCAGGGGAGGCTTAGGCAAAAGCGGTATACACAAGATAGCCCGCGATCAGCGCAAGCCCGAAATACACATACCGGAAGAATGAGTCACTGTTCAGTTTATGGTTTAAATACCTTCCGAGGAATAAGGCAGGGATGGCGGCAGGCAATGAAACCAGGAAATAAGTGAATACTTCCGCCGTCATAAGGCCCTTGACGGCATAGCCAGCTACACCAAGGATGCTTGCCGGTAAGAAATAGGCCTGCAGCGTAGCCCGGAAATGTTTACTGCTCCATTTCCTCATGTTTCCATATACCACCAGCGGGGGCCGTTCAGGCCGTACGCTCCGCCAAAGACCCCTGAGAAGAAACCGCAGGCAAACAACCAGAACATATTATCCTTTTTCAGTTCAAGCGATTTCTTTTCAAAAAGGGAATAAACCGAATAAAACAAAATTAGCATACCCAACCCCAGCTTGACAAGGAAATCGTTGCCATAAACAAGCAAGGCCAATCCCAGAGGAATTCCGGGTATCGCGAACAGAATTAACCATTTGGCACTATTGAAATGGATTTTCCGGTGGTCCTGCGCTACAACAACCAATGCAATAAAGATGGACAAAAGCACCGAAAGCGGCACCGCCGTTTCTACCGGAATGAACTGGATCAATAAGGGCACCGCAACCAGCGATTCCCCGAAGCCAAAGGTGGAACGCACCAGCGTAGCAATGAAACTGGTGAGAAGAATGTAGAAGAAGATACTGTCCATTAGCAGGGAAAGATAAGGATATGGAAATTACCAGGGAATTACCGTATCTTGTTTTTACTAAACAAAGCGAGAAAAATGCTAAGACCTGTCCTTTTTTTATTTTTTCTTCCCGTTTGCATGTTCATATTCCCGCAGGGATTGCTGGCGCAGGAATCTGACGCCAATGAGCGTCCATTTCTGGTGCCATTCCGGGTCGAAGGCAAATGGGGGATGATGGATACGCTGGGGAATGAAGTGAAAGCTCCCGGCTTCTGCAAACACATAGATGTCCGGGACGATTTTTCCTATTATGTGATCACCGGCCTTTCCGACACCCCTGCCTGCTGGCTAATGGATTCCCGTACCGGGGACCGGATAAACCTGGGGGTGCTAAGGTCTGCGGCTCCCTTGCTGGAAATAGATAATACGTTGTTTTATCAATTTGAAAAAGATAACAAGATCGTTATTGCCTCGCCAAATAGCCGGAAAAAGTATGTACTTGATGCGCGTTACCGGGAAATAAGCGCTTTCAGAATTTACGACCGGGAGGGAGAAAGAGAGGCTTTATTTCTAGTGGCTTATGATAAGGACAGCACCGGTTCCATTCTATCGGCGTCCGGCAACTTCAAAAAGGTTAAACAGGTGCCGCCCTTCAGGAGAATGGAATTGGTAAGCAGAATAGCAGCAGAAGATGATCCGAGGGCATCTTTCCCGGTAGGGTTTGCGGTTGAAACCCTGAACCAGGGAACCGAAAACGGGACGAACTGGAATGCCCGGCTGTTCGATTTCCGGTTAGTTGACATGGGAACCGTTCCAGTTACTGATTCGGCGCTGACCGTCATGTTTGGGATAACTATGGTGACACAGGACAATGCGCTGGTACGCATCAGCCCGGGCGGCGGGATTATTAAAAACGGTTTAGACGGAGATCAAAGCATAAAACTGAACCAGGAGTTTGCCATCAAATGGACCCATAAAAAGACCGTAACATCCGCTTTTAACTACGTGTATTACCTGGTTCACAAACAAGCCAATAACAACCTCAGGGAATTGGTATCAAATAAGGACGCCCGGTTCGACTGGGTATCCGATCGCGGTGAAAAGCTGATCTCCATATGGTTCAAGGAGGGGGAAAACCGGTTTAAAGCCTATTTCGATTACAATGGCGCTGCTCTGCCTAAACATAAACTAATGATCCCTGCAAAATACTACAAAGGAGAAGAGATGCAGCCTTACCTGCTCCGGTAGCTGCCGCTCTGGCTTATTTTTGTGGTGACCCCGGACAGGCTCGAACTGTCGACCCGCTGATTAAGAGTCAGCTGCTCTACCAACTGAGCTACGGAGTCAGTAATTAACGATAAGGAGCGGCAAAGATAGAAATTTTCGGACTGGTTTGAAAATTATACGCGATGCTTCCGTTGTTTTCTTTCCTTTCGCATTTGCTTTTGGTGAGGGCTTGGGTATAACAATAATGCTAATCCCGCAATAAGCATAATAAGTATAATGGAGATTTCTACAATTCCCATGAGAATTTTTAAGATATTTATTTTTACCTGCTATTAGTTAACGGTAAAAGCCTTAAAAATTATATAACGGAAGCTGAACTATTTTTCATCCGGCTGATTCGGGTACTTTCAGGCCGGCGGAAAAGGTTTCATTTAGTTTCTTTATGAAGTAAGCTGAAAGGAGTGGAGATTCTTTTTCAACATTCTGGTGGACAAAGAAATAAAGCGTTTGAAGGCCTGCGCTGCGCCAGTCTTTGATGCGCTCCAGCCAACTGTCCAGGCGCGAATAGTCGGTAGAATGGTTGGCTCCCACATAGCGAATGAAGGCAGTGGGGCTGGTCAGCCGCATATGCAGCATGTCCCTTCTTCCGGCGGTGTCTACAATAATATTCGTCTTTCCCTGGCCTTCCAGCAGCTGATAAAATTGCTCAGCGGCGTCTCTATCGGTAAACCACTCCGTATTTCGCATTTCCACGGCCAGCGGGATAGCCGGGGGATAGTTTTTGACAAATGTTACCAGGCGTTCAATATCTTTCGGCTTAAAATTATCGTGCATTTGCAGAAAGCTCATTCCAAGCTTTTCTTCGAAATTGCTGATGGCGTCGCAGAAGGCTTCCACGGGTTCCTGCACATTGATAAGCCGCTTAAAGTGACTGATCGTATTGGGTATTTTGGGAAAGAACCGGAAGTTTTCCGGCGTCTTGCTTTTCCAGGTTTCCACCTGCGCGCGGTCGGGAGAATTATAAAAGGTGGCATTCAGCTCAATGGAGTTGAACTGGCTGGCATAATAAGAGAGTTCATCCTTGGTGCCCCTGGGGTAAAACCCTTTCAGGTCCTGCCGGTTCCATTTGGCGCAGCCTACATAAATTTCAAAAGGCTGCTTGTTTTTATGGGCTTTGAGTACCCGCTTCGTATCCGGATGGTCAGCCGGAAGGCTGAAATCTATTTCTCCGGGATTATCTACCGTGCCGAACTTCATAACGTAAAAGTATTCAATTTAGGTGAATGCGCAAATAGCTCACTTTATGGTTGTGCTTCTGCAGGGGATATGCTAATTTGCAGATCAAAGAACAGATGGAATGGCGAATAAGAGTAAACAATTGAAGGGCCTCAAGCAGGTTTTTACTCAGTTGGTAATTAATATTTTAGCGAAAAGCTCCGGCAAATCGCTTAATTATAAGCAGGTGAGTTCAGCGCTGAATATCACTGATGCTGAAACGCGGGAAGTGATCCTGGAGATACTCAAGGATGAAGCAAAGGAGGGAACGTTCAGGGAAGTTTCGAAAGGAAAGTTCCAGATCAGCGATATGAAAACTTACGTGACCGGTGTGATTGACATGACAGCAACCGGTTCTGCCTATGTTGTTTCCGATGAATTGGAGGACGATGTCTTCATCGCTCCCCGTAAACTCCGGAATGCCCTGCATAAGGATAAAGTAAAGGTATTTGTTTACGAACGAAAGGGGGGCAAAAAGCAAATAGAAGGGGAGGTGGTGGAGATCCTTGAGCGGTCTAAAAAGACGTTTACCGGGCAGCTCGTCGTTTCAAAGAATTTTGCTTTCCTGGAACCGGATGACCGGAAGATGCTGCACGATATTTTTATCCCGCTTGAGAACAGCAAGGGAGGAAAAGACGGGCAGAAAGCCGTAGCCCGTATTACTCAATGGCCGGAAGGTGCGAAAAACCCGGTGGGGGAGATCGTGGAGATATTGGGAAGCCCGGGCGAGAACAATACCGAAATGAATGCTATTCTGGCCGATTTCGGATTTGCGACGTCTTACCCGGAATCAGGAATCAGGGAAGCGGAAGCTTTTGACGGCAAAATTCCTTCCGGAGAGATCAAAAACCGCCGTGACTTCAGGAAAATAACCACCTTTACCATTGACCCGGCCGATGCAAAAGACTTTGACGACGCTATTTCTTTCCGCAAACTTGAAAACGGAAATTATGAGATAGGCGTCCATATTGCTGACGTTACCTATTATGTCAAGCCCGGATCGGAGCTTGACCGGGAGGCGGAAGAGCGGGGCACTTCCGTTTATTTGGTTGACCGGGTGATTCCCATGCTTCCCGAGCGGCTTTCCAATGATCTTTGTTCATTGGTGCCTAAGCAGGATCGCTTGTGCTTTGCCGCTGTATTTGAACTGGATGATAAAGCCCGCGTTCTCAATGAATGGTTCGGGCGTACGGTTATTCATTCCAACCGGAGATTCAGTTATGAAGAGGCCCAGATGGTCCTGGATACCGGAAAAGGAGATTTCGCCGGTGAACTGCTGAAGCTGAACGAACTGGCTTATATTCTGCGCGAACAGCGCTTTAAGAATGGGGCCATTAACTTCGAAACCACGGAGGTGAAATTTCGCCTTGACGAAAAAGGCGTTCCCCTGGGCGTATACGTGAAGGAACGTAAAGACACACATAAGCTTATTGAAGATTTTATGCTACTGGCAAACCGCCTGGTGGCCCGCTTTATAGGAACCCGGGGCAAAGGCAAGAATAAGCCTCCCTTCGTGTACCGGAGCCATGATGCGCCTGATGCGGAAAATATTGCCACATTTGCCCAGTTTGCGGAAAAATTCGGATATAAGATCAGTACGAAATCCACCCGTGAGATTTCCCGTTCCCTTAATTTTTTAATGGAAGATGTCGTGGGCAGGAAAGAGCAGAACGTACTTACGCACCTGGCCATCCGGGCGATGTCCAAGGCAAAGTACACCACGAAGCAAACCAGCCACTACGGATTGGCTTTCGATTATTATACACACTTTACTTCGCCCATCAGGCGGTATCCCGATGTCATGGTTCACCGGCTGCTTGCGCATTACCTTGACGGCGGGAAACCCGTAGACGCCGCTGAGCTGGAGCCGCGCTGCGTACATGCTTCCGAAATGGAAAAGCGGGCGGCGGATGCCGAACGTGCCTCGGTTAAATATAAACAGGCGGAATACCTTCAGGATAACGTAGGAGAGGTTTACCAGGGCGTTATTTCCGGGCTCACGGAATGGGGAATGTATGTGGAGATCATAGAAAACAAATGCGAGGGTATGGTGCGCCTGAGGGAAATAGACGATGATTTTTACGTGCTGGATGAAAAGAACTACTGCCTTATCGGGCAGCGGAAAAAGAAAAAGTACCAGCTTGGCGATGAAGTGAAGGTCCGTGTTAAAAATGTAAATTTAGTAAAACGGCAGATCGATTTTAAAATCGTCATGCAGTAAGCGCGAAGATGTATTCTTTTAAAGAACTGCAGCATATCGTAGATACTGCTATTAAAAAAAGCGTTTACCCCGGCTACCTTCCGGAGTTATACGATCCTATTACCTATATCATGAGCCTGGAAGGCAAACGGCTGCGGCCCTGCCTGGTGTTGATGGGCTGCAATCTTTTCAGCGAAGACATTGGCGCGGCGGTCAACCCTGCTCTGTCTGTTGAACTGTTCCATAATTTCACCCTGATGCATGACGATATCATGGATAAGGCTCCCCTGCGAAGGGGCGCTCCTACCGTGCATCGCAAATGGAATCCGAATACCGCAATTCTTTCCGGCGACGTAATGCTGGTGGAGGCCTATAAGCTTATGGCGAAGGTAAGTCCGGGCTACCTGGAAAAAGTGCTGGATATTTTCAGCCGGACGGCCGCCCTGGTTTGCGAAGGACAGCAACTTGATATGAATTTTGAAAAGCAGGAGTTGGTAAACATTCAGGCTTACCTGCAAATGATCGAACTAAAAACGGCGGTGCTGCTCGGCGCCAGCCTGAAAATAGGCGCTGTTACCGGCGGAGCTGCGAATCACGAAGCGGAAGAGCTATACGGCTTCGGAAAGAACCTGGGAATTGCCTTTCAGTTGCAGGATGATTACCTGGACCTTTACGGCAACCCTGAAAAATTTGGCAAACAGGTAGGAGGGGACGTGCTTGCCAATAAGAAAACCTACCTGTTGATAAAAGCGTTTGAGCTGGCCGGGCCGGAAGAAGAAAAGACACTCAGGAAATGGCTAAGGCCGGATGCCCCACGGCCGGAAGAAAAAGTCAGCGAAGTGAAGAAGGTCTTTGATGCGCTTGGTATTCCGGAAAAGATCAGAGAAGAAACGGCATTGTTCACCAGCCGGGCTTTTACCCACCTTGACCAGGTTGCCGTACCTGCGGAGAAAAAATACATCCTCTGCGATTTCGCAGAAAAACTGCTTCGGCGGGAAAAGTAGGCGGAATGGACAAGACAAGGAAACGGACAAAAATAAAACCGGGCTTCTTCTGCAATCTTTGATCGCGGTGAAGAAACCCGGTTTTGTTTAGAAGCAACTTCGGGCCGGAGGCCTTGGTTGTTCTTCGGTATGAATTATTTTCCGCCTTTCAATTCGTCCTGCAGTTTCTGCAGCTCATCCCATTTGCCTTCGGCAGCAAGAGAAGCCTGATGCGGCCAGGTGCCGGGATCATGGCTGCTGAACTGGCTTCCGGCTTCATCCAGGATCTTTTTAATGTCTTCCGCAGAGGCTTTTGACATCTTTTCGAAAGAGTCTACACCAGCGGCAACGAGTACGTCAGCGATCTTGGGGCCAACGCCTTCGATCTTTTTCAGGTCATCAGCTTTGGCTGCTTTCTTTGAGGCCTTTGGTTTTTCTTCGCTCTTTGCAGCTGCGGGAGCCGCTTCTTCAGAGGAAGCTTCATCTGCCGGGGCCGGTGCAGCTTTTTTTGCTGCTTTTGGCTTTTCTTCGGCAGCTGCCGGAGCCGCTGCAGCTTTTTTCGCCGAAGCAGTTTTTTTAGGTGCTGCAGGCTTGCTGGCCGCATCTTCAGGAGCTGCTACAAGCGGCAATACCGATACGAAGGTCTTGTCTTCTGCACCTTTTCTGAAAAGAACCGTGCCGTCAACCAAGGCAAAAAGGGTGTGATCCCTGCCAATGCCTACATTTTTTCCCGGGTGATGCCTGGTGCCTCGCTGACGGACAATGATATTGCCAGCAATGGCAGCCTGTCCTCCGAATATTTTTACACCTAAGCGTTTACTATGTGATTCGCGTCCGTTCTTTGAACTACCGACGCCTTTTTTATGTGCCATGTTTTAATCAATAAAAACGTTAAACGTTAATGTTCTCAATCTGAATTTTGGTGAAAAATTGACGGTGACCGTTCTTTTTCTTGTAACCTTTTCTTCTTTTCTTTTTGAAAACGATCACTTTATCGCCCTTCAGGTGAGAGACGATCTTGGCAGATATTTTCGCGCCCTTTACTGTAGGGGCGCCAACGGTTACTTTTCCGTCATTATCAACCAGTAATACGTCGTCAAATTCAATACTAGCGCCCTCGTCTCCCTGCAGCCTGTGTACAAAGAGATGCTGGTCTTTTGCAACTTTAAACTGTTGCCCGGCTATATTTACTATTGCGTACATAAATTATGTGTTTTTAAACGAGGCGCAAACTTAAGGATTATTCCCGATTAAATCAATTGTTCTCCAGCTTCTTTTTCATGTTGGATTCGATGAAGGCAATAATCCGTTCGATCTTATCTTTATAACGTCTTTCCCCCGGTAATTGGTCTCGTAAGCGACTTTATACTGTTTGCGCTCATAAATGGCGTCTATGGTATAAACGCCGGTTGTGCTGTCGGCAGAACCTTCATTCTGCATCTCGTGGGGCATTTCAAAGAAGTTATTGGTATAAAGTATCCGGTGAAACTCCTGTAATTCATCGCTGCTAAAGGAAATTGTATCTTTAACTGCCCCCCTGCCGGGCAGCAGGTAGTCTACCGTTCCTTTGGCAATGTCAATATGCGCTTCCCTGCCCCCGGAGCGATGAAGTCAACCTTTATCGTTTGGAAATCCTCGAATTTAAAAGGTGCTTTCCGGATCATTTCTCCATAATAATAGCCGCAATACACCAAAAAGGGTACTACTACCATAACAAAGAGGTAGATCTTTTTAAACCTTGGACTCATTCTTTCACTTCGGCATCCGCGTACACGGAAGTGTCTTCTACAGCAGCCAGGTAACGTTCAGCGTCCAGGGCAGCCATACAGCCACTTCCCGCTGCGGTTACCGCCTGGCGGTAAATCCTGTCCTGTGCGTCGCCACAGGCAAATACGCCTTCAATATTCGTTTTGGTAGTACCGGGAATAGTCTGAATATACCCTGTCTCATCCATGTCCAGCCAGCCCTTGAAAACATCCGTATTGGGCTTGTGGCCTATGGCGACAAAAAAACCGGTCACGTCAAGGATCCTTTCTTCCATGGTCAGGTTATTGACCACGCGGACCCCTTCCACCGTTTGTCCGTTCCCGATTATCTCCTGGGTTTCGGTATGGAAGAGGATCTCAATATTGGGGGTATGTTCCACGCGGTGAACCATGGCTTTCGACGCCTTGAACTCGCCTTTTCTGACGAGCAAGTATACTTTCCGGCAAAGTTTTGCCAGGTAAGTGGCTTCTTCCGCCGCGGTATCTCCTCCGCCGACGATGGCAACGTCCTGGCCCCGGAAGAAAAATCCGTCGCAAACAGCGCAGGCCGATACGCCGAAACCGTTATATTTCTTTTCTGATTCCAGTCCGAGCCATTTGGCCGAAGCTCCGGTAGCAACGATCAGTACATCAGCAGTCACCTGCGTGGTCTCATCAATGGTTACCTTATAAGGCCGTTCTGAAAGGTCCACGTCGCTTACATAGCCGAAACGAACAGCGGTGCCAAAACGTTCGGCTTGTTTCTTAAAATCTTCCATCATTTCTGTCCCCTGGGTCCCTTCCGGGTAGCCGGGAAAGTTTTCCACTTCCGTAGTGGTCGTCAGCTGGCCGCCGGGCTGAATGCCGGTATAGATAACGGGTTTCAGATCAGCGCGCGCTGCGTAAATGGCAGCCGTATAGCCGGCAGGCCCTGAGCCAACGATCAGGCAGCGGATATGTTCTCTTTTTTCTGACATTTTATGGTTCAATGTTTAATGTTCAAGGTTTGCGGATGCCGGAATACGGTGGTTTTCCCGCATAATAAAGCCTCCGCCAATAAGGTCATCGCCTTCATAAAAGACGGCGGATTGTCCCGGAGCAACCCCCGCGACGGCATGATGAAAGTCCACTCTCATGGTATCGCCTTCCTGTTCTATGGTACTCAGGGTGCCGGCGTCTTTGTAGCGGATCTTCGTTACCGCCTCCACAGGTCCTTCCAGGGAAGCATATTTTACCAGGTTCACGTTCCGCACCAGGGCTTGTACGCGCTCCAGCTCTTCTTTCTTTCCCAGCACAACGGTATTGGTTTCAGGAATGATCTCCTTGACGAACACCGGCTCGCCCAGGGCAATTCCAAGGCCTTTTCGCTGTCCGACGGTATAAAATGGATAGCCTTGGTGCTGACCCACTATTTTTCCGTCCGTAAGTACGAAGTTCCCGCCTTTTACCTTTTCATCAAGATCATTTACCCGGTGCCGGAGGAAAGAGCGGTAATCATTATCCGGCACAAAACAGATCTCGTAACTTTCGCTTTTCTGTGCAAGCTCCGCCTGCCCCATTTCCATGGCCATTTGACGTATTTCCGATTTGTGAAAGCGGCCCAGGGGGAGCATCGTGCGGCTAAGGTTTTCTTGTGAAACGCCCCACAGCACATAGGACTGGTCTTTATTCGCATCAAGGCCTTTGGAAACCACGAAACGGCCTGTTTTTTCTGATTTACGGATATTCGCGTAATGGCCGGTAGCAATGAATTCGCAATCCAGCATATTTGCCCGTTTCAGCAGGGCTTCCCACTTAATATGAGTGTTGCAGAGGACACAGGGGTTGGGGGTGCGGCCGGCAAGGTATTCTTCCACAAAATTATCTATCACAAAGTCGCCGAATTCATTGCGGATATCCAGGATATAGTGGGGAAACCCATAATTCACTGCAAGCGACCTGGCATCGTTGATCGAATCCAGGCTGCAGCAGCCGGTTTCCTTTGAAGAACTGCCGGATGAAGCATAATCCCAGGTTTTCATGGTTAAGCCGATCACCTCGTAGCCCTGCTCGTGCAACATAACGGCTGTTACCGAGCTATCCACTCCTCCGCTCATCGCGACCAATACTCTTCCTTGCTTACTCATTAATAAATTCCTTCAACAAGCCAACCGCTGTGTTTCTAAAATGTTTGCAAAGATAAGAAGAGTCAGTCAAAAATCCAGTATCATGGCCGGCACGACCATTATAGCCAGCCCTTTTTCCGGAAGAAGTAAAGGGTAATTCCTACCGAAACGATCATCAGGCCAATGGAAAAAGGATAGCCGTAATCCCAGCCTGTCTCGGGCATCAGGTCGAAATTCATTCCGTAAATACTCGCGATCAGGGTAGGGGGCATGAAGATCACCGCGGCTACGGTAAATATCTTAATGATCTTGTTCTGTTCAATGTTCACCAGGCCCAGGAAAGTGTCCTGCAGGTATTCCAGCCGGTGAAAGCTGAAAGCGGCGTGTTCAAGCAGGGAATTAATGTCCTTGATCATGATCCGGATCTCATTGTCGAATTCGCCGGGTACGTATTTGCTTTTCAGCATGCTGGAGATTACCCGCTGCTTGTCAATGATGACCAGCCGGAGCATCATGGTCGTTTCCTGCAGCTCGGTAATATCATAAATGGTGTCCTGGTTCAGTTTTTCTTCCTGAAGCAGTTCACGGCCTATTCGGGAAATATCGTTGGCGATCAGCTCCAGGTGATCCGCATCGAAGTCAATACGAATCTGGAGTAGTAACATAAGCACATCATACCCGTTTCGAAACTTCCTGGGATTTAGCTCAATACGCTTCTTCAGCTCGTTGAAAGATTTAAACTCGGAGCTTCTTACCGTAACCAGGTAATTGTTTTTAAGGATAAAGGAAGCAGGCTCCACCGAATGCTGGTTGTCCGCGTGATAAACGAGGAAGTTGGAATTGGCAGTGATCATTTTTTCGGTTTCGATGAACCGCGAGCTGCTCTCAATTTCCTGCAATTCCTGCTGATCCTGGATTTTGATGTGGAACTTGGTGCTGATGATCCTTTTTTCGGTTTCATCCAGGCGATTCAAATCTACCCATATCAGATTGTTTATATCAATCTGGGATAATTTGTAAAGGTTGTTTTCCTTCACTATCTTATCGCCTGTCTTATAGTAGATTGCAACCATATTCCTCCTTGAAGTGCCGCACTTTTCGCGCTCCTAAATTAGGATTAGTTTGGGAGCTTTCAAAAATCACAACAATATGAAGTTTTAAACGTTTATTTTTGTCATTCAATAATGAAAATAATGATCAAACGACTGGCGCTCCTTACGGGAGCCATTGCATTCCTTCTTGCCTGCAATAAACCTGCCGGAAAAACATTCCAGCTTAAGGTGCAGCTGGAAGGATTAAGTGAAGGAGAGAAAGTATATTTATATAAACCGGATACCGCTACCCTGGAACCCCAGCCGGTAGATTCATTGGTATATGCCGCAGGCGGCCTTGTTTTCGAAGGAACGGTTGACCGCCCTCTGCCGTTCTACCTTCTTTTTGAAAAGCATAAGGGGGGCGTTGAAGTATTTGTTGAAGAAGGGACGATAGATGTGACCGGGAATATCAGCGATATCGCAGCCGTGAATGTCCAGGGGTCTGCCGCGCATGATACCTACAAAGAAGCCATTAACGGCCTGAAAGAGATCGATAAAAAGGAACGCGCGCTTTACCAGCGTTATGTGGCCGCCCAGCAGGAAAATAATGCCGGACAGCTGGCTGTACTGGATGAGGAGTACGAACTCCTGGTGAAGGAAAGGGAAGATTTTGTGATAGATTTCACCGGCAGCCATCCGGCTTCGCCCGTGGGCCCTTACCTGATCAATGCCGTGGTTTATGATCTTGATTACAAACGGGTACAGCCTGCCTTTGAAAAGCTGAACGCGGAAGTGAAATCCCATCCTTTCGGAAAGAAGCTGGCTGATCGGCTGGCGATAGCAAAGAATACTTCCATTGGCTCGCCCGCACCGGCATTCAGTGGAAAAAACCCGGAGGGCGAGACTGTTTCGCTCGAAAGCTCCCTGGGAAAGATCACCCTGATCGACTTCTGGGCCTCCTGGTGCGCTCCCTGCCGGAAAGAGAACCCCAATGTAGTGAAGCTATATAATGAATTTCAGCCGCTTGGCCTTGAAATTATCGGCGTTTCCCTGGACGACAATGCAGAAGCATGGAAACAGGCAATCAGAGACGACCAGCTCGAATGGAAGCACCTCACCGATCTGCAGGGATTTCAGTCCGCCATTGCCCGGGAATACGGGATAATGGCCATTCCTCAGACCTATCTTGTGGATGAAAACGGCGTGATCATTGCGAAAGGATTAAGAGGAAAGGCATTGCGGGAAAAAGTCGAAGAATTACTCGGTTCTTAAAAAAAGAAACCATGACATCCGATGATTATTTACCGGTACCCTGGGATTTCCGGGAGGTACTGGACGAAGCTATTCAGAAGGGCGTATCAGGCCGTATCCATTATTTCAGCCCGGAACCTCAGGTGGAACGGGTGGAAGGACGTGTAGATGCTTTGAAGAAAGAAACCTCCGGTGAATACTTGCTGACTGATAAGGGAGAAAAGGTGCGTCTGGATAAGATAATTACCTTGTTTGGCAAACCGGGGCCTGCTTTCGATGATTACGAAAGTTATGGAAACGCCTGTATGAATTGCCATGACGATGAAGATGACTAGGAAATTATACGCAGGTTTAAAAAGAAGGGGCTGCACTTTCGGTACAACCCCT
Source organism: Anseongella ginsenosidimutans (assembly GCF_008033235.1). Taxonomy (GTDB): domain Bacteria; phylum Bacteroidota; class Bacteroidia; order Sphingobacteriales; family Sphingobacteriaceae; genus Anseongella; species Anseongella ginsenosidimutans. The sequence goes on from NZ_CP042432.1 coordinate 3,132,247, forward strand.
TTAACCTAAACCTAAGCGATAAAACTTGTGCTCTGAGAAGCACTAGTCCATTTCAAATTCTTCGCCTTCACCGCCGCCTCCCATGCCTCCGTCGTTTCCGCCGTTTCTTTCGCCGCGTTCTCTTCCTTCCTGAAGCCTTCCGAATGTATAGCTGAAGCCAAAGGTGAGATAACGCGACTGCCGCTGATACGTGCTGGTCTGATTGTAAAAATTGTTCTGCAGGTCCATGCTCCATTGGCGGTTATTAAATACATCGGAGAAACGAATGGAAAAATCCGCCCTGTCATTGAGAAAGGATTTCCGAACGCCGATATTGGTAATGAAGTTTCCTTTCATCCTTCCCTGAGCGATTGACCGCGGACCCTGGTAAAAGGCGAATACATAGCCTTTAAAGTCAAACGGCAAGGGGAAGAAGGTGGAAAGGTTCGATGTGAAGGCTGTCGTCTGGTTATCTTCGTCAAAGCCAAACACTTCGTTTTTCCTTACGCCTACGCTTACCCTGAAATTCCATTCCGGCAGAATATCCGCGCCCATGCCGGTTTCAAGCCCGTAGTAGCGTTCACTGCCAACGTTGTCAAAATTCGTGTAGGATATACCTGCCGTATCCACGGTGCGTATACGCTGTATAGGATCATTGCTGTGCCGGTAAAATACCGAAGCGTAAAGGTTGAATTGCTTTACAAATTTATTGTAGCTGGCCTCGAAGGAATTAATGAATTCCGGTTTGAGTTCCGGGTTTCCTGATTCGATGTTTTCCGGATCGGAATAATCGACAAAGGGATTTAGTTCATGCCACCTGGGCGTTCGCACCCGCCGGCTGTAGCTGAAAGTGACATTGTCATTATTCTGAAGCCGGTAAGACATATTGAGGGTAGGCACCAGGTTCAGGAAGTCAGTTTTATAATACTGATCCAGCAGGTGTTGGGTAGTTTCAAGAACGGATTTCTCCAGACGCAGCCCGCCCTGCAGGCTGAACCGGTTCAATTCGGTACGGTACATACCGTATAGAGAATAGTCGCTTTCCAGCGAAGTAAAATCATTGGAGAGCGCGTCATTTACCAGGAATTCCCCGGCGCTTTCATCAAAATACTCAGCCCTGAATACATTTTCGTCCGTTTCCCAGTCAGCGCGGAACCCAGCTTCCAGCCGTGATTTTTCGCCAAAGGGCTGCACGTAATCCCCTTCCACGGTAAATCCTACATCGTCGCTGGTAGATACCTGGTTCTGCAGCGATTCCATGCTTTCCCACTCACTGTTCTGATCGAAATGCATATTATCGTCGTCGGACCGCGTTGAATAATAGGCCTCGAGATTCAGAATATGATCCTCGCTCGAAAAGGTTTTATCGAAATCGATTCCTGCCCGGTAATTCCAGCTATTCTCCCTGTTATCAATGATCCGGGTGTAAGCGGAGTCAAGGGCCTGTCCCTCGTCGAGAAAACGGGTAATAAGTGTTTCATCTTCGTTCTCCGTATCGTGGCCCAGTCCAAAAAAGGCGCCTATCCGGCTTTTAGAAGTAATGTTATAATACAGGTTACCATTATACGAAAAATCCTGATCCTCGTCGGTTCCGTCGCGGGTCTGGTCCGTGAAAAATACGTTCCCTGCGGGGAAATTTTCCCGGAAGAGATTGCTGCTGGACAGATCTCTGTCGTATTCAAAGGCAATACTATTGTTAAAGCTGAATTTCCTGCGGGCAATATTTACGTTAACCGAAGGGGAGTAGGTATTATTGGAAGTGACCGACAGGTTAGCAATCCCGCTGACACCGGAAAGGTATTCGCTTTTCGTAATAATGTTAAGGACAATGCCTCCTTCTTCGGTCGAGTACCTGGCCGAAGGGCTGGTCACTACTTCGATCTTTTCGATCAGGCCGGACGGGATCAGCTTGAGTACGGTTTCAATATTATCTCCATAAATGCGGGAGGGCTTTCCGTCAATAAGTACACTTACTCCCTGGCCCATTACGCTGGGAACGCCTTCCTGGTCAAGTTCCACCATGGGAATTTGTTCCAGGACATCGCTTGCATTGGTACTCATGGACTTGATGTTGTCCGAAACCGTGAAAATGGTTTTGTCCAGGTCATACTGTATATCCATGGCTTCCGATTCCACCACGACTTCATCGAGCGTTTCCGAATCCAAACGAATGGATATCACGCCTAATTCGGTTGTTTCGCCGGCCTGTACCCGCACGTTTCCAACGCCTTTTTCCGTGTATCCGACGAAGCTGACATTTACGGTGTATCTTCCAGGCCGGATATTTCCAAGGGAGAATTTGCCTCCGGCCTCCGTCTGCGCTCCGCCGACGAAAGTAGAATCGGGTAACGAAAGTAAGGTTACGCTTGCAAAATCAACCCCTTTTCCATCGGCATCCCTGACTGTACCGGTAATTGTTCCCGCCTCCTGCGGGTTTGATTGTTGCGCATGTGATCGGCCGGGAAGACAAAGAAGGCTTCCGGCAAGTAAAAACGAATATGTAAGGATTCTGAACATACAAAAGGACGTTGTGAAATAGAAAAATCAAATATCGCACCGTGATCTGTCTCAAACCTGATTATATTTTGAAGGAAAGTTGAAGATTTACGAACTCAGAATTGCAGGCGGAACTGATGCTCCGAGCCGGAGTAGCTATAGGATATCAGCATATTGTTTTGGGTGCAGATCTGTTTTACAATGGCCAGGCCCAGACCAACGGAATCGTCGGCCTGTGTGCTTTTTTTAAATCGTTTGAATATTTCGGCAGGAGCAACTTTCAGCGGATCCCCGGTATTTTCAACGATCAGTTCTTTTTTCGTAAGCGTTACCGTGATCCGGCCTTCCATATAATTATGCCTGATGGCATTACTCATCAGGTTGCTCAGCAGGATGTCCGCCAGCACGGGATGAATAGAAAGTTCTACATTCTCCGCTATATCCTGTTTGAGGGTGATCGATTTCATTTCAATCAATTCTTCAAAGGCAAGCAGGTTATCTGACAGAATACGGCTGAAGTCGATTTTACCGGGCGTCTCAAATTCCTGGTTTTCCAATTTAGCCAGCAGGATAAGGGACTGGCCCATTTTACTTAGTTTTTCAACTGCGTTATGCGCACTCATAATCAGTTTGGCCTGGCTGTCATTGATCTCTGATTCCATGAGAAGTTCCAGCTTTCCCCGGATAATGGCCAGCGGCGTTTGCATTTCATGAGACGCATTCTCTGTAAATTCTTTAAGGTTGCTGTAATCATGCTGCGCTTTTTCCGTCATATGCTGCAGGAAAAGATTGAGTTTTTTGAATTCGCTGGTGCGCGTTGGTGCGAGCTGAAGCGGTTCTTTTTGCCTGAGGGTAAACGCCCTGATAGCCCTTAATGTACTGTGAAAGGGATGAAGAAGATGTTTCGAGATCAGGTAACTCAGCAAGCCGGTCACGACCAGCATGACAATGAATATACCGGTAATGGACTTAATTACCGCATCCGTTATGTCGTCAGATTCTACCATTCCATCGTAGGCAGCTATGTAATAATGCTTCCCGTTTACCTTGTAGGATGCGCTTACTTTTATCTGCTGCTCCAGGCGCTGAAGAAACTTGTGCATTACTACGGTATCGGTTACACGGAAATTCATCTCCGGCCTGGCAAAATCAAGCTGTTGTATTTCCATATTATGCCTGGCAAGAGAATCCGGATGCATTCCCCGGCTAAGTCGCCGGACGGCTGCGTCCAGTTTTCCTTTCAGGTAAAGGGATTGCTCGAAGTCGACTTCCTCTTTGATCTCCCGGTAGGAGATAACGCCGCCGATTGCCAGGGCGAGCAGGGTGATGACCAGGTACCAGATAGCAAACTTAAAGACCAGCTTCATACCTTTATTCAATTATTTCCGGTTAGCCTCATCCCCGGTTTGCATTAAATTTATAACCCAGGCCGTAAACCGTTTCAATATAATCTTTGCCTCCCGCCTGGATGATCTTTTTCCTGAGATTCTTCACATGTTGGTAAACAAAATCAAAATTCAGCAGGTTGTCCGCGTAGTCGCCCCAAAGATGTTCTGCAATTGATTGCCGTGTGAGTACGCGGTTCTTATTGGTCAGAAAATAGACCAGCAATGCATATTCTTTCCTGGTAAGCTCCAGTAGCTGCTTGTTTACGAGGGTTTCCATGGTATCCATGTTAATATGGATCTCGTTGAAAAAAATCTCCTTGTCACCCTGGATATATTTCCTCCGGTAAAGGGCTTTCAGCCGGGCATTCAGCTCGGGCAAATGAAAGGGCTTGGTCAGGTAATCATCAGCGCCGAGTTCCAGCCCGATTACCTTATCGTCCAGCGAATTCTTAGCTGAAATGATCAGCACGCAGCTCTTTATTTTTTCGTTCTTTACGAACCTTAAAATGTCCAGGCCGTTTCCGTCGGGGAGCATAATGTCCAGCACCACGCAATCATATGCAAAAGCGCCAAGTTTGTTGACTGCCTTGGCGTGACTGTCAGCAAGCTCGCAGACGTAGCCCTCCCTCTGCAGGTATTCGGTAATATTTTGGGCTAGTTCCAGGTTGTCTTCTATGACAAGAATCTTCATGATCGAAACAAATCTATAGTTTATTTTTGATGGAACCTTGAAGATTTACAAGCCCTTAGTATGCTTAGGGGACGCAAATTTCTTAAATTGCCGTCCTGACATGATCTGGATCGCCGTTTCGCTCTTCATAGTTTCCTTGCTGGCCGTTTGTAAGCCGCCGTTTTACCAAGCCTGGCTGCTGTCAGTGGCCGTGGCCGGCTTGCCCTGGTTATTCGCGCTTATTTCCCTGGCTGTTTTGCTGGCCGGTTGTTTTCACGGCCAGGCGGTGTTGGGGATAACGGAAATGGCCATATTGCTCTTTTCGGCTGCGGCCTTTATTTTATACTGTGTACCCATAGTGAGGGCATTTTCAACGGCAGGAGATTTGGAAAAAGGCGTACGCGAGGCCTTTGCGGAGCAGCCCGTTCTGCCGGGAAAAGCTTTCGGCGCCCCTGACACAGGAGCAGGAACTTCCTCCCCGGGAAACGCGCCGGATCCTGGAATGGCGCTAAAACAGCAGCTAGGGCAACCTGCGCAATCAGTGCGGGCGCTAAAACAGCAGCCGGGGCGGAAAGAAAAACCTGTGCAGGCGCAGAAACAGCGGCGACTTTTTAAAGCCTTCCGGTTTTGGAGAATGTTTGCCGGCCCCTTATCGAAAAAGGTGCGTTTTCAAACAATGTGCTATTATGATTCCCGTGGCGACGCTTCCCATGAGAGCAATCCGGGCTGTTACCTGGAGCTGGATTTTTATCCTTCGCAAGCCGGGGGGCTTTCTCCCTGCATCATCGTCATCCACGGCGGCTCCTGGAGCAGCGGCCATAGCAGGCAGCTGCCGGAACTGAACAGCCGCCTGGCCGGTTCGGGTTACCATGTGGCCGCTATTAATTACCGCCTGGCGCCGCAGTACCAAAGCCCTTTAGCGGTAGAAGACGTGCAAAATGCAATGGCTTTCCTCCGGAAACATGCCGGTGAGCTAAAAATTGCTCCAGACCGTTTCGTGCTGCTCGGACGCTCCGCCGGAGGGCAAATTGCCTTGCAGGCCGCTTATGCATTGTGTGATCCGGGTATCAGGGGAGTGGTTGCCTATTACGCCCCGGCTGATATGGTTTGGGGATATTCCGCTCCTGCCAGCCGCCTGATCATGGATTCATGTAAGGTAATGGAAGCCTATCTTGGGGGAAGCTATTCCGCCGTGCCCGAAAACTACCATTCCGCTTCACCGCTGGAGGCACTGGCCGAGAATGCGCCCCCGACGCTGCTCCTTCATGGAAAGAACGATGTGCTGGTGGCCTATGAACACAGCGTTCGTCTTGCGCTGGCACTTCGCGCTGCTGGAACCCGCCATTACCTGCTAAGCCTTCCCGGTGGCACCCACGGATTTGATTACGTACTGGACGGGCCTGAGGGACAGCTGGCTACTTACGCCGTCCGGTATTTTTTGAAGGTGATTCTTGCTCCGCAATAATTTATAGGATTTGGTGATAAGAATATTCCCGGGCGGATCATAACGATCTGATTACCTTGCAGGGATTGCCTGCGGCAAATACATCGGGGGGAATATCTTTCGTGACAACGCTGCCCGCTCCAATTACGCTGCGGTCACCTATCTTAACTCCCGGGCAAATAACTGCGCTGCCGCCTATCCAGACATCAGACCCAATTGAAATGGGTTTAGCGTATTCGAGACCGGACGCCCTTTGGGTATGATCCATTGGATGGGTAGCTGTATAGATTTGCACGTTGGGGCCGAACAATGTCCGGCTGCCGATTCATCGAGCGGGTCATACAGATCACCGGCAAGCATTTTTTCTTTTTCCTTTTTCATGACATTGAAAGCTTGTGCGCGTTAAGCGTGACGCAGCAATAGTGGACCGGAGAGTTTGCATCAAATTTTCGGCCGGTTTGAAAGAAGATCCTCCGCGTTAGGTAATTTTTTTGGCGAGGTCTGTTTGGAGGCTTAGAGGTCTGTTTGAGGCTTAAAGAAAACAAAAAAAGGCTGCAAAACAACCTTCAGTACCCGGAGTGGGACTTGAACCCACACTGCCTTTTAGGGCAACAGGATTTTAAGTCCTGCGTGTCTACCAATTCCACCATCCGGGCGGTGAACTTCCGGCTTCGCAGGAGCTGCTTTTGCTATCCGCTCTGCCGGTTTTTTCCCCAGGGAACAATCGTCTTTAAAACAGATGCCCCTTTTAAACTGAAAACCCCGCTGGTGCGGGGGAGAGCGAAAGACGAGACTCGAACTCGCGACCCTCACCTTGGCAAGGTGATGCTCTACCAACTGAGCTACTTTCGCTTGCGTCGACCCTTCTACCGGATCGGGATGCAAATATACTGAATAAAGAATACCTGTCAAGAGTGTTTTTTATTTTTGCATGAAATGTGTGCAAAATCTTTAATTACTGACCGGAAGATCGCCCTGGAAAAGGCTGCCCGGTATTGCGCTTACCAGGAAAGAAGTCAGCAGGAAGTGCGGGATAAATTGTATGAAACCGGCGTGGCGGCGTCCCTTGTGGAAGAAGTCATTTCGGAATTAATACAACAGGATTTTATTAACGAGGAGCGCTTCGCAAAAGCCTGGGCAGGGGGAAAATTCAGAATAAAAGGCTGGGGGCGGGCAAAGATCAGGAAGGGGCTTCAGTTAAAGCGGGTTTCGGAGTATTGTATTCGCGCGGGATTAAAAGAGATTGACGAAGCTGACTACCTTAAAACACTTAAAAGGTTACTGGAGGAAAAGTTTAAAGCCCTCCCGGCAGGTAATCCTTTCGTGCAAAACAGAAAGGCAGCTGCCTACGCTATATCCAGGGGGTATGAGCCGGAGCTGGTCTGGGATCTGATCCGGGAACGAAACGGAGAATGATCCGGGAGGAGAAACTTGTATCGTGTCAAAAACGGAAAGCAAAATAATTTGCAAAAAGCAAGCTTCTTTGATACATTTGCGATGCAATGTTAAAAACACAACAAATCATCCGGTTCATCGTGATTATCCTGGTCGTCGTCATTACGTGACGAAACAGGAATGGTTTGTTTAAAATACAACTCGTAAAAGGGCCATTCTCGTAAGAAGATGGCCCTTTTGCTTTAAACAAGATTTTGCATGGATACTAATGCTTATTCGGAACTGCCCTCCCGGATCATGGAATGCGGCAGGCAGATCAGCAAAGTGGTAAAACATACGCCGCTCCACCAGGTGCCCCGCTTATCGCAAAAATACGGCGCGGATATCTGGTTCAAAAGGGAAGACCAGCAGCTGGTCCGTTCCTATAAGATCCGGGGCGCCTACAATACGATTATTAACCTGCCGCCGGGAGCGGCGAAAAGAGGCGTTGTATGCGCTAGCGCGGGGAATCATGCGCAGGGAGTGGCTTACAGCTGCCAGCTGATGAAGATCCGCGGGCACGTATTTATGCCGGAGGTGACGCCGCGGCAAAAGCTGGAAAAAGTGCGGAGTTTCGGCGGAGAATGGATAAAGGTGGAGCTGACGGGAACAACTTATGACGAAGCTTACGAGCAGGCGATAGCTTTTTGCGAAGCAGAGAAGCTGACCTTTGTGCATCCGTTTGATAACATACACACCATTACCGGACAAGGTACAGTGGGAACGGAAATTTTTGCAGACCAGCCTGATACGGATGTCCTGATCGTTCCGGTAGGAGGTGGAGGGCTTCTTTCCGGTCTGAGCCTTGTGGCGAAGTATTTCAATCCTTCCTGCAGGGTTATTGGCGTGGACCCGGCGGGAGCGCCCAAAATGGTGGAAGCATTCCGGGAGGGCGGCCCGGTGCGGTTGGAAACAATCGATCCCTTCGTGGACGGGGCGGCAGTACGGCAGGTAGGCTCCCTTCCCTTCAATATTTGCTCCCTTTTCACCGACAAGGTAATCGCAACAAGAGAAGGAAAAGTTTGCAGTACGATGATCGAATTATACCAGCATGAAGGCATCATCGCGGAGCCTGCAGGCGTATTATCTATTGCGGCGCTTGATCAGCTGAAGGACGAAATACGAGGAAGAAAAGTTGTTTGCATTCTTAGCGGGGGAAATAATGACCTGGCGCGTTATCCTGAGGTTATCGAGCGAAGCCTTATCTATGAGGGGCTCAAGCATTATTTTATTATCGAATTTGCCCAGAAACCGGGTGAATTAAGAACTTTCCTCAACAGCGTGCTGGGGCCGGAGGACGATATCGTACGTTTTGAATACCTGAAAAAGACGAACAAAGAGTTCGGCCCGGCCCTGGTGGGGATAGAGTTAAGCCGGCCGCAGGACCTGGAGCCGCTTCTCGGACGTTTCAAGGAACAGCAATTCCGTTTCAGAAACGTGACCAATGACGATATGCTCAGGAAATACTTTATCTGAAATGGGGATGGTCGTCATAATTCAATAAATATTTTAAACTCGTAAAAAACTAATAATCAATTAAATATGAAAGTAGTCAGATTTTTTTTCAAGAGTTAAACATCGTAAGATATTCACAGGCCTCTTTGAGGCAGCGTAAATTCATCATTAACTATGTACCATTAACGGAAATTATTGAACGTGGAAAAGAAACTAAACAAATATAGCAGCGTCATTACACAGAATACCGAACAGCCTGCGGCGCAAGCTATGTTATACGGTATTGGTTTGAGAGAAGAAGATCTGAGCAAACCCTTTATTGGGATTGCCAGCGCAGGATACCAGGGAAACCCATGTAACATGCACCTGAATGACCTCGCGCTGGAAGTGAAGAAAGGAACACAGGAAGCAGATCTGGTGGGCCTTATATTCAATACCATTGGCGTTAGCGACGGAATATCCATGGGAACTGACGCAATGCGTTACTCTCTGCCCTCGCGGGATCTCATCGCAGATTCCATTGAGGCGGTGGTAGGCGGGCAGTCATACGACGGCGTGATTTCCGTCATGGGCTGTGACAAGAATATGCCCGGTTCGCTGATTGGCATGGGCCGGCTGAACCGTCCAGGTATCATGGTTTACGGCGGTACCATCCATTCAGGTGATTACAATGGTATGCGGCTTGACATTGTTTCCGCTTTCGAAGCGCTTGGTCAGAAATTCGCGGGCAATATTACCGCCGAAGACTTTAAAGGTATTATTCAGCATACCTGTCCCGGGGCCGGGGCCTGCGGGGGATGTATACTGCCAATACAATGGCTTCTGCCAGCGAGGCAATGGGAATGAGCCTTCCTTACAGCGCTTCCTGGCCGGCCGAAAGCCCGGAAAAGAGAGCGGAATGTATTGCCGCCGGAAAGGCCATACGGATACTGCTGGAAAAAGATATTAAGCCGCGCGATATTATGACGGCCAAGGCGTTTGAAAATGCCATTACCCTGACCATCGTACTGGGAGGTTCCACGAACGCCGTGCTGCACCTGATTGCTATTGCCAGGGCGGTAGGAGTTGACCTGAATATGGACGATTTCCAGCGGATCAGTGATAAAACGCCTTTGCTTGCCGATTTCAGGCCTAGCGGAAAATACCTGATGGAAGATTTGCAGAAGATCGGCGGGACGCCTGCGGTAATGAAATTCCTCCTGGAAGAAGGAATGCTGCACGGTGACTGCCTGACCGTAACAGGCAAAACACTGGCTGAGAACCTGGAAGAAGCTCCCGGGCTTGCACCCGGCCAGCCCATTGTGCATTCCCTGGATACCCCTATAAAGAAAGACGGCCATCTCCAGATACTTTACGGGAACCTGGCAGAAGAGGGAGCCGTAGCAAAGATCACCGGTAAAGAAGGGGAACGATTTGAAGGCCCTGCCCGTGTGTTTGACCGGGAACAGGATATGATCGATGCCATCAGTATGGGCAAGGTCCAGGCGGGCGATGTAGTCGTCATCCGTTATTGCGGGCCTAAGGGAGGCCCCGGAATGCCCGAAATGCTGAAGCCCACTTCCGCAATTATGGGCGCCGGCCTTGGCAAGAGCATCGCGTTGATCACCGATGGCCGGTTTTCCGGCGGAACACACGGATTCGTAGTAGGCCATATTACCCCCGAAGCGCAGAACGGCGGCACCATAGCGCTCCTGAAAGATGGCGATCGTGTAGTGATTGACGCCGTAAATAACCGGTTGGAAGCCCTCCTGGAAGAAGACGAAATCCAGCGTCGCAGGGAAGCGTGGACTGCGCCGCCGCTGAAAGCGTCAAAAGGACTTTTGTATAAGTATATCAATTCTGTTTCTTCGGCATCCCAGGGTTGCGTTACCGATGAGGACAATACCGGAGACATTAAAAATATAAGTTATGAAAAACCCGAGCTCTGATATCCTGACTGAAAAGGAAATTCCAGCCACGGCTTCGGCCACCCCTTTAAGCGGTTCGGAAGCCGTTATCCGGTCACTCCTGGAAGAAGGAGTGGATACGATCTTTGGTTACCCCGGCGGAGCCATTATGCCGGTTTACGATGCCTTATACCATTACCAGGACCAGGTGAATCATATCCTGGTACGACATGAGCAGGGTGCGGCGCATGCCGCCCAGGGTTATGCCCGTATTACCGGGAAACCGGGTATCTGCCTGGCCACTTCAGGTCCGGGAGCTACCAACCTGGTTACCGGGATCACCGATGCCATGATGGATTCAACACCGCTTGTATGTATTACAGGGCAGGTATTTGCCAGCCTGCTGGGAACCGACGCTTTCCAGGAAGCAGACGTAATCGGCATTACAGCGCCGGTCACCAAATGGAGTTACCAGATAACCGATGCAGACGAGATCCCCGAAGTTTTTGCGAAAGCTTTTTATATTGCCAATAGCGGCAGGCCGGGACCCGTACTGATTGATATTACCAAAAATGCGCAGGTTGCGCTTATGAGCAAAGAGTTCCGGTATACCAAATGCAAACACATTATCAGCTACAGGCCTCGTTTGCAGCCTAAGCAGGAACAAGTGGAACTGGCGGCCCGACTGATCAATGAAGCCAAAAAGCCTTACCTGTTTGTAGGGCACGGCGTACTGATCGCCAAAGCGGAAGAAGAACTGAAAGCCTTTGTTGAAAAAACGGAAATTCCGGCGGCTTGTACCTTGCTGGGGCTTTCGGCAATTTCTTCGGATCATCCTCAGTACGTGGGAATGCTTGGTATGCACGGCAATTATTCCACGAACAAACTGATCAATGAGGCGGACCTGGTCATTGGGCTCGGGATGCGTTTCGACGACCGGGTAACGGGTAACGTCGCCGCTTTTGCTACCGGCGCCAAGGTTATCCATATAGACATTGATCCTTCTGAGATCAATAAGATCATACCCGCCGACGCACCGGTGATAGGCGATGCTAAAGCAGTTCTCAAGGCCCTTCTTCCCCTGGTTGAAAAACGTGAGCGAAATGATTGGCTGGCCGAATTTAAAGAACTGGACAAGGAAGAGTATGAAAAAGTAATAAAGGAAGACCTGTTCCCGGAAGGAGGACAGATAAAAATGGGAGAAGTGATTCACCGTTTATCTGAAAAAACCGCCGGAAAAGCAGCGATCGTAGCCGATGTGGGCCAGCACCAAATGGAAGCCGCGCGCTATTACCGCTTTAAACAAACGGACGGGTACATTACTTCCGGCGGATCCGGTACTATGGGATTTGCCCTGCCTGCCGCTTTTGGTGCAAAGGTGGGATCGCCTGAAAGGGAAGTTGTGGCCGTGATCGGTGACGGTTGTTTCCAGATGACCCTACAGGAGCTGGGCACCATCTGGCAAAGCGAACTCCCGGTGAAGATCATTATCCTGAACAATAATTACCTGGGTATGGTAAGGCAGTGGCAGCAACTTTTCTTCGACCGCCGCTACTCCTTTGTCGAGCTAAAAAATCCAGATTTTATTACCATTGCCAAAGGGTTTGGGATAGACGGGATGAAGATCACGGAAAGAGAGGAGCTGGACAGCGCCCTTGATACCCTGATCTCCAGTAAAAAAGCCTTTCTGCTTGAAATACTCGTGGAAAAAGAACTGAATGTATTCCCGATGGTTCCCTCCGGGGCGCCGGTTTCCGATATAAGGCTGGAATGAAACGGTTAACGTTTAAAATTGAAGGGTCAAATTTCCAAGGTTTAAAGTTTTAAGATTAAAGTGGAAAAATTATATACCATCTGTATCTTTACCGAGAATACGTTAGGCTTGCTTAATCGTATCAGTGGGATTTTTACAAGGCGCAGGATAAATATTGAAAGTTTAAGCGTTTCGGAAACGGAAAGAAAAGGGATTTCCCGCTTTACGATTGTCTTTAAATCAGACGAGCGCGAAAAAGTAGAAAAGATCGTCAGGCAAATCCGGAAGATCATTGAAGTGCTGGCCGTGTTCGGCTATGAAGATCCTGATCTCGTTTTTAATGAGCTGGCCTTTTTTAAGCTCGATACGAAAAATGCAGCCGGAGCGAAGCAGCTTCTGGAAGGGTATAAAAGAGCAAAAGTGCTGTTTGAAGATGAACAAATTCTCATTATTGAGAAGGCAGGAACGGAAGAAGAAATATACAGCTTTTTCAAGCAGTTAAAACCCTACGGGATACTTGAATTTGTCCGCTCCGGAAGGATTGCTTTGTCCAGGAGTGAAAAGGGGCTTGCCCAGTACCTGCCGGAAGCGGAATGGGCGTACAACATTTAATAAATACAAACAATTAACGAATAAACATGGCGAAAATCAATTTTGGAGGTGTAACTGAAGAGGTAGTTACCCGCGAAGAATTACCGATGGAAAAGGCAAGGGAAATCCTTAAAAATGAAACCATTGCGGTAATCGGTTACGGCGTACAGGGACCCGGCCAGGCACTGAATCTGAAAGATAACGGCTTTAACGTAATAGTAGGACAGCGAAAGGCTTCCAAAACATGGGATAAAGCAAAGAACGACGGATGGGTAGAAGGAAAAGATCTGTTTGAGATCGAAGAAGCCCTCGAAAAAGGTACGATCATTTGCTACCTGTTGTCAGATGCAGGACAAATAGCCCTTTGGCCGACTGTTAAAAAACACCTTACCCCCGGGAAATCGCTTTATTTTTCTCATGGTTTCGGCATTACCTACAAGGAACAGACAGGCATCATTCCTCCCGATGGAGTAGATGTATTCCTGGCTGCCCCCAAAGGTTCCGGCACCAGCCTCAGGAGGCTTTTCCTGGAAGGCAAAGGCTTGAATTCCAGCTTTGCCATCTTCCAGGACGCTACCGGGAAAGCGCATGAAAAGGTAACCGCCCTGGGTATTGGGGTTGGGTCTGCCTATTTATTCCCGACTACTTTCGAAAAAGAAGTATACAGCGATCTTACCGGCGAGCGCGGAACGCTTATGGGAGCGATAGCAGGTATTTTTGAAGCTCAGTACAATGTGCTGCGCAGCAAAGGGCACAGCCCCAGCGAAGCGTTTAATGAAACCGTAGAAGAGCTTACCCAGAGCCTTATGCCCCTGGTAGCCGAAAACGGCATGGATTGGATGTATGCCAACTGTTCCACTACCGCTCAGCGGGGCGCCCTTGACTGGAGGCACAAGTTCCGCGAAGCTACCCAGCCCGTATTCGAGGAACTCTACAACAGCGTTTCCAGCGGAAATGAAGCGCGTATCACCATTGAAGCCAATAGCAAGCCGGATTACCGCGAAGGACTGGAAAAAGAATTGAAAGAACTCCGGGAATCTGAAATATGGCAGGCCGGAGCGGAAGTCCGCAAACTCCGCCCCGAACGCCTGTAGGTTTAAAATAGGCGAAGCTATTTTTGTTTCTGGCGAGCGCAAATGTGAGCGTAGTAGCCAGGGGCAAAAAGGACGAGACGTAAGAATTCTCTTCATAATCTGTACCAATGCCCGTATTTCCCCCGAGGAATGCGGGCTTTTTTATTACTTTAATCTGGGGATGCGACTGCTATTTCTGATATTTGAAGCAAATTTGAAGTAAAGTTTAAGCCTTGTATACAATAGAAACCATCGCAGCTATTCTTTCGGCCCGGCCGTTCATTCAGAAGGATGAGGCATCCATCCTCTATTTGCAGACCGATAGCCGGCGTATTAGCTTTTCGGAACAGTCGCTTTTTTTTGCGATAAAAGCCGCGCGCGACGGGCATGACTTCATTGCTGAAGCATGGGGGAAGGGCGTCCGGAATTTCGTCATCTCTTCGGGAGATTTCCCTGTTGAAAATTTCCCCGACAGCAATTTCCTGCTGGTACCGGATACCCTTGCCAGCCTGCAGGCGCTGGCAGCCAGCCACCGGCGGAAATTTGATTATCCCTTGATTGGTATTACCGGCAGCAACGGAAAAACAGTGGTCAAGGAATGGCTATTCCAGTTACTGTCAGTAGATAAGAACATCGTTCGCAGCCCGAAAAGCTTTAATTCCCAAACCGGCGTTCCGCTTTCGCTCTGGAGAATGGGAGAAGAGTATGAACTGGCCATTATTGAAGCAGGCATTTCAAAAGCCGGCGAAATGGAACGGCTTGAAAAGATGATCCGCCCCGATATCGGGATCTTGACAAACATCGGCCCTGCCCATGACGAGGGTTTTGGCAGCCTGGAAGAGAAGATAACCGAAAAGCTGAAGTTGTTCACCCATGCCTTCCTTTTTATTTATGAAAAGGACGCGCTTCGTTCTTATGAAGGAGCGCTGCCCGGGCATGCGCATTTCACCTGGGGATACCGGGGCGACGAGGACCTGTTCATTAGTCGGGTAACGCCTACCGGAACCGGCAGCATCCTTTACGGAGCCTGCAAGGGGCAGGAGATGCGTATAGAGCTGCCTTTCGCAGACCAGGCTTCCGTTCATAATGGCATTACCTGCTGGTGCCTGCTCCTTTGGATGGAATACCCCGCGGAAGAAATTAGCAAGCGTATGCGGCAGCTTGCCCCTGTTTCCATGCGCCTAAAATTAATGCAGGCGATCAACCATTCTTCTTTCATCAACGATAGTTATAATTCAGACCTGGGGTCCCTGGAGACGGCGCTTGATTTTCTTGCCCGTCAGCAGCAGCATCCGCGTAAGACCGTTATCCTTTCGGACATTCTGCAAACAGGCCTGGATCAGGAAGTATTATACGGGAAGGTAGCCGCACTGCTTGGGGCCGCGGGCATTAATCGCCTGATTGCAATAGGGGAGGCGCTTGGCCGGCAAAGAGGTCAGTTTTCCCTTCCTCAAATGGAGTTCTATGACAATACCGAAGAATTTACCCGTGATTTCAGGGCGGATATGTTCGGGAATGAAGCTATTCTGCTGAAAGGTGCAAGGCCTTTCCGTTTTGAACGCATTAGCCGCCTGCTGGAGCAAAAACAGCATGAAACCGTGCTGGAGGTAAACCTGAATGCCATGATCGGTAACCTGAACTTCTACAAGTCAAAATTAGCACCGGGCACCGGGATTATGGCGATGGTAAAAGCATTTTCCTACGGAAGCGGAAGTTATGAAATTGCGGGCATGCTGCAGTTTCATAAGGTAGATTACCTGGCTGTGGCTTATACCGATGAAGGGGCTGCTTTGCGCCAAAACGGAATAGACATGCCGGTAATGGTTATGAGCCCCGAACCGCCGGGCTTCGAAACGCTTACCGGGGACGGCCTGGAGCCGGAGATATACAGCTTCCGCGTGCTGGAGGAATTTCTCCGGTTCCTGGAAGGAAAGGAGATCAATAGCTATCCCATCCATATCAAGCTGGATACGGGGATGCACCGTCTGGGCTTTGGCGAAGAAGACCTGGAGGAACTTGGAAATATGCTGAAAACTGCAGATTCTATTCGGGTGAGATCGGTGTTCTCTCATCTGGCAGCCAGTGAAGACCCTGGACAGGACGAATTCAGCAGGCAGCAAATGGAGCGTTTCGAGGAGTTTGCCGCCAGGCTGGAAAAAGACCTTGGCTATCCGTTTATGAGGCACCTGGTAAACTCGGCGGGAATTTTACGCTTCCCCGAAGCCCACTACGATATGGTACGGCTGGGCATTGGCCTGTATGGCATTGGTCAGGGAGGATCAGGGAGCGCTTTGCAAACCGTAGGCACCCTAAAAACAACCATCTCCCAGATCAGAAATGTCGCTGCAGGCGAAACGGTAGGCTATGGCCGGACAGGAAGAACAGACCGGCCTTCCCGCATTGCCACCGTGAAGATCGGTTATGCCGATGGTTTTGACCGGCGGCTGGGAAACGGGAACGGTGAGATGCTGGTAAACGGACAGCGGGTTCTGGTGATCGGCCCGGTATGCATGGACATGTGTATGCTGGATGTTACGGGCGTCGACTGCAGCGAAACCGATGAAGTGATCGTTTTTGGCGAAGACCTGCCTATCGGGGAAATTGCTGCCAGGCTTCAGACCAATGCCTACGAGGTGCTGACGAACGTTTCTCAGCGGGTAAAACGGATTTATACTTACGAATAAAAGAAAACTAACAATATGGACAGGAAAAGCTATTTCAGGGTTAAAGTGGTAAACACCATTCTGGGATTTTTCTTTAAAGGGCTCCTGCTGGTCGTTCCCATTTGGGTCAGCGGTTATGTGATCTACTGGATCATATCCACCCTGAATGAAGCATTTGATTATTTCGGGGTTCCCGGCTTAGGCCTGCTGGTTGTGCTGGCCTCGATCACCCTTATCGGAATGCTGGTCAATTACATGGTAACCGACCCGATCAGCCGCTTCTTCAATAGTTTACTAAATAAAATGCCGGTCATAAAAATGATCTACACAACTATCCGGGATTTTATGGAAGCTTTTGTAGGAGAACAAAAAAAATTCACCGAGCCGGTATTCGTGGAAATGAGCGAAACAGGGATCAAAAAGGTAGGTTTTATTACTCAGAAGGATCTGACAAGCCTCGGTTTACCTGGCCATGTAGGTGTTTACTTCCCTCATTCCTATAATTTCTCGGGTAATTATTTTATCGTCCCCGCAACGAAAGTAACGCCTATGCATGCAAATGCAGCAGAGATCATGAAATACGTGGTGTCCGGCGGTGTAAGCAGGCTGAAATAAGATGGGCCTAAGCTGAGCCATCCGAACTTAATTGCCTGAAAGCCAGTATTCCGTATGTAACCAGGGCCGCCACTTTAACTAATTCCATTCCTACGTAATAAAAATGCAGGTTCGAAGGGCCCGGTGGCGTTCCGCTGATATGAGCTTCTGCACGGATGTCAAGCGCCGGCAGCAGCCAAAACGTTTGAAGTAAAAGCACTGCCAGCAAGCCTGGAAGGAAAAGGCTGGTTGCCAGCCGCCAGGTGCCGTCTGCAAGGATACAGCCCAGGATGACAAGCGTAAATACCCACTCCACCTTGTTCAGCGCGCCAAAAACCAACCGCCCGACGCCGAGGCCAAGGGGAATGCTCATGCCGGGAGCCCGGAATTTCAACCAGGCTTCCATAAAGCTGATCGCGCATACGAATCCGATCCAGGTAAAAATACAGGCGATAACTATGGGTCCGTACTTTGACATGACCAATTATTTCAATGGTTGGTTTCCGGTATTGCGAAGATGTTCCAGCTTAAACTGGAACATTTCCGCCATTTTTTCTGCCCTGAATTTAGCTTCCTCCGTCTTGGGGCCTTCAAAAAGCTCATCAAGCGTCTCATAGAAATAACTCAGCCAACGTTCAAAATGCCGGCCTTCAACGGGGAGGTTGGCGTGTTTAAGGAAAGGACTGCCGAAGTAGCTTCGCTCACCCAGCAGCACCGTCCCCCAGAACCGGTACATGATGGAAAGATGAGCGGCCCAGTTGTCCTTTATCTTTTCTTCAAAAATAGGCCCGATAAGCTGATCCTGCCGGACCTTATCGTAAAATATATCCACCAGCCTGGTAATATCTTCCATTGACCGGATGTCTTCCCGCGTTTTCATAATATTCCCTTGTTCCAGTACATAATCAAATAAAAGATCCCCCAGGCGATAAAGATAATCAACAATGTCCACACCCAAGCCGGGATCGCCTTCGGAGTTTCCGAACCGGTGACGACGAAGAGGTCATTCCGTTCACTTCCGTACGCATTAATGGTCAATGGAATCCGACTGTCTACAACATCGTTTTCCTTTAAACCTACAACTGAAATGGCCGGGCCATTTCGCACCTCGAAGGGAATAATCCTGATTCCCTCCTTTCCCCGGGATGAGCGGGCAACGATCTTTAACATGTGCAGCCCGTCAGGAAGCCGGGTCGTATCAAACAAAAACTTTACCGGGGGGCTGAACTCCGCAAAAGGTTCGGGGTCTTCATCCACGAACACTTTAATTATACGATTGTCGTCCATAAAAGTTTATTTTTCTATGACAATATTTTTGATGTGTTCCGGGCCGTTCTCGTTTGGTCTGATTAAGTAACGAAGGCTGTAAGCTAATGTCAGGAGTACGATAATGGATGCCGCCGCAACGATTATAAAGTCCAGGTTACTTTCCGGACCCGGGCCGTGCATGATGCCGCGAAGCGCGGCAGGCTGGTTCTTTTCACAGACGTCGCAGGCCAGCGCCGCTCGCGGCGCCCCATAAATAAATAAGAGTGCGGAGAATAGGTGCTTTTTCATTGCATCGTATTTTCGATGGTTTCACGAATCTTTTCAACTTCTTCTTTTGTGACGGCGCCGGCCTTGTTTCCCCAGCTGGTACGCTCGTGAGTAGCGATGGCGGCTATTTCGGCATTGGTCAGCTGCGCGGCAAAAGGCGGCATGGAAGCAAATTCGGGACGTGCGTCATACCCCTGGAGAATTATCCGGATCAATGTTTCAGGATCATCGTCATTAACAACAGGGCTTCCCGCCAGGGGAGGGAAGGCGCCGGCGAGCCCCTGCCCATTAGGCTGGTGGCACGCAGCACAGGTTTGGGTATACAAGGCGGCACCATCAGGAAGGCCGGCGGATCTTTCCGCAGACCCGGCAGTTTCCGGTTTCTTTTTCGAAGGAATAAACGAAGGCTTGATTGCCTGGGGAAGCTCCTGCTGCTTCAGCGATTTAAGATAGGCCACCAGGGCCAGGGCGTCCTGACTAGCCACTATTTTTGATGCGCCGAGACCGGAAGCAGCGGTGTCCGGAAGGTTCAATATCTTATCCCTCCTTTCCGGTGATTCTTTTTCTTTGAAAAGCCAGGGATAGGAGGGCATGACGGATCCTTTTACTACCAGGCGTGGATTATACAGGTGGAGCAGGTGCCATTCTTCCGATGGCTGCCGCTTCCCGATATTGCTCAGATCGGGACCTGTGCGTTCGCTTCCAAGGAGCGAAGGAGACTGTCTCCAGGTATCCAGCCTTTTTTTGCTGTAATAATAATCCGAAGGGATAGATGGCCGGCTTCCCCACATCTTATCCATCTCAATAGATCGTACCTGCTGGGTATGGCAAGCCACGCATCCTTCAGCAATGTATACGCGCAGACCTTTTAATTCCAGCTCTGTGAGTTCCGGCTGGCCGGGCAGCGGTGCGTTCTGCTCCTGCATCTGGAGCGCCGGCAGAATGGCAACCCCTGTACTCAACAGCAGAAATACGAAGAAAGACGTGAGAACGAGGCTCTTATGGTTTTTATGAAAGTGCATTTGCGTGTATTTTTTCAGTTTTCAGATGTCGCAGCATGGTATAAATATTCCAGGCGAAGACCAGGTGAGAAAAGAACATCATGGTTCCGCCAATGGCTCTCCAGACCCAGAATGGCATCATAAGAGTGACAGACTCTATAAAAGGCTTGCCTTCTATCCAGCTCATTCCTTTAAGCGTACCGCCAGCCATAAGGGAGATCATATAGGCCATAAGACCGATAAACGCAAACCAGAAATGCATGCCTACCATGAGTTGCCTGGGTTCCCGGAGTGATAGCCGGGGTACAATAGCATAAATACAGGCCCAGAGTATGAATGAAATGATCCCATACATTGTCATGTGTGAGTGGGCCACGTTAAAATCCGTAAAATGCCATAGATCGTTGGTAAAGCGAAGCGCCTGAACACTCCCCTGTGTAGAGCCCACGAAATAAAAAATTACACCGACGAGAAAAAACGGCAGGACGTAACTGCTTGAAATCGCTTTCCAGCTTCCCTTCATAGTCATTAGAAAATTGGTGGTTCCCGCCACAACGGGAATGAACATGCCTGCGCTGAACACGATAGCTACCGTCTGCAACCACCAGGGAAGCGGGCTGAAAACAAAATGGTGCGTCCCGATCATCGTGTAGAACAGCATCTGCGTCCAGAAGGCCAGTACCCCGAGTGAATAAGAATAAATTGGCTTGTTCAGGGAAGTAGGTAGGTAATAATAGATGAGGCCAAGGGTAAAGGTCATGAACCACATTCCTACGCCCTGGTGCATGTAATAGCCCTGGGTAACAGTTTCACCCAATCCCGAAAAAGGCAGGTAGCCGATCACCGAAAGTACCAGCGTCCAAAGCAGGCCTGCAAGGATGTACCAGTTGGATATATAAATTTCTCCGATCTTTCGGCTGGCGATCGTTTTGTAAAAATTAAAAAACGTGATCAGCAGCGCCACGATGAAAAGCAGCGCTACCGGCCAGATATATTCCCTGTATTCTCCCCCGCCGTTATTTATACCGGCCATCAGGCAGAGATTTCCGGCTACCAGCATGCCATTTATCATCCAGAAGGCAGTCCAGCCCCATTTATAGCTGTAAATCGTATTATTTGATGTGCGGGTGACTACGTAATAAGCCAACCCGATCATCGCCAGGGAAGACCAGCCCCAAAAAACCGTGTTGGTATGTACGGGCCGTATTCTCCCGAAAGACAGCCACGAAATGCTGTCGAGTTCCGGCAGCACGAATTTCATCCCCAGGTATTGTCCAATCAGGGTTCCGAAAACCAGCCAGAAAGTGGCAGCAGACAGGTAAGCCATGATTAGCCGGGTGAGTGCCGACGATGTTTTCTGTTCAGCTGGCAGGCTCTTCTTTTCATCAAAGAACGGTCGGTCGGGATCCAGGCTCAGCTTACTTATTAGGCCCCGCTGATCAGTTGGCTTTTGCCCGCTTCCCAATTCTCTCCCGGTTAAGCGATGCCCCAGCGCCTTACGCCGCTCCTCCAGTACCTGTTCCACTTCGGCGGTCTCCAGGTTGATAAGATATTCGCTAAAGGCCAGTTTTTCTTTTTTTGCTGCCTGTGTGTGCATCTTTTCCAGGTACTTATTTACCTGCGCGACCAGGATAAGGGCAGCGGCGATCAGAACGATCAGGATTAATACGCTAGTGGTAATAATCCCGGGACTAAGATACCAGTTATCCATTGTGTTTGTATTTAAAAGTATATTAAGACCTTTTTATCCTTAATTATAAAAATATTCCGGTCATGATCGGTAACCGGTTATGACTTCTTTAAAAATACCAGGCCTTTTTCCAGGTTTTGAGTAAGCTGCTGCACGGTGGTTTCCAGGAGCATTTTTTGAAGCGAATCCCGTATGGTTTTAAACTGGTTATGGATAGGGCAGGGCTGCACCTCGGAACATTGTTTCAGTCCCAGGCCGCAGCCGGTAAATAAGCCGTTTCCGTCAATTGCTTCCACGATTTCCATCAGGTTGATATTGCCCTGATGCTGCTCCATAAAGAAGCCGCCGCTTGGACCTTTCAGCGATGAAACCAAGCCTTTCCTGCTCAGGTCCTGGAGAATCTTAGCAGTAAAATGCTCAGGTGCCCCGATTTCGCGGCAAATATCCTTGATTGACATTTTCGCACCCTCTTTACTGGCGGCGGTAATGTAAATCATCGCTCTTATACCGTACTCGCAGGCTTTAGTAAACATTATTCAGACTTTTAATTAATTAATTGCTTTTCCGCTGCAATCGCCCCGGGAAACAGCAGGTTGTTTTCCAGGTGGATATGCTGGTGAAGATCCTTTTCGAATTCCCTCAGCTTTGCATAGGTGGCCTGGTAGGTAGCACAGGAATCAGCAGGCGGCGTGTAATTATTGCTCAGCGAAGCTATTTTCCGGAACCGCTCTCCCTCTGCGTTATGGTCATGCATCATCATGCGGACGGGTTGTTGTACCGCTCCGGCCGCGGAATGATCTCGGATATACTCTCCCGGGTTTTCATTTTTACCAGCTTCCTGATAAACGGAAAGAGGATCAATTCTTCCTTTTTCATGTGTTTGGCCAGTTCCCCCGCTGATTCCCTGAAGATATCAGCGATCTGGAAAATTTCCGGATGTGTCTGCCCATGAACGGCCTTGATTTTTTCCAGGTAGCGGCTAAGAATGAGAAGGTTTTCCGCCACGTACCGGTGATGTTTTTTTTCGATGTAGTCAGCCAGCAAATCCAGGGGCCAGTATTTAAAATCCGGCTCGTTATTGTGTCCGCCGTTTTCACTATGCTTCCGCGCTTCCTGTTTTTCCTCCAGAAGGGCCCGGAGGGCTTCGAAAGAAATGCCTTTTTCTGTACAGGCTTTGGCCAGTGTTTTGTTCCCGTTACAGCAAAAATCAATGCCGCAGTTTTCAAATACGTCCGAGCTTTCAGGATGATCTACAACTATCTGGCCTACCGTGCTTTCCGGAGATATATTCATGGCGTTTCCCTTTTGTTACGGCACAAATATACAAAGAGAAATGAATAAAAGATATTAAGGTCTTTAATTACTTATTCCACAGGCCGCGTTTGTTTTCCTTCGCTTCGCTCTCCAGCTGGTTTAACTGATCGTGATATTTCACATTGGGAGGGAAGGTCACGACCCGGGCATAGCCTTCTTCAATCAGGTACGCATTGATAAAAAGCCCGTTTTCCAGCCATGCATAGGCCAGGAGCCGGTCATACTGGTCCCGCTTTTCTATGTCAAATTCAAGTTTCAGCTTTTGGGAGCCGATAAGTTCCCGGAGATGATCTTTGGCTTCGATACCGTAATGGAAGTTGCGTTGTTTAAAGGAGTTCGGGGTTTCAGGAGCGTCAATCCCGATTAAGCGGACTTTTTCCCCGCCTTCAATGATAAATGTGTCCCCGTCAATTACTTTTTCCACGTAATAAAGCTCCGCAGAAAGGTTGTCTCCGGAGGCCGGCTCGCTTGCGGGAAGCGAACAGGCAGGAGCGGTCAGGGCCAGTAAAAGATAAAGGACGAAAGCACGCATGGATCAGGACGTAAAAATACTTTCTTTTTTTACTTTTTCCTGCAGTTCTATGATACCG
The DNA here is from genome assembly GCF_008033235.1 of Anseongella ginsenosidimutans. Classification (GTDB taxonomy): domain Bacteria; phylum Bacteroidota; class Bacteroidia; order Sphingobacteriales; family Sphingobacteriaceae; genus Anseongella; species Anseongella ginsenosidimutans. The sequence continues at coordinate 3,155,804 of NZ_CP042432.1, forward strand.
CCGATCAGGGCCTCGGGTCGCGGAGGGCATCCTTGCACGTAAATATCCACCGGTATCACCCGGTCAACACCCTTTACTACATGATACCCGTGTTCCCAGTAGGGCCCCCGCAGTTAGAGCAGGATCCCATGGAGATCACGTACCTGGGTTCCGGCATTTGCTCGTACAAGCGTTTGATGCGTTCAGCCATTTTAAAAGTAACCGTTCCTGCTACGATCATCACATCGGACTGCCTCGGGGATGCCCGCGGGAATACGCCGAAGCGGTCCAGGTCATAATTACTGGCATAAGAGCCCATCATTTCAATGGCACAGCAAGCTATCCCGAAGCCCATTGGCCATAGCGAAGATAGCCTGGCCCAGTTAAGCAGGTCATCCAGCTTCGTCACCACTACGCCGGTGGCCTCTACTTTTTGTATAAGGGACGATTCCATTAATTACCTTTTTTTAGTATCCTCGGTTTAAAAACCGGTTTGGGAGGTGGGGGAGATGGAGCGGACGCAGCAGGAGCTACGGCGGCAGCGACGTCTTTCTTAGTCGTCGGGCTGAAAGCCTGTACAGCGAATTTCTCTGCGTTAATCGCGGTATAAAGGTCAACCGGTATTTTACTGTCGGCAAAGGGGATCAATTGCCGGGGCCTAATCCAGGACAAGTCTCCCTTCATCCATACGTATACCAGGCCAATGAGCAGTACGCAAACGAAGACAATCATTTCTATAAATGAAAACCAGCCCCATACCGGAACCGTTTCCATGATCTTTTCCTGCGCGAACACGGCTGACCAGGGAAAAAGAAATACAATCTCCACGTCAAACAGCAGGAAAACAAGGGCAATCACGTAAAAGCGGTTATTGAATTGGATCCGGGAATTCCCCTCGGGCTCCTCCCCGCATTCATAGGTGCTTAGCTTTCCGGGAGAGGGTTTGCTCTTGGAAAGCAAGTAGCTGATCCCGTAAGCGATCATGACAAACAGTGTCCCCAGTATAAGAAAGACAGCTATTTTTCCAAATTCAGAAAGTTGATTGATTGTTGCTTCCACCATCACAAATATACGACCGTATTATTCATCATCAAAACCCCGCGCCTTCTTACCTGGCCCGGTCCGTCCAGGCTCCATTGCAGTACCATTGCAGAAAAAACAGTAATTTTTTGAATAAGTTTTGCATTTTTGTACACTAAAATTGTAATTATTGAGTTAATACGCTTGAATGAAACCTTGCCTGATCGTATGCTTCCTGGTTCTGTCCTTCTTATCAGCTAATGCACAGCTTGAAAAGGAGCGGGGAGTAGCCTCTTATTACGGAAAGCGTTTCGATGGAAAACGCACAGCCAGCGGGGAAATTTTTGACAAGGAAAAAATGACCGCCGCACACCGTACCCTCCCCTTTGGTACTATTGTAAAGGTAACAAGGGAAGATAACGGCAGCTTTGTTTATGTTCGTATTAATGACCGCGGGCCCTTTTCGCGGAACAGGCTCATTGATCTTTCACGGAAGGCAGCGGAGAAGCTGGGAATTATTCAGCGGGGGCATGAGCATGTCCTCATGGAAGTAATGAGAGAGGAAATATTTCCCGAAGAACTTACGGGAATGCAGGCATACAGGGAAATAAGGAACCGGTTGGCTTTGCTGACTATACAACAGGTGGAAATGCCTGGAATTCCTGCGATCATTTTACCGGCGTTGGAGAGGAAGCCGGCAATTAAGAGTTTACCTGTTAATGATTTGCCGGAAACATTTTTTAAGAAATTGCTGCAAGAAGTATTCCCGGAAAGTTAAGGCCGGGTGGTCAGGTGCAGCTCCTAGATCTCAAAAGAAAATTCGTCGTTTTTAGTGTCTTCAGCAACTCCTTGCAATTCCGTGAACCTTTTTTCTACTACTTCCTGGTTTGATTTGATGTAATCAACCGCTTCTTTCAGCCCTTCTGAGAATTTTTCAAAATCTTCTTTGTAAAGAAAAATCTTGTGTTTGATGAATACGCCGTCCTCTAATCTCTTCTTGCTTTCAGTAATGGTCACGTAGTAGTCGTTTGCCCGGGTTGATTTAACGTCGAAGAAGTACGTTCGCTTCCCGGCTCTCACCCTTTTCGAAAATACCTCTTCCCTGTCTTTGTTTTCAAATTCTCCCATTGTTAGCTGTCTAAGTTTTACAAAGTGTAAAGATAAAGTATATTATTTCAAAGTTCAAAGCAAAAACATGTTCAGGCAGCAAAAAATTACCCGCTTTCTTCCTCTAAAAGTTGTTTTTCAAATAGTTGTTTATACAGCCCCTCTTGTGCCAGGAGCTGCTCGTGCGTTCCTGACTCGGCGACCCGGCCTTGTTTCATGACAAGGATATTATCGGCATTCTTAATAGTTGAAACCCTGTGGCTGATAATAATGCTGGTGCGTCCCCGCATGATCCGCCCAAGGTTTTGAAGGATTTCTTCTTCCGTTTTGGTATCAACAGCCGACAGGCTGTCATCGAAAATGAGGACGGCGGGATCCTTAATGATGGCCCTGGCAATGGAAGTACGCTGTTTCTGCCCTCCGGACATGGTAATTCCCCTTTCGCCGGTGCGGGTTTCAAACTTTTCAGGAAAATGCTGAATATTATCGTAGATAGCAGCGTTCCTTGCGGCATTTTCTATTTCCTCGTCGCTGAATTGATCCAGTCCGAAACCGATATTATTTTTAATGCTGTCGGAAAACAGGAAAACATCCTGGGGAACAAAGGCAAATGATTGCCTGAGGGAAGTCAGGTTATATTCCCTGATATCCTTGCCGTCCACCAGGACGCTGCCGGAGTTAACATCGTACATCCGCCCGAGAAGGTTAACAATAGTTGATTTTCCGGAGCCTGTATGGCCGATAATGGCAAGAAATTCTCCCTTTTTTGCGCTAAAGGAAACATTTTCCAGAGCTTTTATTCCTGTGTCGGGATAGGTAAAACTTACATTCCGGAATTCAATATTCCCTTCAACCGCTGTTCCGGGAACATCCGGGGAAAGGATCTCCGGACGCGTATGCAGGAACTGGTTGATCCGTTTTTGAGAGGCGGCGGCCCTTTGCACGATGGAAGATACCCAGCCCAGGGCCATCATGGGAAAAGTCAACTGCCCGATATATACAATGAACTCCGCTATATTACCAGTTGTTATTCTGCCCCGGCTTACTTCGATTCCCCCGATATATACCGTTAACAGAATACTGATGCCCACCAGCAGCACGATGACGGGAAAGAAAACCGCCTGCAGTTTTGCCAGGGAAACAGAGCGGTCCATATATTCCTGGCTTTCCCTGCCAAAATCCTTCCGGGTTTGCTTTTCCCTGACATAGGCTTTCATGATCCGGATACCGGCAAACGTTTCCTGGACAAAAGTTGAAATCGTAGAAAGCTGCTCCTGGATCTGTTCACTTTTCCGGTGAATGCGGGAATTCACGATATAAATGACGATGGCCAGGACGGGCAGGGGAAGGATCGTGAAGAAGGTCAGCTTTACATTTATAGACAGCATGGTAATGATCACCATTACGAAAAGAGCCACCGTATTGATGGAATACATAATGGCGGGCCCAAGGTACATGCGGACGCGGCTAACGTCTTCAGTGATCCTGTTCATCAGGTCTCCGGTATTGTTGCGCCGGTAGAACGCCAGGGAAAGCTCCTGGTAATGGGTATAAATTTCGTTCTTAAGATCGTATTCTATAAGGCGCGACACCACAATAATCGTTTGCCGCATAAAAAAGAGGAAGATTCCTCTCAGCAGGGCCATTAGCAATACCAGGGCGCCGAACAGCAATACGATGGAACTGAAGATCGAATACGCTGAAGGCTGCAGTTCAAATCCCCTGTAAAGCTGCATAATGCCTATGTTTTCATTGACCAGGTCAAAAGCCATCCGGATGATCTGGGCGGGCACAACGGCAAAAAAATTGGACACCGTCACAAAGATGGTTCCCAGGATCAGCCTGAAGCGGTATTTATAAAGGTACTTATTCAGATAAGCAAGCGAATTCATTTTGCTAATATTCAGTTTTTCTTGGACGTATGCTAAAAAAAAACATACTTTTGCTGTAATCTCGTGTTATTCAAAATTTTTACCACTACATGCTTGAAGTAAAAGACCAAACCTCCTGGGGAACATCCGTGTTCGACCATTTGTCAAAGAATAACCATAAAAAGCTTGTTTTTTGCCATGATCCCGAGCTGGGGCTTAAAGCGATTATTGCCATCCACGATACTACGCTGGGCCCGGCGCTGGGAGGCCTGCGTATGTGGAAATACCAGACCGAACAGGAAGCGATGGAGGACGTGCTGCGGCTTTCCCGGAGCATGACTTATAAGGCTTCTATTACGGGCCTGAACCTTGGCGGGGGCGGCGCAGTGATCATAGGCGATTCCAGCAAGGATAAGACGGAGGCCCTTTTACGTCGCTTCGGGCGCTACATCGATAGCCTGAACGGGGAATTCATTATCGGGGGAGATGTGGGTACCAATCCCAAAGATATGGGCTTCATCCGAATGGAAACCGAATATGTGGTAGGAGTTCCCGAAGCAGTCGGAGGAAGCGGCGACCCGACACCAGTATCAGCTTACGGCGTTTACATGGGCATGAAAGCCTGCGCGAAGGAATTATGGGGAATGGATAGCCTGGCCGGAAAAACAGTAGCTGTGCAGGGGATAGGAAATGTTGGCGAAAAGCTGGTAAAACTCCTTAGTGAAGAAGACGCCCGTATTTATCTCTGCGATCTTGACGAGGAGCGGGCCGCTCAGGTGGCCGCGAAATATGATGCAATTGCCGTACCCAACCATGCCATTTATGATCTGGACATAGACATTTTTGCACCCTGTGCCCTGGGAGGCACCATCAATACCGATACGATCGGGCGCCTGAAATGCGCCATCATTGCCGGATCAGCGAATAACCAGCTGGATGATGAATTGCTGAACGGGGAATTATTAATGGAAAAGGGGATTTTATATGCTCCGGATTTTCTGATCAATGCAGGAGGGCTTATCAGTGTATATTCAGAATTGGTGGGATTCAATAAAAAGCAGGCGATTCACCTGACCGAACATATTTATGACGTTACCCGGGAAATTCTCAGGAAATCCAAACAAGAACAGTTACCTACGTTCCAGGCGGCAAATATGCTTGCCCAGCAACGGATAAACGATATCCGGAAGGTGAAATCGAATAGCTAAGCGCTTCAGGAAATTGAGAAGGGCGGTTGGAAGCAGGAATTGATTATATTTGCGGCGGTGAAACTCAATTTGTTCTTTAAATGTTAAACAGAAGGCATTTGCGCGTTAAGGTAATGCAGGTACTGTATTCCTATCAGCAGTCCCAGGGTAAAGAATTATCTTTCTTTGAAAAACAACTGCTTAACCAGGTAAACAAGGTATACGAACAGTATCTTTTTTTACTGCTGCTGCTGGTGCGTATTGCACAATATGCTGAAGAAGACGCCCGCGAGCGGGCATCCAAATACATCCCAACCGGCGATGATCTGAATGCCAATACCCGGATCGCTTCCAATACATTTATCCTGCTTCTTGAGAGCGATGAAAACTTCAGGCAGGCTGTTAAATCCCGGAAAGTATTTATTCCTAACGAGCAGGAGCTGGTCAGGACGTTATTCAGGGAACTGTCAACCAGCCCGGAATACGCGGTTTATTGCAGCCAGGAAGACAGGTCCGTGGAATCGGAACGTGCTTTTATTTCCGTTGTTTTCCGCCAGGTGGTAAACCGCTCGGCCGTTCTTGAACAAACACTTGAAGAACAAGATATCAACTGGCCTGTTAATAAAGAAGTTGTCAGGTCAATGGTTAAGAAGACACTGAAGACCTATGGCCCCGATAGCCGGCAGCTTTCTCCCATCAGCCAGAATTGGCCGGAGGATAAAGATTTTATCGTAACTTTACTGAGGCAAACAGCGGAACACGATGCCGAGTTCCAGGGCTATATCGCCGCTAAAACGGAAAACTGGGACGTGGAACGCATAGCCTTGATGGATACGATCTTAATGAAAATGACCTTGTGTGAATTGTTGAAATTCCCGGATATCCCGGTCAAGGTATCCATTAATGAGTATATTGAAATATCTAAGGAATTCAGTACGCCGAAAAGCAAGATGTTTATCAATGGTATACTTGATAAGATTCTGATAGACTTACGGAAAACAAAAAAGATCATAAAATCAGGCAGAGGATTAATTGAATAATAAAAAATGAGAATGAAAAAAGTTATTTATCTACTATTCGTGCCCATTGCCCTGGCTTCCTGCCAGCAGAAATCCAATAACGCAGATTCCGGCGAAACGTCTTCGGCGTCCACAGTACATGCTGCTTCGGCCGAAGGTTCTACTGATACCGCCGCTGCCGCAAAATTCGAGTTCACAGCGCAAGCCTTTGATTTCGGAACAGTTGAGGAAGGAGAAAAAGTGACCCATTCTTATTCATTTACCAACGTTGGCTCTGGCAGCCTCATCATTGCCAATGCCCAGGCTTCCTGCGGCTGCACCGTTCCGGAATGGACGAGAGAGCCCATCCCGCCGGGCGGAACCGGAGAGATAAAAGCGGTATTTGACAGCAAAGGCCGGGTTGGCAAACAAAGCAAGACCATTACGGTACATGCCAATACAGAACCATCCGTTGTAAAGCTAACCCTTACCGGGGAGGTAAAGGCTAAGGCTAATTAAAAAAAATTAATACCAGGATTATATGAACACATTATTCGCAACTATTATTTTATTGCAGGCAGAAGGCGCCGGTGGAATGGGCTGGCAGAACCTGCTGATGATCGCTTTGATCGGGGTGGTATTTTACTTCTTCATGATCCGTCCCCAGACCAAGCGTATGAAAGAACACAAAAAGCTGATCGAAAATCTCCAGAAGGGCGACAGGGTGGTTACCACAGGCGGGATCTTCGGTAAAATTGCGGAGATTGCCGGTGACCATTTTCTCCTGGAAATTGCGCCTAACGTCCGTATCCGGGTGCAGAAGAATGCCATTTCCATGGAAGGTTCCAAATCGCTCAATAAGGAAGAAGAGGTAAAATAAGGAAGTCTTAACCGTCTTCAGGAAATCATGCAGGCTTGTGGAACGGTACTTTTCATCAGGAGCATTCACGTTTACCCCGAAAACTCGGCGAAAGGTATCGGTTTTTGCATTTTGCCTGCTGATTTCCGTGATCCTCTGGATGTTTTTCTACCTTTCCAATGAATACCGCTACCGGATTTCGGCCTATATAGTTTTTATTAACCAGCCGGCAGAAAAAGCCGTTTCTATCAGTGACTCTGTAAAAGCCACTCTTATCGTGGAGTCTACCGGCTGGAATTATTTTTTCCGCCGGCTGAATCCGGAAGTTCTTACCACGGACCTGGCCAGCCTCGGAGATGAAGAAGCCGTGGATCTCCGGAAATTCCTGCCGTCCTATAACCGGCAGACAGACGCCGACCAAAAGATCGTAGACATTAATCCTGATACGGTTTACTTTGACCTGGTAGCCAGGATCGAAAAGAAAGTACCGGTGATCCTGGATGCTTCGATCACTTACCAGCACCAGTTTATTAATTACGGCCCCCTGAGTATCCGGCCGGACAGCGTCCTGGTAAGCGGCCCGGTCAATGAAGTACGGCCTATCAATGAGATCCATACCGCAGCCTTGCAGCTGAATAATGTAAATTCAAGCATCCGGCGTTTTATTCCGCTTGACCGGAAAAATAAAAAGAACATCCACCTTTCTTCACAATCTGTACTTTTAACCGTTCCTGTGGAAGAATATACGGAACACACATTAAAAATACCGGTTGAGGTCCTCAATAATCATGATAATTATGAGGTCACACTGGTTCCTTCTACCGTAAGCGTCACCTATTACGTACCTCTGAGCAGGTTTACCGAAGTAGGGCCGGAGGACTTCAGGATTACCGCAGACCTTAATCAATGGCAGCAAAAAAATAAAAACGTATTGAGCGTTCATATGGAACGGTCCCCTGATTTCGTTAAGATAGTGAGAGCAAAACCAGAGAGTATTGACTTCCTTGTGTATAAATGATTAAAGTAGGTTTAACAGGAGGGATAGGCAGCGGCAAAACAACGGTGTCCAGGATATTTTCTGTTCTGGGGATACCGGTTTTCTCCGCAGATACGGAAGGTAAGCGGCTGATGGCGGAAGATGCAGGGCTGGCGGCAGCCATCATGGATATTTTCGGAAAAGATACTTACCTGCACTCAGAAGGCGGCGGCCTTCAGCCTGACCGCAGAAAGCTGGCCGGGATCGTTTTTAACAATGAAGAAAAGCTGAACCAGCTTAATGCCCTGGTTCACCCGGCGGTTATCAATGCTTTTGAAACCTGGGCCGGTCAGCAGAACAGCGCCTATGTGATCAAAGAATCAGCCCTGCTTTTTGAAAGCGATGCCTGGAAGCACAGTAATTTGAATATCACCGTGGCAGCTCCGGAAGAAGAACGTATCCGGCGGGTGATGAAGCGGGATGGCGTGGAGCGGAGCGCAGTGATGAACCGCATGAAACACCAATTGTCCGATGAAGAACGGATACAGCGGGCGGACCTGGTAATATGGAATGATAACCGGAGCCCTGTGATTCCCCAGGTACTGGCCATACATCGCCTGCTGCTGTATTCGCCTACCGACCTCATCCTTTGAATGACCCTGGCATCACTAGTATTTGAATATTAGTCAATCAGGAAGCCAAGGAGTGCAAAGCCTGTTCCGGCGAGAATCGCAATGCTTTTATAAAAATTAAAGCGGTGATCCTGGCTGGATTCGAAAAGAATGGTCGTGGAAATGTGCAGGAAGATACCGACCACCGCCGCCATTACATAATCCGCATACAAGGAAATATAACCCAATGAATTTTGCGCCAGGGCTTGCCCGAACAGCAAACCCGCCGGCGACATTGCCGCAAACAGCACCAGGAGGAAAAAAACATTCACTTTCTTTAGCCGGTGCTGCAGCAGAATGCTTCCCAGCACAAAAGCCGCGGGAATGTGATGCAGGGCAATACCCCATAATAATTCATCGTGATGATGCCCCTGCAGCGGCATTGCCTCCATAAAAGCATGCAAGCAAAGGCTGATAATCATGGCATAGGGAAACGCCGGTGTGGGATCATGCACATGCATATGGCCATGTTCAATGCCTCCTGAAAATTGTTCAAGGACAATCTGGAACGCAAAGCCGGCGAGAATAAATACTCCGGTCAGGTGACTGGCCGAAGCGTAGACTTCCGGCATTAACTGAAGCACGGTTATGGCAAAGAGAAAAGCCCCGCTGAATGAAAGTAACAGCTTAAGCTTGCGCTGATTATTGTTCCGGATGACAAATACCGCGCTTCCGCCCAACAGCGCGCTGAAGAACAAGACGAGCATCCTACCTGACTCCATCTACCACGGGATAAATTAGTTTTTCAAGTTTACCAACAAGAAGGCCAATAGTGGTGCCCAATATTGCACCTCCAAGTATATCAAGGGGAAAATGCACACCTACATACACCTGGGCGTATGATACCATGAATGCCCATAGAAAACAGAGCGGGAAGATCCATTTCCACTGTTTATAATACAAACTGATCAGGAGAAAAGAAATTGCGAAGTGGTTGGAGGCGTGGGAAGAAACAAAGCTGAACCCGGTTCCGCAGTCCACCAGCACCCTTATTTGCCCGGCAAGATCCAGGTCGTTGCAGGGACGGAGCCTTTCCACAAAGGGCTTGATGATGCTGGCGCTTGTAAAATCAGCGATCCCGAAAGCCAGTAGAACGAAACCGATCAGCGCGAAACCCTTCCATTTGTACTGGCTTAAAAAAAATACGATCAGGAAAATATATACGGGTGTCCAGAAATACTTGTCCCGGAGCAAGGGCATGATCCAGTCAAGAAATGAATTTGTCCATTCTCCGTTTATGAGAAAAAATAGCGATTTATCAAGTTGGGTAAGGGTTTCAATCATTTTTCGAATATATGGTATATCGCCATAAATATTACATGTTTTGTTAAATTTGCTATCCTAAAAGGAGATATATTGACACTCATAAAATCTATATCAGGCATCCGGGGAACTATCGGAGGCCGTCGTGGTGAAGGACTTACCCCGCCGGATGTGGTAAAATTCGTTTCGGCCTTCGCCCGCTGGCAGCAGCAGAAAACCGGGAACCGGAAGATCGTAATAGGCCGCGACGGCCGCATTTCGGGTGAAATGGTTAGGAATCTCGCCGTGGGAGCCCTGCAGGGAATGGGCATGGACGTCGTTGACCTGGGCCTTTCCACAACGCCTACCGTAGAAATAGCCGTGCCGGAAGAAAAGGCGGGAGGCGGCATCATCCTTACCGCCAGTCATAATCCCCGGCAGTGGAATGCGTTGAAACTGCTGAACGGGAAAGGAGAGTTCATTTCCGCCCAAGACGGCAGGGAAGTCCTGGAAATAGCGGAAAAGGACGATTATCAATACGCCGAAGTAGACCATTTGGGTAAGCTGGAAATTAACGATACGTATTTTCAGAAACATATCGACCAGATCCTTGCGCTTCCGCTTGTTGACGTGGCGGTTATAAAAAAGGCCGGTTTCCGGGTAGTGCTGGACGCGGTCAATTCAACCGGGGGAATTGTGGTACCCATGCTGCTGAAAGCGTTAGGCGTCGCCGTTGTAGAGGAATTATATTGTACTCCTGACGGGGAGTTTCCGCATAATCCCGAGCCGCTGGCGGAAAACCTGACCGCTCTTTCTTCAGAGGTTGTGGCGAAAAAAGCCCACCTTGGTATCGCCGTAGACCCCGATGTGGATCGCCTGGTATTCGTTTGTGAAGACGGAAGTATGTTTGGGGAAGAGTATACCCTGGTAGCCGTGGCAGACTATGTGCTGGCCGGGAAACCCGGAAACACCGTTTCCAATCTTTCCTCTACCATGGCCCTGCGGGACGTTACGCTGAAACACGGGGGAAACTATACCGCTGCCGCTGTAGGAGAGGTGAATGTTATAGAGGCCATGAAAGCAAGCAATGCCGTGATAGGCGGTGAAGGAAACGGCGGCGTTATATATCCTGACCTGCACTACGGAAGGGATGCGCTTGTGGGAATCGCACTCTTCCTCAGCCACCTGGCAAAAAAAGATATGCCGGTATCCGCATTGCGGGCCACGTATCCTGCTTATCATATTTCAAAAAATAAGATCAGTCTTTCGCCGGAAATGGATATCGACGCATTGATGGGGAAAGTGCAGGAGAAATACAAGGACCGGCCGGTCAATACGATTGATGGTATTCGTATTGAGTTTGACGGACAATGGGTACACTTGCGAAGATCCAATACAGAAGCAATAATCCGGATCTATTCCGAAGGAAGATCGGAAGCCGCCGCCGGCGCCCTGGCTGGTAAGATCATCAATGACTTTAAAGAATTCATGAATAATTCTTGACGACCATTTAACAATCACCAATCAATCACCATCAATAAAACCTGTAACATATGAGAGTTTACCTGGACAATGCGGCCACCACACCCATTGACCCCTCTGTACTGGAAGTAATGTACAAGGTCATGGAGGAGAATTACGGCAATCCTTCTTCCATTCACGCCCATGGACGGGAAGCGCGTTCGCTGGTGGAAAAGTCACGCAAGACAGTTGCCAAGCTGCTTAATACGTCTCCTTCGGAAATATTTTTCACTTCAGGGGGTACTGAAGCGCATAACGCTGCCATTATGGGAGGCATTTCAGCCTATGGCATCCGGCACGCCATTACATCCCGTATCGAACATCATGCGATACTGCATACGCTGGAAGCGCTCGCCCGCCAGGGAACCGTTCGTCTTAGTTTTGTAAACGTGGACGAAAAGGGAAGGGTGGACCTCCGTCACCTGGAGCAGTTACTTAAAGATAAGGGGCGAAGTTTTGTGTCCCTCATGCATGCCAATAATGAAATCGGAACACTGCTGGATATTGAAAGAACGGCCGGTATTTGCGGGGAATACGATGCGCTTTTCCATTGTGATACCGTTCAGACAGTAGGGCATTACCCGCTGAACCTTGGCAGGACGAAATTGCATTTCATGGCTTGTGCCGCTCATAAACTTCACGGACCCAAGGGGGTAGGCTTTCTTTACTTAAACCATGAGGTAAAGATGCCGCCATTTATATATGGCGGTCCGCAGGAAAGGAATATGCGCGGCGGTACAGAGAACGTATATGGTATAGCGGGCCTGGCCCGCGCCCTGGAAATCGCCTGCGAGCATATGGATGCTCACCGGCAACACATTCAGGGCCTGAAGTCGTATATGGCGGAGCGGCTGCTGGAAGCTATCCCCGGAATTCAGTTTAACGGTCCGCTGAACCCCTCGGAAAGCCTTTATACGGTATTGAACGTTTCTTTTCCGCCTACTGAAATGGCGGAAATGCTATTGTTTAACCTGGATATTAACGGTATATCCGCGTCGGGCGGAAGCGCCTGCTCTTCCGGCTCCGATGTAGGATCGCACGTACTTACCGCCATTAAGGCCGATCCGGAACGCCCGGCAGCCCGGTTTTCGTTCAGCAAATACACTACAAAAGAAGAGATCGACTATACGGTTGAAAAGCTGAAAGAGCTGATCAGGGTAATTGTTTAATTTGCTTTTAATTGTAATTTTGATAAAATTTGGGGCCTTTTATTTCGAAATTTAAAATAATCAAGGATAATTTATGAGCCAAACAATTCAAATCACGCCCGGGGTAATCACCGGGGAACAAGTCCAGCATGTTTTTAAGGTGGCGAAACAACACCAGTTCGCACTGCCCGCTGTAAATGTGGTGGGGACCAATTCCGTAAACGCGGTGATGGAGACGGCGGTAGAAGTGGACTCTCCTGTAATGATCCAGTTTTCCCATGGGGGCGCCCAGTTCTTTGCGGGTAAAGGATTATCCAATGATCAGAACAGGGCGATTGTCCTTGGTGCGGCTTCAGGAGCCAGGCACGTACACCTGCTTGCCGAAGCTTACGGCGCTAACGTGATCCTGCATACGGATCATTGCCCGAAAAAACTGCTGGGCTGGATTGACGGGCTCCTGGATGCCGGCGAGTTGTTCTTCAAGCAATACGGAAAGCCCTTGTTCAGTTCGCACATGCTGGACCTTTCCGAAGAGCCTATCGCTGAGAACATTGAAATAAGCAAACGCTACCTGGAACGTATGAGTAAAATGGGAATGACCCTGGAAATTGAACTGGGCGTTACCGGCGGGGAAGAAGATGGCGTGGACAATACAGATGTTGATAATTCCAAGCTTTATACACAACCGGAAGAAGTGGCCTACGCATACGAGGAGCTTTCTAAAGTGAGCAGCCAGTTTACGATTGCCGCTGCTTTCGGAAATGTGCATGGAGTGTACAAGCCGGGTAACGTGAAATTAACGCCGCCTATCCTGGACAATTCCCAGAAATACCTGAGGGAGAAACTAGGCCTGAGCGAAGAAAAACCGGTGGACTTTGTATTTCACGGCGGTTCCGGTTCCAGCAGGGAGGAGATCCGGGAAGCGATCTCATACGGGGCCATTAAGATGAACATTGATACTGACCTGCAATGGGCGTTCTGGGACGGCATCCGGGCATACGAAGCAGCTAACCATGATTTTCTGCAGGGACAGATCGGGAATCCTAAAGGAGCCGATGAGCCTAACAAGAAGTTCTACGATCCAAGGGTATGGCTGAGAAAAGGGGAAGAGGCGCTTAAAGCAAGGCTGAAGAGTGCTTTCGAAGACCTTAACTGCGTCGGCAGGAACCCGCTGCTTAACCAGTAGGGAACCGTTAAAATAATACCGGTGGTGTTGCAGCCCCGGGCAAACTATTGCCTGGGGTTGTCCGCCATCATTTTCAGGAAAGAAGTAAGCTTTCCCTTCATTTCCCGGCGGTCAACGATAAAATCCAGGAAGCCATGTTCCTGCACGAATTCGGCGCTCTGGAATCCTTTGGGCAGATCCTTCTTTATTGTTTCTTTGATTACCCGCGGGCCGGCGAAACCAATCATGGCGCCGGGTTCTGCGATATTAATGTCGCCCAACATGGCATAGGAAGCCGTAACTCCGCCGGTGGTAGGATCAGTAAGCAGGGAAATATAAGGAATCTTCTCTTCCGCGAGCCGGGCAAGCCTTGCTGATGTTTTGGCCATTTGCATCAATGAAAAGGCGGCTTCCATCATCCGGGCGCCTCCTGATTTCGAAATGATCATGAAAGGAATGCGGTGCTGAATGCAGTAGTCGATGGACCGTGCGATCTTTTCACCTACTACCGATCCCATGGATCCACCGATAAAATTAAAGTCCATGCAGGCAACTACCAGATCATGACCGTTTATCTTTCCGTGAGCGGAACGCAGCGCGTCTTTCAGCCCTGTCTTTTTAGTGCTTTCGGCAAGCCGGTCGGTGTATTTTTTGGTATCTGCGAAGTGGAGGGGATCGGCGGCGGTCAGGTCGGGGTAGAGTTCGGTAAATTCATTATTGTCGAAAAGGATCTCAAAATACTCCCTTGAACCGATCCGGAGCTGATACCCGCAATAAATACAGACGTATTGATTTTCGAGCTGCTCTGACAAGTGAAGCACTTTTTTGCAGGAGGGGCATTTCTCCCAGATGCCGTCAGGCGTCTCCTTCTTTTCTTCTGTCTTGGTAGTTATACCTTCTTTTACTCGTTTAAACCAGCTCATACATTTCTCTTATGGGCTACAAATTAAGCAAGCGTAATTGCTTTTTCCAAATAAACATCCTGAACGGCATGTAATATCTCCACGCCTTCGGCGAGCGGACGCTGAAATGATTTGCGTCCCATGATAAGCCCGGCGCCCCCGGCGCGCTTGTTAATAACCGCTGTATAGACCGCTTCTTCCTTATCGGAGGTGCCTTGGGAAGCGCCGCCGGAGTTGATCAGGGGAGCCCTTCCGGCATAACAATTCAATACCTGGTAGCGGCACATATCTATAGGATGCTCACTCATTAACTGCCCGTACATGGCTTCGTCCCATTTGCCGAAGTTCAGGTCCTTAAATCCCGGACGGTTAGTTTCCGGCATTTTCTGCTTTATAATATCCGCCTGGATGGTCACACCCAGGTGAACGGCCTGGGAACTCAGGTCAGCTGCAGAATGATAGTCAATGCCGCCGCGTTTAAACGCTTCATTCCTCGTATAACACCAGAGGACGGTGGCCATACCCAGTTCATGGGCATGTTCAAAGGCCGCCGCTATTTCTGTTAGCTGCCTGTCGGATTCCGCCGATCCAAAGTAAATTGTGGCTCCTACCGCGCAGGCGCCCATGTTCCAGGAGTCCTTAACCGTCCCGAACAATACCTGGTCGTACTTGTTCGGATAGGTCATCAGCTCGTTATGATTGATCTTTACCAGGAAGGGGATCTTATGCGCATATTTCCTTGCCACGGAAGCCAGAACGCCGAAGGAACTCGCGACCGCGTTACAGCCGCCTTCCAGGGCTAGTTCCACGATGTTTTCGGGATCAAAATAATCGGGGTTGGGCGCAAAGGAAGCTCCCGCCGTATGTTCTACCCCCTGGTCTACCGGGAGAATGGAAAGGAACCCGGTTCCGCCCAGCCTTCCGTGCCGGTAAAGGGAAGCGAGACTGTTCAGCACCTGGTTATTACGGCTGCTTTGCGCATGCACCCGGTCAATAAAGCCGGGGCCGGGAGTATGGAGCTTTTCCCGCTGAATGGTTTCACACGTATGTTCCAGGAGATATCCGGCCTGGCTGCCCAGGATAGCGGTAATGTCATCAATCAGCATGGCAAGAAAGGTTTGCTTTAAAAATTTATTAATTTAGCTCGTTTTCCAGGTATTATCCAGCAATTACAGTACCGGTTTTATAGTCTTATGATGATGAAAGTTTTGGTGAACAAGGTCAGCAGCGCAGAGGAGCTGGAGCTTGTCTTTTCAATCCGTCAAAAAGTTTTCGTGGAAGAACAGCAGGTAAGCCCTGAGGAGGAGTACGATGAATTTGAAGCAGTTTCCGTGCATTTTCTTGCAAAGCTGAACGGGACTCCCGCGGGAACAGCCCGCTGGCGGAAAACCGGGCAGGGGTACAAGCTGGAACGCTTTGCGGTGTTAAAAGAATTCAGGGGCAGCGGGCTGGGGTCGGCCCTAATGAAGGCGCTGCTGAGCGACTTGCCCGCAGACGCTTCGTCCGTTTACCTGAATGCACAGCTCGATGCCAGGAAATTGTACGAGAAGTTCGGTTTCCGGCAGGAAGGGGAGGAGTTCCTGGAAGCTGGTATCCGGCATTACCGGATGCGCCTTATTCCCGTCTACTGATAAACCCTTACGTAATCTACCAGGTACGTCTGGGGCAGCGAGTTTATGTCCACTCCACGCGCCGCTCCCCAGGCGCCCCCGAAAGCCAGGTTCAGTATGAGGTAATGAGGCTTGTCGTAAGGCCAGGCAGCGTTCCCTGTTCCCTCGTTGCGGAACGTAAATACCTTTTTTTCGTCAACAAAAAAGTCAATCCGGTCGTCCATCCATTCTATGGCATAGAGGTGGAAATTTTCAAAGGGAGCCTGAACATGGGTGCGGCCACCTTTCCCGGTACCGTCGGCATGATTGTATTTTCCAGTGTGAACATTTACATGAATCGTATCAGGCATATAGCCAACGTGTTCCATGATATCAATTTCGCCGCAGTCAGGCCATCCCACTTCGGTGATATTGCTGCCCAGCATCCAGATAGCCGGCCAGGTGCCCTTGCTTCCGGGGAGCTTGGCCCTTACTTCGATCCGGCCGTAGGTCCAGTCCCGCCGGCCCTGGGTAGTAATACTGGCCGAGGTGACCGGGTGTGCTTTTCCGTCAATAACAAGTGAATCATTCCGTGCCTGTATGACCAGGTTTCCTTTTTCAACCCGGGCATTTTCCGGCCGGGCCCTGGTATAATACTGAAGTTCATTATTACGAACGTAACCCGTTTCATATACCCATTTGCCGCTGTCCGGCAGCCCCTGGTAATTAAACTCGTCTGACCACACCAGGTTCCGGAAAGGGCTGTCGGTTTTGATGCCGGACGGATTTTCCTGGCCGTTGCAGGTTAAGCCGGCCAGCACGAGGAAGCACAACAGGGTAATAAAGATCTTGTTTGTTTTCATAACAGGAATAAAGATACTACTTTTGCCCTGATTTGCAGTCAAGGGAACCGGGTGGAAATCCCGGACAGGCCCGCTGCTGTAAGCTCCTGTATCGTGTTTACGGATACGATATAAAAAGGGACCCCTCATTGGCAATAGGAAGCCAGGCCACTGTTCGCCCACGGGCAAATGGGAAGGCGGGGGAAACCGGAGTAAGTCAGAAGACCTGTCTGCAGATAGATAAATTATTACAGCTTTCGGGAGCAAAGCTGTGGAATTACCCGGTTTAGGCATTTCCTAAGAATAAACCGCCTCGTTCCATGCCTTTTGTTCCCCTGGCATTACTTTAAATTTTAAGGCATGAACAAAAAGAAAGTACTTTTAAGTTGCTTAACGGCCGGTATGCTCGTGGCAGGAACCGCAGCCGCACAGGAAAAAGCGCTGACGCTGGACCAGGTGGTCATTACCGCTACAAAATTCGATAAGAAATCCTCGGAAACCGGCAAAGTCGTACGGGTGATTACCCGGGAGGATCTCGACAAATTGCGGGGAAGAAACCTCGCCGAGATACTGAACGACCAGGCGGGAATTGTGATCAATAACGTGTACGGGCCTCAGGGAAGCAATATGTCTTATCACCTTCGCGGCGCAGCGCCCAAATACACCACGATTCAGATAGACGGTATTCCCGTGGCGGACCCATCGGGTATTACCACTTTTTTTGATCTTAATAGCCTCTCTCCCGATCAGATCGAACGAATTGAGATCCTGCGGGGCGCGAACTCAACCCTGCATGGTTCGGGAGCGGTAGCGGGTGTGATCAACATCATTACCAAAAAGGGCGGAAATAAGCCGGTTTCGGTAAACGGCCTGCTTTCCGGAGGGAGTTATGATACCTACCGGGGCAATGCAAACCTTTCCGGCACGCTTTCGGGCGGGCTTTTTGACTATAACGTGGGTTACACCTACCTGGACAGCAAGGGATTTTCTTCAGCGAAACCGCAAACGGGTGATACCGTAGTCTTTGATAAAGACGGATTCGAACAGCACGCAGTAAATCTGAACTTTGCCATCCGTCCGGCGGCGCAGCTAAGCATCAAGCCTTTTCTTCGTTATTCCAAGAATGAATACGATTATGATGCGAGGGCTTTTACAGACGGACCTAACATCGGTGAAAACCGTTTCCTGCAGACGGGATTGGGCCTTGTGAAATACCTGGGCGATCGCGGCCAGTGGGTCGCATCTTATTCTTATGCGAATTTTGACAGGAGAACCGATGACGCGCCCGGTACCGGAACGGCGCTCAGCTATTTTGACGGAGTACAGCATAACGCGGAAACCTATGTTAATTACCGCCTTAGTTCGTCTTTCCATTTCATTGCCGGCGCGGATTTTAATGAACTTCACTCTGATGCCATTACTCCCTACGGCAAGATTTCCGCGGATTCCGCCAATATGAATTACGGGAGTTTGTTTGGGTCCGTATTTTTCAGTAGCCCTTCCGGCTTTAACGTAGAGGCCGGCGGGAGATTCAATCATCATTCTCTTTATGGAAGCAACGGCACCTATACCCTGAATCCCTCTTATTTGATCGCCAGCCGCCACAAGGTATTTGTTAACCTGGCGTCCGCCTTTCGCGTCCCCGTACTGGATGAACTTTACGCGTCCTACGGTAACCCGCATCTTGAACCGGAACTTTCTCAAAGTTACGAAGCCGGCTACGAAGGGGTGTTTGCCGGCGAGCAGCTTAAAGTGGCCCTTACCGCCTTTAAGCGGGATGTTGAAGACGTGATCACCTTTGGCCCGGATTTCAGGTATATTAACTTTGATAAGCAAAATGATTATGGCCTGGAAGCCGAAGCGGAGGCGGTTCTGGGAGATCTGAATCTGAAGGCCTTTTATGCATTTACCGACGGGGAGCTGACGACCGCCGACACGACTTACAGCAACCTTTACAAGCGGCCCCGCCATTCGGCAGGCCTGCGGCTGGGTTACCAGGTGCGTCCTGATCTTTATCTTTCCCTGAATTCCCGGTACATGGGAGAACGCACTGACCTGGTATTCACCTCGGGAGCAAACGAAGATAAAACACTTGACCCCTTCGTTTTACTGGACTTTTACGCACAATACCAGTTTAACAAACATTTCAGGCTTTTCGCCGACCTGAAAAATATTACGGATGCCGATTATGTCGAATCTACCGGGTATCATACCAGGGGCATGAACTTCACCGCGGGTCTGAGCGTTAGCTTTTAAACTGCTACATGTAACAAAAATAGCCAAGGTTGGGGGTAAACGAATTTGCACACCAGCCGCAGCATTCAGCAGGAGCCTCTTCACCGGGGCTCCTGTCTGCATTTCTGGACGGCGATTAAGTACACTCACGCGTTAATGCCGGCTGTGTGGCGCCTCCCTGTATAGCGAAGCCCGCTGAGACCGGTAGTCCTGCTGAAAATGGTTAAGCGGGGTTTCGTAGAATTACGAATTGTTTCGAAACCTTTTTGTGAAATCCTCAAATTCTTTTATCTTGAGCCCTTGTTTAACTAAAACCAGTAAATGGAAAAATTTATCCTGTCCCTTGACCAGGGAACGACCAGCTCAAGAGCCATTATTTTTGATCACAAAGGAACTATCCGTTCGGTAGCGCAGAAAGAATTCCGGCAACTGTTTCCCCAGCCCGGCTGGGTGGAACATGATCCCCTGGAAATTTGGTCTACGCAGGCGGGTGTGGCAGCTGAAGCCGTTACGCAGGCAGGCCTCAACAGCGAGCAGCTGGCTAGCCTGGGAATTACCAATCAGCGGGAAACGACGATCGTATGGGAACGCGAAAGCGGGAAGCCGGTATATAACGCCATTGTATGGCAGGACCGCCGTACGGCCGCTTTCTGTGATGAGCTTAAAAAACAGGGCCTGGATAAACTTATTCGCGAGAAAACCGGCCTGGTAGTAGATGCCTACTTCTCCGGCACCAAGATCAAGTGGATACTGGACAATGTTCCCGGCGCCAGGGCAAAAGCGGAAGCGGGTAAACTTGCTTTCGGAACGGTGGATAGCTGGCTGATCTGGAACCTGACCCAGGGAAAGCTTCACGTAACGGATGTGACCAACGCTTCCCGCACGATGCTGTATAATATTAATACCATGCAGTGGGACAAGGAGCTGCTGGAAATACTGACCGTTCCGGAAAATATGCTTCCCCAGGTGCGTTCCTGCAGTGAAGTATATGGACACACTTCCGGAAAACTGATGGGACAGGCGGTGCCTATTGCCGGCATTGCGGGTGATCAGCATGCCGCGCTTTTCGGCCAGATGTGTATCCGGAAAGGAATGGTGAAAAACACCTACGGAACCGGCTGCTTTATGGTGATGAATACGGGCACGGAAGTGATCCCCTCCAAAAATAACCTGGTAAGCACCGTCGCCTGGCAGATCAACGGCGAAACGACCTATGCGCTGGAGGGCAGCATTTTTATCGCCGGCGCCGTAGTGCAGTGGCTGCGGGACGGCCTGGGAATTATCCGCTCATCCCCGGAAGTGGAAAAATTGGCCCTGGAAGTAAAGAACAGCGATGGAGTGTACCTGGTACCGGCTTTTGCAGGTTTGGGAGCCCCTTACTGGAACCAGGACGCAAGAGGTACCCTGGTTGGCCTGACAAGAGGCACTACCGCTGCCCATATCGCCAGGGCAGCCCTGGACAGTATTGCTTATCAAACGCTGGATGTATTAAAAGCAATGGAAGCCGATTCCGGCCTGGACATCCCGGAACTCCGTGTGGACGGCGGCGCTACCGCCAATAACCTGCTGATGCAGTTCCAGGCTAACCTTCTTCAGGCTAATGTCGTCCGGCCCAAAGTAACGGAAACGACCGCCCTGGGGGCCGCCTATTTTGCCGGCCTTGCAACTGGTTTCTGGGAAGATATTCCTTCGCTGGAGCAGCAATGGCAGGAGGACCGCCAGTTTTCCCCCGAAATGGCGCCGGAAGAGACAGAATCCTTGCTCAGCGGCTGGAAAAAAGCCATTCATGCGACCATTTCATGGACCGAAACTACATAGCAGTCTAAACTATAAACTCTAAACCAATAACAATGTCTCCGTATCTTGCAGAAGTAATCGGCACTGCCATTCTGATCTTATTGGGAAATGGCGTAGTGGCCAACGTTGTCTTAAAGAAGACGAATGGTTTTAACAGCGGATGGATCGTGATCACCTTCGGATGGGCCATAGCGGTTTTTATCGCCGTTTTTATCGTGAGTGAATTCAGCGGGGCCCATATTAATCCGGCGGTGACCATCGGCCTGGCACTGGCAGGAAAATTCGCCTGGGCGCAGGTTGTTCCGTATATTCTTTGTCAGCTCCTGGGGGCTTTTGCCGGGGCCTGCCTGGTTTGGCTTACCTACCGGGGGCATTATAATGCCACGGATGATGCTGACGCAAAAAAGGCTACTTTTTGTACGGCGCCCGGCATCCGGAATTATGGAAACAATCTCTTCACCGAGGCCGTCGGCACCTTTATCCTGGTTTTCGGCGTACTCTTCATGGCCACGCCGGAAGTAGGGCTGGGCGCCCTGGACGCCCTGCCGGTAGCGCTGGTAGTATTAGGAATAGGGCTTTCTCTCGGAGGGCCCACAGGCTATGCAATAAACCCTGCCCGGGACCTTGGCCCGCGCATCGCTCATGCATTGCTGCCGGTTAAAGGAAAGCGCGACAGCGACTGGGGATATGCTTTTGTACCCATTCTGGGGCCGGTTATCGGTGCGGCCCTTGCCGCCGGCCTTTTTGGCCTGCTAAGCTGAATTTTCAGGTCAGCAAATTCGGCGGCGGACTGATACAGGTCCAGCCGCCGTCCACGACCAGGTTCTGCCCGGTAATATGCCGCGCGTGCGGGGAAACAAGGAATAATGTGGCTCTGGCGATATCTTCCGGCTTAGCGGGCCGGCCCATAGGAGTAATGCCTGACCAGACACGCTCATAATCGCCGTCCAAAGACGTACGTTCGGTGAGGGTGGCTCCGGGAGCAACGGAATTGATCGTTATCTTATAGGGGGAAAGCTCAATTACCAGCGTTTTAGCCATGAGTTCCAGCGCAGCTTTGGTCATGCCATAAGCGCTGAGCTGCATATGGGCGCGGTGCCCGGTAACAGATGACATGAGTAAAATACTTCCTTCGGTATTTTTACTACGCATTTCCCTGGCAACCGCCTGGGTAAGGAAAAAAGTGCCCTGCAGATTCAGATCAACAACTTTCCGGAACTTCTCCACCGTATAATCAAAAAAATCACCAAAGAGCGTAATGCCTGCATTGGCTACCAGGATGTCTATTTTTCCAAACCTGCGGGAAGTTTCCCTGGTCAGCTCCGCAATGAAGCCGGTGTCTGAAACATCGCCTGGAATAGCGACGCAGGTTCCCGGTTCATTTTTGATGGCCGCGGCCGCCTCATTGGCCAGCGTGGCGTCGATATCGTTTAAAACCACGTTGGCTCCCTGCGCGCAAAGAAGGCGGCATATCTCGTAGCCTATTCCCTGCCCTGCGCCGGTGACGATGGCTGTTTTGCCGGTAAATAGTTGTTCCATTAATATCTTGGTTTATAAAAGTTCAGCTGGCTGACTGCCGGCTTCCTCCTGCTCAAGCCGGGAACGTCCCGGCCAGGCATGCCGGAAACTTCCCGCCCGGCATGCCGGAGCAGGAAGCCCGCGTGAGAATCACTAATGCGAATCCCTGCTTACCTTGCTGCCTGATTTTCCCCTGAGGAAGGCCATGTCAGCTCCTAAATGCGCCTGCTCCACGTATTGCTGATACAATCTCACATAACCCCGGTCAAATTCCGGGTGATTCGGTTTTTGCTCGCTGCGCCGACGCTGCAGTTCCTCTTCGCTCACCTTGAGCTGGAGGCTTCTTCCGGGAACGTCCAGTTCTATGATATCTCCCTGCCGTACAAGGCCCAGCACGCCACCGGCGGCTGCTTCAGGTGAAACATGAAGTATTACGGTTCCGAAGCCGGTTCCGCTCATTCTTCCGTCTGAAATGCGGACCATATCTACCAGCCCTTTTTCCAGCATTTTTTTCGGTAAGCCCATATTACCTACTTCCGGCATACCAGGGTATCCTACAGGGCCAACGTTTTTCAGCACCAGGATACTGTCTTCATCAACATCCAGGTCAGGGTCGTCAATACGGGCTTTATAATCTTCGATATCTTCGAATACTACTGCTTTCCCGGTGTGCTGCATCAGGGACGCGCTGGCAGCGCTTGGCTTTATGATAGCCCCGTTCTCGCAAAGATTACCTTTTAATACGGCTATTCCTGATTGCGGCTTGAACGGCTTGTCCAGGGAGGAGATCACTTGTTCATTATAACAACAAGCTTCCTTCGCATTTTCACGGATGCCCTTTCCATTGGCCGTTATGCAATTCTGAAGTTGTTCTCCGAGCATCTGCGTGATCACCGGAACACCGCCTGCATAATAAAAGTCTTCCATAAAATACTGGCCAGATGGCTGAAGATTGGCTAGCAGCGGAATGTCTGCCGACAAGCGGTCAATATCATCCAGGTTAAGATCAATACCTATCCGTCCCGCGATGGCCAGCAAATGCAGCACAAAATTGGTAGAACCGCCTATTGCCGCATTTACTTTGATCGCATTTTCAAAAGCTTCACGGGTAAGGATGTCGGACGGTTTCAGGTCTTCCTTTACCATATCCACGATCCGCATTCCTGACAGATGCGCCAGCACTTTCCGGCGGGAGTCGGCGGCGGGAATAGCCGCATTTGTGGGCAGCGTAAGGCCCAGGGATTCTACCATACAGGCCATCGTGGAGGCAGTTCCCATAACGGCGCAATGCCCGCGGCTCCGGCACATGCAGGCCTCAGACAGGGAAAGTGCCTCATCGGACATAGTACCCATGCGGTTTGCCTCGCTGAAACGCCAGATATCGCTGGTCCCAATGTCCTTACCTTCGTATTTACCGGTAAGCATGGGCCCGCCGGATACGACGATAGAAGGAATGTCCACACTGCAGGCGCCCATGACCAGGGAAGGGGTGGTTTTATCGCAACCGCAGAGGAGTACCACGCCGTCCAGGGGATTGGCGCGGATGGACTCTTCCACATCCATACTAGCCAGGTTGCGGTACAGCATGGCGGTGGGTTTCATTAGGGTTTCCCCCAAAGACATTACCGGGAATTCCACGGGGAAGCCGCCGGCTTCATAGATCCCGTTCTTGACCGACTGCGCCAGTTCCCTGAAATGCGCATTGCAGGGGGTAAGTTCCGACCAGGTATTACAAATTCCAATCACCGGTTTTCCGGCAAATTCATGATCGGGCACGCCCTGGTTTTTCATCCAGGCCCGGTAGATAAACCCGTCTTTTCCTTTTTTTCCAAACCATTGCTGGCTCCGGAGTTTCTGAGACATATTATTGATTACTTAAGCGTTAAATATATGCTTTTAAACGATCACAGCAATGACAGGGCCGTGTTCAGGTCTTTATCCATCTCGCGAAACCGATCCATGATACGGGCAATCATTGCTTCGTTGAATAAGCCCGGAATAGCTTCCGGACCGGTAAAAAGTTCCGATTCCGGGATCTTGAAGGTTTGTTCCAGGTGAGCCTTTTCGGCTTTCACAATATACTTTCCGTTCATGTAAAAAACACTGATCTTGCAGTGGGGATTGGGGATGTCGGCAATAATTCTCATCGCGGCCCTAATATAATTGATTTTAACGAATCAATACTGTATAATTGAACATTATGACAACGAAAGAAGACCGGTATAAAGAACTGCTGCCCCGGATAAAAGCCCTGACGGAAAAAGAACCGGATCCGGTGGCGAACATGGCGAATATCTCGGCAGTGTTAAAGGAAGCATTCAACTTCCTGTGGGTAGGATTTTACCTGGTAAAGGATGATCAGCTGGTTTTGGGGCCCTTCCAGGGGCCGGTTGCCTGTACGCGCATTGATAAAGGAAAGGGCGTTTGCGGAACTGCCTGGGCAAAGAAGGAGATCATCATCGTGGAAGACGTAGACCAGTTTGAAGGGCATATTGCCTGCAATAACCTGTCCAGGTCCGAAATTGTGGTTCCTGTTATGAAAAACGGGACGTTTATGGGCGTACTGGACGTAGACAGTGATAAAAAGGATGACTTTAACGATACGGATGCGGCTTACCTCTTGAGAATTACCGATCTGCTGCCGCTTTGATAAAATGAAAATTTACCTTCTGCCTGGAATGGGGGCCGATCAACGGCTTTTTTCCAGGCTGAACGCAGGAAAGCATGAACTATGTCCTGTCAGCTGGTTAAAGCCCGGCAGGCAGGATACTTTGGCCACTTACGCACGGAAACTGCTGCCACAGATCAGCGATGCAGCAAACTCGGCGCTTCTCGGCGTTTCAATGGGAGGTATGATTGCCATTGAACTGGCAAAGCTTACTCCCTTTAAGAAGATAATTCTTATTTCCAGCGCGAAAACATTCCATGAGCTTCCTCCTTACCTCCGGAAAGTAGGAAATGCAGGCTGGTATAAAAAAATAACAGCCCGGAGGCTGATCCGGTTAAGGCAGCTGGCCGCCCCGCTGATGAACCGCCTGGGCGGCGGCTACCGCGTATCCGGGCAAATGATAAAGGATACTGACCCCGAATTCCTCGACTGGTGCATGAAAGCGGTCCTAACATGGAATAACGAGACCATTCCGGCAAACCTGATCCATATTCACGGCACCGCCGACCTGCTTTTGCCGGCGCGTTATATTTCCGGGTATATTCCGGTGAAGAGGGGATCACACCTGATCATTTATCAGCAAGCGAATAAAATAAACGAATTGCTGCATGGCTTACCTGAAGAATCATGAGATTACCTGAAGAATTTTACCGGCGGGATGATGTACTCCAGGTAAGCCGGGACCTACTGGGTAAATATCTTTTCACAAAAATAAACGGGAAAACGACCGTGGGAATGATCGTGGAAACCGAGGCCTACCGGGGCCCTGAAGACAAAGCTTCCCATGCCTGGAACGGCCGGTTTACCAACCGGACCCGCGTCATGTATGAACCAGGAGGAATAGCGTACATCTACTTGTGCTACGGTATTCATTACCTGTTCAATGTAGTAACCGCGACGGAGGGCATTCCCCACGCCGTACTCGTCAGGGCCGTTGAACCGGTTGAAGGCATTGCCGAACAGCTTGAAAGAAGAAAAATGACCCAGCTTCATCCCCGGATTACTGCCGGCCCCGGAGCCTTGTGCATGGCCCTGGGTATTACCAGGGATATGAACGGAAAAAGCCTGCAGTCGGAGTCCATATGGATAGAAGAAAGAGGAACAGTTATTGAAAGCAAAGATATAATCGCAGGACCCAGGGTAGGGGTAGCCTATGCGGGAGAACATGCCCTTCTTCCCTGGCGGTTCAGCGTCCGGAATAATAAATTTGTAAGCAAAGCAAAATAATTTTATCATGATCCAGATCAACTATTACGGACACTCCTGCTTTGGCGTAGAAACCGGAGGAAAAAAGTTACTGTTCGATCCTTTCATCAGGCCTAACGAACTGGCAAAAGAAATTGATCCCAGCCGCATCGAGGCGGATTACCTGCTGATCACGCACGGCCATGAAGATCATGTAGCCGATGCCGTTGAACTGGCAGAACAGACGGGCGCCCTGGTGATCTGCAATTTCGAGGTTTCTACCTGGCTCGAAAAAAAAGGCGTTAAAAATATCCGGCCCATGAATACCGGGGGCAAGTTCAATACCAGCTTTGGCCTGGTAAAATGTGTCACCGCGCACCATTCAAGCGGGCTTCCCGACGGCAGTTACGGGGGCAATCCCATGGGCTTTATCATAAAAAGCAATGAGCATACTTTCTATTACGCAGGAGACACCGCGCTGACAATGGATATGCAGCTTATTCCAGAGTGGTTCACCCTCAATTTCGCGTTCCTTCCCGTGGGAGATAATTTTACAATGGATGCCGACGATGCCATCAAAGCCTGCGACTTTATCCAATGTGACGATATTATCGGAATGCATTACGATACGTTCGGTTATATCAAAATTGACCACCAGGAAGTGCTTGACAAATTTGAAAGGGAAGGAAAAAATCTTACCTTGATGAAAATAGGAGAAACCATTACCAGGTAAACATGGAAGAAAATAGTGTAAAGATTCTGTCTGCCGAGCCGGTAACGCATAATGTAAAGCGTTTTCGCGTTGAAAAACCCCAGGGGTATTCCTTTGTTCCCGGGCAGGCGACGGAAGTAGCCATTGACGATCCCCGCTGGCGGGAAGAAAAACGCCCCTTCACCTTCACCGGCTTAAATGAATGGCCGTATCTTGAATTCACGATCAAGATTTACAATGACCATGACGGGGTCACCAATGAGCTTGGTAAGCTGGAAGCCGGTGACCGCTTGATACTTCATGATGTATGGGGAGCAATTGCCTTTAAAGGGCCGGGGACATTCCTGGCAGGCGGAGCGGGGATCACCCCGTTTATTGCTATTTTCCGGGACCTGCACACGCAAAAAGGCCTGGAAGGCTCTAAGCTTTATTTTTCAAACAGGACGGACAGGGACATTATCCTGAAAGAGGAACTGGAAGAATATTTTGGAAATGATTTCCATAATGTGATTACAGGCGATAAAAATACCCTTTATGAACATGGATATATAAACTCGGAATACATCCGGAATCATATCCGGGATCTCAGCCAGCATTTTTATATCTGCGGCCCGGATGCTTTTGTGCAGGATATTTCCGGGATACTGGAAGAAGCAGGAGCAAATACCGATGCACTGGTATTCGAAAAATAAATCTCAGAGATTTAATCGCTGCCTCCGGAAATCGGATCACATTCCGGAGACCAGCGAAGTTCGTTTACAGGGTGGATTTTTAACCCAGGTATGACTTTAGGATCTTGCTTCGGGAAGTATGCCTTAACCGTTGCAGCGCTTTGTCCTTGATTTGACGGACACGCTCCCTGGTAAGGTTGAATTGTTCTCCGATCTCTTCTAGCGAAAGAGGCTGCTGGCTCCCCAGGCCGAAGAAAAGCGTGATGATTTCCCGTTCTCTTTCAGTAAGGGTAGACAGCGCCCGCCTGATCTCCTCAGAAAGGGATTCACCGATCAGGATACTGTCCGTATTCGGCGTATCGGTATTTTCCAGCACGTCCAGCAAGGTGTTTTCCTCTCCCTGTACAAACGGTGCATCCATGGAAACATGGCGGCCCGAATTGCTCAGCGTATCGGACACCTTGTCCACGGTCGTTTCCAGTATCTCTGCCAGCTCATCCGGGGAGGGTTCCCGTTCGAACTCCTGTTCCAGGCGGGAATAAGCTTTCCCGATCTTACTTAAAGAGCCTACCTGATTAAGAGGCAGACGGACA
The DNA here is from genome assembly GCF_008033235.1 of Anseongella ginsenosidimutans. Taxonomy (GTDB): domain Bacteria; phylum Bacteroidota; class Bacteroidia; order Sphingobacteriales; family Sphingobacteriaceae; genus Anseongella; species Anseongella ginsenosidimutans. The sequence continues at coordinate 3,184,260 of NZ_CP042432.1, forward strand.
ATTCGCGACTGCTCGGCGATGGCCTGCAGAATGGACTGCCGGATCCACCAAACCGCGTATGAAATAAATTTGAATCCCTTGGTTTCATCAAAGCGTTTGGCCGCTTTAATAAGGCCAAGGTTGCCTTCATTGATCAAATCACCCAGGGTCAGGCCCTGGTTCTGATATTGTTTCGCCACGGAAACCACAAAACGCAGGTTGGTCTTGGTAAGGCGCTCCAATGCTGCCTGATCGCCTTGCCTGATCTTCTGCGCCAGGATTACTTCCTCCTCCGCCGAGATGAGGTCAACTTTTCCAATTTCATGCAAGTACTTGTCCAAAGACTGACTTTCACGATTGGTGATTGACTGCGTGATCTTAAGTTGTCTCATTCTATGAAATTTCTCTCCTTATTATAGTTAGAACGTAAATCCAGCGCAAGCGCGCAAAGTTATAATAATCTGTATTCTTTTACAAAGACTAACGGTATTAATTTCGATTTGTTTTTTTAAATATCACTTAGAGCTATTAACTCTTTTTCCCTTATTCCCCGCTCTGTTCTCTGTAATGTAACACATTCATTAACAGGATCATGTTCAAAAAACAAAATATACTCATTTTCAACAGCGTTCTCCAGGAATTGTTTTTTCTCCTCAAGGGTAAGCAAGGGGCGGGTATCATAAGCCATTATATACGGTACAGGCAAATGTCCGACGGAAGGGAAAAGATCGGCGCAAAAGGCCAATGTATTACCTTTATAGCGTATTAGCGGCAGCATCATGGATTCTGTATGCCCCTTTACCAGCTGAATACTGATGTTTTCACCAAACTCCTTTCCGTCTTTTACGAATTTCAGCTGGCCGCTTTCCTGAATAGGCAGGATGTTTTCTTTCAAAAATGACGCTTTTTCACGCGCATTCGGTTCTACCGCCCATTTCCAGTGATCTTCATTGCTCCAGTAAATTGCCCTGGGGAAAGCGGGTTCCAGCGCGGTTCCGGCGGCATTGTACTGTATGCTACCCCCGCAATGATCAAAATGCAGGTGCGTTAACAATACATCGGTAATATCGCCGAAGTCGAACCCCGCCTGATGCAGGGACCTTTCGAGGGAAGCCTCGCCATGCCGGTAATAATAGCTGAAAAATTTCTCGCTTTGTTTATCTCCCAGGCCATTGTCTATAAGGATCAGCCGGTTTCCGTCTTCAACAAGCAGGCAGCGGGTGGCCCAGCTGCACATATTATTTGCATCGGGCGGATTGAACTTCTTCCATATCGACTGCGGCACCACGCCGAACATGGCTCCCCCGTCCAGCTTAAAATAACCTGCGTGGATAGTATATAGGTTCATGGGCAATAAAGCTAAGGCATTTATTTTGTTTTCTTAGGGAAAAAATTTACTTTAAAGCCCATTTAAAATATAACCACCTAATATGTCATCTAACAGAAATCGCAGGGCGTTTATCCGGAGGGTTAGCGCCTTATCCCTGCTTGCGGGAGCAGGAGGAGTATTGCCTGCTTCTCTTATCAGCTGCGTTCAGGGAAACAAAAAACAGGGAAGCGCGGCAGAAAGCGACTCCCTCGCCGCAGAAAGCGGAAGCGCCGGGGAGTTATTCTTTAAGATATCCCTGGCAGAATGGTCGCTTCACCGCGCCCTGAGAAAAGGAGACCTTGACAACCTGGGCTTTCCGGCGAAAGCCAAAAATGAATTCGGCATAGATGCCGTGGAATATGTAAACCAGTTCTTCATGGACAAGGCGAAGGATAAAACCTATCTTGGTGAACTGAAAAAACGATGTGATGACCTGGGAGTTACCAGCGTCCGCATCATGATCGATGAAGAAGGCGATCTGGGGAACGTCGATGAGGCAGCGCGTACCAAGGCCCTGGAGAACCATTATAAATGGGTAGAAGCGGCACAATTCCTCGGTTGCACGGACATTCGTGTAAACGCGAGGGGAGAAGGCCCCGCTGAAGAAGTCGCCGCAGCCGCTGCGGACGGACTTGGGAGGCTCAGCACCTTTGCGAAGGATTATAACATCGCCATTATTGTAGAAAACCATGGCGGGTACTCCTCGAACGGGGAATGGCTGGCGGGCGTGATGAAAACAGTGAACGACAGCAATTGCGGTACGCTCCCTGATTTTGGTAATTTTTGCATTGAACGTACTGAGCCCGAAGAAGAAACTATAGAAGCTTACATGGCAACGAAATGCCTGAAAGATTACGACATGTATAAAGGTGTTAAGGAAATGATGCCTTTTGCAAAAGGAGTAAGCGCCAAATCCTATGCCTTTGACAACCAGGGTAAAGAAACGACGATTGACTATCCGAAAATGATGCAGATCGTCAAGGATGCAGGTTATACCAGCTATGTAGGGATTGAATATGAAGGCGTTGGAAACATCAGCGAGGACGAAGGCATCCGCAAAACGCTGGAACTGCTCAAAAAAACAGGCGCAGCTTTGTCCTGACCCGGACGCTGTGCTGCGTTAACTGCCAGTGCCGTACTATTGCAGTAACCTGATACGAAGCATCTACAGTTAACGCAGCACTTATATAATTGCCTGACTAATTTGCCAGAGAAGGGGGAATTTCCTTTACTTTAAGGTCAAGCGGCTCCTTTACGATTTCGTCCATTAAAGCCCGCTGGAGTACCTCATCCATGTCCGAAACATAATGGAACTTCATATCTTTGATATAATGCTGCTTGATCTCCTCGATATCCTTTTTGTTGTTTTTGCAGAGGATCACGTCGGTGATGTCTGCACGGCGCGCAGCCAGGATCTTCTCCTTGATTCCACCTACGGGTAAAACTTTGCCGCGAAGGGTAATTTCGCCCGTCATGGCCAGATGCGGCCGTACCTTTCGCTGGGTAAAAGCGGAAGCCAGGGCGGTGAGCATGGTAATTCCCGCCGAAGGCCCGTCTTTAGGAATGGCACCTGCGGGGATATGGATATGAATGTCCCACTGATCAAACAATTTCGGCTCAATACCGAATTTGCCGGCGTTCGCTTTCAGGTAGGCCAGGGCGATCATGGCCGATTCCTTCATGACATCACCAAGGTTGCCGGTAAGGGTAAGCTTCCCTTTCCCCGGGCTAAGGCTTGACTCGATAAACAGGATGTCGCCGCCAACCGCCGTCCATGCCAGGCCGGTCACGACACCCGCGTGTTCATTATCTTCGTAAAGTTCCTTATCAAAAACCGGGGCCCCAATGATGCTTTCCACGTCCTTTGCGGTCAGGGAAGGCATGTATTCTTCTTCCATGGCCACTTTTTTGGCTGTTCCCCGTACCAGGGTGGCAATCTTCTTTTCAAGTCCGCGTACTCCCGACTCGCGGGTGTATTCTTCGATGACTTTTTCTATGATCTTGGGACTCAGTTTAAACTGGTTGCCTTTGAGTCCGTGTGCTTCGCGCTGCTTGGGAATCAGGTGGCGCCGGGCTATTTCGACTTTCTCCTCAATGGTATAGCCGTTTACCTCGATGATCTCCAGGCGGTCTTTGAGCGCCGGGTGAATGCTGGACGTTGAATTCGCGGTAGCTATGAACAGCACATTTGACAGGTCGAAATCCAATTCAACATAATGGTCGTAGAACGCATTATTTTGTTCCGGATCCAGCACTTCAAGCAAAGCCGAAGAAGGATCGCCCCTGAAATCACTACCCACTTTTTCTATCTCGTCCAGCACAAATACAGGATTAGCAGATTTTACCTTTCGCAGGGATTGGATAATACGGCCGGGCATAGCCCCGATATAGGTACGTCGGTGCCCGCGGATATCCGCCTCATCGTGAATACCTCCCAGCGCCATACGTACGTATTTCCTGCCTACCGCCTTTGCAATGGAACGCCCAAGTGAGGTTTTACCTACACCCGGAGGGCCTACCAGGCAGAGAATAGGGGCCTTCATATTGTTCTTTAATTTCAATACGGCCAGGAATTCAAGAATACGGTCCTTTACCTTTTCCATCCCATAATGGTCCTTGTCCAGGACGCGCTGGGCCCTTTTCAGATCGAAATTATCTTTGGTATATTCATTCCAGGGCAATTCCAACAGAAGTTCGGCATAGTTCAGCACTACCGAATATTCGGCGGCCGCCGGGTTCATACGAAGCAGCTTATCAATTTCTTTATCAAAGGCCTCATGAACTTCCTTGCCCCATTTCTTCTTATTGCCACGCTTCCGGAGGTCCTGTATTTCTGCATCCGGAGTAGAACCGCCCAGTTCTTCCTGAATGGTGCGGAGCTGCTGGTTCAGGAAATACTCCCGCTGCTGCTTATCAATATCGGTGCGCACCTTGGATTGTATCTGGTTCTTCAGTTCAAGCATCTGCAGTTCCTGGCTCAGGTGCTTAAATACCAGTTCGGCGCGTTTCTTCAAATCAGCTATTTCCAGCAACTTTTGCTTTTCTGCCACATCGGCATTCATGTTGGAGGAAATGAAGTTGATAAGGAAAGAGGAATTTTCAATATTCTTGATGGCAATGCCTGCCTCCGTTGGAATATTAGGCGAGGTTTCAATGATCTGCATGGCCAGGTCCTTCACGGAGTTTACCAGCGCACTGAATTCCTTGTCAGTCCTGATCTTTGTTTCGCCAAACGCCGAAACTCTTGCTTTCAGGTATGGTTCCGTCTGTACAACTTCACCCATCTCAAATCGCTTCTTACCCTGAATGATCACCGTGGTATTTCCATCGGGCATCTGGAGCATCTTTAAGATGGCCGCTACCGTACCGATCGTATTAAGTTCATCTACCGAAGGGTCTTCGACGTTCACGTTCTTTTGCGCAACCACTCCAATAATACGATTGCTTTTATAGGCCTCGCGTATCAGTTTAATGGACTTATCACGCCCCACGGTAATGGGAATGATCACTCCTGGAAACAGCACGGTGTTCCGGAGAGGCAGTATGGGCAAAATGTCAGGTATGGGTTCCTTATTGATCTCTTCCTCTTCATCGTTAGACATTAGGGGGAAAAACTCGGTATCTTCCGTTATAAAAAGAGAGGGGATCTGGTCAAAACTATCAAACATATTCAAATTCCGGATTTATTGCCACAATGGCAGTATATAGCTATACATATATACAATCCGAATGTTTCAATAGCCATGCCAATTCTAAAACCTATGGGTATAATGAGAGGTGGCTGTTAAAAAGGCAGAACGCGTTGCAGTATTACACTTACATGGAACAGGCCTTGGATAAGATCATTTCGCGGGACAAAAGTTAATTAAGTCAGCAATCCCCGGCCTGCCGGTCCTCAGCCCGGCCGATGTTGTCAGCACGTATATTGAAGTGTGATTATGCCGGAATTACACCATTTTGCTACTGCTGAAGATCCTGGGAATATTAGGATGGTTCTTTTGTGATGATCCTTATAACACGTATTCGGCTTTGGAACCATACAGCTTTGCCCCCGATTTGCCGGAAATGATTGTCCTTGCATCAATGTCATCCTCTGTTAACTGCTGCATGGTTTCGTAATCCGATTCTTTGCCATCAATCAGGATGAGCGCTTTGTCGCCGTTGATAATAGTGGTTTCGCCGGGTTTTGAAGAATTTAAAGAAATCTGAAAACGTTTCCCTTTTTCAAGGATAATCACTTTTTGGACGGAAACGTTTTGGTCGCTTTTTATGCTATCTGCTTCCCCCGTAAACGATACAACGCGGGGATGTTTCTTTACTTTTTCGCCGGTAAACACGTCCACTTTCGCCGTAGTATCAATTTCTTTTTTATCAGTGCGGTTTTTTGTGTTGATAATAATAACTCCGCTCTTTCCTTTTTCACCATACAGTGCCTGCGCATCTTTGATGATACTCAACGAAAGAATATCGTTGGGCGCCAGTTTCATGACATCCGCAAATTTCCATTCTTTTCGATCTACTATAAAAAGCGCCTTTTTCCAGCCTTCGCTTTTTGATGGGGGGGTTGAAAAGAAACCGCTCGTATCCCCCCTGAGAAAATATCCCCACGCGACCACTTCAGAATCGGCCGGAAGGGTGTCGAGCGGGGAAACAAGCTGTTCGTCATTCATTCGCGGAGGCGCTTCTTTGGCAGGACGGTCTGATATATTAAACGCCAGGGAAATGAGCGCCAGGAATGGCACCAGCACCAGGTATTTTACCAGATGCAGTTCGGAGGAAGGTTTTTTATTCATCATGGTCACTCTGATCTTAAGGTGGGCGAAATTGAAATTGTTGGCAAGCGAGGACACATAAGGGTTTTTACTCACTTTTATCAAATTATATTGGTAGGTTTTGACGTCTGCGCCACTTTGCAGAACCTTTCGGTCGGCCATGAATTCCAGGTTCTCACGAACGGCGTTCATTATTAGCCAGGCTCCGGGATTGAACCAATAAAAAATCCGGTTGAGTTCTCCCGCGAGGACGTCGATGGTATGCCACTCGCTGATATGTACCTTTTCATGTTCAATGATTGAGTCACGTTCTGCAGGGGAGTGCAATACCGGATTCAGGTAGATGCTGCCAAAAAACGAAAATGGATTGATCTTTTCGTTCATGGTTCGGATTACGGGTTTCCCGGCGCCCTGTTTCCTGGACGCAAAATGCAGCCTGGCCAGTGAAAGCAGCTGTATCAGAAACCTGGCGCCCATGACTGCCACCCCCGACCAGAAAACAAATGCAAGTACATTCCATACCGGGTGTGGGCTTTCCGCGGCCACGTTTCCCAGGTCAGGCAGGTAATAGATCGCTTCACCTCCCGCCGCTTAATAAGCCCACTCAGATCAATAAGCGGATAAACCGATGAAAACCCAATCGCAAACAGCAGATAAAAACGGTTCAGGGTATAAAAGGTGAGCCTGCGCAGGCCATAACAATAGGCCAGGTAAAATAGCACAAGAGCAATGTTTACTTTCAGAAGATACAGAAACATGGTTTATTTCTTAGTTGTAATTTCAATAACACCATGTTCGCCTCTTTCCCCGTATTTATCGGTGGCAGACTTGTCTTTCAGCACATCTACACGCAGAATTTCCTCTGCCGGGATCTTCTGCACCGTCTCCGCCGCGGCTGCTTCCCCGTCAACAAGGTAAAGAATATTTCCATTATCCCCGGCAGGAAGGACCTGAACGCCGGCTGCCGACTCAATTTCAACCGATTCAACAGAGTCGGAAGGTGTCATATCAGCCGTAATTGTTTGAACGGCGTTGCCCTTGGTAACGATCAGTATCACGCCGTTTTCGGCTTTCTTTCCAAACATTCCGGTCGCCTTAGCGTCTTTTAAAACAGTAATACTGGCTATCGTATTGGGGTCCATCTCCTCAATTCCGGCTTTTGAGGGCACACCGTCTATGATGAATAAAGGCGCTTTCTGTCCTGCCTTTGTTGTACAGCAATTGATTATTACATCCTTCCTTTCTTTGTCACGCGCCGTGTCATCAATAGTGTCCTTCTTTGCTTCAAACCTTACCTGTTTTACGACCGGGGGAGGAGGAATATTTTTTTCGCTTTCTTTTTTCTTAGCGGTGTCGGCCGGATAAATTTTAACTTCCTTCACTACCGGCGGGGGTGGCGGAAAATTTCCATCGTTAAGTTCGCCGGAAACGGAATGGGTAAGCTCCTTTTCGGGAAGGGTATCACCCGGATGAAGGAATAAGGGCTCGTTAAATTTGACGACTTCAATAAGCGGTTCTTTCAGCTCCGCTTTCGATATATTAAAGGCCAGCGCGCTCGCGGCCACAAAGGGAACCAGTACCAGGTATTTTACAAGGTGTAGTTCCGAAGAAGGTTTCTTATCCATCATGGTGATCCTTATTTTTAAGTGGGAAAAGTTAAAATTATTGGCAAGTGCGGAAGCATAGGGGATGTTGCTGGCCTTCACCAGGCTGTATTGATAGCTTTTGGCGTCTACTCCGCTTCGCAGAACCCGTTGGTCTGTCATAAATTCCAGGTTTTCCCGGATGGCCGTCATTAACAACCAGGCTCCCGGATTGAACCAGTAAAAGATCCGGTTGACTTCCCCGGCGAGAATGTCAGCCGTATGCCATTCCTTCACATGGACCTGTTCATGTTTGACGATGGAAGCCAGTTCTTCCCGGGAATGCAGCAATGGATTCAGGTAAATATTGCGAAAAAAAGAAAAGGGGTTGATTTTTTCTTTCACCATGCGAATGGGATGGCTTTCCAGGGCCTGCCTTTTTGAAGCCAGGTGCAGACGCGCCAGGGAAACGCATTGCGCCAGGAACCTGGCTGCCATGATGACAACACCCGACCAGAATATAAAAGAGAGTACGTTCCATATCTCGAGCGGGCTTTTTGCCGCCATATTTCTAAGGTCCGGCAGGTAATAAATAATGTCACCCGCTGCAGCCTGCCGCGGGCTGATTAAACCACTTAGGTCGATAAGCGGATAAACCGAGGAGAACCCAATGGCAAAAAGCAGGTAGAAGCGGTTCAGGGTATAAAACGTCAGCTTGCGAAGGCCGTACCGGTAAGCCAGGTAGAACAGTGCCAGCGCAATGTTTACTTTCAGGAGGTACAAAAACAGAGGTGTCATGGCATTTATTTTTTCTTTTCGATCATATGAATGATCTCCTTCAATTCTTCCGGGGAAATTTTCTGGTCCTTGGCAAAGAACGTGACCAGTTCCTTGTAGGAATTCTTAAAATAATCTTCTACAAAACCTGACATGAAGGACCGTTTGTACTCAGATTCCGGAAGCGCAGGTTCATACCAGTTGGTATTACCGGCTTTGCGCGCCTTTACATAGCCCTTTTTTTCAAGATTTTTTACTGTGGAAGCCAGGGTAGTGTAGGGAGGTCGGGGTTTTTTCAGCAGTTCCAGGAAATCCTTTATTACGCCGCCGCCTGTTTGCCATATTACTTGCATGGCTTCTTCTTCCTGTAAAGTGAGTTTTGTCATTTATTCTACGATTTATTCGTAAATCTACGAAACATCCGTAGTAACTTCCAAATTTTTTTTAAGTATTTTGAAAAAAAGGAGGAAAGGGTGAATACTTCGTATATTTACTTATCGAACGTCTACCATTGAGTATTCGGATTTTCAAGCAACTATATTTCAGTTGCATTTCGATTCTATTAACAGAAGAAATCATAAACAAAGAGTACCTTGCTTTAAAATAACCTTCAACGGGTACTTAAACAATCCCCGCCGGCGGCTGTTCATTATAGAAAAATTCGCGGATTACGTACCTTAGCAAAAATTTTCAAATGGAGAAAGCCACGGAGCAGCCGAACTTACTTTTTAATGAAAGCCAGCTTTCGGAAGATCTGTATGCTATTGCTTTAAAGGTACAAAACGGGGAACGCCTGACCTTCGATGAAGGCGTTACTCTCTATGAAAAAGGAAGCCTGGGTTACCTGGGTATACTGGCCAATTTCATTCGGGAACGACTGCACGGACATCGTACTTATTTTAACAGGAATTTTCATATTGAGCCTACCAACCTTTGTGTATTCACCTGTAAGTTTTGCTCTTATTCGCGCTTACTTAAACAGGAAAGCGAAGGATGGGTGATGAGTAAAGAGCAGATCTGGCATCTCGTGGACGGATATAAAGATCAGCCCGTGACTGAAGTGCATATCGTGGGCGGAGTACATCCTAAGCAGAACCTCGAATTTTACTGCGAGTTGTTTGAAGGGATCAGAAAGCGCAGGCCGGAACTGCATATCAAAGCGCTTACCCCTGTGGAGATGGAATATATCTTTCGCAAGGCGAAAGTTTCCTACAGCGATGGAATGAAGCGATTAAAAGACGCAGGATTACAATCCATGCCGGGCGGAGGCGCCGAAATTTTTGATGAAGAAATAAGGGAAAAGATCTGCGCCGATAAATGTACCAGCCAGCAATGGCTAGAAATACATGAAGCGGCCCATGAATTGGGGATGAAAACGAATGCCACCATGCTGTACGGACATATTGAGGAGTATCGACACCGGGTAGACCACATGGAACGCCTTCGGCAGCTGCAGGACAAAACCGGGGGATTCCAGGCCTTTATACCCCTTAAATTCAGGAATAAACAGAACGAGATGGCGGATGTCCCGGAGGTTTCCGTCGTGGAAGATCTTCGAAATTATGCGGTGTCCAGGATCTATCTTGATAATTTTCCGCATATAAAATCCTATTGGGCCATGATAGGGCGTTCTACTGCACAACTTTCACTTAATTTCGGAGTGAGTGATATTGACGGCACCATTGACGATACCACGAAGATTTATTCGATGGCTGGCGCGGAGGAACAGCATCCGCGGATGACGACCACCGAGCTGGTAGAACTTATTCGGCAGGTAGGGCGCCGTCCATTGGAACGGGATACCTTATACCACGTGATCCGGGATTATAACACCGGTGAACAGGAAGCCGTCCAGCCGGAGCCGGACCGCCTGTCGCTCAATTAACGCATGGAAGACTTGAAGACCTTTTATATTATCCGACACGGAGAAACAGATTATAACCGGATGGGCATTGTGCAGGGGCGGGGAGTGGATACAGACCTGAATGAGACCGGACGGATGCAGGCGCAGCGTTTCTATGAAGCCTACTCGGACGTGGCCTTTGATAAGATCTACACCTCCAAATTAAAACGAACGCATCAGACGGTCCAGCTTTTTATTGACCGGGGTATTGCCTGGGAACAGCTTCCGGGACTGGATGAACTGGACTGGGGCAATAACGAAGGCCAGGACGCTGGTTCTGATACGATGAAGGAATTTTATAATGTAGCGGAACAATGGGCCCGGGGCGCATACGAAGTAGCCATACCGGGAGGGGAGAGCGCGCTGGATGTTGCCGCCAGGCAGGAAGAGGCGCTTCAGCATATGCTTTCCCGGGAAAATGAAAAAACCGTATTGGTTTGTATGCATGGGCGGGCTATGCGCATCTTGATGTGCCGGCTTACCGGCAGCGAGCTGAGCGAAATGGACCGTTTTCCGCACCAGAACCTCTCCCTGTACAAGTTAAGCTTTGACGGGCAGGGCTTTGAGGTGCTTGATTTTAATGATTTAGCGCATCTTTATGAGTAAAATACGCATTTCAGCCGTTTCCTATACGAATACAACACCTTTCGTCTACGGGATAAGGCGGGATAAGGCTTTATTGGAAAAAATAGAGTTTATGCTCGATATCCCGGCGGACTGCGCCCGGAAATTAAAGGAAGACCGGGCGGATATAGGGCTTGTTCCCGTAGCAGTATTGCCTGAGCTTCCGTATTATGAGCTGGTTGCAGATTATTGTATCGGAGCAGTAGGAGAGGTCAATTCTGTTTTCCTGTTCAGCCGGAAACCGCTCGAAGAAATCCGTTTTATTCGCACTGATAATCATTCCCGTACATCTAATTTACTGGCCCGGATACTGGCTTCCCGTTATTGGAAAATCGATGCATCGTTTGGGAACTTTGCCGATGAAGACGCTTTTGTGCTTATCGGAGACCGTACGTTCGGGTTGAAAAAAGAATATCCTTACGTGTATGACCTGGCGGCCGAATGGATCCGGTTCACGGGCCTGCCATTCGTTTTCGCAGTATGGGCAGCCAATAAACCGGTAGACCCCGTGTTCAGGGAAGAATTCAACAGGGCGCTGGAATACGGCGTCACCCATCGAAAGGAATTGCTGAAAGAGCTTCCGCAGGTAAAGGGCTTTGACCTTGAAGAATATTTGATGAAGCACCTGAGTTTTGAACTGGACGCCAGGAAGAAGGAGGGACTCAGCCTTTTTCTGCAGCACGTGCAGGAAATTTTACTTGGAAGTAAGGAAAACAATACACATATTTGCAGTAATGCAACAGGTAGTGATCTATAAAAGCTGGTGGCGGCGTTTTTTTTTTACGCGGGCGCCGGTATGAAGGGTGAATAACTTCGATTACTATCTGAAAGAAATTCAAGAGGGTTGCCCATTCAGCAGCCCTTTTTTTATTGGTATGCTCCGGAGGGGAGTTTTCATTTTAAGATATGAAAGAAATTCTGCGCCATTTATTTGAACATCGTAACCTGAACAGAGAGGAAGCCAGGCGGGTACTGGTGGAGATTTCGAGCGGAAAGCATAATCATTCCCAGATCGCCGCATTTATGACCGTATACTGTATGCGCAGCATTACGGTAGAGGAACTCGGAGGTTTCAGGGATGCCATGCTGGAGCTGTGCCTTCGGGCCGACCTGAGTGAGTACGAAGGGATTGATATTGTAGGGACCGGAGGCGACGGTAAAAACACCTTTAATATTTCTACGCTGACTTCATTTGTTGTGGCTGGCGCCGGCTACCACGTGACCAAGCATGGAAATTATGGAGTCAGCTCTGTTTCCGGCTCATCCAATGTACTGGAAAAACTAGGCTATACTTTTTCCAATGATATTGACCGGTTAAGGAGCGACCTGGACAAATCAGGGATTTGCTTCCTGCACGCGCCCCTTTTTCATCCTTCTATGAAGAATGTAGGCCCCATCAGGAAGGAACTGGGAATAAAGACATTTTTCAATATGCTGGGCCCCCTGGCCAATCCTTCCTTTCCAAAACACCAATTCCTTGGAGTGCTGAACCTGGAACTGGCACGCCTGTACAACTACATTAATCAGCATCACGATATAAACTACGCCATTATTCATGCCCTGGACGGGTATGATGAAATATCGCTGACTGGCCCTTTTAAAATGTACTCCAATTCCGGTGAAGCGGTTTATCAACCGTCCGACCTGGGATTGAGCGCCGTAAAGGCATCAGCCATTTACGGGGGGGATTCCATTGATGCGGCCGCGGCCATGTTCCGCCGGATCCTTGAAGGAGAAGGGACGGAAGAACAGGAAAATGTGGTCATCGCCAACGCGGCCATGGCCATCCGTTTAATTGAAAAAGAAAAAAGCATTGCTGATTGCGTGGCAGCGGCAGCCGAAAGCCTGCGCTCCGGGAAAGCGCGTGAAGTTCTTAAAAAATTAGTTTCCTGAGATGCCTTTGAAAATTAAAATATGCGGCATGCGGGGAGCGGAAAACATCCGCGAAGCGGCTATTCTCCGTCCGGACTATATGGGTTTTATTTATTACCGGAAATCCCCGCGTTACGTGGGCGATAATTTCAAGCCGGTATGGGGCCCGGAAATGGAAGGGGTCCGGAAGACGGCCGTCTTTGTTAATGAACCGCTTGAATCGGTTCAGGAAATCGTTAACTGCCTGCAATTTGAAGCCGTGCAATTACATGGCGAAGAATCGCCGGCTTACTGCGGGGAGTTAAAGCAGGCAGGCATGGAAGTACTAAAAGCCTTTGGTATAGCTCCGGGCTTTGATTTCCGGCAGCTGGAAGCCTATGAACAGGTTGCGGATTTTTTTTTATTTGATGCAAAGACCAGCGCCTACGGCGGAAGCGGAAAAAGCTTTGCCTGGGAGCAACTCATGGAATACACTGGTTCCAAACCTTTCTTTTTAAGCGGAGGGCTCGATACGGATAACGTGAAGCTAGCGGTGGACGCGGCCGCCGAGCTGCCCTTATATGCACTGGACCTGAACAGCCGGTTTGAATCGGCGCCGGGAGTAAAGAATATTCAAAAATTAACGGAAGCGATCAGATTGATAAAACAACCTTAAAAAATGAAGCTAGAAAATAAATACGGAGTGGATGAGCGAGGGTATTACGGGCGGTTCGGCGGAGCTTATATTCCCGAAATGCTTTATCCAAATATCCGGGAACTCCGGGAAAATTACCTGCAGATCATTAATGAAACGGGGTTTCGGAAAGAATTTGAAAACCTTTTGTCCGACTATGTAGGGCGCCCGACACCGCTTTACCTGGCACAGCGCCTGAGCGAACATTACGGGACCAGCATTTACCTGAAACGGGAAGACCTGAATCATACCGGCGCCCATAAGATCAATAATACCATCGGGCAGATACTGCTTGCGGAAAAACTCGGAAAGAAGCGGATCATCGCCGAAACCGGGGCCGGCCAGCACGGGGTGGCCACTGCTACGGTTTGCGCGCTGCGCGGCCTGGAATGCGTAGTATATATGGGAGAAATCGATATGCAGCGGCAGGCTCCCAATGTCGCCAGGATGAAAATGCTTGGGGCAGAAGTGGTTCCCGCCACCTGCGGAAGCAAGACCCTGAAAGACGCCACAAACGAGGCGCTTCGGGACTGGATAAATAATCCGGTGGATACGCACTACATTATAGGCTCGGTTGTGGGGCCGCATCCTTATCCCGATATGGTGGCCCGTTTCCAATCGGTGATCAGCCGGGAAATCAGGCAGCAACTGCTTGATAAGACCGGAAGTGAACTACCTGACCATATCATTGCCTGCGTAGGTGGGGGAAGCAACGCTATGGGCGCTTTCTATCACTTCCTGGATGAGGAGCAGGTAAAACTGACCGGCGTGGAAGCAGGCGGCGAAGGCGTCAATTCCGGAAAATCGGCGGCCACTACGGTGCTGGGAAAGGACGGGATCATTCACGGGAGCCGCTCCCTGCTGATGCAAACAGAGGACGGCCAGATCGTAGAGCCCCATTCCGTTTCCGCCGGGCTGGATTATCCCGGCATCGGGCCCCAGCACGCCCACCTGCACGATACCGGCCGGGTTAAGTTCGTGAACATCACCGACAGGGAAGCGATGGAGGCAGGTTTGCTGCTTTGCAAACTGGAAGGAATTATTCCGGCGATAGAATCATCGCATGCCCTTGCATGGCTCGAAAAAATGGAATTCAGGGACAGCGAATCCATTGTGATCTCACTGTCGGGCAGGGGAGATAAAGACCTTCAAACCTATATTGACTATTTTAAATTATGAACCGCATCACTGAACTTTTCAAGAAAAAATCCGGACCGGTCCTCTCCATCTACTACACGGCCGGGTATCCCGGTCTCAACGATACGCTGCTGATCGCCAAAAGCCTGGAAGAAGCCGGCGCTGATATGCTGGAAATTGGTTTCCCTTTTTCAGATCCTCTCGCGGACGGTCCCGTAATACAGCATAGTAGTGAAGTGGCTTTAAAGAATGGCATGAGCCTCCGGGCGCTTTTCGGCCAGCTGAAGGCCTTGCGGGAAGAAGTGAATATACCGGTGCTGCTGATGGGTTACCTGAACCCGGTGATTCAATACGGGATGGAAAAGTTTTGCGCTTCCTGTGAGGAATGCGGTATTGACGGACTGATACTTCCCGATCTGCCAATGGCCGAATACGAAGAAACCTACCAGGAATTGTTCCGGAGCCATCACCTCAGCAATATTTTCCTGGTGACCCCTGAAAGCAGCGAGGAGCGTATCCGGAAAATTGATGGCCTTAGCGAAGGTTTTGTTTACGCCTTGTCCTCCTCTTCAACTACGGGAAAAAATATGGCATCTTCGGACCGCACCGAAGCTTATTTTGAGAAGCTGCGTTCCCTTGAACTGCGGAATCCGTTGATGATAGGTTTTGGGGTAAGCGACCGGGAAAGTTTTCAAAAAGTAGTATCTTACGCCCGGGGAGCGATTATTGGCAGTGCATTTATCCGCCTGCTCGAGAAAGAAGGAGCTGGCGCTGAGGCCATTCACGGCTTTGTCAGGTCCGTGCTTGGCCGCTGATTTCCGCTCCCACTTCAAGGCAAAATTATACTAAATGGCGACAACAACCCCTAAATCCGTTATTTTAAAACCCTTTCTCAAATTCCTTCGCACGGAGCAGGCTTCCGGCGTGATCCTGATCTGCTGCACGGTGTTTTCGATTATCATGGCCAATAGCGGAGCGGGTGAAGGCTACCTGGAATTCTGGGAAACGCATATCGGAATTTACGCGGGCGCTTTCAGCCTGGACCATTCCATCCTGCACTGGATCAACGACGGCCTTATGGCTATCTTTTTCCTGGTTGTTGGAATGGAGATAAAACGGGAGGTTGCCCAGGGGGAACTTTCCTCCTTTAAAAAAGCGTTATTGCCGGTAATAGCAGCGCTGGGAGGGATGCTTGTGCCGGCATTGCTGTATGTACTGTTCAACAGCGGGGGCGCGTACCAGCACGGCTGGGGAATTCCGATGGCTACCGATATCGCCTTTGCCCTGGGTGTTTTATCGCTTCTCGGCGGAAGGGCCCCCATGAGCCTGAAAGTTTTTTTAATGGCGCTTGCGGTAATTGATGACCTGGGCGCCATCCTGGTAATTGCCATATTCTACAACCAGGGAGTCGTCCTGCCTAATCTTATCATTGCCCTGGGCATATTCGTCCTCTTACTGATCCTTAACCGGCTGAAAGTCACCAGCCGGATTCCATATTTGCTGGGAGGAATTGTCATGTGGTATTTTATGCATTCTTCCGGTATTCATGCCACTATTGCCGGCGTTCTGCTGGCCTTTACCATTCCCATGAAATCAGCCGATCCGGGCTATTCTCCCCTGGTAGAGCTGGAAGGCAACCTGCATAGTTTTTCTTCCTTTTTTATTATGCCTTTGTTTGCGCTTGCCAATACTGCCATTGTGATCAGCGGGGATCTCGGTGAAATTTTCGGAAGCGATTTGAATCATGGCATCATGGCCGGGCTCGTTTTCGGGAAAGTGATTGGCATTGTTGGTTTTACTTACCTGGCGGCAAAGACCGGCATCGCGGTGTTACCTTCAAAAGCCACCTTTGGAAAAATGGCCGGGCTTGGTTTCCTGGGTGGAATAGGTTTTACTATGTCCATATTTATTTCCGTCCTTGCGTTTACGGAACCTGAATTTCAAACGGAAGCAAAAGTATCCATACTGGCAGCCTCCCTCATCTCCGGCCTCCTCGGCTTTTTCATACTAAAAAATGCGAGCGCCGGGTCAGAAGAATAATTCCGCATGTAAAAGACGGAATAGACTAAAGGAAGACGGAAGGATCTCCTTTTCCACGCCGCAGCACTTCTACTTCCCCGGAAGTGAAGTCGATCACCGTAGAAGCTTCATTTCCGCCGTAGCCGCCGTCAATAACCATATCCACCAGCGATGCATACTTTTCGTAGATAAGTTCAGGATCGGTGGAATACTCGATTATTTCATCGTCGTCGCGAATGGATGTGGAAATGACCGGGTTTCCCAACCCTTCCACAATGCAGCGGGCAATCTTATTATCCGGAACGCGGATACCGACCGTCTTCTTTTTATTGTTTAACAGTTTGGGCACCTGGTTATTGGCATTCAAAATAAATGTAAAGGGGCCCGGCAGCACTTTTTTCAGTATCCTGAAAGTGCTGTTGTCTATGGGTTTACAATAATCTGCCAGGTGACGCAGGTCCTGGCAGATAAAAGAGAGCTGTGCCTTTTCCGGCCGGACGCCTTTAATGCGGCATACCCGTTCAATGGCCTTCTGGTTGGTGATATCGCAACCCAGGCCATAGACGGTATCGGTAGGATAAATGATCACCCCGCCCTTTTTCAGGCATTCAACAACGGTGTCAATATGCCGCTCGGGCGGGTTCTCCGGATGGATCTTTATAAGCATTGTTCTGCGCGTTTAAACGCCTGCAGAAGCACTAGTGTTGCGATCCACTAATTTTTTAAAACTTCCGTAACAAGGTCAGCGGCTTCCTGGAGCGCAATGGCCGAGTAAACCTGGAGGCCGGACTCGTCAATCAGTTTCTTTGCTTCTTCGGCGTTAGTTCCCTGTAAACGGACAATAATAGGTACTTTAATATCGCCAATGTTCTGGTAAGCGTCAATTACGCCCTGGGCGACCCGGTCACAGCGAACTATCCCTCCGAAAATATTGATCAGGATCGCCTTTACGTTAGGATCCTGCAGGATAATATGAAAAGCAGCTTCCACCGTTTTCGCGCTGGCCGTTCCTCCTACGTCCAGGAAGTTAGCAGGTTCACCACCGGCAAGCTTGATGATATCCATGGTTGCCATGGCAAGGCCTGCACCGTTTACCATACATCCCACGTTACCGTCCAGCTTCACGTAATTAAGGTTGGATTTTCCCGCTTCCACTTCTGTGGGGTCCTCTTCCGCCAGGTCACGCATGGCCGCATAGTCAGGATGACGATACAATGCATTATCATCCAGGTTGACCTTGGCGTCCACCGCCATTATTTTATCATCGGAGGTTTTCAGTACCGGGTTTATCTCGAAAAGGGAAGAGTCGGTTCCTTCATAAGCCTTGTACAGGGCGCTTACAAATTTTACCATTTCTTTAAAGGCAGCGCCTTCCAACCCGAAATTAAAGGCAACCTTGCGGGCCTGAAAAGCCTGCAGTCCTACTTTGGGATCCACTTCTTCTTTAAATATCTTATCGGGTGTTTTGGCGGCCACTTCTTCAATGTCCATTCCGCCTTCGGGCGAATACATGATAATATTGCGGCCGGTAGCGCGGTCCAGCAGCACGCTCATGTAAAACTCCTTATGTTCACTGGCTCCCGGGTAATACACATCCTGGGCGATCAGTACCTTATTTACTTTCTTGCCTTCGGGGCCGGTCTGGGGAGTTACCAACTGCATGCCAATGATCTTTGCAGCCTTTTCCTGCACTTCTTCCAGGGACTTGGCAAGCTTCACTCCACCTCCTTTTCCTCTTCCTCCGGCATGGATTTGCGCCTTCACTACCCACCAGCCGGTGCCGGTCTGTTCTTTTAAGGTGCTTGCCGCTTCAACTGCTTGTTCCGGAGTTTCCGCTACGATGCCTTCCTGGACGCGTACTCCGAAGCTTTTGAGAATTTCTTTACCCTGGTATTCGTGTATGTTCATTATAAAATGGAGAGTTTAAAAATTTACATCTGTCCGCTGTGCTGCCGTACCCGGCGCGAGCGCTTCAAAAGTAAGATTATTGCGGCTATTATCAAATTTTTCCTATTCGGGCGTTCATTTGCCGGTGATCATTGCCCGGGGAAATAATGCCCGGCCGCCAGTACCAGCACCCAGTCACTTCCCCTGCCTGCCGAATGAGGTTTGAACTCCTTCGTTTTCCCGTCATTAGTAAAGGAATTGACCGGCCAGTACCGCCCGTCTCGGGGGTTATACCACCGGGCCTCTATATCCGGAGCCTTTAGCCTGGAAAGATCAATATTCAAGGCCTTTCCGTAAGGTGTATATGCCAGCAACACATCTCCTTCCGAAGAAACAGCGGCCACCTGGTGGGCAGGCCCGTCCGGGTTCTCACCCTTTATCGCTGACTGGTCGGGCACCAGGTTCTGCCAGGGAAAGGTTTCAAACAATCGACGCATAAATCCTGCCTGGAACGCTCCCGGGTGGTCCAGCGCAAAGCGCCAGCTGGTGCGTGCGAATGACACAGGCTCCCTGTGGGAATCCAGCATTTGCCAGATATTATGATTCCCGTACGTATGCCCGCAAGCCCCTGAAAGCATGCTCCAATAGCCTGATCTCCTGGAATCAAAAGAATCAAACCAGCCTAGTTCCTCTGGTTTCCAGCCCACGGGATGGTCTTCATAATTCGGCTCAGAATCAAGTACCGGTTTAGTTGGCGATAAATTATAGTTGTGGATCAGGGTCTTATAATTTTGTATATCCCTTGCTCCGTGACCGGATTGGAAAGTATTGAAGGCCAGCCAGTCCTTTTTATGAAACCACTTGGATGATCCTGAGCCCCCCTGGGGATGATAAGTCAGTAATTGCCTGTCCCCGGTTCCTTCCCGGATCCCTTTCGCCATGGCATCCCAGATGGCGATATGTGTTTCATTATCGGGATTCCGATCTCCTCCGAGTATCCAGATGATGGGATCGTTCTTATATCTTTCACCCAGGAATTTCCCGTATATATATGCGTTCTCCGGAGTGAAGACCTCCGGCCCCATGCCCCAGCGTTTTACCACTTTATCACCCCATGTAGGCAACATTCCTATAAAGAGACCAAGTTTCGCGGCTTTGTTTACGATAAAATCAACATGCTTAAAATAAGCTTCATTGGGCCGTGCAGGATCATCTTCTATCAGCGGTATCTCGCCATAAGGATTGGGTGCGTGAAGGCCGTCAAATTCTGCCAGAACGACAGCTTGTATTACAGTGAACCCTTTTTCCGCCCGGTTTTCGAGGTAATAGGCAGCTTCCTGCCGGTTAAGCCGGTGGAATAGTTCCCAGGCCGTATCACCCAGCCAGAAAAAGGGCTTTCCGTTATCGTACTCAAGAAAACGCTCGTTTTCACTTACCCTGAGCTGCTGGGCAGTATTTTTGAGAGGCGTTAAAAATAAACTGCCCAGGAGAAGCAAGGGCAGAAGTGGGGTAATTTTTATTTTCATTTTTTATCCGTTTGGTTCGATAATTCCATTGCCCGGGAAACCCCGTTCCTTAAGCGGCGAAATCTCAATGACTATTGTTGCAGCACTACCGCTCGTGCTTCAGGTTTCCTTTACTGATCAAGAAATCAATGATCATTGTTGCAGTACGGCCCTGGCTGATTTCGTTGCCTACAAACAAGATCATCCGGCGTCCGGCCGCTTCCGCTTATTCCGGTAAATCACCAGCTTGTCAGGGCCCACTTGTTTCTCTTCCACCAGGCTTCCATAAATATGCGGCGCCGGAATTCCTTCGGGAAGGTCTGCTGCGCCGGTGAATATCCTGGCTTCGTCCCATAGGTTGCTTTTAATAAAAGCATCCAGCGTCTTCGCGCCCCCTTCGATTATAAGTGACTGCACATCCATCAGGTATAGCTGGTACAGCGAAAACTGGGGGAAATAAAAATTGAAATTTTCAACTTCCAGGTAATGCACCGCGCCCACTGCATCTGTTTTCACCGCGTTAAAAACAAGGGTTTTTTCCGTCTGGTCAAAGAGTTTCAGGGAAGAAGGGAGCGACAGATCCCGGTCAATGGCGATCCGGAGAGGGTTCCTTCCGCTCCATTCCCTTACCGTCAATTGGGGGTCGTCTGCCAGGGCTGTCCGGTAACCTACCATTACCGCGTCCTCTTCGCTGCGCCAGCGATGTACCAGCTGGCGGGAAAAGGGAGAGGTGATCCAGTAGCGAGCCCCGTCAAGAGGTGCAAAATAGCCGTTTCGCGTTTGAGCCCACTTGAGAATGACATAAGGCCTTCTTTCCGTTTGAAAAGTGACAAATCGCCTGTTCAGCTCAAGGCAGGCGGCCTCTAGAATACCTGTTCTTACCCTGACACCAGCGGCGAGCAATTTTTCAATTCCTTTTCCCGCTACCTTTTCATGAGGGTCAGGGCAGCCGATTACTACTTCCGGAATGCCGTGCCGGATAATCAGGTCCGCACAGGGAGGTGTTTTTCCCTGGTGGGCACAGGGTTCCAGGTTTACATACATGACCGCCTCTTTTAATATTTTTTCCGCATCCGGGTACTTCTCCAGCACCTGGCCAATGGCGTTCACCTCGGCATGCGCTTCACCGTATTTCCGGTGCCAGCCTTCACCAATGATCTGGTTATTATGAAGGATCAGGGCGCCTACGATTGGGTTAGGGCTTACCTGTCCCAGGCCGTTTGCCGCCAGTTGCAGGCAGCGGTTCATGTACATCAGGTCTTCTTCCACCTTGCCAAAATAGTTATTTTTGCACAAAGATTATGAAGGAAAACAGCTTACAGGGGAAGGCAATCAGAGCGCTTGCCCGGGAAATACGGGCCTCTTTACAGACGCTTTACGAGGAACGCGAAGCGGCGGGCCTGGCCTGGATCATCCTGGAAAATATTACCGGAAGCAGGCGGGAGCAGATAATGATCCGCGGGGATGAGCCGCCGGACGCCGGACAGCTGAATGCGATCAGCCAGATCCTGCAGGAACTCATGAAGGGAAAACCGCTGCAATACGTACTGGGTGAAACGGAATTTTACGGGCTGAAATTCAAAGTAACTCCTTCTGTGCTGATCCCCAGGCAGGAAACCGAAGAACTGGTTCAATGGATCCTCCAAACAGAAGCTGCTTCCGGCTCTCCGCTGACAGCCGGAAAAACTAGTGCGGCAACCGCGGTTACGACAATGGGAGGGACGACCCGGATGGCTGGCGAGGCGGCCGGTAAACTTCCGCTAAGCCTCCTCGATGTAGGTACCGGAAGCGGCTGCATTGCTATTGCCTTGAAAAAAAACCTTTCCGGCGCGGAAGCATGGGCCTGTGATATATCGGATAAAGCCCTGAAACTTGCCTCCGAAAACGCCAGCCTGAACGAGGCGGAAATAAGGTTTGAGCATGCAGATATTCTTGACGAACAAACATGGGGACGTTTTCCTTCTTTCGATATCATTGTCAGCAATCCGCCCTACGTGACCGAATCAGAAAAAACAGCGATGGCGGTAAACGTGCTGGACCACGAACCTCATTTGGCCTTATTTGTCGGGAATGACGATCCCTTACGCTTTTACCGGGCTATTGCAAACTTCGCTCTACAGAAACTTCGTCCCGGGGGCTCGCTGTATTTTGAGATCAACGAAGCCTTCGGTCCGCAGACACTTGAATTACTCCGGGAAACCAGTTTTCAGCACATTAGTTTGCAAAAAGACCTCAATGGTAAAGACCGGATGGTACGGGGTTTTAAGTAGTTTATAGTTTAAAGTTTCCAGTTCTTAGTTCTTAGTTTTTAGCTTCCAGTTTTTAGTTTCATTTTTAGCTTATAGTTTTCAATTTATTTGGTTTGTAAATCCCAGGGCTGACAAAGACTGCGCACACCAGGCGCGCAACGAACTATAAACTACGAACTATAAACTATAAACTACGAACTATAAACTATAGACTACGAACTATAAACTATAGACTATAGACCAGACTAAAAAAAGCATTAAAGATTCATCCGTTTCAATTCCTTTACCGCATAATCGGCTGCCCGGGCAGTAAGCGCCATATAGGTGAGGGTAGGGTTCACGCATGAGGCGGACGTCATACAAGCTCCGTCGGTCACGAAAACATTCTTACAGGCGTGAACCTGGTTCCATTCGTTTAATACCGACTCTTTGGGGTTCTTGCCCATACGCGCTGTACCCATTTCGTGAATGGCCATTCCCGGAAAGGAGCCATTGTCATAAGTTCCTACGTTCTTGCAGCCGGCAGCTTCCAGCATTTCCGCAGCATCGTTTGCCATGTCCTTCCGCATTTTTTCTTCGTTCTCCTTGAAACCGCAGTCGAAAGTAACGGTAGGCTGACCCCATTTGTCCAGCTTTTCCCTGTTCAGGGTCATTTTATTCGCCTTATCAGGCAGGCATTCACCGAAGCCTCCCAACCCCATGCTCCATCTGCCGGGAAACGTAAGGCTTTCTTTATAGGAAGCGCCGATTCCTTCTTCGGCGGCCCTGTTCCAGCTGCCACGGCCAGCCCCTCCCTGGTACCCGAACCCGCGCAGGTAATCGCGCTTGTCACCGTTCACGTTCCGGTAACGGGGCACATAAATGCCGTTGGGACGCCTTCCGTAAAAGTATTTATCTTCAAATCCTTCCATCATTCCATACGCGCCGGTACGGAAATGATGGTCCATCAGGTACTGACCCAGTACGCCGCTGTCATTTCCAAGGCCGTCAGGGAAACGATCGGAGGTAGAATTCATCAGCAGCCAAGTACTCCAGATGGCCGATCCGTTCACAAAAATGATTTTTGCGTGATACTCGGTGGTTTCGTTGGTATTGGCATCGATCACGCGAACGCCCGTTGCTTTTCCCTGCTGTTCGTCGTAAATAATAGCGTTTACAATGGAGTCCGTACGAAGCGTCATATTGCCGGTGGCTTCCGCGGCCGGAAGGGTGGCTGCCTGGGAAGCAAAGTACCCGCTGTAGGGGCATCCCCTGCTGCAGAGGTTCCTGTACTGGCAAGGCCCGCGGTTGCCCACACGCTGGGTAAGGTTGGCCACGCGCCCCATGGTCATTACCCTCCCCTTGAAGTTGGATTCTATTCCCTCCTTCACCTTTTTTTCTACACAATTCATTTCCATCGCGGGGAGGAACTGCCCGTCAGGAAGCTGATGCAGGCCCTCTTTCTGACCGCTGATGCCTACGAATTTTTCGACATAATCATACCAGGGCGCAATGTCCTTGTAACGAATGGGCCAGTCGATGGCAATGCCTTCTTTTGCATTCGCTTCGAAGTCCAGGTCGCTCCAGCGATAACTTTGCCGTCCCCACATAATGGACTTTCCGCCTACGATATCCGGCCGGTACCAGTCGAAACGCTGTTCTTCCTGGTAAGGAGATTTCATGTCGTCAAACCAATAGTCTTCATTATGCTCGCTGTAAGGATAATCTCGGCTGAGAAAAGGATGCGATTCGCGCTGCTCTACAGTAAGCCTTCCCCGGTGTTTGAACTCCCAGGGGGCCATGGTGGCTGTTTTATAGCCTTCAATATGTTTCAGCTGGTGTCCGCGCTCCAGCACGAGGGTCTTTAATCCTTTTTCACATAATTCCATCGCAGCCCAGCCGCCACTTGCGCCGGATCCAATGACAATCGCATCGAATGTATTCTGATTTTTAGCTTGCAGGTTAAGATTCATCTTACAATCTGTTTGATTTCGTTCAAGGTTTGTAAAGTGAGAAACTGGCTTGCCAGCTCCGGAGAGGCAGTTCTAGGTCGCCCAGATCTTGTCGCCCTCATTATAGGGGATACAGCCATCGTACCTTCCCGGAACCGGCACGTAGCGAAGCGCCTGCGTAGCCCCTGGTTCCGAAGTAAAATAGCCGGTAATGGTCAGCTCCTTTATCAGGGTAAAATAATGAGGCGGATCTTCGCCTTTTTTATCCTTGTTATAGGCGATCCGTTCCTTGTCGATGATGGTCAGCAGCGTGGTCCTGTTTTCGGCAGATGTTTCCGTAAAGACGTCCCCGAATTCTTCCTTGCTGCGCTTGTTTAATTCGGTGAGTCCGTCCAGTACAAGTTTCTGGTCTTCCTCTTCATAACAATCCTGCAGCATCATGGCAATGAACGGCCCCACACCCGCTTCTTTTGCTCCCGGTGTATCGGTTTCGGGAAGAATCGTTTCCGCCACTTCCGAAAGGAGGTTCAAGGTACCTTCTTCTGTAAAAGACGTGATATTGCCCGGACGCTGGCAGCCTGTCACCACCGCCGCCCAGGTAGAGGCAGTAATCGCACCGCCCAGTAGAAATGCTGTCTGCTTTAATGCTTCTCTGCGATCCATTTGATGTAGGTTTAATTACATTAGGCAAGTTAGTAAATTTTTAACAGGGCCGTCCAAGCCTTACCTAAGAAAAATTATTCAGAATAATTCTTAATAGAAAAGAAAAGCCGTACGAAGGATCCGGCGGATTCCGTACGGCTTTTTCTTATACAGAATTTCTTATTCCTTTTCAAAGCCTTTCCACACCAGCGCGGCAAGAATACCGCCTAGCAGCGGGGCCACGAAAAATAACCACAGCTGGGCAAGCGCCTGACCGCCGGCAAATACGGCGGGGCCCAGGCTGCGCGCCGGGTTGACGGAAGTACCGGTAATGGGAATCGCAACCAGGTGTATGAGTACCAGCGTCAGGCCGATCGCCAGTCCTGCCATGGTTCCGTTGCCCCACTTTGACGTAGTAGCGAAGATCACGAACAGGAACAGGAAGGTCAGCACGGTTTCAGCAATAAAAGCCGACGCGGTACTGTAGCCGGCCAGATATCCTTCTCCCCAGCCATTAGCGCCCAGGGCCCATTCGCCCATGGTAAAGCCCGGCTGGCCCTGTTGAATAAGGTACAGGACGCCGGATGCAATGATGGCGCCGGCAAACTGGGCAAGGATATATCCCAGGGCGTCTCCGCCTTTCAACTTACCCGCTACCAGCATGGAGACGGTAATGGCGGGGTTGATGTGACATCCCGATATCGGCCCGATGGCATAGGCCATGACAACCACCGCCAGACCAAAGGCCAGGGAGATCCCCAGAAGCCCGGCCCCCGCAGGCCCCGTGGTACTGATACCGGACACAACGGCCGCACCGCAGCCAAACAATACCAGGGAAAAAGTCCCGATTAATTCTGCTAGATATTTCTTCATAAATTTAAATAGTTAGTGAAGGACTAAAGCTATTAAAATTTTTTCTAACTTCTAGGATGGTATTCGACAATGATTTGCCGGAGATAATCGCTGTCAAGATGGGTATAGATCTCAGTAGTAGTAATGGATTCATGCCCAAGCATTTCCTGAACGGCCCGCAGATCCGCACCGCCCTCCACCATATGCGAGGCAAAAGAATGCCGGAAGGTATGCGGACTGACCTTTTTTTGAATCCCGGCCTTTGCCGCAAGATCCCGGATGATCATAAATACCATCACCCTGGACAATTTGCTTCCCCGCCTGCTCAGGAAAAGAAAATCCTCATTGCCCGGCTTGATTTTCAGCTGGCTCCGTGTGGCCTCCACGTAAAAACGTATATATTTCAGGGACTCCCCGCTAAGCGGCACCAGCCGTTCCTTATTACCTTTTCCGGTCACTTTAATGAATTCAATATCACGGTAGATCTCGCTGATCTTTAAATGGATCAGCTCCGACACCCTTAAGCCGCTCCCGTAAAGGGTCTCCAGCATCGCCCTGTTGCGGTTACCCTCCGGGGCCGAAAGGTCAATGGCCCCGATCAGGCGCTCGATCTCTTCCAGGTTTAAGGTATCGGGAAGTTTCCGCCACCGCACCGGAGCTTCCAGCAATTCGGAAGGATCCTGCTTTACCAGGTTTTCCTGTAAAAGATACCGGTAAAAAGCCCTGATACCGGAAATGATACGGGCCTGGGAAGCTGCCGTCATTCCCAGTTCATTGATCCAGGCCACAAAGTCTTTTAATTGCTGCAGGTTTACCTGGCCGGGATCCGGGGGCAGCTGGTTAAATTCCAGGAACTGTGCCAGCTTGTCGATATCGCGCAGGTAAGCCTCCACCGAATTGCCCGAAAGCGATCGCTCCAGCCGCAGGTACATTTTAAATCCGTTACGGAAACTTTGCCAGCTCATTTGCCAAATATATTGTATGTTTAGGGAACCTTTATCATCATATATGTTCAAAAATTTTACTTATTGGGCGGTTTTGCCGGCTTTGCTGATTGTTCTTTCTTCTGCCTGTTCCTTGTCGTACCGGAAAGCTCAAAAATCCGGGATCGAGCAGCCCCGTGGAAATTATGATTTGAGCAAAGGAAGAATTAGCCGGAACGTACTTGAAAATTATCTCAGCAGATCCGTTACCATGGCCGAATTCGCTACGGGCGAAGGGTTTTACACGGACGGCCCCTATCCCTACAAGGAAGACGATATCCGGATGCTGAAAAATACCGGCGCCAAATTTATCGGCCGTTCGGTCTATTCCTGGGGCTCCGAACAACGTTTTAATGACCCTTCCTTCTGGAACAAAGCTGCTGACCTGATCGCCCGGATGCATGCCTTCGACAAGGAAATGATCTTCCAGGCCTGCATATTCGAGATCATCACCTTAAAAGTGAATGAAGTAGCTGTTCCCGCATGGGTTTTCAAAGAATTCGGCCTCGCTGCGGAAAAACGGAATTTTGATTATGCTGCCATGCTCAATAAGGAGGGGAAACTTGTCGATCACTGGAGCAAAGGATCGAGCGTCCCCGATATCAGCCGCCTGGAAACCCGGATGTGGGTCTATTTTCTCGCCAGGAACTACCTGGACATCGGTGTGGAAGCCATTCATTTCGGCCAGGTGGAACTGATAGGCATGGAAGATTACAAAACCGGTTTCAGCAGCTGGTGGTCTGTGCTTTCCCGCATAAGAAAGTACGCGCTGGCACACGCGCGGCGCGGCACCGTCCTGTGCGATGCCCATGTTCCCCACGGAGGAATAGAAAAAGACGGAAAGCTGCTTCTGGACTTCCATTCTTTTCCGCTGCGCCCCAAAGCCATCGTTTCCGAGCCACAGCAAACCGAACTGCGACTGGATTACATGGACGTTATCTACAGAAAAAGCAAAGGAGGGATCAGCCCTTCCGGCTGGAAATGCGAAAGCCTTCCATACCTGGTAGAATTCGACAATTACGGCATCAGCCGCCAGCCTGGCGATCCCGGCCAAGAATGGTTCGTATGGGGCTACGACGAAATTAGCTGGTACGCGCTTCAACCGGAAGCCTACCGCAACCAATGGCTGCGCTACGCCTGGAACTGGGTGAGGGAACAAGACCCCAATGGCTTTGTCCAGATGCCGGGCAGCCGCGTCGTCACCGGCGTCCCAGCCGAAAAAGGCCGCCGCTACCGCGCGAACACCAACAGCCCGCACTGCCCGCTGGGCTACGGGCAGGAAAAAGTGATCAAGGAGATTTGGGAAGGGCGAAAGTGAGCGGGAATAATTGCAAAGCCTAAAAGCCCGTCATCTCGGCAAATTTTTTGCTTCCCCTATAGCTATGCTGCCTCGCAAAGCTTCATGAAAATCTACAGGCTGGCAGCTTAAATCCGGGATTGTTCACACAATAAAAGACAAGAATCATGAACATAGTTATTGGCGCCTCCGGGCAAGTCGGTTCGAATATTTTAAAAGAGATCATGCGCCGCGACCTTCCGGTCAGGGCGGTGGTGCGGGATCCGGCTAAGCTTTCGGAAAAGAATGTGGAAACCCGGACAGCGGATTTGTTTAATCTTGAACAGCTCACACAGGCCCTGCAGGGAGGCACCTGTGTTTTTCTATTAACACCCGAAAATCCGGCTTCCAATGATATCATCGGGGAAACAAAGCACGTGGTGGATAATTATAAAAAAGCGATCCAGGATTCAGGAATAAAGAAGGTGATAGGATTATCCTGTGTTGGCGCGCAAATTGAAGACAACACGGGAAATATCTTAATGTCCAGGATGCTGGAAGAGGGAATCAGCGCGCTGGACGTGCAAAAAGTGTTTGTCCGGCCGTCTTATTATTATAGTAACTGGCTTGGATTTTTGGAAACGATGAAGCAATACGGCGTTTTGCCGACCTTCTTTCCCGATAATTTAAAGATTGACATGAACTCTCCGCTGGATGTGGCCGCATGCATTGCCGGTATAATCATCAAGGATGCATTTTCCGAAGACGAAAAAGTAATTGAATTGACGGGCCCTGAGAAATATAATTCGCTTGAAGTGGCGGGAACTTTTTCAAAGCTGCTAAACAAAAACATAGAAGCTCAACCTATTCCAAAGGAGAAATGGAACGAAACGCTAAAATCAGCAGGGTTTACCGAAAACACGGCGGCAAACCTTTCGGATATGACGCGGGCGGTGATTGATCATATTGCAGTGCTGGAAAACCCAAATAAAGCTGTAAAATTGCCCTCGGACTTGCATCAGTACCTAAAGGATCAGCTGAAGAACGGGGAACCAATTTAACCGCATCTTAATTCCCTCGACTCTCAAAATTTACTAGATTTGGCTTATGAAGATACAGATCATCAACGGGCCAAACCTGAATCTTTTAGGCACCAGGGAGCCTTCTATTTACGGGAGCCGCTCTTTTGCGGAATTATTGGAAGAATTAAGAAGCCGCTACGCGCAGGTGGAAATTGATTATTACCAGAATAATTCGGAAGGGGCTATCGTGGATAAACTGCAGGAGGTGGGCTTCGATTATGATGGGGTTATCCTGAATGCCGGGGCCTATACGCATACATCGGTAGCTATTGCCGATGCGATCTCGGCCATTAGAACGCCGGTGGTAGAAGTGCATATTTCCAATGTCTATGGGCGCGAAGCATTCAGGCATCACTCATACCTGGCAAAGAATTGCAAGGGAGTGATTTGCGGCTTCGGAACGGATTCCTACCGGTTGGCGATAGAGAGTTTTCTAAACCAGTAAATAGTATATGGAAAAGATCAAAACTTATATAGAAAAAAACCGGGAGCGGTTCCTGGATGAATTATTCGAAATGCTTAAAATGCCTTCTGTGAGCGCGGACCCGGCGCAGAAGGACAACATCCGGAAAACAGCCGAATATGTCCGGGAAAAGCTGGAAGAGGCGGGAGCCGATACGGCCGAACTTTGCGAAACCGAAGGATACCCGGTGGTGTATGCGGAAAAAATAATTGACAGCAAGCTGCCCACGGTACTGGTGTACGGGCATTATGATGTACAGCCGCCGGACCCGCTGGACTTATGGGAAACGCCGCCCTTTGAGCCGGTGATCAAAAAGACGGCGGAACATCCTGAAGGGGCGATTTTTGCCCGGGGATCCTGCGATGACAAAGGTCAGTTGTATATGCATGTGAAAGCCTTTGAGCTGATGATGAACACCGGCTCACTGCCCTGCAATATTAAATTTATGATAGAAGGGGAGGAGGAAGTCGGATCTGAACACCTGGAATCCTTCGTGAAGGCCAACCGGGAGCGGTTAAGCGCGGATGTGGTGCTGATCTCGGATACGGCCATGATCAGCATGGAACATCCAAGTATAGAAACCGGCCTGCGGGGCATGGCGTACATGGAAGTGGAAGTAAGGGGGCCTAACCGCGATCTGCATAGCGGGGTGTACGGCGGGGCCGTCGCCAATCCGGTTAATATTCTCTGCCGCATGATCGCTTCCCTGCACGATGAGAATAACCGGATCGCCATTCCTGGTTTTTATGAGGACGTCGCGGAACTGAGTGCGGCAGAACGGCAAGAACTGAACAAGGCGCCCTTTGATGAAGCGGCTTACAGGAAAGACCTGGATATCAAAGCCGTTTGGGGTGAAAAAGGCTATACCAGTATTGAACGCACCGGCATCCGGCCTACGCTGGATGTGAACGGCATCTGGGGCGGGTATACGGGCGAAGGAGCCAAGACGGTGCTTCCTTCCAGGGCACACGCCAAAATCTCCATGCGGCTGGTGCCAAACCAGCAATCAAAGAAGATCGAAAAATTATTCCAGGAACACTTTGAAAAAATTGCTCCGGAGGGCGTCCGGGTAACGGTAAAGGCGCTCCATGGGGGCGAAGCAGTGGTAACGCCTACCGACTCCCTGGCCTACAAAGCAGCCAGCAAGGCATTGGAAGAAGCATTCGGGAAGCAACCGATTCCTACACGGGGAGGAGGAAGCATTCCTATCGTGGCGCTTTTTGAAAAGGAGCTGGACGTAAAAACCGTCCTGCTGGGTTTTGGCCTGGACAGCGACAACCTGCATTCCCCCAATGAAAAGTACGGCTTATTCAACTTCTACAAAGGCATAGAAACCATCCCGCTTTTCTACAAACATTATGCGGAAATGAGCAAAGAAGCTTAGTCCTGTGTTAAGCGTGAAATGCCGCTCCAGGCCCCGGCCATTTTTGCCCCGGGGCTGCTTATACCACGCTTGACCGGGCGCTAACGCGGCACCTCTATAAAACTGTACCGTATTCCCGGAAGCCCATTTTCTTCTTCTACCCAGGCTAGTAGCAGCTTTCCGGGCGCGAAACTGATCAGCACGGGATGATGAGCCGGGTTCTTCCCATCGGTTAAATGAATGATTTCTGTATTTGCATCCGGCGCGGTCAGTTGGAGGACAATTGTTGAAACCGCTGCGGAAGCATGATTCCCATGACCCGGGTGTGTGCTGCCAGCCGCCTGCGGGCTGTGAGCTGCGTGTCCGCCGTGCGCTGCTTGTTTACGATGATCGGCGGAAGCCGGTTCTCCTGGTTTGCTGCCTTTCGTTTCCCTGGCTGTTCCTGTTGTACTGGAAATTACTTCATCCCAGGCAATGGCTGTTCCTCCGCCCGGAAGACTGATTAGCTGGGGATGCCTTGCTTCCGTACTCAATAATCTTCTCTGGCTGAAAGAATGATCCTTGCCTCCGGTATGGGCCAGGGCAGCCTGGTAGACGCCGGCCGATGCATTTGCCAAGCTGCTGCCGGCGTTTTCCCGGGCAGTTCTTCCGGCACCAACGCGCCTGTTCCCTCCGGCGGTTCCCTTACCCGCCGTGAACCATACCGCGCGGACGCCGGCGGCATTTACCGCCAGGGAAGGGCCGGAGTGAGGGCAGCCTTCCACTTCCCAATTGTCGGCGCTGATGCGGATGGGTGGAAGGAAAGTACGGCCCCGATCTCTGGAACAGGAATAAACCATGTCCCGGACTTGCCTGCCCATGCGGGCGGGCGGGTAAAGGATATCGCGATAAGCAAGATGAATAACGCCTGCAGAATCGACCAATATATCTGTCCGGCAGCACTCACAGGTGCTTGGGCCAATCATCTTATCCGGGCCGAAGCCTCCGCCCGGCACGGTACGGGAGAAAAAGAGCGCGGAACCAGTATCTGCTTCGCCGAAGCGCCCGTCCAGCCAGACGGCACCGGCTTCTCCGTCAGGAAGAATAGCGACGTCAAAGAAGCCCCGGCCGTACTGATGCGAGGTGTCGGAGTGCAGGTATCGGGGTTCAGACCAGGTAGTTCCCCGGTCCCTTGAAACGCTGTACTGGATAGCGCCTGCGAAACGGTTCTCAGGATCGTCAAAACGTTTGCCAAACAAGGCCAGCACGGTGCCGTCTTGCTTAAAGGCCACTTTATTCGCACTTTCCGCGCTGGTTTTAGTTCCCCGGGAAGGGCCAACCGCTATGGCCGGCCCGAATTTGGCTTGGGAGGTATCGAACACCGCGTATTTCAGGATATATTGCCCGCTGCCCTGCTGCTTTTCGGTCCAGCAAAGAACGGGGTTTCCCAGGTGATCCCTGCTAAAGTAGGGATCGGTGGCTTCCGTTCCGGCTGGTGTCAGGGCATGAGCCGCCAGCTTACCGGAGGACGCTTCCAGGGGCCCGCGTGAAGATTGCTGCCCGCAAGCCTGCAGGATCAAAAGAAGGAGCATATACTGAGGGAAGAACACATACCGCGAAAGCTTCAAACGCGGGTATAAACAAAAGAAGCTATTGTTATTGATTGAAGTAAGCATACTCAAAATTTAATTGTCGTTCTTATTAAACCGGTAACCCAACCCGATACTGACCGCCCGGGGGCGCCGGCCGAATAGCGTTTTCCGTAAGCGGATTTGGCGGCATGAGTGGCGTATAATTCATCGGTAAGGTTCATAATATGGATCCAGGCGGCTATTCCCCGGATGTTCGCCCCGATCCTAAAGTTCATCACATCAAAACCGCCGTACTTTTCCGTATTGGCTGCATCCAGGTAATAATTGCCCATGTGCTGCCATTCCAGGGCTATATGCAGGCTTTTAAGAAATCCAGGGTGCCAGCTCACCTCGCTGTTAGAAAGCCAGCGCGGGGCGGCATCCATTTCCTTGCCGTCGTAACGGAGGTCTTCTTCGGAATATCTTACATAAGAATGCCGGGCAAACGTTCCGCCGAACCGGAATTTTATGCCGGCAGGCAGACGGTAATTAAGGGTGTATTCCAAGCCTTGGTGAAGGGTTTTCCCGGCGTTACGATTTTCGGTAGTACCTTCCTCGCTCAGGATGCTGATGATTTCATTGCTGCCTTCCAGGCGGTACAAGCTTATCTCTGCATTTCCTCCCGGAAAAGCCAGCCAGCCTCCCAGTTCATAGTTCCGGTAAACCGAAGGTTCCAGCACAGGCACTTTTACGCCCCGGTAAAGTTCGGTAACCTGCGGCGGCACAAAGCCTGTGCTGAAATTAGCGTAAAGCCCGCGTCCCCGGCCAAGATCATAGGTCAGTCCCAGCTTAGGGCTGAGATTACTGAACCGGTCCCGGGAATCGGGAGCCCCCGAGAACGCTCCGGGAGGCAGGGAATTCACATAATTATAAGAGAATCCATCATATCGAATGGTCGCTACTATTTTCAGGCGTTCAAGCGGGCTGGCTTCCCATTGCGCGAACAGGGCCGTATTAAGCATACCTACCCGGTAATCGGTGAGCATGGAATCGGCGGTTTCGTATCCAATATACCTTCCTGACTCGTTTCGGCGTATGCGGATGTATTCGGCCAGGTAATGCACCGGGCTGTCATCCAGGCTGAAGCCTCCCGTTATGCGGGAGTTCCAGAAGTCCAGCGGCATTGTATGCTGGAAAATGCCGCCGTAACTTTGAAAAGTATTTTCGTTGATCTCGCCGCTGGCGCTGAGCGGATCGTTACGGTTATCTCTTACCCGGTAAGAAGGGTTCTGGCCCACCAGGTTATTTCTATATAAAAGAGTAAAACTGCTTTGCTGCCCGCGAGCCCATCTTTTATCGTACGTGCTTCTTATCCGGAAAGCATTTACTTCCCGGTACGTAAAACTGTGCTGACTGGGGTAGTTCCGGCTAAAAAACTGCCCGCTGTCTATCGCTCCGGTCATATCGGCCATATAATTCACCAGCGTGGCAGTAGTAGTAAGCTTGCTTCCGGCCGAAATTTGCACATCGCTGCGGAGGCTCAGCGCCAGTTTATCAAAGTCGCTGTGTTCCTGCAGCCCGTGACGGCGGAAAGCATAATAACCGTTTACCTGCAGCCCCTGGCGCCCCTTTCCGAAGGTACCGCCGGCTTCCAGGTCCATTCTTTTATAGCCCAGGTTATCACCGCGCATCGAGAAATACATTTCCGGGCGGACAGGCGCTTTTCCGCTGAGGAAATTAATGGATCCGCCGATGGCTTCACTGCCATAAATAGCGGAAGAGGGCCCTTTCACGACTTCAATACGTTCAAGGGCCGCCATGTTCATTTCTATCAGCGCATTATGATTGAATATGCCGGCCGGGCGCACCGGGATGCCGTCCTCAAGATACAGGAACAGGCTTTTATAGGAAAGTGGCTGACGGATACTCATACTATGCTGCTCATTTCCCAGGTTAACCATGAAAACGCCGCTGGCCTTATTCAATACCTGGTCCAGCGTGGAGGCGCGCGTTTCAGAAAGCTCCTGTGAAGTTAACTGGGTGATAGCTACAGGAGCTTCCGATCTTTTTTTACGTAAATGGCCGGCGGTGACAACCACGCCCTGGAGCGTATCAACAATTTCCGCCCGTTCCGGAGTTTGTGCCTGTACCTGTACGCACAAACTGGCGCAGAGC
Source organism: Anseongella ginsenosidimutans (assembly GCF_008033235.1). Taxonomy (GTDB): domain Bacteria; phylum Bacteroidota; class Bacteroidia; order Sphingobacteriales; family Sphingobacteriaceae; genus Anseongella; species Anseongella ginsenosidimutans. The sequence goes on from NZ_CP042432.1 coordinate 3,218,926, forward strand.
AAAAACACCGGCAAGAGATAATATCCTGACATTAAAGTTTATACTTAAAGTAGCATACGAAGATTCATCCCGTCGCGTTGCGCGGCATTCGTCGATTGCTACGGGCACCGTGATTGCTGCAGACATCGTGATTGCTGCTGGCATCATTAATTTTTGCGGAGTTCGTTGATCGCTGCCGCTGACGGAGCTGACGGAATGGATTAATAATAAAAGGAGCGGCCATTGGATTGCATAGGGGAATACCCCGGAAGGTATGCGAACCCGGAAAAGCCGTCTATGTAAGAAAAACTTGTTTAGGCGGGTGGAAGACGGAAGAAGGCGAAAAGAAACCATCTCCTTTATAAGCAGCCGGCGCCATCAGCTTTTCCCTTAATGGAAGCAGGGTAGGCCTTTTTACCAGGTGGCTGCAATGCTGCCAGATGGATTCTTTTTTTGACGCGGGTTTTTCGGTTCCCTGGCTGTCCTGCTGTGCCAGCTTTAATTTCTTCATCAGGTAGCACTGGCCGTCACAGCCGCTTTCCGGCACATCACGATTCACGCAAAGTTCGGCAGCTATGTATTCCCGGTTCAGGTTAAAACCCATAAATACCAGGGGCACAGCGAACGACTGCAGCGTCACAGCTGCTATGGATAGATATAGCCATATGGTTTGGGTAAACCGCATTTTCAGCGGTAAAAATACAGCAGAAAAAGAGTCTTTAAAAATTATTTTTTTTATTACCTGTCTGTTAACCGCAGCCCTGGCTTCCTTTTCCGAAGGTACCGCCCCCGGCGCCCGTCCGGTGGCCAGCCTTCCATAAACGCTTCTTGGTAATTTTCTTCGGCTTCGTTGCTGCCGGCTTCCGCTTCGCTGTGTTTCGTTTGACAGGCCTTTCCCTCCGCGGTTACTTTGTTTTCATGAAACGGTTGAAAATTATCTTAAGCGGCCTGCTGATGGTACTCAGTAGCCAGGTCCTGGGGCAAATAAGCATCTCGGGCACAGTAAAGGAAAGAAACGGAAAGCCCCTGGCGGGCGCTTCGGTTTACCTGACGGGCACACTTACCGGGGCTACCAGCGACGAAGAAGGCCGTTTCCGTTTTGAAGTAACTGAAAAAGGAATACAGACTCTGGCGGCTTCCTTCCTTGGCTTCCTGCCATTTGAAAAGGAAGTAACGCTGGATGGCAAAGATATCACGCTGGATATCGTCCTGCAGCCTGATCCCTCCACAATGGACCCCGTGGTTGTTTCCGCCGGCAGTTTTGAGGCCAGCGATAAAGCAAAGGGCGCCTCGCTGACACCCATAGACGCGATGACCGTAGCGGGTACCGGCGGCGATATTGCCAATGGGTTGCGGGCCTTGCCCGGCGCCCAGCAAATAGGAGAGGCTGCGGGGCTTTTTGTCCGCGGCGGAACGGGGGCGGAAACCCGGCAATTTGTTGATGGTACGCTGTTGAGGAACCCAAATTATTCTGAAGTTCCGGGACTGATGCAGCCCGCCAGGCTCCCGCCTTTCTTATTCAAGGGCATATTGTTCAGTTCCGGCGGGTATTCGGCCCTTTACGGGCAGGCAATGAGCAGCGCCCTTATCCTGGAAAGCGTGGACCTGCCGGAAACTTCATCTGCGAGCTTCAGCGCATTCGCGCCGGGGCATTTGTCCGGCGGTTTTCAAAAGCTGGCTCCCGGGAAAAAGAGCAGTTACGGCATCAGCGGCCATTATAGCAATCTTTCGCCCTATAACGAGATTGTTCCGCAGAAGCCCGATTTTTTCATGGGACCGGAATACCTGGGCGTGGACCTTAATTACCGGGTAAAAACAAGCGAAACCGGTATGTTCAAGGTGTACGGCAACTGGGGAAGCAGCAATATCGGGATGAATAATACGGATATTGACAGCCTTCCCCTTGTTTCCCGCTTCGGGCTGATGAACAGGAACGCTTATCTGAACCTCGATTACCGGGAATACCTGGGTGAAAACTGGAAGATTGACGCCGCAGCGGCCTTCAGTTATAATAAAGACGATATTGCCACGAAACTGCTGGACAGCAATAGCGAAATGCTTGAGCTTCCCCGCGAACCCTTCAGGTCCAAGAACAGCCACCGGATAGCCCGTTCCCGTTTCGGCCAGGGAAGGATGGTCGTTACCCGGCAGCTCCCCCGTAACCAGGCCGTCCGGTTTGGAGCGGAACAGTTCTATTTCAGGGACCGCTTCAATTATAATGATTCTCTGACCACCTTAACCGATCATTTCACAGCGGCTTTTGCGGAAGGGGACGTTTATATTACCGACCGCATTGCGGCGAAACTCGGCCTTCGTTTCGAATATTCTTCCCTGCTGAAAAAGGCCGCGGTAGCGCCCCGGCTGGGCCTGGCCTACCGGATCAAAGACGGGCAGCAGGTGAATCTTGCCTACGGCTTGTTTTTCCAGAAGCCTGAAAACGAGTTCCTGATCCGTAACCGGGCGCTTAATTATGCGAATGCCGCCCACTATATCATCAATTATACACGCAAGGAAGGTAACAGGTTCCTTCGGCTGGAAGCCTATTACAAACAATACCGCAACCTGGTGACTACCGGTCCGGCGGCAGGCAACGACGGAAAAGGCTACGCAAGGGGAGCAGAACTTTTCTGGAGGGATAAGAAAACCTTTCCAAACCTGGACTACTGGCTCACCTATACTTACCTGGATACAAAAAGGGAATTCAGGAATTATCCTTCTTCACTCCGGCCTTCCTTTTCGGCGCCGCATACGGCCACGCTGGCGATTAAGAAGTTCTTTCCGGGCATCAGCACCAATGTGAACGTCTCCTATTCCTTCGCTTCCGGAAGGCCCTATTACGATATCCGGAAACAGGACAACGGCACGTTCCGGGTATTCGACCAGGGTACTACCAAGCCTTATAACGTTGTGAACCTGCATATTGCCTACCTCACTTCCTTCTTTAAAAATTGGAAGCAGCCGGATTTCTCGGGCATTGCCCTGGGCGCCAATAATATCCTGGGTACTCCGCAGGTCTTTGGGTACAACTACAGCTATAACGGTGTACACAAAACGCCTGTCACCCTGCCCGCCCCGCGAAGTTTCTTTATTGGCGTGTTCATGAGCTTCGGGGTGGACAGAACCGATGATTTTATGAATGAAAATCTTTAATCCACACATAAAACAAACAAAAATGAAAAAGTTAATGATGCTTCTGATGGGAACGCTGCTTTTGATTCCTTTTGCCAGGGCGCAGCAAAGCGTTCCTGAAAAGCTGCAGGCAGGCGTAACCGCGCTGGACAATGCGAGCCAGCCAGCTGATTATCACCGGCTGGAAACCTATTTTGTCCGGCTTGGCGAAACCGATCCGGTTAACTGGCTGCCCTGGTACTATGCGGCGTTCTGCAATGCACAGATCGGGTTTATTTATGAAAAAGACGGAGAACGCATAGAACCCTTCAGCAATCGGGGCGAGCAACAGATTAAAAAGGCGCTTTCCCTCCTGGATACCGCCCGGCAGAAAGCGGAGCTGGCCGAAGTATATGTAGTGATGAACAGGATCTATCAAAGCAAGGTCTTCATCAACCCTATGACTTACGGGCCAAAATACGGGCCGCTTGCGCATCAGTACCTAAAGCTGGCACAGCAACTCAGCCCCGAAAACCCGCGGGTTATTTTCCTGGATGCCTGGATGAAGTATAACGCCCCAAAAATGTACGGCGGCGACAAGGAAAAAGCCAGAGAACTGGCGGCCCTGGCCCTGGAAAAACTGTCTGCTTCCGCAGCCAGGGGAAACGCTCCTCACTGGGGCGAGCGTGAATGCCGGGAAATACTAAACAGATAGATTATTCACACATAAAATTAATTATCATGAGTTTTGCATTGATCATTTTCATACGGGTACTGTTTGTGGCCTGTATGGTATTCATTATCGGACACATTTTCGGATCGTTCGGAAAAAGGCCGGTATTAAAGACGATATCCCGGGTGGCCGCGATTTTGGTGATTATCCTGTTTATCGGAATGAACATCCTGTTTGTCCGGGCGGCGATCGGCGGCCGCTGGCATCATGGCCCCTGGCAGGAAGGGGGCGGGCGGCACGCTTATAACCATTGGCAGAAGGAATGCCCCGCACAGGATTCCGCCGGCCATGGCAGCACGCGCGTCCCGGCGCCTGCCGGGCATGATAGCAAGCCTTTACCGGCATCTCCCGGAGACAGCGTGCGGTAGTATTGCGATCACCAGGCGATTCGAATGAAGAACTTTGGCGGTTAGCAGCCGCCAAAGCTTTATACAATGAAATTCACATGAACGCAACAATAACATGAAAGCAGTGACAGAAAGAAAGATCCTCCGCTGGGTACACATTATCCTGAGCATTCCCATACTGGGTGCGGTTTATGGCCAGATTCCCACTGAAGAAGGACTGAATGCTGTGCGATTTGTGTTTTTACCGCTGGTAGCCCTTTCCGGCCTCTGGATGTGGAAGGGGCATTGGTTAAAGAAACGGCTCCGGAAAAAGAATTATCTTTGAGCAAGGCGGAAGGTCCGCGCCCTCTTCCTTGGTTATTAACAGGTAAAAACAGTATGAAAAAATCAGCTATTCAAATCGATCCAGGTTATTTCAGCAGGTACATTAACGTCGCCGGCGATGGCGAATTATACGAAGAACTGGACAAAAGTCTCCGGGTCCTGGACGAATTGGATATAAAAGCGCTGGAAAGGGTAGGAGATCAGGTCTATGCACCGGGCAAATGGTCCCTGAAAACCATTTTCCAGCACATGATCGATACAGAGCGCATATTCCAGTACCGCGCATTGCGTTTCGCCAGGAATGACCTGACTCCCTTACATGGTTTTGAACAGGATGATTACGCAAAGCAGGCCGGGGAAGAAGGAAAGGATTTGGCAGGCCTGCTTGAAGAACTAAAAATTGTCAGAAGAGCCGGCATCCTTTTATTCCGGGGCCTTTCTTCGGAAGCTTTGCAACGCGCAGGAATTGCAAGCGGCAATGAACTATCGGTGTTGGCTATCGGTTTCCTGATCGTGGGGCATCAGATCCATCATCTGAATATCATCCGGTCAAAATACCTGCCCCTTGGAGGCCGTGATTAAACTTGCTTTGCACATGTTCAGCACTTTGCGCTTGCATCAGCAGGTGCCGCATTGATTACCCGGCTCCCGGAGTTCAAAGCCGGGTAAAGATGAAAAAACAGCAAAAATGAGCCTTGTCAGCAATAAATACTTTCATCGCATTTTCATTACCCTGTTTGTTGTCGTCGTGGCATGGGTGACAAGGCACATTATGTCCCCGGATACGCCCCTGGTAGGCCATATCTTCAGCTCGGTGATGCTCATCCTGCTGGTACAGGTAGCCTGGGGCATTTATTCCTGGCAACAGCGATTGTTAAATAAATATTTGCCGTTTTCCCACAAGTTATACCTGCGCATCGCGGTTCAGATAGGGCTGGGTATCGTGGTCATTATGATCATCTACTATCCTTTTTTCATTGCGCTCCGGCATTTTCAGCCTTTTCCCTTTACCAGCGTGACCAAAGCAATCATGTTATTGTCGCTGGTCGTGCTTTCCATTGCCATTAACATGACCTTTATCAGCGCCCATTTTATTGAACGGTGGAAAGAAGGGATCAGGCGCACGGGAGAGCTGGAAAAAGAAAAATTGCGCATGCAATATCATCACCTGAAAAACCAGGTAGACCCGCATTTCTTATTCAATACCCTTACTTCACTGGACAGCCTGGTAAAGTCCGATCCCGACCTCGCTTCACGCTTTATCAATCATTTGTCCAGGATATACCGTTATGTGCTGCAGCATAAGGAAAATGAAGTCGTTAACCTGGAAACCGAACTGGAGTTTATCCATCATTACTGCGCGCTTCAGCAAATCCGCTTTGACCGTGCTTTCCAGGTGGAATTCCGGATCAGCGATGCAGCGAAAGAAAAAGGAATAGTGATGATCACCCTGCAAATGTTGATCGATAACGCGATCAAGCATAATGAAGTGCATGAACAGCATCCGCTGCACATCCGGATTTATGACAAAGATGATTTCCTGTATGTCGAAAACAATAAGCAGGCCCGGGAGCTGGTGCAGCATTCCAGCAAGCAGGGATTAAAACAATTGGTTCAGTTATATTCCTTTCTCACCGGAAAGCCTGTGGAATTGCAGGAAAGCCCAGGTATTTTCCAGGTAAAACTTCCGCTTTTATGAAAGTTTTAGTTATTGAAGACGAGCGGCTTGTAGCCGATCATTTAATCAGGTTGTTGAAATACCTGGAGCCAGGCTGGGAAATTTCCGGGCCCCTGGCCAGCCTGCGGGAAGCGCGGAAATGGCTGAGCCAATACCCGCTGCCTGACCTTATACTGGCCGACATACAATTATCCGATGGGATAAGCCTTGACCTTTTTACGTTTATGCAGCCTGCCTGTCCCGTTATCTTTACAACCGCGTTTGATGAATATGCTATCCGCGCGTTCAAGATCAACAGCATCGATTACCTGCTTAAACCTGTGGATGCGAAGGAGCTGGAAGCCGCGCTTCGGAAATTCAGCCTGCTGCAGGAAAAATACCGGAATAACGCATACCTGGAAAAACTAATGGATTTTATAGGCAGGGATAAGCAGGAGCCGGCCTGCAAAGAAAATTTTGTGGTACAGCAAGGCCGCGCGGTTTATATGATCCCTGTTAAGCAGATCGCTTTTTTTACCAGGGAAGAACTGATTTACCTGGCAGAAGGAGAGGGGCACCGCTGGATCACTGACTTTCGTTCCCTGGACGAAATAGAAGAATTGACCAGCCCCGGGCATTTTTTCCGCGCCAACAGGCAATTCCTTGTACACCGTAAATTTATTAAAGGCTTTAAATCGGATGACACAGGAAAGCTCCACCTGGTCCTGAACATGAATAGATGCCCGGAAATCACGATCAGCAAAGAAAAAGCCGCAGCGTTCCGCCAATGGTTCGTGTGATTGGCAGGGTTTTTATTAACTTTAATATAAATGATCCAGAAATGAAAACAGCTATTAAAAACATCCTGTTCCCTGTACTTAGCGCCGTATTGCTGATCGTAGTAGAAAAAGTAGTTGAAAAACTGCTGGAAGACACCGGAAAGGGGAAAGCGGAACCTCCCGGACCGGGAGCAAGCGCCGTTAACCCTTAGAATCCGGGGTGATTGCAAAGGAATTATGCTACCTTTGCAGGTCAAAAGGGCAATTTATGAGCATTTATCTCTCGGCGGAGCAACTTTCCAAATCTTACCATGACCATTGGCTATTCAAAGACCTGAGCCTGGGTATTTCGCAAGGCGATAAACTGGCGCTGGTAGGAGAGAACGGAGCCGGGAAATCTACCTTATTAAAAATATTATGCGGCCAGGAAAGTCCTGATAACGGAAGCGTGAGCATACGGGAGGGGATAAGGATCGGGTACCTTCGCCAACAGCCGCATGTCGACGAAAATACGACCCTGGACGCTATACTTTTCCCCACCGACAACGAAGTGGCCACCGTTGTAAAGGAATATGAAAAAGCCGTAAAAGATCCGCATGTTTCTGCCGGACGAATGCAGGCTCTTCAGGATAAAATGGAGGAATTCCACGCCTGGGATTATGAAGCCAGGGTAGAAGAGATCACCCGGCGGCTGGGTATCCCTGATCTTGGTCAAGCCTTCGGTACCTTATCCGGCGGAGAACGGAAGCGCATATTCCTGGCGCAGATGCTGCTGACCGATCCGGACCTCATTCTGCTCGACGAACCTACCAACCACCTGGACCTGCAAGCCATTGAATGGCTGGAAAATTACCTGTCTGGGAAACAGATCACGCTGATCATGGTAACGCATGACCGTTATTTCCTGGACAAGGTCGCTACGGAGATCCTGGAACTGGACCGGGGTAAATTGTACCGGTATAAAGGCAATTACGCTTATTTCCTGGAAAAGAAAAGCGCCAGGGAAGAAATACAACAAACAGAAGTAGACCGCGCCCGCAACCTCCTGCGAAAGGAGCTGGAATGGATGCGGAGACAGCCCAAAGCCAGGGGTACCAAATCCAAAAGCAGGATCGAAGCGTTCCACGAGCTGAAAGAAAAGGCTTCCCAGTCCTTTAAAAAAGATAAATTAGCGCTGGACATGCGGGAAACCCGCCAGGGCGGAAAAATCCTGGAATGCAGGCAGATTTCAAAGAGTTTCGGCAGCCGGCCGATAGTCAGCGATTTTTCGTACATATTTAAAAAGCAGGACCGCATTGGGATCGTAGGGAAAAACGGGATGGGAAAATCCACTTTCCTGAACCTGCTTACAGGCCGATTATCTCCGGACAAGGGGGAAGCAAACCCGGGCCTTACCACTCAGTTCGGATATTTTACCCAGGAAGCCGAGGATCTTAACCTGCAAGGACGGGTGATTGAAGAAGTAACCGCAATAGCCGAATTTATCACCTTATCGGACGGCTCCCAGGTATCGGCGTCCAGGTTCCTGGAAATGTTCCTGTTTCCGCGGGAAAAACAATACACCTTCGTAAACAGGCTCAGCGGGGGCGAACGAAAAAGGCTTCAGCTGCTTAAAGTATTGGTTAAACAGCCTAATTTCCTGATCCTTGACGAACCCACGAACGACTTTGATATAGCCGCCCTGAATGTGCTGGAAGACTTCCTCGAAAAATTCAACGGCTGCCTGATGCTTGTATCCCACGACCGTTATTTTATGGACCACCTGGTAGATCAGCTCTTTGTATTTGAAGGAGAAGGCCATATCCGCGTCTTTAACGGAAATTACAGCGCGTACCGGGCTGAACAGGAAGAAATCCAGGAAGAAAAGCTAAAACAAATTCAGGAGGAAAAGCGAAAACAAGCGCAGGCCGTGAAAGTGAACCCCAGGCTGGCGGAAGTACAGGCCGGGAGTTCCGCAGGCCAGCCACCGGCAACACCTCCAAAGAAAGTATCCTACAAGGAAAAAAAGGAGTACGAAGGCCTGCAGGCGATTATCGATCGCCTGGAAGCGGAAAAGAAAGAATTAATAACCCGGATGGAAGCCGGCAACCTGGATTACGCAGAACTACAGGAATGCGGGGAAAAGATCGCTCAATTAAACGAGGAAATCGACGAAAAAACCTTCCGGTGGCTGGAACTGGATGAACTTATCAGCAATTTTCCGGTATAGGCAGGTGTTACAGCGGGCGATGCATTTTGAACGGACTTCGGAAGCTTCGAATAAAATGTATTTGCAAAGGAATGTCCTCCAAATCATGGCAATTTCGGTATATAATTAATATTATGTTAAGTACACTATTCCGCCCGGCGAAAAGAGCCTCCTCTTCGTCCCCCGGAAAGGAAACAGTGATGCTTATGTTCGCGGAATAATTTAAACGCAAAATTAGGCGATCATGAATGTTTTATGTAATATTAGGCCCTGTAACCTAACGCTGAAGCTGATAACAAACCTAATTTAATTATTGCATGAAACTCATTGAGCTTAAGAATTCGATGAAACCTATCGAAAGCAGCAGCCTTGTTGATAGAGTTGAATCTAACCTTGTCGATTTTTTAATTGAACGAAAATTTAAGATCGGCGACAGTCTGCCTAAGGAAATTGATATTGCTCAAACGCTTGGCGTAAGCCGTACAGTTGTCCGGGAAGCGCTGCTGCGTCTGAGAATGATCGGCCTTATAGAGTCCAAGAAACATCGCGGGGCCGTCATCACTAACCCGGATATTCTTTCCCTGCTTAGCAAGGTGATGAACCCCTCGCTTCTTAGTAAAGAAACGCTGAAAGATCTCTATGAAATAAGGTTGGTGCTGGAAATGGGAATGGCGGACCTGATCTTCGAGCGGATGAAAGAGAAAGATTTAGAGGAGCTTACCGAAATAGTAGCCGCCGAACCCCTGGTAACAGACGAAAATTATTTTGACCGGGATTTCGAATACCGCTTTCACAGTAAGTTATACCAGATCGGTAGTAACAGCACGCTTACACGGCTGCAGCTGATGTTCTTTCCTGTATTCTATTATGTGCATTCAAGCGATCTTCTTAAAAAACCCATCAGGGTCAAACGTTATGTATCTCATAAAGGATTGGTGGAGATACTAAAACATGGTAATCCCGATCTTTTCAGGAATGCCATGAGAAGCCACCTCGAGACACATTTTCAACGGATACTGATGGAAGAGAATTAGCTAATCCAGAAGGTATATTTCGGCCCGGAGCCTTTCAGCCCGGTTCGGCTGTCCTGTCCTGACATACACTTCCCGGAGTGGCATTAAGAGGTTTACATCTTTCGGATTCAAGGCATACGCTTTTTCGAAGAACTTTTCGGCGACATTCAGTTCCTGCAAATAATCGTTACGGTATACGCTGTACTCTTCTTCCGAAATAAACCGGCTTTGGTCGTTGGCCTTTTTTATAAGCTTTGATGCGCTGTTATAGTAGATCAACCCCAGGTTATAAAAAGCGTCGTAATAATCGGGCTTAAGCTCTACTGCTTTTTTAAACGCATCTTCCGCTTCTCCAATCGTTCCGGCTTTCAGCTGGGCCACACCGAGCGAGAACCATATAGTTGGGTTAGTTGGATCAAATTTAATTACCGACTCCAGCATTTCAATCGCGTCAGCCGGGTTGCCATTCTTCAGGTAAAAACCTAGCTCGTCAAAGGCCAGGCCTTCATTTTCAGGATATTCCTCCCTCCCCTCCTGGAAAACCCGGAATGCATCCGCTGCCTTGCCGGTTTCTTCATAAAGTTTTCCAAGGTTGCGGTAGATCTCCGGCGTTTTATAATTCATTTTAAGCAGCTGTTCGTACGCCTGAATGGCCTTTTCCTTTTCAAACAGCTTCTGAGCAAGTACGGCCTGGTTAAGGTATAACGAAGTATCCTCCTTATTCAGCTGGCTGGCAAACTCGAAATATCTTAAGGCGTCCCGGAGATTGTTTTCGTTGTAAGCCCGCATGCCGCGGTTATAACTTGCGGTAAATATCCGGTTAAAGGCATCATCAACGTCGTCCTGGCCAATAGAACTGCCCTTATTTTTTCCCGTGATCTGCTTGATCGCATCCAAAGCCACCTGCAGCTCACCGAAAACGGCGGCTTTGTGATTGGTATCCAGGGCTATGCCTGAGTAAATAAAACTTTTATAAAGAAGGGTCCTGGGCCGGTTTGCTACCTGTTCCTCCTTTGAAGCATTATCTATAGCCTTTTTAGCCGCATCAAGATTCCCCGTGCTTAAATAACCGTAAGCATTGCGGACCTGGGACCGCTGGGCCTGCACATCCGCAATACTTACGATCATTAAGAAAAGGAAAAGAATTTTTTTCATTACCTCTTCTCTCTTTATAATGTTTCCAGTTCTTTCGTGAGTTCCTCTGCACGGGCAGTGTCACCCAGCTTTACATATATTTCACGCATTGTTGAAAGCAGGTTCCTGTCTCTCTGCCCGCTGGAGTACGCCTTCTCAAGGTAAGTAAGCGCCCCTTTCAATGCCTCCTTATATTCTGCAATTTTTGCTTCATACTCTTGCGCCTTATCCTGGGGGATCTTATTGGCTTCCTGTACGATCTTATTGGCATTATCAATCGCAATCACACCCATGTTGATATTCGCATCGTAATAATTAGGGTCGATTTCAAGCGCCTTTGCATAGGCTTCCTCTGCGGCGGAAGTACTGTCAATTTCGTTGTAAGCCACTCCCAGCGCGAACCATAATGATTTATTCCCGGGATCAGCCTGGGCAGAAGCCGCGATCTTGTCAATTACCTTAGCCGCCTCACCGCGCTGCAGGTAATAATTAAGTTCAGTGATCATCAGGTCTTTGTTGCCGGGGAATAATTCCAGGCCTTTTTGAAGAGCGCCCAATGCTTCTTCTTCCTGCTTTTGGGAAAAATATAAATTGGCAAGTACCGCGTAAATTGCCGGATCTTTGTATTTAAGTTCTGCAAGCTTTGAGTAGGATGCAATTGCCAATGCCGTATCCCCTACCTTTTCTGCCGTAACTCCGGTGTTCAGGTACAGGGTGGTATCGGTGGGTTTTACCTCTGTTGCCACCTTGAAAAATTTTAAGGCAGTATCAAAGCTCTGGTTATTATAAGCGTTGATCCCTTTATTATAGCTGGCCACATAAATATTCTCTTCAGCGATCTTCATATCCTCTTCCTTGACAGAGTTCTCTTTATTGAGTTCTTTCGCTTTAGCAAGAGCGTCATATGCAACCTGAACCGGCTCGGAAGCCGCGTCCTGCATGGTCGAATCATTGGCGATAGCAGAATATATCAGGCTCTTATAAAGATAAGCTTCGGGCTCATTCATGGTTTTTTCATGAGCAATTACTTCTTCTATTACCGCCTTGGCCTCATTCAGGGACTTTTGAGCTTCTTCTGTTTGCTTCAGGCTGGTCATTGCATTGTAATTGTCGTAGCTGCTTTTAGCCTGATTCAGCTTTCCCTTTTGGGCGGTGGCACCGGCAACTATGCCCGCCATTAATAGTGTAGTTAATAATATTCTCTTCATTTTGTTATAAGTTGTTAAGATCAATCTATTTCAGGCGATCCGCTTTCTTCAGCAGATCCGCTTTCTTCAGGAGATCCGGCTTCTTCTTCTCCCAGTTCCTCCGTTCCCGTATCCTGTACCCGGGCTACTGAGGCGATCTCGTCTCCTTCCTGCAAACGGATAAGCTTTACTCCCTGCGTGGCCCTGCCCATTACGCGAAGTTCGCTTACCGCCATCCTGATAATGATGCCCGATTTATTGATGATCATCAGGTCATCCTTATCCGTAACGCCTTTTATGGCAATCAATTGCCCGGTTTTGTCGGTAATATTCATGGTTTTCACCCCTTTACCGCCCCGGTTAGTCACTCTGTAATCTTCCACGTCTGTACGCTTACCGTATCCCTTCTCAGAAACCACCAAAATAGTGGTTTCAGGATCGTTTACCGCTACCAGGCCGATTACTTCATCGTTTTCACTAGCAAGAGTTATGCCACGAACGCCTGCAGCTGTGCGGCCCATGGGACGGACATGCTTCTCATTGAAGCGGATGGCCCGGCCGGAACGGTTGGCCATGATGATCTCCGAAGAACCGTTCGTCATTTTCGCTTCCAGCAGTTGATCACCCTCATTAATCGTAATGGCGTTGATCCCGTTCACCCTTGGCCTGGAATAGGCTTCAAGCGCCGTCTTCTTAATGGTTCCCTTGCGGGTACACATAATAATGTAATTACTGTTGAGGTATTCCTCGTCCTCCAGGTTATTGACGTTGATGAAGGCCTTTACTTTATCGTCCTTTTCAATCTGGATCAGGTTTTGAATGGCCCGGCCCTTGGACGTACGGCTTCCTTCCGGTATCTCGTAAACCTTCATCCAGTGACAGCGTCCTTTTTCCGTAAAAAACAGCATCCAGTTATGCGTAGAAGCAATAAAAATACGTTCTATAAAGTCTTCTTCACGGGTGGTGCCTCCCCTGGAACCGCGTCCTCCCCTGCCCTGCACCCGGTATTCGGTCGCCAGCGTGCGTTTTATATACCCTGCATGCGAAATCGTGATCACGACATCTTCATCGGCGATAATATCTTCCATCCGGATCTCGCCGGCGGCGTGTACTATTTCGGTCCGGCGTTCATCCCCGTATTTTTCCTTTATTTCAATCAGTTCGTCCGAAATGATCTTCATTCGCAGCGGCTCGCTGGCAAGCACTTCGTTCAGGTACTTGATCAGCTCCTGCAATTGTGCATATTCTTCCCTGATTTTTTCACGCTCCATGCCGGTCAGACGCTGGAGGCGCATTTCCAGGATGGCTTTTGCCTGCACTTCGGTAAGCCCGAATTCACGGATAAGGCCTTCCCGGGCTTCATCAGGATTCGCGGATTCACGGATAAGCCGGATAACCTCGTCAAGATGATCAAGGGCAATCAGGTAACCTTCCAGGATGTGTGCCCTTTTTTCGGCTTCCGCCAGTTCATAACGGGTTCGCCGCACGACGACATCATGACGGTGTTCAACAAAGTGCCTGATAAGGTCCTTCAGGTTCAGCATCATGGGCCGCCCCTTTACCAGGGCAATATTGTTTACGCTGAAAGAAGTCTGAAGCGCGGTATATTTATACAGATTGTTGAGAACTACCCCCGCATTGGCATCCCGGCGAACCTCGTAAACCACCCGCAGTCCCGTTCTGTCCGATTCGTCCCTGATGGCAGTAATGCCGTCGAGCTTCTTGGCATTGATCAGTTCTGCTGTACGTTCAATCATCTGGGCCTTATTCACCTGGTAGGGGACTTCGCTCACGATGATGCGTTCGCGGTCATTCCCGTAAGGTTCAATCTCTGCTCTCCCGCGCATGACGATCCTTCCGCGCCCCGTTTCGAAGGCACTCCGCACACCTTCGACGCCGTAAATTATCCCGCCGGTAGGAAAATCAGGGGCTTTAACGTACTGCATTAATTCCTCAATGGTGATCTCCTTGTTATCGATATAAGCAAGGGTTGCGTCCACCACCTCGTTGAGGTTATGAGGAGGCATATTGGTAGCCATCCCTACTGCTATACCTGAAGTGCCGTTTACAAGAAGGTTCGGGATCCGGGCCGGAAGGACCGTAGGCTCTTCCAGGGAATCGTCAAAGTTAAGCTGAAAATCAATCGTGTCCTTATTAATATCAGCCAGCATGTCTTCCGCCGTTTTCCGCAGCCTTGCTTCCGTGTACCGCATGGCTGCCGGGTTATCCCCGTCCATGGAACCAAAGTTCCCCTGTCCGTCTACAAGGGGGTAACGCAGCGACCAGTCCTGCGCCATACGAACCATGGCATCGTAAACCGAACTATCTCCGTGGGGATGATATTTACCAAGCACCTCCCCTACGATCCTGGCTGATTTCTTATGCGCCTTGCCGCTGGTAACTCCAAGGTCAAGCATACCGTAGAGTACACGCCTGTGAACCGGCTTTAAACCGTCGCGCACATCCGGCAAAGCCCTTGAAACGATCACCGACATCGAATAATCGATGTAAGCGGATTTCATTTCTTCTTCAATATTGATAGGAATAATTTTCGATCCTTTTTCGTCTTTTTCTTCTTCTGCCATTTTAACAAATCTTAACCCGGCTAAAATACGAAAAATACTGCGAACGGGGAAGCTACCGGACGGGCTCCGGGCTGGAAATTTAAAATGGCACAGAATGTGCTTCTATCCCCCTGTCTGAACTATTCGTATTTGTAAATGAAGCCAACTGTACTTTTTAGCGTTCTTTTTCTTTGTTTTTCTTTTTTTCAGCGAACAGTGCGTGCGCAGGAAATTCCACGGCACTCGCTTAGTTTTTCCCCCGTGCTGGGTACGCATCTCCTCCCGGAAAATGATCATACCTTTAATGACCCCATCCCGGGACTTGATATCGTTTACGGATTCAATCTCAGGGGCAAGGAAGATGCCTGGATACAGAAATTAAGAGCGCGGGAGTTTGGCCTGGCCCTGACCTTCAGGGATCTGAACCGGCTGGACGGCCACCTGGATACGTCCGCTAACTCATTCGGAAAGGCATACGGGATTTCGGCCAGCCTGGAATTTGAACTGGCAGCGGCCGGCCCGGTACATTTTTACCTGGTTCCGTCGGTCGGGCTTTCCTATATTTCCAAAAATTACTTTACCCACCCGGACAACCGCTTTATCGGCAGCCATCTTAACCAGCTGCTAAAGGCCGCGCTGCAAATGGAAGTTCCGCTGGGTGAAAATTTCAGTGCGCTGGCAAATTTTCATGTATTGCATCTGTCAAACGGAGGATTCAATATCCCTAATTCAGGCATTAATACGGGAAATATTTCAGTAGGCATTAAATCCCGTTTCGGACCTGAGCCTTACAGGAAAACCAGGGATAATTTCACTCCCCTTGAGCGGAATACCTTTGAGGTGCTTGCCGGCATAGGCCGCAGAGGGGTGTACGAAAGCCACGATGGCTTCTTCAAATCAGGGCTGTACGCCGGGTATAATTATCGGCTGAACGAGGTACTTGACCTGAAGGCGGGTTTGAACGCGGTTTATTATTATTCCGTATTTGATCCGCAGCGCCATCGGGAAACCTACCAGCACTACGGTACTTCCTATGATCCCTGGAGGCTGGGATTAAGCCTGGGCGCCGCCGTGAAAATGAGCAGGTTTGAAGTTAAAGGATTATTTGGCCGCTATCTTTATTATAACAGCTTTCACGATATCCATTATTACTGGAATTCAGGGCTTTCCTACCTCTTCACCCCTCACCTGGGCCTGCAAAGTACCTTGCACATGCACCGGTTCCAGGCGGATTTCGTTGACCTGGGCTTTATTGTGAAGCTATAAACTCAATCATTGTCCATTCCTGAAATTCTTTTCAATAAGTAGGCTGATGATTCCGTCTGCGAGCCCTTTCCGGGATACGTAGATCTTCCTGATCCCTCCCCATTCCATCACGGAAAGAAAGATTTCCGACGCGGGAATGATCACATCGGCCCGGTCGGGATTCAGCCCCAGCACTTCGATCCTTTCCTTTAATGAAAATGACCGGAGGTAATCATAGGTCTTCTTTAGCTGTGAAAATGACAGGTAATCCTTTTTCTTTTCGTCTGATAACTTAATGAGTTTATTAATATTCCCCCCGGTGCCAATGCCGTAAACTTTTTTAAGATCCCGGGTATTTGTCCGGATAAAGGATTTCATTTCTTTCCATATATCTTCCGAATCCCGTTTATCCATTAAACGGATGGTGCCGATATTGAAAGAAGCCGAAGCCTGGATACCACCGCCTGAAAAGACCGAAAGCTCCGTACTGCCGCCGCCCACATCAATGTATAAATAGTTCTTTTTCTTTTCCAGGGTTGCCTGAAGATGACCGGAAATGATACCGGCTTCGGTTTTCCCGTCTATGATGCGGATCTCCAGGCCGGTTTTATCTTTTACTTCTTCAATGATCGCCGGGCCATTGACTGCTTCCCGCATGGCGGACGTGGCGCAGGCCATGTAATCGGACACGTCATACTTATCCATCAAGTGTTTAAATTCATGCATGGCCCTTAAAAGGCCTTC
Source organism: Anseongella ginsenosidimutans (assembly GCF_008033235.1). Taxonomy (GTDB): domain Bacteria; phylum Bacteroidota; class Bacteroidia; order Sphingobacteriales; family Sphingobacteriaceae; genus Anseongella; species Anseongella ginsenosidimutans. The sequence continues at coordinate 3,235,928 of NZ_CP042432.1, forward strand.
TGCTTTCGTTTCAGACAAGCGCTTGTCCCGGAAGGCTTCGTCTCCCAATCGCAGCGGAATGCGGATAAGTGATTTCTTCTTATAGCTTACCTTACTTCCCGACCTGGTAATGGCGGCGATCATCAATCGTATTGCGTTGGAACCTATGTCAATAGCGGCGTAGTACATTATTTCAAAAATAGCGCATTTTTTATTGTCATTCTTATTGTCTATTTTTTGGCCTTATTTGATAATGAACCTATGCCATCATTTGATATTGTGAGTAAAGTAGACGGGCAGCTGCTGGATAATGCGGTGAATAATGCCCGGAAAGAAATAGTCAACCGCTACGATTTTCACGGTTCGGATACCAGTCTCGAACTGGATAAAAAAGCTAACCTGATTACGGTGGTAACGGAAAACGAAATGCGGTTAAAGGCCATACAGGATGTGTTGATTGCGCGTATGCTGAAGCAGCACCTTGATCCTCAAAGCCTTGATTTCGGAAAGGAGCAATATGCCTCCGGTAATATGGTCAGGAAAGAGATAAAGATAAAAGAGGGTATTGACAAGGAAATGGCCAAAAAGATCAATACCAGGATCAAGGATATGAAGCTGAAAGTGCAGGGATCGATCATGGACGACCAGTTGCGGGTACAGGGTAAGAAGATCGATGACCTCCAGGCAGTGATCAGCCTGCTGCGGCAGGAAGATTTCGGGCAGCCACTGCAATTTATTAATATGAGATAAACCCTATGAAAGCAGGTACCCGCATTCAATTATCGGCCATGATGTTCCTGGAATTTTTTATCTGGGGCGCATGGTACGTGACCATGAGTACTTATCTGGCCACCGTACTGCATGCCGACCAGGTAGACATCGGCAAAGCATACAGCGCGTTGGCAATCGCTACTATTTTTTCGCCTTTCTTCGTAGGCATGATCGCCGATCGCTTTTTCCCGGCCCAGAAAGTGCTTGGCATCCTTCACCTTGGCGGAGCCGTAGTACTATATTTTATCACTTCTGTCAAAGACCCTGATGTATTCTACTGGGTGCTGCTCCTGTATTCGCTGATGTACGCGCCTACGCTGGCCCTGGTCAATTCCGTTTCATTCGGGCAAATGCAGGATCCCGGAAGGCAATTCGCAGGTGTCCGGGTATTGGGTACCCTGGGCTGGATCGCAACGGGCCTGATGATCGATTTCGTTTTCAAGATCAGTCCCGGCGAACTGGCCTTTACCTTTCAGATGGCTGCCGTTGCTTCCCTCCTGCTGGGCATCTGGAGCTTTTTTCTACCAGATACCCCGCCTAAGGCAAAGGGAGAAAAGGTTCGGGTGGCCGATATCCTGGGCGTCGAAGCTTTTGTTCTGCTGAAGGATCGCTCGTTCCTGATATTCTTTATTTCATCAATACTCATCTGTATTCCCCTTTCGTTCTATTACAGCCTCACCAATCAATTCCTGGTGGAAACAGGCATGAAGAACGTAACCAGTAATATGACGCTCGGACAGATCTCGGAAGGGCTTTTCATCCTGCTGATCCCCTTCTTTTTCCGGCGTTTGGGTGTAAAATACATGATCATGCTGGGCATGGTTGCCTGGGTGCTGCGTTTTGTGCTGTTCGGCTACGGCGATGCGGGGCCTGGTCTCTGGATGCTTTTTGCCGGGATCATCCTGCATGGGGTGTGTTTTGACTTTTTCTTCGTTACCGGCCAGATATATACAGATACAAAAGCAGGCGATCGCATTAAAAGTTCCGCTCAGGGAATGATCACCATGGCCACGTATGGCATTGGTATGTGGATTGGGACTATCCTGTCCGGTTATGTTTCAAAACACTATACGATTGACGGGGTGCATCAGTGGAAAGAAACCTGGATGGTTCCCGCAGTAATTGCTTTTGTCGTCCTGCTGCTGTTTACCTTCCTGTTTAAAGACAAAATAAAAAGTACCGCGATATGAGAAAAATAGCCATGTTAGGGTCCGGCTTTATCGGACGGTTCTATGCTGATTCCATCCAGGGGCTCAGAAGCAAGGACAAGATCACCAGTATTTATTCCCGGCGGGAAGAAAGCGCAAAGAAGTTCGCCGAAGATTATGCCGTCCCTCACTGGTGTACTTCCATGGAAGAAGCTATTCATCACCCGGATACGGATACGGTAGTCATTTCTCTTCCCAATAACCTGCATGAAAAAGCGGTAATGGAGGCCGTCAGCGCCGGAAAGGCCGTCCTTTGCACCAAACCGCTCGGACGGAATGCCGCGGAAGCGCGGCGCATGCTGGAAGCCGTGGAAAAGGCCGGCGTTTTCCACGGTTACCTGGAAGACCTTGTATATACTCCCAAAACAATCAAGGCCCTGGAAAGCGTACAGAAAGGCGCCCTGGGAAAGATTCTCTGGGCTCGTTCGCGGGAAGCGCATCCCGGCCCGCATAGTAACTGGTTCTGGGACAAGGAACAAGCAGGCGGCGGCTGCATTCTTGACCTTGGCTGCCACTGTATTGAAATTGCCCGCGGTTATATTGGCAAAGACATCCGGCCGGTAGAAGTCATGTGCTGGTCAGATACCCAGGTGAAGCCTATTGATGCCGAAGACCATGCCATAGGGCTTGTTCGCTACGAGAACGGCGCCATTGGCCAGTTCGAGGTAAGCTGGACCTTCCGGGGCGGGCTGGACCTGCGCGATGAAGTGATGGGTTCCGAAGGCACCATCTGGATCAATAATTTCCTCCGCACTGGCTTTGATATGTTCACCTCCGGGGAAGGCTACGATTATGTTTCCGAAAAAGCCGAAACCAATAAAGGCTGGATATTCCCGGTGGGCGACGAGATCCATGAACTGGGTTATAACTTCATGTTCGCCGATATGTTCGACGGCATTGAACACGGCCGGCCGGCCCGGGAAACCTTCTATGACGGCTACGTCGTAAATGCGGTAATGGATGCGGCCTATAAATCCTCTGAAAGCAAACGCTGGGAACCCGTGGAGCTGGATATCTGGCGGGGAAAAGACGGGGTCGAAAAAATCTCCGGCGCGAAGGATTACGACGATCAGTATTACCTTATAAAGGAAGAAACCACTCACTATGGAGCAAGCAAGCTCATCCTGAAAGATAAAAACACCGGCGAGATCGTTGAAAAGATCCTGAAAGGTTGAAAAGATCCTGACAGAGGGTGAAGGAGCGGCAAGAACCGCGCTTAAAAGTACCTGCTGAAACCGATCCGTATCACCGGATCACGGTAAGGCTTAAAACCGTTATCCAGCACATTGAAAAGCAGAGCCAGGTGCATCCTTGTCCGCCGCCCGATACTTCCGTAATACCCCGCGCCGAGCAGCAGGCTATTCACATCTATCCGTTCAGTGTCCGGTTCAAGCACAATCGCTTCGGGATCTTCCGTATTCAGGAATTCATATTCCGCCTGGGCGAAAAAATTACTGATAACCTTTTGACGTACGAAGGCCCTTGCCCCATAACTGGCATAGCCCTTCCGCCGGTAAGCAGCGTACTGAAAAAACGGCCCTCCGCCAATGTCCGTAGTCGGGGTAATCCCATAGCCGACATAAGGCCCAATCCCGATATTCGTATACGTGCCAATGAGCAGCCCCAGGTTCGCCCCCCAAAAAACCTTTTTAGGCGGCCGTTCGCTTTCCCTGGCATAGCGGCTGCCTCCTTCCTGGGCCAGCAGCCTGCCGCTAAAAGTGCTTGTAAGAATGATAATCAGGCAAAATGCGAGCTTAGTCAGTAAGTTTCTCATAATTTGTAAAGATAATAAAAGCACTAGCTTCCTTCCGAAAGAAATTGCAAAGCCCTTTCCAACACTTCGTCCCTTCCCTCCCGGAAAAACAAAAAAGCGCCCCGGAGGACGCTTTTCGATCAACCACACACATCACCTACAATCAGGAGATATCGATTACACGGTTTTTAGTTTTTTCTTCTTCCTTCTTGGGAAGATCGATCTCAAGGATGCCGTCTTTGTAAACTGCCTTGATGCTTTCGGTGTTTACCGTTTCGGGAAGGGTAAAAGAACGGCTGAAGTTCGTGTAATTGAACTCACGCCGGGTGTACCCGTTTTCTTTTTCATCCTTCTCTTCTTTCTTTTCAACAGAAATGCTCAGCAGGTTATCTTCGACGTTCAGTTTGAAGTCTTCTTTTTTAAGACCGGGTGCAGCCAGCTCCACGCGGTAGCTGTCTTTGTCTTCTGAAACATTTACTGCAGGGGCCTTGCTGGCCAATGCGCCTGAAAGTGATCTTCCGCCGAAAAAGTCGTCAAACAATTCGTTGAAGACTGGGCTTAGAGAAGTTCCGAATACTCTTGGGTACCTTCCGTTCCTGGATTCATTCCATTTTACTAGTGTCATTTTTAAATCCTCCATTTTTGGTTTTGCCACTATAAGATCAACTCATATGCCATTGGCGAAAAATCAGCGAAAATGGCGATTAATAATGACAAAAAGGCAGTACACTCAAAATAAATAGGACAAACTGGCAGTTTTCTTATAAAAATGCGGCAAGGCCTGAAATTGATTTTTATCGGTTCTGTATTTTAAGGGATTATCAAACACCTGACGACTACAGCAAAATCTTTCCAGGGTTAAGGATATTATTGGGGTCAAAGGCTTTTTTAATAGCCCTGAGGAGTTCAAGGTGTGCCGGCGGATAGATCACATCCATAAATTCGCGCTGCACATAACCAATACCATGTTCGCCGGACAGCGTGCCGCCAAGGCTTGCGGTCAGCTGAAAGATCTCACGAATGCCCAGTCTGAGCTTATTCTTCCAGTCTTCATCATTCATTCCCGCTTTGATAATATTCACATGCAGGTTTCCGTCGCCGGCATGTCCGTAGCATACCGAACGGAACCCGTACTGGTCGCCAATTGCCTTAATACCTTTTATTAAAGCGGGAAGCTCGGCCCGCGGCACTACCGTATCTTCCTCTTTATAAACAGAGTTAGCTTTTATGGAATGCGGCATAGTGTGCCTGATCTTCCAGAGCGCCTCTTTTTGAGCGGCACTTTCGGCAAGCAAAACATCTCCGCTTCCGAAAGCTTCCAGTACACCGGCTATCTTTTCGCAGTCGGCGAAGAGCTGCTCTGGCTCCCGCCCGTCAACCTCAATAAGCAAGTAGGCCTGAACGCCTTCCTTTGCCTCGAAATCAAGCGTTTCATACTCCAGCACCCATTCCACTCCGGCCCTTTCCATAAATTCCAGGGCCGACGGTATTATACCGGCCCTGAAAATAGCTGAAACGGCCTGGCAGGCGGCTTCGTTCGAAAAAAAAGAAGCAAGCATTACCAGGGAATGGGTGGGCTTCGGGATCAGCTTCAACACGGCTTTGGTTACTATGCCCAGGGTTCCTTCACTCCCGATCATTAGCTGGGTAAGACTATAGCCGGAAGCGTTTTTCAGGGTGTTCGCACCTGTTTGAATAATTTCCCCGGAAGGCAATACCACTTCAAGGTTCAGGATATAGTCCCGGATGGTCCCATATTTCACAACTCTTGGCCCCCCGGAGCCATGCGCAATATTCCCCCCGATAAAACAGGAACCTCTGCTAGCCGGATCTACTGGATACAGGAAACCTTTTTCCGCCGCGGCATCCATCAATACCTGGGTAATGACGCCCGGTTCAACGGTTGCCTGAAGGTTCCGTTCATCGATGTCAATAATCCTGTTCATGCGTTCAAGGGACAAAACAAGGCCGCCGTGTACCGGCAGGGCTGATCCGCTCAGGCTGGTTCCGGCGCCGCGGGGAGTCACCGGGATCAAGTACTGATTGCAGCATTTCAGAATGGCGGAAACTTCTGCTGCGGTACCCGGTCTTATTACCGCTTCCGGTAAAAAGGAAAGGTCTTCCGTCTCATCATGAGAATAATTCGTCAGCGTTTCCGGGTCATACAGCACATGGGCGGTTCCCACAATTTCCTGCAGCTTATTGATTGTTTCCGGTTGAAGCGGTTGATAGTTCATTTCCGGTATTCCATAATGACAGTAGCATAAGCCGTTTTCAATTCAAGCGAAGGATGCTGTTTCTTTATCTCCAGCCTGAGATAATGCACCGGCGGCAAAAGCCTGAATAGTTCCTTCCTTATCCTGTAAGCAACATGTTCGATAAGCTTAGCCGGTTGCGCCATCTCCGTTTTGACCACCTTCACCAGGTCTTCGTAATTCACCGTTTCCTTTATATCATCTTCGGATTCCGCGCCGGAAAAGTCGGTAGCGATCTCTATATTTACAATAAATTGCGTTCCGGTTTTGTGTTCCTCCGGATAGTAGCCAATGGGAGCGGAAACTTCAATTCCTTCCAGCTTAATGTAATGTTTTTCAGATGGATTTATCATGATCTTAGCGGTTGCCCCTGAATTGATTATATTAGATTACAAAATTAAACTAAATATATGGGCCAGTCCAATAAGCAAGACCTTTTTGAGGCCCCGGATTATTACCTGCTGGATGAACTGCTCACCGAAGAGCATAAACTGGTAAGGGAATCTGCCCGGAAATGGGTAAAACGGGAGCTTTCGCCAATTATCGACGAGTATGCACAGAAGTCAGCCTTTCCTATGCCCCTATTGAAAGGGCTTGCAGAGATCGGGGCCTTCGGTCCAACGGTCCCTTCCGAATACGGAGGGGGCGGCCTGGATTACATTTCTTACGGGTTAATCATGCAGGAACTGGAACGGGGAGATTCGGGCATTCGCTCTACCGCCTCCGTACAGGGTTCCCTGGTCATGTACCCTATCCTGGCTTTTGGCTCTGAAGAACAAAAACAAAAATACCTTCCCAGGCTCGCCACAGGCGAATTGATGGGATGCTTCGGGCTTACGGAACCTGATCATGGCTCCGACCCGGGCGGCATGACCTGCAGTTTTAAAAATGCCGGAGATCATGTGGTGCTAAGCGGGAGTAAAATGTGGATATCCAACGCTCCCTTTGCAGACATCGCTGTCGTATGGGCAAAAAATGAAGCGGGAAACATAAAAGGCCTGATCGTTGAAAGGGGAATGGAGGGTTTTAGCACACCTGAAACACATAACAAGTGGTCATTGCGGGCTTCCGCCACAGGGGAGCTGGTTTTTGACCAGGTAAAAGTTCCGAAGGAAAATATTCTTCCTGGTGTGGAAGGATTGAAAGGGCCGTTAAACTGCCTGAACCAGGCGAGGTACGGTATCGCCTGGGGCTCGATCGGGGCGGCGATGGATTGCTACGATACGGCATTGCGATATGCGGGGCAGCGGATGCAGTTTGGCAAACCCATCGCCGCATTTCAGCTGCAGCAAAAAAAGCTGGCCGAAATGATCACGGAAATCACCAAGGCGCAATTGCTGGCCTGGCGGTTAGGCACGCTTAAAAATGAGAACAGGGCGAGCCCGGCGCAGGTATCGATGGCCAAACGAAACAACGTGGACATGGCCCTTCGAATAGCCCGGGAAGCCAGGCAAGTATTGGGCGGTATGGGCATCACGGGAGAATATTCCATTATGCGCCATATGATGAACCTGGAGTCCGTCATTACCTACGAGGGCACGCATGACATTCATCTTTTGATCACCGGCCAGGACATCACGGGGATAAGCGCATTCGGAGGGGATTCGGCCGGGGATAAGGCACCGTAAAGGTGTCTTTCACCCGGGTGGAAACACTAAAATAGGAAACCCAGATAGCGCCTCCCACCAATGCTTTAGCGATATCGCCGACATCACTGCCTTCCATTGAAAAGGGCAGGCTGGAAAGATAGACTAAGCCGTGATCCAGCGCCAGGAAGACAAAATTTGAAATGTAAAAACCAATTACCAGCTTTGGAAAGATATCCCGCCGGTTCAACATGGCAATCACACAAAATATCGCATAGCAGCCCACAAACAAGTTCCCGGCCATTTCAAATATCATCAATGAAATTAATTCCCATTTTTGCCCCGGCAGAGCGTTAAGCATGTTCTGCCATAACTCATAACTGTAATAGTCCGCGGACAGCAACTGTCCCAGTATGGAAAACGGAGTCAGGATCAACCCGATCAGCGGAAGTATCATCCAGCCTCCTATCCTCCCCTGCGGCTGATCTTCTCCGGCTTCTTCCCCGGAAAGCGTTCTTCTGCGGTAAATTGCACGGGCCAGCCATGCATAAAGCCCGGCTAAAACCAGTGAAAATAAGATGGCGTTCCAGGCAAGGCTTGGGTAGCCTTCGGCATAAACCGGAATGCGGTAGCCCAGTTGCTCATCAGATAACACTTCTACATCGGCAGCAAGCTGGCGCGCCTTTTCAACAGGCACGAATTCCTTCAGGAAAGCAAACTGGTAGTGAAGGGTCGTGGTATCTTCTACCCTGGAATGATAACTGTGAAAAAAATAAGCATCCCGCTTAATGGAGAATTGATCATCAGGAATCTTCCATCGCTCTTTGGTGATCAGCCGGATCTTATAGTCCAGGTCATAAGGATGGTTTAGCGAAACAGGATGTTTCCTGCTCGCTGCAATGGAAGGCAGCTGTTCATTTATCAGGTTTGCATAGAAATCGATATATCCCGTATTGCTCAAAGAGTCCTTTTCTATAAATCCTTTAATTTCATAATATTCACTGATGACCAGCTTGTTTTCCTCTTCATCGTCAGCAACGTCAAGGGGAGCAATAGAAATAATATCCGGGTATAGCCGGGCATAGTAATCGAGATAATTTTTCTTCGTTTCCACCTGGCCCGAATAGGCCAGCATAGAGCGCATATCATCCGCGTGATTATGGGTATAGGTAGTCCTGACCTCCAGCTTTACCGTATCACTACCTTCGGGGATAAAATAAGTCTCTTCACAGTATATTTTTCCATGCTCGTAATTCGCTCTGATTAGTTCAAGATCGCTGGCGCCCTTCTTTAAAACCAGTGCTTTTCCATAAGAGGGAAAATACCGCGTTCTCAGACCACCGCCCTGAAAGGATATGGTAGGGTCAATCCAAACCGCATTTCCTTCTTCGGGGCCGATCCGGACAACGGCATGGTTAAATGCCATCGGCGAGGGCAGCAGTTCTCCGGTTTTCTCCCGGTAGTACGTGTTTACCAGGGCCAGCTGAGCCTCTACCCCGCCCGCCTTTAGCAAAGCAACGAGTAATAATGACTTATCCTTACAATCCCCGTATCCCTGTTCCAGTACTTCAGACGGGCTGTTCGCACGATGGGAATGCTCCCCGGTTTCCACTCCCATATAGCGAATATCGTTCTGCACCAGCTTAATGGCCGCAAGCTGGTAATCCGCCGGGCTTTCGGAAGTGGCCTTTAGTTCGCTTACTGTTCCGGCAAATATTCCTCCGTAGTCACTCTTCACGGGATTAACCTCCATTCCCCATTTCGCCACTTCTTCCCAGCCGGCATATTCGCTTACCTGGACATGTGCATAATTATCGAACCAGGAAGGCTGATAATCCTCGTATTCCGCCGCCTGCACTTGTGAATCCTCCCACACGTATCGTTTGGTTCCATCGTTTTCAGTGATCTTTACTTCAGGAACGTCATTGAATGCCCTGAAGGCGAATTCCCTTCCCTGAGGCACAAGCAAGCTGCTGTACACCTGGGCAATGTCAGAAGAAGACTGAAAATAGATATCCTTATAGTAGCGGCCCCCGAATACGGGGTTCTGGCCCCTGACCGTGTAGGAATATTCAATCCGGTCTCCCTGGCGTATATCTTCAAGAAGCAGGTAGGCCGTATACGCGCCATTATAGATAAACCGGGTAAGATCGCTTTCCTGTGCCAGTACTTTAAAGGCATCAATATCCAGGCGCTGCTGCGGTTTATTATCTCTCCAAACGATAACCTCGTGAACAGTTAGTTGCTGATAATCCGGAAGAAAACTTATATAGATCTCCGAACCGTTCTGCACTCCAGCCCCGGTGACGATTTCCCGGATAACGCGGGTATACGCGGCTTGTTTCCCCGCATGCAGTTGTTGCTCCAGTAAGGCAATGAAATACCCTTCTGTAATTGATTCCAAGGGCGGCTTTTCCGTTTTGAGCAGTATGTCGGTCACCCAGCCGGGCCGGTCGCCCGCTGCTAGGCCGGGAACTTGTGGGAAAGCAGCCAGGCTTGTTATAAAGAGGAACGGTATAAATAGAAAAATGCGTAAAAGTTCAGGCATATTTTTTATTTGAAGATAGGAATTTGGCTTTAAAGATTTTTTGCCGGGAAAGAATAAAATAGCCAGGTTTGAAAAAAACATCTATATTATGGCCCTGGAGAAGAAAAAGCTATAGCGCTTATTGGGGACATGGACGAGAAATTTGAAAAAAAATCCTTAATGCAGCTTTTAGCTTTTGAACATTTTCCGCATAGAACGTCCCAGCTTGCTGATGCGCTCAAGATTTTCCTGGATAGGAGATATTTCAAAGCCTTCGCTCTCAAAGCGAGGGTAATTAAGATCGCTGTTCTGCTCGGGAAAAATGATGATAATGTTATTCCCGGGGAAGTGCCTGTTAACTTTTGAGGGAATGATATCCATATTCGATTGATAGGAAATGGTCCCTCTGCGTGCGCATACAACGACCAGCATATCATCTTCCTTCAGATCTTTGGAAACAACCAGGATATCATCAAGATCATCCAGGGATTTAAAAACAGCGCTGACCGCGGGCTTTTTTTCTACCAGCAAATTTCTCAGGAGGTTATTAAGATCGCCGTGGCAGTAAACGATCATATCGGCCCCGCTTTGCCTGGAAAGATTTTTTACTTTTTTGATCCACCGGTTAAAACCGGCTTCCAGCTGGGCATTCCTGGGCACCACCAGCACCATTCTTCTCAGCGTATTCAACGGTTGGTTGAACCTGACTACAGAGACCATTTGCCCGCTGCCGTTCAAAAGATTATCCAATATAGAACCGAAAAAGCGGTCCGTAGCGCTGCGCTCCACCCATCCCATAATAATATGAGTGATCAGGTGTTCTTTTGCTGCCCTTACAATACCATTGGAAACATTCAGGTCCACCCGGGTTAATAATTCTACCGGCGTTTCTGCGGCTGAAGCATGCTTCAAGGCCTTCTCCAGCATCTTCCCGCTTTCCAGGAGCTTTTCCCGGGCTTCTTCATCATCGCGCACTACCGCCAGGGGATAAATAGGTTCCGAAGAAGCTTTATCTGAAATGTATAGTGCATAGTCGATACGCTCTTCCACCGTTGCAGGATTGGCAAGCGGAATAAGTATGCGTTCATGCATTTCAGGAAGTTCCTGCTTTTTATTGCTTTCCAGGATGACCAGTTTCCGGGCAGCGCTTTCGGTGGCAAAAGTGGCGATCAGACAGGTGACCAGGATCAGGAGAATGGTACCATTCAGGACGTTTTCATTGACGATGCCCAGGTTGTAGCCGATGAGGATCACGGCCAGCGTGGCGGCCACACGCGAACTGGTAAGGCCAAAGATCAAATTTCTCTGTACTCCGCTGTATTTAAAAACTACCTGGGTAACCCAGGCGGCAAGCCACTTGCTGAAAATAGCGACCACGGTAAGCACCCCTGCCACCACCAGGGCACGCTGGCCGGAAAAGATCACGGTCATATCCACCATCATTCCTACATTGATGAGGAAGAAGGGAATAAATAAAGCGCTTCCCACAAACTCAATGCGGTTCATGAGGGTTGAGGTATGCGGGATCAGGCGGTTCAGGGCAAGACCGGCCATAAATGCCCCGATAATCGGCTCTACGCCGGCCAGCTCCGCCAGGAATCCGGCCAGGAACACCATGGCCAGCACGAAAATATACTGGGACGTTTTCTCTCCTTCGATCTTTTTAAAGAACCAGCGCCCGATGATCGGGAAACCAATAAAGACAATCGCAATGAATATGGCCAGGGAAATAATTAACCTGATCCAGAATTGCGTATTGAGTGTTCCTTCCGTCGTGCCGGTGATCACTGCCAGGATAAGCAAGACCAGGGTATCGGCGACAATGGTACCTCCCACGGAAATGGTCACGGCCTCGTTCTTCGTAATCCCAAACCGGCTGGCAATGGGATAAGCAACCATTGTATGAGTAGCAAACATGCTGGAGATAAGCACCGAAGCTACCGGGTCAAAGTCAAGAAGGAAATAACAAACCGGAAGCCCGACAAGCATTGGAATGGCAAAAGTCAGCAACCCGAAGATCACGCTCCGGTGCCGGCTTTTCTTGAATTCATTCATATCCAGCTCCAGCCCGGCAAGGAACATAATATACAGCAGCCCTACTGTTCCGAAAAGCACAATGCTGCTGTCAAGCATGAGTATATTAAACCCGTTAGGCCCCACCAGGATCCCGGCCAGGATCAGGCCCAGTAAGCTCGGGATCCGCAGCCTCTTGAGAATAATCGGCGAAAATAAGATGATGAACAAGACCAGTGAAAATACCAGTACCGGATCGGTCAGTGGAAGGCTGAAGTCGAATAGTAACAGCATTTGTCAAAGGTAAAAAACTATAGAAATAAGGGACGGATTTTAGGACGTAAATTGTAGGAAGAAGTCATTACCTCGCCATATGCCCCTGCCGTACGAATGGCCATAAGATCTCCCCGGCTGGTTTCAGGCAGTTCCACCTCTTTTCCAAAGCAGTCGGAGGATTCACAAATGGGCCCTACAACATCGTATTTAACGCTTTCCGCGGAGCTGGCCGAAATATTCTCGATCTTGTGATAGGCATGGTACAAGGCGGGGCGGATAAGCTCGGTCATGCCGGCGTCTACCACGGCGAAATTCGTATTGATCCCTTTTTTTATATACAACACTTTTGTAATAAGGCTGCCGCACTGGGCCACCAGCGCACGGCCCAGCTCAAAATGCACTTCCTGGCCGGCGTCCAGTTCCAGGAACTGTTCAAATATGGCGAAATGCCTTTCAAAATCAACAATAGGCTGCACGTCGGGCGCATGGTAGTCTACTCCCAGGCCTCCACCAACGTTCAGTAATTTAAAATAAACCCCTCGTTCGGCAAACCATTCTTTGAATTCATTTACCTTAACGCAAAGGCTTTTAAATACATTCTCATCCGTTACCTGGGAACCAATGTGAAAATGAAGCCCGGCGCAATCAATATTTTCAAGGCTTCGCAGTTTTTCAACCACGGTATCAAACTCCCAGGAATTGATGCCGAATTTATTTTCCTCCAGCCCGGTTGTGATATAATGATGCGTATTCGCGTTTACATTGGGATTTATCCGGAGCGCAATCCGGGCCCTTTTATTCCTGGCCCGAGCCAGCTCGTTGATCACTTCCAGTTCCTGAACCGACTCTACATTAAAGCAAAAAATATCCTGGTCAAGCGCATAATTAATTTCCCGGTCGGACTTACCGACGCCCGCAAATACAATCTGATCCTTCCGGAAGCCGTTTTCCAGGGCCTTTTCCACTTCTCCGCCGCTAACGCAGTCGGCTCCAAAGCCAGCTTCCCTGATAATTCCGAGCAGTTCATTATTTACGTTTGCTTTCAGCGCATAATGAACATGGAAATTGCGCTTTTCCGATGCCGTCCTGCAGGCCGCCACCGTTTGCCGCAGCAGATCCATGTCATAAAAATAGAACGGAGTTTCTTCTTGTTGAAAACGTGCTAACCGGGCTGCTGTGAACATGGATATTAGTTAAATAAACGCTGTAATGATTGCAGGGCCTCGTTCTTGTAGGCCGTATCGAGCAAGATTGAAATATTATTGCGGCTCCCTCCGTAGGAGATCATCCTGAGCGGAATATGCTTGAGCGTATCCAGCACACGGGCGGCGATGCCTGCCTTGGACGCCACGAAATCACCCACCACGCAGATGATCGTCTGCTCCCGGTCAACCGTAATCTGGCCGTAAGCTTCTAACTCTTCCGTTATCTCACTCAAATACTTAGTGTTATCTATGGTAAGGGAAACTGCTACTTCGGATGTGGTAACCATATCGATAGGTGTTTTGTAGCGTTCGAACACTTCAAAGACCTTTCGCAGGAACCCGTAAACAAGCAGCATGCGGCTGCTTTGTATCTTGATCGCATAAATGCCTTCCTTCGCAGCTACCGCCTTGATTTCTCCTTCGCTTCGCTGATCGCTGATAATAGTCCCGGGCGCATCCGGCTGCATCGTATTCAGCAACCGTACCGGCACTTTATACTTTTGCGCGGGGAAAACACTTTGCGGATGAAGGATCTTTGCGCCAAAATAAGCCAGTTCCGCAGCCTCTTCGAAGGATAGCTGCGCAATTGGACGGGTATTTTTCACGACACGGGGATCATTATTATGCATTCCGTCAATATCCGTCCATATCTGGATCTCCTCAGCAAGCAGGGCGGCCCCGATTAGAGAGGCGGTATAATCGCTTCCTCCCCTTTTCAGGTTGTCAATTTCGCCAAATGAATTGCGGCAGATATAGCCCTGCGTTATAAAAATATTGTTCGCCGGATGTTTGGCCAGGAGTTCTTTAAGCTTTTCGGAAATGGAAGGCATCACCGGTTCAGACTCCTCGTTGATCTTCATAAAGTCCAGCGCGGGCAGCAGCACCGACGGGATTCCCAATTCCTGGAGATGATAATGAAAAAGGTGGGTAGAAAGCAGTTCGCCCTGTGCCAGAATCACCCGTTCATGGATGGGTGTAAACACTCCGGCCGAGAAAGACGAAATGGTGGCGAAATGCGCGTCAATCAGTTCTTTTGCCTTTACCCGGAATTCATTACTGACAAATAAGTCCCCGATAAAATCCTCGTATTTTCCGTTCAGGGAATCAATCAGAGCGGCCGGGTTTCTTCCTTCCGCGTATTCCCTGCAGATGCTTACCAGGTCATTGGTGGTCCCGGCCACCGCCGACAATACTACGATTTGCCGTTCATCCCTGTTGATGAGGGACATCAGGTTCCGGATCCTTTCCGGGTTTCCAACCGACGTTCCGCCGAACTTTAGTACTTTCATGAAGTTTATAATCTCTTATAAACCGCAAAGAAAGCAATAAGTTCGGAATAAAATCCAGACTGGCACGTTTTTCCGCTAGCCTCCGCTATTTTTTCCGCGAAGCATTTCCGTAAAGCATTATTACTGGCGTGAAAAGGTATAAACCAGGTAAAGCGGCTGGCCGTTTACGGTCACCTCATCACGGAGCTGCATTCCGGAAGCATCCAGGCTCAGGATATCAAGGCGATAGCCCACATTATTATCCATGGGGTCCCCTTCCGCATCAAGCCGCTTGAACTGGAATTGCTGTTCCCCGGTACCGGTTTTATAAATGGTCCAGCGGATCTCCCTTTGCAGGCCTGCCTGGCAATCCACTCCTTCATTCAAAACATAGGTGCCCAGGCTGTTAGGCCGGGTCAGCGTCCAGGCGCTTCCTGAAAAGCATTCGAGCGGCGCTTCATTGAATAAGGTCACCTTAAAACTTCCTTCCTGTCCCTCTACGCTGATGTCATCAAGCATCCAGTTTCCGACCATCATCTTCCGGTAATCGGGCGCTTTATTCTGAAGAGCTGCGCAGCCCGAAAGCGTAGCAGCAAGCGCCAGTAGTGGTATAATTTTTTTCATCATGTTTTCCTTTTAGCCAAAGCCATGCCATATTTCCCGCATATTTATACATTCTTATACAGAATGTTCCTAAATTTGGCAGGTGTACCAATAGGTAATATCTTTGGCTTCCTCATTAACCCTTTTATATGACTAAAATCAAATTTGGTACCGATGGATGGCGTGCAATCATCGCTGACGAATTCACGGTAGAAAACGTTCAGCGGGTTGCCTATGCAACTGCCTTATGGTTAAAAGACAATGCTTCCGCGCCTGCTGCCGTGGTGGGCAACGATTGCCGGTTTGCCGGGAAGCTTTTTTCCGCAACCGTGGCCCGGGTCTTTGCCAGCCAGGGAATTAAAGTTTTCCTGGCGGGAAATGAATTTGTTTCCACTCCCATGGTTTCCCTTGGAACGGTAAAACTGGAAACGGATCTTGGAATTATTATTACTGCAAGCCATAACCCTCCCTCCTACAACGGATTTAAGATCAAGGCGAATTACGGCGGGCCCGCAACCCCGGATATTATCGACTCGGTGGAAAGCAGGATACCCGAAAGCGTCTCACTGGAATTAAATTCGCTTGAGGAATACCAACAGGAAGGATTAATAGAAGAAGTTGACCTGGAAACGCTTTATTGTGACCATATCCAAAGCAGTTTTGACCTGGAAGCGATCCGTGGATCAGGCCTTAAGCTCGCCTACGATGCCATGTACGGAGCCGGGCAAAATGTGATGCGGCGGCTGTTCCCGGAAATAACTTTTCTGCATGCAGAGAACAATCCCGGGTTTGACGGACAGGCACCTGAGCCGATTCACAAAAATCTTTCGGAACTCTCTGAAATGATCAAACTGAGCGGCAATATTGATTCGGCCCTTGCTACAGACGGGGATGCCGACCGCATCGGGTTTTACAACGGAAAGGGCGAATTCGTCGATTCCCACCATATCATCCTGCTCCTTATTCAATACCTTCATAAATATCAGGGGCTTAGCGGCGAGGTAGTCACTACTTTTTCCTGTACCGGTAAAATCGCGGCCCTTTGCAGCAAGTATAATCTGCCCCATACCATCACCAAGATAGGCTTCAAATATATTTGTGACCTCATGGTAAATTCGGGGAAATCCTACCTCGTAGGCGGGGAAGAATCCGGAGGCATTGCCGTTTCAGGATACCTTCCGGAAAGGGACGGAATATGGATTGGCCTGACCTTATGGGAATACATGGCTAAAACGGGCCGCTCCCTGGACGACCTGATTGACGACCTGTATGCGGAAGTGGGATCGTTTGCCGTGGAACGTTATGATCTTCACGTGAGCGAAGCACTAAAGCAGCAGATCATTGAAAACTGCCGTTCGGGGAAATACACCGCTTTCGGAAAATACGGCGTCATTCGTACCGAAGACATGGATGGGTATAAATTCCATTTCAGTGACGACAGCTGGGTCATGATCCGCCCGTCGGGCACCGAACCTGTTTTGCGCGTTTACGCCGAAGCCGCCAGCTCAGATGAAGCCTTTTCCGTCCTGGATGCAACAAAAGCAGTACTATTGGGTTAATAAATTGAAATAATGAAGATACTCTATAAGGCCCTACTTTTAGCAGCCGTGGCTTTCCTGGCAGGCTGCCAGCCCGGCACGAACGAAGCAGATGCGCTGAAAAGCGAAGTGATCAAGGTGCATGACCGGATCATGCCCCGTAACTCGGAACTGCTGGCAGCAAAAAGAGATCTTATTAAAGTTATTTCTTCCCTGGACAGCTTAAAACAGGCAAAACCGGAAACGGATACGGCCTCTATTCATCAGCAAGCCGATTCCCTCCTGCAATCCCTCGACGCCGCCGACAAGGCTATGTCTGACTGGATGTATGCGTTTAAAACCGATTATTCGGAAATGGGCCAGCAGCAGGTGATGGATTACTTAGAAGCGGAAAAGACCCGGATCACCGGCATAGAAGAAGCTTACGAAGCAAGTATCGGCGGAGCCCGGTCCTTGCTGGATAGTATCGACAAGAAATGAGAATATTCGTCATTTTGGCAGGAATCGCCCTTTTGTGCGGTTGTTCCTCCGGAAAAGATAAAAAGCTGCCTATCCTGGGGAGACAGGAGATCAGCGGAAACGATACACTGTATCAGCGCATCGCGGATTTCCGGTTTATGAACCAGGACAGCGCCTGGATCAGCAACGAAACGTTTGCCGGCAAAGCTTATGTGGCGGATTTCTTCTTCACCTCCTGTCCCAGCATTTGCCCGATCATGAAAAAACAAATGCTGCGGGTATATAAAACCTTCAAGGGGAATTCCGGCATCAGCTTTCTCTCCCATACTATTGATCCCCGCCATGATTCGGTTCCGGTATTACATGAATATGCGGCTGATCTGGGGGTTAGCAGCGATCAATGGCACTTTGTAACCGGCACGCGGGATAGTGTTTATTCCCTGGCAGAAAAAAGCTACATGGTTGCCACCCTGGAAGACGAAACCGCCCCGGGCGGATTCATTCACGGCGGTCATTTTATCCTGGTAGACAAAAACCGTCATATTCGCGGCATTTATGACGGCACTTCCGAAGAGTCCGTTGATCAGCTTATTAAAGATATTCCCCTGCTTTTAAATGAAGGAACGGCTGAATGATGCGAAGCCTGCTCATACTGGCAGCAATTCTTTGCCTGTTTGGCGCCTGCGATAATAAGCAGGAACTTAAAAAAAAGAAATATATCGCCGAAGGAATGGTGCTGTACCGGAATCATTGCCAGAACTGCCACCAGACAAATGGAACAGGCTTTGAAAAGCTTATTCCTCCCCTTACCGACACGCTGTACCTGCGCCTGAACAGGGACAGGCTCGCCTGTATTATCCGTTACGGTATGGATGAGGCCATTACCATTAACGGCCAGGTTTACAATCAGCCAATGGTGCCCAATGAAAAGCTGACCGACATGGAAATCGCCGAAATACTCACCTATATCACCAATGCTTTCGGCAACAGCCAGGAGATGTTCACCATCCGGGAAGTCCGTCTGGCGTTGCAATCCTGCGGCGAAGCCGGTGTAGAGAGCGAAGCCGGTATAGAGAGCAACGCTGGTATCCAGCCTTAACCCCGCACAAGAAATCCGCACAAGGTCAGTTGCTTGGGCGTACGCCTGAATATGCGTATCTTTGTAGTTCGTGCTGTTAATACGAAACTAGCAAAAAGGCTTGTCGCTCCCGTTTTCGCGGGGGAGGAAAGTCCGGGCAACACAGAGCATCCTGCTTCCTAACGGGAAGGGTCCCTGTACCGAAGCTCCGGTTCATCCCGGCTTCAGCAGGGATACAGCAAGTGCCACAGAAAACAGGTAGCCTTGCCTGACGTCGCTTGCGGCGCCGGCGGGTCATAGTGAAAACGCGGGGTAAGAGCCCACGGCTTCCTGCAGCAATGCAGGATGCAGGTAAACCTCAGGAGTTGAAAGGCCAAATAAACCGGGGCTAGAGGGCTGCTCGCCCGATCCCTGTGGGTAGGCTGATGGACCGTTCCAGCGATGGAACGGCTAGATAAATGACAAGCAGTTCCCCGCCTCTGGCATGGGAATGAACAGAACCCGGCTTACTCTTTTGCTTTTTTTATTTTTCCAGGTTTCGCGGGTTTATTAATTCAATGAATCTGTCTTTGACCGCGACGGCCTGCCGGCTGTTCATCAGCAGATAGCGGTGCTTCCCATCCGGATCTTCCCTGAAATGGGTAAAACTGTTTTCATCTACTGAAACGGTGCCCGGAGGGCTCAGGTCAAAATAACCTTCGCTGCCTTCTACGGCATATAATACCGACGTAAGATCCCAGGTGGGGCGGTCATAAGGCATTTCAAGATAGCTTTCATAAGCAAGCACCAGCGGGTGCGGAGGCTCCGCAGGAAAGTCATTCTCTATACTGGAAGCAGGGTAAAGTACTTGTTCTCCCACTTCAAAAGGACTTACAATAATTTTCCCGGGCCAGGAGGCGAAAACTTCCCGTGCGGCTGCAGGGTCCTTCACGACATTGTATTCCACCTGCTTTTCCTTCCGGAAATTCCCCGCCATTATGCTCAGCAGTTTCACTTTCCGGGCAACCAGCTCGCGCCCGTTCAGCGTAGAATACTTATCGGGCGGCGAAGCCAGCAGACGGTCCAGGTTAGTGGAAAAACCAACAGAAATAATGGTGACCGAACTATCCGGCTGTTCTGACAGGATCTTACGGTACAGTTCTACCGAACCCGGCACTTTTGCATAATTCTCCACGCTTCGTTTAAAAACAGGTTTTCCATCAACCGCGTATTCGCTGACAACCTGCGTATAATTCTTTGCATCGCCTTCGGAATCCGCTCCCCCGATCACGTTTCCCAGGGGGATACGCGGGTAACCATACCAGGTGTTCATCAGGTCCAGGAACTGCACAGAATAAGGGCTGTTCTTATTGGTGCTTATTCCCAGTAATTCTATTTTGCCCCGATCCGCATATTTATAGAGCATGTCCAGCGCCAGGGCATCGTCGATGTCATTACCCATATCTGTTTCGAAAATAACCTTGAGCGGAAGATCTTTCATTGCATTCCTGCTTTGTTGCTGCTGTTTGTAATTTGCGCAGCTATTCAACAACCCTATTATTACCGGGAGGCAGAAGGCTGCCATTCGTGTCATTTTCATATTTATCAGCCAGTTCAATTCATGCGCCGGAGCCCGCCGGGACTTGTGCATGCGGTATTTTTCAAAAATAGACGATTTTGAAACAAATCCGCATAAAAACTGTATTTTTGCACCTATTTTGCAACGTGCATGAAGAATATTCGCAATTTTTGTATCATCGCCCATATAGATCATGGGAAAAGTACGCTCGCCGACCGCCTGCTGCAGATCACCCATACCATCAGCGAAAGGGAAAGGCAGGAACAGCAGCTGGATGACATGGATCTGGAACGGGAACGCGGGATCACCATAAAGAGCCACGCTATCCAGATGAAATACCAGCTAGATGGAGAGGACTATACCCTTAACCTGATCGATACTCCCGGCCATGTGGACTTTTCCTACGAGGTATCCCGCTCTATTGCGGCCTGTGAAGGCGCGCTGCTTATCGTAGACGCAACCCAGGGCATACAGGCACAAACAATTTCCAACCTTTACCTGGCGCTGGAACATGACCTGGAGATCATTCCTATTCTGAATAAAATGGATCTGCCTGGCGCCATGCCGGAAGAAGTAAAAGACCAGATCATTGACCTTATAGGCTGTAAGGCGGAAGATATTATTCCTGCCAGCGGGAAAACGGGAATGGGCGTCCCCGAGATCCTGAAAGCCATTATTGATCGCATCCCCCCTCCCGAAGGCAATCCGAAAGCACCTCTGCAGGCGATGATCTTCGATTCCATTTTCAATTCCTTCCGCGGTATTATTGCGTATTACAAAGTTGCGAACGGGGAGATCAGAAAAGGCGACCGCGTGAAATTCGTAAATACGGGGCGGGAGTATATTGCCGAAGAAGTGGGTGTCCTTCGTTTGCAGCGACAGCCTAAAGACGTGCTGGCAGCCGGAGAAGTGGGCTATATAATTTCAGGGATAAAAGACGCGCGGGAAGTCAAGGTAGGTGATACGATTACACAGGTATTGAATCCCTGCTCGGAAGCCATTAAAGGGTTTGAAGTCGTTAAGCCAATGGTGTTTGCCGGTATCTACCCGGTGGATACCGAAGACTACGAAGAACTCAGGGACGCAATGGATAAGCTTCAGCTAAACGACGCTTCCCTGGTATTTGAACCGGAATCCTCTGCCGCGCTCGGCTTTGGTTTCCGCTGCGGTTTTCTGGGTATGCTGCATATGGACATAGTCCAGGAAAGGCTTGAACGTGAGTTCGACATGACCGTGATCACTACGGTTCCCAACGTTTCTTACAAGGCATATTCCACGCGGGGCGACCTAACGGTGGTAAACAATCCCGCGGACCTTCCCGATGTGAACAAACTCGACTTCGTGGAAGAGCCTTTTATTAAGGCCAGCGTAATCACCAAATCGGAGTACATTGGCCCCATCATGACACTTTGCATTGCCAAAAGGGGCATTGTGGTGAATCAGCATTACCTGACCGCCGATCGCGTCGAGCTGATCTTTGAAATGCCGCTGGCTGAAATCGTATTTGATTTCTATGATAAACTGAAAACAATTTCCAAGGGATATGCGTCCTTTGACTATCACCCTATTGGCTACCGGCAGTCGAGCCTGGTAAAGCTGGACATCCGGCTGAACGGGGAACCGGTAGACGCACTCTCGTCCCTGATCCATCGCGACAGGGCTTATGATTTTGGCAAGAAGATCTGCGAAAAGCTAAAGGAGCTGCTGCCCCGCCAGCAATTCGAAATTGTGATACAGGCTTCCATCGGCGCCAAAGTAATCGCAAGGGAAACAGTAAGAGCCCTGCGGAAAGATGTCACCGCAAAGTGTTACGGCGGCGATATTTCCCGTAAACGTAAATTGCTGGAGAAACAGAAAAAAGGCAAAAAGCGCATGCGGCAGGTAGGCAACGTAGAGATCCCTCAATCAGCCTTCATGGCCGTATTGAAACTGGATTAAGAAAGGCGATCGAAAAGCAACGTTAAACTTTGAACCGTTGCGAAGCAACGTTAAACTTGAAACTTGAAACTTAAAACTTTAAACCGTTGCGAAGCAACCTTAAACTTTAAACTTTGAACCATTGCGAAGCAACGTTAAACTTGAAACTTTAAACTTTAAACTTTAAACTTTAAACTTTAAACTTTAAACTTTAAACTTTAAACCGTTGCGAAGCAACGTTAAACCGGAAAAAATGGGAATCCTCGACGGAAAAAAGGCGGCTGAATATTACAAGGAAGAAATTGCCCGGGAAGCCGCGGAATTTACGCGGCGAACCGGGAAAAAGCCTTACCTGGTCACTATACTGGTAGGCAATAACGGAGCAAGCGAAACCTATGTGGCCAGCAAGCTTCGGAATAGCGAAAAAGTAGGATTCAACGCTTCCCTGGTTCGCTTCGAGGATACAGTAACGGAGGAAGCCCTCCTCGGGAAAATTGATGAGCTGAATGCCAGCGAAGAAGTGGATGGCATTCTGGTACAGCTTCCCCTGCCGGCGCATATTGAAGAAAAAAAAGTGATCATGCGCATCAGCCCCCTTAAGGACGTGGACGGTTTTCATCCCGAAAGCCTTGGCAAAATGCTGATTGGCCTGCCCACCTTCCTTCCGGCTACGCCTTACGGCATCATGGAACTACTGGACTATTATAAAGTGGAAACTGAAGGCAAGCATTGTGTGGTAATGGGACGGAGCAATATCGTGGGAACGCCAATCAGCCTGCTGCTTTCAAGGCAGGGAAATCCCGGGAACTGTACCGTGACAATCACACATAGCCGCACTAAAGACCTGGAAACGATCACCCGCCAGGCGGATATACTCATCGTAGCGGTCGGAAGGCCGGAATTCGTGACAGCGGATATGGTAACGGAAGGCGCCGTGGTCATAGACGTGGGAATCCACCGCATCGCAGATAAAAACCGTAAAAGCGGTTACCGGCTCGTGGGAGATGTTAAATTTGATGAAGTTGCCCCCAAATGCGGCGGCATATCTCCCGTTCCCGGGGGCGTGGGCCTGATGACCATCGTAGGATTGCTAAAAAACACCCTTGAAGCAGCAAAGCGAAGAACCCTTCCCTCCTGAATTTGTTAACTCTTAAAGCTTTGGCAGCAATTGCAGAAGCACTTAAATGCTGAACGTGGATCTTGAACGGACTTCCATAAATCAACAAGTTACAGCTCCCCCTAAGGAGGTTCCTGCAGACGGCTCTTTCCTGCCGCTGATGGAAGAATTCTATACCATCCAGGGAGAAGGCTATAATACAGGGAAAGCGGCCTATTTCATCCGCCTCGGAGGCTGCGACGTAGGCTGCCACTGGTGTGACGTGAAAGAATCCTGGGATGCTGCCCTTCACCCCCTGACCGCGGCTGATACGATCGTTGCCAACGCCGCCCGGCACCCGGCCCGGGCCGTTGTGATAACCGGCGGCGAACCGCTGCTGTACAACCTTGATTATCTTTGTAATGAACTCCGGAAAAAAGGCATAAAGACCTTTATTGAAACTTCCGGCGCCTACCCGCTGAGCGGAAGCTGGGATTGGATCTGCCTTTCCCCTAAGAAATTCAAAAAACCCGTGCCGGAGATACTGAGCCTGGCCAACGAATTGAAAGTGATCGTATTCAATAAAAGCGATTTCGGATGGGCCGAAGAACATGCTTCACATGTTTCGTCACTCTGCAAGTTATACCTTCAGCCCGAATGGAGTAAAGCTGAAGAAACAACCCCGCTTATCATTGATTATGTGAAGGAAAATCCCCGCTGGCAAATTTCCCTCCAGACCCATAAATTCATGAACATTCCCTAGTGCTGCGATCACTAAATTGGTATACTTAAGCCGCCCTTATTTTTGTTCATGGCAATGCAAAAAAATGTGCGCATAGTGGTGCTATGTAAACATTTTTTTGCGCAGGCAGGGGCAAAAATAAGCAGGTTTGGAGTGTACGAATTTAGTGACCGCAGCACTATTTACCGGCTGGCTTTCCGAAAAACACTATCTTTAGGCTATGAAGCGCCTTCTTCTTCTATTTTGCGTAAGTTTTACTTTTTTTCATACCCTGGCTCAATCCACTAACAGCAAAAAAGCGCTGCAGGCCTATGAAACAGCGCAGCAGCATATCGGAGGCAAGGAGTATACGCAGGCGCTTAACGAGCTTTATAAAGCTATCCAGGAAGACCCGGGGTTCATAGAAGCTTACCAGGTTTTAGGAGATATTTTTCGTATACAGGAGAATCATGTCAATGCGGTTACCAATTACCGGAAAGTGCTTGAGATCAAGCCGGATTTTTCCGCCCGGACCAGGTACGGCCTGGGGGTTTCCCTTTTCCACCTGGAAAAGTACGCCGAAGCCAAAGAACAATTGAAAAAATTCCTTCAGGACGGCAATCCCGGCAGCCAGGAACTAGCCCGGGTAAAAAAATATATTGCTAACTGCGGTTTCGCTGAAACAGCCATAAAGTCGCCGGTGGCCTTTGAACCTGTCAACCTGGGCGAAACCGTCAATTCAATCCATGACGAATATCTTCCCGCCATTACCGTAGATGGCAGCACCCTGGTATTTACGCGAAAAACTCAGCAGGGAGAAGACTTTTATACCAGCTCCCGGTCAGACAGTACCTGGTCCCGGGCCGTTTTCCTGAGCGAGGTGATCAATACCCCGGTGTACAACGAAGGCGCTGAAGCCCTCTCAGCCGATGGCCGGACCATTTATTTCACCATATGCGCCAAACCCGGAGGAATGGGAAGCTGCGATATTTATTACTCCCGTTTCAACGGCAGTCAATGGTCGGCACCGCTCAATCTTGGCCATCCTGTAAATTCACCCGCCTGGGAGTCCCAGCCTTCCCTCTCCCCAGACGGGAGAACGCTGTATTTTGCCAGCAACCGTGCCGGCACGCTCGGCGGCATTGACCTCTGGAAAAGCGTCCTCCAGGAAGACGGTAGCTGGAGTAAACCGGTTAATCTTGGCCCTCATATAAATACTCCCTGGGAGGAACAATCGCCCTTTATTCATCCCGACAACAAAACCCTGTACTTTACTTCCGAAGGCTGGCCGGGCATGGGCGGAAAAGATATTTTCTTCAGCCGGAAAAAGGACGGCGAATGGCAAAAGGCCGAAAACATCGGCTATCCTATTAACACCGTAAAAGACGAAAGCAGCCTGATCATCAGCGCCGGCGGCAAAACTGCTTATTTTGCCTCCAACAGCCTTAAAGGGCTTGGAGCTTATGATCTTTACACCTTTGAAATGCCTCCGGAGGCGCGCCCGGGTTTCGTATCCTATGTAAAAGGCCTGATCTATGATGAAGCAACGAATGCGAAACTTTCGGCGCGCGTGCAGCTCATTAATACCGCGAATAAGGAGATTGTGTTTGAATCCGGCAGCAACGAACTCACTGGAGAATTCCTGGCGAGCCTCCCGGCCGGCAATAATTACGCTTTTAACGTCTCCAAGCCGGGTTACCTTTTTTACTCAGGGAGCTTTTTCCTCGAAGACCTGAGCGCTTCGGACCCTTTCCGGCTCGATGTACCGCTGAAAAAAATCGCCAAAGGCGAAAAGATCGTCCTTCAGAACGTTTTTTTTGAAACGGATTCTTATAAGCTGAAGCCAGAATCTTATGCCGAACTTGACAAGATCATCGAATTCATGAAGCAGAATCCCCGCGTAGTTATAGAGCTGTCAGGCCATACAGATGATGTGGGAACCGGTGAGCATAACCAGCAACTCTCCGAAAACAGGGCCAAAGCGGCCTATGCATACCTTGTCCGGGGCATTCTCCAGCCTGAACGTTTTGTCTACAAAGGTTACGGGGAAAGCCAGCCGCTGGCCGAAAACACGACTGAAGAAGGCCGGGCCAAAAACCGGCGGACGGAACTAAAGATCGTTTCTGAGTAATTCGTGCGTTCGGCAGGTTAATCCCTCGCCTGCAGAGCCCTGCGAATACGTACCAGTTTTTCCAGTAAGCCTTCCAGGAGATCTAGGTGAAGCATATTGGCACCATCAGATTTTGCATTTGCAGGGTCGAAATGAGTCTCTATAAAAAGCCCGTCCGCCCCTACGGCGATCGCTGCGCTGGCAATCGTGTCTATCAAAGCAGGGCGCCCGCCGGTTACGCCGCTCTCCTGATTGGGCTGCTGCAAAGAATGCGTGCAATCCATTACGACAGGCACGTTAAAACCTTTCATTTCAACCAGCCCGCGGTAATCCACGATCAGATCCTGGTAGCCGAACATCGTACCGCGATCAGTAAGGATCACATTCGGGTTGCCTGATTCCGTAACTTTGGTAACCGCATGCTTCATGGCCCCGGCGGAAAGGAACTGGCCTTTTTTTATATTCACAAATTTGCCGGTCTCCGCGGCAGCAACAAGAAGATTGGTTTGCCTGCAAAGGAAAGCCGGTATCTGAAGTACATCCACATATTCGGCCGCCATCGCCGCTTCTCCCGGCTCGTGAATATCAGTAAGGGTCGGCAGATCGAATTCCGCAGATACTTTCCCTAACACCTTCAATGCCTTTTCATCACCAATGCCGGCGAAAGAATCCAGCCTCGAGCGATTGGCCTTACGGTAAGAACCTTTGAAAATATAAGGAATATTCAGCCGGTCAGTAATCGTAGTTATCCGTTCGGCAATCCGGAGAGCCATTTCCTCCCCCTCTATGGCGCAAGGCCCCGCTATCAGGAAAAAATTATTGGAATCACTAAACTTTATATGCGGAAGCTGACTAATCATAAACCTCTTTAAACCATGAACTTCAAACCAAAAACTTTAAACAGTTGCGAAGCAACAAACCCGTTGCAAAGCCTTTTCTAAAAACTATAAACCAAAAACCAAAAACTATAAACCAAAAACTATAAACTTTAAACCTTAAACCTTAAACCTTAAACAGTTGCGAAGCAACAAAACCGTTGCGAAGCAACTAATTTCCAAATTCAGAAAGAAACTTTATCCGGAGCAATTGAAGTTCCTCGCGGGAATAGTCTGTTTCCCCCAACTCGTTCAGCGCGGCTTCGATAGAGTCGGCTTCCGCAGAACGGAAATAATCGTAAACCTCATCCTGCCGATCCTCCTCGATTATGTCGTCAATATAATAATCAAGGTTCAGCCTTGTCCCGGATGAAACGATCGTTTCTATTTCATGAAGGATCTCCTGGTAGCTAAGCCCTTTGGAATCGGCGATATCTTCAAGCGGGATCTTGCGGTCAATATTCTGAATGATAAATATCTTATTACCTGATTTATTGGCTGTTGAGCGTACCGTCAGGTCCTGGGCGCGGTCTATTTCATTTTCTTCGACATAATTCTTTATCAGCTCAATAAAAGGTCCGCCGTAGCGCATGGCCTTCCCCGCGCCAACTCCGGAAATATGTTTCATTTCCTCCATTGATACCGGGTAATGTGTGGCCATATCTTCCAGTGACGGGTCCTGGAAAATAACAAAGGGAGGAAGATTACGCTGCCTGGCTATTTTTTTCCGGAGTTCCTTTAACGCCCCCAGCAATACCTCATCCAAAGCGCCGCCCGGTCCGTTATGATCGCTGCTGTCTCGGGCCTGGTCAATATCCATGTCCTTATTCATTACGAATTTAATAGAATAAGGCGCACCAATATAAGACGTACCGAATTTTGACAGTTTAAGCAGCCCGTAATTGTCCACATCGCGGATCAGGAAATTATTCAGCACCGCCTGCCTCAGCACGGATTTCCAGGTCAATTCCCCTTGTTCCCTGCCTTTTCCAAATTCCGGAAGCTTGTTATGCTGGTATTTTATGGTCTGGGGCGTATCTACTCCCACCAATATTTTTACAAGATGGTCTTCGTCGAAATTTTCTTCCAGCTTCTTGATCAGCTTAAGTACGGTCAGTAATTCTTGTTCGGCCTCGAATTTTTCACCCGGATGACGGCAGTTGTCACACATATTATTGCATGCCGCTTCGTTATAGCTTTCGCCGAAATAGTGTAAGATCTGCTTGCGCCGGCAAACCGCCGATTCGGCATAATTCACTACTTCTTTTAGTATCTGGGTGCCGATCTCCCGTTCGGAAACCGGCTTATCCTTCATGAATTTCGCCAGTTTATCAATGTCCTTCTCGTCGTAAAAGGCAATACAATGGCCTTCTCCCCCATCGCGTCCCGCACGCCCTGTTTCCTGGTAATAGCCCTCCATACTTTTGGGCATATCATAATGGATCACGAAACGAACGTCCGGCTTATCTATCCCCATCCCAAAGGCAATGGTAGCGACGATAACCTCCACTTCTTCCATAAGGAATTTATCCTGGGTGGCGGCCCGCATCTTTGCGTCCAGCCCAGCGTGGTATGGCAAGGCCCTGATCCCGTTCACATTCAGGGTTTCGGCCACCTCTTCCACCTTTTTCCGGCTAAGGCAATATATAATGCCGGACTTGCCCTGCATGCCCTTGATATATTTAATGATCTCTTTGTTCGGGTTTTTCTTTGGCCGGACCTCGTAATAAAGGTTATTGCGATTGAAAGAAGACTTAAAAATAGTGGCGTCCTGCATTTGCAGGTTCTTCAGAATGTCCTGCTGTACTTTTGGCGTAGCCGTAGCGGTCAACGCAATAATGGGCGTATTTTCTCCCAGTTGCGAGATCACACTTCTGATCTTCCGGTATTCCGGGCGGAAGTCATGCCCCCATTCCGAGATACAGTGCGCTTCGTCCACCGCGACGAAAGAAATTCCCGCCTTGTTCAGGAAATCAATATTTTCCGGCTTGGACAGGGACTCGGGAGCCACATACAGCAGCTTGGTCTTCCCTTCCACCACATCTTTTTTCACCTGGAGGATCTCGCCCTTATTAAGCGAGGAATTCAGAAAATGGGCAATGCTGTCATCGCTTCCATAGGCTCTAACCTGGTCTACCTGGTTTTTCATCAGCGCGATCAGCGGGGAGATCACGATAGCCGTCCCGTCGCTCATCAAAGCAGGAAGCTGGTAACACATGGACTTTCCACCTCCCGTGGGCATGATCACGAACGTATCATTCCCGGATAATATATTGGTGATGATTGCTTCCTGATCGCCTTTAAATTTATCAAATCCAAAAAAACTATTCAGGTTGTCGAATAACGACCTTTTTACCTCTGACATTCCTACAAGAAATTAAAAAAAACAGAAAACTGACGCGCGGATTGGAAAAATCGCACAAATCTATATTAAAATTAACATATTTTTGTAAAAAAACAATATTGACCATTGCATATCCTTGAATCAGCCAGGCGCACCCTACAGATAGAATCGGAAGCGATCCTGAAACTCAGCCAACTCCTAAACAATGATTTCGAAAAAATTGTTTCCCTGCTTCTTCATTTGAAGGGAAGGGTAATCGTTACCGGGGTCGGAAAAAGCGCCATCATTGCTCAAAAGATCGTCGCTACGTTTAATTCTACCGGCACGCCTGCCATCTTCATGCATGCCGCGGACGCTATACACGGCGACCTTGGCATTATCCAGGAGGCCGATGCCGTACTCTGTATATCCAAAAGCGGTAACACCCCTGAAATAAAAGTACTGGTACCTTTGCTAAAACGAGGTGGCAACCTGCTTATTGCCATGGTAGGCGAACTGAATTCCTTTCTTGCCAGGGAGGCGGACTACATCTTAAACACATCGGTTGACCAGGAGGCCTGTCCACATAACCTGGCCCCTACTACCAGTACTACCGCACAGCTTGCGATGGGCGACGCGCTGGCTATCTGCCTGTTGGAACAGCGTAACTTTGGCCCGGGGGATTTTGCCCATTACCATCCCGGGGGCGCGCTTGGAAAAAAACTTTACCTCAAAGTAGGCGACATTGCAAAAAACAATGAAAAGCCCAGCGTAGCTGCTTCCGGCAGTATCAGGGAAGTGATTATGGAGATATCTTCTAAAAGGCTGGGTATGGTGGCGGTAATGGAAAACGGCGAACTGGCCGGGATCATTACGGACGGAGATCTGCGGCGCATGATGGAAAAAACCACCGACCTTTCCGTCCTGAAAGCAAGGGACATTATGAGCCTGCACCCTAAAACCATTGATTGGAACGAAATGGCCGTAAAAGCCGTTGAAATAATAAAAAAACACAGCATCTCGGCATTGCTTGTAACCAAAGAAGGAAAGTATGCCGGGGTGGTTCATTTTCATGACTTAATTAAAGAGGGAATTATATGATGAATAAAAACTTTTATGCCGTGATCATGGCCGGCGGGATAGGAAGCAGATTCTGGCCGGTTAGCCGGCAAAACCGGCCAAAACAGTTTATTGACATCCTTGGCGCGGGAAAAACGCTTATCCAACTTACGTATGAGCGCTTCTCAAAGATATGCCCTCCTGAAAACATTTATATCGTTACCAACGAATCCTACCGGGATACCGTCCGGGAACAACTTCCGGACATACAAGACGAACAGGTATTATGCGAACCGATTATGCGGAATACAGCGCCCTGCATCGCCTTTGCCTGCTATAAAATAGCCCGTTTGAACCCCGATGCCGTCACAGTGATCGCCCCTTCAGATCATCTCATCCTGAAAGAAGATCTCTTTGGTGACTCCATAGAAAAAGCCATGACCACCGCCTTAGGGCAAAACGTACTTTTAACGCTGGGTATCGTACCCTCCCGGCCGGACACGGGATACGGCTATGTGCAGTATACCGAAAAGAAGCTGAATGAGCATTTTCATAAGGTAAAAACGTTTACTGAAAAACCTAACCTGGAACTGGCCCAAACATTTATCCGGAGCGGAGATTTCCTTTGGAACGCGGGCATCTTTATCTGGAATGTAAAAGCGTTGAAAGGCGCTTTTGAACGTTTCCTTCCGGAAATGCATGAGATATTCCAGGAAGGCGCACCTTATTTCAATACAAAAAAGGAAGCCGACTTCATTCGCACTGCCTATGCGCAATGTACCAATATTTCTATTGATTATGCGATCATGGAACGAGCCGACAATGTGTACGTAATGCCTGGTAATTTCGGCTGGAGCGACCTGGGCACCTGGGGCTCTCTCCACAGCGTAAAGGAAAAAGATGAACGCAGCAATGCCATTAACGGAAAACAGGTAATGACTTATGAAACTTCCGACTGCATGGTACACGTTCCTGAAAACAAACTGGTCATCCTCCAGGGAATGGAAAACTTTATTGTCGTTGATACCGGCGACGTCCTCATGATCTGTAAAAAATCAGCGGAACAACAGATCAAACAAATCGCCGGCGATGTCAGGCAAAAAGAAGGCGATAAGTTTAGCTAGGGCCCTTGCTATTTCCATTCGATCCGCTCGGAGCCGGCAGCTTCTTTCAGCGCGGGCGGTATATGGCTAAGGATTGATTGCCTCAGCAGGTCTATGATATATCGCTTAGCATGATTACGCTGGATAATCATGCTTATCTCTCTTACCGGGGAGCGGCCTTCCATGGGCCTGATAGCCCGTTTTCTCTCTTCGGGCCAGCCGTAAGTGGCCATTTCAGGCAGGAGCGTTATTTTCCCGGTCATGTCAGCTAGACGCGCCAGGAACTCCATAGAGCCATTCTGGTATTCCAGGCTGCCGGCCTCGTTTTTTGCGGGGCTTTTCCGGCAAAGATTCACTACCTGGCTGCGAAAACAGTGTCCTTCACCCAGCGTCCACAGATCCTGGGTTTCGAGTTCCGAAGACGAAATCCATTCGCGTTCGTACAAGGGGTGCGCAGCGGAAACATAGGCGACCACAGGTTCATAGTATAAAGGTATTTCCTGGACGACCGGCTCCTGAAGCGGCGTGGAAGCAATACCAGCATCGATAGAATCATTTGCCAGCCTTTTCAGGATCTCACCGGTGACAAGCTCCTCGATCACCAGGCTGACTTTCGGGTACTTTTCCAGGAAATCCGTGATAAACAGGGGTAAAAGGTAAGGAGCTACCGTGGGAATAATTCCTAATCGAAGTTCCCCGGAGACCTCTCCCCTGCTTTCTTTAATGATCTCCGGTATTTTTTGGAATTCGCGCAATACATTCCTAGCCTGTTCAATCACTTTCAGGCCTCTTTCCGTGGGGATCACAGGTTGTTTACTGCGATCAAACAGCTTTTCTCCCAGCTCTTCCTCCAGCTTTTGCAATTGCATACTAAGCGTAGGCTGGGACACGAAACACTTTTCCGCCGCTCTGGCGAAATTTCGATAGGTATCCACCGCAAGGATATATTCTAATTGGACGATTGTCATAGCTATAAAGCGATACAAACATAGACAAAATCTATCGAATCATAAATATTATCGATTTGATTTATTATGTGCTGCCGGCTAGATTTGGAAAAAATTCAAATTTATGACCGACAAGAAATTAACTACTGCATCCGGACGGCCGGTTGCCGATGATCAAAACTCGTTAACCGCAGGACCGCGAGGCCCCGTATTGATCGAGGACTATATTCTTCATGAAAAAATGGCCCATTTCAACCGGGAACGGATCCCGGAACGCATCGTACATGCCAAGGGCAGCGGCGCTTTCGGAAAATTCACCGTCACTCATGACCTGACTGCTTTTACGAAGGCAAAGCTTTTTTCGGAAGTCGGAAAGGAAACCAAAGTAATGGTCAGGTTTTCAACCGTCGGCGGAGAAAAAGGTTCGGCAGATACAGAACGCGACCCAAGGGGCTTTGCCGTTAAATTCTATACCGAAGACGGCAACTGGGACCTGGTGGGCAATAATACGCCTGTGTTCTTTATAAAGGATGCTTACAAATTCAGCGACTTTATTCATACACAGAAGCGGGATCCTAAAACCAATTGCAAAAACGCAGCGATGATGTGGGATTTCTGGTCACTTAACCCGGAAAGCCTGCACCAGGTGCTGATCGTGATGACCAACCGGGGAACTCCCTATAGCTACCGTCATATGCACGGTTTCAGCAGCCATACCCTTTCGTTTATTAACAGCAAAAATGAGCGCTTCTGGGTAAAATTCCACTTTATAACCCAGCAGGGGATCAAGAACTTTACCGATGATGAAGCGGCTGAAATGCGGGGAAAGGATCCGGATTTCGCTCAGCGCGACCTGGTAGAAGCCATCGAAAAAGGCGACTTCCCCCGCTGGGCGCTGAAAGTGCAGGTCATGCCGGAAAAAGACGCGGACACCTATGAAATAAACCCCTTTGATTTGACAAAGGTCTGGCCGCATGCCGATTACCCGCTGCAAGACCTGGGAATCATGGAACTTAACCAGGTACCTTCCAATTACTTTGCCTTCGTAGAACAAGCTGCCTTTGCTCCTGCCCATATCGTGGACGGAATCGGCTTTTCACCTGACAAAATGCTGCAGGGAAGAATACTGTCGTACCCCGATGCCCAGCGCTATCGCCTGGGTGTAAACTATGAACAGTTGCCGGTAAACCGTTGTCCTTACGCGGTAAACAACTATCAGCGGGATGGCTCCATGGCCCTCGGAGATAACGGAGGAGATGCTCCGAATTACTTTCCGAACAGCTTTGACAGCCCGGCCCCGGATCCATCCTATGCAGAACCTCCCCGCAAGCTTAGCGAATCAATGATAGATCGTTACGATCGCAATGCGCCGGGCGAAAACGATCACTACACGCAGCCTGGCAATTTATTCCGCCTGCTGAGCGAAGAAGAAAAACGCCATACCATTCACAATATCGTTGCTTCCATGAAGGGTATCACCGGCCCCAGGCGCGAAGAGATCATTAACCGTCAGCTTTGCCATTTCTTCCGCGCCGACTTAACGCTTGGAACCGGCGTCGCACGGGGCCTCGAAATTTCGATTGATTTGGGTCGGTTTGCTACCGTTTGAAGTTTTTAGTTTTTAGTTCAAGGTTTAATGTTCAAAGTTCAAGGTTTAATGTCCCTTTGCAACGGTTTATAGTTTGTAGTTGCAGTTTATAGTTTAAAGTTCAAGGTTCAAAGTTGTTATAGGTTGCCTTGCAACGGTATTATAGTTTAAGGTTTAAGGTTCAAGGTTTCGTTGTAAATCGGCCGCTAACCATATGATTGATTTATAACACTTTACGGTTAATAATATAAAGTTATGGTGCAGATGTTTAATATCCGGGCTCAGAGGTTCGGGAAACTGCTTGAGGCCTACTAACGAAGCTTTGAATTTAAGCTTTCTTTAATGCTAAGATCAAAGAATACTGCGATTTTTAACCTATTTCAGCCTAAAAAACTAAAAACTTCAAACAACAAACTGTAAACGTTACGCTCCCGCCTAAAAGTTTGAACTTTGAAACTTTAAATACGTTCCGGCCTAAAAACTTTAAACCTTGAACTTTAAACCTTGAACTTTAAACGTTGAACAATAAACGTTGAACTTTGAAACTTCAAACACGTTCTATAATTCCCCCCGATGTTTAGACAGTATTTTGTAAAAATAAATAAGCTTCTTTGTTGTAGTTGTGGTGTGGGCTTGTGGTAAACTCAGTTGAGTTTTCCACAAATCCACGCCCTTTTTCTCTTTGCTTCTTTCTCTTTTTAATTTCCACCTTCTTGCTGTTGATAACCCTACCGGACTATGCCACTTGTTTTAGTGCTTGCCCGTAGACGGTCAACGGGACTTGGTCATCCAGGCTCTGATGTCGTCTCTGGGTATTATAATACTCAAAATAGACCTGTAGGCCTCGGTAGCATTCCAGTCCGTCGCTGGCCGGGAACAGGTATACGTGTTTGTACTTGACACTTCTCCACAGGCGTTCTATGAAAATATTGTCAATTGCCCGGCCTTTACCGTCCATACTGAGTTTGATTCCCCGTTCAGGATGGGTAACCCAATCACAGAACTCATAAGCGGTGAACTGGCTTCCCTGATCAGTATTGAGAATCTCCGGACAACCATGCCGGGCGATGGCTCCTTGTAGGGTCTGTTTACACCAATCCGCGCTCATGGCGTTGCTCAGCGACCAGCCTACCACATAGCGACTGTACAGATCAATAATGGCACATAGATACAGGTAGCCGCCCTGCACCGGAATATAGGTGATGTCCATGGCCCACGCCTGATTAGGGCGCACAATTTTGAGCCCCTTCAACAGGTATTTGTATACCCTATGTAAGGCCCCTTTTCCTTTTTTGGAGGTATTGGGCTTAGGGCCTGTGGCCGAGAGTCCCATCAGCCGGTAAAGTCGCTCAATGCGTTTAGGATTGATCTTATAGCCTTTGTCCTTCCTTAGCCAGGTGGTCATGCGAGGAACCCCAAGCCAGGGATGTAACAGGTATTCTTCATCAATCAGGCGCATAAGCTCCAGATTCAGCTCGCTTTCTCCCAAGGGCTTATAATAAAAACTGCTGCGAGGAACCTCAAGAAGCTCGCACTGACGGACAATACTCAACATTCCGGCCTTGTCAATATGTCGCTGACGTTGCTGTTTATCCTGGCTCATGACAAGGCTTTTTTTAAAAAATCAATCTCGACCTTTTGCTGGCCGATCACCTTCAAATAATGCTCTTCCTTCTCCTGGGCCTCGCTTTTGGCATCCTTTACTGGTTTGTCAAAAACGGCGCTGGCATTTTTCAAAAACTGAGTCTTCCAGGTAGTGATCTGCGTGGGATGGATCTCGTACTTGCGACCAAGCTCCTGAATCGTGTAACGCTCGCTCAAGGCCTCCATGACCACCTTGACTTTAAACTCCGAAGTAAACTTTCTCCTACTCATGATACAGTAAATTTAATCAAAATTCTAACTTAACTTACTGTCCGATTTTCGGGGGGAATTATATTCCGGCCTAAAAACTTTAAACCTTGAACTTTAAACGTTGAACTTTGAAACTTTAAACACGTTCCAGCCTAAAAACTTTAAACTAAAAACTTTAAACCTTGAACTTTAAACTTTGAACTATAAACGTTGAACTTTGAAACTTTAAACACGTTCCAGCCTAAAAACTTTAAACTAAAAACTTTAAACCTTGAACTTTAAACTTTGAACTTTGAAACTTTAAACACGCTTCGGCCTAAAAACTTTAAACTTTGAACTGTTGCGAAGCAACTTTAAGCTGTTGCGAAGCAACGTAAACCTTGAACTAAATTAAGCGCTGCCGAATGGTTTCATAGAGAATGACGCCGGCCGCTACTGCAACATTCAGGGAGGCAATGGTTCCTTTCATCGGGATTTTTACGGCATCATCGGCGAGCTTAAGGTATTCGCCTGAGATTCCGTCTTCTTCCGAGCCAAGGATAATTGCGGTTGGCGCCGTAAAATCCATTGCGGACGGATAGTTCTGGGATTTTTCCGTGCAGGCTACGACCTGGAGGCCGGATTCCCGGAGAAATACGATGCTATTTTTAAGGTTTCGTTCTCTGCATACAGGAATGCTCAGCAATGCACCTGCGGAAGTTTTAACGGCGTCTGCATTGACCTGGGCGGCCCCTTTGCGGGGGATCACAATGCCGTGTACGCCCAGGCATTCTGCGGACCGGCTGATTGCGCCGAAGTTGCGCACGTCTGTGATCCGGTCAAGTATAAGGATAAGGGGTACTTCTCCTCTTTCGTAAATAGCGGGGATCAGTTGTTCCAGCTTATGAAATTCAACAGGAGAGATGAAAGCCACTACGCCCTGGTGATTCTTATCTCCCAGGTAACGGAGTTTTTCCGGCGGAACGGTTTGGATTGTGAGGTCGTACTCCGATGCTATTTTCCGGAGGTCGCGGTAAAGACTTCCCGCGGTGCCCTTTTGTACGTATAAAGAGTCAATCTCTTTTCCCGATTCAATCGCTTCCATCACAGCCCGGATCCCGAAGATCCGCAAATTGCTCGTTTTTTTTTCCGTGCCAGAATTTCTTTTCATTCCGCAAAAATAGGAATTTGGAATTGCTCGATGCTGATTTATAATCAGTTAAAATATTAACAATTTAACCACCCTTTCTTTCGTGGATAAATGGTTTATTAACAGGCAGCGAGTTATTAACATCACCCGGGTTGTTAGTAAAATAATGCGTATTTTTACCTGCCAAAGCTGGTGTGGGAAAGTTATTAACAATTTATGAACATAGCATGTTGATGCGGGAGAGACCCCAGGTGATTGAGAATCAGCCTGTGTTTTCTAAAGATTAAATTAATGTTTATAAATATAAAAATTGGGGTTACCCGATTTGGATATATTTGTCCCTCCAAGCTAACAACAACCGAATAATGCAGGGCAATAAATCATACATGCGGGACGATCAACTTTCTTCCGAAAAACGTTTTTTAAAACCTCAGTCGGCAAGTGCGCAGTTGGGCAAACTTCCGCCTCAGGCCGTTGACCTGGAAGAAACGGTATTGGGCGCTATTATGATCGAAAAGGACGCGCTCACGAAGGTGATCGAATTCCTTAAGCCGGAAATGTTTTACAAGGACAGCCATCAAAAGATTTATGAGGCTATCCGTTATTTGTTCGACAAGACTCAGCCAATTGATATTCTGACGGTAACCCAGCGCCTGCGGCAAAGCGGGGAGCTGGATTTTGTGGGAGGAGCTTTTT
Source organism: Anseongella ginsenosidimutans (assembly GCF_008033235.1). Taxonomy (GTDB): domain Bacteria; phylum Bacteroidota; class Bacteroidia; order Sphingobacteriales; family Sphingobacteriaceae; genus Anseongella; species Anseongella ginsenosidimutans. The sequence goes on from NZ_CP042432.1 coordinate 3,273,423, forward strand.
ATATAACCGAATTGACTAATCGGGTGGCCTCGGCTGCGAATATTGAATATCATGCCCGTATTGTTTCGGAAAAATATATTCAGCGTAAGCTCATCAGTATTTCCACGGAGATCATTAACAGCGCTTATGAAGAAACGAGCGATGTGTTTGAATTGCTTGATACGGCAGAAAAAAACCTCTTTTCAATTGCTGAAACGAACCTGAGGCGGAATTTTGATTCCATGTCGGGCCTGGTAAAACGATCCCTGGAACACCTGGAGGAAATGATGCAGCGGGAAGACGGCCTTACTGGTGTTCCCACCGGATTCAGCGGCCTTGACCGGATCACTTCCGGCTGGCAGAATTCCGACCTGGTTATTCTTGCTGCCCGCCCCGGTATGGGAAAAACTGCCTTTATACTTAGCGCGGTCCGAAACGCGGCGGTAGATTTTAAAAAGCCTGTGGCGGTTTTTTCGCTGGAAATGTCTTCCATCCAGCTGGTTAACCGTCTTATTTCTGGCGAAGCCGAATTGCCGCAGGATAAACTGCGTAAAGGAAACCTGGCGTCTTATGAATGGGAGCAGCTGCATGCCAAGATCGGGAAACTGGTAGAAGCGCCCATCTTTATTGACGATACGCCCGCCCTGAGCATTTTTGAACTGCGCGCTAAATGCCGGAGGATGAAAGCGCAGCATAATATTGAACTGGTGGTCGTAGATTATCTCCAGCTTATGAAAGGTTCGATGGATAATAACCGTACCGGAAACCGCGAACAGGAGATCAGCTCCATTTCCAGGGGCCTGAAAGCAATTGCAAAGGAACTGGAGGTACCGGTAATCGCGTTGTCCCAGCTGAGCCGTGAGGTGGAAAAGCGGGGAGGTAACCGGCGCCCCATCCTGTCCGACCTCCGGGAATCGGGTTCCATTGAGCAGGATGCGGATATGGTGATCTTTATCAATCGCCCGGAATATTACGGGCTTACTGAGAATGAAGAGGGAATGCCTACGCAGGGCCTGGCGGAGATCATCATCGCCAAACACCGTAATGGTGAAGTTACTGATGTAAACCTGAGGTATATCAACAAATACGTAAAGTTCACCGACTGGGAGGAACATTACGTAACCGACAACAGTTATGGCCCGCTTTCAGGCATCTCGCCTTCAGCTACCTTTGATTCCCAGTCTCCGGGCACCATTATCCTGCCTTCCAAGATGGACGATATAGATGATGATGAGGTTCCTTTTTAATATCTTACCTGTCTTTGTGCGTCTTGAACCATTGGTCCAGGGAAAGCGGGCCGGAGCCTGCTACCAGGAACAGGATCAGTAGCAGTAACACCAGGATAGAAAGCCATAATTCCGAATTAACGGCAGAAAGGCCCCGTGTTATATTTACAAAAAATACGGCCCCGATTAAAATAGGGATCTGGACCGCCGCGGCCAGTCGGGTAAGCAAGCCAAAAAATATAAGCACCCCTCCTACCAAATGGGCAAACGCCACGTAATGAATGCTCATCCAGCCCATGAATCCAAACCTGCTTTCCATCACCGCTTGAACAGCATCACTGTTGTTAAGAAAGTAAATGCCTTTCATCAGGATAATGACTCCAAGAAAAATACGTACAAAGTCCAGCCAAACGGGATGATGAGTATCGCCCCATAGCTCCAGTTTATGGATCATGTTCATGGGAACTCCTTTCTGATTTTACCTTTTTCAGGCACAAATTCTCTGCCAGTTTCAGGAACCAGGCAATGCAGCTACCCGCCGGGTTACAACAGCGAGAACAGGTCTTTTACCCCCAGCAGACGAGGGCTCACAAAACCTTCGGCATATGCAGTGCCCAGGGTTTTGCCCCATTCGGCAGACCGGCCCATGATGGCTTCCATAAAGGCAGGCCTGGATATATAAGTTTCCGGTTCATTGCTTGCATAGTCCGGGCTATGGAACTGGGACTTAAATGCCCGGATTGCCGCTTCTTTCACCTGGATCACTTCTGAAATATCCACCAGGATATCGGGCCGGAGCATCCTGTCCTGGATATAATGGAGGAACAATCCCGGCCGCCAGGCTTCCTGCGGTTTTCCTTCCAGCTCCGTTTCAATTTTACGGAGGCCCGAAAGAAAATATGCGTCATAAGCCAAACTGCCACCTCTCCCATGGTCGGGATGGCGGTCGTGGGGCGCATTGGCAAGAATAATGTCCGGCTGGTACTGGCGGATCTTTTTAATGAGAGCCAGCTGATTTTCACGGTTATTTTCAAAGAAGCCATCGGGAAAATCCATGTTTTCGCGCACGGAAAGACCCAGGATCTCTGCAGCGGCGGCCGCTTCTTCCGTTCTGAGTCCGGCCGTACCGCGCGTTCCCAGCTCACCCCTGGTCAGGTCAATAACCCCCGCTTTTTTTCCCATGCGGGTATATTTTGCAATAGTGCCGGCGCAGCCCAGTTCTGCATCATCCGGGTGTGCGGCCAGGATAAGTATATCCAATTTCATTACTTAGATCGTTTTGATTTTGCTTTTTCGCCGGGTTCTTCGATTGAAAGCAGGCGGTTAATTTTCTTCCGGACTCGGAGAGACGTGGGCTTGGTGAAAGGATAAAAGAAATCCGTCACCTGTCCGTTCCTGTCCACCAGGTATTTATGAAAGTTCCAAAGAGGAGAAGCTTTTATTTTGCCATTTTGCTTTTTATCGCTCAGGAATTTATAGAGTGGATGAGCGTAGGGGCCCCGGACAATCGTTTTGGAAAAAATGGGAAAGGTAACACCATAATTCTCGCGGCAGAATTTCGTGATCTCTTCTCCCTGGCGGGGTTCCTGCCGGCCAAAATCATTGGACGGTATGCCAATGATCTCAAAATCCTGCCCGCGGTATTTCCGGTATAATTCTTCGAGTTCTTTCAGCTGCGGAGTCAGCCCACATTCAGTTGCAGTATTTACGATCAGGAGTACTTTCCCTTCATATTCCGAAAGGCTAATCTTTTGTCCGTTGATCTTTTCTATGCTGAACCTGAAGATAGTTTTGTCCATTATAAAGCTGATAATACCGATCCATTTCAACCGAGCGGATCACCTTTTCTATTTCTTCCTCTTCTTCAGCGTCGTAACGTTCCTTCAGGTCATGTCCGAAAACCCTTGCCACCGATTGCCAGAAGAAAGCGCTGAACCTACTTTTTAATTCCTGTAATAACACATAACTGGTGCGTCCGGTTTCACGGTCTATAAGTTTAATCAGGATTTTTCCCTGGGTGATGGTCAGGTTGCGAAGGTCCTTCTCGAAATTATCCTTAATATCCTGCTCTATTCTATCGATGATCTTTTTCTGTTCCTTTTCGTTCTTCGCATGCAGGAGTTCATATTCCATTTCCCGGTACCTGGCCCCGGCAAACTTTGCATAGGGCAACACTTTCAGGACGTCGCGTCGTAGCTTGGTATAACGCACCTGTTCGCGGCGACTTTTAAAGACGAGCTTCCCGGTAACGAAAACCGGGCTCAGCATTAAATGCGGAATGGTATCACTTCCGGAAGAACCGGCGCCGGTTTTTTCCTGCACCTGCTGCCCAAGGACCGCTTCCGGGGTACAGACTGCCAGCGCCAGGAAGAATAAGAAAACAGCTCCAATGTATTTATATACCACTTCAACCCCTTATTTATTACAAAAATAATAATTGTTATATTGCTGCTTGCAAAAAAAACGTTTTTTGTACTTGAATGTTACCAGAACAGGAGACATACGTGATTGAATTTATGCCAGAGTTAGTTATTGATCTGGAGGCGGAGAAGAAAGAGATCATCAAACGCTACAGGGCGCTTCTCAGAGCTTGCAAGCCTACTTTACAAAAGGGGGATAAGAAACTGATAAGGAAAGCTTTTGTAAAGTCGATGGAAGCGCATAAGGAAATGCGCCGCAAATCAGGAGAACCTTATATCTATCATCCCGTGGCCGTAGCGCAGATATGTGCGGAAGAAATAGGATTGGGCACTACATCCATTGTTTGTGCCTTGCTGCATGATACGGTCGAAGATACCGATCTAACCCTGGAGGATATAGAACAGGAATTCGGACCGAAATGCTCCCATATTATCGACGGCCTCACTAAGATATCGGGGGTTTTCGATCAAAGTTCTTCCCTGCAGGCGGAGAATTTCCGGAAAATGCTGCTCACCCTGGCCGATGATGTCAGGGTTATCCTGATCAAACTGGCCGACCGCCTCCATAATATGCGTACCATGGAGCATATGCCCCGTGAAAAGCAGCTGAAAATTTCTTCGGAAACCATTTATCTCTATGCTCCGTTGGCCCACCGGTTGGGACTCTATGCGATTAAATCGGAGCTGGAAGACCTTTCCATGAAATATACCGAAACGGCGACCTATAAATTCATTGCTCAGAAGCTGAAAGAAACCAAGGCAGACAGGCGGCGTTTCATAAGAGAATTTATTGAGCCGCTGAAAAAAGCGCTTGCCGATCAGGGCCTGAATGCCCAGGTAATGGGCAGGCCGAAGTCCATTCATTCCATCTGGACCAAAATGAAGAACAAAGGGGTTCCCTTCGAGGAAGTCTATGATTTGTTCGCCATCCGGGTAATCCTTGATAGTCATCCTGAAAACGAAAAGTCTGATTGCTGGAAAGCCTATTCCCTTGTCACGGACTTCTATCACCCCAATCCTGACCGGCTGCGCGACTGGATCTCCAGCCCTAAGGGCAACGGGTATGAATCGCTCCATACAACCGTAATGGGCCCCAAGGGACGATGGGTAGAAGTGCAGATACGTACTAAGAGAATGGACGAAATTGCGGAGAAAGGTTTCGCCGCCCATTGGAAATACAAAGAATCCAGCAGTGACAGCGGATTGGACAACTGGATCCGGAAGGTTCGAGAAACCCTGAGCAACCCGGAGACCAATGCACTTGACTTTATTGACGAGTTCAAGATGAACCTGTTCTCTGACGAGGTCTTCGTGTTTACGCCCAAAGGACAATTGGTGAAACTTCCCAATAATGCCACGGCACTGGACTTTGCATTTGAAATACATACCGATATCGGAGCCCGCTGTATTGGCGCGAAAGTAAATCATAAGCTGGTTCCTTTAAGCTACCAGTTGCAGAACGGCGACCAGCTGGAGATCATTACTTCCGGAAAGCAAAAGCCGAAGGAAGACTGGCTAAGCACCGTGGTGACGGCAAAGGCAAAATCAAAGATCAAGGCTTCGCTGAAGGAAGAACGCCGCAGAGTGGCCGAGGAAGGCAAGGAAATGCTGGACAGGAAAATGAATGCCCTCAAGATCCCGGTCAATTCCAATAATCTGCATAAGATCGCCTATTTCCTTAAGCTGTCAAGCATCCAGGAACTTTATTACCAGTTCGCTACAGGCAAAGTGGAAGCAAAACACCTGAAGGGCTACCTGGAAGCGGAAAAAGCGGTGGAGAACAAGCTTCCGGAAAAGATAGAGAACAATAATATAGACCGGCTGCTCCGCTCGGTGAAGAGCAAGGCAGACGCCGCTTTGCTGATCGGGGAAGACCTGGGCCGTATTGATTACAAACTGGCTACCTGCTGCAATCCCATACCCGGCGACGATGTATTCGGCTTTGTTACTGTCAGCGAAGGAATAAAGATCCATCGTACCAGTTGCCCCAATGCGGCGCGCCTGCTGGCGAATTTCGGTTACAGGGTGGTAAAAGCCAAATGGACCGGAACCCAGGAAATTGCCTTTCTCACCGGCCTCAAGATCACCGGCATTGATGATATAGGAGTGGTAAACAATATAACCAAAGTGATTTCAAATGATCTGAAGGTGAACATCCGATCCATAATGATCGATAGCAACGACGGTATTTTCGAGGGCTCTATCATGGTTTATGTCCACGGAACATCCCATTTGGACAACCTTATTAAAACCCTGAAGCAGGTAAACGGGGTTTTAACAGTTGACCGCTTCGAGGCGGTTCGTTAATAAAATCTATATATTCGCAAAAAAACGGTATTTTTGCAAAAATTGGAGAAATCATGGTGAAGGCCGAAACGACAAAAATGGTTCGGAAGATTTTTGAAGGCTACCTTGAAAAGAACAGCCTCCGGAAGACGCCCGAACGGTTCGCTATATTGGAAGAAATTTATTCCCGTGACGATCATTTTGATGTGGAATCGCTTTACATCCATATGAAGAATAAAAAGTACAGGGTAAGCAGGGCTACGGTCTATAATACGCTGGAGCTGCTGGTCTCATGCGACCTGGTCACCAAGCATCAGTTTGGAAAAAACATGGCCCAGTTTGAAAAATCGTACGGTTATCATCAGCATGACCACATCATCTGCCTGGACTGTGGAAAAGTCGTGGAGTTCTGCGATCCGAGGATCCAGCAAATCCAGAGTATGATGGGCAGCCTGCTGAAATTTGACATTAAACATCATTCGCTCAACCTGTATGGCGCCTGCCAGAAATTACGCGGCAACGGTACCTGTGAGTCTTACGTCCAAAATTAAGTTATCAGAATATGCAAGTTGATGTGCTCCTTGGCCTTCAGTGGGGTGACGAAGGAAAAGGGAAAATAGTGGACGTTCTGAGTCCGCAATACGATCTCATAGCAAGGTTTCAGGGCGGTCCGAATGCCGGGCATACGCTCGAATTCGACGGTAAGAAATTCGTACTTCATACCATCCCTTCCGGGATATTTTTTGAGAATACGCTGAACCTGATCGGCAACGGCGTGGTCATTGACCCGGTGATCCTGCGGGAAGAGATCCGGGTCCTGCAGCAAGCCGGTTCCGATCCCCTCGCTTCGGGCAATCTGGTCGTTTCCCGGAAAGCCCACCTTATTCTTCCTACGCATCGCCTGCTGGATGCCGCGTCGGAAAATAAAATGGGCCTCAATAAAATTGGCTCTACCCTGAAGGGTATCGGACCTACCTACATGGACAAAACCGGCCGGAACGGCCTCCGCGTAGGAGATATCGCCCTGCCCGACTTCCGGGAACGTTACGAAAAGCTTCGGGACAAACACAAAGGCTTGCTTGACAATTCAGGCTATTCCTATGAGGAAGGGCTGGAAGAAAAGGAAAAGCAATTCTTCCAGGCCATCGAATTTATTTCACAGTTGAAATTCGTAGACGGGGAACACCTGGTCAACAGTTACCTGGCAGACGGAAAAAAAGTACTGGCTGAAGGAGCGCAGGGCACTTTGCTGGATATCGATTTTGGCTCCTACCCCTTCGTTACTTCCTCTAACACTACCACGGCGGGCGCCTGCACCGGGCTGGGGGTTGCGCCCGGACGTATCGGAGAAGTATTCGGCATCTTTAAAGCTTATTGCACGCGCGTTGGCGGAGGCCCCTTCCCCACTGAACTGGAAAATGAAACCGGTGAACAACTGCGGGCGCAGGGACATGAATTCGGTGCTACCACAGGCAGGCCGCGGCGCTGCGGGTGGATAGACCTTCCGGCTCTGAAATATGCGATCATGCTGAACGGCGTCAGCCAGCTGGTCATGACAAAGGCAGACGTACTCAGCGGCTTCGGGCGGATATACGCCTGCACCCATTACCAATACGACGGGGAATTAATTGATTATATGCCTTACGATATCTGTTCCCGGAAAGCAGAACCTGTCTGGAAAGAAATAGACGGCTGGAAGGAAGACATCTCGGGTTGCCGCTCCGAAGAAGAGCTTCCCGCTAGTCTTGCAAATTATATTTCCTTCCTCGAAAAGGAGCTTGGCGTACCGGTCAAATACCTGTCAGTAGGCCCTGACCGCACCCAGACCCTGCAATTAACCTGATCAGCGGAAGCATGTTCCACATGAATGCTGCCGAAGAATTCAGCATCGACGATCCGGAACAATTCAAGCTAAAGGCCTTTTACAGGGCCAGCCGTCAGGAACACGTCTGTTGCCTTGATTCCGGCGGTTACCATGAGGGCCATTCCTCTTTTGACTGGCTTATCGGATCGGGAGCCCGAAGCAGCTTACAGCCAGTCGAAAACTGCTTCGGGGCACTGGAAACTTTCATAAAGGAAGTTCCCGGCTGGAAGCTCGGCTTCCTGGGATACGATCTTAAAAACGAAGTAGAAAGGCTTTCTTCCGAAAATTCCGATCCGTTGGGATTCCCGCCGCTTTATTTCTTTGTTCCCCGCGAACTCATTATGCTGAAAGGAAATTCCGTCCGGATCAGCAGCGAATCCAGCCCTTCCGGGGTATTCCGGGAAATACTGGATACGCCGCTTCCTGAGGCAGGCGCTCCGCCGCCGCCGCCGCGCATCCGGCAACGCGTCTCCAGGGCGGGCTATCTCGAAACAGTAGCGGCGATCCGCCGCCATATTGTGGAAGGCGACGTGTACGAACTGAATTATTGTCTTGATTTTTACGCCGAGAACTATGAATGTGACCCCGCCCGCCTGTTTCTGCGCCTGAACGAAACCGCCCCTGCTCCCTTTGCATCTTTTCTGAAACTGGGTAAGCAATTTATACTCTGCGCTTCTCCCGAACGTTTCTTAAAGAAAACGGGAAGCCGGATCATCTCCCAGCCCATCAAAGGTACGATACGGCGCAGCGAGCATCCCGGGGAAGACCAGGCGCTAAAAAAAGCCCTGCGGAACAGCGAAAAGGAACAAGCGGAAAACGTAATGATCGTTGATCTTGTTCGCAATGACCTTTCCCGCAGTGCCGTGCCCGGAACCGTCCGGGTAAGCGAGCTTTTCGGGATCCACACTTTCCGGCACTGGCACCAGATGATCTCCACGGTAGAAGCCGAAGCAAAACCGGGACTTTCCGCCGCCGACATCATCCGCCATGCCTTTCCTATGGGCTCCATGACGGGAGCGCCAAAGATCATGGCCATGAAGCTGATCGACAAATTTGAAGAAGTAAAAAGGGGCGCGTTCTCAGGGGCCATCGGGTATTTTTCCCCCGAAGGAGATTTCGATTTCAACGTAGTCATCCGCTCCATACTTTATAACAGCCAAACCGGCTACCTCTCTTTCCCGGTAGGAAGCGCCATCACCTACGATTCAGTCGCTGAAAACGAATACGAGGAATGTTTGTTAAAAGCAAAGGCCATCAGGAACCTCTTTAATTCCGCCAGATGAAGAAGAATGTACGCAGAAAAGCCCTTACCGCATTTGTACTATTGCTGGTCATCCTGGCGATCAGCTGGCTGAATACGAAGCAGGATTGGATAGAAGCAATTTATGCGCTGAAGATATACCCGCCGCTGGGAAATGCCCTCCGGGCACTCTTCGGATGGATTCCTTTCAGCCTGGGAGACATCCTTTACTTGCAAGTCGTGGTATTCCTGGTGATTTATCTTGTCCGGCTATTCCGGCGCCTTTTCACCCGTAAACTTCGCGCCGCGCTTTGCAGCTTCCTCCAACTGCTCATTGTACTGGAAGTAACTGCAATTATTTTTTACGTCTTCTGGGGCATGAACTACTTTCGCCACAGCACGGCAGAGCGTTTACAGCTTGACCGAAAAAATTACGGACTTGAAGAACTTGTACCCGCCGCCGGCTATCTTATCGAAAAGGCCAATCATAACCGCGCACTTATCAGCCGCGAGGAACTGGAAGAAACCGGTAACCGGGAAGTTTACCGTATGGCCGAGCAAGCCTGTCTGGAATTGGGGAAGATAAATCCGGCTTTTTTCATTCGCAATCCCAAAGTAAAACCTGCACTATTTACTCCGCTCATCAACTTCATGGGCGTTGCCGGCTATTTCAACCCCTTTACCGGCGAAGCCCAGGTAAACTATGCCATGCCCACCCATATAAAGCCTTTTGTCGCCTGCCATGAAATTGCCCACCAGGCGGGTTTCGGCCCCGAAGATGCCGCCAGCTTTGCCGGTTTCCTTGCCGGCACCCATTCCGAGAGCCCGCTGCTTCAATATTCGGTGTACTATGCAGCCATGAAGGACGTATTGCGCGAAATCTCCAGGACAGACCGTAAAGCCTATGCCGATTTATACGCCCGCATTTCCCCCGAGATCAGGAAAGACCTGGATACCGAATATCGCTACTGGGCCTACTACAGAGGCCCGGTGGACGCCATCAGCGATTTCTTATACGACCATTTCCTGAAAGCCAACAATCAGCCAAAGGGCCTCCGGACCTACAACGAAATGATCAGTTTGCTTATCGCGTACTATCAGCAACAGGGAATTTTGCGGGACTGAGTTGTGCGAAAGGCGCGCCGCGGGCGCGGGATACGTATAACGCTCAGGCGGATTTTGGGCTTGCTACGCAAGCTAGCTAAAATCAAACGTCGCTTTTACACGTATCCCGCGCCCGCGGCGAACATCGGCACTTCCATCCCGGCAAAATCGAAACAAGGAGAAGAAACCCAGAAGGCGGCTTTATTTCCTTTTGCCAACCCGCTGGCTGATTTTCATTCCGAAAATCAAAAAATGGGCGGCGCTCAGGAAATAAAACCTGGATTAATGGGTAACTGTCAAATTCCCGAACGCTCAGGAAGACAAAGGCCCAGGCGGCCGGTCAAAAGGAAGCGATAGTACATTTAAGCTAAAAAAAAAAACATAAATTAGGGTGATCCCGCCCGAAACGCCTGCGAATGACGGATCCGGCGTAGGGCTTCGGAACGATACCGGCAGTTTATGAAAATAAATTTTTTACTGATTATCGTGTTTTTGGGATTCTTGTTCGGATGCTCCAGGCGTATAGAGTATGATTTGGCAATCACCGACGTCATGCTTTTTGATTCGGAAAGCAAACAGGTCCTGAAAAATAAAACCATCCTCATTAATGCCGATACTATTGCCGCTGTGATAAATAATGGTCGAAAAATCCTTGCAAAGGAATTAATTGAAGGGAACGGCAGGTTGGCAAGCCCCGGATTTATAGATACACATATCCATCTGACTGATGTCATTGGTGATTATGATCTGGCTCCCGATTATCTTTTGGAAAATTCTGTCCGCAGGTACAAGGATGCTTTAGCTAAAACTTATCTTAGCTATGGCATAACGACCGTAGTGGACATGGGACAACCTGAAAAATGGCTGGCTGAGACAATTAAATGGCAAAACAATCCTGAACCCGGCTATCCAAACATTTTTTTTACGGGAAGCGCACTAATCTCGGATGAGACAAGAAAGCCATATATAAGCCATGTCGAGATATTGAATAATGAAGAAGCAAAAAAGAAAGTACAAGAATATCACGACAAGGGTCTGAACCAGATCAAGCTATACTGGCGATTGCAAAAGCCAGAAATCGAAGCAGTTATTGAAAGTGCCAGATCTTTAGATATCAATATGTTCGCACATGTTGACAATAACGTAGTAGGTTTCAACGAATTGCTGGACCTGGGCGTCCGAAATTTTGAGCATGCCAGCACTGTGTCCAATGACGTTTTCGTGTTCGCCGAAAACGGTGATAGACTAACTGCCATCCTTCAAAAATATTATCCCGGTATACAAGCTTACATGGCTTTTGCCCTGGAAAAAATCCAGTTAGTTGAGGACATTCCCGAATTGCGAAAGAGAAGAAATTTGCTGTTGAGTAAAATGATAGAAAAGGATGCCAGCCTGTCCACGACCATCCATCTTTTTGGCTCATTTTGCGGAAGGACCTATTTCAATTCATTCCTGACCGACTTTTATCGAAACGAGAATCCGGAATTAAACCCGGATCAACAAAAACGACTAAATAAAGCTTTCGATACCTATATGGCTTACGTCAAAGCCGCGCATGAGAAAGGTCTTAAACTAAGAATTGGAACCGACTGCAAAGAAGGCGGAAAAGCAGCTCTCTCCGAAATGTTGTTACTCCATGAAGCAGGCATACCCATGGAAGACATCCTACAAATCGCCAACATCAACGGAGCCCAGGCAATGCAAATCAGCAATAATTTCGGTTCCATCAAACAAGGCAAACAAGCCGACCTGATAATCTTCCACAAAAACCCCTTCAAAGCCCCAAAAAATCTACTCTCCCCCAAAACAATCATAAAATCCGGCCAAAAATTCAACTAACCACCGGGCGAAGTTAACGCCCGTGGCTGCCAAGCGAAGCGAAGGCAAATAAGTTGAAGTCGCGAAGATATTAGTTTAAAGCTGCCAAGCGAAGCGAAGGCGCGCCCCTCCCCCATTGGCTGGGAAATGAAATTATTCCACGTTTGGTGAGGCCGGATGAAGGTGTGCGATGAGCGAACGTCATGCTTTTGGGAATCCAAAAGAATGCCTTGAGCGAACGCACACCTTCATCCGGCCGCCCCTCCGTATGGAACAATTTATTTCCTGTAATACTTCATGGCCTCCGGAATATGCTGCTGTATATCCCTGATCCGCCGCTCGTCACTAGGGTGCGTACTCAGAAACTCAGGCGGCTTTCCGCCACCGCCGGCCGACATGCGCTGCCAAAACCCGACCGATGCCGACGGATCATAGCCAGCCATTGCCATGAAGATCAATCCAAGGCGGTCGGCCTCTGATTCCTGCCGCCGGGAATTGGGAAGAAGGTAACCGACATTGGCTCCCACGCCGTATAAGCTGTTAAAGGTATTGACTACCTGGGGATCCTTTTCTGATAAGGCTACGTTAGCAGCCAGCTGTACACCCATAGCGGCCAGAGACTGGGACATGCGTTCGCCGCCGTGATGGGCAATAGCGTGCGCGATTTCGTGGCCCATTACCGTGGCCAGGCCGGCGTCAGTTTTGCAAACCGGAAGTATGCCGGTATAGACGGCCACTTTTCCGCCGGGCATGCAAAAAGCATTTTTCTGTTCGCTGCTTATCAGGTTGAATTCCCATTGGAAGCCTTCGATATTTTCGCTGTACCCGTTTTGGTTCATATAGGTTTCGACAGCCCTGGCAAGTTTGTTGCCGATATTCTTCACCCTGTTTGCATCAGCGGTCCCCTTGATCACTTTATTTTCATCAAGAAACTGGTCGTATTGGCTGTTTGCCATTTGCATCAACTCGCCGCTTGACACCAGGCTGAGTTGCTTCCGGCCTGTCAGGGGCACGGTGGAACAGGCTGCCAGTACCAGGCCGGCAGCAAGTAGAGGTATGGTTTTCCTTTTCATAAATTCAATTTTTTCGCTCGCTTCAATTCCGTTTAAAAAGATTGGCTTTCCCTTCCTTTCCTTTTAACAAGCGTTCAATGTTTTTCTGGTGAGTGATCAGTACCAATACGCAAACGCAGATACCGAAAAGCACTACTGACCTTACCGGTTCCTTTATCACGAAAATGATGACAATGGGATAAGCAAAACTTGCCATCATGGAACTCAGCGACACATATTTCGTCAGCAGCAGCATGACCACGAAAACAAGGACACAGTACAGGGCCGCCTCAGATTGTATCGCTAAAATCATTCCAAATAAAGTAGCAATTCCCTTTCCGCCGCGGAAACCGGCGTAGACGGGGAAAATGTGCCCCATCACAGCCGTAATTCCTAATGAAAGCTGGAAGTTGATAAAAGGGATTGTGCCAGGATTATTGACACTAAAGATAAATGCGATATTGGTAGCGGCGAACCCTTTCAGAATATCGATTACCATTACCGGGATCCCCGCCTTTTTTCCAAGTACCCGGAACGTATTGGTAGCTCCTGCGTTTCCGCTCCCATATTCGCGGATATCTATGCCGTAAAACACCTTGCCAAGCCACACAGCCGTGGGAATGGAACCTATCATGTAAGCAAGCAGCAAAGCCGTTAGTGAATGTGCAGGGATCATCAATCTATCAATGTTCGATCAGTACGTAAAATACGGATTATTCTTTCATTGCAAAGGTAAAAATAGAAAATTGCCTGACACTTCAGTCAGCAATAACGGCCTTCAGGCTAAGATCAAGGCTTTTAACTGAGTGGGTCAGCGCACCCATAGAAATAAAGTCGACCCCTGTCCCTGCATATTCGCGGATATTTCCCGAAGTGATTCCTCCCGATGCTTCGGTAACGAATCTTCCGTCAATCCGGGCAAGAGCGTCCTTCAGAGCTTCGGGACTGAAATTATCCAGGAGGATCCTGTCCACATTCCCCGTGTCCAGTACTTCTTCCAGTTCGGCGGCGTTCCTCACTTCGATCTCAACTTCAAGTGATTTGTTTTGTCTCTCCAGGTATTTCCGGCTTGCTTCGATGGCCTGCCGGATGCCGCCGGCATAGTCCACGTGATTATCTTTGATCAATATCATATCATACAAGCCAAAGCGGTGGTTCACTCCCCCGCCTATCGTGACGGCCCATTTTTCCACGAAACGAATACACGGTGTGGTTTTGCGGGTGTCCAGCACTTTTGTACCGGTACCTTCCAGTTCGCGGGTGATCTCCCGGGTGAGGGTAGCAATCCCGCTCATCCGCTGCATACAGTTAAGCACCAGTCTTTCGGCGGTCAGGATCGCGCGGGCATCTCCTTCAACAGTAAGGACCACGTCGCCGGGATATACCTCACTGCCGTCTTCAAGGTTTACCCTGACTTCCAGGCCGGGATGAACTTCACGGAAAATATGCAGCGCGAGTTCCACACCTGCAATCACCCCCTTTTCCTTAGCCAGCAGGCGGGCCTTTCCCCTCCTGTCTTCCGGTATCGTGGCCAGGGAAGTATGGTCGCCGTCACCCAGGTCTTCGGCCAGGGCTCGTTGTATAAATTGATGAATGTCTTTTTCGTTTATCTGCATGACCGCCAAAAATAATAAAAAATTGACCCTATATTTGTAATATGATAAACACATCCAAAAAAGCAGTTCTTATTATTCTTGATGGTTGGGGTTACGGAAGAAACGATAATTCCAATGCAATCTTTAAAGCGAATACTCCTTTTTTCGATCAATTAATAGCAAATTACCCCAATTCCCGGCTTCAGGCTTCCGGCGAAGCAGTAGGCCTGCCCGAAGGCCAGATGGGAAACTCAGAAGTAGGGCATCTCAACATCGGGGCGGGAAGAGTGGTTTACCAGGAGCTGGTGCGGATCAATAAAGCGATCCGGGAGAAACAGCTTGACGAGAATGCCGTTTTACTCGATACCATCCGTTACGTCAAGGAAAGCGGGAAAAAGCTTCACCTGATAGGATTGGTTTCTGACGGGGGCGTTCACTCCCATATCGATCACCTGAAAGGCCTGCTTACGATTCTGAAAAATCACGAACTGAGCCAGGTATATATACATGCTTTTACCGACGGCAGGGATACCGATCCCAAATCAGGAGCAGGCTTTATCCGGGAGCTGCGCGAGCATATTAAGATCAGCACGGGCACGCTGGCGTCGGCCATCGGGAGGTATTATTCCATGGACAGGGACAACCGCTGGGAGCGGGTAAAACTCGCTTATGACCTCCTGGTAAAAGGCGAAGGGCGGGCAGTCGAATGCATACAAAAAGGGGTAGAAGCCTCTTATGAAGAAGGAATAACGGACGAGTTTTTAAAGCCTGTTTATAAGGTGGACGAAAATGGCAACCCCCGCGCAACCATCGAAGACGGCGATGCCGTTATCTGTTTTAACTTCCGTACCGATCGCGGAAGGGAGATTACCAGGGCCCTCACCCAGGAAGATTTTCCCGACCAGGACATGAAAAAGCTGAATCTGCATTACGTGACCCTGACGCGCTATGACAATACCTTCAAGGGAGTGAAAGTGATCTACGAAAAAGACGACCTTAAAATGACATTGGGCGAAGTGCTGGAAAATGCCGGGAAAAAGCAGATCAGGATTGCGGAAACTGAAAAGTACCCTCATGTTACTTTCTTTTTCTCCGGAGGCCGGGAAAAGGAATTCGAGGGTGAGAAACGCCTGCTTGTCCCTTCGCCCAAGGTAGCCACCTATGATCTTCAGCCGGAAATGAGCGCCGAAAAAATCACGGAAGCCATCCTTCCTGAACTGGAGAACGAAACCGCTGACTTCGTGTGCCTTAACTTTGCCAATACCGACATGGTAGGTCATACCGGGGTATTCGGGGCGGTTATCCAGGCAGCGGAAACGGTTGACCACTGCACGGAAAAGATCGTAAAAGCAGGCATGGCTCATGGTTATTCCTTCGTGATCATTGCCGACCATGGAAACGCCGATTACATGGTCAATGACGACGGATCACCGAATACGGCCCATTCCACCAACCTGGTTCCCTGTATAGTGATAGACGAACAGGTGACCTCGGTTAAAGACGGAAAGTTAGGGGATGTAGCGCCGACTATTTTAAAACTCATCGGACTGGAGCAACCTGCTGCTATGACTGGAGAAGCGCTGGTTTAAACGGGGAATGCAATAAACCTTTCTAATTTGAATATCCGGCTGATTTTCATTCTTCTGGGCGTTATTTTATGGGGATGTGAGCGAACTCCTCCCCCGCCGGAGAGCGCCGGCTCCTATTTCAGCCTTGACAACTATTTCGGAAAGGAAATAGAACGGCTGAATTTAAAGCAGCCCCTGGTAGAAAAAACGGTTAAAAAAAACGACCAGCAGGAAAAGCGATCCCTGAAAGAGCTGGACTGGGCCGTGGAGCTTAAAGCCTTTAAAAGTTCAGATATCAATAAGCCGGCATGGCGAAACAGCTATTCCGCCGATTCCACAGAAGGCAGCGTGGTTTACACAGCCACGGAAGACGGGCTCCGGGTCCGGACCATCCGCATCCGCCAAAATCCGGAAGGCAGGATCCTTTCGATTGTCATAGAACGGGCGGAAGAGAATTACCTGTACACCTCCAATGAACTTCTGAAATACTATCCTGATTCTCTCTATTTTATTGAACGACATCAAAAAGTCCGGGTTCTCGGGCCGGACGCGTTCCAGGTAAGCGGAAGATTTTAATAATAGTAATTCTTCCAACACTATTAGGATATCTCCGGTATTTTTTGTAACTTCGCAATCCCAGTCAAATTCCTAATGACTTTGTTGTATCGTGGAGGCCATGATACTTGAACTGCTGCAATTACTTTAAAAATTATTCCTGAATTTGAATAAGTTCCATCGCATTACTATTTCGGGAGGAGGAAGCTGGGCAACTGCTTTAACAAAGATCTTTGCGGAAAGCGGCGTGCATGTTTGCTGGCACCTGCGCTCCGATGCTCACGTAGAACAGATCCGGGAAAAAGGAAGAAACCCCAATTACCTGAGCTACCTGGAGCTTCCCATGGAGAATATCCATCCCGTATCAGATTTTGAAGAAGCAGCCCGGGCGGCCGATCATATCCTGTTTGCAATTCCATCCGCTTACCTGGAAGCAAGTCTTGGCAAAACCGATCCGGAACTGCTGCAGGATAAAAAAGTGATCGTGTCCATTAAGGGCGTTGTCACTAGCGATAATCTCCTGCCTACCGATTATTTAAGCCAGCGTTTCCAGCTGGAAGATTCCAGCCTGGCAGTGATCGGAGGCCCCTGCCATGCGGAAGAAATTGCCATGGAAAGAAAAACGTATGTGACTGTTGCTTCGCGAAACAATGAACTCGCCGAAACGGTCGCCGGTTCCATCACCTCGCATTACATCCGGACGGTCATCAATAACGATCCCCTGGGGGTAGAATATTCAGCCATTCTAAAAAACGTGATCGGCATAGCCTGCGGTATTGCCCACGGGCTTAACTACGGAGATAACTTCCAGGCGGTGATCGTGTCCAATGCCTTACGGGAAATCAAACATTTCCTGGAAATTATGCATCCGCTGGAACGGGATTTGTCGCAATCAGCTTATTTCGGCGACTTGCTGGTTACGGCCTATTCGGAGTTCAGCCGCAACCGTACGTTCGGGCATATGATAGGGCGCGGATATACCGTGCAGCTGGCGCATATGCAAATGAACATGGTGGCCGAGGGCTATTTCGCCGTAAAGGGAATTTACGATATGTCCAGGCAAATCGGGCTGGAAATGCCTCTTGTATCTGCGGTTTACCGCATACTTTATAATCATATATCTCCATACATCGAATTCAAGTTGCTGGAGAATAAACTTATTTGACAATGTTACTTGCAACCGATCTGGACGGCACCTTTCTCGGCGGGAAAAGTGTCGACAAATTAAAACTATACCGTCTTATCAGGGACAATGAAGATATCAGGCTGGCTTTTGTCACCGGCCGCGGCGTGGAGAGTGTACTTCCGCTTCTCAATGATTCCCTGATCCCGAATCCCGACTATATCATCTCGGATGTGGGGGCTACCCTGCTGAACGGCCGTACGCTCGAACCCATAGAACCCATCCAATCCCTTATCGAAAAGAAATGGCCGGGAAAGCTGCTTTTCCGGAAAAAACTACGGAAGGTCAAAGGCCTTACCTACCAGGAAGTGCCCCAGCAGCGGCGCTGTTCCTTTTATTACGAAGACAACCTGGCCCTGGACGAAGTAAAGAAACTCGCCGCAGAATACGAATGCGACGTATTGTTATCGGCCGGAAAATACCTGGACATTCTTCCGGGCGGCATCAATAAGGGGCATACGCTAAAGCAGCTGGTTAAAATGATGGGTTTTCCCGAAGACCAGGTACTGGTTGCCGGCGATACCATGAACGACCTTTCCCTTTACGAAACCGGTTACAAGGGAGTCGTTGTGGGGGCGGCCGAAAAAGCCCTAAGCCAGTCTACATCCGGGAAGGAAAATGTGTATCAGGCCAAAAGTCCCGGCGCCGGTGGAATATTGGAAGCCATGCAGCACTTTTCCGAATTCAAGTCATTCTACCGGGAGCCTGAGCGTGTCCCGGTAACAAAAGCCCACGGCGAGGAAACGCAGCTGCTGATGGTTTATCATCGCCTGCCTTATGAAAAGCGGGAAATAAACGGGCAGGTAAAGCGCGTCCCTCCCAAGAGCCCCAACGGCATTATTCCTTCCTTGCTTGGATTTTTCGAGGACGGGCGTTCCGGCGCCTGGATTGCCTGGGAAGAACATAGCCGCAAACAGCCTGTCGGGAGTACAAAAAACTACATTGATGAAGAGAAGTATCCCAACCTGATCGCTTCAGCCGTTCCGCTGGGGAAAAAGGATATTGATATATTTTATAAGGTATTCTCAAAGGAAGCCTTCTGGCCGGTCATTTTCTCGTTCATTGACAAGGCAAAGTTCAACCACGATCATTGGGAAACCTACCTGAAGGTCAACCGCCTCTTTGCCGAACGGGTAGCCGAGGAAGCCGACCACGAGGCGCTGGTCTGGATCCACGAATACAACCTCTGGATGGTGCCGGGATACCTGCGGGCCCTGCGGCCGGATCTCAAGATCGGCTTCTTTCATCATACCGCCTTCCCCCCGGCCGATATTTTTAATATAATACCCTGGCGAAGGGATATCATCGGCAGCCTGCTGCAATGCGACTTCCTGAGCTTCCATATCCCGCGCTATATCGAAAATTTCGTGGACGTGGTAAAAAGCCATGCCCCCGTAACGGTCCACTCCCAGGTAAACGCCGCCAGCCAGTTCCTTACTTACAGCTGTGCGCTGGGGATTGATAAAATGACCAAGGAAATTGAAGTAGCCGGTAAAAAGATCCGCCTTGGAGCCCAGCCTGTCGGCGTGAACGTAGCGAATATAAAACGCATTTACCAGGAAGATAAAACGCAGAAGCAGATTGCCGAACTTTTAAAACGAACGAAGGGAAAACGCATTATTCTTTCCATTGAGCGCCTGGACTACGTGAAAGGCCCGCTGGAAAAGATCCGCGCTTTCGCTGAGTTTCTCGAAGAGTACCCGGAGTTCCACGGAAAGATCGAACTCATTAATATATGCACCCCGCCGGCACAGGGGATGAAGATCTATGACAAGATACAGGTAGAACTCGATCAGGCGATCGGAAAGATAAACGGCCGTTATTCCAGCCTTGAATGGACGCCCATCCGTTATTTCTTCCGTTCCGTCCCTTTCGAGGAGGTCATCACTTATTACGCCATCGCCGATGTGGCCTGGATCACACCTCTCCGGGACGGGCTCAACCTGGTGGCCAAGGAATATATTGCCGTACAGGGGCAGAAGGAAAAACCCTCCGGCGCATTGGTATTGTCAGAATTTGCGGGCGCTTCGGTGGAACTTCCCTATGCCATCCTGACCAATCCTTACGATAGCAAAAACCTGAAAGAAACGCTTCTTCACGCGCTTACCATGGACGAAAACGAACGGTCCCTGCGCATGGAACGGCTTTACGAAACGGTAAGCTATTATGACGTGCAGCGCTGGGGAAAGGAATTTATGGAAGAATTGGAGAAGGCAGTTCAATAAAATAGATCATCGTCCTGTCAATGGTTTCGCTAAGCGGAAGTATCTTTGGTACGTAGCTTCCGTCAGCAGGCGCTTGTGAACGGATGCCATAATCGTCATCATTAATCACAGCGATCTTCCGGCTGCTGATCAGGGCAAGCCCCTCCGGTTTATCATGTGGATAATCCGGGAATTCCTTCAGCAGATCCACCAGGAGTTCCTTGGAAACGGTTTTTATGCCTGCTGAAGCGAGTTCCGCTTCGCTTAGCTCTTCCATGGTCTTTCCGTTGACCAATTTTCCCGCTTCTCCGTTCTCGGGGTCCGAAATATCGCTTGCCTCTGAAATATCCACCAGGTAAATGTGCTTATAGCGGGCGGGGTCTGCGGGGTCGCCGGGCAACTTATCATCCCTTTCCAGCACCAGGAATGAAGTATTACTGATAGCCCTGATGTCGCAAACAAGTGTACCGTCATTCAGCATGGGGTAAATATACTGGACGCTTTCCCCGGTTTCCGGATCGATCAGCAGAATCCTGGTATTCTGCGAGCCCGCCCCTGCCGCCGCATTCGGGTTATTCAGCGGCGCCTGCATAATAGCTGCCAGTCGTTTCCCGTCAGTAGTAAAGGTCAATCCCTCCAGGCCCCTTCCAGCCTGCCGCCGGGCAAAAACCCTTGGCAGCAGGATTGCATCAGAATCGGCTTCAAAGGGCGTCAGCTTTTCAAGCAATTGCCCGCCGCCCGAAAAATGAAGAAGAGAAGGTCCGTACTCCTCGCTCACCCAAAAGGTGCCGTCCCGGGCAACCGCCAGCCCTTCGGGATCGATTCCATTGGGATCCGGCTCAATTACGCGCCCCAGCGTATCAAGTGCGATTTCTCCCGTAGCCCCCAGGCCGGGAACATCATTTACCGGCGGATTAGGTATCCCGCTTGCCTCTCCTGCCGGCATATTCAGGCTGATCCGGAGAGACATGCGCATGGAATCACCGGCCAGCTTGTATTTCGCAATATGCGGGTTGAATCTCTTTGCGATGAACACTTTTTCATCCGGGTTGGCCGCATCCACCACAGGTCCGCGGTCCGTCAGCAGGTAGAAAGCCCCCTCTTCGCCCGGAACAGCGACTATCGAAGAGCCGAACCCGCCGTTAAAAACGCCAGTCCCTTTTCGGTTACGGGCAATGACCTCCTGGCCGGACAGGGAAACAAACTCTTCCGGATAAGGATATTGCGGTTCAAGGGGCGGAAGTTCCGTACCTTCCTGGCAAGCCTGACATAAAAGGATAACAAATAATAAAAGATTGATTTTCCGTCGAACCGCTCGCATATCAGAAGTGTGGAGATTATTAGAATTCGCGCCGCTCAAGGATCACTGACTTAATTACGGCGTCTTCCAGGTCAAACTTCGCATATTCATGGCTTTCTTCCGGCTCCAAAGCAACCCGCGCTCCTTCCGCCGGAGCCGCCAGGCGCCGCGCTTCGCGCAGGCGCAGCACTTCAGCGGGAACTTCCGCTCCGGCTGCCGTGTCAGTTGCCCGGATAAAGGCCCGGGATAACTCCTGTTTAAGCGGGCTGTCGCGCTGTCGGGACCAGGCGTTTTCAGGATTCCGGGACCTTTCCTCCTGCCAGGTGCTTTCCTGCCGCCGCTCGTTTTCCTGTCCGGAAAGTTCCTCCCCCAGCGAACGGGCCTCCGCTTCGGGAACCGTATCGCTTTCTTCCCACCAGCGGCCTTCCGGTACGCGGTCGCCCGGAACGGGAACAGCAGGAGTCCCGGGCCGCTGAGAAACAACCGGTTTCGCCTGCGAGGCAGGCCTTTTGGGAAGCGGACGCGGCTTTTCCTTCTCCTTTTTCCTGGCGCCCTCGAAAGCCTTGAACAGGTAAGCAACTGCTACAATGACCAGGGGAATAATGGTTTCAAGATCCATGAAAGCGGACTGTTGATAAATTGGATTTGTATAAAAATAATTTAGTAAAGATATTTATCCCCTTAATAAGAACCAAATCCCGTGTCTCAACGTGCAGGTCAACGTGTCGTGTTAAAGTCAGTATGAAGCTTACATCGCTGGAAATTAAGGGCTTCAAAAGTTTTGGAGACAAGGTAATCATTAATTTTGACGTAGGGGTTACCTCCATCGTAGGGCCAAACGGCTGTGGAAAGTCAAATGTAGTGGACGCCATCCGCTGGGTTTTGGGCGAGCAAAGCACCCGCATGCTTCGTTCCGAAAAAATGGAAAACGTTATCTTTAACGGAACATCCAGCCGCAAACCCAGTAACCTTGCCGAAGTTTCCCTCAGCTTTGACAACACGAGGAATGTCCTTCCGACGGAATTCAGCCAGGTCACGATTACCCGCAAGCTGTACCGCAGCGGCGACAGCGAATACCGCCTGAATGATGTGCAATGCCGATTAAAGGACATTACCGACCTTTTTCTGGATACAGGCATCGGCCCGGATTCTTACTCCATCATTGAGCTTAAAATGATCGAAGAGATCCTGAACAACAAGGATAATTCCAGGCGCGCCCTCTTTGAAGAAGCTTCAGGTATCTCTAAATATAAAGTTCGTAAAAAGCAAACACTTAATAAGTTAAAAGATACCGAGTCTGACCTTTCCCGGGTAGAAGACCTTCTTTTCGAAATTGAAAAGAACCTAAAGACCCTTGAAAACCAGGCAAAGAAAGCCGAACGGTTCTACCGCCTCAAAGACCAGTACAAAGAAACGAGCGTAGCCCTTGCCTCTTTCCGCATCCATGCCTTTCGCCAGTCCCTGGAGGAACTTCAAAAGCAGGAACAGCAGCAGCAGGATGAACTGCTGCGCCTTCAAACCGAAAGCCAGAAACTGGAAGCGGTATTGCAGGAAGAAAAACGCCTGAGCCTGCAGAAGGAAAAAAACCTTTCCGTACAGCAGAAAGCCACCAACGAATACGTAGCCTCCATCAGGCAGTACGAAAGCGAAAAGAAACTAAAGAACGAACAGCTGAAGTTCCGGCAGGAAAAAGAATCGCGTCTGCTGGCCGAGCTTTCCAGCGATAAACTCTGGATGGAGCGCAGCCGGGAAAATATTATCCAGCTGGAAACCGGGAGAGAAACCGAAAGCAACCTGCTGGCAGCAGCGGAGCAGCAGCTTTCGGTCCTGAAAGCCCGCCTGGAAGCCTTACGCGAAGATCACCGGGAAAGCAGGATCCGGCTTGAAGAGGCCGGAACGGAAGCAAAACGCCTCCAGGAAGAAGCCTACCAGGCGGAGAAGGAAAAGGATATCCTGACAATACAGGCCCAAACACTTGAACAGGAATTGCAGCGCACCACCAGCGACGCAAGGGAAAAAGAAGACGAGCTGCAGGGATTCAGCGCTTCCATTTCCAGGCTGGACAAGCTGGTACGCGAAAGGGAACAGCTCCTGCAGGAGGCGCTTGAAACGGAAGAGAACCTGGTCGCCCGCCTGCTGCAAACCGAAGAAGAGATCAGGGAGACAAAGGAGAAAACGGCCGTTTCAGGACGTTTGCGGGATGCAAAACAAAATGAATACCACCTTACCAAGAGCCTGGTTGATAACCTGGAAGGCTACCCGGAATCCATAAAATTCCTCCGGAAAAACGCCGGATGGGCGAAAAAGGCCCCCCTTCTTTCTGATATCCTGTTTTGCAGGGAGGCCTACCGGATAGCGATTGAGAATTACCTGGAGCCTTACATGAACTATTATGTAGTGGAAAGCTACAAGGAGGCCATGCAGGCGATTTCCCTTCTTAGCGATGCTTCCAGAGGCCGGGCTAATTTTTTCGTACTGGAAGCATTCAAAGAGTATGAAGCCTTGCCTCCGGTGGAAATAAAGGACTTACTCCCCGCGCTGGAAATCATCGAAAGCGAAGAAAAATACCAGCCCCTGTGCCACTATCTTCTTCAGGGCGTCTATCTACTTTCCAAAGAGAAGGAAGCTGGCTTTGATCCGGAAGCTTACCCGGTGACGGTTCTCAGCGAGTCGGGAAAATACGCAAAGGGAAAATTCAGTATTTCCGGCGGATTCGTCGGGTTATTTGAGGGTAAACGCATTGGCCGGGCAAGGAACCTGGAGGTATTGCAAAAAGAGATCAAAAAACTAGATACCCAGCTCGAAGAACTCGCATCAAAAACAGGGGAACTGGAACAGCAATACATCCGGCTGAAAGAAAGCACGAAAAAGAAAGAAATTGCCGATCTCCGCACGGAACTGAGCCGCTATTCAAACGAATTACTTACCCTGCAAACGAAAGAAAGCCAGTACCGGGAATTTATCGGCAGCAGCGCGCTCCGGAAGGAAGACATTGTTCAGAAGCTCAGCCAATACCGTGATTCTCTCGCGGAGCTGCAGCCCCGGCTGCAGGTACTTGAAGAAGAAAAGCTGCAGGCCGGCAGCAGGCAGCTCCGGGCCCAGGAAGACTTCAAAGAAGTCAGCGACAAGGTAAACGCGGTTTCGGGCGAATTCAACCAGCAGAATATCCAGTTTCACCAGCAAAAAAATAAGCTGGACGGCTTACTGAAGGACCTGGACTATAAACAGGCCGATGTGGAGCGCTACCAGGAACGGATAGAAAAAAATACCGCTGAGCTGGACAGTACCCGCAAAGGAATTGCAGAATTGCTGCAGATGGAAGACGGAGCGGATGAAGACCTTCAGTCCATGTACAGCCAAAAGGAGGAAATGGAAAAGGGCCTCCGGGAAGCGGAAGAAGATCACTATGCCACCAAGGGGAATATCAGCCAGGTGGAAGAGCAGCTTAGCCTGCTGCGGCGCCGGAAGGAACAGGCTGACTTTCTTTCTTCCGAACTGAAGGATAAAAAAACACAATTAAAAATAGACCTCAACTCGCTGAAGGAAAGATTATCGGTCAATTTTAACATTGATATCGAAGACCTGCTGGAACAGGAAGAAACACCTCAGGGCGATGAAGGAGAACTGGCGGCAAAAGCCGAAAAACTAAAAAATCAGCTCGATAATTTCGGCGCCATTAACCCCATGGCAATGGAAGCGTTCAATGAAATGAATGAGCGTTACCAATTCATTTCCAGGGAGAAAAACGATCTTCTTGAAGCCAAGGCTTCTTTGCTGAGTACTATTGGGGAGATTGACGATACGGCAAGGCATCAGTTCCTGGCAGCCTTTAATCAGATCAAGGAGAATTTCCGGAACGTATTTCGTTCGCTTTTCAACCAGGAGGATTCCTGCGATCTTTTCCTGGTAAAGCCGGACGAGCCCCTGGAGTCGGAAATAGAGATCGTGGCCCGGCCTAAAGGAAAGAAACCGCTTTCCATTAACCAGCTGTCCGGCGGGGAAAAAACACTGACCGCCACAGCCATTCTCTTCTCCTTGTACCTGCTCAAGCCGGCTCCTTTCTGTATTTTTGATGAAGTAGATGCTCCCCTGGATGATACCAATATTGACAAGTTCAATAATATTATCCGGGAGTTCTCCAAAGACTCCCAATTCATTGTGGTGACTCACAATAAACGTACGATTGCCAGCACGGATGTGATCTACGGGGTAACAATGGTAGAGCAGGGAATCTCCAGGGTGGTGCCGGTAGACCTCCGGGGCCTTGAGACGGCAGCCGCTGTATAATTATTGATCGCTTCCGGAAACGATCTTCCCGTCCTGCATCTGCAGGCGGCGGTCCGCCATGGCAGCCAGTTCCGCGTGATGAGTGACGATCACAAAGGTCTGGCCCAATTCGTCACGAAGGTCAAAAAAGAGCTGGTGCAGCTCCCCTGAATTTTTGGAATCAAGATTTCCCGAAGGTTCATCGGTAAGCACCAGCGCCGGGTTATTTATCAGCGCACGGGCAACGGCTACGCGCTGCTGCTCCCCGCCCGACAACTCAGAAGGCTTATGCCCCGACCGCCCCCCAGCCCAAGCATATCCAGGAGCCGCCTGGCTTCTTTTTCGGCCGCCGGTAAGGTTTTCCCGGCAATAAAGGCCGGCATGCAAATATTTTCCAGGGCGGTAAACTCCGGCAGCAGATGGTGGAACTGGAAGACAAAACCAATAAAGCGGTTTCGGAAAGCGCTCAGCTTCTTTTCTCCAAGGCGGCTGATATCCATTCCGTTAATGGTCACATTCCCTGAATCAGGTTTATCAAGCGTACCGATAATATGAAGCAGGGTACTCTTTCCGGCGCCGGACGGACCGGTAATGGAGATCACTTCGCCTTTTTTCACCTCCAGGTCAATGTCTTTCAGGATAAGGAGATCCCCGTAGGATTTTTTGATGGAACTGGCTTTAAGCATGGTTATTTAATCAGCGGGTCTTTTTCTTTTGTAAAATGTTTATACACCAGGCGGTCGGTCAGTTTTGGGAAAAAGCGGCTCATAAAAACTGTCAGGCGCCCCTGCCCGGTAATGATCAGGTCGCGCCTGCGCTGCTGGACCCCTCTCACGATCAGCCCGGCAACCTCCTCCGCGCTCATCATGCTGCCTTCTTCCATCGAGGAACGTCCCTGTAGTGAACCATCGGCTACCAGGGCGGTATTACGGATATTCGAGGCCGTAAAACCCGGACAGGCCACCATTACATGGACGCCCTTCCGGAGATTCTCAATGCGGAGCGATTCCATAAATCCCTGCACGGCAAACTTCGAGGCCGAATAGCCCGTGCGGCCCGGCAACCCCTTGTAACCTGCAATAGAAGAAACGCCAACCACAGAACCCCGGCTTTCAATAATAGCAGGCAAAGCATACTTGGTGCAGTAAACAGTTCCCCAGAAGTTCACGTCCATCACTTTGCGCAAAACCGCCAGATCAAGATCCCGGAACAAAGCCCGCATACTGATCCCGGCATTATTTACCAGAACATCTATTCCGCCGAACGTACTCAGGGCCTGTTCCACAAACAGCCGGCAATCTTCTTCCCTGGATACATCCGTTTGAACGGCCACCGCCCGGATACCGTATTTTTCTTCCAATTCGCGGGTGATGGCGCAAAGCGCTACGTACTGCCTGGCTCCCAGCACCAGGTTTGCCCCTTCTTCTGCAAACCGCTCGGCGCAAGCTTTCCCGATACCCGAGGATGCGCCGGTAATAAGGACGGTTTTCCCTTTTAGCTCCATTTTCCAAAGATAATTTTTTGGCTGTAAGATTTTTTAGAAAAGTAGTGCAAACGTTTGTTTTTTACTTTACCATCAGTTAACTTAGAGTGTCTTTTGCACCAAAACTCTCCGGCTCCTCTTAAGTTCCGGAATAAACATTAATAATTTTAAATCGATTGAGAGAAACTCTACTCGTGATTTTTTAAATTTTTAATGACCAAAACCATAGCACATGGAACAAAAGACCAGAAAATGGATGTGCATTTGCTGCATCCTATGCACGTCATTGGTTTCCCGGGCCCAGGAGCAATTTTCGGGAACCGTCAGGGACAGCATCAGCGGAACACCTCTTCCCGGAGTTTCCGTAAACATCAGAGGAGGAACATCGGGGACAGCTACTGACTCCGCCGGGAACTTTGTATTAGCCGGCGAAGAAAGCCAGGCAGTCCTTGTATTTTCCTTCCTTGGTTACACGACCAGGGAAATAAGCGCCCGCACCGGGCAGCCGGTAAACGTAAAATTAGCGCAGGGCAGCCAGTCCCTTGACGAGGTGGTCGTAGTCGGTTACGGCACCCAGCGAAAGGTAAACCTAACCGGAGCTGTAGGAACGGCAAGCGGCGAGGTACTGGAAAACCGGCCTATCGCCAATGTTGGAGAAGGGTTGCAGGGCGTTATTCCCAACCTCAATATTACCCCGCGCAACGGGGACCCTTCCCAGTCCATTGATTTCAATATCCGCGGATATGAATCTATCAACGGAGGGTCTCCGCTGATTTTGGTGGACGGGGTCCCGATGGACCTCAACCGCGTCAATCCCAGTGACATTGAAAGCATCAGCGTATTGAAAGATGCCTCAGCGGCGGCGGTTTACGGTGCCAGGGCGGCCTTCGGAGTAGTGCTGGTAGAAACCAAAAGCGGACAGGCGGGAAAAGTAAAGATCTCCCTGAATACGCAATGGTCGCTGGCAAAGCCTATTTTTAACATGGATCCCGTAACCGACCCTTATGAAGTGGTCACTGCCTGGAACCAGGCAAATATGCGTACCAACGGTGTGCCGCGCTATGACGAAGACATGGTAGCCGGCACCAAAGCCTGGTCCGAAAACCCGCAAACAGCTCCCGAGTGGGCGGTAGTGGACGGAGTATTCCGATTCTACGGCGCTAATAATTACCAGGATAAGATCATGACCGACGCTGCGCCAACCAATCAGCATGACCTTACCATTTCCGGAGGGTCAGAAAACGCCAACTATTATGTTTCTTTTGGCTACCTGAGCAAGGATGGATACCTGCGCTACAATAACGAGGAGTTCAAACGCTATAATATCCTGATGAAGGGCGAGTTCAAGATCAATGACTGGCTCACGCTGGATGAAAAGATCGTATTTAACGCACAGAACAGCGACAAGCCGCATTTCTATAACTGGGATGTGAATATCAATTCCCTTGCCAGGGTCAGTCCCATTATGCCGGTACAATTTCCCGACCTGGATTATTACCTCAGCCCCGGTGACCGGGAACAGTACGAACAATACATCGGAATGTACTTTGGCGGCACCAATTTTTTTCCCTACCTGTTGAATGGCGGCCGCAGTACTTTCACCAATAACGACACCTGGCTTACCTCCGGAGCTACATTAACGCCGGTACAGGGCTTAAAAGTCATTGCTAACTTTTCCTATAATATTTTCCACCGGAATTTCCAGGATGTGGCCAGCAAGGTGGATATTGTTTCCACAGACCTCACTGACCCCAACCCGATAAGTAACGGGTTCAGCGGTGATGACTGGATCGATGAACGGACGGATCATAACCAGTATTACGTCTTGAACACCTTTGCCGAATACACTTATGACCGCCTGGAGGATCACTACTTTAAAGCCATGGTAGGCTACAACCAGGAATGGGGAATGAATAAATTCACCAGGGCGCAGGCGCGCTCGCTGATCAATCCCTCGATCACCGATATCAATGCCACTACCGGCACCCAGCAAACCTTTGGCAACAGTTCACATGTATCTCTGCGGGGAGCTTTTTACCGGCTGAATTATATTTATAAGGATAAGTACCTGCTGGAAACCAACGGCCGATATGACGGAACGTCCCGGTTCCCGAAAGAGGATCGCTTCGGCTTTTTTCCCTCAGTTTCCTTCGGATGGAGAATTTCTAATGAAAACTTTCTTTCCGGGGCCGGCGACTGGCTGAATAACCTCAAGATCAGGGCTTCCTACGGAACCCTGGGTAACCAGCTGCTTGGCGATGACTATTATCCATACATTGCTACCCTGGGGATCGGCACATCACCCTATATCATGGACGACGGCCTTATCCCCTACGTGTCCGCGCCGGGACTGGTAAGCCCTACCCTTACCTGGGAAACCGTTGTTTCTCAAAACATTGGCCTGGATATCACGCTGCTGAACTCCCGTCTGGACGCCTCCTTCGATGTCTATACAAGGGAAACCAAGGATATGCTGATGGATGTGGAATACCCGGATATACTCGGAACGGACGCGCCGCAGTCCAATGCAGCGGATCTTAAAACAACCGGCTGGGAGCTGGCTTTGACCTGGCGGGACAAGATAAACCAGGACTGGAATTATAATTTTACTCTTTCATTGTCAGACTGGACGGCAGAGATTACCCGCTATGATAATCCTACCGGGGCGCTTTCCGAGTTTTACGTCGGGCAGAAACTGGGAGATATCTGGGGCTATGAAACGGTAGGTATCTTCCAGTCGGAAGAAGAAATTGCAAACGCTCCGGACCAGTCCAATATCGGCGCCAACTGGAAACCGGGAGACATCCGCTATGCCGACCTCAACGGGGACGGTGTCATCAGCGCGGGAAGCAACACACTGGCCGACCCCGGCGACCGGAAAATCATTGGCAATGAGAACCCGAGGTACAGTTTCGGCGTCAATGCCGGCGCCGGCTTCAGGGGCTTCCGGCTGTCCGCCTTTTTCCAGGGTTACTGGCAACGGGACCACTGGCCTACGTCCGGCAACTGGACCTGGTTCTTCCCTTTCAATGCAGGGCATATCGAAAGGTATTTCATTACCGATTCCTGGAGCGAAGACAACCGGGACGCCTATTTCGCGGCGCCGCATATTTCAACGAACGACAAGAAAAATATCCAAACGCAATCCCGTTTCCTGCAAAACGCAGGGTATATCAGGCTGAAGAACATCATGCTTAGCTATGATCTTCCCGCACACCTGCTGGAAAAGGCCGGGCTTGGCCAGGCAAGGATCTACTTCACGGGAATGAACCTCTGGGAATACTCCCCCATACGGAAACCGCTGGATCCCGAATCCATTCAAAACACCACATTTGATACAAACGGAGCGATCGAATATCCGCTGCAGCGTATCTATAGCCTTGGTCTTAGCCTAACATTCTGACAAAAGAAATAATTATGAAAAAGCATATAGAAAAATGGAGCCTGCTGATCCTCACCGCGTTTTTTGCTGCCTCCTGCAACGATGAATTCCTTGAAAGAAAACCCCTGGACGAAGTCAGCAGCGAAACTTTCTGGAATTCCGAAAACGACCTTCAGGTATACAATAACAGCCTGTATGACCTTGCTCGGAACGATGACAATGTGCCGATCCTGATGGGGCATTACCAGAATTTCGAAAGCTATTTCGGAAGTATCTGGTTCCAGGATGAATTTTCCGACAATATGGCGCCCAGGCACGACCGCCATACTTTTTTCCAGCAGGTACGCGCCGGCAAACACAATATTCCAACTGATCCGCAATGGTTCGGTTACAAAGGCTGGAACTTTGTAAGGGCTGTCAATGTAGGCCTTGCCAATTACAGCAAGGCGCCCCTGGAAGAGGAAGTGATCAACAAATACGCCGCGGAAGCAAGATTGTTCAGGGGTTGGTTCTACGCGGAAAAAGTGCAGAAATTCGGGGATGTGCCATGGGTGGACAAACCGCTGGACACGGAATCCGAAGAATTGTATGCGGCCCGGACGCCACGGGAAGAGGCCATGCTGAAAGTGCTGGAAGACCTTAGCTTCGCCGCCGAAAACCTTCCCGATGACTGGGAAGACGGAAACGCTCCCGGCCGTTTGAACCGATGGTGTGCATTGCTGGTAAAGTCCCGGGTTTGCCTTTACGAGGGAACCTGGAGAAAGTACCACGGCGGCAGCGATGCAGAAATGTGGCTCCGGGAAGCAGCCAACGCCGCAAAGGAAATAATGGACAATGGCCCTTATTCCTTATACAATACCGGCGATCCGGAAAATGATTATAACGCCTATCACCGCAGCCTTGACCTTTCGGGAAACCCTGAAGTCATGTACTGGCGGAAATACCAGCTGGGCGTACTCACCAACCATGTGCAAAGCTATTTTGAATACGCCGGTGGGGCCACCAAAAGTTTAGTGGAAGATTACCTGTGTACGGACGGACTGCCCGTTTCCCTTTCCCCGCTCTACCAGGGCGACGCACAAATTGAAGATGTCTTCGTAAACAGGGACCCCAGGCTGCGGCAAACGGTCCTTCATCCGGAGGATGCCGGAAAATACCAGTATCACCTGGCCGACGGACGGCCCTACCCTCGTCTGACAGGCATGTCAGGGGGATACCGGTCCACTACGGGCTACCATATCATCAAACATTATAATGCAGCCGATATGATCGGGAAAGCGTATAATACGGCCGAATCCCCCGCTATTATTTTACGTTTTGGCGAAGTCCTCCTGAACTATGCCGAAGCGCTTGCTGAGCTTGGCGAGCTTTCCCAGCAGGATCTGGACATCAGTATTAACCTCCTTCGGGACCGGGTGGCTATGCCTCATATGGTGCGGGGAAACGTCCCGGCAGACCCAAGGTATACCGCCGACGGCGTGCCCCCGCTGATCGTGGAGATCCGCAGGGAACGGCGGGTAGAGTTATTCATGGAAGGCCACCGCTATAAAGACCTTAAACGCTGGAAGCAGGGCAAGAAACTGGAGATCCCTGCCATGGGGATCCGATGGGATGCTGCCGCCATTACCCGTTATCCCGGTGCAACCGTGCAGTCTTCTGTTGACCCGCTATCCGGAAACACGTATATTGACGTATATAAGGGAACAGATTGGGAAAACCCGGTATTTGATGAAAGCAAACATTATTTATGGCCGGTTCCATTGAGCTCAATTGCACAGAACCCGAACCTGGGCCAAAACCCAGGATGGTAAGCGTTTGATAAACAAGGAAATTTGAAACAATATGAAAAAGGCAAATAATCTTTTCCGGCTAAGGAAATGGCTGATACTGATCCTCTTGCTGCCGGCCGGAACGGCCCCGCTTGCGGCAGCTTCGGAAGCAGCCGGGCCCGGGGCTATGCCCCCGGCTGCGGCAGCGACATCCCCGGCTTTGGCAGCACCGGCCGGGACAGCAGGACGGCCGGAAGCAACGGCCCCGACTGCTGCGGCAAAAATAGTGACAGAAATAAAAACGCCGGCGACTGATTCCCTTAGCCTGGAAAACCCCGTCACGGCGGACTACCTGCAGAAACACCTGCGCAAAAGTTCCCCGCGCCTGCTGCTAAGCCCTGAACTGGAAGCCCGTTTAAAAAGCAAGCTCGAAATCGACCCGGTGGTGCAGAACATGTACCAGGCCATTAAACTGAATGCTGCCGGAATACTCACGGAGCCTTTGCTTGAAAGGATCGTGACGGGCAGAAGGCTGCTGTCCGTATCACGGGAAATGCTGTACAGGATGAACATTCTTTGCATGGTCTACCGCATGGAAGAAGATCCTGCCGTACTTACCCGGATCAATGAGGAACTGAACGCGGTATCCAATTTCAGCGACTGGAACCCTTCCCATTACCTGGATGTCGCAGAAATGTCCATGGCCGTGGCCCTGGCCGTAGATTGGGCGGGAGCGTCACTTCCTGACAGCACGGTAACGCTGGCGAAGAAAGCGCTGATCGAAAAGGGCATCAAACCCAGTTATAATAAAAAAGGAAATACCGGCTGGATAAACGGGGACAATAACTGGAACCAGGTATGCAATGCCGGCATGATCGCCGCTTCCCTCGTGATTGCGGACCAGGATCCCGTGCTGGCAGCGAAAACCATCAGCAGGGCGCTGGAAGGCATTCCTCATGCCCTGGAAGCATACGGGCCTGACGGCGTGTACCCGGAGGGCTCCACTTACTGGAGTTATGGCACCAGCTTTTCGGTCCTTACCGCTTCTATACTGGAAAGCGCGTTCGGAACCGATTTTGGGCTGTCCGCCTATCCCGCCTTCATGGAAAGCGCCGACTTCCGCCTGCTAAGCGTTGCTCCGTCAGGCTGGTACTATAATTTTTCAGACTGCGGTGATGAAAGGAGTGAAAACGGCGACCTGGTTCTGGCCTGGTTTGCCGCTAAAACCGGAAATAAAATTTACTTTGAAAAAGAACGCTTCCTTCAAAAGCCGGAAGAAATGGAAAAACTATCCAGGCACGCGGGGGCCGGCCTGGTGTGGCTGGCCGCTTTTGAAAGCAGGGATGAA
The DNA here is from genome assembly GCF_008033235.1 of Anseongella ginsenosidimutans. GTDB lineage: Bacteria > Bacteroidota > Bacteroidia > Sphingobacteriales > Sphingobacteriaceae > Anseongella > Anseongella ginsenosidimutans. The sequence goes on from NZ_CP042432.1 coordinate 3,307,065, forward strand.
ACCGCTCTTCCCCTGGTGTGGAAGGGAGAAGGGCCCAACCCCGTTGTCATTTTCAGGGGCGGCCCGGAAGATCCGGGGAATTATTACCTGGGAGCGAAAGGCGGGCGGGGAACCAACAATCACGGGAATATGGATGCCGGTTCCTTTGTATTTGAACTGGATGGCGTGCGATGGGCCATTGACCCGGGAAACCAGGCTTATCATGAGCTGGAAAAAACAGGGTTTAACCTTTGGGGAAGCTGCCAGGATTGCGAGCGATGGACACTGCTCACAAAAAACAATTTCGGGCACAGTACCCTGACGGTGAACAACGCTCTGCACGCCGTGGATGGGCATGCCGGCCTGGCAGACTTTAAGAACGGCGAAAGACCTGAAGCGGCCTTTGATCTCACAGCTGCTTTCGGAGATCACCTGCAAAGCGCCGTCAGGCGCTTCACCAAAGAGAACGATCATTCGCTTTTAATTGAAGACACCATTGAAATAACCGACTCTACGAAGCTGGTAACATGGCAATTAATAACTACTTCGGATGTAGAGATCACCAGGCGGGGAGCCATTCTTAGCCAGGATGGAAAGCAGCTGAGGCTGGAAAATCTTTCCCACCCGGACATTCCCGTTTCGGTGATTTCACTCGATCCTCCACCGCTTGAACTTGACAGAAAGATCAAGGGCCTGAAGCGGCTCGAGATCAGGCTTCCCGCAGAGGCATTCACCAACGGCGCCGGAACCATTAGGGTACGGCTGAGCCGGAATTAAATTTAAGCGGCGGATTTGCCACCGTTGCATCGCCGCGGGCAACATCATTGCGGGTTGCCATGGCACTATGCCGGGGGCCGCGGCGGCCGGAACCTCTGACGATGGGCTTGGGGCGGACCGGGCGGGTCGCGTCAGGCTTCGCCCTTATAAGGCACCCGGGTTTGAATGGAACGCCCAAGGGTTACCTCATCCGCATATTCTATTTCTCCTCCGAAGGCGATGCCCCGGGCGATGCTGGAGAGGAGGACGGGGATATCTTTGAGTTTTTTATACAGGTAGAATACGGTGGTGTCTCCCTCCATGGTGGCGCTGAGTGCAAGAATGATCTCTTTGGCTTCGCCTTTTCCCGCGCGTTCCAGCAGTTTGCCAATATGCAGATCGGAAGGCCCGATGCCGTCCATCGGCGAGATCAATCCGCCCAGCACGTGGTACAGGCCCTTGTATTGCCGGGTATTCTCAATGGCCATCACATCCCGGCTGTCTTCCACCACGCAAATAAGGCTCCGGTCACGTTTGGGCGCCGTACAAATGCTGCAGAGAGGCGCATCGGAAATATTTCCGCATTCGCTGCAGAAGTTGACTTCCTTTTTTAGCTTCAAAAGAGCGCCGGCAAACCTTTCCACTTCCTGTTCGGGGCGGTTAAGCAGGAAAAGCACCATTCGCAACGCCGTTTTTTCTCCTATTCCAGGCAGCCTGGCAACCTCCGCCACGGCCTCTTCCAATAGTTTGGACGAAAAGTTCATATACTTGCAAAGAAACTGTTTTGATTTTTATTTGTGTGAAATTATTTTCATCTTAACCTGCAAATTAACCTGGATGTCACCAATTTTTATTATCTCCTGCATTGTCGCGTATTTCGGACTTTTGCTGCTTATAGCCTGGATTACCGGCAAAAACGCGGATGATGACGCATATTTCCGGGGAAACAAGGCCTCGCCCTGGATTGCGGTGGCGTTCGGTATGCTGGCTGACTCGCTTTCAGGAGTTACCTATATTTCCGTGCCGGGAGCCGTCGGCTCCGCGCAGTTTTCCTACCTGCAACTGGTGATCGGTTATATTTTCGGGTATTTTATTATCGGAGCGGTACTGCTTCCGCTTTACTATAAAATGAACCTGACGTCCATTTACAGTTATCTTCATACCCGCTTTGGCGCCTGGGCGCAAAAAACAGGCGCTTTCTTTTTCCTGCTTTCGCGTACGCTGGGGGCAGCCGCCAGGCTTTACCTGACTGCCAGCGTGATCCAGTTATTTGTTTTTGACGCCCTGGGCATTCCTTTCTGGCTGGCGGTGACCATTATCATCGCACTCATGCTGGTGTACACGTACAAGGGAGGGATAAAAACCCTGGTCTGGACAGATACGCTGCAATCCGGCTTTTTGCTGCTGGCAGTAGTCCTTTCCATTGTAGCCATCAGCAATGAACTTCAGCTGGGCTTTTTCGACCTTGTTAACACGGTGGCGGAAAGCACCTATTCCAAAACCTTTTTCTGGGATCCGAAACCCACCTCTTTCTTCTGGAAGCAATTTCTTGCCGGCGTATTCATCGCCGTGGCCATGACCGGGCTTGACCAGAATATGATGCAAAAAAGCCTGAGCTGCAAACGTCTCTGGGATGCGCAAAAGAATATCTACTCGTATAGCATCGTGATGTTCATCGTGAATTTCTTTTTCCTCTGCCTGGGCGTACTCCTGTACACCTATGCCGTAAAAATGGGCATCAGCATTCCTGAGGTAAGTGACAACCTCTTCCCCACGCTTGCACTGGAACACCTGGGCATGTTTGCAGGGCTGATATTTATAGTGGGCCTTACGGCCGCTACCTTTTCCAGCGCTGATTCTGTCCTGACTACCCTGACCACCTCCTTTTACATAGATTTTCTGAATATGCAGGCAAGGCAGGATTATTCGCAGCAACAAAAAACAAAGATCCGGAAGCGTATTCATTTGGGCTTTGCCGTTGTTTTGCTCCTGGTGATCCTTGTCTTCCGGGTACTGAATGACAATGCGATCATCAATACCGTACTTATTCTGGCAGGCTATACCTACGGCCCACTGCTGGGGCTCTTCTCCTTCGGCCTGTTTGCCAAAAGAAAAGTCATCGACAAATTTGTCCCGGCGATCTGTATCTTTGCGCCCCTGTTATGTTTTATCCTGGATAAGAATTCTGCGGAATGGCTGAACGGGTATGAGATCGGGAACGAACTGATATTATTGAACGGGATACTGACCTACGCGGGATTGATCATTATTTCCAAACGGGGAGAACAGGCGGGTCATAAAACCGCGATAAACACGCAAGCATAAATGAACAGCGAAGAAGCAATACGAAAGGCATTCGGACAAAAGGACTGGCAGAGCATTAAGGTAAATGATTCCTGGCAGATATTTAAAATGATGTCGGAATTTGTGGAAGGATTTGAAAAAATGGCCCGGATTGGCCCCTGCGTATCTATCTTCGGGTCGGCGCGCACGAAACCAGGTCATAAATATTATGAAATGGCTACCGAAATCGCCGGTAAACTTACCAGCCGCGGCTTCGGGATCATTACCGGCGGCGGGCCGGGGATCATGGAAGCGGCCAATAAGGGCGCCCAGATGAACGGCGGTAAATCGGTAGGGCTGAACATCCATCTTCCGCATGAGCAGGATTCCAATCCTTACATCGACAAGGATAAACTCATGAACTACGATTATTTTTTCGTGCGCAAGGTCATGTTCGTCAAGTATTCCCAGGGTTTTATTGTGCTGCCGGGAGGTTTCGGTACCATGGACGAACTATTTGAAGCCATCACCCTTATTCAAACAAGCAAAATTGCAGAGTTTCCCATTATCCTCGTTGGAAAATCATTCTGGAGCGGCCTAATTGACTGGATCAAAGAAGAAGTGCTGGATCGCGAAAATAACGTCGGCCCCCAGGACCTGAACCTGTTCCGGATAGTAGATACGGCGGAAGAAGCCGTTGAACACGTGGTCCGGTTCTACGAGAAATACGTACTGAAACCCAATTTTTAATGGAATGAGAAGTATCGTTTTAAGCCTGGTACTTTTAAGTATTATTCATTTGCGGCCCGCTGCTGCACAGGAAGTTTGCAGCATAGGCCTGGGAGATACGCTTATCCACGTGCTGATCACCGGGGATCAGGAAGGCCCGGTGCATTTCCTGAATCTTCATGACGATGAAAACACGGCGGTAAAAGCAGCCCTGCAAGTGATGGAGGAAAAGGGCGGGCGGCTGGTGGAGCTAAAGCACAGCGGGGAACGCCTGGTAAAATTTCCAACCGGCAACCGCAGTTACCAGTTTGACCCCAACCGCATGTTTACGGCCGAAGGCAGAAAAGCCACCCTGAAGCGTTACGGAAGTACCGGGCTCCAGGCAGAAAAAGCGCTGGCAGGATTTGCCGACAGCCTCCTGCAAGTCTACGATATCGCTAATATCCCTTGCATCATCACCCTTCACAACAATACCGAGGATAACTTTTCCGCCAAATCTTATCTCCCGGGAGCTATTTATGATAAGGAAGCCCGGAAAGTTTACCTGGCGTCCGGAGCGGATGCCGACGATTTCGTCGTGGTAACCAGGAGCCGGTACTACCGCTTTTATAAAAGGAAAGATATAAATGTAGTCCTCCAGAGTAAAAACCCCACAGATGATGGATCCCTTTCCGTGTATGCCGAATGGGAAGGCCTTCCCTATATCAACATAGAAGCGCAGGAAGGCCACCTGGAACAGCAGGTACGGATGATATCGGTCACATATCAGTTATTGCTGGAACCTGCAGGCTTCTTCTCCCGCCTGTTCGGAAACCAGCCATAGTGAGGACGCAGCACTAAGATGGCAATTGATTGTCATGGCTCAATAGAGGGTCGCTAAGGGGATGTATTTGCCCGGAAAACCCGCAGGAAATTTTCTCCAAGTATCTTCCGGATATCTTCGTCAGAGTACCCACGCTCTTTTAATGCGCTGGTGATCTTCGGGTAATCAGACACATCGTCCAGCCCCTCCGGCAGGGAACTGATCCCGTCAAAATCCGATCCCAGGCCTACGTGATCAACGCCTGCCAGGCGCGCGATATAATCAATATGGTCAATAAGCAGCGAAAACGGGGCGCGCAGCGCTTCCGCCTCGGAAGGGTGCATTTCCAGAATTGCCGAACCAATAGCATAATCGGAAGAAAGGGATTGCCGGAGTGAATCGGCCTCCCCGGGATATTTTCTTACCAGGGCTTTTACTTTTCGATTATAGGAAGGGTCGATATAAGCCGAATAAAAATTCACGCAGATGAGGCCTCCGTTCCGGGCTACCGCCTTGATCTGTTCATCTTTCAGGTTCCGGTAATGGGGACACAGCGCATATACGGAACTATGGGAAAGGATCACCGGCCGCTCAACGATCTTCATGGCGTCCCAAAAAGTAGAATCGCCGGTGTGAGAAAGGTCCACCATTATGCCCAGTTCGTTCATGCGTCTTACCACTTCTTCTCCGAATTCGCTTAATCCTCTGACTGTCAGATTTTCAGGGTGAAGCACTTCATCCTGTGCTGAACTTGCCCAGGAAGTGCTGTTGTTCCAGGTAAGCGTCAGGTAACGTGCGCCGCGGGCATACAAGCTGTCCAGGCAGGCTAAGTTCTCATTGATCATATGCCCTCCTTCCACCCCGATAATTGCCGCCAGCTTTTTCTGTTCTACTACGCGCCTCAGCTCCTCATAGCTGGTCACCAGTTCCATGCGTGCCGCGTTCCGCGCGATTGTTTTCTCCAGGACATCTATTTCAGCATTCGCCCGCTCAAACCCGCCTTCGGAAGTATATTTATCACCGCACCATACCGAAAAAACCTGGACGTCTACGCCGCCCGCCGCAAAGCGGCCCAGGTCTGAATGCGCTTTTCCGCGAAGGTCATCTTCCAGTTTCAATCCCCGCATCAGGGAAGAGGAAAGGACGTCGTTATGCCCGTCGGCCAGGATGGCTTCATAATGAAGGCCCTGCTTCTCTGCCCCGCGTGCCGACTGAGCCATAGCGCCGTAAGGAAGAGCCGCCAGGGCCACCGCACATCCTAACAATGAAGCAGGTTTCATATTCAGGCTTTTACCTTAGTGGTGCCACCGCCTTCCAGCGAAAGGTCTACCGGTTTATTCGTTTTCCACGAGCCCGCCGTAAAGTCCGGAACGTCAACGGAATTGGAACGATTGGCTACCGACCATTCGCTTAGCGGAGTGATCGCACTCCAGAGCGCGCCGTCATATACATCCTGGTCAAGCGGCAGGCCGTTGCGCAGGCAATCGATCAGCCGCCAGTCCATCATAAAGTCCATTCCTCCATGCCCGCCGATCTTTTTAGCCATCTCGCCTACTTTTTTTACGATCTCCGGCGTGTATTGCTCTTCCAGCTTTTTGAATTCATCCTCCGAAATCCATTCGTGTTGCAGTGCGATCTTTGCCGGCGAAGGCCATTTGCGGGCCACGCCCTTGGTTCCGCTTACCAGGTGGATCCTTGAGTACGGGCGGGGCGAGGTCACATCATGCTGGATCATGATACTGCGGCCGTTTTTGGTACGAACGCTGGTGGTATTCATATTTCCCCGGAAACGCTTATTGGCGTAGGTGGCAAAAAAGTCATCTTCCTCCGCCAGTTCGCGGGCCTTTTCAGCCATATGAAAATCATTGCTTGAAAGGGATACCAGGTAATCCATCTGGTCTCCCCGGTTGATGTTCATCACCTGGCAGATGGGCCCAAGGCCATGTGTAGGATAAAGATTCCCGTTCCGGAAGTTCTCTTTCAGCCGCCACATGTCGTAATACCCTTCCTTGCTAAAATTCAGGTCCAGCAGGTTGTGGATATAGGCCCCTTCCCCATGAATGATCTCCCCGAAAAAGCCCTGCCGGGCCATGTTCAGGGTCATCAGCTCAAAGAAATCATAACAGCAGTTCTCCATCATCACGCAATGCTTTTTAGTGCGTTCCGATGTTTCTACCAACTGCCAGCATTCCTCCAGGGTAGTGGCTATGGGCACTTCGCTTACCGCATGCTTGTCGTTTTCCATCGCGTAAACGGCCATGGGTGTATGCCAGTCCCAGGGGGTAACAATATAAACCAGGTCGATATCTTCCCGTTCGCAGATCTCCTTCCAGGCAAAAGTACTTCCTGAATAGGTGTCCGGGTTATGATCAGTGCCCTCCAGCGACTTTTTTACCTTTTCCACCCGGTCGGGGCGAATATCACATAAGGCCTTGATTTCCACGCCCTCGATATGACTCATCCTGTTCACTGCGCCCGGCCCTCGCTGGCCAAGCCCTATAAAACCTATGCGTACGGTTTCCAGCTTCGGGGCTGCATAACCGCTCATATTGAACCGCTGCTGCCGCTGGCTTCGCGCAATTTGTTGCTGGATGGTCTCGGCGCCGCCGGCACCCGCCTTCGCCAGTCCAGGTAAACCCGCTCCTGCCAGGCCCAGGCCGGCCAGCCCGCTTATTTTTAAGAAATCTCTTCTGTTATTGCTCATTCGGATTAGATTATTTGTTTTTTTTGTAAGAAGGAGCAAAATAAGAAAAACTTAAATTAAGTCAAACATAACTTTACCCCCTGACGCGTATCATTTGTCGAGTATTTCAAATCTGCCCGAAAGCCTTTCCCCCTCTTCGTCCACCAGCGTAATGGTATGAGCCCCCGCGGATGGGCTCAGGGCTATTTCATGAAGTCCGGAAGTAACACCAAGGTATTCCCCGTCCAGGTGCCAGTATATTTTTGCCGCCGGCCGCCGGTGCGCTACGCTGAAGACAGTTTCCCCCCGTTTTCCGTTTAATTCAACGGGGATATAGATCTTTGTCCCCGGTGACGGATAGATAAATGCCATCGCTTCGCTGTTCCCGGTATGCGGACTGCAGCCCTCCGCATATGGCGGTAAAGGGCGATAATCCTGGTTACGGTCCTTATAATACCATTCCATTGCCGGCGGAAGCACAAACCAGGATTGGTGCATCATCGCCGAAGGAAGCATGCAGTCACCGGTCACCCTCTGCGTACCAGAGGCGTCCAGGTGTATTAATTGATGATAAGGGCAAGGCCCTGTACGAAGCCCGGCTTTTGGAACATAGCTGCTGTCTGCGCCGGTACAAAGATCGGTGGCCCGGTATCCGCTCCGGGCGCAAACCGGAATCCGCGCCAGCTTATCGTAAGGGACCTGGAACCAGGAAGCAGCCGGTAGCAGCCGGAAGATATCAAATAGAACAGGGGCAGCTGCGGTAATGCCTGTAAGGCCGGCTCTGCCTTCGCCGTCGGCGTTTCCCGCCCAAACGGCCACCACATAGCGGGGCGTGATCCCGATCGCCCAGCCGTCCCGGAAACCGAAGCTGGTCCCGGTCTTCCATGCCACCTGCTGCGTGGAAGTAAACTGCCTCCAGAGCATCTCTTCACCGGGACGAACCACTTCTTCCATTGCGCGGAACGAAAACCAAATGCCGGCGGCATCCAGCAGTCCGTCTTTTTCAAGGCGCTTGTCTGTTTTACCGGACCCGTCCTCTTCCTTGGAAAGCCCGTCCTTAGAAAGCCCGTCCTCCCCTTGCGGCCCGGCCCGATAGCGGGGCGCATGAAAGTCTGCCGGATCGTATCTTCCGCTGTAATCGTACTGGTGATTCAGCACCCGGGCCATACTGGCGTAAATGCCCGCCAGGTCCCACATGCTTACCTCACCTCCTCCCAGGATAAGCGATAGCCCGTAATGGCCCGGCGGCCTGTCAAGAGTCGTGAGGCCCATCCTTTTCAGAAGGGAATGAAATCTTTCATAGCGGTATTCCTGCAGCATCTTTACCGCGGGAATATTCAGAGAGCGGGAAAGGGCCCGCCCGGCGGGAACGGCGCCGCTGTATTCCAGATCGAAATTATGGGGGGTGAACCCCGCAATCCGCGTGGGTATATCGGCCACGAGAGTATTCGGCAACAACATACCTTCGGAAAGCATGGCCGCATACAAAACAGGCTTCAGGGTACTTCCCGGACTCCGCGGAGCCGGAATCACATCCACGTAGGATTCCACTTCCGGATCCTCCGGCGCATACACATTCCCTACATAAGCCAGCGCTGCTCCTGTTTCCACTTCCAGCACCAGAGCTGCGGCATTATTAACGCCATTTGCTTTCAATCGCCGGTGATGCAGCCCAATAATGTCATTTACCTTTTCCTGGAGCGAAGCGCTCAGGGTCGTGCGGGCCCGGGTAGTTAAAGCACTTACCGGGTCTCCGGAATTCTTCCCGGCGGCAGCTACATGCTCCTTATAAAAGCGGGTAAGTAAATGAGGGGCGCGCTGCGGAAGATCTAACGGCTCGCCCGGCAGCGGTTCCTGCATGGCCAGCTTGCCGGTGAGCGGATCTATTACGCCCTCCCTGCTTAATTTCTCAAGCAGCCTGTTTCTTTTAAGCAGCAATGCCCTGCTGTTCTTGCCGGGATAAACAAGGGAAGGGCTATTCGGCAACACAGCCAGGGCAGCGGTTTCGCCCCAGGATAGCTGCTCCGGGCTGCGCCCGAAATAACGCCAGGAAGCGGCTTCCAATCCAACTACATTGCCCCCGAACGGCGCGTTCCTGGCATACAGCGCAAGCACTTCTTCCTTCGAATAGGTTAATTCCAGCCTGATCGCCAGCATGATCTCCAGGCATTTTTGCCAGATGGTCCGTGGCTTGTTCCTGGACAGGCGAATGACCTGCATGCTCAGGGTACTTCCCCCGCTCACAATGCTGCCCGCTTTTATATTTTGAAAGAAGGCCCTGCCGAGCGCCAAAATATCGAAACCCGGATGGCTGTAAAAACGCTTATCCTCGAAGGCAATGATCGCTTTGCTGAATTTTTCGGGTACATCAGCGCCGGGCGGAAACCTCCATTGACCGTCCCGGGCAACGCGCGCACCCAGGAGTACCCCTTCCCTGCTTTCAATCAGGTAGGAAGTGGGTGTGCGGAAAAGCGGGTCTGGCAGGGAAAACCAGAAAAGCAGTAAAAAGCTAAAATAGACAGCTCCGCTCAGCAGCCATTCTTTCCTGAGGCCGCAAACCCTGAGCTGAATTACCTGCCATATTCTCAACACTAATTACTCTCCAGAGGATTATATATTTCTACCCACCTGCCTGCCGTACGGGCGCTGATACCGGCATCATACATCGCCTCGCAATAGACCGGCGGCTGATAAAACCTTCCGGGATAAGCCGCGTTCAGCATGACATGGTAAGTGACCGAACGCTTTTCAGGCAGGTCGAAATAAGTATATACGCGGTCGTCCCGGATATCCTGGTATGTAAAAGACGAGGAAAGCGAGAGATTGTCATCACCCGAAAGACGTGTGTTAATGATCTCCCAGCCAGAAGGAAATACCTGCGACAGGGCCATCTCCTGGTAATCCCCGTTCCCCCCCGGATTGTTCAGGGTAACCTCCGCCATAAAGTCGGTGCCCTGCGCCATGCGGGCGGGATTAACCGGCTTTCCGTCAAGGCTTTTATATTTTACCGTCATACCCAGCAGGCCGCTTGCTTTTGCCGGCGGTGGATTTTCTCCGGGCGCCGGCTGGCCACTGAGGACCCATCGTACAAACAGTACATTTTCCCCGTCATTACGGATCATAGCCTGCTGCTTCCCGTTTTGCAGATTCAAGGGGATTCGGGCCAGGTAGGATGAGGTATTGATCGTGCCTTTATCATTATTGAGCCCATAGGCGGCGAGTAATTTACTTCCTGAGGCGCTCTTGCCGCAATATTCGGCGATGGATATTAATGACCAGGCGGTTGTCTGCGTGCTATACCAGCTTTCGCCGGAAAGCTCTCTGCTAACTTCCCCGAGAAGCTCCTTTGCCTGCTCCCTGCGTCCCATCGTCACCAGTGATTGCAGTATAATGGCTTTATCACGAAGGCTGCTTCCATAGGTTCTTCCGGGCCGCCGGTAAGAAGGGGCCGTGAGGGGAAGATTATCCGCCAGCCGGGAAGCCGCTTCCGCTTGCCCGCCCAGATGATAGGCCGCGGCCAAAAGCCAGCCCGCTACCGGATGGAGGTAGCTGAACTCCCTCAAGCGATTCATCGCGCCCATTTCCGGAGCCCCTGCAGCAGCGAGCAGGTAAAGCCGGTAGGCCTGCAGCAGGTCTCCTCCCTGGAAGTTATACGCTCCGGGCGACCAGGCCGCCGCTTTATTGCGTTGGTATTTGACCCATTGATCAAGGAAGCCAGGAGGCAAACTATACCCTCTTTCCCGGGCTTCCAGCAGGAAATGGCCGGCATAACTGGTCCCCCATTCATCGGATTCCTTGGCTCCCGGCCAGTAAGCCAATCCGCCGTCAGTGCGCTGAAACCCTTTCAGGCGCTGGATGCCGGCCTTTACGTTTCGCGCAATGGCCGCCTTTTCCTGCTCCCCGGGATCGCTTAATTGTTCCAGCACCAATTGCGGGAATACCGATGAGGTCACCTGCTCCAGACAGCCGTGGGGATAGCGGACCAGGTAATCCAGGTGTTTAGCCAGCTGAAGGGCGGGAATGGCCGATACCTCCAGATAACCTTCCCTGCTCCCGGCGGTTCCTACGGGCAGGAAGTTAGTTTCCCAAGTTTTTCCAGGCGCCACTTCTTGTTCTATTATATTAGTAACTACCGGGTTGGGATTCCTTATATCAAGTTCTACTTCATAATTTGCCTTTTGATTTCCGCTGCTGGCAGTGATGCTCACCTTGCCTATGCCGGCAGCTGAGCCGGCCTCCAGCTCAAAATATACCAGTTGTTCGCCAGGCTCGTTAAAATGTACGGTTTGACTGCTGCTTTCTCCGCCGGCAGGGTGTATCAGCTTATTAGCGGAAAGCCGGAGGGCTATATCCCGTGTTCCGGCGGCGGTAGAAAAAACGGTCACCGGCATCCGTACCTTTTCGCCGGGGGACAATACCCGCGGAAGGGTAGCGAGCAGCATCAGGGGTTTCTTCACAGATACCGCTTTCTCCGCCATTCCATAAGCGCCCTTGTCTCCGGCTACTACCATCACCCGCACGGAGCCGATGTATGGATCCAGCCGGAAAGAATGTGTTTGTTCCTTCCCTTTTTCGAGCCGGAAAGGGCCCATAAATTTTACTACCGGCTTAAAGCGGTTAGCCCGGGCTGCTCCTGCGTCGCGGTTTAGCTCTTCGTCCCCGCCAATACTCAGGATTCGCTCCAGGTCTCCTCCCCACGCGCCTATTACCGCATCAAAAAGATCCCAGGTTTTAACGCCAAGCGCTTCCCGGGCGTAAAAAGCCGCGTGCGGATCCGGTGTGTTAAAACGGGTCAGGTCCAGCAGGCCCTCGTCCACGATGGCAAGCGTATAGGTCATCGCTTTCCCGGAGGCTTCCGAGACGGTTACCGACGCCTGCTCTTCAGGCCGGATGGATGCCGGCATATCAATAGCCGGCTTAAGGATGGTTTCCGGCGCCTCCACAAGGATGGGAATAACCCCGTACATGCGAATGGGCAGATCATTCAGTGTTTGAGAATGTGGCTGCAAAAGGCTGACATTCACATACACATTAGGAGCCATTTCCTTCTCGGCCTTGAATTTGAAAACTGTTTGCCCTTTCTGGGTATCGGTCCAAAAAGTCCTGATCACCTTGCTGCCCGATTCAATACTCACCAGGCAGCGTCCCCCTTCGCTACTGGGAATGGTCAGCACAACCTCCTCGCCTACCTGGAACCGTTCCTTATTTGCCGTAAAGGAAAGCATGGCGGCCTCCGTAGGATGTTCGTCCCGCATGCGTTCATTCCAGCCGGGCCAGTCAATGTACAGCGTTTCGCCTGTAATATGCCCGCTTTCCAGGTCTTTAACACGCAGGAGGTAGCGGCCCCATTCCGGGTATTCCACGCGCAGGTTCCATTTAGCGCGCCCGTTTTGCAGGGTTATTTCCTCTTCCTGAAGCAGCTTATTATAACTGTCCTGCGCAAAGTTACTGAGATCGTCCCCGTTTTCATCCCACCACCAGCGCCATTGAACCTTGTAAAGGCTCACTTTTACTTTCCTGCTGCCGGAAAGAAGCTTCCCTTCCGTATCCAGGTTTACAATATCCACCGGATGGTTTTTTCCGGTTACCAGGAAGCCGGAAAAACTCTCTCCTTCCGGGATTTTTACTCCTACATAGGAGTTGTAGGCATGGTAAGGAAGGGAAACCCGGTCCATACTGAAATTGCCGCCGGGCTCGAATACTTTTACCAGGAAATTAGCCTTCAGTACCCCGGGTGCTGTGTTTCCTACGGTAATCTTCGGGGTAAAGCTTACATGTCCTTTCGCATCCAGTTTCCCCTCAAATATTTTTACCAGTTCCGGGCTGAAGGCTGCTGCCGGGTCATCAAAGCTATAACCATTATACTGCCCGAATGCGGTACCCTGATGTGAGAGATAGGCGTCCACACTTGCTTTCAGATTTTGTGCGGTTCCCCCGAACAGCCAGCGCGAAGACAAATGCACCACCTGCATACCGGCTTTGGAAAGCGATTTATTTTCTCCAAAATCAAGGTCAATTTTCAGCCGGTTGGGCATGATGGTCTCAATCTTCAGCGATTTACTGAACTCGGCGCCGCCCACTTTTACTTTCGCGGTCCAGTTGCCCGTGGGAGCATCCTGTCCCGTCGCAAAAGGAAAGGCATAAAAACCATTGTCCGACTCATTCCTGACCGTGCGAAGGTATAGCTGGCCGCGCGGGTTGAATACTTCAAAGATGACAGGATGCGCCGCCGGGAGCCTTCCGGCCTTATCTTCCAGCATAAACGTGAGAAAGAGAGAATCGCCGGGCCTCCATACGCCTCTCTCGCCGTAAATATAGCCCTTGAGTCCCTGCTGCACCTCTCCGCCGCCTACATCAAAACGGCTCAGGGGAAGGCTGCTCCCGTCATCGAGCTTCAGGTAGCCACGCTGTTCGCCCTTCCTGGCAATCAGGAGAAAGGGTTTTCTGCCTGTTTCAAACCGAGCCAGACCCTCCCCGTCGCTTTTTCCACGCTCCAGCACCTGCTGCTGGTAGTCCAGCAATTCCAGCTCCACGCCTTCCATCGGTTTTGCCGTAAGAATATCCGTAACTGATACCAGTATGGAATTCCCGGCGCCCCGTTTTACGATCAGCCCCAGGTTGGAGGCAATGACATTCTTCGTGGCCCAGCGCCGTTTATTATAATAAGCATCATTGCAGGGATTATCCCGCTCTTTCCAATCGAATCCATAGGGATAATACTGATCGTACCGGCTCCAGAACTGATCGTCTTCGTCGATATTTTCGGAGTACCCGCTTTGCTCTTCCTGCTCCGCAGCGGCTTCCCCCTGGCAGGCATAGAGCGAGTAGGCCCTTCTGAAACCAATGGTAACCGTATAAATGGCCCCCGGCTCTGCATTTACCAGCTCATCTATATCCAGGGAAAAGCGGTTTCTTTTAGCAAGATCAAGGGATTTATCCTTATTCAGCCAAATCGTTTTCTGCGCCACCGGCCTGGCTACTCTTCTGAGGTCATAATTACTTTCCAGGTTATTTTGCTGGAGGAACTGCGGAATATTGTCCTCGTATATTTTAATAATGCTCACGTCTACGGCTTTCAGGTTTACCGCATCAAAGGGCAGCACCAGTTTGCCGGACTGGGGCAGAATGGCTCCTTTTCCCAGGATGCTGACCGAAGGCATCCTGTTCTCAAAAAAAATACTTCCGCTGAAAGCGTTTTCCAGCCGCTGGTCAAGGCTGCTCCTTACACCCTGGTTTATCTGTACCTGGTATTCACCTTCATAGACATCGGGCGCGTATATTTTTAATTCGCTCCCCTCCACGGTATAGCGAAGATCCGAAAGACCAGCTACGGTGACCAGCCCTTCCAGGCTTTGAGCCGAAGAAAGAGGTTGGGAGAACTGAAGCAATACGTATTGGCCGGGATCGTTAACAGCGCGCATGTTAAGCACTTTGAAAACTCCTTTTGCAGGCACGATGACGGTCTTTTCCCCCTCCTGCCCGTTGCCGATAGCCGTCCCGTTCCAGCTGAGGAGAAGCTTTTTTTCAGCGTCTTCCCGCAGGAGGCTGTCAATCGTAAAATGGTATTTTTTTTCTTCGGCGCGGTGCTGCCATTTAATTAGGGGCTTTTTGCCCTCGTAATCAACGGAAAGCAGCTTTTCCACCTGCAGAGGATCCTCAATGTCGGCGGTGGTAATGTATCCGTTATATTCCAGGTATTCCGGGGACGTGCTGCTGCTCACCCTTAAGCCTTCTTCCGCGATGTCGAAGGAAGGTTCGATTACCTGGAATTGAAAGGTGAATTCCTCCAGCTCCTCCGGCACGTCAATAACCGCTGAAAGATCAAAAACCGCCGTATACATGCGTCCGGGCTCCAGGTTCCCGGCCGGCCGGAACTCAATAGTGCCAGGATCCGTCCGGTAAGCCTTGCCTTCAATTCCCGGCTCAAACCGGAACAAAGAAGCAGGCAGCTCCGCACCTTCTTCGTAGAGGGA
Source organism: Anseongella ginsenosidimutans (assembly GCF_008033235.1). GTDB lineage: Bacteria > Bacteroidota > Bacteroidia > Sphingobacteriales > Sphingobacteriaceae > Anseongella > Anseongella ginsenosidimutans. The sequence goes on from NZ_CP042432.1 coordinate 3,322,270, forward strand.
AGGCACTTCCGAAGCAAGCCGTATTCGAACGGGGCTTTGCCTGGATATGGTTCCGGTCGTATAGGATTCTATATATTTTGCGAACGCAGGATCAACTTCCCGCACGGGTGGCTTGCAGGATGCCAGGATGATCGTTACCAGGAAAAACAAGTAAAAAACAGAGCGTGGCCGGGAAGCAGCATGTATAGTTTCTACCATAGCAGATTTTTAAATTAAACCTAAAATTGGAATAAATTTCAAGAAACGCAAATGGGCATTTGCAGGTAGAAGCAATTAACCAATGATTACGCCCGGCTTATTCAGGAGCGGGACCCGAACAAGATTTTCTTCCACGATGCTTTCCGGGAGAAAAATGAATTTCTTATCGTAAATAGTTCCGTTCTGATAATAGCTGAGCCAATATTCATTGTTCAGGCCAAATACCTGTTCGTCAATCATTTCTACCAGCGCGTATTCATGCGCTTCAATGCGGGGAAAAGCGTGGCGAAGAACAGAAGTCTTTACCTCCTTCCCTTTCTTCATCCCGTATCCCTTCGAGCTGATCATCACCGTTTCAATGGCTTCGTTCTTTAGGTTTAGCAGGTAAACCTTCCAGCTTTTCGCTTCGGCGGAAGCTTCCTCCAGCACCACCGCCATGGCGACATTTCTGACTTCGTTCTTGGGAAGGTGTGCTAACATACCCGTGTACAGGTTTAGGATTTTTTGCGTTTTGGTTTAGACTTCGGATTGGCTTTGGCTTCCTCCGACAGCTTTACGCAATCTTCGTAGCTTAAGCTTGCCGGATCGGTCCCCTTGGGGATCTTTACGTTTTGTTTTCCAAAGGCAATAAAAGGGCCCCAGCGTCCATTGAGTACCTTTACATCGGGGTTTTCCTCAAAGGTTTTGATGGTTTTTTCCGCATCTTTTTTCCTTTTTTCCAGAATAATCTCTATGGCCTTCTCTTCAGCAATATCCAGCGGTTCCATATCTTTCGGAATGGAATAGAACTTTTTATCATGCTGGATATAAGGGCCGAAGCGGCCGATGTTCACCTGCATTTCCTTTTCCTCGAAAGACCCTATCTTTTTAGGAAGCTTGAATAATTCAAGGGCTTCTTCCAGTCCGATGGTTTCAATGGACTGGCTGCCGCGCAGGCTCGCATATCGTGGCTTTTCTTCTTCACTGCTTTCTCCCAATTGCACGAAGGGACCATACCGGCCAATGCGCACGGCCACCCGCTTTCCGCTCACGGGGTCGAGGCCAAGTTCACGCTCGCCGGTAGCCTTGCCGGCATTTTCTATGGTTTCTTCGACATTCTTGTGGAAAGGGCCGTAAAAATCTTCCAGCATGCGGGTCCACTCCTTCATTCCCTGGGCTATTTCATCGAATTCCTTTTCCACGCTGGCCGTGAAATTATAGTCCATGATCCCGTTAAAATGCTGCATCAGGAAATCATTGACAACGGCGCCCACATCACTGGGGAATAACTTATTCTTTTCCGCGCCAGTGATCTCAGTCGCTGTTTCCTTTTTGATCTTTCCTTCGGGGAATTTAGCCAGGCTTTGCGTTTTATCGGGTGTGGGGAGCGTCAGTATCCGGTATTCCCTGGGCTTTCCATCCCGGTCTTCCTTTATCACATAGCCTCTTTTCTGGATAGTTGAAATAGTCGGCGCGTAAGTCGAGGGCCGGCCAATCCCCAGCTCTTCGAGCTTCTTCACCAGGCTTGCTTCCGTATAGCGGGCAGGCGAACGGGAAAAACGTTCGGTGGCCTGCATCTGTTCCAGTTCCAGGGACTGCCCCTGATTCAGGGGAGGCAGCATTCCTTTTACCTCGGATGTATTTTCATCTTCTTCATCCGTGGATTCCATATAGACTTTGAGAAATCCGTCAAATTTCAGCACTTCGCCCTCTGCCTGTAATTCTTCTTCGCGGGTGGAAATGCCAATTTTTACGCTGGTTTTTTCGAATTGCGCCTCGCTCATCTGGGAAGCGATTGCACGTTTCCATATCAGCTCATACAGGCGCTGCGCCGCCGCATCCCCTTCCACAGTATGCTGTCCGAAATAAGTAGGACGAATAGCTTCGTGCGCTTCCTGGGCGCTGGCGCTTTTGGTCTTATATTGCCGCAGTTTATGATATTTGTCTCCGTAAGCTTTGCTGATCTCCTGCCTGGCGCCTTCCAGGGCGGTATCGGAAAGATTCACCGAATCCGTACGCATATAGGTGATCTTCCCGGATTCATATAATTTCTGTGCCACCAGCATGGTTCGCGAAACAGAAAAACCTAGTTTCCTGGAAGCCTCCTGCTGCAGGGTGGACGTAGTAAAAGGTGCTGCAGGCGAACGTTTTGCCGGCCTCACTTCCAGGCTGTTCACCTTGAATTCAGCAGAAATACAGCTTGCAAGAAATTCTTCGGCCTCTTCCACCTGCCGGAATCGCCTTGGCAATTCCGCTTTCAGTACTGCCTTTCCATCCACGCGAAAAACCGCCGTCACCCTGAACTGCGCTTCCGCGGTGAAGGCGTTGATTTCGCGCTCGCGCTCCACTATGAGACGAACGGCGACTGATTGCACCCTCCCCGCCGAGAGAGAAGGCTTTACTTTTTTCCACAGCACCGGGGATAATTCAAAACCAACAAGGCGGTCAAGTACCCTTCTCGCCTGCTGCGCCCGAACCAGGTCGTAGTCGATCTGCCTTGGGTTTTGAATGGCCGATAAAATGGCAGGCTTAGTAATCTCATGGAATACTATTCGTTTTATCTTGTCATCAGGCAGCTTCAACACTTCGGCCAGGTGCCAGGAAATAGCTTCCCCCTCCCGGTCCTCATCCGTCGCCAGCCATATAATTTCCGCCTTTTTCGCAAGCCTCTTTAACTCTTCCACCACGGCCTTTTTCTCAGAAGGAACTTCGTATTTCTGGGAGAAGGCATTCTCAATATCTATGGCATCGTCCCCCTTAACAAGATCACGTATATGCCCGTAACTTGACTTCACAAGAAAATCGGGGCCTAAATAGCCTTCTATTGTTTTTGCCTTCGCTGGTGATTCAACTATCAATAAGTTTTTAGCCATCCGGTTTAATGCTGCTGACCGGCCAGGGGATTAATTTACTGACCGGCATTCCGCAAAGAAAGAGATTTGCATTCAAAAACAAAAACTATTAGGCCGAAACCTTACCCTTTGTCGGTTTAAGGTTCAAAGTTCATGGTTTAAAGTTCAAGGTTTAAGAGTTTTTAGTTTCCGGTTTATAGTTGTGCTTAGGGTTGGTTCAAAGTTTAAGGTTTAAGGTTTAAAAGTTTTTAGTTTTTAGTTTCCGGTTTGTAGTTGCGCTTGGGGTTGGTTCAAAGTTTAAGGTTCAAGGTTCAAGGTTTAAGAGTTTTTAGTTTTTAGTTTCCGGTTTGTAGTTGCGCTTGGGGTTGGTTCAAAGTTTAAGGTTTAAGGATCAAGGTTTAAGAGTTTTTAGTTTTTAGTTTCCGGTTTGTAGTTGTGCTTGGGGTTGGTTTAAAGTTCGGGGTTTAAAGTTTAAGGGTTAAGAGTTAAGGGTTAAGGGTTAGGGGTTTTCGGTTTATAGATATTGTTTGGGGATGGTTCAATTCGAAGAACTTTTGTTTTTGGGGGGCGGTGCAAATGCCGGGCTTTGAGTCTGGGGTTTGGCTGCTGGCAGTAACTTCAGCTGCTGTTAACCAATATCCACCAAAACAGATAAACTACAAGCGGATAATGGAGAATAGAAGCTATGACAAAAGAACTACAGGCCGGCTAAAAATCGAAAACAACAGATCAAAAACCAGAAATCGAAGATTGTAAACCAGAAACGAAAAGTTAGAACAAGGAACCGGAAACTATAAACTTTACACTAAAAACTGAAGGCCAGAAACAGAAGGCTAAAAACTATGAAACGAAAACCTAAAAACTGACCAGAAACCAAAAACTATAAACTATAAACTATAAACCAAAAAAACAACTTCGAGCATGAAACTTCAAACTGTTGCGAAGCAACTAAGTCTGAATGATTCCCGGGTTGAATCTTTTTTCGACAGGCGCATGGTTGGCTGCGGAGATGCCTTCGGAAATAATCCGGCGGGTTTCAAGGGGATCAATTATGCCGTCTACCCATAAGCGGGCGGCGGCGTACCAGGGCGTAAGCTGCGCATCGTAGCCTGACGTGATCTTTCGGAGTAATTCCTGTTCCCTTTCAGGGGTAATGGATGTTCCTTGTTTTTTCAGGGCCGATTCTTCTATTTGAAGGAGGGTTTTGGCGGCCTGGGAACCGCCCATTACTCCCATGCGGGCCGTGGGCCAGGCGAAGATAAGACGGGGATCATAGGCTTTGCCGCACATCGCGTAATTTCCGGCGCCGTATGAGTTGCCGAGGATGAAAGTAAATTTCGGGACGACTGAATTGGCTACTGCGTTCACCATTTTTGCCCCGTCTTTGATAATTCCGCCCTGTTCCGAACGGGAGCCGACCATGAAGCCGGTGACATCCTGCAGAAAGACCAAAGGAATATTTTTCTGGTTGCAGTTCATGATAAACCGGGCGGCTTTGTCGGCGGAATCGGAATAGATCACTCCTCCGAACTGCATCTCTCCTGTCTTCGTCTTTACCACCTTGCGTTGATTGGCCACAATACCTACGGCCCAGCCGTCAATACGGGCAAGGCCGCAAATGATGCTTTTGCCGTAGAGTGCCTTGTATTCTTCTATTTCCGAAGCGTCGGTAAGCCGGCGAATAATGTCCAGCATATCATAGGGCTTTTCCCTGTCTTCAGGCAGCAGGCCGTAGATTTCCCGGGGGTCTTCGGAAGGAAGTACCGGATTTACCCGGCTGAAGCCGGCGCGGGGGTATCTCCAAGTTTATCCATGATCCCGCGGATGGCTTCCAGGCAGGCATGATCGTCCGGAAATTTATAATCGGTCACTCCTGATATTTCGCAATGGGTGCCTGCTCCGCCAAGGGTTTCATTGTCCGTTTCTTCGCCGATAGCCGATTTTACCAGGTAAGAACCAGCCAGGAATACCGACCCGGTTCCTTCCACGATCATCGCTTCGTCGCTCATAATGGGTAAGTAAGCGCCCCCTGCCACGCAGCTGCCCATGATCGCGGCTACCTGGACAATGCCCATGGAGGACATTCGTGCGTTGTTCCGGAAGATACGTCCGAAATGTTCTTTATCCGGGAAGATATCCTCCTGCAGCGGCAGGAAAACCCCGGCGCTGTCCACGAGGTAGATAATGGGTAACCTGTTCTCCATCGCTATTTCCTGCGCCCGGAGGTTCTTTTTTGCGGTCATGGGGAACCAGGCGCCTGCCTTCACCGTAGCATCATTGGCCACGATCACGCATTGCCGGCCGGAAATATAACCGATGCCCGTGATCACGCCGGCCGATGGGCAGCCGCCGTATTCTTCGTACATGCCATTGGCGGCCAACGCACCGGTTTCCAGGAAATAACTGTTTTTATCGATCAACCGGGCAATTCGCTCCCTTGCCAGCAGCTTGCCCTTCGCCTTTTGTTTGGCCGCATTTTCCTCGCCTCCGCCCTCCTTTACTTTTTTAAGCCTTGCCTGCAGCTCGTTCAGCAATCGATTATTAGCATCTTCGTTCTTGTTGAATTCCAGGTTGATGGGCATGACAAGCAGGTTTACCTCGAATAATTGGGGGCTTCCTTGGTGATGATGATATCATGGGGATGGCTTTCGCGGAGGCCTGCAGCCGTGATCTTAACAAAACGGGCTTTCTGAAGGTCTTCGATGGTGGCGGCCCCGCAGTAGCCCATGCCGGCCCTGAGGCCGCCGATATACTGGTGCATCACTTCACGCAGCGTGCCTTTATAGGGTACCCTTCCTACGATACCTTCGGGCACCAGTTTTTTTATATCGTCTTCCACATCCTGGAAATAGCGGTCTTTGGAACCCAGTTCCATCGCCTCCACGGAACCCATGCCGCGGTAGGATTTGAACTTCCTTCCTTCGTAAATAATAGTTTCACCCGGAGATTCTTCCACACCGGCAAACAGTGACCCGGCCATTACGGAACTTGCGCCGGCAGCAATAGCCTTTACAATGTCCCCCGTTTGCTTTATCCCGCCGTCGGCGATTACCGGAATACCCATGCCTTGCAGGGCTTTAGCCGCCTCATATACAGCGCTTAGCTGCGGAACGCCTACGCCGGCAACCACGCGGGTGGTACAAATGGAGCCGGGGCCAATGCCTACTTTCACGCCGTCTACGCCTGCGTCGGCCAGGGCTTTGGCGCCTTCGCCGGTACCTACGTTCCCTGCAATGATCTCCAGGTCAGGAAAACGCTCCTTCACTTTTTTCACCTCGATGATCACACCCCGGGAATGGCCGTGGGCGGTATCAATGATGATCACATCTACTCCGGCATTTACCAGGGCAGCTACCCTGTCCAGCGTATCAGCGGTAACACCTACAGCAGCCCCTACCCGAAGGCGTCCATGGGTATCCTTGCAGGCAGTAGGGAAGTTCTTGAATTTCTGAATGTCTTTGTACGTGATCAGTCCGCTCAGCCGGCCATCCTTATCTACCACCGGAAGCTTCTCAATTTTATGATTCTGGAGGATCTCCTCGGCCTTGGCAAGATCGGTTCCTTCCGGAGCAATCACCAGGTTATGACGGGTCATGACCTGACCCACCTTCATCGTAATGTCCTTCTGAAAACGGAGATCGCGGTTAGTAAGAATACCGGTCAGTTTGCGCTCGCCGTCCACAATGGGAATACCCCCGATCTTGTATTCCTTCATCAGCGCCAGGGCTTCCTCCAGCGTGGCATCGTCCCGAAGCGTCACCGGATCCAGGATCATGCCGCTTTCCGACCGCTTCACCTTTCGCACTTCCAGCGCCTGCCGCTCAATGCTCATGTTCTTATGAAGAATCCCTATTCCGCCTTCCTGTGCAATAGCAATGGCAAGGGCCGATTCCGTCACCGTATCCATGGCGGCGGAAACAATAGGAATATTGATGCGGATATTACGGGTTAATCTTGTCTGGGTATTTACTTCGCGCGGAAGGGTCTCCGAATAGGCCGGTATGAGCAGCACATCATCGTAGGTAAGGCCTTCTCCGGCAAATTTTAAGGGGTCTGACTGCATGGCAAATAATAGAATTAAGGGTGTATTATTTGCCGCACAAAATTATCAATTTTTTCGATATTTTCATGATTTTTTTCAGTCAGCCCCCTCTTTCCCGGTTTATATATATTGTTTTTCTTCCGTGAATGCGGGCTCATCCTGTTTCAGCCGGCCTTTCCGGTCGATCAGCATCTGGCCTTCCAGGTACTTTTCGTCATGCTGACTTACGTCCAGCCCCAACTCTTCTTCTTCAGCAGAAACACGAAGCGGGTAAACCAGGTTGATGGCCTTGAATATCAGCCAGGACATGCAGAAACTGTATCCAACCACCAATAACATGCCCAGCAGCTGGTTTTTAAAGAGGTCTATATTTCCATACCACCATCCGTCACTAATTGCGGCGTTTACTACTGAGCTGGCAAAAACGCCGGTAAGTAACATGCCTACGATCCCTCCTACGCCATGGCAGGGAAATACGTCCAGCGTATCGTCTATGGTGGAACGGGATTTCCAGTGAACGAAGAGGTTGGAAACAATACTGGCGATAAGGCCAATGAACATGCTATGGGGAATACCTACAAAGCCCGCCGCAGGAGTAATGGCCACCATACCTACAACGGCGCCGATGCAAAATCCGAGCGCGGAAGGTTTTCTTCCCCTTGCGGCATCAAATAATATCCATCCCAGGCCCGCTGCCGCCGTCGCCGTATTGGTTGTGGCAAAGGCCGAAGCTGCCAGGCCATTGGCTCCCAGGGCAGAACCTGCGTTGAAACCAAACCAGCCAAACCATAAGAGCCCCGTTCCGAGCAAAACAAAAGGAATATTGGCGGGTTGAATGCTTTTCTTTTGAATATGATCTTTACGACGTTTCAGAATAAGCGCGCCGGCCAGCGCCGCGCAGCCTGCGGAAATATGAACCACGGTCCCCCCGGCAAAATCAAGTACGCCGAGTTTAAAGAGAATTCCGTCCGGATGCCAGGTCCAGTGTGCAATTGGCGCGTAAACTAGCAGGCTGAACAGCACCATAAATAATATATATGCCGTAAACCGGATGCGTTCGGCCACCGCTCCCACAACCAGAGCGGGGGTAATTACGGCGAATTTCATTTGAAAAAGGGCAAACAACAATAAAGGAATAGTTGGAGCCAGGCTCCAGGGCTCTCCAGGGGCGACGCCGCTGAAAAAGAAAAAGGTTGCCGGGTTCCCGATGAAGCCGTTTACGGATTCGCCGAATGCCAGGCTAAAACCGACGACCACCCATATCACACTGATAAGTCCGGTCGCGATGAAACTTTGCAGCATCGTAGAAATCACGTTTTTCCTGTTAACCATTCCCCCGTAAAAAAAGGACAAACCGGGTGTCATCAGGAAAACAAGCGTAGAAGCCACCAAAATCCAGGCGACATCGGCACTATTTATACCTGCCTGTTCAAGATTCACTCCTTCAGCAGGAATAAAAATTGCCACAATACTGATCAGCGCCAGCACGATTAGCGGAAAAACGGATTTAAAACCAATCTTTTTCATTGTTTTATAATTTTAACACAAAAATACACAACGAAATATTACAATTTCAAATTTTTCACGCTTTTTTTATTAAAAAATCAATTTTAAAAAGACGAAACGTCTTAAAATTTTGGATTATTTACAATAAACATAGCCTTTACCGGGTATATTACTTATAAATCCATGCATTTCCAGTTGCAACAAGATAAAAAATAAGCTTTCTTGTGAAAAATCAGCGCGAATACGGAGATCGTCAATTAAAATGCTCCCGGATTCTATAATTATTTGCAGCACTTTCCTTTCTTCTTCCGTAAGATTTCCAGAAGGAGCATTTCCCGAAGGTTCCTGATCCGGCTTTTTATCCCAGCCAAGATACCAGGCTACGTCAGCCGCGCCGGTAATAAGCTGGGCTTTATGATCCCTTATAATGCGCAGGCAACCCCGGGAATTTTCATCGCGCAGCCTTCCGGGGAATGCAAATACCTCCCGGTCATAACTGGAGGCGATATCCGCTGTGATCAGGGCGCCGCCTTTTTCGTTTGCTTCTACGACAATAGTGGCGTCCGACAGGCCTGCGACTATGCGGTTCCTTTTTGGGAAATTTTCCGGAAGCGCCGGAAAATCGTGGAAAAATTCGCTAAGCAAGCCGCCTTCCTGTTCCATGTCCCGCGAAATGCGGGAGTGAGCGGCAGGATAAATGCGGTTAAGGCCGTGTCCTAACACACCAATGGTAGCCAGCTTGTTTTTCAGCGCTGCCCGGTGCGCAGTGACGTCAATCCCATAGGCGAGCCCGCTTATGATCAGCGGGTCATAAGGACGCAGGCCTTCAACCAGGGTTTCGCACAACATATTGCCATATGGGGTTGCCCTCCTGGAACCTACAATACTGACCACACGTGGATGATCAATATTCGTATTTCCCCGGAAAAATAAGAGGACGGGTGCATCATGGCAGTGCTTTAACCTGCGAGGATAACTTTTGTCCAGGTAAAATAGCAGCCGGGTACCTGCTTTTTCTGCAATTTTTAATTCCGCTTCCGCCTGTTTTAAGGCATCGGTAAACACGGGAGGCATAAATGAGCGAACAAGCTTCTCCCCGATTCCGGGTAGCCGGACAAGGTCTTTTGCCGATTCGCGGAAAACAGCTTCTCCGCTTCCGTAGTGATCCAATAGTTTACGCGCAAGCACGGGGCCGATTCCCGGCAGCAGCGTGAGCGCCAGCTGATGAAGACGTGACATAGGTAGAAATTTTTTAAGCCGGTGGGTTTACACTAGCTTAGCGGTACATGCACTACATATTTCGTATCAAAATAAGGTTCGTCAAAAAATTCATTTACCGGGTAACTTCTGGCAGGCTGCCCCAACCCGGCGATCTCTTCAGCCAGGTCACCTCCTTTTAAATACAGGATCCCATTGTCCAGTTCGTTGAAAGAATTCTTGCTGATCTTGTCCTTTACCCAGGAATAGAATTCCGGAAGGCGGGTAACTGCGCGGGAGATCACGAAATCAAAGCGCCGGTCAATGGTTTCTACCCGTTGGTTTGCAGCAGTTACGTTTTTCAGGCCCAGGCTTTCAGCTACTTCCTTTACTACCTTGATTTTTTTCCCGATGGAATCTGCCAGGTAAAAACTGGTTTCCGGGAACAGGATCGCGAGCGGAATACCCGGGAAGCCACCGCCGGTCCCTGCATCCAGCACCCATGTGCCGTCCTTAAAGGAATTCACTTTGGCAATGGCCAGGGAATGAAGGACGTGCCGCTCGTAAAGGTGGTCGATATCCTTCCTTGAGATCACGTTTATTTTCGCGTTCCAATCAGTATAAAGCGCTTCCAGGGCTTCAAACTGTTCTGATTGAGTCGCTTCAAGGGAAGGGAAATATTTTCTGATCACTTCCATTGCACGTTTTCCGGTGAGGTTGGAGTCAGGTTCATTATTAATATATATATATGGTATAGCAAATCCAGGAAAGGGAGGAAAAGCCAGAGGTCGCCGGCTTTCATTCTTTTCATTACAGGGCGAAAAACAATGTACTGGACAAGCCATTTACTGCCTGCGGCAACTCCCAGGAAGACGGGGTCCCAGGCGATGCCCGATAAAGTAAAAAGACAGGCATAAAAAAGGATAGCAGCGCACGCATGCAGGCTGAGAAAAAATTTATGTTTTCCCCTGTAGTACTTTCCAACGCTTTGGTGCCTCCTTTTCTGGCGTATATAGTCGCCCCAGGTTAGCTCCGCTTTGCTCACGGTCTGGCTTTCGCGCGAAAACGCGATACGGGTATTTCCGCTGTCCGCCGCCCGGTTAACAAAAAGGTCGTCATCGCCGGACCTAAGGTGAAGATGACTGGCAAAACCTTTCTGTTTAAAAAAAGTGACTTTTTATACGACAGGTTACGGCCCACACCCATGTAGGGCATTCCCGCAAGGGCAAATGAAAGGTAGTTAATGGCCGTATAAAAGGTTTCATAACGTATAAAAGCGTTCAGCAATCCCTTTCTTTTTTCGTAAGGCGAGGCTCCCAATACTATTTCTGTTCCTGCATGTGCATAGCCACGCTGCATATTCTTTATCCAAAAGGGGGAAAGCGGCCGGCAATCGGCATCCGTAAACAAAAGCAGTTCATGGGCAGCTGCCTTCACGCCCATTGTCAGGGCAAACTTTTTACCTTGCCGGTATTTGTCATTTTCCGGGATATCCACCACCCGCAGCCCCGGATATTGCTCTTTCAGTTCTTTCAGCAATTCCGCGGTGCCGTCGTAAGACCGGTCATTCACTACAATGACCTCAAAATCGGGATAATCCTGCGTCAAAATAGCGGGCAGATAGCTTTCCAGGTTACCGGCTTCATTCCTCGCCGCTACGATAACGCTCACCGGCTGCATGGGAGCCTCTCCGTCTTCCCCCTCCCGGTAAGAAAACAACTTCCTGTAAATGAATAAATAATAAGCAAGCTGTACAAGCGTTGCCGCAAAGAGCAACAGGTAAAGCAAACCAGGCAGACTTTGTAATTCTATTTCCACCCCCGAAGATAAAAAAATAAAATCTGAGAGGGGGTTCTTATCTTTGCCATTGCATGAATTTTAAGTTGGAACATTCCGACCCTTTATCGCGGGCAAGGGCGGGAACACTTCATACCAGTCACGGAACAATTGAAACCCCGGTATTTATGCCAGTTGGCACGGCCGGCACGGTAAAAGCGGTGCATCAACGGGAACTGAAAGAAGATATCCGCGCGCAGATCATCCTGGGAAATACTTATCACCTTTATCTCCGGCCGGGCCTGGACACTCTCCATAAAGCCGGAGGGCTCCACCAATTCAATGGCTGGGATGCTCCTATACTTACCGACAGCGGAGGTTACCAGGTATTTTCCCTTTCAGGCACGCGAAAGATAAAGGAAGAAGGCGTTACTTTCCGTTCGCATATAGACGGATCCAGGCACCTGTTCACGCCGGAAAACACCATGGATACCCAGCGTATCATTGGAGCCGATATTATTATGGCGCTGGACGAATGCACTCCCTACCCCTGTTCCTATCGCTATGCCGAAACCTCCCTGCAACTTACTCATCGCTGGCTGGAACGATGCATCAACCATTTTAAGGCAACAGAGCCGCTCTACGGATACGATCAGATGCTGTTCCCCATTGTGCAGGGCAGTACTTACAAAGACCTGCGGAAGGCTTCGGCCGAAACCATCGCTTCTTTCGGCCAGGAGGGAAATGCCATCGGAGGCCTGTCTGTGGGCGAGCCGGCTGAAGAGATGTACGAAATGACGGAAATAGTCTGTGAGATCCTTCCGGCAGACAAACCGCGGTATCTCATGGGAGTGGGCACTCCCGCTAATATCCTGGAATGTATTTCCCTTGGAATTGATATGTTCGACTGCGTAATGCCCACCCGGAACGCGCGCAACGGGATGCTCTTTACCAGGAACGGGATCATTAATATAAGGAATGAAAAATGGAAAAACGACTTTTCCCCCATTGACGAAGAAAGCGATTTGTGGGCTGACAAACATTATTCAAAGGCCTACCTAAGGCATTTGGTTACCAGCAAAGAGATTCTGGGAGCGCAGATAGCTTCACTTCATAATTTACATTTTTATCTTTGGCTGACGGGAGAATCCCGGAAAAGGATCATTGACGGCACCTTTGCCCGCTGGAAGGACCAGATGGTCAAAGCGGTTTCGGCCAGGATTTAGCAATAACACGGATGCGAAAAAGGCGTTTTAAAATACCGGGAATAAGCCTGCTTGACCGTTACATTATTAAACGGTTCCTGGGTACCTTTTTTCTTACTCTTGCTATTTTTATGGCAATTGCCGTGGTATTTGACATCTCGGAAAAGATGGACGACTTTCTTAAATGGGAGGCGCCCGTTGAAAAGATCGTTGTTGACTACTATTTAAATTTCGTTTTATTTTACGCTTCCTTCCTTAGCCCCTTCCTGATCTTCGTATCAGTCATTCTGTTTACGGCCAAGATGGCCAATGATACCGAAGTAGTAGCTATCCTTAGCGGGGGCATCAGCTACAATCGTTTCCTCTACCCCTATTTCCTGGCGGCGCTCTTCCTGGCGGCCATTACGTTTGTTTTTAACGGATATGTTATCCCGCCGGCTACCAAAACGAAGTACGACTTCGAGATGACCTATGAAGAAAAGAAGAACAGCGGGGTGGCCAGGGATATTCATATGCAGCTGGACGCGGAAACATTCGCTTATGTAGAATCCTTTAATATAGATAACAGCGTGGGCTATAAGTTCTCCCTGGAACGCTTCGAGGGCCAGGACCTTCGCTATAAACTGATGGCCGACCGGATCCTCTGGGACACTACACTCAACAAGTGGCTTATAGAAGATTACAGTATACGGTATATTGACAGTTTACGGGAAAAAATGATCCGGGGCGATAAAATAGACACTACCCTGGCTTTCAGCCCGTCGGATTTTGACATAAAGGACGATGAGCTGACCACTACCATGACCATGAATGAGCTGGAAGAGAATATACGGGTAGAAAAGATCCGCGGAACAGGTAACCTTGAAGTATTCCAGTACGAGTACCACCGGCGGTTTGCGTCCCCTTTCACCGTCTTTATCCTGGTACTCATTGGCGTTTCTCTTTCTTCGCGCAAATCGCGGGGCGGTGTGGGAGCTTCTCTGGGGCTGGGGATCGGACTAAGCTTTCTGTACGTGCTGTTCATGCAGTTCGCCAGCGTTTTTTCCATACAGGGAAACGTCCCTCCCGTTGTTGCTGCCTGGCTTCCAAATGTGATCTTCGGATCTATCGCCTATTATTTATACAGAATTGCACCTAAGTAACACCATAAAACTTCATTTCACGGTGTTCATCTGGGGTTTTACCGCTATTCTCGGCGCCCTGATCTCACTGGATGCCCTTCCGCTGGTTTGGTACCGGGTATTGTTTGCAGGAATTTCCCTGGCAGTATTCCTTCGCTTTCGCGGAAAACTGGCCCTGCTGCCCTCCAGGAAGCTTCTGCGCCTGCTTGGGATAGGCCTGCTGGTTTCCGGTCACTGGATCTGCTTTTATCATTCGATCAAGGTTTCAGCCGTTGCGGTAACGCTGGTTTGCCTTTCTGCACAAACACTCTTCACCGGGCTGCTGGAGCCGGCGTTCAATAAACGAAGACTCTCACTCCTGGATGTTTTCACCGGAATCATGATCATCGCCGGCATTGCACTGATCTTTCACTTCGAGACCAGGTACACCGAAGGGATCATCGTCGGGCTGCTGGCGGCCCTCCTGGCTTGCTTGTTCACCATTTTCAATTCCTGGGAAATTAAAAAGCATGACCCGGTCACCATCAGCTTTTATGAAATGACCGGCGGATGGCTCGGCATGACGGGGTTTATTGTACTGAGCGGGGGCTTTAACAGCCTGGAGCGCTTTGCATTTTCGAACGCTGACCTTTTTTACCTTATCCTGCTCTCCACTGTTTGCACCGCTTTCGCCTATGTCTGGGGGGTGGCCGTTATGCGCGAGCTTTCGGCTTACACGGTGATCCTTATCACTAATATGGAACCTGTTTACGGGATTTTGCTGGCAGTTATCTTTTTCGGAGAAAGCGAAAGAATGACCACGGGTTTTTACCTCGGCGCCCTTATCATCATTGCCGCCGTTTTCCTGCACCCGGTGGCAAAAAAACATTTACTTGCGATACCAGCAAAAAGAACTTAGTTTTATACAGTATTCAAAGGTTCTCTTAACGGTTCCCTTAATAGTAATGAAACCAATTTTAAGAAAGGTTGACGCGGGTAACGATTACACGTTCCGGATCAGGGAGGATATTCTGCCATACCTGTACAATCATTGGCATTATCACCCGGAAGCGGAGTTAACCTTTATCAGGAGAAGCAGCGGCACCCGCCTCGTGGGCGACCATATGGAACGCTTCGGCGATGGCGATCTGGTACTTTTGGGCCCTAACCTCCCCCATATGTGGAGAAACGACGACCTGTATTTTCACCCTGGATCCCGGCATAAAAGCGAATCAATTGCCGTCCACTTCCTGCCGGAATGCCTGGGAAAAACATTTCTCCATATCCCGGAGATGAAACCGGTACGCTTACTGCTGGAAGACGCCCGGAGAGGCATCAGGCTCACCGGCGGCCTGCATGACCGGATCCGGCATAAAATGGAGGTTATTCTTCATGCGAAAGGTGTGTACCGGGTAACCAGTCTCCTGGAGATGCTTTATGATATTGCCTGCAGCAATGAAAAATTGTTTTTATCTAGTCTGGGCTTTACCCAGAGTCATTCCTTTGACCGTGTGGACAAGATCAACGAGATCTATCATTATACTTTTAATAATTTTACCCAACCCGTGAGCATTGAGGAAGCCGCGCGCAGCGCCCATATCAGCCCGCATTCCTTTTGCCGCTATTTTAAAACGCGGACATCGAAGACCTATATCCGTTTCCTCACTGAGATACGAGTAGGCCACGCCTGCAAACTTATCCTTGAAAATTCCATGAGCATCGCCCAGGTATGTTACGCAAGCGGCTTCAACAATCTTTCTAATTTCAATCGCCGTTTCAAGGAAATTACCGGAAAAACACCCCTCGAATATTACCGGATCTTCTCCGACAGGAAAACCGGCTAATGCGTCCGGCAATTTTTTTTAATCTTATTGTAGCGTTCACCTGCCTTTTCCCGTTATAGAATCAAAGACTGAACAAGCGTCTCTCCATACATCTCTTATATACGGCAAAGCCCTGTCCCGCCAAAAGCGGGCAGGGCTTTTTTAATTGTATTTAAACCCTTTAGTTTTACTTTTTTTGAGGTTAAAACCGCGGCTATAATGAAATAAATCCTACTTTTATGCCGTTGCACATTATCTACAAAAACCTATAAATAACGCACTATGAAAATTGATTTTAAACTTGTTGACGCTCTGAAAGAAAATTTTGGTGAGAACGGAGCAAGGAATTTTATTTCGTTACTTGAGGAGAAAATAAAAATGATTTACCAGGACAAGCTAGCTACCAGGAATGACATTGCCCTTCTTAAAAGTGATATACGTCAGTTAGAAGGGAATATAAGCCTGCTAAAAGCAGAAGTTAAAGGAGATACGACCGCGCTTAAACTGGAAATTGCAAATTCTTATAAATCATTGTTGAAATGGCTGATTAGCATGCTTGCACCACTTTATATAGCGCTGGCTGGTTTCATCATAACCCTGCTCATTAAAATTTTGTAACGGGGAGGATGGTGTGCCGGGCTTCGTGTACAGAATGTCCGCGCGCCCGGTCTACTTAACGGGTCCGGTTTCAGCGTTTGTTTTTCTCAAACTTTTCCCGGATCACATCCTGAACGGGCCTGTTCTCAATTTTGCTTTCCAGCCAGGAAATAATATCCAGGTAAAGAAAGGCGCGTTTTTCATAAGGATGTTCCGAGAGGAGCAGTAAGCGGCTCCTGAGCTTTTTAAATTCTTCTTTCAGCTGGTACTCATAAATGCGACCCAGGTTCCGCACAAAGATCATGATCTCCTGCTGTACCTGGTGCAGTTCATTCATTTTGACAATAAACTTGTAAACGGCTTTTATCTGGTAATCCAAATGCTCATCCAGCCCTTCCTCATAGGAAGCAATAAGATGGAGGATCCGGGCGAAGCATTGGAGGTCCTCCCGCAGCCCTTCTTCCCGGCAATCGGTGACTTTTTTCAGGTAGGCAATGGCATTCAGGTTATCCCCGCTCCCGAAATAAAGACAGGCAATCTTATAATAAAGTACGAGAATATGATGCGAGTCCAGGCCCGGCCGCCGTTGTTCAAGCATATCCAGCAGCCCCGGCAATATTTCACTGACGCCTTCTGAAAAGGTGCCTTCCATGAAATGCTTATTGATCCGGTTGGTATAGAGATACATAAAGGCAAGGGTTTCTGTATTTCCCTCCAGCATGATCTCACCGCTTTCAATATCATGACTCAATTTATCAAGCCTTTCCCCAAACTTTGAGTAATGCTGCAGGTAAAACAATGTATCAAGCAGGTAATGATAGCTTTTAAGATAAGGGCCAGGACTTATTTTCTTCATCAGGGGGTATTCCTCGTACAGGTCAACCCAATGCTGGGCTGAGCGGTAACACAAGGGAAAATCCTGCATAATATGATAGTACCAAACCTGGGCCTGGTAAAGGAACAGCTTTTCATCAAAGCCCAGCTTATCTATTTCCAGGGAGGGTAAATTGGCATTAAAATAGGCTTCGACAAATGCCCTGTCCTTTTCATTTCGGACATACCCTACTTTCAGGTAAAGCCCGTATAATTTCAGGGAAAGGTTTGACAGGGCGTTTTTCCGCTGAATATGTTGGTTCAGCTCACTTGCTTCAGTGGCCAGTTGCTCTGCCCTGTTACTCAGGCTTCGCGTAATATGCTGAGACTCGATCAGCTTTTCGAATTCGACGATTTCCAGGACGATAATATCCTGGTTATACTGGGAAGCAAGGCCTTTGGCCCTTTCGAGCAGCTTCAGGCTTTGCATATACAGGCCCTTATTATAAAGGATACGTGCAAAATCAATTTGCTCACGTAATTGCAGTTCAAAGCTGATATCCGTATATTTCAACCGGAGGCTGATCAATACCTGCTTATACAGGTGAGCCTTCATATTGGCAAGCTGCATTTTAGTAACCGGCGCCCTTTGAAGGATAAGGTATTCATCATAGGCCGCCATGCGGTCCATGGTATCAAATAGTTTAATGAATTTGGCGTCTTCATTGGACGTAAGCCGCCTTGCGTATAGCTTGAAATTTCTTTTCTCCGATTTTGAAAGCGATTTGATAAGTTGGAACAGGGGGTCTGATTTCGCGTTTGCCATTGTAACGAACAGTATTTTAATTTATTGATTATCAAACTAATGCAAAACACAGCCAAAATTTAGCTGTTGTAGCAGTAAAGTTAATGCAATTTTAATAAATCATGCTATCCGGTAGCTTCGTGAACATAAGAAAGGAATGCAGCAATGGCCCCAAGGAAAATAGAAATATTTGACACTACGTTACGTGACGGGGAACAGGTCCCCGGTTGCAAGTTAAACACTCCGGAAAAAATAGAGATCGCCCGCCAGCTCGAAAAGCTGGGAGTGGACATTATTGAAGCAGGCTTTCCTATTTCCAGCCCCGGTGATTTTAATTCGGTCGTAGAAATTGCCAAAGCCGTAAAAGACCCGGTCGTATGTGGTTTGTCACGTGCGGTAAAAAGGGACATTGAAGTAGCGGCAGACGCCCTGAAGCATGCGAAACGCCCGCGTATTCATACCGGGATAGGCACCTCGGAAACCCATATCCGGTATAAATTCCGCACTACTCCTGAAAAGATCATAGAATGGGCGGTGGATGCGGTCAAATATGCCAAAAGTTTCGTGGAAGACGTGGAGTTTTATGCCGAGGACGCCGGAAGGACAGATAACGAATACCTGGCACGCGTATGCGAAGCCCTTGTGAAAGTAGGCGTAACCGTCCTTAACATCCCCGATACGACAGGTTACTGTCTTCCGGAAGAATACGGAGCCAAGATCCGTTACCTGAAGGAAAACGTAAAAGGTATTGATAAGGTAACGCTTTCGACGCACTGTCATAACGATCTTGGACTCGCTACCGCTAATTCCATCGCCGGAGCGGCAAACGGCGCCGGGCAGATCGAATGTACCCTTAACGGCATTGGCGAGCGCGCGGGAAATACTTCCCTGGAAGAAGTAGTGATGGTTATTAAACAGCATCCTGGCCTAAACCTTTATACAGACATCCAAACGCGGCTGCTTTATCCAAGCAGCCGTCTGGTGTCTGACCGTATGGGCATGATCGTTCAGCCTAACAAAGCCATTGTCGGCTCCAACGCATTTGCGCATTCGTCAGGCATTCACCAGGACGGTGTGATCAAGTTCCGGGAAACCTATGAGATCATCGACCCCGAAGAAGTGGGTGTTGACCAGTCATCCATCGTGCTTACGGCACGGAGCGGACGGGCAGCCATCGCTTACCGCTCCCAGAAACTGGGTTACCACCTTACCAAAGACGAACTGGATAACGTTTATCAGCTGTTCCTCGATTATGCGGACCGGAAGAAGGAGGTGATGGACGAGGATCTGCACGAGATCATGAAGATTTCAAATATCACGGCGAGAGTAGAGGTTTAAAGAGGTTTTAATGAAAAGCTCATGGGAAAAACGATATTTGAGAAGATATGGGACGCACACGTCGTATCTACTGTCGAAGGCGGCATTGACGCTCTTTACATAGACAAGCATTTTATTCATGAAGTGACCAGCCCGCAGGCATTTTCCGAGCTGGAGAAACGCGGGCTGCCCCTTTTCAGGCCGGAAAACATGGTGGCTACAGCCGATCATAACGTACCCACCCTTAATCAGCACCTACCGATTCCTGAAGCATTGTCCCGGAAACAGGTAAACACCCTGGAAGAAAATTGCAGGAAGTTCGGAGTAGAACTGTACGGGCTGGGACATCCTTACCAGGGAATTGTCCATGTTATCGGACCTGAACTGGGAATTACCCAACCGGGAATGACCATCGTTTGCGGGGATAGCCATACGTCTACTCACGGAGCGTTCGGTGCGGTAGCCTTCGGCATCGGCACCAGCCAGGTTGCAATGGTAATGGCCAGCCAGTGCCTGCTGCTTAGCCGGCCAAAAAAAATGCGTATTACCGTAAACGGGAAAACCAGCCCGGGGTATACCCCAAGGATGTGATCCTTTACATTATTTCAAAGCTGGGCACCGGCGGCGGCACGGGACATTTTGTGGAATATGCCGGAGAAGTCTTTCGGGATATGAGCATGGAAGGCCGGATGACCGTATGTAATATGAGTATTGAAATGGGTGCCCGCGGCGGCCTCATTGCCCCCGATGAAAAAACATTTAATTATATAAAGGGACGAAAGTTCGCGCCAAAGGGAGAAGCTTTTGAAAGAGCCGTATCCTATTGGAAGACTCTTTCCAGTGATGAAGACGCCATATTCGATACGGAATACCATTTTGACGCGGCGGACATCGAACCCATGATCACCTACGGAACCAACCCGGGAATGGGGATTGGTATTTCCGGCCACATTCCCAGCCTGGAGGAAGTCCCGAACAAGGAGAATTTCCGGAAATCCCTCGATTACATGGGGCTGGAGCCCGGCTCTTCACTCCTTGGAAAAACAATTGACCATGTATTCATTGGCAGCTGTACCAATTCGCGTATGGAGGACCTTCGCCTGGTAGCCAGCGTTGTAAAAGGCCGCAGAAAGGCAGAAAATGTCCATGCCATGATCGTTCCCGGTTCCCGGCAGGTGGCGGAACAAGCTCATGCGGAAGGAATTGACCGCATACTGAAGGCTGCTGGTTTTGAACTTCGCGAAGCCGGCTGTTCGGCTTGCCTGGGAATGAATGAAGACAAGATCCCTGCCGGGGAATATTGCGTTTCGACTTCTAACCGCAACTTTGAAGGCCGCCAGGGTCCGGGCGCAAGGACGTTCCTCGTGAGCCCTCTGGTTGCCGCCATTACAGCTCTTGAAGGCCGGATCGTAGATGTCAGAGAATACCTGAACCTGGTGGAAGCATAGTATCGTATCAATAAGATGGAAAAGTTCAAGACGCTCATATCAACGGCTGTGCCCTTGCCCGTAGAAAATGTGGATACAGATCAGATCATTCCTGCCCGCTTTCTAAAAGCTACCAGCAGGGAAGGCTTTGGAGACAACCTTTTTCGCGACTGGCGGTTCACCGCCGAAGGCGAGCCAAAGCCGGATTTTGTACTTAACAACTCCCTTTATTCGGGAAGTATTCTGCTGGCCGGACGTAATTTTGGTTCCGGATCCAGCCGGGAGCATGCTGCATGGGCTATCTATGATTATGGTTTCAAGGTGGTTGTATCCAGCTTTTTCGCCGATATTTTCAAAGGGAATGCACTTAATACCGGGCTGCTGCCGGTAGAGGTTTCAGAACCCTTCCTTCAGCAATTGCTCACAGCTGTGCATGCACGGCCGCAGACGCTGTTGAAAGTGGATCTTGAAAACCAGGAAGTGTCGCTTCAGGATAGCGGCCTGTCCGAAAAGTTTGGGATCAATGCCTATAAAAAGACCTGTCTCCTGAATGGTTACGACGATATTGATTACCTGCTTAGTTTAAAAGACCGCATCCGGGCCTTTGAAGAACAAAGAAGTTTAACCATCTGATTCCTGCCGGGCAGTCCGGTGTGCATAATATCGGTGGAAAACAAGCATAAATCGGCGGAATTATGTAACTTTGGCGCGAATCAAAACAAAGCCCCCTGGGCTATGTTGAACCCATTGAGACGCTTTGAAAAGACTCCCGGAAATCGATGGAAAAGCCTTTCGCCGCCGGTCAAACAAAGTTATTTAGAATGGGTTTAAGTTATGTAAGTTCAGTGCTATGAGTGAAGATTTGAAAGTTCTTGAAGAAATTACCCAATCGGAGTATAAATATGGTTTCCATACCGATATTGAAACCGAATATGCGCCGGCAGGGTTAAACGAAGATATCATCCGTTTTATTTCGGCAAAAAAGGAAGAACCTGAATTCCTGCTGGAATGGAGGCTGAAAGCGTTCCGTAACTGGCAGAAAATGGAAGAACCGCATTGGCCGAATGTAACCTATCCGGGGATCGATTACCAGAAATTATCGTATTATGCTGCTCCAAAGAAAAAGCCGCAGCTTAACAGTCTGGACGAAGTCGACCCTGAATTGCGTGCCACCTTTGACAAGCTGGGCATTTCTCTTGATGAACAAAAGCTGCTGTCAGGGGTAGCCGTAGATGCGGTATTCGATTCCGTTTCTATAGCGACCACCTTCCGCGAAAAGCTGAAGGAATCGGGCGTGATCTTTTGTTCGGTAAGCGAAGCGGTGAAAGAACACCCGGAACTGGTAAAGAAATACCTGGGCTCGGTGGTTCCTCCCGGCGATAATTTCTTCGCCGCGCTGAATTCGGCCGTATTCTCTGACGGGTCCTTCGTATATATTCCCAAAGGAGTGCGCTGCCCCATGGAGCTTTCCACCTATTTCCGTATTAATGCCCAGAATACGGGCCAGTTTGAACGTACCCTCATCATCGCAGAAGAAGGCGCTTACGTAAGCTACCTTGAAGGCTGTACCGCCCCTATGCGGGATGAAAACCAGCTTCATGCCGCCGTTGTGGAGATCGTGGCCCTTGATAATGCCGAAGTAAAATATTCAACAGTACAAAACTGGTATCCCGGTGACAAGGATGGAAAAGGCGGGATCTACAATTTTGTGACGAAGCGCGGAATGTGCCAGGGGCATCATTCCAAGATCTCCTGGACCCAGGTAGAAACCGGTTCGGCCATTACCTGGAAATACCCGAGCGTGATCCTGAAAGGAGATTACTCAATGGGCGAATTTTACTCTGTGGCGGTTACTAATAACCGTCAACAGGCCGATACCGGCACAAAAATGATCCATCTGGGAAAAAACACCCGCAGCCGGATCGTTTCCAAGGGTATTTCCGCCGGCTTCAGCAATAATTCTTACCGCGGCCTGGTAAAAGTGGGAAAGAACGCCACGCAGTCACGTAATTATACCCAATGCGACTCCCTGCTGATTGGCGATAAATGCGGCGCGCATACGTTCCCCTATATCGAGGTAAAGAACAAAACCGCCCAGATAGAACACGAAGCAACGACTTCCAAGATCGGGGAAGACCAGATATTTTACTGCAACCAACGCGGCATTGGCCCGGAAGAAGCGGTAAGCCTTATAGTGAACGGTTACTGCCGGGAAGTATTGAACCATTTGCCCATGGAATTCGCAGTAGAGGCTCAGAAGTTACTGGCAGTAAGTCTCGAAGGCAGCGTAGGTTAATTTAAAGCATTAAGAAAAAGTTATGTTAACGATAAAAGATCTGAAAGCTTCCATTGAAGGAAAAGAAATATTGAAGGGCATCAGCCTCCAGGTAAACCCGGGCGAAGTGCATGCGATCATGGGCCCGAACGGTTCAGGGAAAAGCACGCTTTCTGCGATCCTGGCCGGGCGGGAAGAATACGAAGTTACCTCGGGGAGCATCAGCTATCAGGGCGAAGACCTGATGGAACTTGCCCCCGAAGACCGCGCCCGCAAAGGCATTTTCCTTGCCTTTCAATACCCTGTGGAAATCCCCGGGGTCAGCACGACGAACTTCCTGAAAACAGCCGTTAACGAGTTACGGAAAGCCCGCGGGGAAGAGCCGCTGGACGCGGTACAATTCCTGAAATTGATGAAGGAAAAGATGAAGCTCGTGGAAATGAGCCAGTCCCTGCTGAGCCGTTCCCTGAACGAAGGATTCTCCGGCGGAGAGAAAAAAAGAAATGAGATATTCCAGATGGCCATGCTCGAACCCAGCCTTTCCATCCTGGATGAAACCGATTCCGGCCTGGACATTGACGCCCTGAGGCTGGTATCAAACGGCGTCAACCAGTTACGGAGCAAGGACAATGCTTGTATTGTCATCACTCACTACCAACGCCTGCTGGAATATATTGTGCCGGACTTTGTCCATGTGCTGTATAACGGGAAGATCGTGAAATCGGGAGATAAAAGCCTTGCGCTTGAACTGGAAGCCAGGGGTTACGACTGGATAAAAGACGAAGATAAAGTAGAAGCTTAAATGAACAATGCTATCATAGCCCAGGATCCGGATATCCAACGCTCCATTGCCACTATAAATGCCAGGAAAGAAGAAGCAAGGGCATATTTTGAAAAGCACGGCTATCCGCATGCAAAGCTGGAAGACTGGAAATATACTCCTGTTCGGAGAATAACCGCGCCGGAATATGAATTCCCCGGCCGGGAAGCTGCCTCTTCGGTAAGCCGGGAAGCCTTTGCGTCCTACCCTCTTTCGGGACTGGATGCCTGGTACCTCGTATTTGTAAACGGATGGCTGAGCGCGGAACTTTCCACGCTTCCCGCCGGTCAGAAGGGAATTACTGCCGGAAGCATCATGGATGAGCAGCTTCTTCCCCTGATAGGACCGCACTTTGGAAATATCGCGGCCATGAACTCCGGTTTTGTCGCTTCCAACACCGTTGGGTTTACAGACGGGGCCTTTATACACGCAGCTTCCGGAAGCAGCCTTGACAAGCCGGTGGTTCTCTATCACCTGGCCGTTACGGAGGATGCAGCGCTGAAGATACGTCCCCGGAACCTGATCATTGCCGAACCTGGTTCCTCCTTTAAGGTAATAGAAGTATTTGCGGGTGCAGCGGGCCAGGCGGCGCTTACCAACGTGGTAACGGAAATAAAAGCTGAAAGGGACGCCCTGGTGGATTACACCAAATTGCAGCTGGAAACAGGTGAGAATTACCACGTGGGCTATACGGAAATAGAACAGCATGAAAATGCTTCTGTAGATACCCATATTATTTCGCTTAACGGAGCCTTTATCAGGAACAACCTTCATTTCCGGCTGCTGGATAAACAGTGCCGGAGTATTATGAACGGCCTGTACCTGCTGAACGGCAGCCAGTTCCTGGACAATCATACAAGGGTAAATCACGATGCCCCTGAATGCTACAGCGACCAGCTATATAAAGGTATTATTAACGAACAGGCAACGGCGGTTTTCAACGGGAAGATCTTCGTGGAAAAAGACGCCCAAAAGACAAACGCCTACCAGCGGAACGTAAACATCCTGCTGTCGGACGAAGCGACGATCAATACCAAGCCGCAGCTGGAGATCTTTGCAGATGATGTGCGCTGTACCCACGGCGCTACCAGCGGCCACCTGGACGAGGAAGCCGTTTTCTATCTGCGCTCAAGGGGGCTGTCCGAACATGACGCCAAACGTTTGCTGCTGCGGGCATATGCAGAAGAGGTGATCGACAAATTACAGGTGGAAGCGTTGAAAGAGCCCCTGATGAAGATTGCCGCCCAAAAATTTAACGGATAAATGATCGATATAAATGCTATCAGGGAACAATTTCCCGTACTTCACCAGGAAGTGAACGGGCATCCCCTGGTGTATTTTGACAATGCCGCTACCTCCCAAAAACCTCAGCGGGTCATTGACGCCCTGCTCCATTACTACCGCTTCGATAATTCAAATATCCATCGCGGGGTGCATACGCTGGCCGACCGGGCCACCGAGGGGTTCGAAGACACCCGGAAACTGCTCGCCCGCTTTATTAACGCCGCGGAATCCGAAGAGGTAATTTTTACCAAGGGAACTACAGAAGGCATCAACCTGGTGGCTCAGTCTTTCGGCAGGAGTATGCTCCGGCAGGGGGACGAAGTCATTATTTCGGCGATGGAGCATCATTCCAATATCGTCCCCTGGCAAATGATCTGCCAGGAGAAGGGAGCGGTGCTGAAAGTGATCCCCGTAAGTCCTGAAGGCGAATTACTGATGGACGAATATGCGCGGCAGCTGAGCCCGAAAACCAGGATGGTATCCATTGTACATGTTTCCAATACCCTGGGCACAGTCAACCCGGTTAAGAAAATCACGGAGATGGCCCACGAGGCGGGTGCAAAAGTACTGATAGACGCGGCGCAGTCCGTCGGACACCTTCCGCTTGATGTGCAGGAGATTGACTGTGACTTTTTAGTATTCTCCGCTCATAAGATCTACGGACCCACAGGAGTTGGCGTGCTGTATGGAAAGCGCGCGGAACTGGAGGCCATCCCTCCCTACCAGGGCGGCGGATCCATGATCCGTGACGTACATTTTGAAAAAACAACGTATAACGACATTCCCTATAAGTTTGAAGCCGGCACTCCCACCATTGGCGAAGTGGTCGCCTTTAAGCCGGCTATTGAATTTATAAACGAGCTGGGTAAACCGGCTATTCACGCCCATGAAGACCAACTTTTCCGCCGGGCAATGGAAGGGCTGAAAGCCATACCCGGGGTTCAATTGGTGGGCACGCCTGCCGAGGCCTCCGGCATTGTCTCCTTCCTGCTGGAAAATACGCATCTCTTTGACACGGGAATGCTGCTGGACGCCCGGGGCATTGCCGTGCGCACGGGCCATCACTGCACCCAGCCGCTAATGGAATTATACGGTATTGAAGGTACCTGCCGCGCTTCCTTCGCCGTTTACAATACGGTCGAAGAAGTCGATTATTTCCTGGAAAGCGTGGAGAAAATAACATCAAGGTGAAACCGGAGATCAACGAAATACAGGAAGAGATCATTGAAGAGTTTTCGCTGCTCGAAAATGATATGGAAAGCACCATTTTCTACATCATGGAAATGGGCAGCAAGCTTCCTCCGCTCGAAGAAAAATACAAGGTCGAAGAGAATATTGTAAAAGGCTGCCAGTCAAAAGTGTGGCTGGTGAGCGGCTTCGAGAATGGAAAAGTGATCTTTAAAGCTGACAGCAATACGGAGATCACCAAAGGCCTTATCAGCATGCTTATCCGTATCTGGAATGAAAGGGCTCCGGAAGAGATCCTTGATTCGGAACTCTACTTTGTAGAACGCATTGGCATGCGAAAGGTAGTAGGCTCCCAGCGCTCGAACGGCTTTGCTTCCATGATCCGGCAAATGAAACTGTATGCGCTGGCATATAAGAACTTACCTGTTTAAAAGATTTCGAACATGGAAGAAGAAAATAAAGAGAAAACGCTGGAGCAGCTTCGGGAAGACGCCATTGAAGCGGTCAAAACCTGTTATGACCCGGAGATCCCGGTGAATATCTACGAGTTAGGGCTTATCTACGAACTGAACATCACGCCCGAGCGCAATGCGGAAATAATCATGACGCTTACTTCCCCTTTCTGTCCTGTTGCAGGCACGCTTCCGGAAGAAGTGCGGCAAAAGGTTCAGGCCGTCGAAGGTATCCGCGAAGCCGCTCTTGACGTTGTTTTTGACCCGCCCTGGGATAAGGAGATGATGAGCGAAGAAGCAAAACTGCAGCTGGGCTTCCTGTAAAATCCCCCCGTATACCGGAACGCCAAAATTACCAGAACGCCAAAATTCCCAGACCGCCGATAATTCCCATACCGAACAGTACAGCCATATATTTTTTCAGTCTTGGATTCCCCAGGAACAACACAATTCCTCCCTTAAAAGCCAGATTGGAAAGCGACGCAGTAAGGATCAACCTCCAGGCTAGCTGTACGTCAATTTCCTGAGAGGCCGCCATGCCTGCTGTGGAAAGGGTGATAGCATCCATGTTCGTAAGACCTGAAAGTACCGCTACCCCGAACAGCCCGCCCTGCCCTACCTCATTCGATGCCCAGGCCGAAACCAATACAATAAGGCCGTACAGCCCGGCAAAGATCAATGCATTTTTTATTTCGGCCGGATTATGTTGTTCGGGAAGCTCTCCGCTTTCCTTTCCCCGTCTGAAAAACCAAACCAGCGTCATTGCAGCAAAGAAAAACAGCTCCATTGCAATGGGCCAGGCCATTTGACTGAAAACACCGGGAGCTACCACCGCAATTTCAATCAGGACCCTGGCGTAAGAAACCACGGTGGCCGCCAGCAGCACCAGTATGGCAACATGGGTGGCACTGGCCGTACCTGCTGTCTTCCTGGCGTAAGAAACAGTAGTGGCGGTACTGGAAACAAGCCCCCCAAGCATACCTCCTGCCAGTACCCCCAGTTTTCCACCGAGTAGTTTATAGAGGAAATAACCCACAAGGCTGATTCCTACGATCAGCACAACCATCCACCATATTTCCCGGGGGTTCAGTACCTGGTAGGGGCCCATATTCTCATTGGGCAGCACCGGAAGGATCACCAGGGTGATCAGTACAAACTGCATAATGGCCTTCAGATCCTTCTCTCCTATCTTATCGACAAAACCATGCAAGGCTGGTTTGAAATGAAGAAGGACGACCACTACCCCGGTAAGCACAACAGCCAGCAGCTGATTTCCGTATACCAGGTAAGCCCCGATGAGGAACATAAGGATAATGGACATTTCGGTCGTAAGCCCGCCCACTTTCTGCCGCTGCATGGTTCGCTGCCAGTTGGTTACCACCAAAAGCCCGCCCAGGCAGACCACACCGGCGGTAACCAGCCAGCCTCCAAGTTCTTCCGACAACAACGCTGAAAGGGTCCCGGTAAGCGTGATCAGCGGAAAGGTCCTGATACCGGCAACCCGTGAATTCACATGCTCCCGCTGGATACCTACCAGCATGCCCAGGGCCAGGGAAAGGCCAAGAATAAGGTAAAGATTTTCAATCATCTCCCATCAAGAACAAATATTAAACCATTAATCCCGGCAGAAGCATTTTTTAAGGAGCTGGCCGCTTTGCCTTCGGGATTTTTTCTAAATTACTTTAATGAAGTTACATTTACGGTTTGTCTTTTTGATTCCCCTTATCATTTCCGCCGGCAGCCCGGGGACGTATATCTTTACATTGGTAAAGATTAGCAATTTTAGTAAATTAGTTGCGGCGCCTGGTTCCGCGAATCCCGATCCGGGGCGGCCAATGCCTGCTGGCATCCCGGTTTAATAATCGAAAAAAAAATATTCAATGAATTGGATTATCCTTGCCATAGCCGGCTGCTTCCTCCTGGCAAATCAGCCTCACCCAACTGGCCCGCCTGCTGATGATGTTCCCGCACCGGTTTTTAAACCCCAGGTTATTGACGACAACGTGGACATTGGCTACGGCCTGGCAATTGGCGACGTAGACGGCGATAAAAAGCCGGACATTGTGTTGGCGGACAAAAAAGAGATCGTCTGGTACCGCAACGGTGACTGGGAACGCTTTATCATGGCCAGGGATCTGACTCAGCACGATAATGTTTGTGTGGCCGCCCGGGATATTAACGGCGACGGCCTGGTAGAAGTAGCCGTGGGCGCTCAATGGAATCCGGGCGAAACCAGCGATACGGCACAATCGGGCGCTGTCTTTTACCTGGAGCGGCCCGCAGACCCTACGGGTACATGGATTCCGGTAAAGCTTTACCATGAACCCACCGTCCACCGGATGGGTTGGGTATTGGCGGCGCCTGGCAAATACCAGCTGATCGTGCTGCCGCTCCACGGCAGGGGAAATACGAACGGCGAAGGTGATGCCGTGCGGGTAATGGCTTACGAACCTCCTGAAAACAAGGACGGCGCCTGGAACTATAAGATCATCGACCGGTTGCTTCATATGAGCCACAACTTTGAGATCGTTCCCGAAAAAGACCGGGAACTGCTGTATATCGGCGGAAAAGAAGGGGTCCGCAAACTGAAGTTCGAGGACGGGCAATGGGCAGCCAGCTGGCTGCTTTACGGATCCTCTTTCGGGGAATTGCGGGTGGGGCATGACGCTGACGGCCAGACTTGGTTAACGGGTATTGAACCCATGCACGGCAATAATTTAACGATTTATCCTGGGCTGGAAAAAAGCCGGAGGAAAGTACTGACAGAAAGTATGGACCAGGGCCACGGCCTGGCAGCTGAAGATCTGACCGGGGCCGCCGGCGATGAGATCGTCGCCGGCTGGCGAAATCCCAACAAGGAAGGGAAAGTGGGCATTCAGTTATGGCAGCAGGAAAGCGGGGAATGGAAAGCCTACCCCATTGATGACAATACCATGGCCTGTGAAGACCTGAAAGTAGCCGACCTTGACGGGGACGGCCGCAAAGATATTATTGCCTCGGGCAGGGCAAGCCATAATCTTATAATTTACTGGAACGGCGCAACGCAATGACGGGAAGCAATTACCGGTTTATCCCTGTGAGCGCATTTGGTCCAGGGCTTTACCCGCTTCGGATACCGGAAGCTGGCAGGTTTTATTCCGGCAAACATAAATCATCGTTTGCCTGGTAAATTTACCGTCCAGCAAAGGCAGCGTACCCTTTTCGCCCCCAAGAAGGATCTTATTCGGAATATAGGATTTGTCCAGCTCTTTTCGCTTTCCTATCGCCTCAGGGCCTGTTATGGCCACTTCATACATTCCGGCTACCTGATGCTGCAGTAAGATGGCCCAATTAGAATAAGCCGAGCCATATCCTTTCATCGGTTCCATTACATTCCGGAGCATTTGCCGGCTTATCCGGAGGTAACGCGGCTCATCAAAGATCAGCCCCAGGCGATGCAGCACATTCGCCATCGTGGAATTCGAAGAAGGGATGACGTTGTCCATCAGCTCGTACTTCCGGTCGATGAGGGGCTCGCCCCGGACAGAAGTGTAAAAGAACATTCCGCTTTCGGCGTTATAAAAATCCTGAAGGGCCCGCTCCGCCAGGCCGCGGGCCAGCTGCAGCCATTGCTCATCAAAGGTTGCTTCGTAAAGCGCGATAAAGGCGTCCGATACAAAAGCATAGTCATCCAGGAAACCGCTGATCGCAACCTTACCATCTTTAAAGCTCCTGAACAGCTCATCATCCCCCCGGAACAGGTTACTCTTTAAAAATTGAGCGTTCTTCAATGCCCTTATCATGAAACGCTCTTCCCCAAATGCCCGGTAAGCGTCCAGGTAACCTTTGAGCATGATGCCGTTCCAGGAAGCCAGGATTTTATCGTCGAGGCCGGGACGCACCCGCTGCTGCCTGAGCTGCATCAGCTTTTTCTTTCCCTCCGAAACTATATTTCCCAGCTCCACTGGGGAAATACCGTACTGCCGGGCAATTTCCCCGTCTGAATGAAGGCGCCTTAATATATTGGTACCTTCCCAGTTACCTTCCCGCGTAATATTATAATACGTACAGAACACCGCTTCGTTTCCGGGTACGCCATCGTTACCGGTTCCGGTTCTGCCCGCGGTTCCGGATTCGGTTCCAACTCCTGTTCCGGCCTCGGTTCCGGTTTCGACTTCGGTTCCGGGTACTGTTCTGGTTTTGCCCTGACCGGCCCCCGGCTGCTGATCCAGCCTGGCTTTTTCAATTTCTTCCTTCGTCCAGCAATAAAACTTGCCTTCCACACCTTCACTGTCGGCGTCCAGGGCGGAATAAAACCCTCCTTCCGGAGATGTCATTTCGCGTTCGATAAATTCAAGTGTTTCATAAACCGTTTGCCTGTAAAGTTCTGACCGTGAATAAGTAAAACCTTCGGAATACAAACTCACAAGCTGGCCGTTATCGTAGAGCATCTTTTCAAAATGCGGCACGTGCCATTGTGCATCCACTGAATAACGGGAGAAGCCGCCGCCCAGCTGATCATAGATACCTCCGCGGCACATTTTGTCAAGGGTAAGCTGCAGGATTTTTTCAGCCGAAGCTTCGCCGGAGTGATAAGCATATCTTAGCAGGAACAGGAAATTATTTGGAAGCGGAAATTTCGGAGCCCGTGCATGGCCGCCTTCCCGGAAATCAAAGTATTGCAGCCAGGGTTCATAAATCTCCCGGAGGTCCTGTGAGCTGAACTCCTTTTCTGTTTCAACCAGTAGCACCTGCTCTGACTGCCGGATGCCGGCTGTTAACTTGCCTGCATACGCTTCCGCTTCGGTCCGTTTCTTCCTGAAAAAATCATCCAGGTTCATGAGGAGGCTCTTCCAGTCTTCCGGGCGGAAATACGTCCCTCCGTAAACCGGCCGCTGATCGGGCAAAGTAAAGCAATTCAGCGGCCATCCTCCCTGCCCGGTCATCAACTGTACGGCGTTCATGTATACTTGGTCGATATCCGGCCGCTCCTCCCTGTCTACTTTGACACACACATATCGTTCATTCATGATTTGCGCGATCTCCTCATCCTCGAAACTTTCATGTTCCATGACATGGCACCAATGGCAGGAAGAATAGCCAATACTGACCAGCAGAAGCTTATCCTCCCTTTTTGCCTTTTCAAGCGCCTCCGGCCCCCAGGCATACCAATTTACGGGATTATGAGCGTGCTGCAGCAGGTACGGGCTGCTTTCATTGATTAGTGAATTTGTAAATTTTGCCATGGCGACCCTTTTTTTTGAACTATTCCTACTACAATAACGATTCCAGCAATATATGTTTCGGCTTCTTCATATTATTTTTCTGGTCCAAAACATTTCCGTCCCGGGCCATGTATTATTATTGGCTTTGCTCGCCCGCTTCCCGCCCAGCCGCCGTTCGGGGGCAAGCATCGCCCTCTTCCGGCGAAAATTCGCGGAGAATTCTGTAACAAATAAAACAACCGTTATATGACCAACCAAAAAGTAGTTTACATTACCGGCGCCAGCAAGGGGATCGGCGAGGGCATTGCCGCTTTCCTGTTAAACAAGGGATATCGTGTCGCTATCAGCAGCCGCAGTATGGAAGCCGCAGCGAAGACCGCTCAAAAGCTGGGAAACGCGGAAAACGTGCTTCCCCTGCAGTCAGACGTACGCAGTTTCACGGACGAACAAAAGGCGGTAGCTGCCATCCTTGAGAAATGGGGCCAGCTGGATGTGCTTGTGGCCAATGCAGGCGTAGGGCATTACGCTCCCATCGGCGAACTGAGCCATGAGCAATGGAACGCCATGATCGACACCAATCTTACCGGCGTCTTTAACAGCACCAAGGCGGCTTTGGAAGCTATTATCAAAGCAAAAGGATATATCATTACCATTGGAAGCCTGGCAGGAGCCAACTTCTTCGCCGGCGGAACGGGGTACAATGCCAGCAAGTTTGCAATCGTGGGATACAGCCAGGCCTTAATGCTTGACCTCCGGCAGCAGGATGTTAAAGTAACGACCATCATGCCGGGGTCGGTCGCTTCCCACTTCAATAACAACGAACCTTCCGAAAAAGACGCCTGGAAAATACAGCCGGAAGATATCGGCGAGTTGCTTTCCGACCTTTTAGAGATGCATCCCCGCAGCCTTCCGAGTAAGGTGGAGATCCGCCCCAGTAAACCTCCGGTAAAAGCTTAAATTTAACCATGAAAATAGATACGCTTGCTATTCACGCCGGAAGCGATCCTGCGGATGCTTCGGCCGGCCCGGTCATTCCGCCTCTTCAGTTATCCACTACCTTCCGCCGGGATGAGGAAGGCAACTTTTCCAGCGGCTACATGTATACCCGGCACGGCAATCCTACGCGGACAGCGCTTGAAAAATGCCTGGCGGCACTGGAAGGCGGGGAAGACGCCGCTTGCTTTTCTTCCGGCTCAGCAGCTGCCATGGCGGTATTCCAGGCCCTGGAACCCGGTGACCATGTGATTGTCCCCGAGGATATGTATATGGGCATTCAGAATATGATCCGCGAAGTAATGACGCGCTGGCAGCTGGAATTTTCCTTTGTAAATTTTGACCGTATAAGGGATTACCTGAAGCCCCGTACCCGGCTGATCTGGATAGAAACTCCTTCCAATCCGCTGATGAAAGTGACCGATATCCGGGCGGTAACCGCGCTGGCAGCTGAAAAGGGAATTACTACCGTGTGCGACAATACCTTTGCCACACCAGTATTCCAGCGTCCCCTGGAGCTGGGAGCCGACCTGGTCATGCATTCGTCTACCAAGTATATGGGCGGGCATAGTGATGTTTTGGGCGGCGCCATTATCTGCCGTCAGCGCGGTGATTTCTTTGACAGGATCAGGCAGGTGCAAACCCTTGGAGGCGGCGTACTTTCGCCTTTTGACTGTTACCTTACCCTAAGGGGTATTAAAACGCTCGCCTGCCGCATGCGGGTTCACGATGCCAACGCCATGCAGCTCGCGGGCTGGCTCGCCGCCCATCCGCAGGTAGAAAAAGTATTTCACCCCGGACTTCCGCACCATCCCGGGCATGAAACAGCCCGCTCGCAAATGAGCGGCTATGGAGGCATGCTCTCCTTTCTTGTCAGGGGAGGCCGGGCGGAAGCAATGAAGCTGATAAATAACTGCCGCCTTTTTACCCATGCCACCAGCCTGGGCGGTGTGGAAAGCCTGATAGAACACCGCGCTTCCCAGGAAGGGCCGGGAAGCCTGTCTCCTGAAAACCTCCTGAGGGTATCCACAGGGATAGAAAACATTGACGATCTTATCGAAGACCTGGAACGGGGCTTTCATAATTAGGATTTGCCATAATAATGTACCAAATACTGGCGGCAATTTCTTATGTTTGCCGCCTGATGTTCTTTTCCATATTTTAAAGAGTGCGGTTCCTGTACCCAGGCGGTACAGGATTAAAAAGGAATCGTGTGAAAATCACGAGCTGACGCGCAACCGTAATGAGCATAGGAAGTTTAACTTCCCTGTTCAGTCCGCCGGGAAAACCAAGACCCGGAACGCCACTGTTCGTACGAACGAATGGGAAGGCAGGCCTGAATGCTCTCAGCCGGGAGACTTACCTACTCTTTAGTGTCACTGACCGGACACTAAGAACACGCTTTCGCGATATAAAGCTAAAAAACAACATAATGAAAACCCATCTTTTAGGATTCCCCCGCATTGGGGCGGCACGTGAGATCAAGAAAGCCTGCGAGCAATACTGGCGCGGAAAAATTACGCTTCCGGATCTTGCGGAAGCAGGTAAAAGGCAAAAACGTTACAATTGGCAGCTGCAGCAGGAAGCCGGGATTGACCTTATTCCCTGCAATGACTTTTCCCTCTACGACCAGGTGCTGGACATGGTGCTTATTACAGGCGCTGTCCCGGAACGTTATGGCGCGCTTGAGTCCCTGCCGGAGACGGATCTTTATTTTGCCATGGCCCGCGGATACCAGCAAAACGGACTGGATGTTACCGCCATGGAAATGACCAAATGGTTTGACACCAATTACCATTACATTGTACCTGAATTTACCGCGGCTCAGTCATTCCGCCTGCGCCCGCACAAACCCCTGGAGGAATTCCTTGAGGCAAAGGAACTGGGCATTGCCGCAAAGCCCGTACTGATCGGGCCGGTATCCTTTCTGTTGCTGGGAAAAGAGAAAGAAGGCGGCTTCCACCGGCTCGACCTGCTGGACAGGCTATTGCCGGTTTATAGCGAACTCCTGCAACGTCTTGCTGAAGCCGGAGCGGATTGGGTGCAGCTGGATGAGCCTTTCCTGGTGACCGCCCTGGACCAACACACAAAGAAGGCCTTCCAAACCGCATACACGTATCTGAAAGAGCAGGTGCCGGCGCTGAAACTCCTCCTGGCTACCTATTTCGAAGGCTTGCATGAAAACAC
Source organism: Anseongella ginsenosidimutans (assembly GCF_008033235.1). Taxonomy (GTDB): domain Bacteria; phylum Bacteroidota; class Bacteroidia; order Sphingobacteriales; family Sphingobacteriaceae; genus Anseongella; species Anseongella ginsenosidimutans. The sequence goes on from NZ_CP042432.1 coordinate 3,357,310, forward strand.
GAGCCTCGCCTGCTCCCTGGGCATTGACGCCTTGCACATAGACCTGGTGAGAGCCCCCGGGCAATTAAAACAGGTGCTTAACAGGCTTCCGGCTTCGGTGATCCTTTCCGCCGGCATTGTAGATGGAAGGAATATCTGGAAAAATGACTTTGCCCGTTCTTTAACACTGCTTTCTGAAGCGGAACAGCTAAAAACGGAAGGCCGGCTCTGGATCGCGCCCTCCTGTTCCCTGCTGCATGTACCCTTCGACCTGGAACTGGAAAGTGATACCCGCACCCTTCCTGAAGCGGTTAAGAATTGGATCGCGTTTGCTAAACAAAAGGTACGGGAAGTAGCAACCATCGCAAGCCTTGCTTCACGCGGAGATCATGCCGGAAACGACCCTGAACTCCTTGAAAACAGGCATTGCATAGAAGAGCGCCGTAATTCCTCCCTGATCACTAATCAGCATGTTCAGCAGGCGCTTGCTTCCGTGAGCGTGGAAATGACCATCCGTAACCAGCCATTCAGGCAACGGAAACAATTACAGCAGGAGAAACTGAAACTGCCCTTATTTCCCACTACGACTATTGGATCCTTCCCCCAGACTAAAGAAATCCGGGAACTGCGCAGCCGTCTTAACCAGGGCGCGATAAGCCGGCAGGAATATACCGCGATTATCAGGGCAAAGACCGCGGACCTGATCCGGAAACAGGAAGAGATCGGACTTGACGTGCTTGTTCACGGCGAGTTTGAGCGCAATGATATGGTACAATATTTCGGGGAACAACTGGAAGGCTTTGCTTTTACGCAAAACGGCTGGGTGCAAAGTTACGGTTCCCGGGCAGTAAAACCGCCGCTTATATTCGGAGATGTCAGCCGTCCCCGCCCTATGACAGTAGAGATGGCCGGCTTTGCCATGCAGCAAACATCCAAACCGGTTAAAGGCATGCTCACCGGGCCTGTTACCATCCTGCAATGGTCATTCGTCAGGGACGATCAGCCCCGGGAAGAAACTGCCTTCCAGATCGCGCTTGCTATCCGGAAAGAAGTACTGGACCTGGAACGAAGCGGCGTCCCCCTGATCCAGATTGACGAACCAGCCCTTCGCGAAGGACTGCCGTTAAGAAGAGAACAATGGAAATCCTATCTGGACTGGGCTGTGAACGCTTTCCGGCTTGCCTCCTCTGGAGTGGATGCCAGCACCCAGGTACACACGCATATGTGTTATTCTGAATTCAATGATATCATAGAAGCGATCGGGAAAATGGATGCGGATGTAATCACCATAGAAACTTCCCGCTCCCAGATGGAGCTTCTCGAGGCCTTTGCCGGTTTCGCCTATCCGAATGAAATAGGGCCCGGTATTTATGACATTCATTCTCCACGCATCCCTGCTGAAAAGGAGATGGAAGCCTTGATGGACAAGGCGCTGGACGTTATACCTGCGGAACAGCTCTGGGTGAATCCTGACTGCGGACTGAAAACCCGGGACTGGCCTGAAACAGAAGCCGCCTTACGCAATATGGTCTCCGCTGCCAGGAAGCTCAGGGCTCGTTATGCTTCGGTTTCCAGGATGTGATGCAGAGCGTTATCGTAGAGATCTTTTGCTTCTTCAATCTCCCCGAAGGATTCCCCGTCTATGATCAGGTCGCCGTCGTTCACATTGCCCAGGAGGCTAAACTCCACGTCAAAGTTGGACATGAACTCCAGGAATTGTTCCTGGAGTTCCGGCTTGACCGATACCACAACGCGGCTCTGGGACTCCCCGAAAAGGAAAGCGTCCTTGCGCACGCTCATGTCCGTGCTGATATCAAAACCAAGGCGGCGCGGCATCGCGGACTCCAGCAGCGTAATGTACAGCCCGCCATCTGAAACGTCGTGGGCGGAATCAACCAGGTTTTCCAGGATCAGGTTCTTTACCACCTGCTGCACCTCGAATTCCTTTTCCAGGTCGAAAAAGGGAGCCGGGGATTTTTTAATTCCATGCCAGGAATAAAGGTACTGGGATGAAGCAATATCATTTTTGGATTCCCCCACCAGGTAGATCAGGTCGCCCGGCTGGCAAAAGGCCAGGGAAGTGAAGGTATCCCTGTTATCCAGAATGCCCAGCATACCAATAACAGGGCTCGGGAATACCGGTCCCTCGTCCGAGGATTGATTGTAAAAGCTTACATTTCCACCGGTAACAGGCGTCTGGAACTTTTCGCAGGCTTTTGACATACCTTTGATGGCTTCCACAAACTGCCAATAGACTTCCGGATTATAAGGATTGCCAAAATTCAGGCAATTGGTAACGGCAACAGGCTCTCCACCCGCGCAAACAATATTCCTGGCAGCCTCGGCTACTGCAATGGCGCAGCCTTCCTGCGGATCGGCCCATACGTAACGGGAATTGCAGTCGACGGTCATGGCCAGCGCCTTTTCCGTGCCCTTCAATACAGTTACCCCCGCATCGCTGGGAGCATTGGTGGTCATGTTCACGGTGCCGATGGTAGAATCGTACTGGTTGTAAACCCAGCGTTTAGAGGCAATATTAGGATGCCCGGTCAGGTGGCGAATCACAGCCTTCAGGTCACGGGGTTCCTCTACGTTATCTATTCTGAATGATTTATTTTCCTGGTAATAAGCGGGTTCCTTGAAGGAGCGCTGGTAAACGGGAGCCCCGCCTCCAAGCACCAGGGATTCAGCCGGAACATTGGCCACCAGTTCGCCGTGCATAAAATACCGTAAGCGGTCGCCCTCGGTGACTTCGCCGATGATGGCACAGTTGAGATCCCATTTATCGAAGATCTTTTCCACCAACGCTTCTTTTCCCTTTTCCACAACGATCAGCATCCGTTCCTGCGATTCGGACAGCAGGATCTCCCAGGGAAGCATATTTTCCTGCCGCATGGGAACGCGGTCAAGATGAATATCCATCCCGTGTTCGCCCTTGGCCGACATCTCTGAATTGGAACAAATGATACCAGCCGCGCCCATGTCCTGCATCCCTACTACCGCACCTGAAGCAATCACTTCCAGGGTGGCTTCCAGCAATAGTTTTTCCTGGAAAGGGTCGCCAACCTGTACCGCCGGAAGATCCTTGGCAGATTCTTCTGTAATATCTTTGGAAGCGAAGGCGGCGCCGTGAATCCCGTCTTTTCCGGTGGCTGATCCCACGATATAAACCGGGTTGCCCGCTCCGAAGGAAGTTGCGGAAGCAGTTTTTCCATTTTCCACCACCCCTACTGACATGGCATTCACCAATGGGTTCACCGTGAAGCATTCGTCAAAAAACACCTCACCTGCTACCGTAGGGATCCCGAAAGCGTTACCGTAATCACCGATCCCCTTTACCACTCCCCGCATGAGCCATTGGTTACGGGGAAGCTTTGGATCCCCGAAACGAAGCGAATTCAGCTGGGCGACAGGCCGGGCTCCCATAGTGAAAATATCGCGGTTGATTCCTCCCACCCCGGTAGCGGCGCCCTGGTAAGGCTCCAGCGCGGAAGGATGGTTGTGCGATTCAATTTTGAAAACGCAAGCCAGTCCCTGGCCGATATCCACCATTCCGGCATTTTCTTCACCGGCTTTAGCCAGCATACGCGGCCCGTCTTTCGGCAGCATTTTCAACCAGGTAATGGAGTTTTTATAGGAGCAGTGTTCGCTCCACATGACCGAGTAGATACTCAGTTCATTAAAATTCGGGGTCCGGCCAAGGATCTCCTTAATTTTTTCGAATTCTTCGGGTAAAAGGCCCAGTTTCTGCGCGGTCTCCTGGGTGGTTAACTGATCTTCCAACGTGATGGTAAAATTTGTATGCAGGCAAATTTAGCAAAATAACACGAGTTAAAAACAGGATGTTTCCGGCCTGTCGGGGATTTTTTATAAATTCGTTCCATTCAAGCAGCTTGAACATGGACAAACGCGCTTTTTTAAGAACACTCGGCGGAGGAATAATGCTCTCACCCTTCCTGCCAGGCAGCGGACCGCTGAACGCCTTACCCGCGGATCTTAGCGGAACAGCCTTGCAGGGCGCAGTTACAGGAAACTCTTCCGAAGCGGCGCAAACGTATCCCCCAGCGATCTTAGGTATTAGCGGGATGCCGGAGAAGATTTTCCCGCCCGCCCTTAAAAAAGGCGATACCATCGGAGTCATCAGCCCTTCCGCGACCTTATTTGAAGAAATGCCCTTTCAGTTCGCGCGTGAAGTGATACAAGCGCTGGGATTTAAGGTGAAAATGGGTGAACATGTAAATGACCGCTACGGACATCTGGCCGGCTCGGATAAAGAACGCGCCGGAGACCTGAACAAGATGTTCGCCGATCCCGAAGTCAAGGGCATTATCTGCCTTCGCGGTGGCTCCGGCGCCGCCCGCATCCTGCCCCTGGTAGATTACGAATCCATACGGGCGCGTCCCAAAGTATTTATGGGCTACAGCGATATCACCGCCCTGCATATGGCCATCTACACGCAAACCGGCCTCGTCACCTTTCACGGCCCCATGGCAAGCAGCGCGTGGCCCGGTTACAATGCCGCGCAATTCCGTTCGTTATTCCTTGACGGCGCGCTGCCGGCCTGGAAAAACCCGCAAAGTAAAGGCGATGATCTCATTATCCGGCAAAACCGGACCCGCACCATTCAAAGCGGACAGGCCAGCGGAGAACTGCTGGGCGGAAACCTTTCGGTACTTACCGGCATAGCTGGTTCAAAGTACTTTCCCGATTTTTCCGGCAAGATCATGTTCCTGGAAGAAGTCGGCGAACAATTATACCGGGTAGACCGCATGATGAGCCAGCTGCAGTTATGCGGCGCCCTGGAGAACCTGGCGGGCTTTATTTTCGGCCAGTGTACCGAATGTAACCCCGGCGAAGGCTATGGCTCCCTTACCCTCGACGAAATCCTTGACCATTACATCCGGCCTCTTGACATCCCGGCCTATTCCGGCGCCCTGATTGGCCATATAAGCCGGCAATTCATTCTTCCGGTTGGCGGCAGTGTGCGCATGGACGCCGGCCAGGGCTCATTTACTTTACTGGAACCTGTTTTCAGCTGACCGTCCATCCGTGACGGTATACCATCCCCAGCCATTTGTACTGGCTTTTTACAATCAGGCCGATCACTTTTCTCATGGTCAAATCGTGTTTTGACACAATGATAGCACGGCCTGCTGACAGCCCTATGTCAATACTTTTTCGGTTTTTTTTCTTCCAGCAAGGTAATTAACCGCTCATTCACCGACACCACGCTTTCCATCAGCCTTAGCATTACCCGGTTAAGTTCTTCATTCGATGTCTGCACGCTGCCGTGAATAGCAAAGGGTGAATTACTAACGTTTTCCACGAAATGATTCGGAGAAACAGAAACGATTTGTAAAGGGTCTATGGCCAGGTACTCGGCTACTTTCTGAATAATGTCTACAGTGATCTTGCTTTCTCCGCGCTCATACTTCGTATAGGCGGCTTCTCCGATTCCCACGTAATCCGCTACTTCCATTGCTTTTTTATCCCGGAGCTTCCGGAACAAGGCCAGGTTACGACCAATGGTCTTGTTTTCCAAAACGGTAAATCCATCCTGCTCTTCCATATTTTCAAACTTAGTTGTCACGGACTATTATTTTTATAGGTAAAACTACTGAGAAAAATAGTTTTTGTATAAGAAAAAGGTCAAATTGCCGCCGATTTAAGAAGTATCTCTTCATAATCAAACCTGTATGACAGTTGATCTCCGGCGGCTCCCGCCGGAGCAGCTGTCAGTTATATGAAACAAGAATTACCAATCAATAAATAACCCGGATGATCAATTACTACTAACTTAAATTTATCCGGCTTGTCCTCCAGATAAGCAGCAAAATCCTAATGCTACAAATGTGGGGCACATTGCCAGTTGCAGGCAGCAGGCATTTTGCCGCTGCCTCGCGGCTGGTTACCTGTTAATTCATATATGCTTACAAAGGGCATAATGTGACGCAAACAACGAAAATGGTTGCCCGTTCGGCAATCTTTTTTATTTTTGTGGAAGCATATAGAATAACCTGATGATGAGTTCAAAAAACTATCCGCTTCAGAAACACAAGGATGAGATCTCGCTGGAAGAGGCGGTGGACATTACCACCAACTGGCGGAATTTTATCGCTCCTTTCAATAAAGAGTGTACAAATTGCGAAGAAGGCTTTCCTGCCTTTGTAGACGGATTTACTATTCCATTAGATGACCTCATTCAATTAAAGCAGGAAAAAGGCTTTAGTACTGTACGTGTATACCTTGGGAAGGACTACAACACCGAAACCGGGAAGTACGGCAAAAGCCGCCTGGTGCTTGTTGGCGTGGAGGAGGATGATAATTTAACGATGGGGCCCGGAAAAGATATTATCGGAACGGAACCGGATAACAGCGAGGTTTATGATTTCACCACCGCATGCCCACCCTATTGTGATAAAGAAAGCCCGCTAAAACAAAGCTAGTGCTGCTATCACTTGAACCTGACATATTAAATATTTTCCGCAAAATAAGTCTCTTTGGAGCCTTAATTCCATTTTCTATTTCTTTGTTGCGATTCAGGCAGATTCCCCGCCGGTTCAAACTTATTATTGTTTTTACATTAATTTCGACGATCGGAGAATTAACTGCAACGGTTCTGGTGTTATTACGTACAGGGAATACTTTACCGGGCCTGCATATTTACACGTTAGCAGAAGGTGTGATTCTCCTCCTGTTCTATAGCCAATTGCTGTTAAAAAAAATCAGGCCGGCGTTTTTCTGGATAACAATAGTTTTCTTTTCTCTTTTCACAATACTGAACTCTATTTTTCTGCAATCTATATTTGAAATAAACTCCAATGCAAGAACTGTGGAAGCTCTCCTTATATTGGGGTGCGCGATATTATTCTATTTCCATTTGCTTGAATCGGAAGAAACGGAAAGTATCAAGAGGTCCTTATTATGGATCAACAACGCAATATTTCTATATTTCTCAGTAAGTTTACTGTTCTTTATTTCCGGTAGTTATGTCTTAACCAACTATCCAATGAGCGTCAGTAAACTCATCTGGGACATGCACAAGGTGTTCCATCTTATCTTTCAGATCATTTTAGCGCGCGGCATATGGTTACTGGGGAAGAAAGCCGCTTTTTGATCCTTTTTTTAACGGGGACTTTCGCTTTTTGCCTGATAGCGGTAGGCTTTATCCTGTTCTATTTCAAGTCGGTAAAGAAAATATACCAGAAGCAGCTGCAGCTGGAAAAGAACCGGCTGGAACATCAGCAGGAGCTGCTGAAGAACGCGATCCGGGTGGAAGAACAGGAAAGGCGGCGATTTTCGCGAGATCTTCATGACGAGGCGGGAGCTTTACTGGCCGGCATAAAGCTAAAGATGAAGCTGATTCAGCAGGACGCCGGAGATCCCGGCAGAGTGCGGCAGCTTTCACTTGAAGCGCGGGAAATGCTTGGCACTACCATTCAGAGCGTCCGGAATATTTCGCATAACCTGCTCCCCCCTTCCCTGGAAACTTTCGGGCTGTTCCGCTGCCTGGAAGGATTTTTCCGGGATCTTCAGGCTTCCGTGGAAACAGACTTTCAGTACGAAACCGACCGGGAGCGCTTGCCGCCCGAAGTGGAACTGGCGATGTACCGTATTGTGTCCGAACTATGCAACAATACGTTGAAGCACGCAAATGCAGGCAAAATAACCATGCACTTGCAGGTGGAGGGGAATAATTTAAAAGCGGTTTACCAGGATAACGGCAAGGGCATGGATACGGGCGCGGCCCGGGATCCCGAAGTCCTTGCTTCCGGGTTAGGGTTTAAGAACATTGAAAGCAGGATTGCGATGTTAAGCGGAACCATTACTCTTGACTCGGCGCCGGGAAAAGGCATGGATGTACGCATTGAAATATCTTTATGAAGATTAAAATAACAATTGTCGATGATCAGCTGCTTTTCCGGAAAGGAATGAAGGAGCTACTCAAAAGTTATGAAGAACTGGAAATAATCGGGGAAGCCGGAAACGGGCGTCAGTTCATTGATTCTCTTAATAATGCCGGAGTACTGCCCCATCTGGTACTCCTTGACCTGAATATGCCGGTGCTGGACGGAATGGAAACCACTAAAATATTGCGGGCTGAATTTCCGGATATACGCATTATTGTGCTTTCTGTCCACAAGGAAGAAAGTTATATGGCGCATCTTGTCGAACTGGGCGCCCACGGTTACCTTTTAAAGGACGCCGAGCCGGAAGAAGTCCGTAAGGCGATCAATAGTGTGTATGAAAATGGCTTTTATATAAATGAAGGTTTGCTCAGGGCCATCCAGAATACCTTGAAAAACCGCGAAAAGGGTTTTGAAAGTATTCATCCCAGCACATTTACCGCACGTGAACTGGAAGTGCTGGAATTGATCTGCAGGGAATTCACAACGGCCGAAATAGCAGAAAAACTGTTCATCAGCATAAAAACCGTTAACGGTCATCGGGATAACTTACTCCGGAAAGCACAGGTCCGGAATATGGCCGGATTGGTAGTTTATGCATTGAAGTATAATATTGTGACCATTTATTGATGCAAAAACAGAAAAATGCTGATAAACCTTTCATATTTTGCAATTTTAGACAGATTTTTTTGGTAATTCGCATTGGTTTTTGATTTTTTCAGCTATTTTTGTCTCGATTTTTATAAAAAAAAGAAAAAACAAGCAAATATGTCCACTTTACGCTTTAAAGCTTTAGAAAGTGTTCTTGGCAGAACACCGGTAAAGATCACTCCGCCTTCCGACAGAATCTCGGATTATTTCGGCACGAATGTGTTCAATGAAAGCACAATGAAAGAATTTCTTTCCAAAGAAGCTTTTCAAAGTGTAAAAAATGCAATTGAGCAGGGAACCCCGGTTGAACGGGAAATGGCTGACCAGATTGCTTCAGGCATGAAAGCTTGGGCAATGAGCAAGGGCGCCACCCATTATACCCATTGGTTCCAGCCGCTCACCGGCCTTACGGCGGAAAAACACGACACCTTTTTTGAAGCCTCCCCTGACGGTACGGGCCTTGAAAAGTTCAGCGGCGAGTCATTGGCCCAGCAGGAACCGGATGCGTCCAGTTTTCCGAGCGGCGGCCTGAGGGTCACCTTTGAAGCCCGCGGATATACAGCCTGGGATCCTTCCTCTCCGGCATTTATTATTGAAAGCCAGTCCGGAGGAAGCGCCACGCTTTGTATTCCTACTGTTTTCATTTCCTATACCGGAGAAGCCCTTGATTATAAGGCGCCCTTACTGAAAGCCATTAGCCGGCTGGACCAGGCCGCGGTGGACGTTTGCCATTATTTCGACAAATCGGTAAGCAAGGTAAATGCAAGCCTGGGTATTGAGCAGGAATATTTCCTGGTAGATCTTTCGCTCTATAATGCCCGGCCAGACCTGTACCTCACCAACCGGACCCTCTTTGGTCATATGTCGGCGAAGAACCAGCAGCTGGAAGACCATTATTTTGGCACCATCCCCCGCCGCGTGCAGGCATTTATGAGCGAACTGGAAACTGAAGCGCTGAAGCTGGGAATTCCCCTGAAGACCCGTCATAACGAGGTAGCTCCTGCGCAGTTCGAATGCGCTCCCCTCTACGAAGAGATCAACCTGGCCATTGACCATAACCAGTTGTTGATGGACCTCATGGACAAGATTGCGCTAAGGCATCATTTCAAGGTATTGCTCCATGAAAAGCCCTTTGCCGGCGTTAACGGATCGGGTAAGCACAATAACTGGTCGCTGATCACCAACAACGGCAAAAATCTGCTTTCCCCCGGTAAGACTCCGAAAAACAACCTGATGTTCCTTACGTTTTTCGTCAATACCATTAAAGCGGTCCACAAACATGCTGATCTCATGCGGGCTGGAATTGCTTCTGCGGGCAACGATCACCGCCTGGGCGCCAATGAAGCTCCACCGGCGATCATTTCTATCTTTATCGGCTCCCAGCTGACCGAAGCGCTTGAGGAGATAGAAAGCCACCGGGTAGCTAAGAAAGACAGGAATACTGATACTGTTAAACTGAATATCCCCAAGATCCCGCAAATATTATTTGACAATACGGACCGCAACCGGACTTCACCTTTTGCCTTTACCGGTAATAAGTTTGAGTTTCGCGCGGTAGGTTCCTATGCCAATTGCGCGGCGCCTATGACAATCCTTTCCGCTATTGTGGCGGAGCAACTGGAACTCTTTAAAAAAGACGTTGACAGCCTTATCAAAAAGAAGGAAAAGAAGGACGTTGCCATCCTGAAAGTAATACGCCAATACATTAAGGAATCCAAGAACATTCTTTTTGAAGGCAACAATTACAGTGAAGAATGGCATAAGGAAGCGGAGAAGCGCGGCCTGCCTAACCTTCGCACCACTCCTATTTCCCTGGACGCTTACGTAACGCCGAAGGCGCAGAAATTATTCACGGATCAGGATATTTTCACAGAAAGGGAACTGCATGCAAGATATGAGATCCTGCTGGAAGCCTTTATCAAGAAGATCCAGATCGAAGGACGGGTGCTTGGCGACCTGGCGCAGAACCATATTATCCCAACTGCCCTTACTTACCAGACCAGCCTCGTTAATAATGTCAGAGGCCTGAAAGAAATAGGCCTGGATAAAAAGACCTACGAAAGTCAGCTTGACATTATTCAAAAAATATCGGAGCATGTGAACCTGGTGAAGAAGAACGTGGACGCCATGACCGAGGAACGTAAAAAGGCAAACAAACTGACCGATACGCGGAAGATGGCCGCTGCATACGATGAAAAGGTAAAGCCTTACTTCGATACTATCCGGTATAATATCGAAAAGCTCGAACGAATGGTGGACGATTCCGTATGGCCCATGCCGAAATACAGGGAACTGTTATTCATCCGTTAGTAGGTTATTATACCTGACAAGATAAGAACTCCGGGCAGCTAAAATTGCTCCGGAGTTTTTATCTTTAGGGATGATGACAACCTGATCACTGCAGCAGGCTTCCTTACCGCATTTACACTTACTCAAACTACCGCCTGAACATATGCCCAAATTTGTACATTTGCAGCATGAACAATGACCTTCGTTACAGCAGGCGCGGGGTTTCCGCCGCCAAAGAAGACGTGCATGCAGCCATAAAGCACATAGATAAAGGCATTTTCCCTAAAGCCTTCTGTAAGATCATTCCCGATATACTGGGCGGAGAGGATGGTTACTGCAATATCATGCATGCCGACGGAGCTGGTACGAAATCTTCCCTGGCCTATACCTACTGGAAAGAAACCGGGGATATGAGCGTATGGAAAGGTATTGCCCAGGACGCCATCGTCATGAATACCGATGACCTGCTTTGCGTGGGCGCTACTGACAACATCCTGCTTTCTTCCACGATAGGGCGGAATAAGAACCTGGTGCCCGGCGAAGTGATTGCGGCCCTGATCAACGGTACGGAAGAGATCCTTGAAGAACTGCGTTCCTACGGTATCGGCATTTATTCCACCGGCGGCGAAACTGCCGATGTAGGGGACCTGGTAAGGACATTGATCGTTGATTCTACCGTAAGCTGCCGCATGAAGCGGAAAGAAGTGATCAGCAATGACCGGATAGCGGCAGGCGACGTCATCGTAGGCCTGGCTTCTTTCGGGCAGGCTCGTTATGAAAGCGAGTATAACGGCGGCATGGGAAGTAATGGCCTTACTTCTGCACGTCATGATGTATTCAATAAGGAAATCGCCCGGAAGTACCCGGAAAGTTATGACCCGGCGGTCCCTGCTGAACTGGTATTCAGCGGAGGCAAAAAACTAACAGACACCATCAGCATTTCTTTCTATGACAGCGCGGGAAGTGCCTCCAGGGAAGTGCAGGCAACAGCCGGGAAGCTGGTACTCTCCCCTACCCGCACCTATGCACCGGTCATAAAGAAAATGCTCGAATTATACCGGCCGCAGATCCACGGCATGGTCCATTGCAGCGGAGGCGCGCAAACGAAAGTGCTGCATTTTATTGAAAACCTGCATGTGGTCAAGGACAATATGTTCCCCTGCCCTCCGCTGTTCCACCTTATCCAGGAACAATCCGGTACCCCTTGGGAAGAAATGTACAAGGTCTTCAACATGGGGCATCGCATGGAACTCTACGTTCCGGAAATAGTGGCCGACGAGCTGGTAGCCATTTCTCAAAGCTTTGGGGTGGATGCACAGGTAATCGGCCGGGTAGCACCTTTCGCTGGCAAAAAAGTCACAATCCGTTCCGAATTCGGGGAATTCTCTTATGAGTGAAACCTGCGGCGTTCAATAAAAACGCCCCGCACAAGTCATTTTATTTCCGGGGAAATGGCTCCGTCACATTTTTGGGGGCCTTCGTCACATTTTTTTCTAAAGCAATTGTCCGGGGGTTAACATTGCAGGAGCAAAATGCTAATTTTAATGTTAACCCTAATTAAGTGATATGAAATTCCGGAAAGCCGAATTCTGGGCAGCTACGATCTTCCTGGTAATCGCCGTTTACCTGTTTATTGACGGCGCCCAACGCAATATGTCCCATACGGGCCCCAATTCCTTCATCGGCCATATGGAAGCAAGATTCGCGGAAAAGGGCCTGGCATACGATCACCTGTTGAATTCCCTGTATCCCCAGATCGCTATATGCCTTGTCGCCTACCTCGCCTTTATTTTCCTCAACAATTATGTTATACCGCGTTATTACCCGCAAAAGGACTATAACCGGATAGGGCTCCTTACCCTGGGCGCCTTCGTTCTAACCCTCACTGTCTTTTCCCTGGCCTTTTATTACCAGGATATGCTCTATGAGAGCAACCTTTCCTATTATTTTGTCAGGAATGCCCCTGTGGTGGCCGGTTTATTCTGCGCCTACTTTTTATACGCCTTCATTAAAAAGATAATAGAATTTTACCTGTTCAACCCGGAGAAACAAAAATCACTGTTCAGCAGGATATTGCGGGATACGCTACTGGTTCTCGCAGTCTGGTTTCTTGTTTTGGCCTGGATCATGGGTACGAACAGTATGCGTACGCTCGGACCGGTATGGATCGGGATCTTTCCCTACGCATACGCACTCTACCAGATAAGCCTTTACCGGTTTATTCCAAGGTATGAGAACAGCAGGGAAAAACCGGCTCCGGCTATTGCACGGGCTGTCCTTTTCGCTGCACTACTGTTCCTTCCTTTTATGCTTATTCTCGCTTCCATGGGAAGTCATCCGGGTTACCTGTTTATTTCCTGGCTTTTTTCTACGGCGGCGGCCATAGGTATCGCGTACATTGTGTACCAGCAGAATAAGGAACGGATCTTAGAGCTTGTATTTCTTAAAAAGGAGCTGGGCAGGGTCAATTCCGGCCTGCAATTCCTGCGTTCCCAGATTAACCCGCACTTCCTTTTCAATGCCCTGAATACGCTTTATGGCACTTCCCTGCAGGAAAACGCGGCCAAAACGGGCGAAGGCATTCAGAAGCTGGGCGATATGATGCGGTTCATGCTGCATGAAAATCACCAGGATACGATCAGCCTGGCAAGGGAAATAGAGTACCTGGAAGATTATATTCACCTGCAAAAGCTGCGGCTGGCCCAATCGGAAAGTATCCGGATTGAAACAAATATTCATGACGACCTTTGCTTCGGGCATTCCATTGCGCCAATGTTGCTCATTCCCTTTGTGGAAAATGCTTTCAAGCATGGGATCAGCCTCCGGAAAAGTTCCTGGATAAAAATTGCGCTCAAATGTGACAACCAGCGGCTTTATTTCGATATTTACAATAGCATTCACCGGAAAAACGAGGATGACCCGGAAAGACAGAATAAAGGTATTGGCCTGGAAAACGTAAGGCAGCGATTAATGCTTATTTACCAGGGGAAGCACGAACTTGTCATCAGGGAAAATGAAAGCGAATATTTTGTTCACCTGACCATTGAACTGAAATGAAGGCGATAGCTATAGATGATGAACCCCTGGCCCTGGAGGTTATCCGGTCTCATGCCGAAAAGGTTTCTTTTCTCCAACTGGAGGATTGCTTTACCAACGCATTTGAGGCCCTGGAATTCCTGCATGAGCAGCCCGTTGACCTGATTTTCCTGGATATAAAAATGCCCGATATTTCGGGGCTGGAATTTATGGAAGCCCTCGCCGTAAAACCCATGGTGGTCTTTACAACGGCCTATTCCGAGCATGCGGTCAGGAGTTATGAACTGGACGCACTGGATTACCTGTTGAAGCCTTTTTCCATGCCCCGTTTCCTCAAAGCTTGTAATAAAGCAAAAGAACGGCTGGAGCTGAAAAGCGCCCCTTCCGGTCCGGGTAATCCTGAAGCGGGTTATATTTTCCTGAAATCAGGTAGTGAAAAGATCAAGGTTCACTTTAAAGATGTCCTTTATATTGAAGCCGCCGGAAATTACATGACGTTTGTACTCACCGGTCAACGGATCCTGTCACGGCTGACAATGCAGGAGACGCTGGACCTGCTCCCGGAAGAGTTATTTGCCCGAATCCATCGTTCTTATATAGTAGCAAAGGGCAAAGTCGATAAGCTGGAACGGCATCAGCTGCACATAAACGGGCAGACGCTTCCGCTTAGCCGGGTTTATGCCGTTAGTGATGAATTTTAGTTCCCGGCCGGCTGTCTGCTGCCCGGGACTGCGATCAGGAGGAAGCCGGTTCTCCCACCTGGAAAACAGTTCCTTCTTTTGCCAGTTCCGTAGCGGGAAAAACAGCACGGGCCTCCGTTAACAGGGGAGAAAGCTCGCGGTAGCGTGCGGAAAAATGTCCGATGACCAACTTTTTTACCTTCGCCTCCAGCGCGATTGCGGCTGCCTGGGCAGCGGTGGAATGAAAAGTTTCATTTGCCCTGTCAAGCATTTCGTTCATGAACGTAGCTTCATGATAAAGCAAGTCAACCGTTTTTATTTGCGAAACAATATCAGGTTTTACCAGCGTGTCGGCACAATAAGCAAAGGCGCGGGAAGGGCGCGGCGGGATGGTTAACTCCCTGTTCGGAATCAGGATTCCGTTGGGAAGCGTGAAATCAGCCCCTTGTTTTATATCCGCAATGGCTTGGGTAGGGATCTCATACTCCTGTATCTTCTCCCGGGCGATATTTGGCAGGCGCGCTTTCTCCCGGAACAAAAACCCGGTGCAGGGAATGCGGTGATTCATGATAATGGTCTCTACGGTGATCTCCGCATTTTCAAAGATCTGCCCGGGCTCGGAAGGATCCACCGGGTAAAACTCCAGAGGATATCTTAACCGGGTCTGCGAATGGGTCAGCGTAAGACTGATGATTTCCATCAGTTCGGGCGGACCGTATAAATACAGGGGTTTTACGCGGCCGTTCAAATGCAGGGTAGAAAGCAGCCCGGGCAACCCGAAATAATGGTCCCCGTGCATATGGCTGATAAAAATATGGTCAATGCGGGAGGCCTTCAGCCCGTATCGAAGCAACTGGATCTGGGTAGCTTCGCCGCAATCGATCAGAAATAATTTTTCATTAATATTCAGTAGCTGTGAGCTGGGAAAACGGTTCCTGACCGGTGTGGCGGAACTGCTTCCCAGTATCGTTAACTGAAATTTCACCTTTAGTCCTTTTTATTTATCTCTCTTTCAAGTTCTTCCATATATACAAAATCTATGGCCTCCTCTTTTGTGGGAACAATTTTCAGGGACTTGTCAAGCTGTGTGATCCCTATTAATTGTTCAACCGTTGGTTTAAGGCCCGTAAGCACAAAGGATCCGCCGGAATTCTGGCAAATGCGATTCGCGGTCAGCAGGCAGCTCAAGCCGGAAGAATCTATATGATCTACGTGGGAAAGATCCAGGATGATATTGCGGAAACCCTCCGCATTAAAAATAACCAGCTCCGACTTCAGGGCCGGCGACATCAGAGAATTCAGCCTATCCTCTTCAAGCGTAAGCAGAATATATTTTTCGTTCTTGTCAACCGAATACTTCATATACGATAAAATTAAGCAGAATTTTCCGTCCCCCTGCTATTTTCTTCAAAAAACCCCAGGATATTTTCCCTGACACGATCGGTAACAGAACCCTGGGGAGGCTTTATGAATTTATCGCCGGTCACTTTTTCAAAAAGCTCTATATACCGCTCTGAAATTGATTGTACGATCGCAGGCGTCATTTCCGGAACCTGCTGTCCTTCCAGGCCCTGGAAACCATTCTCAATAAGCCATTGCCGAACAAATTCTTTGGATAATTGTTTCTGGATTTCGCCCCGGGCCTGCCGCTCGCCGTAGCCCTCTGCATAAAAATAGCGGGAAGAATCAGGGGTGTGTATTTCATCCATCAGGTAAACCTGATCATTTCTCATGCCGAATTCGTACTTGGTATCTACCAGGATAAGGCCCTGCCTGGCTGCCATTTCCGTACCCCTTTCAAACAAGGCGTAGGTATAGTTCTCCAACTGGGAATAAAGCGCCCCGGGCACCAGCCCCTGCGAGATGATCTCTTCCCTGGAAATATCCTCATCATGACCGGCGGATGCTTTGGTTGTGGGAGTGATAATGGGCCTGGGGAGCGGATCGTTTTCCTTTAACCCATCGGGCAGCGGAACGCCGCAAAGCTGCCTTTTTCCGTCCCTGTATTCGCGCCAGGCATGTCCTGCAAGGTATCCGCGTATGACCATTTCCACCGGGAACGGCTCGCACCTGAGCCCGATACTTACGTTAGGATCAGGAACGGCAATTATCCAGTTAGGTACCAGGTCGGCGGTAGCCTTCAGGAACCTGGCCGCCACCTGGTTCAGCACCTGGCCTTTATAGGGTATGGCCTCCGGAAGGACTACGTCAAAAGCAGAAATGCGGTCACTGGCGACCATGACCAGTATGTCCTCATTGATGGTGTAAACGTCACGGACCTTGCCGTGATACAGGGAAGTTTGCCCCGGAAATTCGAAAGAAGTTCTTTTAAGGGTGTTGTTCATCGTAATTTTCAATCATTCTTATTTATATCCCCGTAGGCTTCCAGTATTTTCCTGACGAGTTTATGGCGGACCACATCTTTCCCGGTAAGCCGGATAAATTCAATTCCCCGGATATCATTAAGGATCTCCATAGCATGAAGGAGTCCCGATTGCTGCTTCTTTGGCAGGTCAATCTGCGTTACGTCGCCGGTTACAATGAACTTGGCGGTAGGCCCCATGCGCGTCAGGAACATTTTCAGCTGCAAATCCGTGGCATTTTGTGCTTCGTCCAGGATCACAAAGGCATTATCCAACGTCCTGCCCCTCATAAACGCAAGCGGGGCAATTTCGATGGTCCTGTTTTCAAGATATACCTTGAGCTTTTCCTGGGGGATCATATCGTCCAGTGCATCATAAAGGGGGCGAAGATAAGGATCTATTTTTTCTTTGAGATCACCCGGAAGAAAGCCCAGGTTTTCCCCCGCCTCTACGGCGGGCCGGGTCAGTATGATCCGCTTTACCTCCCTGTTTTTAAGCGCCCGTACTGCCAGCGCTACCGCTGTATAGGTTTTTCCCGTTCCGGCGGGACCTATGGCAAAGAGAATATCATTTTTATATGCTCCTTCCACCATACGGAGCTGGTTTTCACTCCGCGCCCGCACCATATTCCCGTTCGGCCCGTACACGATCACTTCTCCCAAACCTACTTCCCGGACGGCATCGCTTCCATTGGCAGAGGGTTCCTTTTCAAGGTTAAGTATCTGCTCAAAATCGCTGGAACTGATACGATTATATTTTTCCAGGTGCTGCAGCAACTGATCGAATTTCGTAGTAAACAGCGCGGTTTCCTTTTCGTCACCCAGCACTTTAACCTGGGTTCCCCTGGCTACGATCTTTAATTTCGGAAAACGTTTCTTCAGGATCTCAAAATGCTCATTATTTGTTCCCCAGAGGATAGCAGGATCGGCCTGCTCTAAGCTTAAATGTATTTCACTCACAATCTCTTTTTAAAAGTGTTATTTTGCCTGTAAATTTTGATATTTGCAGGCATTACCAAAAATAAGCAATTATTAACGAATGGCAATTATCACCCTTACTACCGATTTGGGGCACCGCGATTTTTACCAAAGTGCCGTTAAGGGGGCGATTCTATCGAAGTTGCCGGACGTAAAGATAGTAGATATTTCTCATCAAATTGCGCCTTTTGATGTGGCGCAGGCTGCTTACGTGACAAGAAATGCCTGCCGTTTTTTTCCGCCGGGCAGTATCCATATCCTGGGCGTGGATGCTCACTACCAGGAACGTCCCCGGTACCTGGCTCTTCTGCATGAAGAACAGTATTTTATCGGGCCTGATAATGGTATATTTTCTCTTTTATTCGATGAAATTCCGGGAAAGATCGTGGAAATCGCTATTCCTCCCGATCCCGCTTTTGTACATTTCCCGCTGCTGGACATCCTGGTAAAAGCCGCCACTCACCTGGCCGGAGGAAGATTGCTTGAGGAACTGGGCCGTTCTGTGCAGGATATCAACCAGCGGGGCTTCCTTCAGCCGGTATATGAACCGGGGCTGATCCGCGGAAGTGTCATCCATATTGATTCTTTTCAGAACGTAATTACCAATATCACCAGGAAGTTATTTGAAGAGGTAGGAAAAGGGCGGCCGTTTGAATTATTCTTCAGTCGGAACGAATCCATTACTGCCATCAGCAGGCATTATAACGAGGTCCCGGAAGGCGAAAAACTCTGCCTCTTCGGTATCAGCAGCTACCTGGAAATTGCTATCAATAAAGGCAATGCGTCCGGCCTTCTCGGCCTCAGCATAGGTGACATCATTATTATTCAATTTGACGAGCCTGGTTAAACAAGGTTAACGTACGTTAAAACGGCAAACTTTTTGCGAATACCTTTCGTTTAAAGTGAAATGAAAAAAAGTACCCAACGACGCTTGCTGGGTTTGTTTATGTACGGTTGCCTCACGGTTATCATCTATTTTTTTGCTCTGCAAGTAAATTTTTTATGGTTGTTTGGGAACACTCCCGGATTTGACGAGTTGAAGCATCCGCCGCTGGCTACTTCTTCCGAGCTTTATACCGCGGACAGCGTACTTATCGGGAAGTACTACGAAGAAAACCGTTCGCCGGTTGAATTCAAAGACCTTTCTCCTGTGCTTGTGCAAGCACTCCTGGCTACCGAAGATATCCGGTTTTTCAGTCACAGTGGAATAGACGCCGTTTCTATCCTTTCAAGTACCTGGGCTGCGTTGAAGGGCAATCCCCGGGGGGCAAGTACCATTACGCAGCAATTAGCAAAAAACCTCTATAAGACCAGGCGCAAAAAAGCCCAGGGGGTGGTCCGTTATATCCCCCTGGTTGGCACGATCGTATTTAAGACCAAGGAATGGCTTACGGCCATCAAGCTGGAAATAATCTATTCTAAAGAGGAGATCCTCGCGCTTTACCTGAACACGGTCAGTTTTGGCAATAATGCCTTTGGGATAAAAGTAGCGGCCAGCCAGTACTTCAACAAAAGCCCGCGGAACCTGGCGCACCAGGAAGCCGCCCTACTGGTGGGCATATTAAAGGCTACTTCAACGTATGACCCTGTCAGCAACCCGGAAAATGCGAAAGGAAGACGTGACGTAGTGCTGTCGCAAATGCGCAAATACGACTATATTGATCAGGCCGGATACGAGAAATACGTGGCTATGCCGCTTGGCTTAAGTAAATCCAATGAAAACGAAGAAGAAGAAAATAGCTATATCCGGGCGGCGGTGAGGCGTTGGCTGGCTGAATGGGCCGAAGAAAACAACATTGACATTTATGCTGACGGCCTGCGGATCTACACAACCATTGATTCCCGTATGCAGCGTTATGCCGAAGAAGCCGTCAGCGAACAAATGGAAACGCTGCAACGGCGGTTTAACCGGCACTGGCAAGGCGAAGTGCCTTGGAGGAACGATGAGGGAGAGCCTATAGAGGGCTACATTGAAGAACAGGCAAGGGCGCTTCCTGAATACAAGCTCCTGATGGAAAAATTCAATAACAGGGAAGATACGGTAATGGCCGTGCTGGACATCCCGCGGGAGATGACCGTTTTCAGCTGGGAAGGCGATACCACGCTTACCATGTCTCCCCTTGATTCGCTGGCCTACTACGCCAGCTTTCTTCATACGGGCGTCATGAGTCTGGAGGCGGCCACCGGACATATTAAAGCCTGGGTGGGAGGAATAGACTTTGAACGGTTCAAATATGACCATGTAGACCAGGCCCGCCGACAGGCGGGATCAACTTTTAAACCTTTCGTTTACCTTACTGCGCTCGACAACGGCTATTCGCCCTGCGATAAGTTCAGGGATAAACCGGTTACGATCAACTACGTGGAAAACGGTGAGGCTAAATCCTGGTCCCCTCAGAACAGCGACTGGGTGTTTACCGGGTATGATATGTCCTTACGCTGGGCCATGGGAAAGTCCTGCAATTCGGTTACCGCCCAGCTTACGGAAGCCGTCGGCTGGGAAAATGTAGCGGAATATGCGCACAAAATGGGTATCCAAAGCCCGTTGAAAGCGATTCCTTCGATCGGGCTGGGCACCAATGATGTCAGTCTCTTTGAAATGGTTTCGGCCTACGCGGTCTTTCTCAACCAGGGCCTGCGAAAAGATCCGGTGCTGGTTACCCATATTACTGACCTGGAAGGAAATGTAATTGCCCGCTTCGGCCCTGAACCCAGGCGGGTGCTGGATACGGAAACCGGCTGGCTGATGCTGTATATGCTGCGGGGTGGAATGGAAGAGCCCGGCGGGACTTCCCAGGCTCTGTGGGAATACGACCTCTGGCAAAACGGTAACCAGATCGGAGGAAAAACCGGCACCACGTCCAACTATTCAGACGGCTGGTACATAGGGGTTACGAAAGACCTGGTTACCGGCGTATGGGTAGGCGCTTCCGACAGGCATGTGCATTTCCGGAACAGCGCTACCGGAGAAGGCTCCAAAACGGCGCTTCCCGTATTCGGAAAATTTATGGAAAAAGTATATGATGACAGGTCTACGGGTTATACCTTTGGCAAGTTTCCGGAGCCGGACGTTAAAATAAAGAAAAAGTATAATTGCAGATCTTATGTGCCGGAACCCGATACAACCGGTTTGGACAGTATGGAATCGGATTCCACAGCGGCGCCGGATTTTTTTTAGCGTCTTGCGTTGCGCATAAGGCCATTTTTTCGTATATATGTTAAACTGTTTATCCATTATAAAGCCAATACTCACGATCATGCGCTCAGAATATTTACATTCCTTCAAAAGGATCACATTACCGGCCGTCATGTTGCTGGTTTTGCTTTCCGCATTGCCTGCAACTGCCCAGTATTTCGGGCGCAATCACGTTCAATATGAACGCTTTGATTTTAAGGTATTGGAAACTAATCATTTTGATATCTATCATTACCTGGACAACGATACTACTATCAATGATTTCGCCTTAATGAGCGAACGCTGGTATTTCCGGCACCAGGAGATCTTGCGGGATACCCTGAATGAAAAGAACCCGATCTTTATTTACAAGAATCACTCTGACTTTCAGCAGACCACATTAATGGACCAGAACGTGAGCGTGGGTACCGGCGGGGTAACCGAGGGCTTTAAGAACAGGGTGTTCATGCCTTATTTTGAATCCAATCTGCAAACCGATCACGTACTGGGACACGAACTGGTTCATGCCTTCCAGTATAACCTGCTCAAAACCGGGGGAGATTCGCTCAGTCTTTATAATATAGGCAATTTGCCTTTGTGGATGGTGGAAGGGATGGCGGAATACCTTTCCCTTGGCAGGGTAGACGCCCATACCGCTATGTGGATGAGGGATGCCGTCCTTACTCAGGACTTTCCCAGCCTGCGCGATCTGACCACCACCAACAAATACTTCCCTTACCGGTATGGCCAGGGTTTCTGGGCCTTTGTGGCGGGGCTTTGGGGGGACGATATTGTAAAACCCTTGTTCCTCACCACGGCGAAATACGGATATGAAATGGCAGTGGACAGCGTTCTGGGCTATGATGAAAAAGTGGTTTCCAGCATGTGGAAACTCCGTACCACGGATTACTATACGCCTTTTATGAAAGATACCATCGCCGCGGTAGGCCAGCGCCTCCTGGCCCCCGACCAGGCCGGGGACATTAATATTTCCCCGATTTTAAGCCCGGACGGAAAATATGTGATCTTTTATTCGGAACGGAACCTGTTTTCTATTGATCTCTTTCTCGCAGATAAAGCCTCCGGACGCATTTTGCGCACGCTTTCTTCGGCCACTCAGCGGGCCCATGTGGACGATTATAATTATATCGAATCGTCGGCTACCTGGTCGCCTGACAGTCGCAAGATCGCTTATCCGGTTTTTAGCAAGGGAGACAATATCATCGTGATCGTTGATGTCGAGAATGGCCGCGGGCTTCGCGAAATAAAAGTCCCCGGTGTGGAATACTACAATTACCTGGCTTGGTCGCCTGACGGAAATTCCCTTCTTATTTCCGGGCTGGTGGATACGCATTCAGACCTCTTTTTATATAACCTCGAAACCAATGAGGTGCAACAACTGACCACAGACGCTTATTCAGAGATCCAGCCGGCCTGGTCGGCGGACGGCAGCAAGGTGGTCTTTGCCACCGACAGAGGCTTCGATACAGACCTTGAAGCCCTGAAATTCGGCAGCTATAAGCTGGCTGTGATGGATATGGCTTCCGGAAATATCGACGTCCTTAACTTTTTTCCCGGCGCCAATAACCTGAATCCACAATTCTCCCCTGACGGCGAATCCCTGTACTTCCTGTCAAATGCGGACGGGATGCGGAATATGTACGAATACCGGCTGGGCGGCGGAGAAGTTTTCAAGCTTACCAAGTATTTTACCGGCATCAGCGGTATTACCGAAAATGCTCCCGCTATGAGCGTTGCCAGAGCAACGGAAGACATCACTTACGTGCTTTTCCGCGGAGGGAATTATTATATTTACAAAGCAATGCTGGATGACTTCGAACGCTTCCCGGTAAATCCTGACGAAGTAAACTTTGCTGCTTCCACCCTGCCCCCGGCGGAAAATATGCCGAACAGCATTATCGCCGAAAACCTTCAAAACCCGGCCATCCCTCCCACGGTAAACATTGACGATTTCCAGAAGAAGCCTTACCGCCCCAAATTCAGTCTCACTACTATCCAGCAATCCGGTATAGGCGTGGGTGTAGGTAGTTACGGTGGTGGCGGCGGAACCTACACCGGCCTTGCAGGCGGAGTTGCCGCTTTATTTGGCGATGTTCTGAACCGGAACCAGATATACAGCGTGCTGTCGGTGAACGGCGAAATTTACGATATCGGCGGGCAGGCCATGTACCTCAACCGCGCCAGCAGGATCAATTATGGTTTCGGGATCGGGCACATTCCCTATCTTTCTTCTTTCCTTGGCCTGGGTCAGGACAGCCTTGCCGTAGAGGGAGGGCATATTCCCACAATTACCTACGATATTTATAATTACCGTACCTTTGTGGACCAGGGTACTTTTTTCAGCGCCTTCCCTATTTCCCAAACACTTAGATGGGAAGCATCCGTATCTTTCTCTCATTATTCCTTCCGGATAGACCGCATTCGTACGCATTACGAAGATCTTGGCGGAGGCTATATTGGCTACCCGATTTTCCAGGAAAAAGAAAAGCTCCCCTCCCGCCCCGGTTTCAACCTCTACAGCGCTATGCTTGGTTTTGTAGGTGATAATGCCCAATTCGGCATCACATCTCCTGTACGTGGCCGCCGTTTCCGGTTCTCGGCCGAAAAAATGCTCGGCGAGCTGGATATGTACAGCCTGACAGCAGACTACCGGAAATATTTTTACCGGAAGCCCTACACCATCGCCTTCCGGGGGATGTACTTCGGCCGCGTCGGAAAAGACCAGAACAATGACCTTATGTACCCCATCTTCCTGGGAAATGAATACTTTATCCGCGGGTATAATTACAACAGTATGACGCAGTCAATAGAGAGTACCGCTCCCAACAGCGATGATATCGACATTGACAACTTACTCGGAAATGAACTTGCCGTATTCAATGCGGAATTCAGGTTGCCCCTCACCGGCCCTGAAAAACTGGCCCAGGTTAAATCCGGCTTCCTGTTCTCCGATCTGATCGTATTTTTTGACGCCGGCAAGGCCTGGAACTATTCTTTTACCAATCCCTATCTCAACACGCCCCAGCCTGACCAGGAACACTTCGGATTTGACGATAATCCCGTAGTGACCAGCGCAGGCGTTGCGCTGCGGGTAAATTTATTCGGTTTCGCTATTATCGAACCTTACCTCGCCTACCCTTTCCAGCACTACAACCCCCAACCAACCTTCGGACTATACATTTCCGGAGGAGGATTTTAAAAGCCAATCCCCGCGCCTGCAGCGAGCCATGCGGCAGGTCGCACCCGCGCGCACGCGAGCAAGGCTTTTGCACCATACCGGAAGCTGTTTGCTGCATGGCCACGCAGCGGAGTTGTGCCTACCCACCCAAGCAAGGCTTTTGCACTGTCGCAATATCTGATGTTGTTTGCGGAAGGGTCATGCGACAGGGTTGACCTGCCCGAAGCGAGCGAGATTTTGAACTATATCGGGTATAGCATGCGGGATGGTCAGGCGAAAGGGTTGACCTGCCCGCAGCGAGCGACTTTTGATTTCCGGGCGATTGCGCCAGCAATCGGGGCCCCGGAAATCAGCCTGAGCGAGACCGTGCAGGTTAACCCAAGCAGCACGCCGGCTCCCACCCGGCAGCGGCAGGTGCAACCCAAACAGCACGCCGGCCCCACCCGGCAGGCACAACCTTGTCGAATGCTTACTTTTTATTACATTTGGCTCCGAATCATTATAAATTTCGAAACATGAATATACAGCAACGTTTATTGTGCTTTCTTTTTCTTATTTTAAGTATTCCCGCATGGGCTCAGGAAAGACCTAAACTGGTGGTCGGGATTGTGGTGGACCAGATGCGATACGATTACCTTTACCGGTATTACGATAAATACTCCGAAAACGGCCTGAAGAAGTTAATGACTGAAGGATTTAACTGCCGGAACAATCATTACAATTATATTCCCACCTATACCGGCCCCGGCCACGCTTCTATATATACCGGAACTTCTCCCGCCATCAACGGAATAGCCGGCAATGACTGGTATGACCGGTACAAAGATGATATGATGTATTGCGCCGAAGACAAAACGGTATCATCCGTGGGAAGCGATTCCGACGCAGGACAAATGTCACCAAGAAACCTGCTCGCTTCCACTATTACCGACCAGCTTCGCCTGGCCAGTAATAAACGCTCAAAAGTTGTAGGTGTATCTTTAAAGGATCGCGGCAGCATTCTTCCCGCCGGCCATATGCCCACCGCCGCCTATTGGTTTGATTCCTCCAACGGCGCGTTTATCAGCAGCACCTATTATATGAATGAGTTGCCAGGATGGGTGAAAAAGTTCAATTCCCGGGATCTTGCAAAAAAATACCTCTCCCAAAAATGGAAAACCCTGCTACCCATAGATGAATATATTGAGAGTACGGCCGACGATAAACCTTATGAAAACACACTTTCCGGTGAAGAAAAGCCTGTTTTCCCGCATAAACTAAAGTATAGTGACACAGATTACGGGATCATAAGGTCTACGCCTTTCGGCAATTCCATCAGCAAAGACTTTGCTATTGCCGCTATCGAAGGAGAAGACATGGGTGAAGATGAGATCACCGATTTCCTGGCGCTTAGCTTTTCATCCACAGACTACGTGGGACATGGCTTTGGCCCCTATTCTGTCGAAGCACAAGACACTTACCTCCGGCTGGACAGGGACATCGCAGAGTTGCTTGAATACCTTGATAAACGGATTGGCAAGGAAAACGTACTGGTATTTCTGACAGCCGACCACGGGGCCGCAGATGTGCCCGCCTTTTCGCAGGAAGAAGGCATTCCTGCAGGCGTACTCAATAGCAAAGAAACATTCGATGCACTTAAAAATTACCTTAAAGAAAAACTGGGCGATGAAGACTGGGTGCTTCATATCGCCAATTATCAAATTTACCTGGACCGGGAATTGCTCGCGGAGAAAGAAATTTCTATTAACGAGGTCTTCCGCCTTACCAGGGACTTCCTGCTTTCAAAAGAAGGCATTTATAACGTCGTAAATCTCCAGGATCTGTCTACTGCGAATGTCCCTTCCAACTACCTTGACCTGATTCGCAACGGGTATAACCCAAAAAGATCAGGTGACCTCCTGGTCTTATTGGAGCCCAACTGGTTCCAGGGAAGCAGAAAAGGTACTACTCATGGGTCTATGTTCGCTTACGACACACACATACCGCTGCTTTGGTACGGTTTTAACGTCCCTGCCGGAGAAACTACCCGCAAAACTCATATTACTGATATAGCTCCCACAATTGCACAGTTACTGTACATATTAGAACCTAACGGAACTATCGGCGAGCCTATCGGAGAAGTTACCGGGCGTTAACATTGCGGGGCCGGCGAATAATTGCATTTGCCGGGCCCGTTGTTCCAGCTCACCGAAACGCAGTCCGATCATCCGGACACTTTTTGATTTGTCATAAAGCACGTGAAAAAGATCCTGTGCTTTGGAAGCCAGGTTTTTTCCGATAACTACCGGGGGGACAGGGGCTTTGCGCACTGCAGTAGTTAAATCCGGGTAACCAAGCTTCACGGATACCAGGGAAGCTGTCATCCCGTTCTTACGGAGGGAATAGCTGAGTTTATCAGCCATGGAATTTAAAATGGAAAGCAGGCGCGACGGATTATGGCAGTCCCTGGTAAAGGTAACCTCCGTTGAAACTGAAGCAGGATCCCTATAAGGGACCAGCGCCTGGTGACAGATACCGTTTGCTTCCTGCCAGGCGATCGTTCCTCTTTTCCCAAGCAGGCGCTGTATCTTTCCGGGTGACATGGCGGCCAGCTGTCCGATGCTGATAATGCCTTTCTTTTTAAGCAGTTCCCGCATTCCTTCGTGAGGAAATGGAAGCTCATCAATGGAGAAGGGCGCCAGGAATTGCTTTTCAGCTCCAGGAAGTATGCACCTTTCCTGTTCAGGGCCCGTATGCAAGGCCGCCATGGCAGATACAAACTTACTGGACGATAATCCCATGGAAACCGGCATACCTGTTTCACGCACTATCCGTTGTTTTAATTCCCTGGCCCATTTCCAGCACTCCGGATAATTCCCTACCGCTGATAGATCGGCAAAAAAACGATCGACAGCCGCCTTTTCAAGCACCGGAACCGCGTCTGCCAGCACACCTGCGAACTGCTCCGACCGGCGTTGGTAACGCTCCATATCCCCGGGTATGACAATGGCGTGAGGAGCAAGTTTCCGGGCTGCGCCCACTTCCATAGAAGCGTGTATGCCAAAAGCCCGGCATTCATGGCTGCAGGAAAGTACTTCCTGCTTGTCTTCATCAATAACAATCACCGCTTTCCCTTCCAGCGAAGGATTTTTCAAACGCTCGGCTGAAACAAAGAAATTGTCCGGTCGCAAATGCAGGATAGCTCTGTCCATTTCAAATATTTTTTAGAATGTCCGATTTTATTACTAACTTTATTAGCAAATATACGCTAAATATTTTAGTAAGCAAGTTTTAAAAAAATATATGGGCAATATAGCAGGCAACCTGAAATACCTCAGGAAAAAGAAAGGGCTTACACAGCAGCAACTGGCTGATACATTAAGTGTTAAGCGCCCGGTAATTGGCGCGTACGAAGAAGGCAGGGCGGAACCAAAGACCGAGTTACTCAGAGAAATAGCTATTTTTTTTAGTATCACGGTAGATGAACTGGTAAGTAAAGAACTCAGCGACCGCTACTTCGAGCAGAAGAAAAAGCAGGCCGAGCAGGAACAGTTCCATGTCGGGAAGCAATTAAAAGTGCTTAGTATTACGGTAGACAGCAATGACCGGGAGAACATCGAGCTGGTCCCCGCAAAAGCCAGCGCAGGGTATCTTAACGGGTATGCCGACCCTGAATTCATTTCCGAATTACCCCGCTTTCACCTGCCTATGCTCAAAGGCGGAACCTTCCGCGCTTTTGAGTTGAAAGGCGACTCCATGCTGCCTCTGCTGCCGGGAACGATAGTTATAGCTGAATACCTGGATAACTGGAACCAGGCTAAATCCGGCGCCACCTATGTATTGCTCACAAAGAACGACGGCGTTGTATATAAGCGCCTGCAGAATAAATTACGGGAGCAAAAAGCATTCCGGCTGATTTCCGACAACAAGGCCTACGATCCTTATTCTGTTCCTGCCGACGATGTACTTGAAGTATGGAAGGCCAGGGCCTATATCAGCACGGTGTTCCCTGACCCCGGCGAAGAGCCTTCCCTTGAAAAGCTTACCGAAATGGTACAACACCTTCAAAAATCAGTTAGCGGCCTGAAAAAAGAAGAAGACAATTAAACGTCGCCGCGACGGAGCAATCGCCAGTACGGCAATCATTAAAGAAAAACCCCAAGCAGGATCCCGGCAATAAAAAGCACAGGGGCCGGTACCCGGGTAAGGCTTAGCAGAACAAAGGTTATCAGGGCCAGGCCTACAGGCAGCCAGCCTACCGCAATGGGTTCAAACATAATCACGGCGGCAGCCAGCATGAGGCCCACGGCCACTGCGTTTACGCCCATCATCGCATTTTTGATGCGGGTGATTTTTTTCAGATTTTCCCAGAAAGGAACAATGAAAAGAATCAGTATGAGCCCGGGGAGGTTAATACCTATCATCGCCACCAGGCTTCCTAAAAGCTGTCCGCTGGTACCCTGGTTTTTAAGCGCCATCCCTCCTACGTAGGAAGTAAAGGAAAAAGTGGGCCCCGGCACGATCTGCTGAAGGGCAAAGCCCGACAGGAAATCCTGCGAAGTAAGATAGCCCTTCAGCTCGACAAACTCTGTATAAAGAAGCGGAACCAGCACCTGCCCTCCCCCGAAAATAAGGGCGCCGTTACGATAAAAGTTCTCAAAAAGACGCACGGGGAGAGAGAAGAACGAACTCCTGTTAATAAGCGCACCCATCAGGGCAAACAACACGAGGATCCCGAAAAAAGCTGCTACTTTTTTCCGGTTAATGTTCAGGATCAGGGTTTCTTCCAGCTCCCGTTCCTCCCTGTTCCTGTGAAGGAGAGATGAAAGCACCCCGCCCCCGATGATCAGCAGGGGAAAAAGATAAGGGGACTTAAATATGACGGTGGTAAGGGCCGCAACCGCTGCCACAATTATCGAAAAACGGGTTCTGATGACTTTTTGAGCAAGCAGGACGGCCGCATAGCAGACAAAACCGACGGCCATTGGCTCGATAAACCTAAAAATGCGGGTGAATCCTATTTCGGGTGAAAGCCGGGAAACCAGGATAGCAGCACCAGCCATTATAATAGCCGGAGGAAGGAGCCAGATCAGGGAACTCAGCACGGCCAGGCCTGCTCCTCCCCTTTTATAGGCGATCGCCGCCAGGGTCTGCGTGGATGAAGGGCCGGGAAGTACAGCACATAAGGCATTCAGTTCCAGTAATTCCTCTTCTGTAAGGTATTTTCGGTTTTTTACAAATATCTTGAGCATCATTGCCAGGTGGGCCTGCGCCCCCCCAAAGGCAGTAAGGGTGAAAAAGAACACATCCCTTAAAAATATTATCTTCCGCTTGCTCAATGAGTAAAAATAAGAGCCTAATTTAACGAAATGATTTTCAATTTTCGCCCTCTTCCTCGTCGCTTATTGCCAGCAAAGCGCCCCGGAGTTCCGACAGGGTATGCTGATTCCTTTGTTGTTGGGCGAGCGCGATGCCCCTGGCATAAGTCTCTGCCGCATCAGGAATCCGCCCCAGTTGTTCGTACAGTTTTCCAAGGTGATAATAAGTTCCCAGGTATTCCTCGTGTTCCTTTATAAGCCCTTCAAAATAAAGAAGCGCATTGGTGGTATCTCCCAGCTTCAGGTATTCTGTTGCAAGGGCGTACTTTAGGAAGGGGTCCTGAGGCTGCTGTAACAGAAATTCCCTTAACTGCTCCAATCTTGTATTCTTCATTCTTATACCTGTTTCTTATATTTGGGTTTTGGAGTAAACCGTGCGCGCTATATGAAAATCCTTGTTTGTATCAGTGTTGTTCCCGATACGACCACAAAAATAACTTTCACCGATAATAATACCGAATTCAATTCTTCCGGAGTGCAGTTTATTATTAACCCCTATGATGAGATTGCGCTGGCAAGAGCCCTGGAACTTACCGAAGGCGGAAAAGGATCGGTAACGGTTATTCACGTTGGAACAGCCGCAGCGGAACCTGTTATACGGAAAGCGCTGGCAATGGGAGCCGATGAGGCTATCCGGGTGAACGCGGCCCCCAGGGACGCCTTTTTTGTTTCCAGGCAAATCGCATCCGTCGCAGGGAAAGAATTGTTTGATATGATCCTTTGCGGACGGGAGTCCATTGATTATAACGGGGGGCAGGTGGGCGCCATGATCGGCGAAAGACTGAACATTCCTTCTGTTTCCATTGTAAAAAAAATAGACCTGGAAGAGAATAAGGCATTACTTGAAAGAGAAATAGAAGGCGGAAAAGAGATTGTGGAAACAGCCCTCCCCTTTGTCGCCAGCTGCAGCGAAGGAGTTGCCGAACCCAGAATACCCAGTATGCGGGGCATCATGACTGCCCGTACAAAACCTTTGAAAACGGTCGAGGCTGAAGATGCACCCCAGCTTCAACGTATCTTGTCTTTCGAGGTCCCTCCTCCCCGTGGCAGCGTAAAAATGATCGATGCGGCGGATGCAGGAAAGCTGATCGATCTGCTGCACGAAGAAGCAAAAGTAATTTAAGCCCCATGGCAGTTTTAGCTTATATTGAACATATAGACGGGCAATTTCAAAAGTCTTCTTTTGAAATAATTTCCTATGCTAAGGAAATCGCCCTGCTGACGGGAACATCCCTGACGGTCGTCTCTATAGGCGGTGTTCGGGACGATAGCCTGCAAACGCTGGGAAAATACGGGGCTTCCAAAATACTCAGGGCAACCGGGGAAACCCTGAACGCATTTGACAGCGCAGCTTATGCGGCGGTAATTGCCAATGCTGCTGCAGCGGAAGATGTCCGTATCCTCATTCTCCCGGGTTCTTTTTCAGGAAAGGGCATTGCCCCCCGCCTGGCTGTGAAACTTAACGCCGCCCTGATCCCCGATGTAACGGAATTACCAGCGATCAAAGAGACACAGCTGACCGTCAAAAGAAATGCCTTTTCGGGAAAAGCCTTTGCCACCGTAACTACCGGGGCTGACAAAATAATCCTGACCCTTTCACCGAATGCGTATAAACTGGTGCCGCGGGAGGAAAAAGCGGAGATACTTGCGTTCGGGGCAGCCGAAGCAAGCGCGCCGGGCGTCCGGGTAAAGCAAGTGATGCGGGAATCAGGGAAGGTCTCCTTGCCGGGCGCAGAGATCGTGGTTTCCGGCGGGCGCGGGATGAAAGGGCCTGAAAACTGGGGAATGCTGGAAGAACTTGCGGAACTGCTTGGTGCGGCAACGGCCTGTTCCAAACCAGTTTCGGATGCCGGATGGAGACCCCATTCCGAACACGTGGGACAAACCGGCATCACAATTGCACCCAATCTTTACATAGCTATAGGTATATCCGGCGCTATACAGCACCTGGCGGGAGTAAGCTCATCCAGGGTAATTGCGGTTATTAATAAAGATCCGGAAGCGCCTTTTTTCAAGGCGGCTGATTACGGGATCGCAGGAGATGCCTTCGAGGTAATCCCAAAACTAATTGAAGCCCTTAAAGAAAGGGGTTGACTTGTCCGATAAGAGAAAAATGAAGAAGATCCGGTTAGATATTGTAGGATTATCCTATAGTCAAACCCAGTCAGGTGCCTACGCACTGGTTTTAGGGGAAATGAACGGGCGGCGAAGGCTGCCCATAATCATCGGTGGTTTCGAGGCCCAGGCCATTGCCATCGAGATTGAAAAGATGACCCCTACCCGCCCCCTCACTCATGACTTGTTCAAATCCTTTGCTCAGTCCTTCAGCATACAGATCCAGGAAGTGATCATTTATAACCTGGTGGACGGGATTTTCTATGCGAAACTAATCTGCATGGGAGGAAGCCGGCAACAAGTTGAAATTGACGCCCGCACTTCGGATGCCATTGCCCTGGCAGTTCGTTTTGACTGCCCCATTTACACCTACGAATTCATTCTGGCAACGGCCGGGATTGTTGTAGAAGGAAATGATTTTGTTTTCCTGGGGAAAATGGAAGGACAGGAAGAACCGGCGGAAGCAGGCGCGTCAACCGGAAGCAAAGCCAATCTTTCCCAGCTGAGTGATGATGAACTTAAAAAACAACTGAAGGAAGCGCTTACTGAAGAAGCCTATGAGCGCGCCGCGCGCATCCGCGATGAGCTTTCAAAAAGAAGGGGGTCTAACTAACCCCCTCTAATATCGCGATCATTGTTTATTCTGAAATTTCTTTGAAGTCCCTGGCGCCGGAACCTACATAAACCTGTCTCGGCCGGCCGATAGGTTCTTTATTCTCCCTCATTTCCTTCCATTGCGCTATCCAGCCCGGAAGCCGGCCAAGCGCAAACAGAACGGTAAACATTTCCGTTGGGAAGCCCAGGGCACGGTAAATAATCCCGGAGTAGAAGTCCACGTTCGGGTATAATTTCCGGTCTACGAAATAACTGTCTTCCAGCGCAGCTTTTTCAAGGCGCTTGGCAATGTCAAGGACGGGGTCATCAATGCCCAGTTTGTCAAGAATATCGTCGCATGCTTTTTTAATGATCTTTGCCCGGGGATCAAAATTCTTGTACACCCGGTGGCCAAAGCCCATGAGACGGAAGCTATCCGTTTTGCTTTTTGCCTTTTCAACCCATTTATCCACATCGCCGCCGTCCTTGCGGATCACCTCCAGCATTTCAATTACTGCCTGGTTGGCGCCGCCGTGCAGCGGGCCCCATAAAGCGGCAATTCCGGCAGACACGGAAGCAAACAAATTCGAATTGGAAGATCCTACGATCCGTACCGTCGAAGTTGAGCAATTCTGCTCATGGTCGGCATGCAGGATAAGAAGCTTATTCATTGCATTTACCACTACCGGGTCGATCTCGTACTCTTCGGTCCGGTGACCGAATGTCGTATAGAGAAAGTTCGATACGTAGTCCAGCTTGTTCTTGGGATACATATACGGATGCCCCATCGATTTTTTATAGATCCAGGAAACGATGGTCGGCATTTTGGCCAACAGCTTTATAATCGTCTGGTCCACTTCCTCTTCGTTCATATCCGGCTCCAGAGACTCCGGATAAAATGTTGAAAGCGAGCATACCAGGGCCGCCAGCTGGCCCATGGGGTGGGATTTGGAAGGATATCCGTCAAAAAACTTCTTCATATCCTCGTGAATGAGGGTATGATGATTTATTTTATCCTGGAACTGCTGAATTTCCTGCCGGTTGGGAGCCTCCCCGTAGATCAGCAAATAGACTACCTCAAGAAAAGAAGATTTTTCGGCTAATTGTTCAATCGGATAGCCGCGATAACGCAGAACTCCTTTTTCTCCGTCAAGAAAAGTGATGGCGCTCTGGGTAGAACCTGTATTCTTGTATCCCGGATCAATAGTGATCAGCCCGCTCTCCGCTCTTAACTTTGAAATATCAATTGCTTGTTCGTTTTCGCTACCGGTAATAATGGGAAGAGTAAAAACTTTCTCTCCGACTTTCAATTCTGCATTTTCTGACATAGTTCTTTCTGCTGTGTGCCAAATTTATAGTTTTTGCCGTGATTTTAAAAGCTAAGACGCCTTTAAACGCGGATTTTTTGCGAGTGCTTAGAGATTTCGGCTGAAATTGTAAGGATATTCTTGAAAGTATCGAATAATGACTGAAGCAGTGAAAGTTCTTCCTGCGTTTTGCTTGCCTGCTCCCCTGCCCGGACCTCATTCATTCGTTCTTCGGCCAACAGGTGCAGCTTCTGGTCCAGCAAGCGGAATTCTTCCGGTAATTCGATTGCGATACTTTCAGTTTCTTCTTCTTTCAGATTCGTTCCCGCCTGTTCCAGCAACCCAAGTATTTTCTCAATAACAACCGCAAATCCCTTTTGTTCGAATTGTTCCGGTTTGCGATTTAAAAGGACAACAAGTGTGGCAATATGGGAAGAAAGCGTATGATTAAGCACGACAAAGGAATAGATTTCCGAGGCATTCTTATGCTTGCTTTTCGGTTCCGAAAGCATTCGCTGCAAGGCCGAAGCAATATTAGCTGTACTAACATGTACCTGCTTTCTTGCCAGCTTGTATTCTGTCCGTATGAGGGGTTCGCCGGCGTATGCACGGGCAACCTGTTTAAAATATTCCCTGTTAGCCTCAAGAATGTCAAGCAGGTAGGTTTTAAGCTGCAGGTATTCCCAGCTGGGCCATAATACATAGCTGGCAATAAAAGCAATCCCGCCGCCTATGATCGTATCAATTACCCGTTCCCTGACCACTTCAAAGTTCCCGGGGTCCAGCAGCTGGAAGAGGATCAGCACATAAGGCGTAATAAAGACTACCGCGAGCCGGTAATTATAATTAATAAAGGTAAAAGCCAGGAAGATGAAAAGCAGGAGGATGATCAGCAGGATGCTTGTCTGGCTCACAAAGACCAGGATGCCCACCCCGGCAAGCCCGCCCAGAACAGTCCCCAAAAGACGTTCGTAAATCCTCTTTTTGGTAGAACCAAAGGCGGGCTTCATGATGATGATCACCGTCATCAGTATCCAGTAACTATGGTCTTGCGCCATCATCAGGGAAACAAGATAACCGCTTACCGCGGCCAGCGTTACTCTCAGGGAATGACGGAATGAGCTGGAGTCAAAAGTCAGATTACTCCTGAATATACCGAAGTCATAGCGCTGATGAGAGGTAAAGCGGGTCAGTTCCACATCCTTCCCGAGCGGGGAACGCGCTTCCTTCCGGTCGGGATGCGTGTAATGATGAAGCATCCTTATTTTGCCGGAAATGGCGGCCGCATTTCTCAGGATATTTTTGAGGGCAATGAATTCGTCAATGGTATCGCTGTTGAGCATTTCTTCTTTCAGGTCGTCAACTTCATGGCGAACCGCTTCAATTTCCTTCCCCAGGTTTAACCTGGGGTAGGAGCGGGAAGCGCTCAGCACAGCGGCGGCAATATCTTCCAGCTCGTTGGCCATATGAATAATAAGCTCCCGGTATTGCAGGAGGATACCTGTTTTTTCAAAGCGGGCATGCAGCAGCCGGTAATCAATATGGGAAGCCATTACCTGTTCAAGCAGATCCACCGATTCAATGAAGATCATCACCAGCGAACGGCTTACGCTATTGCTTCCCTGGATCGCGGAACGTCGTTTAAGCAGTAATTCCCTTACTTCTTCCTGCTTTTCATTAATTTGTATCTGAATATCTACCAGTTTTCTGAAATTTTTATCAAAATCAGGATTATTCTGGTAAAAGGCCGCCTTTATACGCATATATTCAGCCGTTTCAAGCAGGCAGTCCGCCAAACCCTGGCGCGCCGAAAAGTAAGGCCTTATCTGCCAGAGTACGACTGAAAGCAAGAAATACCAAATGCCGCCGGCCAGCATAAACCCTGCATATTCAAGCGATTGCGAAAAATCCCTCACCCCTTCTACGGAAAAGACCATCGCCAGCAGGCAGGCGGTGCCGATATTGGAAGCCCGCCCCCATAAATAGAAAACATGGAGAACACGAAGCAAAGCAGGATGATGAGTCCGAATAAAAGAAAGGTGGAACTCGTGCAGATCCCGGTAAGAAACGAAACCAGGAATACGAGAAGCCCGCCTATTAGCATCCCGTTACGCTTCCGCGATAATGTCCCGGGAACATCTGCAATACCCACGCACAGCGCCCCCAGGGAAGCTGTGATGCCGGGCAGGAACATATCATAGCCGGCCAGTACGGCGGCGGGTACCGTCACCCCGAGGGTCATGCGCAGGCCGTAACTAATATGGCGGCTGCTCAGAAAAAGAATTAACCGGCGAAAAATATGCATTGCTGAAAAATAGCTACTGTCAGCGAAATCGCCAAAATTATTCGCCAAATAAAAAAAGCCCGTAAAACATTGGTTCTACGAGCTCTCCCGGTGTAAGGTAATGAAAAAATCCGGCAAGGACTTATACCAGGCCGTTGCAATAGGTGTCCCAATAATAGGTTAGCAACTCGTCGCCATAAGGTGTAAACCCGTTACCTCCCGAAGGTGTGGGGGTAAACTCGCCAAAGACGGCTCCTTTGTCGGTTGCATAAAAGTCTATGCGCACAAATATCCCGTAGGCTTTACTTAACCTTCTTGCTGCGTCAATCATTTCATTCAGGCAGGCAGGAGGCTCCCGGTATCCCTCGTTTGGATAAATTACCGTCAGCTCATCCATTTTACTCCAGTTCTCGTCGTAAAAGTCCTGATAACCTTCCTTCGCGCCCAACCGGTTAATAAGCACTATACTCGCTATTTCCCCATTAAACATCAGAAATTTATAGTCATTGGGAATGCCATATTCGCCGTTTTCATTGCGTACAAATTCCTCAATAAGAAACTCCAAACGTTTATTCCCCGTTACCGCCTTTTTTAAAAAAATAACGAGGTCCTCCCGCGAGTAGGCCCGCTTGTCAAGCAAATTCACACCATTCTTCATAAGGAAGACCATATTGCAGGAGTGACCGAAGGTGGGCCGGATCACAAACTCCGGGGGCAGGCTGTCAAAATCAATGGCTTCCACGTCGCGGCCTTTCCAATACAACTCCGCCACCCGGCAGCCGTGCATTTTTGCAAATTCCCTGGCATTATACTTATTGCTAAGCTTCCGCTGCCAGTTAATACAATCTTTCCAATGTTCAATGGGATCATTGGCATGCATAATGGCATCCTTAACCACTTCCACATCGGGGCTGTTCCAAAATAGACTATGCCTGGCTTTTATCCTGGCAGACACATTGTTTTTGGCTTTAAAAGCTTTTATCAGCGCTTCCAACATAACTTTTACTTTTTTTCACAAATCCACTTCCCTTGTATAATACCCTTTCCCTCCCCCTGGGTACTTTTAATTCCATCGATTCGGTGACGAGCCATTCACTGCCATCAAGGCCCAGCATCGAGTAACGGATCTTGCCTTTTCCTTTTGTATATACTTCTTTCAGCAGCCCCAATTCCTTTCCTGCGTCGCCGGGAAGCATTCTCCGGTACCAGGCGTCACTATCCCGGAAAACCGGAAGCGAAAACGCAGGATGGGCTGTCAGTTCTTCCCCGGTCTGAAGCGACAGGAGATTAAATGTTTCCGCATCCCGTTCCCAGTGAATGCGAACCACTTCCTTTTCCGCGGAAGCATTTTTATTAATAAGCATTTTCATCGCCTTTCAGCATGTTAATAATGGTCATAAAAATGATCTTCACATCCAGCATGGCCGACCAGTTCTCCAGATACCAGATATCATGTTCCACCCTTCGTTCCATTAAAACAGAATCTTTCGTTTCTCCTCTGAAGCCATTCACCTGTGCCCAGCCGGTAATGCCTGCCTTTAGAAAATGACGGACCATGTACTGATTGATAATGGAACTATATTGTTCGGTAAGCCATAAGGGATGCGGACGCGGTCCTACCACGCTCATATTTCCAAGCAGCACATTAAAGAATTGAGGTAATTCATCCAGGCTGGTCTTTCTCAGGAAACTTCCAACGGCGGTAATGCGGGAATCCCCCTTGCTTGCCTGTTTGGTATCACCTTCCGGGCCGGTGCGCATACTCCGGAATTTATAGCACAGGAAAGGCTTATTGTCCCGCCCGCTCCGGTATTGCTTGAACAATACAGGGCCACGGCTTTCCAATTTGATCAGGATGGCAATAATGGGGAACAGCCAGCTGAAAATAAATACAATCACCAGTAAGCTGAAAACAATGTCAAAAACCCGCTTTTTAAACCTGTTTTGAATTTCTTCAAGGGGTTCCTTTCGTAAACTGATCACGGGAAAATCCCCCATGTAACTCAGGGTAAAGGGAGCTACCAGCGACCCGGTGAAGTCCGGAACAAACTTTAGCCTTACGCATTGATTTTCTGCTTCCTTAAGCAGGTGGCCGATCTCCGAGATGCGATCAGGGGTCAGGGATACATACACTTCCTTTACCCCCTGGCTGGCAGCGACCCGGATCTGTTCCGTTGCCGAAGGGAGTACTTTCCCGTTTTCATCCACGTACAGGCTGTTCCCCTCATTCAGAAACCCTTCAAAAGCTACCCTGTCTTCCATCTTTTCGAAATAAGTAGCCAGCCTTAATCCCATATTATTTCTCCCGAGAATGGCGACCGGCTTCCTGATGTTAAAATATCGCCTGATAACTGATTCGGTCATTACTTCGCCAAAGCGGCTGATGAGAAACCCAAGTGCGATAAACACGTAGAAGAGTACGAGAAAATGCCGCGAAATATCCACTTGTTTAAAAAAGACGATATAGAAAACGAAAAACACCATATGCAGAAGGTAGCTTCGAAGGGTGGCCCGATAGATAAATACAAGCCTTCCTGTTTCACGTCCTGCATAGAGCCGGTTCAGGCCCGCCGATAAAAACCAAAGGAGGTTAGAAACGACAAGGTGGCTCTCGTAATTTCCAGGCAAGCCCTGTCCTTCCCCCGCCAGCAGGAAAGAGAAATAAAATGCCAGGTTAATAATAACCAGGTCAATGGCCCCGAGAATAAAATAAATCAGGTACAGGAAACGAGTTTTCATGAATATTTGATTTAACCTAAACTTCGGGTTCCAGTTTTTCAACCGAAGACATCCTTCCGATACAGTGGTAGGCATATCCTATCTCCTGAAGTTCAGCAGGGTTATAAATATTGCGGCCATCGAAGACCACATGGTTAAGCATAAGGTCATGCATTTTCTTCCAGTCGGGCAGACGGAACTCAGACCATTCTGTAACCAGCGCCAGGGCATGGGCTCCCTTTACCGCATCCAGGGCGCTGCTGGCAAACAGCACGTTTTCACTCAGCACGTACCTGGCCTCCGTCATTGCTACGGGGTCGTAAACCTGGACATTGGCCCCGGCCGCCAGCAGTGACTCGATCAGCACCAGGGCAGGCGCCTCGCGTATATCATCCGTATTGGGTTTAAAGGCTATCCCCCAGACGGCAATGGTCTTCCCAGCCAGTTCACCCCCGAAATGCCGTCTGATCTTTGCGAACATTACATGCTTTTGATCGTCATTTACCGCGTCCACAGATTGCAGTATCCGCAGCTCATAATTGTTTTCCCTGGCTGTACCTATCAGCGCTTTTACGTCTTTTGGAAAACAGGAACCGCCATAACCAATACCCGGGTAAATAAAACGTGTGCCAATCCGGGGATCGGAACCGATACCTTTTCGTACGGCATCTACATCGGCTCCCAGCAATTCGCAGAGATTTGCAATGTCGTTCATAAAAGATATTTTGGTAGCCAGCATCGAATTGGCGGCATACTTGGTCAGTTCAGCTGAGGGAATATCCATGAATAACAAGGGATGTCCGTTAAGGACAAAAGGATGATAGAGCTTTTGAAGAATCTCCCTTGCCCGGTCTGACTCCGTTCCGATAACAATCCGGTCGGGCCGAAGGAAATCATCGATGGCCGAACCTTCTTTCAGGAATTCAGGGTTAGAAGCAACTTCAAATTCTACGGCTGCATCCCGTTGTTCCAACTCAAGCTGAATGGCCGCTTTCACTTTTGCCGAAGTACCGACTGGAACCGTACTCTTGGTCACTACAATCGTATACCCGGTAATACTTGCTCCTATTTCCCTGGCTACCTGGAGAACATGCCGCAGGTCCGCGCTGCCGTCTTCGCCGGGAGGAGTACCTACGGCGATAAAAATAACGCTGCATTCACGAACGGATTCCCGGAGGCTGGTACTGAACTGAAGCCTCCCCCCTTTGTAGTTCCGTTCGACAATCTCATCCAGACCGGGTTCGTAAATAGGGATGATCCCTTTTTTCAGGCGCTCGATTTTGATTTCATTTACATCAACGCATATCACATCTGCGCCGGTTTCGGCCAAACAGGCTCCCGTTACCAGGCCTACATAGCCGGTACCAATAACAGCAATCTTCATAAATAATTTTATTAAGTTAAAGTATAATCATTCAGGCGCGGTTAGGCAGCTTTCCAAGGCGCACTTTAAATTTTTCCCAGGCAGTAACAACAGACAAATAATAATGAATGTAGAGAACCGTTAATTTTTGCGGAACAGACAAATCCCGGCCTCTTTTATAAACCATCCTGAAGCTCCTCAACGGAGGACGCAGGTTATTCAGCAAATAAAGTATAGCCATGGCCTTTCCGGACAGCCGGTACGTGAACAGCGCCTGGCCACCGCCCACCCGTTTCGCTTTTCTAACCAGCTCCGTGACGGAAGATCTTGCCGGATGGCGGATAATGACCTCGTTTCCGTAGCCGATATCAAAACCGGCGTTTCGTGCCCTGATTCCCCATTCATAGTCGCCGCCGGACAGCAACTCTTCATTGAACAAACCAACGCTGTCAAATACATACCGGTACGCGAACATATTTGCCGTTACGCCTGTACCGTCTTTTTTCACATACTGGTACTGGTTAAAGGCATATACTTTTTCATATAGTTCACCCGGTGTGAGTTTAGCGGACTTGTAGATAAGGTCAATTCTGCCGGCAACCCTGCTGTGAGGATCATTGGCTTCCAGATATTCCACCGCATTTTTTATCCAGTTTTTGTCAGGTATGCAGTCGGAATCGGTGAATCCGAGAATTTCGCCCCCGGAAAGCAGGATGCCCTTATTTCTGGCGGCATAGGAACCAGGTTTTTTTTCTGTAATGACCTGACAGTTAACTGGTATATTGAAATTTTCCGGAACAGCATTCCCGGGTTATTATTGACCACAATGATCTCATATAAATGAGCAGGATAGCTTTGATTTGCAAGCGCTTTGAGGCAAATAGCCAGCCGGTCCCAATCATTGTAGACTGGTGTTATTATGGATACAAAAATATTGTTCATCTTTTAAGAAAGGTTTCGTCTGAGATCCCATTCGCTGGGACTGTTATAAATTCCCTGTATATAGTACAGAAGCTTTCTTAATGCTATCCTGGAATTTATTTTGATCATGGTATTCCAGGGAACCTCAAGTTGGTTTTGTTTCAGGTATTCTTTTACATAGTCGAATATTTCCGGCGAATTTCTTTTTAACTCAAAATAAATGTAGGTATCTATTGTCCGGTTCATATTCGCGGTGAGCTGCTTGGTCAGGATTAAGTATTCCTTGATCTCCCGCCGGAGGTTGATTCTATTCCTTACAATCTGGATCAGTTTCTTTTTATCAGTACTTTTCGACGTTGAATTCCTGTTATGGTAAACCATTGTATAAAATGCTTCGTCAAAAACCACTTCCGAACGGTTCTTAAGCAGACGAAAGAGCAGATCGTATTCCTGGGACGAGGTTAGTCTTTCATTCCAGCCGTTAACTTCAAGGAGATCTTTTTTTTTCCAAAGATTAGAACTGGTTATCCCCAGATTCGATGTAACCAATCCCTCCCAGGGATCGCTCATAGCGGGTCTTTTGAGATGAAGCCGCTTCTTACCTTTGATCCATTCCAAAATGTAATTCCCGATTACTATTCCGGCCATGGAATTCGTTGCCAGATCAAGCTGGCGGGATAGTTTCTCAGGATGCAGCTCGTCATCTGCGTCTAGGAACTGGATCCATTCTCCCCTGGCAGCAGACAACCCTTTATTCCTGGCAGCAGGCGCTCCTCGCTTATATTCGTGAAAGACCCGGATCTTTTCTGGAAATCGTTCTTTATAATGGTTTAATAGATGAATGGTCCCGTCCGACGACCGGTTGTCAACCAAGAGCAACTCGTAGTGCTGATATTTCTGATTCAGGACACTATCTACCGCTCTTTTTATGGTGGATACGCAATTATAGCAGGGAATTATAATTGAGATCATTGTTATTTATTTATGACCTTAAATACTGCTTCCCACATTTCCAAGGACCGTTCTTTTTGTATGTTGCTGGATAGCGCCAGTTTTTGTGAGATCGCCTTGTTAGTATCCGGGTCAGCTATTTTGTGGATCAGTTTTTTCGTATGCGTGTGATCTCCGAGATCACGAATAAGGCCTTCTTCATATTCATACTCGCTTAGCAGCATTTCATATTTATGCGACCAACTTGTAACAAGGCAGGGGACTGCCTGAGACAGAGCGCTCACCGTTCCATGGAATCTTGAGCAAATAATAAAATAGGCACTCGCAATCATTCCTTTAATCATCACCGGGTTTTCGTTGGTAATAATGGCCAGCGGCTTTTCCAGTTCCCGGTTCACCTTTTCGGCTATCTCCGCATCATGGTTTCCTTCATGGATTAAAAAATAAGGGTGCAGGCCCAACGCGGAAACCTCACGAGCGGCCGTCAAAAGAAAGTCAAAATAGGCGTTCTGATTATTGTCATCGGCCTGTTCAATCATTTTATAATTAGGAATAATGGCCACCCGATGCTTTTCGGGATTAAATCCGGTCGGCAAATTGCCTTTTATGAGATTTGTAAAATCCGGTGCAAGCAAAAATTGAGCAGCCGGGGAAACATCCCTCAGGTATTCATAAGACTGCTGCTCCCTGGCAAAAACAAGATCTGCATGGAAGAGGATCTTGTTCATTATTTCCCTTAACCCCGGCTCTTTAAAAGGCCCGAAGGCCTGGGGTAGCAAAATGATCTTTTTACCTTGCTTTTTCCATTTGATAATGTTGGAACCAAGCCTCCTTTCCGCGTAGGGAGCGCCCCACTGATCGCCAAATGCAAAACCTGACCCATCCATTACAATACCAATCTCTTTGTCCAGGATATATCCCATTCGCCGGCGCAGCGGTTTGGGCAGATACTGTCCCAGTTTGGAATACCTGCGGCCGTTTAGCTTAACGTAGATATTATGCTGTTTCAGCTTTTTCACGGGAGAACGCGCGCCCCGGTCCATTACAAAAATGGCATCCGGTACCTTGTCCGCGATTTGCTCCATAATCGCATGGAGCATCAATTCCGCTCCTTTGTTGACAAATTCAACGCCTCTTAACTCTATTATCATAAGTTGTTCGCATTTAATTTTTTAAGCCGGTATGATCTTTTTTATAAGCAACTTCAGTTCGGCTCCCATGAAAGCCCATATTGTTAGAAAATAACTCAGGAACAGAAATATACCGGCAAACAGGAAATGGAGCCCGGCGAAGCTGGCTGTATAGGCTGCCATGAAGGCAACCAGCGA
The DNA here is from genome assembly GCF_008033235.1 of Anseongella ginsenosidimutans. Taxonomy (GTDB): domain Bacteria; phylum Bacteroidota; class Bacteroidia; order Sphingobacteriales; family Sphingobacteriaceae; genus Anseongella; species Anseongella ginsenosidimutans. The sequence goes on from NZ_CP042432.1 coordinate 3,400,504, forward strand.
GGCTGCAATAGGCGGCCTCAGGGACGAATAGAGTTCGCTATAGCTTATTTTTACATTAATAAGTTTTCTGAATACATATTGTGCGATTATCAGGGTAATGAGCTTATTGATCAGCACTGCCCACGCGGCCCCGAGGACTCCATAAAACCAAATACCTGCTATCAACACCGGGATATATATCGCCGCCTTTAGTGCCTGGAGTTTCATTTCCAGGCCGGGCCGGCCCAAACCGCGGAGCAAGGCCGTGTTGCCGCTTACCATCATATTGAACATTACCGCAATAGACAGAATTTGCAGCGGAGCGATGGCGTCCTGCCATTTATCGCCAAAGAAGTTCAGCAAAAAAGGACCTCCCAGGACGCAAAAGAAGATCATTACCGGAAAAACAACCATGCAATTGAACTGAACTATAGTGAGGTAGTACTTCTTCAGCATCGCATAATCATGTTGATTTTTTCCGTAGAACGGATAAACCGCCCGGTCAACGACCGCCATAATCCTGCTTCTGAAAGTGTCCGTGAGTACAAATGCCAGCGTATAAACTCCGAGCGCCGCAGAACTCAACAGTTTACCAATAAGCAAGTAGTCGATGTTGTTATATATATAACTTAGCATGTTGGAGCCGGTAGTATATACTCCAAACCCAAGAATATCTTTAAAAGCCTGTTTGTTCCACATTAATTTGGGCAACCAGCCTGTCGCCTTAAAATAGAAGGGGATCGCGATCAGCACAGGAGCTACTGAATTTAACACAAGTGACCAGATTCCTGCTCCGAGAAAAGCCAGCAATAGAGCCAGGCATCCGGAACACAGGCGCGACATGCTGTCGATCATCGCGATCCGCTTGAAGTTCATCTGCCTGATGAGCTGTGACCGGTTGACCAGGTTCACAGAGCCAAATAAAATCCCAAGGCTGAGTACCGGTATAATACTGATCAATTGGGGTTCATTGTAAAAGGAAGCGGCGAGCGGCCCGGCTCCTAAGCACATGATCAGGAAAAGAATGACTGAAAAAACCAGCCCGGTCCAAAACGCGGTATGATAATGTATAGATCTAAGGTCCTTTTCGCTGCGCTGAACCAATGCGGCTCCTACGCCTAACTCATTGATTACCTGGATAAATCCCGTGACAACTGTTGCCATGCCAACCAAACCAAATTGTTCGGGAAACAGCAATTTGGCCAGTACGAGCTTTACGATAAAAGAAAACGATTGATTTACGGCAAGTTGGACCCCATTCCAGAATATCCCAAAGGCTACAAGTTTTTTATCGGACATACGTATTGAGCAATTCTGACAAGCAGACCTCGTATTAACTAATTATAATTTCTAATTTGATCCAGGCTTCTTTTCTCAGAAAAAGCTACCATTCCGTCCGGGTCCGGGTAGCCTAGCCCAAGACACATAATTGGCCGCTGCCAAGGTCCCAGGTTCAGCGTTTTTTGCATTAGTTCTTCTTTCTCTTCAATATCCGGCCAGTTAATCGGACAGCTGCTTAACCCCAGCGTTTCCAGCGCAAGCATAAATGTCATTGATGCGAGCGCGCCGTCTATATAAATTACATGGCGGTCACGTTCCGACGCATAGGCATCCAGGTTGCCGACAACCACAGCAAAGACCGGGAGGGAATGCCCGTACCCTTTGGTACCCATGGGAATATCTGCCAGCTTCCTGACCAATTGATGGTCATCAAAAATCCTGAATTCGAACGGCTGCCTGTTACAGGCGCTGGGCGACTGACTGGCGGCGAGTACGGCTTTATCGATCAATTCTCTTGGTACGGGCTTTGGCAGGAACCAGCGCACCGATCTTCGTTGCCGGGTAAGCTTATAGAACTCCTCGAAATCCACCCGGGAATATTCACCGGGCACCCGGCAGTAAGGAATGGACCTTCCCTGAGAAGAAATCGTATCGTTCCCGTTAACAAGCATCTTAAACTTCTTTCGCTGTTCTGCTATCAGCGGCGTATCGGAAACTACGTTGAAGTATTCGCTCAGCACGTCCTTAAACCATTTATTCTGGGAACCGGCATCCTTTTCGCTGTCGCAGTTCTTCCATATGTTACTAAAGCTATCAAGCGTCTCATGTATATAGCTGGTAGCAAACTGCGCTTTGCGCGGGCGCATTAACAACCCTTTCTCAATCCGGTGAGTATTCCGGACTAATAAAAAATAGTTAGCCTTCTGCTTTTTGGCTTCCCTGAAATGTTTGGATTTCCCCGCAAGTACTGCCTGGTGTTCTCTTGAAAAAGCCGGAGAGATTAAACAATAGTAAAGGTTGGACAGCCGTCTGGACCGGCAAAAAAATCCGGGAAGGTAATCCTGGGCCAATCGCTTTTTGAAGGCTTTCACTTTATTTATGATCTTTTTTACCATTATTTTTTCGATTTGACAGGGAAATTCCAGGGGGTAGATGAAAAAAATTTTAAAAAAATTTTTTGTCAAAGTTATGTTACAATACACTTAAATTCCTCGTAAATTAAACCGGCAAAAAAACGCCGAAAGGTTATATAAATCAGGACAACACTTTAAGATTGTTGCCGTTATATTCACAATGCTTAAACAGCAAAAACCAAATTAAATTCTAAATCGTAATCAAAAGAAACATGAAGGTTAAAATCTTAATCTCCAACTGCGTCCTGGCCGCAGCACTATTTTTCACTTTTTCATCTTGTTCCGAAGATGTTGTTCCTGAAGACCTTTCGGTTGCCGCGGAAGACAACCTGGTTCCCGAAACGAAAAGCGCCTCGGGATATCGTTTTGGCGTAGCCGGAACCGCCCTGGGCTCGCCGGCATATTACAATGTTCCCTACACAGAACAGATGGCTTTACTTAAACGTATGGGGATGAATGTATATAAGTTCCAGATCCAAACAATGTCGGATGGCAAAACAACCGTTCCCTGGAGATTTAATCCATTTGTAAAAGCCGCAAAGGAAGCAGGCATCACCTTGCTGCCGATGCTTTATCATAAGAATCTTGATTTTTCAGTAAGCAATACCGAATCATATATGAGAGGCCTAAAGGTGGGAAAAAATTTCGCCCGGCAATACAAGGACATCTTCACTTATTATGAACTTGGAAATGAACTGAATCTGAAGTGTCTGATACCTGGCTCAGCCGGTAAAACTCCCCGCAGTTACAACATCAAAAGATTTAAAACAATCGCAGCGTACCTGAAAGGAATGAACAACGGTATTAAATCCCAGGATCCTGATGCCAAAACAATGATCAATTCCACCTGGCTGCATTACGGTTACCTCAAGATGCTTGAAGACCACGGAATCGACTTTGATATTATAGCTTACCATTGGTATTCTGAAATGGATGAGGTTGCCAAGAGAGATTTTGGTATAGATGATATAATCCAAAAACTTGCAAAAGAGTTTGATAAACCAATCTGGTTTACTGAAATCGGTCAACGATATGAGCCGGTCGCCGATATCGAAGAAAAACAATATGAATTCATCAGCCAGTTCGTTGCCAGGTGCAAAAATCATCCTCAGGTAAAAACGGCCATTGTATTCCAGCTTTTTGATCAACCCAATAAAGACCACATCCTGGAGAGCAATTACGGTATCCTGAAATGGATGAGCCCTTACACCCAGTATGCTTATAAGTTAACAGCAAAAAAACTTATAGAGAGCAACTAATACCGTTCACGTGGCAAGCGTATAAGCTGGCCCTGAATTTAAGTCAGTATACGTATCAAGGTATTCCTGATCATGGTGTTCCGGGGAAAATCGGCTGGCATGTTTTCTGCAAAACTCGCCCTTAGCCGATATTTCCCCTTTATTTAATAAAATATGTTCAATAAGCTTGCTCAGTTCACCCTCACGCGGAGCGAAAGACCAGGTACACAGAGGATGATGAAGTTCTTCAAGCCCCCCTGAGCGGGCAATGCACACTGGTACGGAGTGAGACAATGATTCGATGACAATTCTGCCAAAGGGTTCACTCCATAGCGATGGTACTATTAACACGTCAATCTGCCTGTAGAATCCGTCTGATTCTACAAATCCGGGAAATTCAACCTTGATCCCGTCTAGTTTGTCTCGCAGGCTACGGACAAACGTTTCATCTCCCTTGCCCGCGAAAACCAATTTAAAGCCGGATCGAAACTCCTCTTTTATATTTGCAAGCTCTTTTGCGAGGTACTCCGCTCCTTTAGCTTTTGAGACCCTGCCTATAAATCCAAATATGACTTCTTCTCCCCCGGTATTTTTAGCGGGGATTTCCGGCGGCATCTCAACCACGTCATATATCACCTGGGTTCGCTGCCGGCGCATGGGCAAATAGGCAGCATGTTTCTCTAAAATAAAATTGCTTACACCCACATAACAATCAGGATATCCGGCGAAATTCTTCTTGATACCGTGCGTTATCTTACACTGCCAGCATAAATCGGTACATTTTCGCTCATTGTGATAAAGGGTCGTTCTGTGACACAGCATATAGTAATCCCGGAACGTATGGACCAGAGGCAATTGCTGCTTTTTCACGATCGCCCAGATAAAAGGTGAAAAGCCCTGGATATTATTGGTATGCACGACATCAGGTTTGATCCTTTTCAAAAGACCGGAAATCAGGAAATAATTCAAGGGGTTACAGGAATCAAGAAGATGCCATATACTTTTCAGCCAGCCAGGACTTTTCGAATTGCTGTAAGTAGAAAATACGTTTCTTTGCTTTATTCGGATGACGGCCACTCCATGAAGGCGTGCTACAGAAGTACTGCTGCCGCTTGTAATTACAAAAACCCTATTCCCCTGTTTAGCTAACCTTTCAGCCATAAGCTGAACACATACTTCCGCTCCCCCGACCTGCTTTGGGTAATAAAATGTATTAAAGATCAATATATTCATTGGAGTATTAATCGGTAAATTCTATTAAATCAAGTGCTGCCTTTCTATAAGACCAGTTTTGATACCTGTCCGGCATCGCTTTCCAAGCTTTGAAAGCAGCTTTATCGTCTTTTCCCGGGTAGCCGTTGAATTTTACAAAACCAAAGTGTTCTTCTTCATAATTTGCATGTTCCAACCCTCCGCGTTCGGGATTATCTAATAATTCATGATAAATGACTGCTTTTACGTTTGGATCTGCCAGGCACCCGGATGTGAAGGCTTTACGCCATTTATACGACCTTTCCTCATTTTGAGCGGCGGTGAGATCTTTCCGCGCGCGGCTGTTTGTTTCCGTGTACCAAATCGGGCGTTTATAGCGGTCATACAAATACGCGTGAATATTTTCAATTCCAAACCTGGATTTGTATAAAGGAAGCATTTCCGGGTACACATGCCAGGCGCATATATCAATCGTGGGAGCAGCAGCGAACATCCTGTCCATCCAAAAAACCGGCAGGAATCCGGCTGTATTCACCATGCTTTTAGCGTCAGGCATTACCGATTTCAATCCTTCCTCCATACCTTTGATATATTGCTCGGCTCTGATCACCCGCTGCATATCATAATTTTTTTCCGAACGGCCATCACCCGATACGCGAAGCTTATCAAACAATTCCATCTCGTTACCTAACTCGAAATAACTAAGGTATTTGCCGTACAGCCGCGCAAAACCTGCCATTTGAGTAAATCCTTCCTGGTAGGCATCGCGGGGGGCCGCGTCGTAACGGCACCGGTCATAGATCATTGGCAAAACGGTAATTCCATTCTCCCTGCACTTGGCAAGCATTTCAAGGAACATCGTATGGTTTCTGCTTTTCCCCGCCGGATTGGTATAAACATCCATGCGGTAAACAGTCAATCTCATGTCTTTTAACATCCTTATTTGCGTGTCGTAGTTAATTCCCCGTACAGTGGAAGAATTTGCGTTATAAGCGACTGCACTCAAAGGATGTCCGCTGATTCCCAATCTAAAACCGGTGTCCGTTGTGTCCGCCGAAATTTTATGACTTTTTTCCCCGGCGGCAGAAAGGTGCAGGGTGGCAAGAAGCAGGAAAACAACGGCAATGATTCTATCACTCATTTGCTTTCTTTTTACTGCATAAGGTGCCGGTAAATGGCAGAAGCAGCATTATTCCAATCAAATAACTTTATACGCTGAAAGCCCTTATTCACCAGGATGTCCCTTTGGGTTTGTGACTCAAGCAACTGCAATAGCCCTTCATAGATCGAATCAACGCTTCCGGGAGATACCTTGATGGCCGCATCTCCGGCTATTTCATCCAGGGCAGTTGTATTGGATGTTAATACCGGTGTTCCGCAGGCCATCGCTTCCAGAACCGGCAGGCCGAAGCCCTCGAAAAGCGAAGGAAATAAAAAACCGGACGCGCCTGAATAAAGCGCCGGCAAATCCTCCTCCTCCACGTATCCTAATAGTTTGATGGAATCCGACCTGTTTATCTGGAAACTACGGAAATTGTCATTGCTTCCTCCTGCTATAGCCAGGCTATAACCATTGGGGTTCTTCTCCGTATACTTGTTCCACGCGGTCACCAGGCGCGCAAAGTTCTTCCGCGGATCAAGGGAACCAAGCGCCAGCAAATAGCGGGCAGTTAGTCCGTATTTTGCCCGGACCTGTTTAATACGAACGCTGTCTGCCGGCTTGAATCGTTTCGGGTCAATCCCATTGTAAACAACTTTTACTTTTTCAGGAGCTAAATTCAAATGCTGGCAAATAACTTTCCTGGAATATTCGGAGACTGTAATAATTGTCTTGGCGCGGCTTACAATCCTGGGAATCAACATCTTTCTCCATTGTACATACGAACTTGAGAACCACTCAGGATGAACAAAGACTCCCCCGTCATGCAGTGTTATCCCATGGTTGTCCGCGTACACCGGTCCGGTATTGGTAGGAGACCACAATACAGCACTTTCTTTCTGTTTAAGGGGAAGCAACACCTGCTCCCAAAAATGATGGCCCACCTTATGGGAGGAAAAAGGTACTGACGGACTAAGTATCCGGTATGCGTACCCTCCTTCATCAAACCCGGCCAATATCTCCCGGGCATAACGTTGTACCCCGGTTAAGCGCTGATGCAGAAAATGGCCGTTTACGTTAAGTTGATTCATGAGCTATGTCAGTTTTTCCACGCGCTTAAATCCCGTCCGATTAGTTGTTCGGTTTTCCCGATATCTTCCCTGAACCAGGCAACCAGCATATCCCTGGTATCCTTATTTAGGGTCAGCCCTCCCTCTCGTACATTTATAGACCGGAATTTCTGCATCATGGAATGAGTAACCGAAGGATCAACCACCTTATTGATATAGACCTTATAGCCGGCAACCCAGTTTACCATTCTCGCCAGGGCCCTGCTTCTGGAAAGGCCAGACATATTATCCCTGCCGGGCTCGCGATCGAATTCAAAATCAGAAAGATCTGCAAAGTCGGCAGCTGATTTCAACACATCATTAAAGCCTGTCTTCAGATCATCAAAAAGAAAGAATTGTATTTTGTCCCTGCCAAAACAATCCAGGTAGCGTAATATCTGATCGCTGTAAAGCCCCATCTTCCTGAGATGCCAGGAAAATTCCCATCCTTTTAGCTGGCGCTCGTCTTCCAGAGCGAGGGCTTGCTCAAAGGAAACACTTTCCCGGCCATCTCGTAGCAGATGTTTGTAATGTGACCATGCTCTGTCCACCGGGTTACGGAGTATAATAATGATTCTTGCGTCGGGATTATCTGTCCTTATACGGCTTGCAGCGGTATTGCTGTAGAAATAAGAAACCGAACCATCAATTATAAAACGATGCTTGTCTTTGATCCGGTAAAGCGACCGGTATTTATGTAAGGAATTCGTCCATACCGTTGCTTTATCTCCCGGCCCAGTCCCCGGCTGCACAATATCCTGGCCTTTTCCCGGATTGCTGTAATAGTTTGGCTCCTTAACGATTGGAGAACAAATTTCGGGATGACGGCTCAGCGCCTGGTATAAGGTGGTGGTTCCGGCTTTGGCGGCGCCTACTAAAAAAATATTTCCCAGTTTCATTTGTTAAACGTATTGTACTTTGTCTGCCACTTCCAGGTTGTACTTTTCAAGAACAAACTTCCGGATCCTGTCAACAAAGTTCTTTTCGTCAAAGGATTCCGCGTGGGCGCGGATAAAAGCAGGAGTAAATGTTAATTCCTCGAAAACTTCCATGGCACTCTTTAAAGCCTCGACGGTTTGTTCAGGAAAAAAGACAGCTGTCGCCTTTGAGGCATCGCCTGCGGCAGGTATCATGGTATCCATCACTCCGCCTTTTCCGTATGCTATTACGGGACGGCCTGCTGCATTCGCTTCAAGAGGGGTTATCCCATAGTCTTCCAGTTGAGGAAATATTAGTGCCTTACAACCGGCAAACACTTCAGCGAGCTGCCTGGACGACAAACCACTCAGAAAACGAATGTTACTGCCGGCTATTTTCTTCAGCTGTTTTTCCATGGTCCCCTTTCCAACGATGACCAGTTCCTTATCCGGCATTTCATTAAATGCTTCTATGACAAGGTCAACTTTCTTATACGGCTCAAACCTGGAGACTACCAGGTAATAGTTTCCCGGCTTATCGGTTACGTGGAAATTCCGGCATTTAACCGGTGGATTGATCACGAAAATATCATTAGAGGGTTTGTAAGCTTCTTTTATCCTCGGCACAACTACTTGCGCATTGGTAAGAAACCATTTTGTTTTGGAAGCCGCACGCATATCAATTTCCCGCAGAATGCCTGTTACCAGCTGGTACAACGTTCTTTTTATAAAGTTCGATCCAATCATTTTTTCATAGGAATCCGGACTCCATGCAAGGCGGAAAGGGGTATGACAGTACGTGATAATCAGCGTTCCGGGGTCTGTTTTTATATACTTGGCGCAATGAGTCGTAGATTGAAGTACCACATCATATCCTTTTAAATGTAATTGTTTCATCGCCAGTACTCCAAAAGGAAAAAAAAATCTTTTCACCTTATCTTCGTCCTTCAGGTACCGTCCAAACCAACTGGTTTTAATGTTACAGGAAGAAAATTCCGGGTAGGTTGCCCGGGCGTTGTAACTAAGAGTATAAATCGGAGCATCAGGAAAAGCAGCATGGAAAGCCAGAGCTACTTGTTCGGCGCCTCCTCTTCTTACAATATCATCGTGGACAAGCGCTATTTTCATTGAATGTATTATTTACAGAGAGGGTGTAGGATTCTTTTACTGTTTCCAGGACATATCCTATACTTAAATAGATCCAGAGAGAAGGGTAGGCAAACTCAGGCACGGTCCCCATCATGATCATGTATACCGCTACTAATCCCGACCAATAACAAATACGTAAATCCCCGGGTATGATATAACGTTTGAAATTTTTAAAGACGAACCAGGTAAAGATCAAAAATCCGATAAGTCCTGTATTCAGGAATAATGTTGAGAAGAAGTCAGTTGACCGGATGTACCCGAATCCGATTCCAAAAAGCTGATGGAAATAATCCAGGGTGGCCCAATAGGAAATATGGGTCTGAAAATGATTTCCCCTGTCACGGGACGAGATTGCATCTTCGCTAAACTTATCAGCAAATACAAAATCATAAATACCTTTGAACAGGCTGCTGAACGGCTCCAGCTGCAGGGCAACTCCGATGGCTACCATGGCAAAGCCCGCTGCAATGATGATCTTGTATTGACGTTTATACAAAAACCAGAATGTCAGGAAAGCAAAAATGGTAAAATAGGAAGTCGTCGAGAATGTCAGCAGCAAACATAGCAATAACAACCAGATATCAAACCGGCGCTTCAGGGCGACCGCTAAGATCCAATACGGCATTACGGTGAATGTGAACATAGATGGCTCACCCGTATAGCCCTTCAGCCGCAGTAAAGTAATTCCGCCCAGGTTCACCGTTTGGAAAAGAGAAGCAGACCGCTCATTGTGCCCCAGGGTTCTGTTCGACATAAAATCACCGTTATGCCCGGTAAACATATAATAAACAAATTCATACAGAGCGTAGAAACATAAAAGACGCAAGCCCCAATATGCGTACTCCAGTGTGGTCTGATCAGCAAAATATTTAACCAGGATATAAATAAGGAAGCCTACTATCAGGTAAAGCGTTTGTGTAATATGGGACAACCGGTAAAACGTATCGAGGTAATCTGCCCGGTTGATCAGTACGAGGTCCTCAGAAAGTTTCAGGCCGGAAACAAGGTTTGCCAACTGTGAACAAAAGCTCAGCGCAAGTATAATAGCGAAGAAAGCAAACAGCTCCTTTAAAATTAAGAACTTTACGTCTCCGAGCGGCAGAATGAGAATTATGCCGAAAAGAATGCTGCTTAGTACCGTAGCTATGGTAGTTCCCTGTATTGACGGAATTAACAGGAAAGACGTTAAAGGGAAAAACAGCATGATGATGTTCAGAAACTTCGGGACGAAGGGATACTCTCTACACATAGCTATTTCCATATCCGATGTATCCTGCCCGGGCGAGGTTAATGTCATTCACCACCAGGTAAAGATTACGGATTTTTGTCTTCCTTTTCAGTTCGTTCACGATCTCAATCTGCGATTTGTTCGTGTAGTTATGCCTTGCCACGTACATGGTGATGTCCGCAAACTTTTCAATGATCAGCGCGTCGGAAACAAGGCCAACTGGCGGACTGTCAATAATAACATAGTCGAAACGGCTGCGGAGGTAAGCGATCAGTTTGCCAAGTTTTTCACTCAGCAATAATTCCGAAGGATTCAAAGGCACCGGGCCTGAACTGACGATGAAACAGTTTTCGTTGAACAGGCTGGGTTTAATAATGCTTTGTACGTCGAGATCTTCATTAATATAATCAGTATAACCATGGTGATCATATTCAATCCCCATCATTCCGGACAATTTGGGTTTCCTCAGATCAAGTTCTATGAAGACTACTTTTTTTCCGGCCAGCGCCAGCGAACTTCCAAGATTCCAGGTAAGGAACGTCTTCCCTTCTCCATGCGTACTGGAGGTAACCATAATTACATTGGAAGCGTTAAAATTAAGCACGAACTGCAAGTTGGTCCGGAGGCTGCGGAAGCTTTCGGCGATAAGCGAATTGGATGCTTCGTGGATCACCAGGTTTGAAGAACCTGTATTACGCCCAATCTTGCCAATGATGGAAATATCGGTATACTTTTCTATGTCGAACTCGGATTTTATCCTGGAATGCAGGAAATCTTTGGAATTGACATAGGTAAGCGGAACAATCAGGCCCATGACAAATGCCATGAAATAAATGATCCGCTTGGGGGCTTTACCGGCCAGCTGGTACTTTTCGCATTATCGATGATTCTTGACCCCGGCATATTTGAATTTTTTGCAATAGCCGCCTCTTCCCACCGCTGTAGCAGGTACATGTACAACTGCTGCTTGAGGTTCTGCTGACGGGCATAGTCAAGAAAAACACGTTCTTTACCCGGCACTTGCTGTATCTTGCTGTTAAATGCTGCATTCTCGCTGCCAAGTTCCCGGGTACTGAGCTGCAGTTCCTTTTTATAAGAAGTTATATTCTGAAGCAAGTTCGAACGAACTCCCTGGATCTGCTGATCCAGGTTCCTGATCACGGGATTTGCGTCGGTATAGGAAAGGCTTTTCTTTTCCCGTTCGAGCAGTAGCGAATTGTACTGAGCAAGAGAAGCCGCAAAGGAAGCATTCTGAATGCTAAGAGAACTGGGGATCACGCTCTTGTTATCCGGCTCGCCGAGATAACCTTCCAGCTGATTAATAATAGACAGCTGCGTCTGCGCCTCCTGGAGCTTGTTGTAGTAGTTGCTCGCGTTATCTATCAGCACCCTTGATTGTTCACTGATATCGGTAATTCGATTGCTGCTCCTGTAGTCTTCCAACTTTTCTTCCACTTCGCTCAGCTCGCCCGCCACGACATTCAGCCGGTTATTAATAAAAACCAGCATACTGTCGGCCATTCGCACCTTTTCCTTTATATTATTTTCCAGGTACTTATCCATGATATGCTGAAGGATCACTTCGCCCTTTTCCGGATGGGGGTATATCAGCGACATATCGACGGTTGTTACAGACTTGTCAGAAAACTGCACGTTATAACTACTGGCAAGACGGCCTACTGCATCCTCATCGGAAATTATTTCCAGGCTGTAAACTGTCCCCGGCACGAGCGGAACATCCTTCTTTCTTTCCAGCAGCAGCTCATACTGAGGAAGTTTTACGGCACTTCCAAAACGAACGTCCTTTGTCAGTTCTTCCTCTTCGCTGCTTAACCGCCAGGTATTATTGCCGGTGATCTCGACGCGGTATGTTCTTTGATACAGGGAATCGACTGCAATATTCCGTATACCAGCCTGAAAAGGCGCTTCCCGGAAGATCTCATGCGAACCAAACCCATACCCGGAAAACACGATTACGTTCAAATCCAGGTCTTGTACGACTTGCTTCATCAGGAACCTGGATTTTAAGATGACCTCCTCGTTTTTAATATTGCTTTTGCCGTCGGTAAGGGAGAACATCCCGATCTCAGAAGCAAAATTATTCATCGCCGACGTTCCCACGGGCGGCTGCTGGTCTTGCAGCAGCATAGTGCTTTCTATCATGTATTCTTTTGTGGCAAAAGAGGTATACGCGTATGCCAGCGAAAGAAATACAACCAGGCCGAGTATAAACAGGTACCAATGGGATTTAATGTTTCGAAGCAGGCCTGCTATCCCCGAATTTCTGTCCGATCTTGTTACTGCGTTCATTTTTAATTCCCCCCTAAAGAAGTATATCGTATTAAGAGTACGTATGCCGATACCAGTGTTGCAGCAAGCGTCAGGTATCGTGGAACAGTATTGTCTGAATTCAGCAGCCGTGTCCTGGACGGCTCCACATAGACAATATCATTCTGCTTGAGGTAGAAATAGGGGGAATTAAGGATCCGCTTGTCGGTGATATCCATTCTTACAGCTACGTTTTCCCCTTCCGGATTCTTTCTGATCAGCAGAATGTTATTTCTTTTTCCGTAAACTGTCAGGTCTCCTGCGTACCCTAAGGCATCGATGATGGATACCCGTTCGTTCGGCATAACATAGGATGCGGGATTTTCCACCTCGCCCAGCACAGTCACGCGAAAATTGGTATAACGCACCTCAACTACCGGCGACCGGTAAAATTCTGAAGCCAGCTGCTGCAAGTATTCTTTCGCCTCGAAGGTGGACATGCCCGCCAGTTTCACCCTTCCCAGAACCGGAATTTCCACAAATCCCTCCTTATCCACGAGGTAACCTGAAGCAGGGGAAGGAGTCCGCGCATCGCCGTTCCGGCTATTGATCATAACGGCAGCCTGTGGATCTATCGTGTTGATATTGATCTCCAGGACGTCGTCAGGATGGATCACCGGCTCAATATAGTCGGCAATATCTACCGGTACCGGCTTGCTATTTTCGGGAATGTTTTGAAAATAGGAAAGCTTTTTCGAAGATGCGCAGGAACTTAGCGCACTTACTGCCAGCACGGTATAAAAATAAAGGCGTATCTTTTTCATAAAACTATCAATATTGAATCATCATTTCCAGAGCGGCTCCCTGCCCGGATGATATAAATTCCGGTATTCAGAGCCACACCCGGTTGAAGGGTTGTCTCGACCGCGCCGTCCGCGCCGGAAGTTACTGACTGCGAGTATACTTCCCTGCCAAGAACGTCCCTGATCTCAATCGTTACTTCTTCGGACGGGCCAAAATGTTCCGCGCGGACACGAACCTCAGAACCGCTGTTCGGATTTGGATAAGCAGTTATTGTCGCCTGCTGGTTATCCTGACCTGGTTCCTCTACCTGAGGTTCTTCCGGTTCGGGTTCCGGGATGCCAGGAGGCAGTTCAGGCGCTTCACCTTCCGGCCGTACGTTTTCGATATAATAGATGTTATCCTGGTAGTCATAATTGGTAAAATCGGTACCCAGGTAATCGCCGCCCATGATGTAAGCATTTGGGATAGGATTCCCTTCGCTATCTATTGCTTTCCAGATACGGATCCCGATCTTGTCACCGGCATTCCGCTCCCTGTCCGTATAGGAGGTCCCGACCCTGATCCCAAAGGCTGAAGCAGGATTAAATGTACCCCTGGCAAGTACGGTGGACGAACCGGACAGTCTTGGTAATACGGATTGTCCGTCAAGGGGATTATGCGTAAACAGCGTCTGGAAGGAAGCGCTGCCCTTGGCATACCACCTGAATGACTCAACGGAAGCACAGCATCCGTGGTAAGCGGCTAACTGGATTACCGAGACCGGCTTGGTTGCGTCGGCTCGCTCAAAAAATGGCGAAACAATCTCATCTGAGTTTGGCACAATCGTTTCCCCGTCGATGCTTCCGTCATGGGAATTGTAACCTGTCCTGGTTTTAAAATTAAAAGCATTGATCACTTGCTGTGCATAGGGTTCCCGGATGCCTTCGCCAGCGCGCTGCCAGAGACCGTGCAGCATGACTGTCTTCAGCGGCATCGTCGCATCATTGGAGGAGATCTGCAGGACGTCATGGACGACACTGACCCGGCTGCTTACGTCCTCAGCTATGAATTCTATTGTTATCTCCGTAAAGGCTCCCGGCGCTAATGACACCGGGACCGTATTGGGCATAATTCTCCATCGGGCAGGCTGCGATAAGGAGAACTCACTTATGATAAGGGGCTCAGTGCCTTCGTTTGCGATCCTTAGTTTTACCTTGTCGTGATTGGCATTGTAAGGCGTAAACGTACCGTTATCGTTCGTGCGCCGCCATGGGACCTGAATACGTGAAAAGACCAGGTGGTCCGCCGCCGGAAACAGATCCATGTTCTGAACGGTTATCCGGGCATCTGAAAGCACCGGCGCTTCCGTCGGACTGATTAATACGTAGTTGATCTTTGTGTTGTCGCCGCCCGAAGCATCCAGGGTAAGACGGCCGTCTTCCACCCGGACTATCACCGTTGCACGCCGGTATTTATCGCCGGAGTTCGGAACAAAGCCCGTAACAGCCGGAACACCTTCCACGTTTATTTGGTGAGTACTGTTAAAATAATCGGGATCCCCGGCGCTGATAGTAACACTGTACCAGCCAGAATCCATGGCAAATTCCCAGCTGCCGGGACTTTGCCCGCCAGTCGTCGCTTGCATATGAGCCAAGCTACGGAGCTGAAGAGAATCGGTTCCCGCACGGGTTCTCATGCTTGCGGTATGATCCTTTGGCTGCCCGGTTTGCGGATCTATCCAGCCAAAGCCCCTGCTTTCATTAAAGGGCAATCCCGAATCCGCCGTGTAGCCGGAAGGTATAGCTGATCCTGCTTCCTGAAAATTGATCCTGGCTTGCTGTTCTGTCTCCGGTACATCCCCGGCCTTCAGCAAGGTAATACCGGCAGTTAAACCAGGAGTATTATTCCAGTTGAACTCGATGACGTATAAGTTTCCGTTCACTGTATCTTCTACGATATCCAGGGGATTGGCAAAACCGGACATTCCTACTAAGCCGTGATCACCGGACCCGGCGGTCGCCCTGATAATATCGAAAACGATGTCATTACCCTGTGCAGCGGAAGGATCGGGCACCATTGATCCTGGTTCCAGTACCATAATATCGCCGCCCCCACTGAACCTGCATACCAGGAGTTTTCCCTTTAGTGCGCCGTTGAACGTTTCACTTTTATACTCGATAACGCCGTTCGGCGATTTATTTGTTTCGAAATTAAAAGCAGGGCTTCGGTAATTGATATCCGGAACGACGCTCGCGGGGTAAAGCGGATTATCGACGTAGCCCCTGTTCGCTACGTATTCCCCTCTAAGTGGATTAGGATGGCCAAAATAACCAACTTCTTTTTCAGGATTTATCCGCAGCAGCCAGTCATTTTGCACCCTCACATCGGCCGTTCCGGGAATCGCCGGTCCGCTGTAAAAACTACCGTCGGGCCGGCGGGTACCAGGTACCGAAGCAGGCGTGTTGCCGCCGCCTCCCGATCCGTTTACCGGAACATAGAGTTGTCCGTTCGTATGCCATAAAAGGTCGTACGCATTCCTCACTCCTGAAGCGTAGATTGTCAGCGGAGAAGCCGTACCGTAAGGATTATACGTACCGTCTGACATCGTCATCGAGCCAGCCGGGGCGCCATTTATCACAGCCTGGTTGGCTGTCGTCTGGACATCAAGAGGCAAGGTAGCAGATGCCAGCTTTTGAAGGTCAAGCCGTAGCACCGCCGCCGCCAGCAGGCTTTCATTCCGCTGCCAGGAGGGATCATAGGCCCCCATCGAGCTATTCCCGCCCTGGGATATATACAATGCTCCGTCAGGACCGAAGGCAAGGCTGTTGGTCATATGGTCTTTTTTCGAACGGGGAAGATGAGTTACCATCAATTGTTCGTTCTGCAGATTGCTGCCGCTTAGCCGCGAAATATTCCCGCTGAAATCCGGGGCAAGATCAAGCCCTGCGTAAGAATGGGATATCCAAACCACCGGGTTCGCCGCCGTTGCCTGCGGGTCAAAAGCCAATCCGACAGCGGAGCGCACCCCATATTCATTAACCAGTGTGTTTATCACTTGCTGACCTGAAAGGGAGCCATCGGCATGGTTTACGGTATACCTTTCAATAACGCCGTCAAGGCGTAAAGCATATAGTTTTCCATCGGGGCCAAAGGCCAGGGAGGAATATTTTTTATTTTGCGTTTGTTGCAGGGAAATCTGCGTAAAGACCGCGTCCAGGTTATTGCCGGTATCAGGGGGCGTTCCCTCCGTAGCAAAGGTTGCCTCAAAGGGAATAAACGATGCTCCACTGTAAGATTTTACTTCATCTGTTATCGTAAAGGTATAAACCGTATTGGGTTCGAGGCCATCAGCCGGTGTAAAACTTATTGCATCTCCCCCACCGGTACCTTGCGGCACCCCTGTTACCGGAACTTCTCCGGAAGCAGTAGATTTGGTCAGGAAGACGCTTGTACTGGTGATGGTAGAATTGTCCACCCCTCCCGGATATCCCGGAACCACCGGCACATGCAAGTGATTGGCGGCGATACTTACGGTGTTCAGGCTGACATCCGTAGCGCCGTCAGAAGGTGTGGAAGAGATCACGTAGGGCCTTTCCTCTTCCGGCGGCACGGACACCCGCATAATGCGCGCCGAATTGATCTTGGTATTGGTTCCGCCGTCGGCGGTAATCGTCAGGAATCCATCATTGACGTTAACTCTTACGGTGGCCGACTTAAAACGGGTGATACTCCCCTCGGCGCCCGCCGGTGTAAATGCAGGAATGGCATTTACGCCTTCTACGTTCAGTGAATGGACTTCAGGACTGCTTCCCACATCGGCGTCACCCGCGGAAAGAGTTACATCATAAACGCCGTTCAACACCTGTATTTCCCAATATCCTTCCACCGGGGTGCCGTTGAAATTACCTTGCACGTCATCTCCCTGCATATGCATCAGCGTGGCAAGGAGTACGTCCTGCGGTATGCCCCGGTTCCGGCCATTCCCGGCCGTACCACCGGTGGAAAGATCCAGCGGGCTCGCGTCAGAGCGCCTTTTCCAGCCAAAGGAAAGGCTGTCGCCCTGGTAAGCCCCCATACGGGGGCCGAATGGCTGTCCGTAATCACGTAGCCATCCGGCAGGAGGAATCGTTTGCGGATCCTGGAAGTTAACCTTCACATCCCAAACCGGAAGCTGGGTGGCAAGCTGCCGGATCTCAAAATCATCAAAACGGAAAGTGACGGGTGTAGTCCCGCTGCGATGGGTCGCATAAATGCCGGCAAACGCGGTACTAGCATGTAAGCCCATACCTGCCGTACTCAACGCCGGCTGAGTGTAAACGGAACCAGCGTTGGTGTAATTGATCCCATCAATGGAGTAGAACCCTTCTGCAGTACTGGCCACCGGGTCAATCACCAGGCGCAGGCGAAGCAACTGATTTTGAAGGCCGTTGATAAACGGGGTAAGACGCTGGTCCGGATTCAGGGTACCAGCAATACCACTGGAAGCATCATTGATCTCCCTTCGCAGTTCTACCCGGTTTCCCCGGGCAACCAGTTTCAGGAAGGTCTTATCGTCCAGCCCGAACCAAATGCCTGCCTGTTGCGAAGCCGTCCCGTAAAAGGGGTTTACCAGGGTAACGTCAATTTGCAACTTCCTTTCGGAATCCACCTTGACGACCAGCACGTTCAACTGGTTATTATTTGTCAGGTAATCAATTCCCTTGTTTGTCAACAGGCTTAGACGGCCACTTCCAATCGTGAGCCTGGACGCTTCATACGCGGGCAAACTATTGTCAGAAGGGCTGCCATCTGCCGGCAGGCGTGTACCCGAATAAGGAATCACTCCCGTGAAGCCGGTACCCTGACCATTTGCATCCGTTAGCGTGCCGGCTACCGGACCTTCAAATGCCAGACTGAATGGCAATTCAACCGGTACGCTATCTTGCAACAAGGCTGAAGTTCCAGTCGTGCGCGCACTTCCGCTATAATGAAAGCAGGTACACGCTATCAAACAGAGTACAAATAGTTTCATAACCCCAGGAATTAATTATCTAGGTATTAAGTTATTCTGTATAAAGGGCTTCTATTTCTTCGTAAGGAAGCCAGATATTGTAAAGACGTACGTCATCCAGTTTACCTTTGTAATAAACGGTCTCAACGGCACCACCTTCTTCCGGTTTATGAAGGATTTTGCCCAGGTAAGCAGGGGTCGCATCATCCGGGAGTGCAGAAGCATCCACTGTATATTCCTTAGAGAGCTTTTTCTTACCATTAACGAAAATATCCACGATGCCGGAAGCATCGTCCCAGCGCAGCACCACATTATACCACTGGTTAGCCTGAATAACAATATCCGTTTCTACGTTCCATTTTCCATTGCACATTGCTTCAATCCTCCCCTCTTCGCTATATCCTACGTAGTACTTTCCAAAATAAGGATCGCTTTCTACGGACTTCTTTACGAAAAGCGGATTGTTCTCCTTACACAGGCAGGGGTAGATCCAGAAAGAGAGCGTACCTGCTTTTTCTTTGAGGCCAACGCTGATATCCATCCAGCCGCTGAACCCGTTAAAAAAGGCGGAAGAATTCTCTGTGCCTTTGCGGTCGGAAAGATAGGTGATCCCGTGCATGTCAAATTCCTGGCCCGATACGTCATCTACCCCGTTACCCGAGAACGGGAAATAGTGTATCAGGTTGCTACTGAAATCAGGTTTGTCATCTTCCAGCTTTTTGTCACATCCGGCAGCCAAAACCATTAATGCAGCAGCTGCAAGGGCTTTCATGGCCCGTTTTTTCAAAGAGATCATAATTAATAGATTTTATTATTTAACCATGGTATTTGACAGGCAAGCTCACAGCTTCGCCACTCCACTTACATCCCCTGTGTTCCCAGATAAATGTGTAGCCTCGTTCGCTGGTAAGAGCAGCAATATTACAACATAAACATAAAAAATTATTAATTTTTATAATTATGCGATATTTTATATATAATAATGAGAAATTCTGTGAAGGGTCGTGTATAGGTTCGTTTTCCTTGCTCACAAGCCCGCTGTTTTTCATATACCTCTTCTCAGATATTTACAATGAAATGCACATATGCCTGTGACCGTTAGCGGTTTATAGAAAATGTCTCTACCTTTCTATTGTTAAAAGATGCATTGATGCGCAATAATTACATATTTAAATAGGAGGTTACAAAACATATGACTGAATCAGTTACTAAAAGAAAATGGTATGTGGTCTACACCCGGTCCCGCTGGGAAAAAAAGGCCGATCAGCTTTTAAAAGAACAGGGCATCCGATCGTTCTGTCCCGTGGTTAAAACACAGCGGAAATGGGCAGACAGAAATAAAACTGTTGAGTTTCCCCTTTTCAGTTCTTATTTGTTCGTATATGCCGATTTGCGGGAGCAGGTTAATGTAAGGCAAACTGCAGGTATCGTAAATTTCGTTTACCACTGCGGCAAGCCGGCGGTGATCAGCGAAAACGAGATTGAACGGATCCATGATATCATCCAGTGTTATCCGGATGTCGAAACAATGAGTTTGCCTGCTTTCCAGGTAGGTGACAAGGTTAAAATGAAGAATGGGGAATTGATGAACTGGAAAGGTGAAATTGTTGAAATTCACGGAAAATCCGTCGTCATGATCATTGAGCCACTGAACTGCGCGCTGGTGGCAAAAGTTAAAGTCCCCCGGGCGGCGCTTGCTATTCAATAACATTTCAATTTATCAGATTATCATGGATCTACATTATGGACAAATAGTTGAAAGGGTCATCAGGAGAAACGGTTACAGCATCAGCGAACTGTCGCGGTTAACCCATGTGAACAGAAGGTCGGTTTACAACTGGTTTAACCAGCAGCACCTGAAGCCGGAGATCATTTTCCGGATCGGCTGCGCATTGAAACACGACTTTTCCGTGGAATTTCCCCATCTTTTTTCCAAAGAAGACTTCAAATCAATTTATGATACAAGCGATGCGGAGAAAAGCCAGGAGGCGGCCGGTAACTCCGGCAATGACAGCTGGAAAGATAAGTACATTCATTTGCTGGAGCAGTACAACAACCTCCTGTTGAATCACCTGAAAAAGAACCGGGAATTATAACATTTACCGTATTGCTACGCTGGCAAAAAACGTTAAATTCGCAGGATTATGAAAAAGATCCCCCTTTTGCTGATTGCGCTTTTTATGTGTTCCTTTACAGTAAAGGAACCCGTTTCCGCTCCTCCCCGGGATAAGCAGGACTTACTTGATTATTTCCAGGAAACCGGTAACCATCTGTTGAAAAGCATTGATGGGTTAAATAACCAACAGATGCAGTTTAAACCTGCGGAAGACAAATGGTCCATCAACCAGTGCCTGGAGCATATCATCCTGACGGAGAAATTGCTCTTCGGTATGGCAAAGAAAGTCATAGAACAGCCTGCAAATCCGGAAAGAAAGAAGGAAATAAAAACCACCGATGAGGAGATCATTTCTATGATGACCGATCGTTCAAAGAAGGCCCAGGCGCCGGAAGCCGCTGTTCCGGGCGATACCTACGCCAGCACATCCGAGGCGGTGGCTGCTTTTAAAGAGCATAGGAAAGTGTTAACTGAATATATACGAAGCACACCGGAAAATCTGCGGGACCATGTGACCGACTCACCCATGGGTCCGGTAGACGCCTACCAGTTCCTGTTATTCACAGCCGCTCATTGTTCCAGGCACACCCTTCAGATTGAAGAAGTAAAAGTTCAGCCGGCATATCCCTCAAGCGATTAACGCTCCTCTCCCAAACAGGTACGGGTTATCCGGATCACGAAAAAAAAAGAATCAGGTCGTCAGCAGGCGGCCTTTTCTTTTTTCACCTATTTTCTTAAAATGGCTGGGGCTAAGCCCGGTTACCTTTTTGAATTGGGATGAAAGATGGGCGATGCTGCTGTAGTCCAGCTGGTAGGCTATTTCACTGAGGGAAAGTTCTCCGTACGCCAGCAATTCCTTTACCCGCTCAATTTTTTGAAGAATAATGTATCTTTCAATGGTAAGGTTTTCGGCGGTGGAAAACAAGCTGCTCAGGTAATTGTAATCATGGCCCAGCTTCCTGGCAAGGTAATCTGAATTATTTTCATGAGATTTCTTTTCCGGAATGCCGGTATTTACCATTTCTATAATGAGCGTTTTCAAGTGGGCCACCAGGCGCTGTTTGCTGTCTTCCAGCAGTTCAAACCCATTTTCTTCCAGGACGCCCCTGACGCGGCCCAGCTCTTCGTTGGTAAGCTCCCTGGTGAAACTGGTTTCACCAAGTTCCACTTCCTTCAGCGGCAACCCCAGCTTTTCCAACTCCTCCCTGACCACTTTTACACAGCGGGGACAGACCATGTTTTTAATGTATATTTTATCTGCCATAATTCCCTGCTATATTATTGAATTATTTCGTACATATACAAATTTTCATATCTTTAGCGACCATTTTGGAGCATTTCGTATGTATTTGAAAAAACAACTAATAACAAGAACAGTTTTGCCGGCACTTTTGATGGGCATCGGCAGTTTTTCATTGCGGGCTCAGGACCAGAAGCCCGAAGATTATGACCAGGAGATACCCGGAACGTCCCTTAATTTTAAGATGGTCGGTATTCCGGCAGGAGAATTTACTATGGGAAGCCCGGAAAATGAAAAAGGCCGGCAGGAAGATGAAGGACCACAGCATACCGTCAAAATTGATCCTTTCTGGATGGGCCGGTACGAGGTTACCTGGGATGTTTACGAGTTGTTCGTTTATAAAAATTTTGAAGCCCGGAAGAGCGAATCACCTATCAGCGCCGAAGCGGATGCGGTAACGCGTCCTACCAAACCCTACCTGGATATGACGTTCGGTATGGGAAAAGAGGGACACCCGGCAATTAGCATGACCCAATACAATGCGCTCCAATTCTGCAAATGGCTGTACGCCAAAACCGGTGTATTTTATCGTCTGCCAACCGAAGCCGAATGGGAATATGCCTGCCGCGCGGGCGCTGAAACCAGCTATTCTTTCGGAGACGATCCCGCACAACTGGGCGAATACGCCTGGTTCGCCGCTAACAGCGATAGCAAAACGCATCCGGTAGGTTCCAAAAAACCGAACGCCTGGGGGCTTTACGATATGCATGGCAATGTGATGGAATGGACAATGGATCAGTACCTGCCGGAGTTTTATGCGGAGTTTAAAAAGAACAAGGCGGCCGATAACCCATTAGCCGCCCCGACCCAGCTTTATCCACGTACAGTCCGGGGAGGATCTTTCACCGACGAAGCCGCCGAATTACGTTCAGCCAACCGGATCCCTTCCCAGGCCGCCTGGAAGCGTATTGACCCCCAGGTGCCGAAAAGCAACTGGTGGTTCCCGGAAGCGCCTTTCCTGGGACTGCGCCTGGTTCGTCCCGCCGTTACCCCTTCAAAGGAAGAAATTGAAGCTTATTATAATGTGGAACCTATTGCCGATCTTTAGAAATCTAAAACTTTATACATGGAAAAGAAAACAATAAAGCTGGAAACAGTAAATGACAGGAGGGCATTCCTGAAAACTTCGGCAATGCTTGCCGGAGGGACCGTTTTAAGCACCCTTCCTTTTGCCGGAGGCGCGTACGCCGGAGCGGTGAACGATGAAATAAAAATCGCCCTGATCGGCTGCGGAGGCCGTGGCACGGGCGCAGCGGCACAGGCGCTCAGCACCAAGCATAACCTGAAGCTGGTAGCAATGGCAGATGCTTTCAGTAACCGCCTGGAAGACTGCCATAAAGCACTCTCTCAAAAATTCGGCAAGAAAGTGGACGTACCCGAGGACCGGAAATTTGTAGGCTTTGACGGGTATAAGAAAGCCATTGCCGAAGCCGATGTGCTGCTGATCGCAACCCCGCCGGGTTTCCGTCCTATTCACTTTGAAGAAGCCATCAAGAATAATAAGCACGTATTTATGGAAAAGCCGGTCGCTACCGATTCGCCGGGTATCCGTAAAGTACTTGCCACCGCAGAGGAAGCCAAACGTAAAAAGCTGAACGTTGTGGTAGGCCTCCAGCGTCATTACCAGAACAGCTACCGGGAAACCATGAACCGGCTGCATGACGGCGCCATCGGCGATATCGTAGGCGGCCAGGTATTCTGGAACAGCGGCGGCGTATGGGTTCGCCCAAGGGAAGCCGGTCAAACCGAAATGGAATACCAGATGAGGAACTGGTATTATTTTAACTGGCTCTGCGGCGACCATATTACCGAGCAACACGTTCATAATATCGACATTGCCAACTGGGCGAAAAGAGGCTACCCGGTAAAAGCAGAAGGAACCGGTGGCCGGCTGGTACGTACCGGCAAGGAACATGGCGAGATATTTGATCACCACGTGGTATTGTTTACCTACGAAGACGGAAGCATTATTCACAGTGAATGCCGGCATTTTGAAGGCTGTCATAACAGGGTAGACGAGTCCTTTCAGGGAACCAAGGGCCGGGCATTTTTGTCTGATGGAGGCAATACCGGGAAACTCTGGGACCTGAAAGGCAACGCCGTTTTTGATTATAAGGATAATAACGATCCCAATCCGTATCAGCAGGAACATGACGAGCTTTTTGCGGCTATTTCAGCCGGTGAATTCAAATTTGCCGATGCGGAAAACGCTGCACGCAGCACGATGACCTCTCTCCTGGGACGTGCCGCCACGTATTCAGGCCAGGTGGTCAGCTGGGACGATGCGATCAACTCTGAGATCAGCTTATTGCCGGACGCTTTTACCTGGGATACCAAGCCGAAAGTACTGCCGAACGAAGACGGTTATTATCCCCATGCTATTCCGGGACAAACGCAAGTGATCTGACCCGCAGATATAGATGAAAAAAAGCAAATTTTCCCTGCTGCTGGCAGGCAGTCTTATTCTCCTGACCGTGACGGCTTTCCGGCTTTCGGCCGGTGAGCCGCCGCGGCAGGAATATTATGAGCTAAAGATCTATCATCTTGAAAACGCAGAACAGGAACAACGCATTGACCTGTTTCTGAAGGAAGCTTATATTCCGGCGCTTCACAGGGCGGGAATAGCGCATGTGGGTGTGTTTAAACCCATTGAAAACACCAAAGACAAAAAGGTGTACGTTTTTATTCCCTACCGCAGCCTGGAGCAGATGGAAAGCCTGGAGGAAAAACTCGGGAAAGACAAAACCTATAACGTGAAGGGGAAAGATTACCTGGAAACTGCCTATGATAATCCCGCTTATCAACGAATGGAAAAGATCCTGCTGAAAGCCTTCGTAAAAATGCCGGAGATGGCACTTCCGCAATTGGATGCCCCTAAAAGCGAGCGGGTGTATGAACTCCGCAGCTACGAAAGCCCTTCGGAAAACCTTTATAAAAACAAGGTGAAGATGTTTAATGACGGAGATGAAGTGGGCATTTTCAGCCGTCTGGGTTTCAACGCGGTATTTTATGCCGAAGTACTGGCCGGAAGCCATATGCCTAACCTGATGTACATGACTACTTTTTCGGACAAAGAATCCCGCGACAAGCATTGGAAAGCCTTTGGCAGCGACCCGGCATGGAAAAAGCTTTCTTCTATGGAAGAATACCAGGATAACGTGTCCCATTCAGATATCCTGTTCCTGAGACCAGCTGACTATTCGGACATTTAATATCGTAAAACTTATCGATTTTCCGATCTTCCTCCTATTTTTGCAGCTCAGAAACCGTGTGGTTCTGAAACTGGCTACGTGATTAAATGGCGAAGAATGTGACCACCAGGCGGCTGGACCGCTTATTCCTTGAATTATTCGGTATTTATGCCTTTACGCTGAAGTTTTTCAGGGAGGCCTTCCTTCCTCCCTATGAACTGAAAGAGCTGATAAAGCAATGCTATCAGGTGGGCTATAAGTCCCTGCCCCTTATCTCGATGACCGGCTTTATCACCGGTATCGTGTTTACTAACCAATCCAGGCCTTCTCTGGCGGATTTCGGGGCAACATCCTGGCTTCCGGCATTGATCTCCATTGCCATTATCAGGGCGCTGGCCCCGCTGGTCACCGCATTGATCGCCGCCGGAAAGGTTGGATCCAATATTGGCGCCGAACTGGGTTCTATGAAGGTATCCGAACAAATAGATGCCATGGAAGTATCAGGCACCAATCCTTTTAAATTCCTGGTAGTATCGCGGGTGCTTGCCACCACTTTCATGATACCGGTACTAACTATGTACACCGCTTTCGTGGCGCTAATGGGCGCCTACCTGAACGTTCATCAGAATGAACTCACCAGCTTTGCCACCTATTTTAATGATATATTTGAAGCTATTTCGTTCCTGGATATATTTTCAACACTTATAAAATCAATCGTATTCGGTTTTACCATTGGCATTACCTCCTGTTATACAGGTTATCATTCGTCCAAGGGAACCGAAGGAGTAGGAAAAGCAGCTAACTCCGCCGTGGTCGCATCCATGTTCCTGATCTTTATTGAGGAGATACTGGTGGTAACGATCGTCAATTACCTGCGCTTCTCGTGATATATAAAAAATGAAAAGAATCGCCTCTAAAATAGACCGGAACAAGGCCGTGATCTCCATCAGGGGGCTGGAAAAGTCTTTTGGGGACCTGGACGTACTCAAAAATATCAATATGGACCTTCACCAGGGCGAGAACCTGGTAGTACTCGGTCGCTCAGGTACCGGAAAATCAGTACTGATCAAAATCATCTCCGGTTTATTAAAACCCGACACTGGGCAGGTAACCGTATTAGGCCGGGAGGTTGACCGGCTTAGCACCGCGGAGCTGAGGGAACTGCGGCAGAAGATCGGTTTTTCCTTCCAGCACAGCGCACTTTATGACAGCATGACCGTGCGGGAAAACCTGGAGTTCCCCTTGGTAAGGAATATGCGCCACCTGAAGCGGAAACAAATCAAACAGGCCATAGAAGAAGTGCTGGAAGCAGTAGGATTGTCCCAGGCAATCAACCAGATGCCTTCCGAGCTTTCGGGCGGACAGAAAAAAAGGATTGGTATCGCGCGTACCCTGATCATGAAACCGGAAATCATGCTGTATGACGAGCCCACGGCGGGCCTTGATCCAATTACCTGCACGGCTATCAATGCCCTGATCAACGAAGTACAGAAACGGTACAATACCAGTTCCATCATTATTACGCATGACCTCACCTGCGCCAAGTCCACCGGCGACCGTATTGTTATGCTCCTGGACGGAAAATTCCAGCGTGAAGGAACATTTGAAGAAGTATTTGATACAACGGACGAAAGAGTAAAGCCCTTTTACGATTATAACTTTACAGAATAAAGATGAATAACGCAGATAAAAAACGCTCGGTAATTGTAGGGATATTTGTTTTGCTTGGAGTCATTATCCTGGTAACCGGTATCCTTACCCTGGGAAGCCAGCAGAAAGCGTTTGTGAAAAGTATTACGCTCACCTCGGTATTTGACAATGTGGAAGGACTGACCGCCGGCAATAATGTTTGGTTTTCAGGAGTAAAGATAGGAACGGTCAAGAAGATCAACTTTCACGGGAACTCCCAGGTAGAGATAGAAATGGATATTGAGAGCGAAGTCCGGGAATATATTCGCAAAGACGCACTGGCAACCATCAGTTCAGACGGCTTTATCGGGAATAAGATCGTGGTGATCCACGGGGGAAGCCCGGCGGCGCCGCCTGTGGAAAACCAGGATGTATTGAAATCCGAAAGCCCCGCTGATATGATGGAAACCCTGCAGGTAAATAACCTGAACCTGGTAGCAATTACCAGCGACCTGAAAAAGATCACTTCGCAAATAGCCGGCGGACAAGGTACTGTAGGCGCCCTGCTGTCCGACTCCTCGCTGGCCATGGATTTTCGCGCCATCGTTTCGAGCCTGAAAAATACTGCCAGCCAATCTGAAGCCGTTTCAAGGTCCCTTTCCCGGTTTACCGGCAAGCTCAACCAGGAAGGCACGCTTGTCAATGACCTGCTAAGCGACACTACGCTCTATAATAACCTCCAGTCCGCGGTTTCTCAGCTGGAAGCCGTCAGCGTATCGGCCGCCGCTATTACCAAAAATCTTGAGGGAGTAAGCACCCGCCTGGAAAGCAATAATAATGCAATCGGCATGCTGCTGACGGACGAAAAAGTTGCGGGAACGTTGAAAAGCACGCTTGAAAACCTTGAAAGCAGCACGGAAAAACTTGACGAAAACATGGAAGCCCTCCGTCATAATTTCCTGTTCAGAAGGTATTTCAAAAACAAGTCAAAGGAAGAAGCCGCCGGGAATCAGTAATTCACCCTTTATTCCGCGCTAAGATTTATTCAAAAACGACGGTTTTATTTCCCGATACAAATACCCTGTCCTGGAATACCAGCTGCAGGGCGCGGTTCAGTACTGCCTTTTCGATCCCTTTGCCGGCCACTACCATGTCTTTCACACTGAAATTATGATTAACGGGCGTCGTCTGCTGTGCGATAATCGGCCCCTGGTCCAGGTCAGTCGTTACAAAATGGGCGGTGGCCCCGATGAGCTTTACACCTCGTTCAAAAGCCCTGCGATAAGGATGCGCTCCCATGAAGGCTGGTAAAAAAGAATGATGAATATTTATGATCCGTTCCCGGTAGCCTGCCACGAATTCCGGGGACAGGATGCGCATGAACTTGGCCAGCACCAGGTAATCCGGTTCGTATTGCCCGAGCGTTTCCAGGATGGATGCCTCAAATTCCTCCTGGTTTTGCCCTTCATGACTGATATAATGAAAAGGGATCGAAAACTGTTCGGTAAAAGCCCTCAAATGATCGTGATTACCTATCACGCAGCAAACCGTAGCACCCAGGGTCTGAAAAAAATGCCGGGTAAGAATATCACCCAGGCAATGATACTCCCTGGTAACCAGCACGGCCACTTTTTTTTCCGGCCGCGGGTTCACCAGCACGTTCGCTCCTTGCGGCAAAGCCTCTTCCAGCTCCCTTAACAATTTATTTTCATCAGGCGCATCTATTCCTGCGCAAGCGATACGGGCAAAGAACTGCTGCTCGCCTTCATCCACGAATTCACGCATTGCCGTAATATTCATATTGCAGGCTGCCAGCACATGAGCGATCTTTGATACAAGCCCAACCGCATCACGGCATTGTACCAAAATAAGTGTCTTGTGATCCATTTCTTTACTTAGGACCGCTAAAGTACATAATTTATACCGCTGTAACGATGTCAGCGCGGTTTTTTCAGCCAGTCGGCGAGCGCGGCTATTTTATCGGTATTAATATAATCCACTCCCAGTTCAGTCATCAGTTCCCAGGCAAGGGGGGTATCCGGAACGGCCCAGAAGCGAAACGGCTTTCCCAGCTCATGCGCGTTTTGCACCACCTTCCGGAGTTGTTCTTTCACCTGTCCGTCCATTGGTTGCTTCCCGTCCCAATCGGTATAATTCCGAAAGCTATCGCTGATAAGGCCCGTCTTTTCCAGCGCCGCTGCTGAATACTCTTCCCCGGGACGGCCGTCAAAGTAAATAAATGCCGGCGATTCCGCCCACTTCTCCGGATCCGGCCGGCTGCCGCTGATCACTACCTTTACTTCTGCTTCCTTCCCCGCTTCAGAGCCCGCAGTTATGCCGGGATACTGTGCCAGCTGTTTCTCCAATATGGGCAGCGTGCTGTCCGCGCCCGTTTTCAGATCAATCAGCAGCTGAAGTTTTCTGCCATTGCCCGATGAGGCTATTGGTTTTAAATAAAGTGCATTCAGGGTTCTGTCCTGCCGGATATCCGCTGCATCGTGGGCCACGAACAATTCTCCTTTCCGCAGGAAAACATCCGCTTCCACCGACCCAAAGCCCGCATGAAAAGCTTGTTCAAAAGGCATATCCTGCTCATAGTCGTTATGGGAATGTGCATTCGCCGCCGTATAATCGTTCTGAGTACCGCAGGCAGCCAGGAATAGAAAAGCCGGCAGGCCCGCATATAAAGTTGCTCTGATCATAATACAAATTACCTCTTTCTATCCTGTAAATAATAAGAATTTGAAAAATTTAACGTTCTTCTCTAGTTTTAATGTTGTTTTCGGATCGTTAAGGCCGGAGTGAAATAAACATGATAATTTTATGGAAGTTAGTACATCTCTGAAGTCTTCTTATGACAACCAATATAATTCCGCAGACACGGAGTGGAGGCGAAAAAGCGCCGAACGTAAAGCCCGGAATGTAACGGAACTGGCGGCGGCAATAAAACCGTCCAAAGTGCTTGAAGTTGGCTGCGGAGAAGGCAGCATCCTTTACTGGCTGGATCAGTGGGGATTTTGCCCTGAACTTTATGCCGTGGATATCTCAGAAAGCGGAATCCGGCAAACCCGGGAGAAAAACATGAAAAGCCTTGCGGAAGCCCGGGTATTTGACGGCTATACCCTGCCCTACCCCGATAACTACTTTGACCTGGCCTACTGCGCCCATGTTATTGAACATGTTGAATTCCCGCGCAAGCTCATGCGGGAGATCATGCGGGTATCCAAATTTCAGCATTATGAAGTTCCCATTGACTTTTCCTTTTACGTGGACAGAAAAGCGGAACATTTCTTTGCTTACGGGCACCTGAATATCTATACTCCTTCCCTGTTCCGCTACCTGCTGATATCCGAGGGGCATAAAGTGCTAAAGGAAATTTGCGGGCAGCATAACAAGGGCATTGTAAAGCTCCTTTTCAAAGACAACCCTAAAGGCCTGGCTATCTTTAAAGTAAAGGCGCTTATCCTGCGATGCGTTCCCTGGCTGCGAGGAATCAAACCGGATTTTTATGCGGTATTAACGGATAAGAGCGGCGAAACAGCAGAACGCGCTTTTGCCCGGGCGCTGGAATAATGATACGCAAGAGCTTGCTCAAACGGTTAATATCAAAAGGCGTTACCGTACCAATCACCAACGGCATATAAAGGAACGACAAGAATATTTTCATATTTCGCAAAATTCTCCATAGAAAACCTGCCCCCATAAGAAGATTTTTTCTCTTGTAGAAAAATGTGCATACTCTTCATAGCTCCTTTCTTTCCGGATTTCACTTCAACTGGAACAACTTGTCCTGATCTTTGGACGACGTAGTCAACTTCAGCATTACTGTTTCTGGCTTCTCTTTGCCAGTAAAACAATGCCTCCTGCCTGTAACAGGAGGCCGCTTTCAGAAGCTCCAATCCTGTATATTGCTCTGCAATTGCTCTTTTGTTGACCGCTTCAAAATCAGTTTCGGAGATCAATTCGCCAATATTCAATTGAAGTAGTCTTTGAAATACGCCTGTATCAAGCAATAGCAATTTCTTATTCTTTGGATTAATTTCCGCTCCAAGAGGTATCCCATTTGCCGCAGTATGGGTGACGGAAATAACCAGGCCGCCCATAGATAATAGCTCAACTGCCTCCTTGATTTGTTTATAGCTCGACTCTGTCGCGCCCTTTGAATAAATAAACTTTCCACCCGACTGTTGTATTACTGAATCGAATACTTCCGCAATCCGTAGAAAAGGTACTGCCTTTTATATTTTGCAAAGTCTGCTTTTAACGAAGTTATCAAGTCATCCAGTGCCCTTCCGCAAGCAATCAGGTCTTTACTTTTTAAATAAACCTTTATCACCTCCGGCATCCCGCCCAACACCAGGAAACGTTTAAAATGATCCAACAATTTTGCATGAACAGGTTCGGGTAAAGGCCTGTCAGCGCTTGCTTTTAGTTTCAGGGAAAGCAAACCATTCTCGCCAGCTGCGCGCAGATACTCATTAAAAGACAGCGGATAAACAAAAACAGACCGTACGCGGCCTACACCAAAAGAGGGTACTTCCTCCAACGCAAACTCAAGCAATGAACCCGCAGCTACTATATGTAGTTCGGGATATTTCTCATAAAAAAAAACGAAGCGCCGAGATAGCAGGAATGCAAACCTGGATTTCATCCAAAAAGATCAGCGTTTTACCTGGTATGATAGGAATGTTATACAACGCAGAAAGCGTTTCACAAATTTCAAACGGATCAAGGTCGCCTTCGAATATCTTATGAACTTGTCGTTGTTCTTCAAAGTTAATCTCCAGGAAATGGTCAAATTCCTTTGCAAGATTCCTTACAGATGTGGATTTCCCTACTGGCGGGCGCCCCGTAACAATAAAGGTTTCCCTTTCTTTTCTTGCCGCCAGGCGCTTAGTTCCTTGTCGATATCTCGGCTTATATACATATTGCTATTTTCCAAGGCAAAAATATCCATAAATTGCTATTTTCCAAGGTTATAAAAACAAAAACTTACCAGTTGGCGCGAGGCAGCCGGATTTTCGATTAAAATGGAAGTGCAAAGTTTAAGGCTGCTTTTTCAGTTTATCCTTGAAGACCTTCTCGAATTTTTCCATTTTCGGCTTAATTACCAGCCGGCAATAAGGCTGGTCGCCATTATTCCTGTAGTAATCCTGGTGATAATTCTCCGCCTCGTAAAACACCGTGAGGGGACTTATTTCGGTGATAACAGGGTTGTTAAAAGCGCCCGATTCGTTCAGCTTCCTTTTATATTCTTCGGCCAGGCGTTTTTGTTCTTCGTTATGATAAAAGATGGCGGAACGATATTGGGTGCCAACATCCGCCCCCTGCCTGTTAAGCGTCGTCGGATCATGGGTTTGCCAGAAGACTTCCAGCAATTCCTCAAAACTGATCACCTCCGGATTGAACAGGATCCTCGCCACTTCCGCATGGCCGGTCACGCCGGTGCAAACTTCCTCGTAACTCGGGTTGGGAACATGGCCTCCGGTGTAACCCGAACTGACCTTTTCCACCCCTTCCAGGTTTTGGAAAATAGCCTCAACGCACCAAAAACAGCCGGCTCCGAAGGTTGCGGTATCCATATTATTAGGTTTAGCGGATTGCCCAAACGCGGTTGAGCAAAACAGGAATAAAACGAAAAGACTTAAACATGTTCTCATTGAATGTGATAACAACTACACATACAAATATGTTTATATTTACCCGTATTTACGGATCAAACCATGCAAAAAAGAAGAGAGTTTATTAAGAGGTCTATGCTGGGAGCCGCTGCAATCGGCGTAGGCCCGGCGGTTAACAGTTCCCTGGCAGGTATTTCGCCCGGAAACGGCTCCGCGGTGAACCCAAACAAACCCATTGTCATCTCCACCTGGAATTTCGGGATCGCCGCGAACGAGGCGGCCTGGAAAGTGCTGAGCAGAAAGGGAAGGGCGCTGGATGCGGTAGAACAAGGCGTACATGTCCCTGAAGCTGATGCGTCCAACAATTCGGTTGGCCTTGGAGGCTACCCGGACCGCGACGGCCATGTAACCCTTGATTCTTGCATCATGGATGAAAAAGGCAATTGCGGGTCCGTTGCCTTCCTGGAACACATCGTACACCCCGTGTCGGTTGCCCGGAAAGTGATGGAGGAAACACCGCATGTGATGCTTGTTGGAGAAGGCGCCCTGCAGTTTGCCCTTGCACAGGGATTCGAAAAAACAAACCTGCTTACTCCTGAGGCGGAAAAAGCCTGGAAAAACTGGCTAAAGGAGAAAAAATATGAACCGGTGATCAATATTGAGAATCATGACACCATTAGTATGCTGGCCATCGATGCAGCCGGAGATATGTCGGGCGCCTGCACCACCAGCGGGCTGGCATTTAAAATGCACGGGCGGGTAGGCGATTCGCCTATCATCGGGGCCGCCTTATTTGTGGACAATGAAGTCGGGGGCGCCTGCGCTACCGGACATGGTGAGTTCGTCATGAAAACGCTCGGGAGTTTTCTTGTGGTAGAACTTATGCGGCAAGGGTTAAGCCCGGAAGCAGCCTGCAAAACGGCAGTAGAGCGCATCGTAAAGAAATATCCTAATTACCGGGAGATACAGGTTGGCTACCTGGCCATGAACAAGAAAGGAGAATACGGCTCCTATTCTATTCATAAAGGTTTTAGCTATGCGGTACACGATGGCTCCGGCAACCGGCTTATCAGCTCCGGCCACCATATACAAGAATAGGGCCCGGTATCATGCCCCTGCCCCTGGTATCGTATCGGCGCAACGGTATAGCCTACACTTCTAGTTTACCGGCTTGATGCTTCCCGCGCCCGAAACGTTTTCGTTTATAACCCCGGGGTTCCCGCGGTACTGCACGGAGCTGGCGCCGCTGGCTTGTGCATTCAGTTCGTTTAGAACATGAATATTGCATTCGGCGGCGCCGCTTACATGAATATCATATTTTCCGGCAACCAGCTCCAAAGCATTGAGTTCTCCTGCACCTGAAATGGTGACCTCGTGTTCGCCCGTTTTTCCCCGATAGGCAATTTCTCCTGCGCCGGAGAGTTCTGTTCTTATCTTGTTCGCTTGCATATCCAGCCTGGCTTCTACTGCTCCTGAAACATCCAGTTCAAATTCATCGGCGGCAAAGCGGTTGGTCATTTCTACCTCAACGGCTCCCGAAGCGGTAAGGCTGGTTAATTCGGGCAGGCTGATGGCGATGACTACTTCTTCGCAAATATTCTCATCCGAGTAGATCCGCAATCGTCCGTTATCCACTTCCGTTTTAATAAGAGGAAGCAAGTTTTCGTGGGTATGAATGCTAAAGGAACTAGCAGAATCACGGGTCAGCAATAGTTTGTAAGACCCGCCGAGGTCGATCCTTGAAAATGCAGCAAGGTCTCTGTTTTCGGTAGTCTCTTGCCCATTGCCTTCTATGCAATCGTCCATGCAGGAATTGAATACCGTCATCGCCAGGGCCGCGGCGAGGAAAAATATAAATAACCTGTTCATAGTGTTTAAAATTTGATGGAAGTTAAGGATTTCCTCCGGATTCCAGCAAAAAAGGCGCCCCGGAAGAGACGCCCTTTTCTTACGCAAAAATTATGATCTTTACTGTTCCCTGATTACCCGGACATTTCCGAATTTATTGAGATTATTGATATCTTTCAAGGTGACCCATAGCGTAATACGCCTTTTAACCTGGTCGGAGGTGTAAATATTCAGCGTATTGTCCACAATAAAATGTTTTACTTCCGGAACCAGGTTTTCATCGCCTTCCACTACGATCTTTTGCTCGTCTCCCTGTTTAAGGTAAACCTTAAAGTTTCCGTTTACCTTCACCAGCTGGTAACCTGAAACCTTCATTTCCTTGCGGATCACATCCGGAGCTTTGGTAATCCCGGCAGTCATTTCAATAGCGGGGCCGGTTTCATTGGCAAGTGCAACTCCGGATGTGAAGAGCATGGCGGCGGCTACCATAGCCACGTTCATTTTGTTGGTTAAACTTTTCATGTTGTGTGTGATTTTGTGTGTGATTAATAATGTTTTTTTGTTTGAACCGTTCGACTACAAAATTGCATCAGAAGGTTACACAATCACGAAAAATAACTGCAAAGAAAACGATACGCGCGGGTAAAATGCCCGTTACTAACGGTGTTAGGTGGCCAGGTAGAGACGATCTTCATCTTCGTTTTTTAAGAGCTGGCCGTCATCCAGTAATGTCCTTATTACAAAAAGCAGCTTTATTTCCGGAAATTCGGTCAGTTGTTCTAACAATTCCTGCCGGGAAAGCGCTTTTTTTTGTAAAACAGCCTCAATTGCCGCCTTTATGGCCACAAATTCCGCCTCCGTTACATCCCGCCGGTTCAGTTTAAGGCAATAGTCACAAATCCCGCAGTTTTCAGCAGCGGATTCCTTAAAGTAGGACAGCAGCATTTTGCTTCTGCACCTGCCGGTTTCGCCGGCATATTCAAGCACAGCATGGATATTCTCCAGATGCCGGTTTTTCCTTTCTCTCAGAAATACGGTGTCCAGGTAAAGATTCCCGGCGTCCGCTCTTGAAGACAAATAAGTGACCTGAGGTTTATCTGTTTTGGGAATATAGGAAACAACGCCTCGTTTTGCCAGCCACGGCAGCGTCCGCTGAAACTCCTCCTGTAACATGCCCGCCCTGCGCGCAATTAATTTTTCATCAAAGGGAACATAGAAGTCGAATACGCCTCCGCAAGACCGGAGGATGGCCTTCAATACAGCATCGTAATCCGCATGCGCCACCTGGAACTTGTAAAGCGCCTCCTTATCAAGCAGCAGCTTTATCCTGGAAGGAAGAAAAACGCCTTCGGAAAAACTGAGGTAATTGTCTTTCTCCAGGAAGCGGAACGCGTTTAATACTTTCATCGCGTAAAAATCATAGCGCCGGCAAAACTCCCCTATGTCAAAATCAAAGCTTAAACCTTCTCCCGCGCCGGTTGCGAGTTGAAAGTAATTTCCAAGTGCCTGGTAAATATTCCGGATCTCTTCCAGCGCCGGGTAACTGATATCGACATTCTCCAGCAGCTTCCTTTCATCCGCGGGGCTATGCAAAAGTACGGCGTAGGACTTTTTCCCGTCGCGCCCGGCCCGGCCTGCTTCCTGGTAATAGGCTTCCAGGCTTTCCGGAAGGTCCATGTGTACCACCAGCCGGACGTCCGGTTTGTCAATGCCCATTCCGAAGGCGTTGGTAGCCACCATTACCCGTGTTTTAGCCTGAATCCAGCTATCCTGCGCTGCTTCCCGTTTTCTCATCGGCATTCCCGCGTGGTAAAAAGCCGCCGGTACCCGGTGTTTACGTAAGAAAGCCGCAATTTCTTCCGTCTGCCGCCGATTTCTCGCATAGACGATCCCACTTCCCTCCTGCCGCCTTAATATTTTCAGCAGCCGTTCCTGCTTGCCTTCTTCCGGCAGAACCAGGTAGGCAAGGTTTTCCCTCGCGAAACTTTTCCGCAGTACGCGACCATTCCTGAACCGCAGCTGCTTCTGGATATCTTCTTCCACTTCCCCGGTTGCCGTAGCCGTCAGCGCCAGCACGGGCACTTCCCGCAGCAGCTCGCGAAGGCCGGCAATTTCCAGGTAAGCCGGGCGAAAATCATAGCCCCAATGCGAAATGCAATGAGCTTCGTCCACGGCAAGCAGGTTCACCTTCATGCGGCTGATACGCTCCCTGGCAAGGGCTGTCTTCAGCCGTTCGGGTGAAAGGTAAAGAAACTTATAGGGTCCGTAAATACAATTATCAAACACAGCGTCGATTTCCCTGGCGTGCATGCCTGAAAAAACAGCCGCCGCTTTTATACCTTTCCGGCGAAGTTGTTCTACCTGGTCCTTCATCAGCGCGATCAGAGGGGTTACCACTATGCAAATTCCCTCACGGGCCAGGGCCGGAACCTGGTAACATAGCGACTTACCGCCGCCTGTGGGCATCAGCGCAAGCGTATCGGTTCCTTCCAGCACGGAATGGATAATTTCCTCCTGCAGCGGCCGGAAAGCGTTAAAGCCCCAATAAGTTTTCAGAATATCCGCTATGTTTTCCATATTGCCCCCGGTGGAACTTACAATTTGCTAAAATAAAAGTATTTTCGGCACAAAGATCCTTGAGATGAAGAAAACAATGCTACTTCCGGGTATAGCCTGCCTCTTGCTAATGGCCGGCCCGGCCCTTTCGCAGCAATCAACGGCAACCTCCGTGGAAAAAGAAGAATGGGACGTCAATAGCCCTCCCGGACCTTCTGAAACGCATACGTTCAACCTTGAAGAAGGCACCTGGATGAACCTTGATGTCAGCCCGGACGGCAAACAGATCGTTTTCGACTTGCTGGGCGATATCTACATAATGCCGCTGAGCGGCGGAAACGCGAAGCTGTTACGGGGAGGCCTGGCTTATGAAGTCCAGCCGCGGTTCAGCCCGGACGGTTCCCGTATTTCTTTCACAAGCGATGCCGGGGGCGCAGACAATATCTGGGTCATGAACAGCGATGGTTCGGAGTCCAGGCAGGTTACGAAAGAGGATTTCCGGCTGCTTAACAATGCCGTCTGGACGCCGGACGGAAATTACCTGGTTGCCCGCAAGCATTTTACCAGCACCCGCTCCCTTGGGGCGGGAGAAATGTGGATGTATCATTTCAGCGGCGGCGAGGGTTTGCAGCTGACAAAACGAAAAAATGATCAGCAGGACGCCGGAGAGCCCTTTGTATCGCCCGACGGAAAATTCCTGTATTGGAGCGAAGACGTAAGCGAAGGTCCTTTTTTTGAATACAATAAGGATCCGAATACCGAAATTTACGCGATCAAAAGGCTGAACCTGGCAACCGGCGACATAGAAAAAGTCACAGGCGGGCCCGGAGGAGCCGTACGGCCTGCCATTTCCCCTGATGGAAAATGGCTTGCTTTCGTAAAAAGAGTGCGTTCCCAAAGTGTGCTGTATGTACACGATCTCCAAACCGGCCAAGAATTCCCGGTATATGCGCCAATGAGCAAAGATCAGCAGGAAGCCTGGGCCATTTTCGGCCCTTACTGCAATTTTGACTGGCTTCCCGATAATAAAACCATCGTATTCTATGCGAAAGGGAAGATTCGCAAAGTCCATATTGAAAGCCATGCCGCTGAGATCATTCCCTTCCGGGTAAGCGCACAGCACAGCATTACGGAAGCCCTTCATTTTGAGAACCAGGTGTTCAGCCCCCGCTTCGAAGCTAAAATGATACGGCAGGTGGTTACTTCTCCGGACGGAAAAACAATTGCTTTTAATGCAGCTGGTTATATTTATACCAAACGGCTTCCCAACGGAAAGCCGGAAAGAATTTCGGACGGAAAGGATTTTGAATATGAACCCGCTTATAGCCCGGACGGGAAGCAACTGGTGTATGTCACCTGGAACGACTCGCTGAAATCCGCCATTGTAAAAATAGATCTGGGTACCGGGAAGGCCACTCGTCTGACTACAGAAAAGGGATACTACAGCAGCCCGGCATTTTCTCCCGACGGAAAGCTTATCGTGTACGAAAAGTCGGGAGGGAATATCTTCCAGGGTTATAGCTTTGGTAAGAACGCGGGGCTCTATCTCATGAACGCAGACGGAGGCACACCACGGAAGATCATTGACCACGGCAGCAGCCCGGAATTCAACGTGCATAGCAACCGGGTCTATTTTCTTATCCGGGAAAACGGTAAGAAAACTTATAAAAGTATCGATCTGAACGGAGGCTATGAGCGAACGCATTTTACGTCCGGCTATGCCACAAAGTTTGCCCTGAGCCCGGACAACAAATGGGTGGCTTTTACCGAGTTGTTCAATGTTTATGTAGCGGCCTTCCCTCATACCGGCGGGGCCGTGGACCTGTCGGGAAAAACAAGCGCCCTGCCGGTGTTCAAACTAAGCAGGGATGCTGGAACCAGCCTCCACTGGTCCGGCGACAGTAAAAAGATACACTGGGTGCTGGGGCCTGAATACTTCAGCAGGGAATTAAATGAATCATTCACGTTTTTGCCGGGGGCGCCTGAAGAGCTTTCTCCGCCGGCCGCCGAAGGCCTTCGCATTGGCCTGGAACTGGAAACCGATGTTCCTTCGGGAAGGATCGCCTTTAAAAACGCCCGTATCATTACTATGAAAGGGGATGAAGTCATTGAAAACGGCACGTTGATAATCAATGAAAATAAAATTGAGGCCGTTGGCCCCGCCGAAAACGTAGCGATTCCCGCGGGTGCGAAAGTCTATGACGCCGCCGGAAAAACGATCATGCCTGGCATTGTCGACGTCCATGCCCACCTTCCCTCAGGCGCGGATGGAAAGTCAACGCATACTTTCTGGCCCTATTATGTTAACCTGGCTTTCGGCGTAACCACTACGCATGACCCTTCCAACAATACCGAAATGGTATTCACCCAGTCAGAAATGGTAAAAAGCGGCCGGCTGACCGGCCCGCGGATCTATTCAACCGGCACGATACTCTACGGCGCCGAAGGCGATTTCAAGGCCGTGGTCAACTCCCTGGACGATGCCCGCTCCCATCTCCGGCGCTTAAAGGCCATAGGAGCATTCTCCGTAAAGAGCTATAATCAGCCGCGGAGGAGCCAGCGGCAGCAAATTGTCACCGCTGCACGGGAGCTGGAAATGCAGGTAGTACCCGAGGGAGGTTCCACGTTTACTCACAACATGAGCATGATCCTTGACGGCCATACCGGTGTAGAGCATAATATACCGGTTTCCGATGTGTACCAGGATGTTTACCAGCTGTGGAACGCCAGCAATACGGCCTACACCCCTACCCTTATCGTTGCCTATGGTTCACAGTCCGGCGAGAATTACTGGTATGACCGTACCCGCGTTTGGGAAAATGAACGCCTGTTGAATTTCACTCCAAGGTCAGTAGTTGATCCCCGTTCAATCCGCCGCCCCCGCGCCCCCGATGAAGAATACGGGCATTTTCAGAATTCACGGGTATGCAAAGTACTGAGCGACGGCGGCACAAAGATAAACCTGGGCGCGCATGGCCAGCTTCAGGGCCTCGGCGCTCACTGGGAATTATGGATGCTGGCGCAGGGTGGTATGTCACCGCTGGAAGCTATCCGCTGCGCGACCATTAACGGTGCAGCTTACCTGGGTATGGATAAGGAAATCGGTTCGCTGGAAGAAGGCAAACTGGCCGATCTGCTGGTACTTGACAAGAATCCCCTGGAGGATATTCATAACAGCACCAGTATCAGTAAAGTCATGCTGAACGGGCGCCTGTACGATGCCGCCACCATGAACCAAACAGGAAACCACGAGCAGGCAAGGAAGCCCTTTTACTGGGAACGGGAAGGATACGCCAATCCTTATGACTGGCATGCATTAAGCCACAGCCTGGGGCAGTTCCAATGTGCGGGCTGCGGCCTGCAATAATCCGGCTGCCAGCCAGCCGGGAACCGGGATACCAGCCTGGCCGTTATTTCCAACACGGCGGTCAGGCAGACGTGACAGTCAGGCATGACGGTCAGGAGGGTGTGACGGTCAGGAGGGTGTGACGGTCAGGAGGGCCGAACCTGCCCGTGTCCCCGGACAAGCCACTTGTAGCTGCACAGTTCATCCAGGCCCATGGGGCCGCGGGCATGGAG
The DNA here is from genome assembly GCF_008033235.1 of Anseongella ginsenosidimutans. Classification (GTDB taxonomy): domain Bacteria; phylum Bacteroidota; class Bacteroidia; order Sphingobacteriales; family Sphingobacteriaceae; genus Anseongella; species Anseongella ginsenosidimutans. The sequence goes on from NZ_CP042432.1 coordinate 3,440,730, forward strand.
TTTCTGGGTGCTGATACCTATTTCCGCTCCAAGCCCGAACTGGGCGCCGTCGGTAAAGGCGGTGGAAGCGTTGGCATAAACCGCGGCCGCGTCCACCGACCTGAGGAAGCGTTCAATATGTTCAGGATTATCGGATAAGATAGCTTCGCTGTGCTTTGAACTGTAATTAGCGATATGGTCAAGGGCGCCCTCCAGGCTGTCAACAGTTTTAACCGCCATTTTGAGCGAAAGGAACTCGGTCCCAAAATGCCCGGTTTCCGCCGGTTTGAGCAAATTTCCGGGATATCTTCCTTCCAGTTCGCCGTAGGCCTGTTCATCAGCGTAAAGGACCACTTCCTTTTCTGCCAGCGGCTGAAGCAGATCCGGGAGATTCGAAAGGCGGTTACGATGAACCAGCAGGCAATCCAATGAATTGCAGACACTCGGACGGCGGGTTTTCGCGTTCATAATAATAGCAGCTCCCGCTTCTACGTCGGCGCTTTCGTCAAAATAAGTATGTACAATGCCGGCCCCTGTTTCAATGACGGGTACTTTGGCCTGCTGCCGGACATAGTTGATCAGCTGCTGGCTCCCGCGGGGGATTACTACATCCACATAGCCTACCGCGTTCAGAAGAGCTTCTGTGGCTTCGCGCTCTGCCGGAAGCAGGGTGGCGACGCGGGGGTCAATGCCATGACGTTCCAGTACCTCATGGATCACGGAAATTATGGCCAGGTTGGAGGCTGCCGCATCGCTTCCTCCCTTTAGAACGGCCACATTCCCCGTTTTAAAGCAAAGCGCGAACACGTCAAAAGTCACGTTGGGCCGGGCTTCGTAAACGATTCCCACCACGCCCAGGGGAACGCTTACTTTGGAAACCCGTAAACCATTTGAAAGCGACTTTTCAGACAATACCCTGCCCAGCGGATTGGGTAGCGCCGCCACGTTAAGAATATCGGCCGCAATATCACTGATGCGGGAAGGGCTTAGTTTCAGACGGTCGTAACGGGGATCTTCCGGATCCATCCTATCCAGGTCTTTCCGGTTTTCCTCCAATAAAAAATCCGTTTTATCGCGCGCGGCTCCGGCAAGATCTTTCAACACCTGGTTGATTGTTCCGGCTTCCTGGGCCGCCAAACTGCGGGATGCCCTGCGGGCTTCTTCCAAAAATAATTTATATTCCATAACGTGTTCCAAACCTGCAAGGTCTAAATTTCGGTATTTAAAAACAAATAATCGTAATGCACCAGGGGCTTTTGCTTTTTCTGACCTACGCGCTCCCTGGCTTTTTCCGAATTATATTCCGCAATCCCCAGACCGATCAGTTGTTCCTTTTCATCCAGGAGCCTGATCACTTCGCCCTTCTGAAACTCATCCCTGACAGCAATGATCCCTACTGGCAGCAGGCTGCTGGCCCGGGCCGAGGTCAATGCGGCTTTCGCACCTTCGTTGATCAGCACGGTGCCTTTGGCTGTATGCCCCGCATGGGCAATCCATTTCTTTTTTCCGGACGCGCTTTTTTTGGGAGTAAACCGGGTATGTTTTACCTCATTATTGAGGATACGCAGCAGGATATCGTCAGTAGTGCCGTTGGCAATATGTACGGTGATACCCAGGCCGGCAGCCTTACGGGCAATACCCGTTTTCGTTATCATCCCGCCGCGACCGAACTGCGATCGCCTGGCGGAGATAAAAGGTAAAAAAACGGGCGAAGAATCACTTACTTCTTCAATCAGTTCCGCATCCCCGTCTCCCGGATCACCCTTGAAAATACCATCCACATTACTGAGCAGGATCAGGGCCTGCGCATTCAGCATGGAAGCGATAAGCCCCGCCAATTCATCATTGTCGGTAAACATAAGCTCCGTAACGGAAATAACATCGTTCTCGTTCACCACCGGCACTACCTTATGCTGCAGCAGGATCTCGAAACAATTTTTCATATGGAGATAATGCAGGCGGTCCCTGAAATCTTCCTTGGTAACCAGCACTTGCGAACACAAGGTCTGGTGCCGGTCGAAAAATCGCGCAAAGGCATTGATCAGATGCACCTGTCCGGTGGAAGCCAGCAATTGCCTCGCCGCAACAGTATCATACTTCTTCGAAACGCTGATAAGGCTTCTCCCGAAAGCTACCGCCCCGGAGGAAACCAGGATCACTTCCAGCCCCGCCTCCCGCAGCCTGGCTACCTGGCTGACGAGCTGCTCCATTCTTTCCTGGTCAGGTAAACCGTCCTTCCGGGTAAGCACATTCGACCCGACCTTAACAATTATTCGTTTATAGGGTAACTGCATGGGTTCATTCAATTCGGTAAAAATACAAAATTATCATTCCCTTCGCCCATTTCCCTTTCTGGCATGGAATTTTCCATTTTAATTGTACAAACTCGTTTTTACATGAAAAATACGCATAGTTATTTCACGATATTTCTTCTGCTGGCCGTATCCTTTACCTCGTGCCGGAAAAGCGAACAGGATATCGGTACCGTCCTTTTTCGTGAGTTCCGTAATCCTGTTTTGAAGGAAACGGGCCCCGCCGAAATAGCTCCCTACCTGGAACGGATGCTCCGGGAGAAAAAATTAAAGCATGGGAAATTAATTGCCGCTTTTTACCAGGGGCGTGGCTATTCTCCCGTGCTTTTAAAAAAATATTTACCCGGTGAGGGGCTCGGGACACTCATCGGATACCTGGAAAAGGCAGGGGAACACGGCCTTAACCCTGCGCTCTTTCAACCCGGACAGATTCGCCGGCTGCAGGACAGCCTTAGCAACGAAGAAAGCGTTTCCACCCCGGAAGCGGCCGCCCCGCTGGTGGCGGAACTGGAACTCCAGGTAGCCGCTTCCCTGGCAGCCTATGGAAACGCCCTGCAATTCGGTTTTACTAACCCTGCGGATATCTTCCCCCGCTACTATATTGAAACAACACGCCCGGACAGTACTTCCCTTACAAAGATGTTCGCGGCCAGCGACCTGGAAGCCCTTCTCGACAGCATTCAGCCTACCGGAAACGCATACAAGGCCCTGCAGGATGCCCTCGCTGGAAGCGGTACGGGTAAAACGCACCTTGCGGGCGCTGGCGACAATAAAGAAACGGAGAACACCGACACTCCCGGGACAGCGGCCAGCGATCATTCTGCACCGGCGGATAAGGATAGTTCGGGAGCCGGAGAAGTGAGGCGGCGCGCGCTCCTGGCCAACCTCGAGCGCCTTCGCTGGAAAAACAAGCCGGAGAAAGAGAAATATGTGCTGGTGAATATCGCCGATTTCCGCCTTCACGTCGTGGAAAACGGCGTACCCGGGCTAAATATGAAGGTTTGCGTCGGGGAGCCTGCGAAGCGCTGGCAAACGCCCCAGTTAAACAGCCTGATTGAAAGGGTGCAGGTAAATCCAATATGGCATATTCCTGAAAGTATTGCCTCGAATGAGATCATTGAAAAAGCGGCAGCGGACCCTTATTACCTGGAGAACAGCAATATTGATGTTTATAAAAACGGGGAAATAGTAGCGGACTCCCGCGAGATCGATTGGGAGTCCGTTTCGCAAGAAGACCTGCCATACAGCTTTAAGCAGCGGCCGGGAAGTCAGAACGCGCTGGGAAAGATCAAATTCCTGTTTGATAACCAAAGCAGCGTGTACCTGCACGATACTCCTGCAAAAGCGGCTTTTGACCAGGACATGCGCGCGGTAAGTCATGGCTGCGTACGGGTAGAAAAACCGCTCGAACTTGCCCATGCCTTATTCGGGAACGGCAATAAGTTCGAAATGATTAAAACCGAAATGGGTAGGGATAATCCGGAAGCCAGGAATATTGAATTATCGCAGCAGGTGCCCGTTTACCTGGTCTATGCCACCTGCTGGCTGGACAACGAAGGAAACATTCAATACCGCCCGGACGTTTACGGACTGGACAAAATTGTCGTCAGCCATTTGCAGGCAGAAGATAACGGGCCGCCGCCTTCACGTTAAGGTAATCGGATTTGTATTTCTCCCCGGGGCCATTGATAAACAACACCGTTTTTTCCTTGATATGATCGATGATTTCGTCGCACAAGGGCTCTGGTACCGCAGGGCATCCGAAACTCCGTCCCAGCCGGCCTACCCGGTTAATAAATGCCTGGCTCACATAATCGGCGCCGTGCAGCACAATAGCCCGTTTGCGGGCATTGGAATTAAAACCGGGATCCATCCCGTCCAGGCGAAGAGAACGTCCATGCTTTCCGTAATAGACTTCGCCGGTTAAGTAGAATCCGAGACTGCTCTGATGGGATGATTCGGTGTTAGAGAAACTGGACGCCATATTGCCCCCGCTTTTCTTTCCATGCGCTACCAGGCTGCGGAATAACAATTCTTTGTTATCAAGGTCTATGATCCACAATCGTTTTTCCCGGCTGGATTTGGTAAAGTCAACAATGCTCAGCACTTCCTTCCCGGGCGCTAATTTCCCGGCGGCTTTCAGGTTATAAAAACCAGTAAGGGCTTTCTTGAATATCTCCGGCTGAAGGCCTTTGCCGGCAAGATCAAGCTCATTGTAAAGGTCTCCGACGTAATCCGTATAAGCCGCTTCATAGGAAAGTGCGGTTGCAGGCAGCGCAGTTTCCAACGCTTCGCCCACGGCTGGGATATTAGGTTTCCCTGATGCACCCGCCGGAACTGCCGGCCCGGAGGGGCTGATCTTAGAATTTACTTCAGTTATTTTTGAAACGCCAGACTTAGCCGCTTCTGATTTAGCCGTTTCAGGCTGAGCCGCCGGTGTCGTTTTCCAGGCGCTAACCGCCCCTGCCAGGAGTACGGACGCACCCAGGCTATATAAAAATTCCTCTTCATCATTATCCCTCACTCATTAAAGTTTGTGCGTATTTCCAGGTTCTTCTGCAAGGCAGAACTACTGTAGCAAAGGTATGGAAAATGTTTTAAAAATCAAAACACCCCTACTCCCTGCGCTTTCATTGTTCCGGAACAGTCCATAAATAAATCCTGGTACCGTTTACCGTGCGGGTTTCGTCGGGCTCCCAGTCGCCCATATCAAATGCATGGGAAACGATGCGGGTTCCGGGCTTCAGCTGCTTGAGCAGAATAGGCCGCAGCTTCATATTAATGGTTGACAGTAAATACAAGGTAACCACAGATGCTTCGCTGAAGTCTGATTCAAAGAGATCGGCCTGGATAAATTCCACCTTATCTTCCACATCAGCCTCCCGGGCATTTGCCTTGGCTTCGCTGATCCTTTCCGGGTCAATGTCTATTCCTTTCCCGGTTGCACCGTATTGTTTGGCGGCAGTAATCACGATGCGGCCGTCACCGCAACCAAGGTCGTAAACCACATCGTTTTCAGTTACTCCGGCCAGCTCCAGCATGGCATCTACCACTTCCTGGCTGGTAGGCACATAAGGAACGTCCAGCTGCGGGGAGTCCTGTGCATAGCAAGCGCCGGTTACACCTAAAAGAAGCAGGAAGGTCTTCCAGGAACTTTTTACTGTTTTCATAATACTACAAAGTTTGAGTACAATTTATTCTAATGACAACGCTCACTCAGCAGGAATTATTCTTCTTCCGGGTACCCAAAAATTGAGCAAAATTCCGCAAACCAGCACACCCACCCCTACCAGCGCTCCCAGGCCGGTATACGCCAGGCTGGAATACAGCAGCCACGCGCTGGTGATGCAAAAGATAAGAGGAACAATGGGGTAAAGCGGCACCCTGAAGGGGCGCTTCACGTCGGGCTCTTTTTTTCTTAAAACAAAGACCGACAGGCCGGTCATCAGGAAGAAAAACCAAAAAACCGGGGCTGTATATTCCACGATAGTTTCAAACCCCTTACGGGTAATAAAGCCCAGTCCTACCAGGGCAAGCGAAACGAGCCCTTGTACCAGGAAGGCATTTACCGGCCCGGATGCTTTCCGGTCCCAGACGCCAAGTATCTTAAACGCCTGAAAGTCTTTTCCCAGGGCATAATTGGTTCTCGCACCGGTAAAAATGGACGCATTGGCCGAAGTTAAGGCAGAAACAGCGACCAAAATGCCTATGATGACCACGCCGGCTTCGCCGAAAGCCCGGCGCATTACTTCTCCCGCCACGGCTTCGGAAGAAGCTACACCGTTAATTCCCAATGAATGAATGTAGGCCATGTTAACAAGCAGGTAAATGGCGGTGATGATCAGAATGCCTCCTATTAATACTTTTACCATCGTCTTTTTACCGCGGCGCAATTCCGCCGAGACATAGGCCGCTTCATTCCAGCCACCGAATGTGAGCAATACAAATACCATAGCCAGCCCAAAGGAAGATGAAGTTCCGGAAGACGGGGAAAGGAGCCCGGAACCTCCTTCATCGCCGGCGGAAATTTCAGGTGCAAAGAATAAGCCGGCTGCAGCAACCAGCAGCACACCCAATACTTCAGCGGCCGTGAGCATTTTTTGCGTAAGGGTACCTGTTTTCAAGCCCAGAATATTGATGGTCGTCAGGAGAATGACGGCTGCGGCCGCGTAGATCACAGATGAAAAGGGGCCAAGGTCGATTACCTGCGAAAAAAAATCTCCGAAAATAAAAGCCAGCAGCGCAATGGAACCAGTCTGGATCACGCTCATCCTTGCCCAGGCGAACAAAAAGGCCAGCCGCTTTCCAAAAGCTCTTGAAAGAAAATGGTAATCGCCGCCGGCGTGCGGAAAAGCGGTAGTCAATTCGGCATAACAGAAAGCGCCGTTTAATGAAATAAGCCCTCCCAGGATCCAGGCAGCCAGGAACATGGTACTGTCTCCTGTATTGGCTGCTACCAGCGAAGGCGTACGGAAAATACCAGCGCCGATTACAATCCCTACGATGAGTGCTAGGGCATCCGTTGTTCGAAGATATCTGGCGGGCCCGGCCGGCCCGGAATCCCGCGGCGAGCCCGCAGGCGTTTCCAGCTTCATAATAGCCTTTATTCCATTGGAAACGATATATCCTCTTAATTATTGTCGGGAAACGTCCCTATTGATCAGATAGCTTCCCTGATGCAGACGAGACCTTGTTCTGAATAATCCAGTTTCAGCGCCTCTTCCCTGCCCTGTCCGTCCATTTTCCGCAGCGATTTCCTCAGGATATGCACGACTTTTTCCTTTGGATGCTTCTGCCTGAAATCTTCGTACTGATACTGTAGAAATACCAGGCACAGCGCATTTTCAAGCAACTGAACTTCCGGGTCACTTTTAAGTTGCTTTTTCAGGATCAGTTCTTTTACGCGCTCCCGTTGAGCCGGCAGGTAACCCGCCTCTTCCAGGATGGCGCCGGCTTTTTCGGCATGTAACTCCGCAAGACGCTTTCGCCAGTTCAGGTACCCGGCTTTTCCATCAGGGTATTGATCACGTGGGATTTCCCACCTACCGATATGATGTGCCCTGGCTGCAAGCAGCAGCTCCTCTCCCGCATCCGGCGACAGTCGCTCTATCCACTCACAAACCCTGAGCGAAAAGAAATATTCCTGCGGCCAGGATTCGCCGTTCCATTGAAAAAGAACGGGATCCTGCCGGTTATACCGGTCAATGGCGCCGACCGCTGTTTCGAGCTTATTCATGGAGGCAAATTATAAAATTTGCTGGCAAGTTCTTCAAAATTTATTCATCTTTGGGAAAACCTGTTCCCGCCCGGGAGCAGGATCGTTTTTAAATAAGGCAGGTTTGAATAGTGTAATTGAAAAAAAAGTAACCGGGGTGTTTGACGAAATTGTCCAGCGGAATCCCGGAGAGTCGGAATTTCACCAGGCCGTAAAGGAAACGCTGGACAGCCTGGTGCCGGTGCTTGAAAAGTACCCGGAGTTTGCCCATCAGAAAATGATCGAACGCATCTGCGAACCCGAGCGGCAGATCATTTTCCGCGTACCATGGACCGATGATAAAAACCAGGTGCATATCAACCGGGGATTTCGCGTGGAATTCAACAGCGCTCTTGGCCCATATAAAGGCGGATTACGCTTTCACCCCTCGGTTTACCTGGGTATCATTAAATTCCTGGGCTTTGAGCAAATCTTTAAAAACGCGCTCACCGGATTACCAATCGGCGGCGGCAAAGGAGGCGCTGATTTTAATCCCAAAGGGAAATCCGATGCAGAGATCATGCGGTTTTGCCAGAGCTTCATGACCGAACTTTACCGGCATATTGGCGAACACACGGACGTTCCGGCCGGGGATATCGGGGTGGGCGGCCGCGAGATCGGGTATTTATTCGGGCAATACAAGCGGATAACCAACCGGTATGAAGCCGGAACGATCACGGGAAAAGGCCTTGACTGGGGCGGCTCCCTGGTCCGGAGGGAAGCAACGGGGTACGGGTCGGCATTCTTTGCCCGGGAAATGCTCCGGACCAGGAAAGATACTATCGAAGGAAAGCGCTGTGTCGTTTCCGGTTCGGGAAACGTTTCGATTTACACCATTGAAAAGATCCATGAACTTGGCGGCAAAGTGGTCGCCTGTTCGGATTCAAACGGCTATATTTTCCATGAAAAGGGCATCGACCTGGCGGTACTCAAACAACTGAAGGAAGTAGAACGAAAGCGCATCAAAGACTACCTGCTTTTCCATAAAGACGCCAGATATGTGGAAAAAGGCTCCATTTGGGACGTTCCATGCCAGCTGGCGCTTCCCTCGGCGACGCAAAATGAGATCAGCGGCAAAAGCGCAGCACTTTTAGTTAAAAACGGCTGTATAGCGGTATGCGAAGGTGCGAATATGCCTACCACGCCGGCCGGTATCCGCGTGTTCCAGGAAGCAAATATATTGTTCGCACCTGGAAAAGCGGCCAATGCAGGCGGTGTGGCAACGTCTACCCTGGAAATGATGCAAAATGCTTCCAGAGATTCCTGGACTTTTGAATACACCGAAGATAAACTAGCGAAGATCATGACAGGCATTCACAATCTCTGTTATGAAAAGGCCGAAGAATTCGGCTCCCCCGGAAATTATATGAAAGGGGCCAATATTGCCGGCTTCATCAGGGTAGCCAACGCTATGCTGGCTATGGGAGTCATATGAGGGATATTTTTTTTGGGAAAACCAAAAGGAATTATCATTTTTACTATATTGGCAGATCGATTTGGAGAGGATTACTTACATAAACTATAACCTTAGAATTAATGAACGAAAACATTAACAAGGGTGCATTATTTAACGGAAGTTGCTTTGCACTGATTACGACCGCTTTCACGTTTAGCATCCGGGCAGGGATCTTGCCCCAGCTTGGCAATGAATTCGGGCTGACCGCCGAACAGCTCGGGTTTATTAACTCCATGTGGTTTCTGGGATTCCCTATTTCAATGATCATCGGGGGACTCGTTTACCACTCCTTCGGCGCGAAAAACATTATGCGGGTGGCCTTCATCGCCCATACTATCGGTATTATAATGACTATTTATGCAGGGGGTATACAGGACTGCTCATCTCAACACTTTTCATTGGCTTTGGGAACGGGTGTACGGAAGCTGCCTGTAATCCCATGATCGCGGACATGTATTCCGGCGTAAAAATGGATAAAATGCTGAACCGCTTCCATATGTGGTTCCCGGGGGGTATCGTTGTTGGTTCGCTTATTTCAAAATTCATGACTGATTTTGACATGAGCTGGCAGGCTCAAATGTGGGTAACCATGATCCCAACCATCATTTATGCAATCCTTTTCTACGGAAAGGCTTTCCCGAAACCACACGTAGAAGGAGTAACTTCTCTTTCTAAAAACCTCAGGGCGATGCTAACGCCCACTTTTATATTTCTGTTTGTTTGCATGTCCCTCACAGCAATTTCGGAATTCGGCCCTCAGCAATGGGTAGGCCTTATTATGGCGAACAGCGGAGCCAGCCCCATGCTCATCCTGGCACTGGTAACAGGGTTGATGGCCGTAGGGCGTTTCTTTGCCGGGCCGGTTGTCAAAGCCCTGGGACAAACGGGCGTACTTTTAGGAGGCGCAATTTTCGCAACTATCGGTATTTACCTGTTTAGCACCGTTACGGGCCCAATGGCTTATGTCGCGGCGGTGATTTTCGCCATCGGCGTTTGTTATTTCTGGCCAACCATGGTAGGTGCCGCAGCGCAGCGGGTTCCTTTGAGCGGCGCATTGGGAATGTCTATTATTGGCGGCGTGGGCATGTTTTCAACTGCCATCTGGCAACCCGTTATCGGCGGATGGATTGATAGCGCCACCGCAGAAAAAGCCGCCGCGGGACTTTCAGGCAGCACGTTGGAACTGGCAGCAGGCCAGGACACACTTGCTAAAATGGTTACCTTCCCGGCAATTCTGATTGTGCTATTTATCATTTTCTTCTTCTGGCAGAAAAATGTTAAGCCAGCTGAAACGCCCGAAGTAGCGCCAGTGCATTAAACCTTGAAATTGAAATAGTCGCACGCTAAATATTTAGTGGCTATAAACGATAAAAGGCCGCCTGATGAAATCGGGCGGCCTTTTATCGTTTGCATTCAATTCCGGGAAAGCGATCTCTCGCCCGACTTTAATGTGCAATGGTTCATTGCCGGGTACGGGCTTGATCTTGCTTTGGGTCTTGCTTCCGCTTTAAGACGTAGTGGGGCTCGCTTTGATCCATCATCAGCTGTTACCACATAGGGCATTCACAACTCCATATCCGTCTACTTATGAAATTCGGGCATCTATCTTGATATCTTTTCCAATTTTCCGGTAATTAAAAAGCCTCCCCGGTATTACGAGGAGGCTTGTACCCAGGGCCGGGCTCGAACCGGCACGGGTGTTACCCCATTGGTGTTTGAGACCAACGCGTCTACCAATTCCGCCACCTGGGCAGGAGGCTCGAAGAATTTAACGTTAAGAACAAGGCTTGACCTTGGTTGCGCTGAGGCCTGATTTCTTCAGGCCTGGATTCTTCCGGCTGCAAACATAGAAAAACCGGTTCGTTTTATCAAGGTTATTCTACCTGTGAACCGTTAATTCTTGACAATATTCAATATATCATTTCCAAACACAAAGACCATCAGGGCCAGTAAGATCACAAAACCTACGATCTGGGCTTTTTCAAGGAACTTATCGCTCAGAGGTTCCCCTTTCACCATTTCAACGAGCAGGAACATGGCATGACCTCCGTCCAGCGCCGGGATAGGTAAAATGTTCATGAAGGCAAGGACAAGGGAAAGCAGGCCCACCAGGGTCCAGAAATTCAGCCCGTCAAACTCTCCTCCGAATTGCTGCGCAATGCCAATGGGGCCGGACAGCGTCTTTTGAGGATCAAGGTCGCCTTTAAACAGCTTTCCGAAGCTGCGTACCTGCAATGCCAGGGTATTGAACGAACGGCTGATACTTTTCGGCAACGCTTCAAAAAAGCCGTATTGGATGGTTTTCGTTTCCAGGCCCAGGGGTTTGGAATAAAAGCCGAGCGTTCCTTCCGTGTCGGTGGCGGCAGTAAGCTGCGTCGTATCGGCTCCCCGAAGCACGGTAAGCTGTACCTCCTCGCTTTTCCGGGCGGCGAGCGCCTCCTGCAGCTGGTCAAAATAGCTGATCTGCTTACCGTCAACAGCCAGGATACGATCATCCGGCTGCAAACCGGCTTTATCGGCCGGGCTTCCGGGCACCACGTCCCTTATTAAAAATTCAAACCGGGGATCAATAAAGCTATCGCGCCCCCCTTCCGCCAGGCTGTTCAGGAAATCCGGGGGAATAGTAATTTCGAGCTCTTCGCTCCCGCGCTGAACGGTCAGTACGGTATTTCCCAGGAGTACATCAGGGCTTAGCAGGTCATCGAAGCGTTCTAATGGTTCTCCGTTAATGGCAAGTACCTTGTCCCCTGTTTGCAGGCCAATTCCCTGCGCTACGTCATAGGCAACGATCCCGTGTTTTACTTCGCTCGCGGGCAGATAAGTTTCCCCGTACTTTAATGTCAGCATCCAGAATACGGCTATTCCGAGTACCACATTCACAAAAACGCCGGCAAGCATGACGATCAGCCGTTGCCAGGCCGGCTTAGACCGGAATTCCCAGGGCTGCGGCGGTTTACTTAATTGCTCGGTATCCATTGATTCATCAATCATACCGGAGATCTTTACGTATCCGCCAAGAGGAAGCCAACCGATCCCGTATTCACAATCTCCCTTCCGGAACTTCAAAAGCTTAATGCCCCAGGCGTCAAAAAAGAGATAGAATTTTTCTACTTTAATTCCAAATGCGCGGGCGGCCACAAAGTGTCCCGCCTCATGCAGGACAATCAGTATGGAAAGGGCCGCAATCATCTGGGCCGCCATTATTAATCCATCCATTCGCTATTCTTTATCAATGTTTAGTATACTACTTTGGAAATAGCCAGCAAAGATAAGGCTAATTGACGGGTTTCCCCATCCGTTAAGACATAATCTTCGTAACTTGGTTGTGGCAGAAAATCAACCTTTTGCATGCAGGCAGCTATGATATCCGGCATTTGCAGAAAGCCTATCCGGTCTTCCAGAAAGGCCTGTACTACCACTTCATTGGCGGCATTCAGGATGCAAGGCATATTCCCTCCTTTTTCAAGGGCTTCATAAGCCAGGTCAAGATTCCGGAAGGTTTCCCGGTCGGGCTTTTCAAAACTAAGCTCCCCGAATCGTGAAAAATCAAGGCGCGGAAAGTCGTTCTTTACCCGTTCAGGATAAGCAAGGGCATATTGTATGGGCAGTTTCATATCCGGAAGCCCCATTTGGGCTTTCATGGATCCGTCTTCAAACTGGGCAATCGAATGGACGACAGACTGCGGATGTACCAGCACTTCTATTTGCCGCGCCTCCAGGTCAAACAGCCATTTGGCTTCGATCACCTCCAGCCCTTTGTTCATCAGGCTGGCGGAGTCAATGGTGATCTTCGCCCCCATTGACCAGTTTGGATGCTTTAGCGCCTGCTCATGGGTAACGGCTGCCAGTTCTTTCGACTTTTTTCCACGAAAAGGGCCTCCTGAGGCTGTCAGATAAATTTTCTCCAGCCGGTTTCCCTCCTCGCCGGCCAGGCACTGGAAAATGGCGGAATGCTCCGAATCAACCGGAAGCAAGGCAACGTGGCGCCTGCTAATCTCCCGGGTGATCAAATCCCCGGCCACTACGAGCGTTTCCTTATTAGCCAGGGCGATATCTTTTCCTGACCTTATCGCCGCCAGCGTGGGCTGCAATCCGCAATAGCCTACCAGGGCTGTCAGCACTAAATCGATGCCCGGCACGCTCACGGCCTCGCACAAGCCGGCATTGCCTGCGTATACCGTGATCCCCGTACCTTCCATGCCGTCCCTGAGTGCCTGGTAACAGGATTCGTCGGCAATGGCTACCGCGTCAGGGCGGAATACCCTGGCCAACTCTACCAGTTTTGTAACATTTGATCCCGCGGTCAGCAGGGATGCCCTGAACCGGCCGGGATTCGCTTCAATCACCTCCAGCGCCTGCCTTCCCACGGAGCCGGTTGCTCCCAATATCGCAATTCTTTTCATTAACAGTATTCCATCAGCTTTTCTGCAATTTCCCGGTCATTGGAAAGGCGGGGAACCTTATGCTGCCCGCCCAGCCGGCCCTGGGATTTCATATAATCGATAAACGTCCCTTTTTTCAGAGGGCGGATCCTGAGGGGCTGCAAGATCTTTCCCTTTATCAGGTCGAAGTAATATACGTTTTTCTGCTGCAAAGCCTCGTCTACCTGCAGCCTGAATTTTTCAATATCAGCCGGAATGGATTCAAACTCAATGAACCATTCGTGATAAGGAAGTTCGCCGGCTGAAGTCTGCACCTGCGGAGCTACGGTAAACTCAGTGATCCCTATCTGTTCCCGGGAAGCTACCGTCATCAGCGCATCTTCCACCTCTTCCGCAATTACATGTTCCCCGAAAGCTGAAATAAAATGCTTGATGCGCCCGGTAACCACCAGCCTGTAGGGGTTTCTGGAGACAAACCGTACCGTATCTCCTATGCTATAGCCCCATAAACCAGCATTGGTATTCAGCACAAGGACATAATTCTTATCCAGGCTTACCTCTTCGAGGGAAAGGCGGGCCGGTTTTTCATTAAAATATTCTTCGGCCGGAATGAATTCATAAAAAATGCCCGCATCCAGGTTCAGCAGCATTCCGCTATCCTTTTGCGAATCCTGGAAGGCAATGAAGCCCTCGGAAGCCGGATAGGTTTCAATGGCGTCGACTTTTTTGCCGATACTTTGCTCCAGTTTCAGGCGGTAGGGTTCAAAATTCACCCCTCCATAAACAAAAAGGCTGAAGCCCGGGAAAATGTCCTTGATCTTCTTTCCCCCGCTTCGCGCCGAAAGGCGGTCGAAATACATTTGCACCCAGGGGGGAATGCCCGAGATAAGAGTCATGTTTTCCGGCAGTGTTTCTTCTACAATCGCGTCCACCTTTTGTTCCCAGTCCTCCATGCAGTTAACCTCGTAGGAAGGCATCCTGTTCTGCTGAAGATAGGCCGGAACATGGTGAGCTACTATTCCGGATAGGCGCCCCACCTTCATGCCGTTTTTTTCTGAAAGCACGGGGCTTCCCTGTAGAAAGATCATTTTTCCATCCACGAAATCCGAATTCCCTGTCTCATAAATATACAGCAACAGTGCATTCCTGGCAGCCCGGATATGATGCGGCATGGAGGCATGGCTGATGGGAATATATTTGATCCCCGAAGTAGTTCCGGATGTCTTTGCCAGATACAGGGGTTTATCTTTCCAGAGGACGTCTGCCTCGCCGGCCACTACCCGGTCTATGTATGGGCGCAAGCCTTCATAGTCGCGGACAGGTACCTGCCGCCTGAAATCCTCGTAGTTGCCGATAGTTGAAAAACCGTGGTCCTTTCCGAAAGCCGTATTCCTTGCGCCTTCCAGCAGGCGCCGAAAGGTGGCTTTCTGCATGCTTGCGGCCCCGGAATCCCATTTCTTTATCTTTTTAGCTACTATTGAAGCGTAAACTTTACTTAAAGCGGGTTTCATTCCCATGTTGCAAATATAACAATTACGGCGTTTGACCGGCGCGCGGGCTTGAGGTTAGCACAGGTCTTCAATGCGGGAGAGGAAATAGTTCCAGGAAAATTTTTCTTTTTCGCCGCGGATATTGGTGATAAATTTTTCTTCGGCGCCGGAAGTAAAAAAATCGTGAATGGCATCGGCAATGGCTCCTATATGCGGACGCGTTACATAACCTACCTTTTCATGGGGGACCATTTCCGCCAGCCCGCCCACGTTTGTTACGATCATGGGTTTATCATAGTGATACGCAATCTGGGTGATGCCGCTTTGCGTGGCATTTTTGTAGGGCTGGACCACCACGTCGGCCGCGCAAAAGTATTTGTTCACGTCAGCATCGGGAATAAAGTGTGTATGAAGATCCAGGTAAGGTCTTATTTCCAGCAAATCGATGAGATGTTCGTAGGGCTTTTCATCAACATAATACTCTCCTGCCACGATCAGGCGTACCTTTAGTTCCCGGAAACGTTTTTCCGAAAAAGCTTCCAGCAGCCAGTCCAGGCCTTTATATTCCCTGATAAAACCAAAGAAAAGAATATACGGGGCGTCCGGATCCATATGCAGGGCCTTTCTCGCGGCGGCCCGTTCCAGCGGCGGGCCGTAAATATCATAAATAGGGTGCGGGGAATATACCCTCGGCTTTTTCCGGTCGAACCGGTCCAGCTCCTTTAATACCGAGCGGGACATTACCAGGAAGCCGTCTACGTGCTTTACAAAATATTTGGTGAGCAGGTGGTCCCCTATCCGGCGTTCGTGAGGCACAATATTGTCTACGATGGAAATGATCCGGGTATGGCCGTTCCCCCGTACGATCTTGCAAATGGTGCCAAGTGAAGGGGCCATCAGCGGCAGCCAGTACCGGACGATCAGCAGGTCCGGCTTTTCCCGGCGTATACGCTTCCCGGCCTTTGCCCAGCTCAGCGGGTCCACCGTATTCACAATCCGTATGATCTCCAGGTCGGAAGGCGGAGGCGATTGCGAAAGCTGGGTCTTTCCCGGAAAAAAGAGGGAAGGATATTGCATGGAAAACGTGTACAGCTTAACGTCATGACCTGCTTTGCTATACTGTCTTGCAAGGCGTTCATTAAAAGCAGCCAGCCCGCCGCGGTAAGGATATGCCGGTCCCAGGATAACAATCTTCATGAAACAGCGGCTGAATAAAACCCGACCTTATCTGCTACCTGGTAATTATTCCGGTCTTCTGAATTTCTGGAAAGCATTTCAGCCAGGAAGCCAGTCATAAATAACTGCACACCCACCACAATGGCGATAAGGGCCAGGAAAAAAAGAGGTTGATCCGTCACATTCCTGTAGGGAAGATCATTTGAAATGGCCACCAGCTTTTCAACGATCAGCCAAACGGCTACCGCAAAGCCAAAAAAGAAGGCCAGCACGCCAAGTGTTCCGAAAAAATGCATAGGCCGCTTGGAAAACTTGCCCACGAAAAAAATAGACAGCAGATCCAGAAAGCCTTTGATGAAACGGCTCATCCCGAATTTGGTAGTTCCGTATTTCCGGGGCCGGTGCGCTACTACCTGCTCTCCTATCCGCCTGAAGCCTGCCCATTTTGCCAGTACCGGGATATACCGGTGCATCTCTCCGTACACTTCAATATTCTTTACCACTTCTCTGCGATAAGCTTTCAGGCCGCAATTAAAGTCATGCAGCCTGATTCCCGACATCTTGCGTGTAACGGCGTTGAATAGTTTGGTAGGAATGGTTTTGCTCAGCGGATCATAGCGCCTTTTTTTCCAGCCGGAGACAATGTCGTAGCGCTCCTCGGTAATCTTCTTGTATAATTCGGGAATTTCGTCGGGACTGTCCTGCAGGTCGGCGTCCATGGTGATGATCACCCGGGCGTCAGCAGCGCGAAATCCGACGTCCAGGGCCGCGGATTTTCCGTAATTGCGCCGGAAGCGAATGGCGCGGACGTTCGGGTTCCTTTCCCGGAGCCCAAGAATAACTTCCCATGAATTGTCCTTACTTCCGTCGTCGATCAGGAGCAGTTCATAGCTGAACCCATGTTCATCCATTACTTTGCTTATCCAAGATTCCAGTTCGGGAAGCGACTCCTCTTCATCCAATAAGGGAACGATAACTGCAATATCCTTCATTCAGCGCAATATAAAAAATCCCAAAAGCAAAAATACGCTTTTGGGATCTGATAATGGTATCCGGCAATATACTTATTCCCGTTCCTCTATAAAAAGCGGTTTATTTCTTTTCAAAATAGCTGCAATGACCAGGGAAATAATAAAACCGAAAAAGGTCATCATCGGCAGGGTAACCATGGCCATAAAACCTGGATTCACGAATTTCAGGGACATGTCAATTTGTTCGTCAGACATCCCTTTTTCATACATTCCTTCCTCCTGTAAACGTTTCAGTTCCTCCAATGCCCCGGGGTCGATCACGCCGTAAAAAAGGAGAATAAATGCCGATAATAATATTCCGGCAAAAAGGGAGATAAGCACGCCTGTTCCCAAACCCCTTCCGAAGCTGATGTATCCGCCAAGCTCTTTATCACGGTGGTGCCTCACCCCGAAGAAAATGCCCAGGGCAAGCAAAATATAAGACAACCATTGGATGGCTGCATTCTGCATCATGCCGGCGTAATAGCTAATGAGGCTTAGCAGAATCATTACTGCGCCAGCAATGAGGCCCCACTTCAGGGCGATCTTAACCGGCGTGACGTTTGGCCGGGGATTTTGAATTGCCTGGGAATCGCTTATTGTTTCCATAAACTTAAACCGTTATGATAAGCAAGTATAGCAAAAAGCACGGGGCTATCAAATATCTTATTATGGCTATGCTTAAAAAATTCCTGGAGACTGGCCTGCGAAGGATCGGTATCGTAAAAGAAACTCATCAGGGGGTAAAAGATCTCTTTGATCTCTGCTTCTTCTCTAACCGCCGCCGCCGCCCTGGAAATTTCCTCGTAGGAACTTTCCATTAGCATCTGCCCGGCAATTACCTCTTCATATACCTCGTGTTCATCCTGGAATTCTTCTTCTTCAACGAGTAAAAATTCCTTTAGAAAATCGTCCAGGCTAGGGTCAATATCGTTTTCCTGGCATTCCCTCAGGTAGAGGATAATGTTCAGCAATTCCGTTCCGCGGTCGACGGTCTCATCCTCTATCGCTTCCCATTCCGGCGTTTCAAGGTAATTTTCACCAAAGCCTTCCGCATCCTGGGAAAAGAAATTTATCAGCAGCAGGTCAAAAAGTATTTCCTGTTGGTGGCTGAAAATGCTTTGACTTTCAAAAAGCTCGTCAAATGCGCGAAGCTTTACCAGGAAATCCGTCTTCATATTAAAGACTTCTTCCAGCTGCCTGTAAAAAGTCTGCAATTCGGGACCAGGCTGAATAGCTTCTTCCAGCTTCCCGGCCTTTCCGGCGGCGATTCCCGTGATCACGCCCCGCAAAGCGGCTTCAATTTTCTTATCCATAATTATACGTTCTACTGATAAAACCTGCTACTTAATATTAACGAAAGACAGCAAGAACCTTGCCTTTCAATCGCTGCCCAATGAAGGGCGAATTCTTTCCTTTAGACCGCATATCGCGCTTTTCCAGTACCCATTCCCTGGCAGGGTCAAAGAGGGTAATGTTGGCGGGTGCCTTTTGCCGGATAACGGGAACTTCCAGACCAAGTATCTTCCGGGGATTGACCGCCAGCTTTTCTATGGCTTTTTCTACCGAAAAGCTTTTTCCCATCGCCATGTTGAAGATGGCATAGGCGGTTTCAAGCGCGCTGATGCCAAAGGCTGCGGCTTCGAATTCCAGTTCTTTGAACTCGCTTTCATGCGGCGTATGCTGGGAACAAACCGCATCTATGGTACCGTCCTTTAATCCTTCCTGCAAAGCCTTGATATCGGCCAGGCTCCTCAGCGGTGGCTTCACTTTATAATTACTGTCGAAACCGGCCAGCAGGGAATCATCAAGCAAGAGATGATGAGCAGCTACGTCCGCCGTTATTTTCAACCCTTTTTTCCGGGCCGCCCGTATTAATTCCACTGCGCCTGCCGTGGAGACCGTCGTAAAATGCAGGCGCGTGTCATTATAGGCTGCCAGGGAAATATCGCGGGCGATCATTACTTCTTCCGCAAGAGCGGGAATCCCCTTCATACCCAGCATTGTGCTGACAACTCCTTCGTTTACCCCGGCATTGCCAGCTATTCCGCTATCTTCCGCATAAGAAATGATCAGGCCATCAAAACCCTTGGCGTACATCTGCGCCCGCATCATAAGGCCGGTGTCTTTCACCGGACGATTTCCGTCGGAAAATGCCACCGCCCCTGAAAGATGCATATCGTACATTTCCGCCATATCCTTACCTTCACGGCGGTAACTGATGCAGCCAATGGGGTGGACATCCACGGACAGCCCCCTGGCCCTGCTCTTCACGTAATCAATCTCCGACTTGGAATGCAGCGGCGGGTTGGTATTCGGCATTAAGGCAATACCGGTAAATCCCCCGGCTGCAGCTGCGGCGGTCCCGGTAGTGAAGTCTTCCTTGGTTTCCAGGCCCGGATCTCCGATATTAGCATGCATGTCAAACCATCCCGGCGAAACGAAGCAGCCTTTAGCATCAATTTTCTCCGCACCGGCGGCACGGATCTTTTCATTCAGCCGTACAATGATCCCATCTTCAATCAGGATATCCCTTATTTTCCCCTTATCGGGCGATGCAGGATCGGCAATGATTGCGGACTGAATCAAAAATTTATTCATATGCATCATATTTTAGGCGTCGCAGGCCATATTCTTATCAGTATAATCTCTGCCGCCAAAAAGACCAGCGCCAAAACTACACAGTATTTCCATAATTGTATTCCGAAATTTTCAACGGCTACCAGGCGTTCCAGCGAACCTCCCCCCGAACTTATCACGGAACCGGCCTCCCCATAGCCTTCCAGCTCGGCATCACTAAAATATGCCAGGTCAGATTCTGTTTTGGCATTATTAAAAGCAAAAACTGCAAGTTCTTCGTCGTGGGGCCCACTAAGGATATAATTTCCCGGCTCCCGAACCTGGTCCGAAACGAATACTTCTGAACCCGAGTCCCGGTTCCGGATGGAAGGGATCATTTCAAAATCATCCTTCCTGATACGGTAGTTATTCCTTTCTGACAACTCCAGGCTACCCGCCTGCACCGACTGGTCTTCGCCAATCGTATAGTAAAGAGGATAGTTCTGCATGCTGAGAAGGGCCACCCGGTAAAGCAGGGGAACGAAGAGCGCATGCCGCGGAAAATTGGACACCCTTTCATTCAGCGGCACTGCGGAAAGGTAAACTGCCCCCTTACCGGAAGCATACCGTGCCATGAGGTCGTCATTGCCCCGCATTGTCAACAGGCTTTCTTTGCTTGTGCGGCTGCTGTTGTTCAGCCGCAGGTATTGCTGCACACGGGGCAGGTCCGGATTGCGGGGCATGCGTTCAAATACATTCCGGAAAATATCCTGTTCCAGGTTCAGCCGGACTACCTGGTTAGGCTGCCTGGAAATACTGTCATAAGTATCGGCATGCACCTGGGCAAGAAAATCATTATAACCGGGCAATCCCCCGGAAAGCGGCGGGAATACGAGGAGGTCTCCTCCCTGTTCCACGAATTCTTTCAACCGGCCGGCAAGACCCGAAGAGATAGCGGAAAGCCCGCTGAGAATGACCAGGTTGTTTTCGGGGATCAGCCCGTAATCAATGCCGCTTTCGCTGTTGATGGTCAATTCAATGAATTCGTCCTCGCCGAAAAGCGTCTCCAGGTAATTCCCTGCGGCTGCGCTCCTGATCAGCAATACGTTTATCCGGGGTGCAACGCGATAGGAAAAATAAAAGCGGTCGTCAAAGATGATCGGGTGATCTGTAATGGCCAGTTCTCCCCGCTTCCATCCTGCCTCTTCCGGACGAAAGATGAGCGTATCGTTCAGGCCGGTACGCGCGGGCAGGGAGATATCTCCTATTGCTTCCTGCCTGCCATTTACCAGCAGCTTCAGGGGAACATTTTCTACTGATCTATCCGAATAATTACGCAGCCTTACTACCAGTTCCTCCAGGTTTCCTGCCTGGTGGGCAGGAGAAATGAACCAGGCGCTGTCAATGGAAACATTGGCCATTTCCGCCCCCTGACCATCACCATAGAAAGATGAAGTGTACTGTCGGGGATCTGAGCCTCCGCGGGTATAAAGTTCTTCTGGAAGTCAGAGATGATATAAACCCGCCGGGCGCTGCCAGGTTCCTCTTCAAAACTATCGGTAATGCGCAGCAGCACCTGGTCAAGCGTACGTACCGGCGGAGCAAGGCTTATTTCCTCCAGCAGGTCAAAAAATTCGCCCCGGCTTACCCACCTGTGATGCTCCCCCTTAAAATCGTTGGTCACTAGTTGAAACCGGGTATCCAGCGGATAACCCGACGCAATCTGCGTTGCCTTCTGCAGAGCCTGGTCGAGCAGCGTCCCTTCCGTTCCAGGCCCGCCCATGCTATAGGAATTATCAATATAGATCCCCACCATGTTGCCTTCGCTCACCGCTTTTTCTTCTCCGGAGGGAATATACGGCCGGGCAAATGCAAGCACCAGGAAAACCAGTGTAAGTACACGCGCGGCGAGAATAAGCCAGTGTTTGATCTTTGACCGGGAATCGGTTTCCTGCCTGATCTCCTGGAGGAACTTCACATTGGTAAAACGTAAGCGCTTGAACCTCCGAAAATTAAATAAATGGATCAGTACCGGAACTGCTGCCGCGGCCAGGGCGATAAGAAAGGTAGGGAACAGGAAACTCATTAAAGACCAAAAATAACTATTTCCCCCGTAAACGGCAATGGCATCGGATTTCTTATATTTGCGGGGAAATCACTTTATTCTGGATATATGAACTACGATGTAATTATTATAGGAAGCGGTCCAGGCGGGTATGTAACCGCCATTCGTTCGGCCCAGCTGGGTCTGAAAACCGCCATTGTGGAAGTTGAAAACCTTGGGGGGATTTGCCTGAACTGGGGCTGTATTCCCACGAAAGCTCTTTTGAAAAGCGCCCAGGTATTTGAATACATTAAGCACGCTTCCGATTACGGTATCAAGGTAAACGAGGAGGAAGCCGATTTTCCTGCGGTTATTAAACGCAGCCGCACCGTCGCCGACGGAATGACCAAAGGCGTGCAGTTTCTCATGAAAAAAAACAAGATCGACGTAATCATGGGCTTTGGGAAACTGAAAAAAGGGAACAAGGTAGAAGTGAAGGATGATAAAGGAAAGACTACCGAATACGAAGCTTCGCATATCATCCTGGCTACCGGCGCCCGCTCAAGGGAACTTCCCAACCTGAAACAGGACGGGAAAAAGATCATCGGCTACCGGCAGGCCCTGGCGCTCGAAAAACTTCCCCAATCCATGGTAGTAGTTGGATCCGGGGCCATTGGCGTTGAATTTGCTTATTTCTACAATTCGCTGGGCACCAAGGTCACCATTGTGGAATACCTGGATAATATCGTTCCGGTAGAAGATGAAGACGTATCCAAAACCCTGGCTAAAAGCTTTAAGAAGGCCGGGATTGAGATCATGACCGGTTCGGAAGTAACCAAAGTGGACACCTCAGGCGAAGGCTGCAAGGTAGAAGTAAAAACCAAAAGCGGCAGCCAGACCCTGGAAGCCGAAATCGTACTTTCCGCCGTTGGCGTCAGCGCCAACCTCGAGAATATAGGACTTGAGGAAGTTGGGGTTAAAACCGAAAAAGGCCGGGTGGCCGTAGATGAATATTACCAGACAACTGTAAAAGGAGTATACGCCATCGGAGATATCGTTCCCGGCCCGGCTTTGGCCCACGTAGCTTCGGCTGAAGGGATCATCTGCGTAGAAAAAATAGCCGGAGAAAATCCCGCTCCGCTTGACTATAACAACATACCGGGATGTACTTATTGCCAGCCGGAGATCGCCTCTGTGGGTTATACCGAAAAAGCGGCAAGGGAAGCCGGGTATGAGATCAAGGTAGGCAAATTCCCCTTCTCCGCCTCCGGGAAAGCCAAGGCCGCCGGACACGCGGACGGTTTTGTGAAGGTAATCTTTGACGCCAAATACGGCGAATGGCTGGGAGCGCATATGATCGGCTCCAACGTGACAGAAATGATCGCCGAAGTAGTGGTAGCCCGCAAGCTGGAAACCACCGGGCATGAGATCGTCAAGTCGGTACACCCCCATCCTACGATGAGTGAAGCTACGATGGAAGCGGCGGCGGATGCTTATGGGGAGGTGATTCACCTATAGTTTGTTGCTTCGCAACGGTTTAAGGTTTAAGGTTCAAAGTTCAAGGTTTAGGTTGCTTTGCAATGGTTTTTAGTTTGAAGTTTATAGTTTTTAGCTTGAAGCTTTTGTTGCTTCGCAACAGTTTTAGTGCTTCGCAACGGTTTAAGGTTTAAAGTTCAAGGTTTAGGTTGCTTTGCCATAGTTTTAGTTGCTTTGGAACGGTTTAAGGTTGCTTTGCAACGCGGTTTAAAGTTGGATGCTTTAGTTTATAGTGTTGACGGGGAAGGTTTATGATGCGGCTATGTCTGGGGGCCAGCGATAAGCCAAAACTATGACTACGAACTGAACTGAAAACTATAAACTAAAAGCTGGAAACTATAAATTAAAAGTTGGAAACTATAAACCAAAAACCGGAAACTATAAACCAAAAACTGGAAGCTATAAACTAAAATAGTTCGAGTTATTAAAAGAATAGGTAAAACAATGACAGAAAAACCCACATTATTGATTTTGGCGGCCGGAATGGGCAGCCGGTATGGAGGCATTAAGCAGTTGGATGAGTTTGGCCCTAACGGGGAAACCATTATCGACTATTCCTTATACGATGCGATAAAGGCCGGCTTTGGGCGCATTGTTTTTATTGTTCGAAAGGATATAAAAGAAGCTGCCCGCGAGTTGTTTGAGCCGAAGCTGGCCGGGAGGATCGAAGTGGATTTCGCCCTGCAGGAGCTGGATTCCTTCGTACCCAAGGAGTTGGGTGCAGTAGAGCGCAGTAAGCCCTGGGGTACAGCGCATGCTGTCCTTTGTGCAAAGGATCATATCAAAACACCGTTTGCCGTGATCAACGCGGATGATTTTTACGGATACGATGCCTTTGAAAAGTCGGCGCACTTTCTTTCGACCAATCCCGATCCTAATACCCATGCGGTAGTGGGTTACCGGCTGGAGAACACCTTGTCCGACTTCGGAACGGTATCACGCGGCGTTTGCGAAGCCAATGCACAGGGAGAACTGGTCGATATCAATGAACGCACCAAGGTTGGTCGTGAAAACGGGAGTATTTATTATCAGGACAACGAAGGTAATAAGGTAGAACTTGCGCCCTCTACTCCAGTTTCGATGAACTTCTGGGCTTTCAAGCCGACAATTTTTGACCAGAGCCTGAAATTGTTTGAAGCTTATGCCAGGGAAAACATGAATTCGCCTAAGGCGGAATTCTTTATTCCCATCGTCGTGAGTCATATTACTGCTAACGGCCCGGGTAAGGTAAAGGTATTCGAAAGCGACGCCAAATGGTTCGGAGTTACCTACCAGGAGGATAAACCGGTTGTAAAAGAATCATTGAGAAAACTCATTGCCGAAGGGAAATATCCTGAAAAGCTATGGGCCTGAACCAGGTTTTAGATGGTTTCGGGCTGGAGGATGCAAGCTGGGAATGCGTTGAATTCGGCTCCGGCCACATTAACAATACGTACCGGCTAACCCGGAAACAAACGGGGGAAAACCTGCTTCTGCAGCGCATCAACCATTTCGTATTTAAGGAGCCGGAAGCGATTGCGGGCAATATGCGGATAGCTGCCGATCACCTTGAAGCAACGGATCCTGATTACCTGTTCCTGAACGCAGTAAAAACAAAAGAAGGAAAAGACCTTTGGTATGATGAAGAGGGTTTTCCATGGCGCATCCTACCCTTCATTGACAATGCTTACAGCATGGATGAAGTGGGGGAAGCCGGACAAGCCCGCTCGGCCGCCCGCCAGTTTGCGATACTGACCAGGAAACTCGCGGGTTTGGACGCTTCGTTGCTAAAGCCGACTATTCCTGATTTTCATAACCTGGAGCTGCGGTACCGGCAGTTCAGGGAAGCCCTCGAAACGGCCGGCGAAAACCGAAAAAAAGAGGCTTCCGGCGAGATTGGACAATGCAGTAACCGGGCGCACCTGGCCGAAGAATACAGCCGGCTGATCGTTCATCCCGGCTGCAAGCTCCGCATCATGCATCATGACACCAAGATCAATAATGTCTTGTTTGACGTTGAAAGCGGGGAAGCCAAATGCCCGATTGACCTGGATACCCTTATGCCCGGCTATATTTTTTCAGATTTGGGAGACATGGTCCGCACCTATGTGTCGCCAGTTTCGGAAGAAGAAACAGACTTGTCCAAAGTAGCCGTCCGGGACGAATTTTATGAAGCGCTGTATGATGGCTATCTTTCCGAAATGGCCGCAGAACTCAGCGATTTCGAAAAGCAGCATCTTTCTTTTTCCGGGAAAATGCTGCTATATATGCAGGCCCTTCGTTTCTTAACCGATTACCTGCAGGGTGATGTTTATTATAAGATCCATTACCCGGGACAGAATCTTGACCGCAGCCGCAATCAACTTAAACTATTACTTGAGCTGGAAAAGAAAGAAGTAAGTCATATACAGCTTATTGAACGTTTGCTGAAGAAATATAGGGAATAATACGGTAGGTGAAATTCCGGGATTTAAATGGAAGCGCCTGCTGAGCCAGGTCTACGCTAAGCAGTACCGGGCCGTCACCGGCGCCTTCCCGCGCAGCGGTTAAATTAAGCAACTGGTTTTCTTTCCGGATAAGCAGCCCATAGCCATCTTCCCGGCTAAGCCGGACCCAGCGGACATCTCTTTTATCACTTCCCGTATTCGCGCTGATAGGCCCGGAATAAATGCCTATTTCATTTTGCGCAGCCGGCTCCCTTCCATACCATTCCATCTCCCGGTAATCACCGGGTAACCTGAAGCTGGTACCGAACCCCGGCATGAGCGGATAATCTCCCTGCATCCTTACAAAAACATTTTCTACCAGTATCGCCCCGCGGCCGTCCACCCGGAACTTCTGAAACAGCCTGGCATCTCCACCAAGAAGCACCTTCGTAAAGGAAATATAATAATTCCCGTTCACATCTTCCGTGACCTTATAATCGATAATATTGCCCTTATCCGCAGCTTCATTCCAAAGTGTATGGCTTTCCTTCAGGGAGTCCTGCGGAACCAGCAGCTTCCGGAAATTCAGCTCGGGGCCTTCATTCATAAGTTCCCTTCCCTTATAACTATAACGGCTGATCTGACCCTTCCCCTTGTCAAAAACGATCCGGAAATCATAGCCGTTCAATACGATGGATCCCGGATCATCGGTCACGTCAATCATTCCCTTATCCACCTGGTATTCTTCTTCGTAATGATAAGGACCTAACCGGAACTGGCGGGAAGCAACGGTAAAATCAGGCGGAACCAGGGAGTCGCCTGTTTTGGTTTTCAGCCGGAGATTAAGAAAATAATCATTTCCTTCATAGAACCGCATTTTATACCCCAGGGAAAGCCCGGTTTCCTGCCCGGATGCTACCGGAAGTTGCTCCACACGGCCTTCTTCCGCTTTCTTCCCGTTGCGGAGTATCTCCCATTGCAGGTAATAACCAGAGAGGTCGCGGAATGCAAAGTGGTTCCGTACCCCGATAGTCCCCTTCAGAAAATCAGCCAGCAAGAGGTCCACCACCGGCTTCCCGGCTTCGGGAAGACGCTCCTTTTGCGAAAGGGAAATGATGGAAGGATTATTCTTATTTCCGTGGACGCGCTTATCCAGCACATATACCCCATACAGATTGCATAGCCTGTACCAGGAGGGATAAGTAAAGTAAGAAGAAGCATAAACAGCGTTGAAATTTCCCTGTTTGATCTCACGGATATCCTGCATCAACTGCTCCCTGTCCATTGAAAAGAGCGGTCTGGGGCCGGGTTTGAATACCCGGAGCGGTACAGGCACGCCGTTCACATGCAGCATTTCTTCTTCGACCTCAACTGTCCTGAAACCAACCTGCTGGGATACTACCTCAAGTACCTGGCCCGCGCCGTCAAGCAATGTGATATTCAGCCGGTAGCAATAAGGTGTTTCATGTGACCAGGGCTTTACGTCATCGACCGTTCCCTCGAAATGAAAAGCCATGCGGTCGCCCCCGCGAATTTTATAGGTATTATCTTTCCTGAAGTCTATTATTTCATTTCCTTCATCGTCCACAAGTTGTGCGTTTACAGTTGCCTCGGAATAGATCGGCTCGCGGAGTACGCCCCAAAAACGTTCTTTCACCGAATCCATCCGGTTCTCTACCCGGATATCCAATTCCAGCAAGCCTTTCCGCCTATTTTTGTCAAGGCTCCCGGTAAGGCCAATGCCTTGAAAATGCATTTCAGGCCGGGAATAAAGCATTCCTTTTACCATACCGGACAGCAAGTCCTGCACCAGGGTTGTTCCCGCGCCGACCCCCTGCCCCCGGCCCAGCGCGAGTTCCAGGGCCAGTAAATTCTCTCCCGGCTGCAGGAAAGGCGTGATATTGAATTCCGCTTTCGGCGAACCCGCCGCTGTCTGTCCTACCCGATGTCCGTTTACCCAAATGGCAGTCGCTGTATGCATGCCTGGAGAAATAAACAGTTGCTTTTCGGCCCAAATTTCGTCCAGATTGATCTTCTTCCGGAATAAAATAACTTCCGCGCGCTCATCCCGGCTTGCAGCGGCGGTGGAACGGTCTTTATTGCCCGCGGCGCCGATGGCCTTGTTTTCACTTGTCCGGATTTCTCCGTTTTCAGTTGCCCGGGATTCTCCGGGAATCTTCACCGTTTCCCACGAAGCATCGTCAAACTCCGGGGTATAGAAACCGGGGGAAAAACGCTTTGCATCGGTTGAAAACTTCCAGGGGCCTTCCAGGGAAATAGTTCGTTCGGAAGCAGCCGGATTAGCCGCAATTGCTTTATCAAGGCTTTCATAGGGAAAGTACCATGTTCCGGGCCCGTCAGGAGCCTGTTCCGTTTCCGCGTTCCCGCTGTTTTCCCTGCTAAGAACCTGTCCCTTCAGGTTAAACTGGAAGACAATGAGTGCGCAGAAAACGAATAATTTCAAGGTTACTTTATCAGGCATGTGTTAATAACGTCGGGAAAAGGCTTTTTACTATATTTGCCGCTGAAATTATAATAAAAATGGCAAAAGCGCTTAGCCCGCAAAACTTTTTGGGTATTGAAGAACAGGAAATGTGCAGTTATGATGCCTCCGGGATCGTCATTCAGTCGCTCCCCTACGAATACACTTCTTCCTATCTTTCAGGCTCTGCCGCCGGTCCGGCTGCTATCCTGGAAGCTTCTCATTATGTGGAGTTCTACGACGAAGAACTGGACAAGGAAATTTACCGGGAAACCGGGATTGCCACCCTGGAACCCCTGGATTTCGCGGGAAAGACCGATGAAGCGGCTATTTCACTGATCGAAAATGCAACTTCTTCCCTGCTGGAAGACGGCAAGTTCGTGGTTTCTCTGGGTGCGGAACATACAGTAACTTACGGGATCGTTAAGGCATTTGCCCGTAAATTCGACGATCTTACCGTGCTGCAATTAGATGCCCATTCCGACCTTAGGGAGGCCTACCAGGGAAACCCTTATTCTCATGCGTCAGTAATGAAGCGGGTGTATGACCTGGGACTCAATATCTGCCAGGCTGGCATCCGCGCGCAATGCCGCGAAGAAGCCGAACTGATCCGTTCATCCGAACGTATCCATACGGCGTATGCATGGAAACTGCAATCGGATGAACGCTGGATGGATAATCTGATAAAAAACTGCACCGGAAACGTCTATATAACCATAGACGCCGACGGTTTTGACCCTTCCGTCATGCCTGCTGTAGGAACCGCCGAACCCGGCGGCCTGGGCTGGTACGAGGCCCTTCAGCTGCTCAGGAAAGTATGCGCGGCCAAAAACGTTGTGGGCTTCGACATTGTGGAATGCGCCCCTGCCGAAGGCAATATCCTCACTCAATTCAACCTGGCAAAACTGGCGTATAAGCTGATGGGCTACAAGACGTCCTTTAGCCAGGAAAAATCGTAAACTAACACTTGACAATAAAATAAAATGGCACTTCAATGCGGTATTGTGGGGCTTCCGAATGTCGGCAAGTCTACCTTGTTTAATTCTCTGTCCAATGCCAGGGCACAGGCAGCCAATTTTCCTTTCTGTACCATAGAACCTAACATCGGCACGATTACCGTCCCCGATGAGAGGCTGACAAAACTTGCAGAACTGGTAAAACCCCAACGTATCGTTCCTACTACGATTGAGATTGTAGATATTGCCGGTTTGGTAAAAGGCGCCAGCAAGGGTGAAGGCCTTGGAAACCAATTCCTGGGAAATATACGCGGTACCGATGCGATTATTCATGTACTCCGCTGCTTCGACGATGATAATGTAGTCCATGTGGACGGTTCCGTAGATCCGCTGCGCGACAAGGAGATCATTGATACCGAATTGCAGTTAAAAGACCTGGAAACCATAGAAAAAAAGCTGCAGAAAGTAAATAAGGCTGCTAAAACAGGCGACAAAGAAGCCAGGAAGACCGAAGACGTACTTAGCATCTATAAAAGCCACCTTTCTTCGGGAAAGCCGGCCCGTACCGCCCCCGTGGAAGAAAACGACCAGGAACATATTGCCGACCTCTACCTGCTCACCAGTAAGCCCGTTCTGTACCTTTGTAATGTGGACGAAAAATCGGTAAAAAACGGGAACCGGCATGTAGAAGCTGTAAAGGAGGCCATCCGGGATGAAAATGCCGAATTACTCATGATCAGTGCTGCGATCGAAGCCGACATCGCCGAACTGGAAACCTACGAGGACAAGCAACTCTTCCTGGAAGACCTCGGACTGGACCAGCCCGGGGTGAACAAGCTGATCGTTTCCGCCTACCGCCTCCTTAACCTGATCACGTATTTCACCGCGGGCGTACAGGAAGTGCGCGCCTGGACCATCACCCGAGGCACAACCGCTCCCGGGGCCGCCGGCGTAATCCATACCGATTTTGAAAAAGGCTTTATCCGGGCCGAAGTGATCCACTACGAAGATTATATCGCCTATGGCTCAGAAAGCGCCTGTAAAGACGCCGGCAAACTAAACGTAGAAGGCAAAACATACGTCGTGCAGGACGGCGACGTCATGCATTTCAGGTTTAATGTGTAGGTCAGTTCCTTTTGCTTTTATAAAAAAACAACCCTATATTTGCACCTCATTTTTCAGGGCATATAGTATATAGACAATCATGAAAAGAACATACCAGCCGTCGAATCGCAAGAGAAGGAACAAGCATGGCTTCAAACTAAGAATGGCAACTGCCAACGGACGTAAGATCCTTGCCGCACGCCGTGCCAAGGGCAGAAAACGACTGTCTGTTTCAGATGAGCGCCGCCACAAGGCTTAGTTGCTTCGCAACGGTTTAAAGTTTAAAGTTTCAAGCTTCAGTTGCTTCGCAACAGTTTAAAGTTTCAGGTTTAAAGTTTCAAGCTTCAGTTGCTTCGCAACAGTTTAAAGTTTCAGGTTGCTTCGCAACAGTTAAAGTTCAAAGTTTCAAACTGCTTCGCAGAGTTCAAAGTTTCAAATTTCATATTGCTTCGGGGAATTAATGTTCTATTTTAGATAAAGGTTCCGCTTTCAGACAAGGTTTCAATTTCAAGAAAAAGCTTCAATTGGATAGGAGCCGCCAGCTCACAAACCCCCCTCTTTAAGCCTAGAACTTTGACCCTCAAACTAAAACCACGACACCTTAAACTAGAACCTTTGAACCTCGAACCAAAAACTTTGAACTTTGAACTTTGAAACCTTGAACTTCAAACTAAAAACTAGAAACTAAAAACTTTAAACTTTAAGCTTTAAGCTTTGAACCTCGAACCAAAAACTTTGAACTTTGAACTTTGAAACCTTGAACTTCAAACTAAAAACTAGAAACTTTGAACCTTGAACTTTGAACCTTAAACCCTGAACTTTATTTAAGTGAGCAGTTTTAAAAAAGAAGAACGTTTATGCAGCAGGGCGTTGATACTCCGGCTGGTCAATAAAGGTTCTTCTTTTCTTTTATACCCTTTTCGCGTTACCAGCCTTTCTACCGAGCTTCCTGTTGCTGGTTTCCCGGCGCAGGTGATGATTACCGTTTCACGGCGGCGCTTTAAAAGAGCCGTTGACCGAAACCGGATAAAGCGCCGGGTCCGAGAAGCCTACCGAAAAAACAAATCAGCGCATCTCTATGATTATTTAGATAACAGCGGACGTTCTCTCATCTTAATGCTTTCTTATGTGGGGAAAGAGGTTCTGTCTTCGCCTGAGATTGAAAAAAAACTTATATTGGCGCTAAAACGCTTGCAACAGGAATATGATCAAAAAAGCGCTTAATTCGCTTCTGATCGGCTTTATCCGTGCTTACCAACTCCTTCTTTCCCCTTTATTGGGCGGGTCCTGCCGGTTCACTCCAACCTGCTCCCAGTACGGGATTGAGGCGATCCGGAAACACGGGCCCTTTAAAGGGCTTTGGCTCACGATTAAGCGGATTGGCCGGTGTCATCCCTGGGGCGGGCATGGAGAAGACCCTGTACCCTGACTATCCGCCCGTCCGGGGCCTGAACATGACAAAAAAATGATCCGATGAACATCAAAAAGAACCTGCTGATCCGTTTTTTCCTGCCAGCCATACTCCTGCCGGTTGCCGGAGGCTTTGCGGCTTTTACCCTGCTTCCGGACCTCTTTGAAATTCGCAAGAATAAGGAGATACTTTCAACACTCTTCGAAGAAGTAAATCTGGAGTACGTGGATGAGGTATCGCCTTCGCGGCTCATGCGCACCAGTGTAGAAGCTATGCTATCTTCCCTCGACCCCTACACGGTTTATTTTTCCGAATCGGAAGTGAGCGATGCCCGTATGGAAAACGCCGTGGCTTTCGGGGGGATCGGCGCTTCCCTGCATCAAAAGGAAGACTTCGTCGCCATTGGGACAGTTCATGAAAACGGAGCCGCTCAGGCGGCCGGGTTGCTTCCCGGCGACCTTATTGTTGCAATCAATGGGAGAAACGCCAAAGGGCGAACGGTGGAACAGGTAGAAGCTTTCCTCAACGGTCAGGCGGGCGCCGCCATCCGCCTGACCCTGACCAGGAACGGACAGCAAGTGGAAAAGACCCTTTCCAGGAAAGAGGCTTCCAGAAGCAACCTTGCCTGGCACGGAATGATTGATGAAAATACCGGTTATATTAAGTTATCACATTTTGGCCCGGGAACGGCCGGCGAATTCGGAAAAGCCCTTACGGAACTCAAAACGAAATCGCTTGAAAACCTGGTGATCGACCTCCGGGATAACCCGGGCGGTATTCTGCAGGAAGCGGTTGGCCTCTGCAACCTTTTCGTGGAAAAAGGTCAGCTGATTGTCAGCACAAAGGGGAAAAACCCGGCGAACAACCGCTCGTTTTCCACCATGGCCGAGGCGATTGATACAAACATTGCCATCAGCGTACTGCTTAACAGCCGCTCTGCTTCCGCTTCGGAAATTGTTGCCGGCGCCTTCCAGGACCTGGACAGGGCCGTGATCGTGGGCCAGCGCTCCTTTGGAAAGGGGCTGGTGCAGGTAAACAAACCGCTTCCCTATAATGCACAGCTGAAAGTTACGATTGCCAAATATTATATTCCCAGCGGGCGCTGTATCCAGGCCCTTGATTATACCCACCGGAACCCGGATGGCAGCGTGGGAAAAGTTCCGGATTCTTTGGTGAGCGACTTTAAAACAAGGAACGGCAGGCTGGTCCGGGATGGAGGAGGAATATTACCTGATATAGTTGTTGACAGGCCTTCGGCGCCCGCCGTCGTGCAATCCCTCCTTGACAAAGGGCTTATTTTTGATTACGCGACTCTTTACAGGCAGCGCCATGACAGCATTGCCCGGCCCCGCGACTTTGAACTTACCGAAAAAGATTATAAGGATTTCACGGATTTCCTTTCCGGCAAGGACTATTCCTATACGACGGAAAGCGAGCGCTTGCTTGAAAAGTACCGGGAAACCGCGGTTACCGAGGATTATTTTGACGCTCTTGAAGATGATTTTGATTCCATGCGGCAGCAGCTGGCCGGCGCCAAGAAATATGACCTGCAGCACCACCGGGAAGAGATCAAGAATCTGCTCGAAGAAGAAATAGCAGCGCGTTATTATTATCAAAGCGGGCGCCTCCAGGCATCCTTTCCGGAAGACAGGGAATTGCAGCAAGCGCTGAAGGTTTTAGATAATCCGGCCAGCTATTCAGAAGTACTGACCGTAAAATAGTATGTTTGCCTGAAATGGACCCGGGCGATTTATTTGTACTTTTACTTTCGGGATGTGTCGGAGGCTTCCTTGCAGGATTGCTGGGAATAGGCGGGGGAATTGTATACGTCGTCATTTTTTCCATGTATCTTGAACGCCTTGGCATACCTTCGCAATTGATGGTCCCGGCAATCGTTGCCAATTCCATGCTGGCCATCCTCTTTTCCAGCATCTCAGGAACCATAAAGCATATCCGCAAAAAGAACTTCTTCCCGGCGGAAATCCTGGGCATGGGCATTCCTGCTGCGATATGCAGCGTCCTGGGAACCCGTCTTATCCAGATGGGCACCTGGTACACAAAAGACCGTTTCACCCTATTATTTATTGTTATCCTGCTATACACCGTTATCCGCCTTTTCCTGCAAAAGGATGTATCGGTTCCGCTGAAGCCGGAGAAAAGCTCCCTGCCGCTGAACATCATCATTGGCTGCCTGGGAGGCGTGCTGGCCGCCCTGTCCGGCCTGGGAGGAGGAATTATAATGATTCCCCTGATGTCCAACGTCCTGCACTTCAGTCTAAAGAAAGCAACCACAATATCGCTGGGAGTCATTGTAATCATTACGCTGGTTCATTCGGTTTACAGCATGGCAACCGAAGCGGGGGATGCCTTACAGGTCCCCTACTCTATTGGCCTGATTTGCCTGTCGGTGGTATTGCCGGTGTCCCTGGGAAGCATTATCTTTTCGCCCCTTGGCGTTACGGCCGCCTTCAGAGCCTCGGCAAGAACTTTGCGTATTTCTTTCGGTATACTGATAATTTGCGTGATCGCAAAAATGATATATTCACTTATCCAAACCTGATCGTGGCATTAATTTTACACCTGGAAACTGCAACACCCACCTGCTCGGTCGCCCTGTCAGAAGGGGGCGTACTGCTTTCGCTCAAAGAAAAAACGGCGCAGAATATTCATGCCAGCGTTATTACTCTTTTTATTGAAACCGTGATGCAGGAGGCAGGGAGGCAGCTGGCTGAACTGGACGCAGTCTCCGTAAGCAAAGGGCCGGGATCCTATACTGGCTTGCGCATTGGGGTATCCGCTGCCAAAGGCCTTTGTTATGCCCTGGACAAACCGCTCCTTGCCGTCAATACCCTGGAAGCGATGGCCAGCGGGCTCCTGAACGAGCAAAAAGCACCTGCGAATTCCCTGCTTTGCCCCATGCTGGATGCACGGCGTATGGAGGTTTTCATGGCCATCTACCGCGCAACGCGCGGCGGAACGGGAAGAAGCTTCGTAAGGGAAAGCGGCGGGAGTGCAGAAAGCGGCGGGAGTACAGAAAGCGGCAGGGAAACGGACCGCAGCAGAGGTACAGAAAGCGGCCGGGTCGCAGACAGCAACCCGCTGACAGGTAAGGCCAATACCGGGTATAACACCCACATTGATTTGCAGGAAACAGAAGGGCCGCGGGCGCAGATAATGGAAGAAGATTCCCTGGATCCCTGGCTGGAAGGGAATGGGAAGAAGCTGCTGCTCTTTGGCACCGGGGCGGAAAAATGCCGGGAACTTTATAAAAACCGGCAGGAAATTGAAATTATTCCTGATTTCAGGCAATCGGCTGCCAACCTTTTATTACCGGCAGAAAGAAAATTCGGGAAACAGCAATTCGAAGATGTGGCCTATTTTGAGCCTTTTTACCTGAAGGACTTTATCAGCACATCCTCCCTTCGGGAAGCTAAAAAGTAAAGCACTCTTCCTTGCGGCGTTTGCCCCGTTTGTCGCGGAGGTTGAGCCAGTCCGCATTCAGGAAATTACCGACGCCTTCGCAGGGACCCAGCCTGAGGGCAAAGCCAAAATTCATATTTGCGGCTGTACGGCTATCGTAATGGTACCCTTCATTGTTGATCTGCCGGTTCACTTTTATGGAAGGAAGCAGGTTATCAGATCCGATAAAAAAGTCCACCCTGGGGGAGCGTATTAAGAAATTAAGGCCAACCAGCAGGTTCTCGTAGGTATTATAGCCGGCGTTAAGGATCAGGTGAAAGTCCTGGTATTTAAAATCATTGATCAGGTTCAGATCGGCCCGCTTGTATTTCGTAAAGTATCCAACCAGTACATTAGCGGTGTAATTGGGATGAACATTCAGGGAAGCGCCGGCTTCAAAACGGGTGGGAAGCGCCGTACGGTAGGTATGGGCTTCTGCATACTGCGCCCGGATATCATCAATTTCCGCTTCGGCCCGGTTTTTTGTCAGCACGCTGAAGTTCTCCACGCTGATGACGTCCTCAGGCGCGAGGATCACCTGTTCCCCTTTTTCCTTCCAGTTGATCAAGCCCAGGTCCTTGATCCCCAGCGTAAATTTGAAGGTCTCGCTCATCTTTTTTTCGATCCCCCCCGAGATACTGAAACCGGGATTCCGGAAAGAAGGCAGGAAATCGCTTATTCCCAGATCATTCGAGTAAGTGGTATATTCCGCTTGTCCCCGCATCATAAATTCCATCTCATCGGTACCGGGATAATAGACTCCCTCGGAATAGCCGATGCCTGCATCCATGTGAGCAATCCCGCTCAGGTAGGACAGCTTTATCCCCGCAGCAAACGTTTCGTCAAAACGCCGCCGCACACCCAGGCTGGTTTCCGCATACAAATAATGGAACAAGTTCATATTCATGGGGCCCATATCCGATGTGTAGGGAGTTGAACTGATGAATCCCTCCCCCTGCGCCAGGTTTACCGTCATATTCTTGACAGTTGCTGCGCTCATGCTTTTCACGGAATGATCAAAAAGAAACTCGGTTTGGTTGGCTTTGTCAAAAAGGTATTTGATGGTGATCACATTCATATGGCCATAGACGTTCAGGTGATTCTTGCCCTGGGGATCACTAAGCGGTTCTTCAAGTTTCTCATTCCAAAAAAGGAAATTCCTTCCCGCTTCAGCGCCGTCCCCCTGCAGGAAGCCGTCACCGTTCACAGTAGGAATAAAAAAATTGGAGGCCACTATGCCGCAGGCGTCTTCAAATGCCGATACCCAGGGATTCTCTACCGACTCAGCGAGTGTCCTGGAATTATAGAGGGAATAATGCTGCGCCTGAATACTGCCGTAACCCAATATAAGAAGGAAGAGAAAAATGCTTGCCTTTATTCTCATTAGACTTTATTCTAGCACGTTTTTGCTAACTTAGACCCCATAAAAGTAAGAGTTTATAAGCAGATGCTGAAAAAACAGTTGTGGATTTGTTCAATTACCGGCGCACTTGCGGTTATTTTTGGGGCCCTGGGA
The DNA here is from genome assembly GCF_008033235.1 of Anseongella ginsenosidimutans. GTDB lineage: Bacteria > Bacteroidota > Bacteroidia > Sphingobacteriales > Sphingobacteriaceae > Anseongella > Anseongella ginsenosidimutans. Next base: position 3,477,261 of record NZ_CP042432.1, read on the forward strand.
GCGCACCGGCTGCAGCCTCTTCTGAGCAATGCTGAATTAAGCACCTGGGAAACGGCGGTCCAGTACCATTTTATTCATGCCCTGGCGCTGCTGGTAATTGCTACGGGCAACCGGAATTACAAATTTCTGAACTGGTCATTTACCTTTTTTGCCTTGGGTATCCTGTTTTTCTCAGGTTCTCTTTACTTTCTTTCGGTAAAATCGCATCTTGGAATTGAACAAACGGGGCTCCTGGGCGCATTGACTCCCGTTGGCGGTCTTTTCTTTATTATCGGATGGATCATGATCATTTTTCACAGGACGGGGAAGTGAATTTATTTGCAGAAGTAATTCTTCCGCTGGCGCTACCTGTTAATTACACCTACCGCATCCCTTCGCATATGGTCGGAGAAGTGGTTCCCGGCAAACGTGTGGCCGTGCAGTTCGGCAAAAGCAGGATGTATTCCGCCCTGGTACGCCGCGTCACTGATACTTTTCCCGCACGTTACGCCCCCAAGGAAATACTGGAAGTGCTGGACGACTCTCCCATGGTAACCCGTCAGCAATTCGGCCTTTGGGATTGGATGGCCTCCTACTATCTGTGCAGCGCCGGCGAAGTCATGATGGCGGCCCTGCCGGCTTCCCTTAAATTATCCAGTCAGACGAGGATCATCCTCAACCGGGATTCCCACGGACAGGAGATCAAGCTTAATGAAAAGGAATCACTGGTCCGCCAGGCACTGGAACAGCAGCACGAACTCACGGTAAACGATCTGGCAAAGTTACTGGGGCAGAAAACCGTCATGCCCCTGATAAAGTCACTGATCGACAAGGAACTCGTTTACGTTTCGGAACAAATAACAGGGGGATATAAACCCAGGACGGCGGCCTACCTGGAACTGGACCCTGTTTACCAGGATAAGGAACAATTAAGGGAATTATACCAGCTGCTGGAAAGAGCGCCTCGCCAGCTGGACGCACTAATGACTTTTATCCGCCTGGCGAAGGACAAAGGCCGCGTGCCGAAAAAGGAGTTAATGGAAGAAAGCGGGGTAAGCAGCAGCGTGATCAATTCCCTGGTAGAAAAAGAAGTGTTCATTCCCGTAACGCAGGAAGTAAGCCGGCTGCAGCAGGAAGACGTCGCAATACTGCTGGAACAACAATTTTCCGCTGCCCAGCAGGCAGCCTATGAAGAAACCAGGAGTTTGCTGGAAAGCAAAGAAGCCGTACTCCTTCACGGGGTAACCGCATCGGGAAAAACGCTTCTTTATATAAAACTCATAGAAGAATACCTTGAAAAAGGACAGCAGGCCCTTTACCTGCTTCCGGAAATTGCGATTACAGAACAAATGACCCAACGGCTAAGGTCGCATTTCGGGGACAGCCTGGCCGTTTACCATTCCCGCTTTAACGATAATGAGCGCGGTGAAATCTGGAAGAAGGTACTGCAGGGCACCTGCCGGATCATCGTGGGCGCACGTTCCGCACTATTCCTTCCCTTTCAGGACCTTGGCCTGGTGATCGTAGATGAGGAGCATGAGAACTCCTACAAGCAATTTGATCCTGCTCCCCGCTATCATGCGAGGGACAGCGCCCTTTACCTGGCCGGCCTGTATAAAGCTAAAACCATCCTCGGTTCGGCGACCCCTTCTTTGGAAAGTTATTACAACGCCCTGCAGGGAAAGTATGGCCTGGTAACGCTGCAGCAGCGTTATGGAGAGGTTATGCTGCCGGAAACGCTGATCGCAGATATGCTCCGGGAAAATAAAAAGAAAACCGCCCATTCTCATTTCAGTTCCCAGCTTGTTGAAGAAATAAAAAGGAGCCTGGAAAATAAAAAACAGGTGATCCTGTTCAGGAACCGGAGAGGGTATGTTCCGCTGCTGCAGTGTCATACCTGCGGTTATGTCCCGCAATGCATGCATTGTGATATCAGTCTGACCTATCACCGGAGCAGCGGGAAACTGGTATGCCATTACTGCGGCTATTCAGAAAAGCTGCTTTCTTCCTGCCCTGCCTGCGGAAGCCTGCACCTGGAGCAAAAGGGGTTCGGCACGGAAAAAGTAGAAGATGAGCTGAAGATCCTGCTTCCGCAAGCCAGGATTTCGCGGTTGGACCTGGACAACACCCGAAGTAAATATGCCTTCCAGCAAATACTGAATGATTTTGAGGACGGGAACATCGATATCCTGGTAGGCACTCAAATGGTAACCAAGGGGCTTGATTTCAGCAACGTGACCCTGGTGGGCATATTGGATGCCGACTCTCTTTTCCGTTATCCCGATTTCAGGGCCTTCGAGCGAAGTTATCAGCTGATGGTACAGGTCAGCGGGCGGTCCGGCCGCAGGAGCGAAAGAGGCAAAGTGATCATCCAAACCGCCAGCCCGCGCCATAAGATTATAGGCATGGTTCTTCAAAACGATTATAAAGCATTTTATCAATCGGAAATTGACGAAAGAAGGCAATTCAACTATCCGCCATTCTATCGCCTTATTAATATTCACCTGAAACATAAAAACGAGGAGTATCTGGCAGAAACCGCAGCCGGTTTTGCCTCCCTTTTAAAGGCCCGCCTCGGGAAACGGGTGCTTGGGCCGCAGATCCCGGTGGTGGCCCGGGTAAGAAACCAATATATCCGCGATCTCCTTATTAAAATTGACAGAGAAAACGATTCCATCAGTAAAGTTAAGGAGATCTTCAGCATATGCCTGGCCGAACTGAAGACACGGCACAAAAGCCTGCTGGTCCAGGTCGATGTGGATCCCCTGTGAAAGCAAATTAAAGCTGCATTTCTGGTAAAATAACGGTATTTTTACGGGTCGGATATTTAGCTAAAAAACATTGACACCGCTTAAAGACACATACAAGCATAAAGGGCTTCGCAAGGTATTGGTTAAAACCCTGCGTGAGAAGGGGATAAAGGATGAATCAGTTCTGGAGGCAATCGGCCGGGTTCCCCGTCATTTTTTTATCCAGAAATATACGGCTGAAAAAGCCTATGAAGATACGGCGCTGCAGATCGACGCCGGGCAAACAATCTCCCAGCCTTTCACCGTAGCGTATCAAACAGAATTGCTGAACATCAAGCCGGGGCTAAAGGTACTGGAAATCGGCACAGGTTCCGGTTACCAGGCCGCCATTCTTGCTGAAATGGGCGCAAAAGTGATCACCGTTGAAAGGCAGGAAGAATTGTACCGCAAAACCGCGAAATTTCTCGCCGAAATGGGCTACACGTCCGTTAAATGCCTCCTTGGCGACGGCTCCGTCGGGTTCCCGGCCCAGGCCCCCTATGACAGGATCATTGTCACCGCCGGCGCACCTTCCGTTCCCCAACCGCTGCTGAAGCAGCTGAAAAAGGGAGGAACCCTGGTCATTCCCGTTGGCGACGAAAAGATCCAGAAGATGATCACCGTCCTGAAGATCTCCGAAAAGGAATACGAAAAAATCGAGCTGGACGCCTTTAAATTCGTCCCGCTGATCGGTGAAGGAGCGTGGTAGTTGCTTCGCAACGGTTTAAAGTTTAAAGTTAATAGTTTAAAGTTCGAAGTTTAAAGGTCGAAGCTTAAGGTTCGAAGGTTAAAGTTCAAGGTTCTGGTTTGCGGGTCAACGTTTCGAGAGCTTAAGGAGGGGATTTTATGAACCGGAGGCTCTTCTCCAGTTGAAGCTTTTTTTTGAAATTGAAACCTTATCTGAAAGCGGAACCTTTATCTAAAATGGAATACTAAATGCCCCGAAGCAATATAAAACTTTAAACTGTTGCGAAGCAACTGAAACTTGAAACCGTTTGCGCAAGCAAACTATTGGCTGAGTTTCATTTTTTCGGAAAAATGGGCGCAGTAATCGCGGAGGTCTTCCGTGATATTCTTTTCCCCGGTGGCCCGTTCAAAGGTGTCGGCCATGGTCATCAGGCTCTCGTAAAAGAATCGCTTCATTTCATCTACCGGCATGTCTTTGGTCCAGAGATCCACACGCAGCGTATTCTGCCTTTGATGATCCCATACAGCCAGCATCACAGACTTGCATGACTGAAACTCGCCGGTTGAGTCGGTTGCCTTCCAATTGATCTTCTCGGGCAAATGCTGGTCGTCGAGTTCCACCTCGAAAACTATTTCGGCTTTTCTCATCTTTTATCCTTATCGTTTTTCTTTTTCTTGTCATGGAAAGCGCCCTGAAAATCAGGGTCTTCTTTGCGCCGCTGGTGGTCCATTTCCCTCGCCATGGCCTGCTGTTCTTCAAAAGGCGTTTTGCTGACCTCCACTTCCGGCGGCAGGGCCTTCACCGGGATCTTCTGCCGGATCAGCTCCTGGATCTTTTCCAGGTGATATATTTCGGAAGGGCTGCAAAAACTGATTGCATCGCCTTCGCGGTGCATGCGTCCCGTTCGTCCTATGCGGTGGACGTAATCTTCATATACCAGTGGAATATCAAAATTGATCACATGACTAACACCAGTGATGTCAATTCCGCGGGATACCACATCGGTAGCCACCAAAACAGCTACATTTCCTTCCCTGAAATCATTAATGGCGTTTATGCGGGTATTTTGGGCTTTGTTGCCATGAAGGATCCTCACCTGCTCTTCTCCTTTTTTTCGCACCAGGTACTTGCCGATATTGGTGGCGGCCTGCTTTGTTTTGCAGAAAATAATGATCCGCTGCGCTGCGGAAGGCTTTTCTGCTTCGTCCGGAAGGCTTTCCGCTTCTGAAGAGTTTTCCGCAACCGTTATCTCTGCCTCAGCCGGCCCATCGGTTCCGGCGGTAACACCTGTTTCCCCGAAAGTATCCGTTTCCCCGGGCGAATCCCTTTCCGCGGCCTTGCCCCTTTCGGCAGGTTCACCCTTTTCCGCAGCCTCATCCCTTTCGGTAGTTTGACCCTTTTCCGCAGCCTCATCCCTTTCGGCAGCCTTGCCCCTTTCGGCAGGGACTTCGATCTCCCCTTCCAGCAAGTGCATTAAAAGCGCCAGTTTGGTTTTGAAATTTGGCACATGATACAGGCATTGGCGAACTTCGGGAGCCGGTGTGGACTGCGGCGACACTTCAATCTTAACGGGAAATTTGAGGAAATCGCCGGCGAGCGCTTCTACTCTTGGTGGAAAGGTAGCCGAGAACAGCAGATTCTGACGCTTCCGGGGAACCACTTCCAGTATCCGGTTAATGGCAGGAAGAAAACCCATATCCATCATTTTATCGGCTTCGTCTATCACCATGAATTGCAGCTTTTTCAGGGGCAAATTACCGCCAAGATAAATATCCATGAACCTGCCCGGCGTAGCTACCAGGATGTCCAGGCCTGCCTCTACCTCTTCAATCTGCTGCCTGGGGCCCGTCCCCCCGTAAATGACAACCGTGCGCAGGCCGGTATATTTACCCAGCATGCGAATATGGTCGCCAATCTGCATGGCCAGCTCCCGGGTAGGCGCTAATACCAGGGCGCGCACCTCGTTTCCCTGCGGAAAATTAAGCTTGCGAAGCAGCGGAAGTGCGTAGGTAGCCGTCTTTCCGGTTCCCGTGGGCGCGACCCCTATCAGGTCCTGGCCCGAAAGTACCGGGCCCAGTACCTTTTCCTGGACCGGCGTCAATTCGGTATAGCCGGCTTCGGCAATGGCATCGAGCAACTGCTTATTCAGTTTAAAATCCGTAAAACCCTTCCGCTGTTTTGAGAGCATGCCGCAAAGATAAGTTAAAAGCGTAATTTTGCGGCATGAGCAGCATTCTTATAAAAAATGCCAGGGTGGTAAACGAGGACATTCAACTCAATGCCGATGTTTTTATTAACAAGGGGCGGATTGAACGAATCGATCCTGTTTTATCGAATATCAGTGCGGACAGGGAAATAGACGCCAGCGGGAAGTTCCTGCTGCCGGGCATGATCGATGACCAGGTACATTTCCGCGAACCGGGTCTTACGCACAAGGCGACGATCGCGTCCGAATCAAGAGCGGCCGTCGCCGGAGGCATTACGTCCTTCATGGAAATGCCCAATACCATTCCCAATGCCCTGACCCAGGAGCTGCTTGAAGATAAATACCGCATTGCAGCGGCCTCTTCCCCGGCCAACTATTCCTTTTACATGGGCGCCTCCAACGACAACCTGGAAGAAGTGCTGAAAACCAACCCGGAAACCGTATGCGGCGTAAAGGTATTCATGGGCTCCTCCACAGGCAATATGCTGGTGGACGAAGAATCCGCGCTGGAAGGCATTTTTTCGCAGGTCCCGCTGCTCATTGCCACGCACTGTGAAGACGAAAGGACTATTCGCCGAAACCTGGAGAGTTACCGGGAAAAGTTCGGCGATGATATTCCAGTCACCGCCCACCCGCTGATCCGGAGTGCCGAAGCTTGTTATCTTTCTTCGTCAAGGGCGGTTGAACTGGCTAAAAAGCACGGTACACGCCTGCACATTCTCCATATTTCCACAGCAAAGGAAACTGAACTGTTTGACAATTCCATTCCCCTGAAGGATAAAAAGATCACGGCGGAAGCTTGTGTACACCACCTTTGGTTTGACGATACCCGTTATGAGGAACTCGGGAACCTGATCAAATGGAATCCCGCTATTAAAAGGCCGGCCGACAGAAAAGCTATCCTGGAAGCAGTAATTAGTGACAAGATAGACGTGATCGCTACCGATCATGCTCCTCATACGCTGGAAGAAAAATCGCAGCCTTACCTGAAGGCGCCTTCCGGAGGCCCGCTTGTCCAGCATGCGCTGCCGGCCCTGCTGGAATTGTATTGCCAGCATAAGATCAGCCTGGAAACCATTGTCAGGAAAACGGCGCATAATGTAGCTGACTGTTTCCGGATAAAAGAAAGAGGATATATCCGGGAAGGTTATATGGCTGACCTGGTACTGGTTGACCCTTCGCAGCCGCATACCGCCAAAAAAGACAACCTGCTTTATAAATGCGGCTGGAGCCCCTTTGAAGGATACCGCTTCAGTACGGCTATCACTCATACCTTCGTAAACGGCAACCTGGTATATGAAAACGGTACGGTGCATGAGGGAAATAACGGCCATCGCCTGGAATTTACTTCTTTGGAAAAAAAATCCTAATTTTATTGCCCTTTTGGGAACAGAAGCAAATTTTACGCCCTATCCGCGAGAAATAAGCATGGCATGAAATCAAATTCCTATTTTTTCGACCGCTTTATGGGATCCATCACCCTGGTGAACGGCGTGATCCTGTCAGTTGTATTGTGGTATTTCAGTTTTAACTTCATCAGCAAGATCTTTACTGGCAGCATACTCATTGCCGCCATCCTGGCCCTTGCCGTGGAAATCACCAAGATCATTACCAACTACTATGCGAGTTCTTTCTCCATTAAGGGGATTGAATCTATCAGCGGACGGGTTCTCAATAACTTTCTCCGCATTTTCGCCGTCGTATTGAGTTCCGTATTCTGCCTTTCGGAAGTTTCTCATATGAGCAATAAGCCGAATATAGAGAAAGCCCTGACTTCAGAGGTGGCCCAGGTACAGGACCAACTCAAAAGCCGCCGGGAAGTATTAGTGGAGAGTTATAGCCGCAGGAAGGAAGCTATTTACGAGCAAATAAAAATCCTTTCCGACCTGCGCTACCCAACCCAGGCTCAGCAGCAGCGGCTCAGCGAACTGGATCAGCAGTTGATTTCCGTTAATGAGGAGGAAGAGGAGATGCTTCGGCAGAGCAATATGGAACTGGTAAGCCGGCAAGGCACCATTCAAAAACAACTTGTCAATGATCCTTCGGCGAATAACCAGAAGATCAATGACATACTTTTTGCCATGGGAGTCGCCCCAGGCCCCCAGTACACCAGCTATTACCGGTACTTCACTTTGATTTCCAGTATTTTATTAACGGTCTTCCTGGAATTCGCTTCCATTACAACAATACGCAACTTCACCAAATATCTTTACGATACCAAACGCTATAAATTGTAGCCTGTATTTACTAACCAGTAAAGATGACTAAACCAATTGCAGCCGTGCTGCTGTTATTAAGCGCCGCGGTCTTCTCCTGCGTTTTCCGGCAATCCCCTAAGCAGGGCTCATTGCCTGAAGAAGGGCCGGCATCAGCGGACACCATTTTTCACATTAAATACGATGAGGAAGCCGGAACCATTTCGGTTTTCAGGGGTAATGAAAGCTCGCCCGTACTGACACAGAACGCCCGGGAAAATTTTCGCCCCTATATTCACCCTATTGCCGCCCCGGACGGAAAAGGCACGCTTACCGAGTATAGTCCCGGCCATCATAAGCATCAAACCGGGCTTTATTGGGGCTTTACCCGCCTGAACGGCCGCGATTATTTTCATCATCCGGGCGAAGATCACTGGCGAAGGGTAGCAGCCCGGGTAATTTCAGGGGAAGGATCGCTGGTCAAATGGCAAACGGTTTATGACCTGCTGGATGAAAACGGCGAGGTGGTATTAACGGAAACCCAGAACTGGAGCATGCAGCTGCGTGAAGGAAAATATATCCTGGACCTGGAATGGAAGGGGGAAGCGCGGAAAGAAGTGACCATCGGGAAATACGATTATGGCGGATTATTCCTGCGTATGCCCTGGAAAGAAGGTATCCGCGGGCAAGTCGTAAATACAGCCAGGCAACGCAACGAAAAAGCGGAAGGGCAGCGGGCCATGTGGGTTGACGTAGGAATGCAGGTGGAAGGTCGTTCGGACCTTGCCCATATTGCGATTTTCGATCACCCGGACAACGGCGGTTATCCTCATGCATGGCGTGTAGATCATCAAATGGGTATCGGGCCTGCCCGGTCGCGGGAAGCGGACTGGAAAATTGCTCATGGAGCAACCGAAATTATCCGGCACCAGCTAGTGGTATATACCGGGGAACTGAACGACGTGAAATTAAACAAGGCCTGGGCTGAATTCAGCGGCAAGGAGCCTACCTACGCCACCTCTGCTCTTTGGGCAATTGCTCAAAAGGAAGGATTGGATGCAAAATTCCTTACGCCGGAAGAAGCCGTAAAAAGCATGAGTCTGATTGAGGGCTTCGCAGCAAACGTCTGGGCTTCCGAACCGATGATTACCCAGCCTATGGCTTTTTGCTGGGACAGCCGCGGAAGGCTTTGGATTGCAGAGAACAGGGATTACGAATCCCGCTCGCATGGTTTTTCGAATTCCGGCGACAGTCGTATCCTTATCCTGGAAGACACCGACCGCGACGGGAAAGCAGACAGTAAGAAGGTGTTTATGGAAGGCATTGCTTTTCCCGCCGCCATTGCGGTTGGCTTTGACGGCGTATTTATCGGCGCTCCCCCCAACCTCCTTTTTGTCCCGGACAGAAACAGGAATGACAAGGCCGATATGGATGATATTGAAGTCAGGCTTACTGGTTGGGGGATTCGTGACCGGCACGAAACCCTGAACAGCCTGCATTGGGGCCCGGACGGCTGGCTATATGGTCTGCAAGGCTTTGCCACCCCTTCCCGCGTGCGGAAGCCTGCCGGAGAAGGCAGGATCTACGGGCATAAAGATCCTTTTCCGGAAGAAGAAATACTCTCGGGAGAAGGGACAGATATAAACGGCGGTGTATGGCGCTACCACCCGCTGGAAGATAAATTTGAGGTCGTCGCTCACGGCTTCAGTAATCCATGGGGCATCGATTACAATGCAAAAGGGCAGCTTTTTATTACGGCCTGCGTAATCCCGCATCTCTGGCATGTGATTCCGGGTGGGATCTATCACCGCCAGGGCGGGCAGCACTTCAATCCCTATACGTATAACGATATTAAAACCATTGCCGATCACAGCCACCGCTCGGCGCACGGGGGTGCCCGGATTTACCAGTCGGACGCCTTCCCGGAAGAACAGCAGGGACGTATTTTTATGGCGAATATCCATGAACATGCTATCTTGTCGGATATTCTTGAGCGCAAAGGCTCCGGTTATACCGGGAAGCACGGGGAAGACGTAATGACAGCCAATAATGCGCAGTGGGTAGGATTCAGCTTGGAAATCGGACCGGACGGGGCTTTGTACGTACTTGACTGGCACGATGCGGACATCTGCGGAAAAGAGGTACTGAACCACGAGACCGGCAGGATCTTCCGGATCAGTCCGGAGCATTCCCTGGCGGAAAACTGGGAAGGACGCTACGCCAACCTTGAAGAAATGGCCGATGAACAACTGGTAAGCCTCCAAACCAGCAAAAGCGACTGGCATTCGCGCCGGGCGCGCCTGGAACTTCAAAACCGCGCCGCCAAAGGAAAATTAAGCACCGGAACTCATGCACAACTGCGGGAAATCTTTTTGAAGGAGAACAATCCCGACTGGCGCCTGCGCGCGATGTGGACGCTGCATGTAACCGGCGGTTTTACGATGAATCAGCTGATAAGCGCCCTGGAGGATGAGGATGAATACGTCCGCGCCTGGGCTATTCAGCTCATTTGCGAAAAAAAGCAGGTTCCGGTAAAGGCAATGGCCAAATTCTATCGCATGGGCGCCGGCGATCCTTCAGCCGTCGTCCGTTTATACCTGGCTTCCGCCCTGCAGCGCATCAATGTTTTCTCCCGTTTCACGCTTGCCGGGGAACTGGTGAAACATGCGGAGGACAGCAGCGACCATAACCTGCCCAAGATGATCTGGTACGGCATTGAACCATTAATGAAGGTAAGCCCTGGCCGGACGCTGGATATTGCGCTTAAAAGCAGGATACCACTTATAACCCGGTATATCGCGCGTCGCGCCGTGGACGCCGACGCCCTGGAAGCCCTGGTTGCCTGCATAGGAAAGGAACCGCCGGTACTGACTGACTTGCTGAAAGGCATGCAAAACGGCCTGGAAGGACGCATTGACCTGGTGAAGCCCGCCGGCTGGGACCAGGTGTACGCCCGCCTCCTGGACCAGGGCGGTGAAGTAGAGGAACTGGCCATCCATATTGCGCAATATTTCGGGGACAGGGAAGCCGTCCGCCAATATTTCAGCACGCTGAAGAACAAAAATGCCCCCGCAGCCGATCGCGCAAAAGCGCTCGAAGCCCTGGCCGCCCAGCAACGCGAAGAACTGGTTCCTGAACTGCCAGCTCTCCTGGAAGATCCCGGCTTGCGCGGCGCCGCCATAAGCGCTATTGCTGCCTATGAAGAAGAGCATCTTGGCGAACTTCTCCTGCGCCGATACCCGCAATTCACTTCCGAAGAAAAGCTCCGGGCCATTCATACCCTGTCATCACGCCCCGCTTACGGCTGGCAGCTGACCCAGGCCATAAAAAACGGCCGGATTACAAAACGTGAGGTTCCCGTAGATGTTGCCCGCCAGTTGAGACGTGTCGTTGGAAGTGGATTCGTAGAAGTCTGGGGGCCCATTGACCAGCTACCCTCCGTAGAAAAAGCTTATAAGGAGTACCGCGGCCTGCTCAGCACAGCGGCCCTCGCCGGAGCCGACCTTGAAAAAGGCCGGACCCTGTTCATGCGTACATGCGGAAGCTGTCACAAAATGTACGGCAAAGGCGCCGAAATCGGCCCTGACCTGACCGGATCCAACCGTTCAGATATCGATTATTTATTATTCAACGTCCTGGAACCCAGCAGCGAAATACAGGATGATTATAAACTGGTGGTAATCACCACCCGCGACGGACGCACCTATTCCGGCAATATCATCGGCGAAAATGACCGGCAAATAACACTGCGCATGGTGGGGCAGGAACCCGTGATCATCAACAAATCAACCATACAAACCCGGGAAACCACTCCCCTTTCCATGATGCCCGCCGGCTTGTTTGAACCGCTCACCGACCAGGAGATCATTGACCTTGTCGCCTACCTGAGAAGCTAAAATTCTTTATCATCCACCACTCCCGGGGGTTCCGTTTTTTTGGCAAACCGCCCATATCTGATCAACGCTGCAACCTTCCCATCTTTTTGCTGCGCCGGCGTGTTAGAAACATAGCGGCAAAAAAAAAGCCGGCTCCCTGATTTTGGAGACGGCTTCTTCCTTTAGTTTTAAAACCTGTGATCCCGAGAGGATTCGAACCTCTGACCGACTGCTTAGAAGGCAGTTGCTCTATCCACTGAGCTACGGGACCGCAAGGCTAATTTTTAGCTGCCCGCAAAGGTACAAAAATTCTTTAATGGAATACGGTGCAAGAGCCGTCATTCTTCACTTGAAACGGTACCGTCGGGATAAAGGGATTTATTTTGTTTCAGGGAACCGTTCGCCAGGTGGAATATAAAATCCTCCGGGCTTCCGGCTTTGCCAATGATCTTCCGGAGGTTAATCTTTAAAAGGAATTCGGCGGAGGGCTGGCAAATGTCGTGTGCGGGCTCATGGGTCAGCGCCAGGTAAACCTGGCCGGGGTGAGACTCCGCGATGGCGCCGTTCCAGATAATTTTATAAGATTCTTCGGAGCAGCCACCAAGTACGCGAATAAACAGGGAATCATCCTGTCTTTTTACTTCCTGGATGGCAAAGGCGGCATTTTCGCCTGTTTGACGGGAGTTAAGCACCTTTTGGTAGGCGGTTTCGCTTCTTAGCAGGTTATCGTCAAGGAGTACGTCCTGCTGCTCGTCCCCTTTTTTCTCACAGGCAACAAGCACGGCGAATAGCATACACAAGGAAAATGAGATCCGGAGGAATGAGTAAATATTATTCATACTATCTGGTTATGGGTTATTGCTGCCAGTACGAAGAAACCCGGATTATCGCTACAGGTACACCTTATCTCCTTTCTCCGACCTGCTGGCGCCACATGGCATAGTATAGCCCTTTTTGTTCCAGAAGTTCCTCGTGGGGGCCGGATTCGGAGATCTTTCCTTTTTCCAGCACATGGATCGCATCCGCATGCATAATGGTAGAAAGCCGGTGAGCGATGAGAATGGTGATGCGCACACGGCTCAGCGATACATCCCGGATTGTATTGGTTATATCTTCTTCGGTCAGGGAATCCAGGGCGGAAGTGGCTTCGTCAAAAATAAGGAGCCGGGGATTTCGCAGGAGTGCGCGGGCAATAGAGATACGTTGTTTCTCGCCGCCGGAAAGTTTAATGCCGCCTTCCCCAAGCAGGGTATCAATGCCCTTTTCGGACCTGGACAGGAGGTTCGCGCAGGAAGCTTTGTTCAAGGCTTCCTCTAGTTCCGAACCGCTTGCATGGGGCTTCACGAACAGGAGGTTTTCCCTGATTGTTCCGGCAAATAACTGGGTATCCTGGGTCACCAGCCCGATCTGCCTCCGCAGTTCATTATAACGGATCTCCGCCGAGGGAATTTCATTAAAGAGAATGGCGCCCGAAACAGGGCGGTAGAGCCCGGCCAGCAGTTTCACCAGGGTTGACTTTCCCGATCCGGAGGGGCCGACAAAAGCAATGGTTTCACCCGACTTCACTTCAAAACTTATTCCGTCTATCGCGCGGGTACTTGCTGAACGATGCCTGAAAACAACATTGTCGAACCGGATATTTTCCAAAGGCCCGGTTTTACGGGGTACTTCGGGCCTTCGTTCAATGGGTTTCTGCATCAGCTGATCAAAATTCTGCGTAGAGGCTTCCACTTCCCGGTAATGGAGAATGATATTACCCAGATCCTGCAAGGGCCCGAAAATAGAGGTAGAAATAAATTGCATACTGATGAGTTCCCCGGTTGTCAGTTCCTGCCGGAAGATCAGCCAAAGCAAGATAAACAAGATCGACTGCTTTAGAAGATTGAGCGCGGTTCCCTGGAAAAAGGAAAGCGTTCTCACCCGTTTTGTTTTTATCATTTCGAGGTCATAGATCTCCCGGGTATGCACTTTCAGCCGGCGGATCTCGGAAAACGTAAGTCCAAGGCTTTTCACCAGTTCAATATTGCGGAGCGATTCGGTGATGACCCCTGCCATTTTATTGGTTTCACGGTTAATCGAGCGCTGGACGGTCTTGATCTTTTTGCTTAGCAGGCCGGTAAGGGAGCCCAGCAGCAGGATGCCGACCACAAAAACGGGGACCAGCAGCCAGTTCTTTGTTACTGAATACCAAACCAGGAATCCAAGGCCTACAACAGATGAAAAAAGGATATTGATAAAGGAATTCAGAAAGCGTTCCGTGTCGGTACGTACTTTCTGAAGAATGGAAAGGGTTTCGCCGCTGTGCTGTTCTTCGTATTCCTGGAAGGAAAGCCGCAGGGTTTGCCGGAGCCCGTCATTGAATATCTGCATTCCGAAGCGCTGGACAGCCAGCCGTGTAAAATAGTCCTGGAAGGCCCTCGCCACCCTTGCTGCCATTGCGACGGCGACTGCTATTGCCAGCCAGTAAAGTACGCCATTGACAAGCTCCTGCCGGGAAAGCTCTCCCGGATTCATCGCGTAGTCATCAATTATCTTCCCGAAAATGACCGGGTCGATCAGGTTCAGCAGCTGCGCAATGCCGGCAAGGAACAAGGCAAGCGCGATCCACCATTTTTGCTGCCGGAAGTATTTCCAAAGAGTTCGCATAGGTCAGGAAAGAGGATGGCTTTCATTGATGATAATGACATTTTTTCCCCGGGTGCCGTGGGATTCCATCGCCTGGTTTGCTTCAACGATCTTTTCCAAAGGGAACTTATTGTGAATTTCGACCTGCAGTTTACCTTCTTCCAGCAGCTTGGCGATCAGCAGAAGCTGATCTCTTTCCGGGTGCATCATTGGCCATATCAGGCGAACGTTTCGCTCACGCGCAAGGGCTATCGCCTTCGGATCATTTTTTGTAAAAGAGGGCAGGCAAACTACGCGGCCGCCTGGCTTTACGCAGGAAATAGAACGGTATAATACCTCCCCGCCCATTGCATCCAGCACAGCATCCACGCCTGCGGCCTTTTCTTCAAATTTCTCCGTTTTATAATCAATGGGCTGATCTGCTCCCATTTTTACCAGGAAAGGAGCGTTGTCACCAGAGGCTGTGCCGCTCACGCGGGCGCCGGCCATTTTTGCGAATTGAACCGCCAGGTGCCCTACCCCACCTGCAGCTGCCTGGATCAGCACGTGTTCCCCTGCAGCAAGTTCCAGATGTTCGTGAATCGCCTGGCAGGCCGTCATTCCCGCCAGCGAAACAGAAGCGGCTGTTTCAAAGGGTACGTTCTCAGGTTTTTTTACCACCAGGCTAGCATCAGCTGAGGCAAATCCGGCAAATCCGCCATTCGAAGGCAAAAATGCAAAAACGGGGTCGCCGGGAACGAGGCCGGACACCTGCCCGCCCAGGGCCGCGACCCTGCCGCTTACTTCTTTGCCCGGCACGGCAGGCAATACCAGGTCTTTACAGGAAATATGCGTTCCCGCCCTGATCTTCGTATCCACTGGGTTCAACCCGGCGGCCACTACCCGGATAAGAACATCCTTTTCGCCAATAGCAGGGCGGGCCGTATTCTCCACCCGCAGCACATCTGCAGGGCCGAAGCGGTAAAACAGCGCCGCATTCATACGATCTTGTTCCATCTGTTCCACTCCTCCCGGTTTAGCTGGTACACCTTGCAAAGATCATCGCCGAATTGTCTTTTTTTCACGAAACGAAAGCCAAGCCGTTCATAAAAACGATGCGCGCGCAAATTGCTTTCCAGCGGATCAATGAGTATCCCGGTAATGGCTTTCTTCTTAAAACATCGTTCGAGCGCGGCCTGCATCATTGCGGTGCCGTATCCCTTTCCAAGATCCGCTTCTTCGCCGATCCAGATATCAATGGCGCGAAGGTTTGCGGGGACGTCGCCCCAGTAATGCGAATCTTCAAGGGCGGGGTCAATGATTTGCAGAAAGCCAATGGGCCTTCCATCGAGTTCTGCTATCAGCTGTTCCCGCCAGTAAGGATCACGTACGAGTTCCGTCTCCCATTGCCAGTCATCATTCGGGTCGCATGCGATAACATGCGGCTGCTTGTCCCAATGGCGCAGGAGGGAAAGGTCATTCAGGCTGGCCTTCCGCAGCCGCAAATCTGTTCCGGAATGCTTACTTTTCATCAGATGTCTTGTATTTAGCCAAAAATAAAGATATGAGAATTCCCGAAGACCGTGAAACATCCTTATGGGTGTAACAATACTGCCATCAATTCAAGCCTTTAATTTTTTTTGAATGCTTTGTTTGTCTCCTTTGGTTTTGGCCAGTGAAAGGGCCCTAAGGTAGTGTGACCGGGCTTTGCTGTCATCGATACCGGTATAGAGCGCGCCAAGCAAAGTATAATAATAATGATTATTAGTTAATGGCAGCTTTTCAGCCTCCCTGATCGCCGCCACGCGCCCATGTACCTTTGAAAAAGCATAAGTACGGTTAAGGGCCGCAACAGGCGAATAGCGGACCAGCAGCAGCAGGTTGTACAGGTTTAAAACTTCCTTCCACTTTTCTACGGTGTCTGTTTTATTGGTATAATGGAAAGCAATGGCGGCTTCGAGGTGATAAGGGGAGATCTGATTTCCGCGAGCGGCTTTTCGCAGCAGTTCTGCTCCCCTGGAAATTAATTCGCGGTTCCAGAGGCTTTCGTCCTGGTCCCGGAATAAGATCATTTCGCCGTTATCATTTTGCCTGGCGGCAAACCGCGAAGAATGAAAGCACATCAGGGCTAGCAACGCGCTTACTTCCGGCCGGGCGGTAAGCGGCGTATCAAGCAGCAAAGCGGCCAGGCGCATGGCTTCAAGGCAGAGATCCCTGCGCAGCGTCATGTTATTACTTTCGGAATAATACCCTTCGCTGTACAAGAGATATATCGTGGTAAGGACGGCATCAAGACGGACGGAAATTTCAGCTTCCCGGGGAAATTCCACCGGGGCTTTTTCCTGTTTCAGTTTTTCTTTCGCCCTGAAAAGCCGCTTATTGATCGTTTCCTTGTTGCTCAAAAAAGCGGTAGCAATTTCTTCGATGCCAAATCCGCAAAGAATACGCAGCGCCAGCGCCACCTGGGATTCCCTGCCAATTGCCGGGTGACAGATGGCAAACAGCATCCGCAGCTGGCTATCCCTGATCTTTTCTTCGGAAAAATCTATTTCCATTTCTTCGGACGAGCTGCCACCTTTCAGCTCGCCCGCAATTTTATCTGTGAAAAGCCGGCTGCGGCTAAACTGGTTTCGGGCCTTATTTTTGGCGACGGTGTATAGCCAGGCAGCCGGATTTTCAGGAATACCCTTTCGGGGCCAGGTTTCAAGAGCTGCAATAAATGTTTCGCTTGCAATGTCTTCCGCCAGATCCATATTTACCATGCCGAAGTGGCTGCAAAGCGTTGCCGCTATTTTCCTGAACTCCGTCCGGAACAGATGGGGTATTAACTCCTGCTGTTTCATCAATGCCGCAGGATTTTGCGCACTTCCACACTGTTCCCTTCGCCTTGCAAAACCGGGCTTCCCTTGGCAAAATCCACTGCCTCCTCCAGGGACGCTGCCCGGAGAATCACATAGCCTCCGATAGTTTCCTTAATATCCCCAAAAGGCCCGTTAATAACCACATTGCCGTGCTTTACCACCCGGCTGGCATCAAATGAAAGCCCGTTTCCCTGGTTCACCAGCTTATTTTGAGCGGCGATACCACCCAGCCAGTCCATGGTTTGCTCCATCCAGACCTGGATCTGTTCGGGAGAAGCAACCTTGCTTCCATCTTCGTGTCTGAAAATCAACATAAATTCGTCCATGGTGTTAAATTTAATGGTTAACTATTCATTCACATCCATGACAAACAGCCCGCCCAAAATTGGACAGCATTCCACGGGATTATTCAAGCTGGTAAATCAGTACGTCTCCCGGGGCTATAAGCTGCTTTTCGGAATAAAGAGAAGCGGGCGCCAGGCTGCCGTCCTTCATAACCCGTTTTACTTCTCCTTCAAACGACAATCCCAGGGCCAGGCGTTCCCGAAAATCGCGGTTAACGATTACCAGGTAACGGTGCAAACCATTTCGCAGTTCCGAAACCAATGCGCCTTCAGACTGCGGTCCCCTTCCGGACCCTGTTTTATTTATCTTGTCAATCACTTCCAGGCGGCTAACGTTAGCAGGCAAAGCAGATAAACGGTTGGTGTGCGACGGGATTTGATTACCTATATGGCCTGCCTGAATTAGTTCTGCGCCGAGGAATACGGGCGTTAATGCAATTATTTCCTGATTCAGGGCAGTTATCTTATCATAAACATCGGTGCGTTTGCCGTCAAGCCCGATAGGCCCGTGATGGAAATTCCAGTTTGGGTTCTTTCCCGGGGTCCAGTATGTAAAATATTGCAGTCCCTGGGCACCGTATGCCAGGTTACTGAACTGCTGAAGGCGCATTTGGGCAACATCGGGGATGGGATAAGGATCATGGGCAACAGCCAGCGAAAATGCCCAGAAAGGCTTACCCGCCTTCCTGGCTTCATCCGAAAAAATCTCCAGGTTCTCATAATAATTATCACGCAGATGGTAGCCGGTTTCATCTTCTACGACCGGGTAATGATCGAATGAAAGCACCTGGGTGGGAACTTCTTCTATATACCGGTGAACGTAGTCCCGGTAGCTGCTGGCTTGCAACTGCTCCAGACTGGCGTACGTGGGCAAAAGATTCAGATAACAAAAATGCTCCCTGTCAACTTTCTGTATTTCGCGGGCCCATGCGCCCAGATCTGCAAATTCACCTGCGGAAGGCTCGTCACGCAGGTAATAGCCTGCCAGCGCAGGATGCTTCATAAAACGCTTTACGGTCGCTGCAGTTTCCGTCCGTAATTCAGGACAGGCGATGATCAGCTTCACCCCGGCTTTTTTCGCGGCATCCAGCGCCTTTTGTACAGCTTCCGCATTGGGATAATTGGTAAAAGAGTGATTTATACCAGTCTCTTTCAATTCCCTGAAGCGCGCCGCGCTGGTTTCTTCCGCCGGAATGCTATACCAGGCCAATATGGGCATTTCCGCCGAAGGGCTTAATTTTGGATAGGCGTTTTGGCCGGTTCTCTGGCCATTGATCGCTCCACAGCCACTAAGGAGGAAAGCGAAGAGATAAAGGAAGGAATTAAGTTTCATATGCTATTATAGGTTTAACCGGCCTAATATAAGGATGTCTCTGGAAACTGCTTTCAAAATGCTTCTTTTGCTTATTTCCGATTTGATTTCACTTTCAAATTCGTAAATTCGAAACTAATTTCCAAGGCCCGGCGACAGCGGTACAGAAGGGATAAATAAAGTGACGATCATGGCAGATGAGCAAAGCTATTGGCATAACTTCATTGCCGGAAAGGAGGCTGCCTTTCGCATGCTTTACGATCGTTATATTGATCAGTTATTTTCTTTTGGAAGCAACTATTGTAACGAGCGAGAAACAATAAAAGACGCAATTCATGACCTGTTCATTGATCTTTACCGGTACCGGTCCAATCTCAACCCCCAAGTAAACATAACCGCCTACCTCTATTCTTCTTTGCGCCGGAAATTAGCTTTACTGCTGAAGAAGACCAGCCAGCAGGAAACACTCGGAGAGCAACATGCAGATCTTGACTTTCTCCTGGACGGGAACAAGGAAGCCAGTATGATACGGGACGAAAAAGAAAGGGAGCTGCTGGAATTGCTTTCGAAAGAAATACAAAAGCTTCCTGCGCGCCAGCGGGAAGTGCTTTATCTCCGGTTCACGCTTGAACTGTCTTACCAGGAAACAGCCGAAATAATGGATATTTCCATCGCGACCGCCAGAACGCTTGTATACCGGGCGCTCAGGCAACTACGCAGCAATATGGAAGAAGAAAAAGTACCTCTTTTACCTTAGCACTATGTTACGACAGTGCAATGTTACGATCCCTGAAGCGCCTTTTTTACAGCTGGTACCACTTCGTTTGCGAAAAGCGCTATTGACTCCTTCATAGCCTCGTGGCCCGGGTCCCCTACGTCCATATGTGCAATAAAGCGGGTAAGGCCAAACATCTTACTGACTTTGATTATTTTATCCGCTACTTCCTTCGGTTCTCCCATAAACAAGGCGCCATGAGAACTGACCCCGGCTTCGAACTGCGAACGGGAATAAGGAGGCCACCCCCGGGAACGCCCTACCCGGTCCATCTGGGCGGCGTAGGAAGGAAAATAATCAGATAGCAGTGAGGAACCGGAAGCCGCGACAAAGGTATGTGAATGAACGCCGAGTTGCAGGTTATCAAGCGAATGCCCGCTATCGGTATATATTTTCCGGTAGTATTCTACATGATCCCCGAACTGGGCCGGGGTACCGCCAATAATGGCCAGCATCATGGGTAGTCCAAGAATACCTGCCCGGCGTATCGAAGCCGGTGTTCCGCCAACGGCGATCCAAACTGGTATTTGGCGGCCGCCCAACGCTCTTGGATAAATTTCCTGTTCCTGCAGTGCTTGCCTGAATTTTCCCCGCCAGCTTACTGTTTTATCGCGGTTAACAGTTAATAGCAATTCCAGCTTCTCGGAAAATAACGCGTCGTAATCTTCCAGGCGATAACCATATAAGGGAAAGGATTCGATAAAGCTACCGCGGCCGGCAATGATCTCCGCACGGCCGGATGAAAGAAGATCAAGCGTAGCGTAGTCCTGGTACACCTTTACCGGGTCTGCCGAACTCAATACCGTCACACCGCTGGCGAGCTTTATATTCTTTGTAACACTCGCGAGCGCCGCCAGCATCACTTCGGTGGAAGCAATGGCATAATCCGCGCGGTGATGTTCACCCAATGCCACCACATCCAGGCCAAGCTGATCAGCCAGCTTAATTTCTTCCACCATTTCCGCCAGCCGCTGCTCCGCAGGGCGAAATTTGCCGGACTGCCCGCTATAAGCCAAATCCCCAAACATCCCGATTCCGAATTCCATCTTTCAATAATTAAATCCGTAAACAAAATTAATTCACAGCAAGCCTGCTTATTTTAAAGGTTTGCCTTCCCGCCCCGGCTCCCTCCTTCCTGAAGACAGCTCAGGTACGATCTCCTCCGGCGTTTTCCGGGAGATACCAAAATAGAACTTTTGTCCGGGGTAATAGTTTTCCCTCAGCTCAAAATTCTCAAACGCCGCCCCTCCGGGAATTTCCACATACCTGCTTTTATCCCCGCTGCCACCGCTCCAGTAATAGGTTCTTCCGTTTACGCGCGCGTGCAGGGAAGGGTCAAACCGGGAACTTTCCTTGCGCCAATATTGGGTTAGTTTAAAGAATGGACGATAACGCCAGTTCCGGCGGGAAAAATAAGCAGGTTCCTGCGGCCAGGAAGCGAGTTCGGCAAAAGATTCATCCGTGGCAGCCATTACGATAAGATCTCCGTTCTCGTCTTTCAGGAACTCAGTTGCCGGGTAAGCTTCTTTTTCCACGAAATGAATGTCCTTATAATCGCTGTAAAGCTCGCGGGCATTGATGATGCTGTCTTTCAAATACAAAAGGCGCAGCCGGGAATAATTGCCCATGGTAGCCGTCAGCGCACAGCGCTCCATCTCCGCGCTATTGTCGTGGTGGAATATCTCGAAGCCGATCTCCTCCGGGCGGTCACTGCGGATAGAGATTTTAAGATAGGGATGTGCGCCATTTAGGAATTGTTCCATAAACAGGTAAAGGGAAAGCTGCTCCACCTCCGGATTCGCGGCATCAGGATGACTAATCACACCCTTGCTTATCGCTGAAGGATGATAAGGAGGCACCTTTTCATTATCTCCTGCCCAAAGAAACTTACCCCATTTTCCGTCCACCCGCGAGGGCGAAATCTCACTGAACTCCGTTTTACCGGCCACCACAGGCTCAATAGCTATAAAATTGATCATATAAACCTGCCCCTGGAATTCATAACCCAGCCTTATCAGCCCCTGGGGCCACCTCCTGTTTCTTCGCTTCCCGTTTCAATGCCATAAGGCCAGAGGCCGAATACAATGCCATTGCGAATTCCCCAGACAGCCGGATCATTTTTTTCCGCGGGCCGGATCCAACGGTTATTCAATGCGGGATCCTGTGCCTTGCTCCCGATAGGAACAAGAGAAGCACAAGCCGTCAGGCAAGCAATCAGCAGGCATTTCTTATGATAAGTCATGTATATAAAGCATTTCAGATCACCCGTGGATTTTTTCGGTTTTTCCGTAAGACAGGATTAATTTTCCTTCAAACTCCAGCCATTCCTTCCATCGCTGCTCCACGTCCAGGTCAATCGCAAACTTGCGTGCAAAATTCAGGAATGTGGTATAATGATTGGCTTCGGATATCATCAGTTCACGATAAAATTCCGCCAGTTCCTTGTCGCGGATATTTTGGAACAATACCCGGAAACGCTCGCAGCTCCGCGCTTCGATCATCGCCGCAAAAAGCAAGCGATCAATGAATGCGGCATGACGCCCTTCCCCTTTCCTGCTGAATTTCATCAGCTGGTTTACATAATCATCCTTTCGTTCCGGACCAAGCGTATATCCCCGTTTCTTAATAATTTCAATGACCATCTGAAAATGCTGCATCTCTTCAATCGCAATGGCCGTAAGTTCATGCACCAGTTCTTCCTTTTCCGGATTATTAATGATCAGGGTAATAGCATTCGACGCTGCTTTCTGTTCACACCAGGCATGGTCAGTAAGGATTTCGGCCAAATTCGCTTCCGCTATGTTGGCCCAGCGGGGATCGGTCAATAATTTCAGTCCAAGCATATCACGGTAACCTTGTTGTTTATTTTAAGTATCTCTTCCACAAACAAATCCTTGTTTCGGGGCGAAATATAAACCTCGTCATACTTATTGTACTTAACAATGATCCCACGGGTAGCTAGTGCAGGCTTCATCCCATTCCAAAGTGTTTTGTTTTTGATCAGCATATGTATTTCGCTGATCTTTACGGACCCGCTTATCGGACCTGACCTGTAGATTAGTTTACCGTCTCTTATAAGGTAATATGTCCCAAACCAGAACCAAAGAAAAAAAGCGGCAATCAGGAGGATAAAAATCCGGCCAGCATTAAAATCCAGGCTTGCGTCCTTAATCACATCAAAAAAGACGATTATTAAAAGAGTAAAGGCCGTGCCCAGGAAGGCAATGCCAAAAAGCGGGCTTTTCGCAGAATGGAATTTCATAGTTGCGGGGTATTTATTCGCAATCTTTCAAATATCATAAACGATTAAGAGGATACAAAGCGGAAAGTCTTAAATTTGACAATAGTGATTTAGAATGACGGCGGTGAAAACGAACGATGGCGGTGAAAACGACAAATGAAAATCCCTTCTCTGATGAGCAATTACTGGAACGGCTGAAGAACGGCGACCAGACCGCCTTTGCCATGATCTATGACCGTTATGCCGCCGATCTGATCTGGTATGGTTCAAAAAAACTTTCTTCACTGGAAGAAGCAAGAGATCTTGTGCATGACCTTTTCGTTGAATTCTGGGACAAACGCGAACGGATCCACATCAATAGTTCGTTCAAATCCTACCTCTTTTCAGCCGCCCGCTACCGCATTATTGATCATATCCGAAAAAACGCCCGCAGGGATTATTATGCAGCGGTCATTAACCTCCTGGATTTAGAAACGGATGATTCCACCCATGATGACATTTTATTCCGGGACCTCAGTAAGATTGCGGAGTCGGAAATAGATAAGCTTCCGCCAAGGACGCGGGAAATTTTCCGCCTTAGCCGGCAGCGACAGCTCTCCGTCAGAGAAATTGCCCGGGAACTAAACCTTTCCGACCAGACCGTTAAGAATCAATTAAGCGCTGCTTTGCGGAAGTTAAAACCCGCCATCCAAAAAATTGCGAAAAATTTCATTTTCCTATAGTACCTCCCGGGTAGCTTATTCGACTTACCTTATAACGGAAGTTAAAATATGGATCAGCGAAACACAGAGGCATTATTCGAAAAATATCTTCAGGGCAAGAGTACGCCGGAAGAAACAGAGCGGATCCATGCCTGGCTCGAACAGCTGAACAACGATGAGGAGAAATGGTCGGGGAAACGCGGGCAGGAACAAAAAGAATACCTTGCCGGCCTGTATGAGGATGTCCGGCATTCAATAATGAAAAGGGAAGAAAATAAGCGGCGCGGGAAAGGCCGCAGCATACCCTTCAAATTAACTTTTCCCCGTATTGCCGCAGCTTTGGTCCTGCTCTGCGGATTATCCTTCCTGTTTTATATAAACCGCCCCGCAGACAAGGTAGCTCCCAACGAATATATTGTTGAGGCCACAACCGGTGAAGATATAAAAGAACTCCGGTTGAGCGACGGCTCCGTGGTCTGGTTGAACAAGGGAAGCTCCCTGCAGCATTCTGAAGAATTCACCGCCGGACCAAGAGAAGTTTTTCTGGAAGGAGAGGCTTTCTTCCAGGTTGCCCCGGATGCTTCCCGGCCTTTTATTATTCACACCGGCGGAATGAAAACCCGGGTACTGGGGACAAGTTTCAATGTGCAGGCTTACAAGGGGGAAAAAGAAATGCGCGTCGTGGTAGTTACGGGACAGGTAGAAGTAAGCGCGCCTTCGGGGCAGAACGACAAAGTGCTGCTAACAAGCAAGCAAATGGCGACTTATACCCCGGATGAAAAACAGCTAAACAAGAAGACCATCCAAAGTACGGAACAGTATACCGCCTGGAAAGATGGAAAGCTGCTTTTCAGGCAAACCCCCATGTCCGAGGTTGCTGCTCAATTGGAACGCGCCTTCGGATTGAAAATAAAAATGGAAAACTCCGCGATCAGGCATTGTAAAATAACCGGCCGCTTTGACCGGAGCCAGGCGGCCAGCCTGACCATTGAAGCCATATGTAAGTCCATTGAGGCACGGTTCAGGATCAAAGACGGAACGGTCTTTATCGACGGCCAGGGATGCGGGAAAAAATAAATTAAAATTAATATAACCTAGATTAATAATGATGATACAAGTACCCTCACCAACCTAAGCAGGCAGACCTTAATACTTTACAGTAAGGATGTAAAAAAGCCCCCCGTGCGAGCGCCAACCTGCACAAAAGGGGCTATTGTGAAACGTTTATAAAACATTCAAATGTATGATTTTTATCAGATTTCTTGATCAATCAATTCCTCTTATCATGCGAGGATCCTTCGTTGCCCTGATGATTACCCTCCTCTCCCTGCAGATGGTGCATTCCAGTACAGGAAAAGCCCAGGGAATATTGGACAGGAAAATAAGCATTTCCATAGAAAACGCTTCGCTTGCCGAAGTGCTGGAACAAATCAGGGAGAAAACAGGGGTAGAATTTCTCTTCAGTTCCAAGATCAACAGCAAAAAGGAAGTCAGCCTGGAGATCAAAAGCGCACGCGTCAGGACAGCGCTGAAACGCCTGTTGCTTCCGGCAGGGCTCACCTATGAAGTGGTGGGCGAACATATTGTGATCATGAATGACCGCGACACGCCTGAACCCCTTTCCATGATATTGGAACTGCAGGAATACACGGTAAGCGGAACAGTAACCGATGCGGAAACCGGCGAACCGCTTCCCGGGGTAAACGTTACGCTGAAAGGCGGGAACTCGGGCGCGACTACCGGCCCCGACGGTGCCTACAACCTGGAGGTTCCCGAAGCGGAAAACGAAGAACGCGTACTGGTGTTCACCTTTATCGGATACCTGGGCAGGGAAGTACCTCTTAACGGCCAAACCGAGGTTAATGTAACATTGCGGCAGGATATTGTGGGGCTTGACCAGGTGGTCGTGATCGGGTACGGGACGCAAAAGAAAAGCGACCTTACCGGTTCCGTTTCACAGGTAAAAGCTGAAGAAATTAATGCTTACCCTTCCGCTAACGTACTGCAGGCTTTGTCCGGCAGGGCAGCAGGCGTGCAGGTCTTACAAACTACCGGCGCTCCGGGGTCGGGCCCCAATGTCCGTATAAGGGGGCAGAATTCCATCCAGGGGGAAAATGAACCGCTTTACGTAGTCGACGGCTTTCCGGTTTCAGGCAGCAATCCCACGCTGCTTAACAATTCAGATATTGAAAGTATAGAGATCCTCAAAGACGCATCCGCCACTGCCATTTATGGCTCCAGGGGTGCGAACGGCGTCGTACTGATTACCACAAAACAGGGACGGGCCGGGAAGACAATGGTAGATTTCGAGACCAGTTATAGCAGCCAGCGCATCCGGAATAAACTGGAATTGATGAATGCCAGGGAATATGCCCTCCTGGCAAATGAACAAGCGGAAAATGACAATATAGCTCCTTACTTTTCCCAGGAAGAAATAAATGGGCTGGGCGAAGGATTTGACTGGCAGGACCTTGTATTTCAAACCGCCCCGATGAGAACGACTTCTTTAAATGTCCGGGGCGGCAATCAAAAGACCCAATTCGCCCTTTCAGGCAGCGTTTTCGGACAGGAAGGGATTGTTAAAGGGAGCGACTACAATCGCTATTCCCTTCGCGCCAATGTAAATCACCAGGTCAGCGATAAGTTCCGGGTAACCCTTTCCAGCACCATGTCCAAACTAAAAACGGAGCGGAAAGATAACGGCGGCGGGTCCCGCGGAAATTCCATGATCGGAGCAGCTATTTCGGCGCCGCCCATCCTGGAACCCTATGAAGAAGACGGCTCCTATACGGTGCTGTCGGAAGAATATCCCTTCATACCGGTTGACCTGGTCAACCCGCTTAACTTCCTTAATGAACAGCATGGTGAAATAAAAGCCAATGTAGTTCTGGCCAATGCTGCCTTGATCTATAACCCGGTCAAGGAACTGACTATTAAGATTTCCGGGGGTGTTGAAAACAGGGATGAGCGGACGGATAGTTATACAACCAGAAATTTCTATAATTCTACCGGCAGGGCAAATATCAATACTAAACAATTTACCAGCCTGCTGAGCGAGAACATTATCAGTTATACAAAGACCTTTAACGACAGGCATGATTTCTCGGCAATGGCCGGGTTTACTTATCAGGACTTTGTCAATACTTCCCTGGAAGCCAGCGGGGTGGGGTTTCTTTCTGACGCCTTTGAAACGCATAATATCGGCGCCTCCCAAACTCCCGGCATACCTCGTTCCGGTTATTCCAAATCGGTGCTGCTCTCCTATTTAGCCAGGTTAAATTATACGCTGGACAGCAAATACCTGTTCACAGTCAGCTTCCGCTCCGATGGTTCTTCCCGTTTCAGCGAAGGCAACAAATGGGGCTATTTCCCCTCAGGCGCCTTTGCCTGGAGGGCTTCTGAAGAAAACTTCTTAAAGGATCACCCGCAGATCTCCGAGCTGAAAGTCAGAACCAGCTGGGGGCTGACAGGCAGCCAGGCGATTGATCCTTACGCGACGCTCAATAACCTTAGCGCAGGTAACACCATTTTTGGCGACCAGATGTACAATACGTTTGCTCCCGGCACGGAATTACCCGGCGAGCTTAAATGGGAAACAACCGAGCAGTTTGACGTCGGGGTCGATTTAGGCTTATTCAAGAACCGCCTGTACCTGACAGCCGATTATTACGTCAAAAACACCCGGGACCTGCTGAACACCGTACGGCTGCCGAGTTCCATGGGCTTCACCACCACGATTCAGAACGTAGGTAAAATGCAGAACCGCGGAATAGAACTGGGCATTGATGCAAAGGCCATGACCGGTGATTTTAAATGGGATTTGTTCGGAAATATTTCCTTCAATAAGAACGAAGTAGTAAAACTTCACAACGGGGAAGATATTCTGGGCAATTTCATCAATGTGCTGGTGGTAGGCGATAATTTCTCCATTTTACGCGAAGGGAGGTCCGTGGGGCAGTTCTGGGGATATAAAGAAGAAGGATATGACGAAAACGGCAAAATAACCTACCAGGACCTGAACGGAGACGGCGCTATATCGAATGATGATAAAACCTATATCGGGAATCCGAACCCGGATTTTATTTACGGGCTGACCTCCGATATGTCCTATAAAAATTTCCAGCTATCCATTTTTGTCCAGGGAACCCAGGGAAATGACGTTTTCAATGTGAGTTCCATTCCCAGCACCATGGATTACGGTCAGGGACTCAATATGCCAAGAGAGGTATTCCTTGACCACTGGACTCCCGGAAACACCGATGCAAAGTATCCGGTTATCAGCCGGAATTATTCCGTCAGGGTTTCGGACAGGTGGGTAGAAGACGGCTCCTTCCTGCGCCTGAAAAACGTTCAGCTGGCCTATAACTTCCCGATGAATGACCTGGGGGTAAAATGGCTGAATAGCGCGCAGATTTATATAAGCGGCCAGAACCTGCTGACCCTGACCAATTATTCCTGGTGGGACCCCGAAGTGAACTCCCGCGGCGCAGGCACCCAGCAGGGAATCGACCATTACAGTTACCCGGTAGCGAAAACCTTCACCATTGGCCTGCGGGCAGGGTTCTAGGCCGTTATCGTTTACCGTACACTTAAAAAATGAATCATGAAAAAACCAGCTATATTTCTTTCGCTGCTTTTAATGTTTTCTTCCTGTGAGAATTTACTTGAAGAAAATCCGAAAGCTGTTGCGATCGAGAATTTCTATAATACTGCCGAAGAGTTGGAAACGGCCGTCAATGCGATCTATGTCCCCCTCCGATCGGTCCGGGCGGAACAGATCTGTATCCTGGATGCACATACCGACTGGGGCTACGGCAGGGGCAGCCGGGCGCAGTACAATGATTTTGCCGGCCTGAATACAACCAATATCAACACCGCGGGAGGCCGCTGGCGAAGTTTTTACCTCGGTATCCGGAACGCCAACCTGGTAATTGCGCACGCACCCGCTGCTACCAGTATCAGCCCGGAAGACCTGGCTCAAAATATAGCCGAAGCAAAATTTCTGCGCGCATGGGCTTATTTTGACCTGGTAAGAAACTGGGGCGGGGTTCCTCTGAGAACAGAAGAGAACCTGGAGGAAACGGACGTAGAAAGAAGTTCGGCAGAAGCGGTATATGAATTGATCCTTGCAGATCTGGCGGAGGCGGAAGCCGGCTTGCCGGACGAGCCGAAACACGTCGGACGCCCCTCTAAGGTTGTAGCGAAAACGCTGCTGGCGGATGTTTACCTGACCTTAGGCCGGTACGAGGAAGCCCGTGATAAAGCGGACGAGGTGATCCAGTCCGGCAAATTCGCTCTTGTCCCTGTGAGTTCCTTTGAGGATTTTCAGCAGGATATCTTCGGACCCGAGATCGTTACCAGCACGGAAGAAGTCTTTTACATGAAATTCTCCCGCGAACAGGGCCAGGGGAATTATATTCTGTGGATACTGAACCATCCGAGTACGGGTTTGTACAACTACGGAGGCGCTTATGCGCATTACAGCGATGCCAGCAATCCGTTTTTCATAGAATGGGATGATAATGATATCAGGAAGCAATTATGGGATCAGATTGATTTCGGAATAAGCCCTACTACCCTGGTCAGCAAAAAGTATGTTGATCAGAAGGCGGTGAGCAATGACGGTTCCGGAAACGACCTTCCCATTTACCGCTACGCAGAAGTGCTGCTGTTGTTCGCGGAAGCGGAAAGCAGGGTATCCGGAGGCCCTACCCCGGCAGCGGTGGAAGCCCTCAACAAGGTACACCGGCGCGCCTACGGTTACGATCCGGAAAGTGCGTCGCCGGTAGATTTCAACATTGCCGATTACAACGCCGAAACATTCATCGAACTGGTACTCCAGGAAAGAGCTTATGAATTCCAGTTTGAAGGAAAAAGATGGCTGGACCTGAAACGCACCGGTAAAGCGGCGGAGATGATCTCGAAATACAAAGGCCTGAGCATTGCTGAGGCTCACTACCTCTGGCCCATCCCTATTGACGAACTGAATTTTAATAATGCAATGGATCCCGCAACTGATCAAAACCCGGGATATTAACAGATTTGAGATGAAGAGAAGAGAAATGTTAACATCGATGGGGGCTATTTCGGTAGGAATAGCCGCTCCATCTCTTTCTAAGGGCGAAACGTTTGCGCCTCCCTATAAAACCAGGAAACAGATCCTGACCACCGATATCGTGGTAGTTGGCGGCGGAACAGCCGGCACCATTGCAGCCATACAGGCCGGAAGAGCAGGCCGGAAAACAGTACTGATTGAAAGCGGAAGCCAGCTTGGTGGAACGACCACAATCGGCGGCGTTTCCTTTCCCGGAATATTTTTTGCCTGGGGCAAACAGGTGATCGGCGGGATCGGATGGGAACTCGTGCAGGAAGCGGTAGCGCTGAACGATGATACCCTGCCCAATTTTTCCATTCCTCACGGCCGGCAGCACTGGCGGCATCAGGTGCGATTGAACGGGCATTTATATGCGATGCTGGCGGAAGAGAAAGCCCTGGAAGCAGGTGTAGACATCCGTTATTACGAAACTCCGCTGAAGATCACTTTCCGCAAGAACAATTGGGAGATAGAAACGGTCGGCAAAGGGGTTCATTCTACCATTGTCTGTAACCAGCTGATCGACTGTACCGGGAATGCATTACCGGCTGCCATGGCAGGATACGATGTATTGAGGGAGGAAGAAATACAGCCTGGCACTTTGATGTTTAAACTCGACGGCTACGACCTTCAAACGCTGGACCAGGAGTTGATCAAACAGCGTTATAAAGAAGCGCTGGACAAGGGTGAATTTACCAGGGAAGAATTCCGCGGCAATATTATGGGCCTGCTCAGCAGCCGCGGAGACAATATTCAGCATATCATGGGAGCTGATTCCACTACTTCAGAAACCCATACGCTGGCCAATATTCACGGCAGGAAGTCATTGCTCAGGCATTTACGTTTTCTAAGAACGCTTCCGGGCTGCGAAAAAACGAAATTGGTGGATATGCAAACCGAAACCGCTACGCGGGAAACCTTCCGCATCGACGGGCATTATAAGATCACACATGAAGATTACGTGACCGGCAAGCTCTTCGATGATGCCGTTTCTTATTCCTATTACCCTATTGACCTGCATGACGCACATGGCGTAATTCCGGATCATCTTCAGGAGGGAGTCGTAGCTTCTGTTCCCCTGCGGGCCCTGGTACCTAAAAAAAGCCGGAACTTCATTGTTGCCGGCCGCTGTTTAAGCAGCGACCGGCTGGCCAATTCCGCGCTTCGGGTACAGGCCTCTTGCATGGGCATGGGGCAGGCCGCGGGAGCAGCGGCAGCGCTGGCCAACATTCAGAACATCAGTCCGCTGGAAGTTCCCTTAAAAGAGTTGCGGCAACTAATTGAAAGTCATGGTGGGATCGTACCGGCCTAGTATTGCGATCACGAGTGTTACGATCACGAGTGTTGCGCTTCTGGCCGCTTTGCTGTTGTCCGGTTCCGCCGATCCCGGGAAAAGGCGTTTCTTCCTGGAACCGACGCTCCGGCTGCCGGCCGATACCGTGCATCAGTACCTCGTGCTGCAAGAGGACTCCATTCCCAACGATACCTTATTCCAGATCAGGTCCCGGGAAGGATTCCCCCTTGCCTATTACCGGAAAGTAAATACCAATGTTTGCTTTGATGGTAAATGCCGGATGCTGGACGTCTGGCTTTACTGGAACATTACCGGCCGCTACCTGGGTATTGAGCTTCCCCCGGGGGAATTCCTGAGTAAATCGGACCATGAACGCTTTAACCACGCCGAATATGACCGGATGAACAAGTTGCTGGCAGATTCCCTCTCGCCGCTCGCGGATTTTACGTTCGAAGAACTGGTGCCTTCTTCCGGAGACCCGTTCCCCTCTTCCGGAACGAATGAGCTGACAGGTTTCACGGCCGATGCCGTTACCTCGCCCACAGCCCCGGCAATGAAGGAATACGTCGTGGAAGGAGCTGCTTATACCACCTACCGGCTATGGCATTTCGTGTACGGGCCTTCCCGGGAGGAAATCATCCGGCTGACGGAAGAAGCGCTCAGCCCTCCCCTGCTTCAGAAGATCCTGGAAAGCCCCGACAAGAGCGACGTGGCCTGGGCCCTTCAGCGGATGCAAGGATATACAGGACTCAGTACCGGGCTGCAGAAAACCGTTCTCGGCTTTATCAGAGATGAGGATTATTCAATGGCGAACATGGCTATCAAAGCCCTTAATCCGGCAGACCTGGCCTCGGCATCCCTGCAGCATGCCCTGCTGGAAAAGTTACCCGGGCTTAACTATAGCCTGAAAAACAGGATCATTGACAAATTAAAAGAAGCGCCCGACCTGGATGAAAAGGTAAAAATAAGGCTGGCAAATAACCTGGCCGCGGCCGAAGGCTCCTTCCTGACCAATATCCTGGACCTTTTTGACAGGCAAAGCGTTGACGATGATGAAACATGCAGGGTCCTTTCCGGCTTGCTGCAGCATGCGAACCAATTTGTGGCAGGGAAGATCTTTAATTTCCTTGAAAAGGCCGGAAGCGAGGATGAAACCGTCCGGGAACGCATGGCACAGTATAAACAAAAGAATTAAATCCCCTGGCATAGCTTTTGTTTTTCTAAAGCCTTGATCAACAAAAAGGAATCATGAAAAATAAAAGTAAACTACTCGGGATATTGATAATGACAGCGGTCCTATTTGCCGGAACCGCCTGCAGTAAAGATGACGACCCGGCCGATTCGGATATTTTTATCGGAACTTACCGGGGAAGTATTTCATTCACAGACGGTGAAGAGAATATTTCCGACGCCGACGGACGGGTAACGGTAGCCAAGGTAGGAAATTCCTATAATTTTGATTTTGGCACCGGCATACCCAATATAACCGGCGTCAGATTTGAAAAGGACGATGACGGCACGTATGTCAGTATCGGCGAAGGCTTAACGGGAATTACCATTTCTGCAGGTTCTTTAAACATGCTGGTTACTAACGAGCGGGGAACCTGGACCGCTGATTGCAGCCGCTGATAGCTGGATATCTTTCCGGCTATTTCTTCAATATAAGCGCATTGGCTATTTCAATTTCGTCCGGGGAGACGGTATGGGGCCTGTTTTCGTAGATTTTCAGCGTGACGCTGCCATCCATTTCTTCCAGCATGCGTGCGCTTTCCTTTACCCGTCCCAAAGGCACATGCGGGTCAGGATTGCCGCTGCCGATAAAAATGCGCGTATCTTCAAAATCGCCGGAATAGTTTTCGCAGTTCACCTTATCACCGATCAGACCGCCGGTAAAAGCGATAACGCCGCCGTAGCGGCGTGCATTCCGGGCAACAAATTCCAGGGTCAGGCAAGCTCCTTGTGAAAAGCCCAGGAAGTAACAATTAGCGGCCGGGATTCCGGCTTCGACCACCTCATCAAGCGTTTCCTTCAGGACTTCCAACGCCGAAGTGAGCCAGGGCTCATTTTGCTCAGAATTTGCCATGAAGGAATAAGGGTACCAGGTATTATTAGTTGCCTGGGGAGCGAGCAGGGCAAATCCTTCCACGTCTAAATGCCGGGCCAGTCCAAGAATGTCCTGCGCATTGGATCCGCGGCCATGAAGCATGATGAGCGCCTTGTCTGCATCCTTCAGGGGCTTTCCCGCCGAAATTATTTCCTTGCTATGCATCATCGTTTTGTATTTATTCAGGCCTGAATTTCCGGCAATACGTTTTCTATTCTTTCCCTGAATCCTTCATATTGCCTGGGTAATTTCAGCTTGCTGCCAAGTTCTGCGATTGTTTCGTCTGTAGTAAACCCGGGGTTGTCCGTGGCAATTTCAAATAAGACGCCGCCCGGCTCCCGGAAGTATAGCGAGAAGAAATAATCCCGGTCAATCTTCTCCGTGATGGAAAGGCCCCGTTCCAGGATCTTCTCCCGGAAAGCCATTTGTACTTCTTCATTTTCCACCCGGAATGCAACATGATGATTGGTGCCGCCCGCATTAATACCCCTTTGAGCCCCGGGAGATTCCAGCAGATCCACCGTCGCAGCGTTTTCAATAGCATCGGTTTGGAAGCGGAATAAATTTCCATCCTGTGCCATAAACTTATAGCCGAAAACTTCAGTCAGGATAGCGGCGGTAGCTTTGATGTCATTTAAGGTCAGGATCACCGTATGAAACCCTTTAATAGCTGCCTCCGCATTAATTTCAGGTGTTTCCCAGCCTTCCCGGCTGTCTTTCTCCCTCGATTCGATCAAAGCAAGCCAAAGCCCGTCCGGATCCCGGAAAGGCAGGTACTTTTCTCCGAACCTTTCACCGATCCCTTCATGACGAACGTTAAGCTGCTCAAAGCGATTCTTCCAGAATACCAGGCTCCCTTCCGGCACGGAATAGCCAATCTCAGTGGCCATGCCCGCGCCGTTTTTTCCTTGTCTAACCCCCGGCCATGGAAAAAAAGTAAGGATGGTTCCAGGCGTACCGGTTTCGTTGCCAAAATAGAAATGGTAGGTCTCCGGGTCATCAAAGTTGACCGTTTTCTTAACCAAACGCAAACCGAGTACTTTGGTATAAAAATCATAATTACGCTGTGCATCCCCTGCTATAGCAGTAATATGATGCAATCCGGCTATTCTATTTTCCATGACCGTTTATTTTGAGCCTGTTCTTTTATTCAGGCCTGTTTTACAAACTGCACTTCGGCATTTAAGCGCACCTCGTCGCTTACCATAACGCCCCCGGTTTCCAGGGCAGCATTCCAATTCAGGCCCCAGTCTTTACGGTTAAGTTTACCGCTTACTGAAAAACCAACCTTTTCATTTCCGTAAGGATCCTTTACAAATCCGCCGAAGTCAACATCCAGCACGATTTCTTTTTTTTCTCCTTTCATTCCCAGCAGTCCTTTTAGCTGATAATTGTCTTCATCCAGCTTGGTCAACCCGGTACTTTCAAAAGTGATTTCCGCGTTGTTTTCAGCGTCGAAAAAATCAGCGCTTTTTAAATGGGCGTCGCGGTCCGTATTGTTGGTATCGATTGAACCGGCATCAATGGTAGCCGATACTTTAGCATTGCTGAAATCGGAGCCATTGCTTTCCACCGATGCATTGAATTTCCGGAATTCGCCTTTCACGTTCGTGATCATCAGGTGCTTTACTTTAAAAGTCAGCTCGCTGTGCGTAGGATCCAGGATCCATTTTGTTACTGCAGTGTTCATATTCTTGTTTATTAAATTATAATACAAAGGTCGTGCAGGAAACCCCGGTTTCCATTCACCTATGTTAAGAAAGGAATGTTTGCTTTTTTTGCTGTAATCAGTCCTTGCGGGCAATTTCCTTACGGATTCTGCTTAGCGATTGGGGCGCTATACCAAGGTAGGACGCAATCAAATATTGGGGAATACGCTGAATAAAATGCGGATATAATTTTGAAAAAGCCAGGTACCGGTGGGCGGCATCTTCGCTGTTGGTTTTTGCAATCCGGTAATGCAAATGAGCCAGCGTATTCTGGAGCAACATACGAAAATACCGGTCAAGCAAAGGATGCGCTTTACAAAGCAGATCAAAATTTTGTTTGTTAAGCAGCAATGCTTTGACAGGCTCCAGGGTCTCAATGGTAGAAACAGCAGGTTTGCCGGCAAAATAACTGGCTGCATCCGTAATCCAATAATTCTCTATGGCCAATTGGATGACGTTCTTATCTCCTCTTTCATTGATATAATAAGAAAAACAGGAACCTTGTAAAATGAAATATTGATAGTTACAGGCGCTTCCCGGCTCGGCAAGAAGCTCCTTCTTATCAAAAGATTTTTCAAACGCCAGCTCCATGAATTTTTCGTAAGCCGCATTCGGTATTTTTTCCCCGAGCGTTTTTTCTATATTCTGTCTGAGCATTTACATCCGGTGGTTCTTCAGCATTCTAAATAACAAAAATTTTATCGTTTCCCGATACTCCTTTTCGCCGCATGGCGAAATCCGGCAATACACTTGATCAAAGTCCGGGAGGAAGTACAAAACGTGTCGTCCGCAGGGTAGATCCGCGATAGTTTCTTTAAGGATGGCCGGATTACTGATTCCTGTTCAACACGCTAATCACCAATTTCTTTACAGTGTCCATTTCTTCCGGTTTACTGGCCGCGACAAACAGGGCCAGGCTTGCCAGCGCCTCGTTACTGATGATAGGCTGTAGATTATTCGTATAGAGCAGCCGGTTTTTCTCCAGGAAAAGCAGGAAACAGGCTGCTGCTATGCGCTTGTTGCCATCTACAAAGCCGTGATTCTTAATGACCAGATATAACAATGTGGATGCTTTTTCTTCAATAGAAGGATAAAAGTCTTCATTTCCAAAGCCTTTAGAAATTTGCGCCACGGCGCTTTGAAAGCTCCCATCCCTCTCCTTTCCAAACACAGCCGATTCAAAGTCGGCTCTCATGGTATCGATCATCATTTGATAATCCTCCATCTCAGGGTATACTGTTTCTCTTTGAGTTAATCCCTTCCTGTCCAGTCTCTCATGGTCGTAGTCATCGAGCAATTCAAGCCCTTTTGCAAAGCGGTTTAACCAATCAAAATCCGAATCATTGGCTTTCTCTTCAATGGCACGGCTCAAAATACGAATGCCGTCTTTCAGAGTTTGTACTTCCTGCTGCTTTTGAGCCAATCGTTTTTCATTGATGGTATAGCCCTGCAAGAGGTGATCTTTGAGACGCTGGGTGGCCCATTGGCGGAACTGGGTACCACGTTTGGAGTTCACCCGATATCCCACCGAAATAATAGCGTCAAGGTTGTAAAATTTAATCCTTCTACGGACGCTGCGTGTACCTTCTTGTTGAACTACCGAGAAATCCTCGGTAGTTGCCCCTTCATCCAGTTCTCCTTCTCCATATACGTTCCGCAAATGCAATCCAATGGTATCGGTATCCTTCCCAAATAATTCGGCCATTTGTTTTTGATTCACCCAAATGGTATCCTGTTCAAACTTAACTTGAATCTGCGTTTGGCCATCATTGCCTTGATAAATTTCAATTTGATTTTGCATTGACGATGTGTTT
The DNA here is from genome assembly GCF_008033235.1 of Anseongella ginsenosidimutans. GTDB lineage: Bacteria > Bacteroidota > Bacteroidia > Sphingobacteriales > Sphingobacteriaceae > Anseongella > Anseongella ginsenosidimutans. Next base: position 3,513,846 of record NZ_CP042432.1, read on the forward strand.
AATGCAAACGTACAAACTATTCCATGGAAATTAACCCCTTAAAACCAAAGGGTTTAAGAAAGTTAAAATCGGCCATAGACCATCAAGCTCGCCGGCTATAATTATGATTTTATTCTGGAAAATCTAGTCGATCCCAGCGTTCATTATAGAAAACCTTTGTGTTATTTCCGGACGGATTAACCATTTCTACGTTTCCCTTTAATCTAAGCTGGTCGCCTTCCCGGTAGAAAACAATAGTATAGCTGTCGCCGATCAAGCCGGTGTTGGTCGCTTTCACGATCGTTTCCGTATAAACGCTATCGCCTTGAATTGAATACGTCCCAGCCATGGTTTGAACAGATCTGCGATCACCCGGAACAATTATGTAGGCGTTAAACGTGCTATCAGCGCGATATTCCTTTAACTGCGTAATTTGCGGATTCGTAGCGTTCTGACCATTGTAAACAGAAAGGCCCAGTTCCCAGATACCAAGAAACGGATTAACTGGCTTTTCCTGAGCAAAGCTGAAAGTGGTTAACAGAAACGAAAATAATAAGGTTAAGTTGATTTGCTTCATCGTCGGTTTTTTCCTAAAAATAACAAATATTTTGTCCTGCTGAACAAACCCCGGGTGATTAATGCCGTGGCCAGGAGCTTACCTGAGCAATAGGTACCAAACCAGGAAACCAGCAGCCAGGCTAAAGGTGAGAATTATAACTGAATGCCAGCCTATAGGTTGAAAAAAGTAAGTCAGCAATAACCCCAGGCCTGCGGCGCTGAACAGGCAGCACCATTTAAGAGCGAGGCTTTTCTGGTTATTTTCCCGGGCTAGCAACTGCATAATAAGGTCCTGTGAAACTCCTTTCGCAATTAGTGACTTTTTCAAAAATAGCCGAACCAGTGTCAGCAGAAATGCTGAAGCAAGATAAATGATCAGCAACACGGCAATGACGCTTAATGCGGCCATTGCTATTGTTATTTTCTCCGAGGTACCTAATTCAGGCTGTGCGGCGATAATAGAAGTAATTGTTTTCATCTGGATATCTTTTATTTCAATAACTGATGAGACCGGTCACCGAAAATAAGGTTGCGCTTGTATTCTTTTATGTAAGCGGAACACTGAAGAAGAAAGGTAACTGAAGTTGGTATTACTACCATGTATAATCCGATCCCCGGCAGACGGCGAAACAGCACAGCAAGCTGTGGACTGTAAACCCATACCATCAGCGCCACGAACGCAGTTCCAATACAGGCGCATAAAACAGCCGCCCAATAGTATTTCGATTTGGGAGCGGAAATCCGGCTCGGAGGAAGCTGCCCGACAACCAGGGGAGCAAGATCAAAATCAAATGCCGGCTTTTCCATCGCGTTCAAACCTGCATACAGCAGCGTATAATTTCTTACCCGCAACCGGCAGCTTTCACATTTACTGATATGTAGCATTTCCTCCGGACCCAGGTTATCCGGGACCTCTGCAAACTCCTGCAACTGCTTGTCAGTTAAATGCACGGTGGTCATAATTCCTCCCTTTTATATTTAGCCAATAAATATGTTTTCAATTGCTTTCTTGCCCTGAAGAGATAATTTTTAACCGTCCCTTCAGGAAGCGAAGTGATCTCACCAATTTCTTTCATACTTAGTTCTTCCTGATGATATAAAGCAATCAATGTCTGATATTGCGGAGACAAAAGGCTGATTCCTGTCTTCAGTATCATCTGCAGCTCACTTTCAAATAATTTCGTTTCAGTTTGATTGACATGTCTATGCTGTTTTTGCATTAACAGCTCAAGCGAATCTTCTTCAATATCTGAATGTGCCAAATTTTCCAGCAGGAATGGCCGCTTTTTTTCAAGGTAATGAAGACAGGTATGATAGGTAATTTGACCGATCCAGGTTGACAATTTAGACTTGAATTTAAAGTCTTTCAAATTTATATAGGCTTTCAGGTAAACCTCTTGCGCAATGTCCTTACGGTCGGCGGGACTCGGAATCATGTTAAAAACCAGTTGCGCAACAAGCCCTTCCGTATTTTTCACCAGTACACCAAAAGCATCATGGCTGCCTCCCAGTATTCGTTTTACCAGGTCCCTATCTGTCTGCTTTAGTTCAGGTTTTGTTTTCAATATTGGATAAGACCGGTAACTCTTCCTAAGGTTGCAACAGCCGCTCGTTGAGTTTCATGATCTCTTGCAGCATGTATCCCGCGGCCCGTTAGTTGGGCTTACGTTGATCTCTTCTGCTTCGTTATGCGGCGGGTAGTCGAACATCCGCATGGCTGCCAGGGGAACTTTATTTTTTTCTATGGAGGCCAAAAGCTCCATGTAGGGCTTACCGTTCAACAGGAGTTCACTTGAGACGGAAACAGAAAGGCCGGGGTAATTATCTTTCATTGGAGGCACGTCCTCCTGACGGGAACAGGCAGGAACCTTGCCCTTCTTCCCAGACATAAGAAATGCTGCATATCAATGCAATCCCGGTAAGAATCCATAAACTTTTCGTCCTGAACATATAGCATGTAAATTATCTGTCTTCAGAATTGATAGATTTTAATATAGGCAGATGGATATGAAACTTCACAGCAATTATGCGAATTACGATCACCGTTAATGCAGCAATCACTTCGGATACAGCATCCGGGAATTGGAATTGATAACAAAGGAAATAAATGATACCTCCCGTTATGCTTGCGAGTGCATAAATGTCCTTACGAAAAATCAAAGGCACCTCGTTGATAATAACATCTCTGAAGACACCTCCTACCGTTCCGGTAACGCCACCCATTACAATACAAACCCAGAAAGGCAATTCTGCCTCAAGGCTTACGCTAATACCAACGATGGTAAACAGTCCAAGCCCGATGGCATCAAATAAAAATAGTGTATTGCCCCATCTGAGCAACCTGTCTTTAAACAACAAAGCGGCTATCAGCGCAACGCCAGTGGTAATAAAGTACTTTGCATCCAGCATCCAGAAAGGCGTTACTCCGAGCAGGAGGTCTCTCGTGGTTCCTCCGCCAATGGCCGTCACTAACCCGACAATGTACGCACCAAACCAGTCGATATTTTTACCCGAAGCCAGTCGGATGCCGCTTATGGCAAAGGCAAAGGTCCCCATCAGGTCTAAAACCGTGGTAATATTTATATCAGCAAACATTTCCCAGGTAAATATATCATTTGCGGACCGGTCCTGCTATATATTATTAATATCAGCTTCGCTTAACGTTCAGGAAACATTCAAATGGCACCTTTGTGCGATGAAATGATCGCCTAAATTATATCTTTGGGCGTTCCGGGTAAATTCATAAAGATCAATATATATTCAAATAAAAGCGATTCATGAAAAAACAGGTAATCATTGGCAGTTTAGGTCTTATGTTCATCTCCTTTACAGCTTTTGCGCAGGAAATTGCAAAAGGGTATGTTTACGAAGATGTAAACCAGAATGGGGTTAAGGAAAGAAGAGAAAAAGGAATTCCGGGTGTTTCCGTAACTAACGGCATCCAGGTTGTGCAAACCGACGACAAGGGACGGTATGAACTCCCCGCAGGAAATGATCAGATCATTTCGGTGATAAAGCCCGGCACGTATAACGTAACGGTAAATGATCAGCAGCTTCCGCAATTTTACTATATACATAAGCCCCAGGGGTCGCCCGAGCTGGAATATGCGGGGGTGGAGTCAACGGGTGATCTGCCTAAAGAGGTCAATTTCGGCCTGAAGAAAAATGAGGTAACGGAAAATTTCAAAATGATCCTTTTCGGCGATCCGCAGGTATATACCCTGGACGAGGTTTCCTATTACCGGAATGCAGTAATTAATGAACTTCGCGGAGTGGAAGGATTTGAATTTGGAATGAGCCTGGGTGATTTGGTAGGGAATAAACCTACCTTGTTCAATCCATATATCGAAGCAACCAGTGAAGTGGGGATTCCCTGGTTTAACGTGATGGGAAATCATGATATTAATTTCGATGTGGAAGCAGATTCATTGTCTGACGAGTCCTACGAAGCTCATTTTGGCCCGGCCAATTATGCCTTTAACCACGGAAAAGTTCATTTCATCGTGCTGGACGACATTATTTACCCGGATCCGCGTGATAAAAAAGGTTATTGGGGAGGCCTGAACGATCAGCAACTTGAGTTTATTAAAAACGACCTTCAGTTTGTCCCAAAAGACCATTTGATCGTATTGGCCTTTCATATTCCCATTTCCCACGAAAATTCCTTCCGCACGGAAGACAGGGACCGTCTCTTCGAACTATTAAAAGATTTTCCCTACACCCTTTCTTTGTCAGCCCATACGCACAGGCAAACCCATTTCTTCATGGATCGCCGGCAAGGCTGGTTGCAGGACAAGCCTCATCATCACTTCAATTCAGGAACCACTTCCGGCAACTGGTATAGCGGGCGGCTGAATGAAAAAGGAATCCCCTACTCCATGATGGCCGATGGCACTCCAAAAGGCTATTCCTTTATTACGTTTGACGGCAACCAGTACATAATCGACTATAAAGCAGTGGATAAACCTGCGGAACACCAGATAGGAATTTATGCACCGAAAGTGACCGGGTATAAGGTAAAAGGTTCTTCACCGGTTTATGCGAATTTTTACATGGGCAGCGCGGATGATGAGGTAATGATGCGGGTCGACAATGGAGAATGGAAAGAAATGAAAAGAGTCGAAGAATTTGACCCAACCTTTATCGCCAAGCAGGTAGCCTGGGATATGACGGAAGAATTATGGGAAGGAAGAAGGCCCGGCGCCGCAGCGATCAGCGATCACCTGTGGAAAGCGTCTCTTCCGGATGATCTGCCCAGGGGCACGCATACGATAGAAATAAAAGCAACCGACATGTTTGGCCGAACATTTATCGAGAAACGGTCTTACAGAATTGAATAGAAATTCCTTTTGCGTTATTTATCGTCCACTTCCCATATTGCGTCCCCAAACCAATGTTTGCTGTCGCAGAAGGTGGTGAGCGGCCTGAAACCGCTGGTGAGTGCCAAAGCAAGGATCTCGTCCCGGGAGTATTTCTGAGAAATCTCCATAAAAACCGGCTCGTAGGGTTCAAAGCAAAAGCTTTCGCCAGCTGTTTTCATGTTCACGCGCTGCTGTTTAAGGCTGATCAGGAAACTCCGGCAGGCCCCGCTTACCGGATCATAAACGGGAAAGTGCTTAAAAGCTGTAAGATCGAAGTCAGCTTCGAACTCGCGGTTTATCCGCTTCAGCAGATTCAGGTTGAATGCTCGTGTGAGTCCGGCCTTATCATTATAGGCCGATAAAATAATATCCGGATCCTTCTTCAGGTCAAAGCCGATGCATAGCAAGTCTCCCTTTTTAAGCGTTGCTCGAATCTGTGCCAGGAATATCCCGGTCTGGTCTTTTTCCAGGTTGCCGATATTGGCCCCTAAAAACAGCACGACCTTTGGACGGTCTGAAAGCTGCCGCGCCTTTTCCAGCATCGCCAGGTATTCCCCGTTCAATCCATGCAGCTTAAGACCAGGGATTGCCTCCGGCAGCGTTTGAGTTAATTGTTCAATGACGTTTGCGGAAATATCTACGGGATAAAAGGTAAAGGAAAGGTTTCGATGCACCAGCTCCTTTAGCAGAAAACGCGACTTCAGGCAATCGCCGGCTCCCAGTTCAACCAGGTCAAAAAGCGGCAAATGGCTTTGCAGCAGATCGGCAATTGCAGGAGTTTTCAAACTGAATATTTCGTATTCGCAGCGCGTCAGGTAGTATTCAGGACTGCTCATGATTTGCTGGAACAAGCGGTCGCCGGTTTCGTCATAAAAGTATTTAGCCGGAAGGTACTTGGGGCAAGCCCGCAAACCTCTTAAAATCTCGTTCAAAAAACCTTTCATAGGCTGTTATTTGGATTGCACAATAGCGTTCTTGCATCATAACGGGCGGGTTTGGTCCTCTCCAACCAGTTCCCATTTTGATGCCACAAATTATCAGTCTAAACGATCAGCGCTCAGTAAATGCGACATGCGGCATATGCCCGCAGTTTTTTTGCGGAATAGGATCTCAGGTTAACTTTTCATTAAAAAAATCGATGGTACGTTTCCAGGCAAGCTCTGCTGCAGCTTTATCATAACGAGGTGTTGTATCGTTATGAAAGCCGTGATTTGCTCCGGCATACATGTGAGCTGTATATTCCTTATTGTTAGCTTTTAAAGCCGCTTCATAGGCCGGCCATCCTTCATTCACACGGGTATCCAGCTCCGCATAATGCAAGAGAAGCGGCGCCTGTATTTTGGGGACATCTTCACTTTCGGGCTGCCCGCCGTAGAATGGCACAGATGCCGCCAGGTCCGGAATTCGTACCGCCATCATATTTGAAATCCAGCCGCCAAAGCAAAAACCAACCACTCCGGCTTTGCCATTGCAATTTTTGTGGTCTTTCAGGTATTCAAAAGCGGCGATGAAATCTTCCAGCATTTCATTTCTGTCACGTTTACGCTGAAGTTCCCGGCCATCGTCATCATTTCCAGGATAACCTCCTAAGGGGGTTAAGGCATCAGGTGCGATTGAAATAAATCCTGCCAAAGCAGCCCTCCTTCCTACATCTTCAATATGCGGATTCAAGCCCCGGTTTTCATGAACAACTATGACACCTCCGAGCCGCTGTTCCGCATCCGCAGGCATGGACAATAGAGCCTTAATAGTTCCGCCGCCCTTTACGGACGGATAATTAACATATTCTGACTTTAAACGGGGATCGTCCTGCCGGATCTGAATAGCGTTCTTATAATCAGGCATAAGGAAACTCGCAAGAGACGCTACCGTGAGCCCTCCCACAGCATATGTAGATAACCTTTGCATAAATTCGCGCCGGCCGACCCGGTTATGCGCGTAATCGTCATAAAGATCAAACACCTCCTGTTTGATGTCTTCTTTCCGGATTTCCTTCATGTTAATTTGTTTTAATTATTATGCTCAGGTTACCTGCCTGAACTTCGCCCTAATTGCTTGCATTTGTATAAAGATATAAAATTGATCAACATAATTTATGCGTCGCTTTTCGCCCTGTTATTGTCGCACACACCCTGTGAACTGTATCGTATGGTTGCCGAACTTTGTATTCAAACAAATAGCAAAACATGAATACACGAATCAAAACCGGTTTCCTGGCTGCCATTATTCTAACGGTAATAGCCTGCCGGCCTCAGCAAGACACCGTTGTAAGCCAGGAGACAAAACCTGCTGAAAGCGGGTATGCAGACATAAACGGATTAAAGATGTATTATGAAGTCTATGGTAAAGGCCAACCCATTGTGCTGCTGCATGGCTCCTTTATGAATATACCATTAAATTGGTCGCGTATCATCCCGCTGCTGGCTAAGGACCGGAAAGTAATAGTGGCCGAAATGCAAGGCCATGGCCGCACCAAGGATATATCGCGGGAAATCAGCTATGAAGGCATGGCAGACGATGTATCCGGCCTGCTAAAGCACCTTAAAATTGACAGCGCCGACATCCTCGGGTACAGCATGGGCGGCGGCGTAGCCTTCCAGATAGCTGTGCGTCATCCGGAACAGGTACGCAGGCTCGTCATATTGTCCGGCGCCTATGCCCACGATGGCTGGTGGCCCGATGTAGAAGCCAGCTTTGCTACCTTCACCCCGGAGATGTTTGAAAACACCCCCATAAAAAAACAATATGATAGTCTTGGAAACGACCCGGAACATTTTCCGGAATTTGTAAAGAAAGTTATCAGTATAGACCTGAAGCCTTATGACTGGTCCCGGGAGGTAAAAAATATAAAGGCCCCGATATTCATGGCCATTGGCGATGCCGACGGCGTACGATATGAGCATGCACTGGAGTTGTTCCGGGCCAAAGGCGGCGGAAAAATGGGAGATATTTACGGGCTACCGGAATCCCGCCTGGCAATTCTCCCGGGCACCACCCATATTGGCATGATGCAGCAAACAGATTGGCTGATACCAATGATCACTGATTTCCTGGATTCCGACCTTAATGCGCCGCCGCCTACATTTTAAGCGGCGCGGGTAGCATCCTTTATTATAGCCAAACCTAACTTCGGGCAGAAAACGCCATTTCGGCGATTCGAACATCACAGTTAATTTGCGGGCGTTAATATAAAAAGCCAAATAACCATAAGGGGATTTTCTGCAGAAAACCATGTTCAATGTCATCAGCAGCGATAAAGCCATTGACTATTCCCCGAAGCTGCTCAGCAGATTTATCCTTCCCCCCGATTTCAAAAACATATTCGTTATCGACGAGAAAGTCGCCCTTTTCCGGAAAGAGCAGCTGGTGTTGGTGATCCAATTGATTGGCAAAAAATGTTTCGCGTACGTTTCCGATATTTGCATTGCCCAGTATATAGGCAAGATTTGTATTTTCCAGATATATCTTATCTGGCTTCTGTAAACGACTGATGCCCGAGGCGGAGCGGAAAAGGTTACGTGTAAGTCCGATTTCCTGCAAATAATGCAAGTAAGACAGCAAGGTAGCCCGGTTGATCCCGATCTTTTCGCTGATTTTGCTCACATTTGGTATAAACGGAGCCGATTCTGCTATAATGAGCAGCAATTGTTTGATCTTGCGAATATAGCCTATATCCATTTGCCGGAGCAAAGGCAATTCTATCTCAAGCATCATATTGATAACTTCTTCTACTCGCCTGGCATACAAATCAGCCTCTTCCTGGTAGTAAGGATAATATCCGTTTTTTAGATATTGTGAGAAGTATTGTAAAGGCTTTATCTTCTTCAATACCATCGCCGACAAAGAAGAATGGTCGTGAATTATTGTCTCCAACTGAAGCGGGTCAAAGTAAACACCCTGTTCAATGGCGAGGTATTCACGGAAAGACAATCCTTGCATGTAATATATCACCGCTCTACGGCTCAAATCTGCCCTGGCATTCAATATCTCCAGTAGCGATGAACCCGTGAAGACAACTTGAAGCATCGGATGATCATCATAGATGTTTTTCAATTCTTGAGACCAGTCAGGATATTTATGCACTTCATCGAGGAACAGATGGGTTCCCCCTCTTTTCACGAAATCTTCAGCCAGATCAACTAACTTATTATTACTAAACCATATATCGTCAAGACTTACATACAATGTACTGTTTATATTCTCTCCTAAGTACAATTTTATATACTGGAGCATTAGCGTTGTTTTACCTACGCCCCTTGGGCCCTTTATGCCGATTAGGCGTGCCTTCCAATTGATGGCAGATATACTGCTTCTTACGAATTGCGTGGATATATGGGCAATTTTTTGTTGAAATTTTTCAAACAACTTCTCCATATCTGTTTATTACAATAAGCAAATATACCATATTTTGTTTACTGTACTAAACAAAATGCCGATATTTTGTTTAGTAGAATAGCAAACACTTACTTTATCAAACACATTATAAGTTCTATGAATGCGGGGCGGCTTGCTGGGTAATGCGATTTCTATTCAGCACTTATTTTCACATCCTTAAACAAATACATATTATCACTCACCCGAAGTTTCTTGCCGCTTTCGATGGTTATGTTTTTGAGGATGACTTCCTCGGTTCGTATATGGGGATATTTTTCGACGTAGGAATCGTCGGTCATTTTGGGATTGAAATTGGCAAAGATGGCCGGACCGTGGTAATCTTCCGGATGGTTGGAATCATCGATGTGCAGGTTTTCGATGATGATCAGCTCCGGCATATAAGTGGTATAGCCGAAATTATGCTGTCCGGAATTGGAGCCTCCGATAAGTATGGGGGTGGCCGTTCTGCCGCCTGCCGGTATGAACACACAATTCCGGATGATAAATTTTCCCTGCCAGGTACTGCCATAATCCGGGCGGAGATTGATGAGGCTTCTGCCGTTAAGGGTGGAATTTTCAATGAGAAAAGTTCCGCTGCCGATCGCGTTTATTCCCATATGCCCGAGCGTGGAATTGCGGATAGTGGCATTGGCCACACCCATATGAGCGTCAAAGCGCGAAAAGGTGCAGTGATCCAAAACCAGGTTTTTACAGAAATTGGAGCCCATAATCCCCCAGTAGGTTGGGTCGTTAATATCATTTGTCTGGCTGCAATGTTCGAACGAGATATTGAGAGCCCGGCTGAGAGAAATGTCGTAGCTGCCCATGGAGACGGGGACACCTGCCGATCCGATGGTCCGGTAGGTTTTATGGCCGGTCAGGATACAGTTCCGGACGGTTACATTGGCGCAATCTCGAAAATTAAGGAAGCCGCCATATGGCGCGCCGTGTTCACCTTCCCCGGTGATGCGGTGTACGAGCCCCTCCACCAGGACGTTGGAGCGCCGGATAGCGATTCCACGGCTGTAATAAGTATACTTTGACTCTGCTCTGTTAGCTATGGTAGTAAATTTTCCTCCTTTAATGGTTAGCCTTGTCTGGTCAATGGGAATTGCGGTGATGTCCGTTATTTTATCGAAGTCCCAGATGATCGGCGCATTCATGTCCACATTGCCGACTTTGTCAACGATAAATATATCCGTCTGCGATGCGCCGTTATTTTGGTTCGGCCCAAACCGGATGTACCGTTTTACGAATGAATTGGTGACAGTGATCAGACTGGGGCCCGGTAAAGGAACATTTATTTTCTCCTGGTTCTTTTTAAGGGAGGATATCCCCCCAGGGGTGAAAGGAAGCAGCGTGGAACTCACCAGGAACACATGCAAGTTTCGATCTTTGACCTCGGTATCGTCAATGATAAATTCGGCGGTTCCAAAATCGGTTTCTGTTTGAATGACCGCTGTACGGGCCTTCCCGCCAATGTAGTAGCTTGCTCCTTCATCAGCTTTCACCGGTAAGCCCTCCTGATTCGCAAAGGCATGTGCCGCCGCAATGGCATCGATATCGTCGGTTTTACCATCTCCTTTGGCGCCGAAGTCACTATACCGGACATACCCGTTTTCTTTAAATTTCAGGAGGTCCTTTTTTGAAACGTTAATCTGCAATCCCCCCGTTTCAGTCGTCCGGACCCGGGTTTTCTCATTATTTGAGGTAATCACCACGTTTTCCTGCGGGTTGTTGGCCTGCCCCGGGGCTATACCCGATATACTGGTAAGCAGGAAGAAAAGTAAAAGCCAATGTTTCATCATTTAAGAACAATTTTAGATAATAAGCTGATGACTAAATATCTTTATAAAACCGGGAATTCTCATTATTTCCCGCTGCAGGATTTTATTTATTTGACATACAGCAGGTTATAGAGCCATTTTATAGCACGATATATTGAACGGATGATGTAAAACTTCCTGCCGACAGCCGGTGTTAGACGATCTTAGATCGCTTAGAGCCTTGTCCGTGATGAAGAAAGCACACAACGCAATAAATCGCGTTTGCAAAAGCTGCCGATTTGTAGCATATTCGATTTGTACTATGCATGGAGGCCATGAAGCGACGCGTTTTCATCCAAAAAGGATTGCTGGCCACGGCTCCGCTGGCCGGCCTTGACCGGTTTCAGTTGTTGCGGCCGCCGGACCATGTCGTCACCGTCAACGGCCCCGTTCCTACCCGCAAACTCGGTTTTATATTATCGCACGAACACATCCTGGTCGATTTCATCGGCGCAGACCAGGTCAACCCGATGCGCTATGGGCAAGACGAGGTGTTCGACACCATGCTCCCTTTTTTGGAAGATGCTCGCCGCCGGGGCGTACGGACTTTCGTAGATTGTACGCCGGAGTGGCTCGCCCGCGATGCCCAACTGCTTAAACGGTTGGCCGATGCATCGGGCTTGCATATCATCACCAATACCGGCTATTACGGAGCCGCAGGTGAAAAATACCTGCCACCGCATGCGTACACGGAAACCGCGGAGCAACTCGCCGAACGATGGATTTCCGAATGGCGGAACGGCATCGACAATACGGGAATCAAACCGGGCTTCATCAAAACGGGAGTAGACCGCTACCCGTTGTCGGCCGTGCAGCGCAAACTTATGAGGGCCGCTGCGCTCACCCACCTTGAAACGGGACTGACCATCTTTGTACACACCGGTGATGGGCGGGCCGCACTCGAAGAGCTGACGATTATCACCGACACCGGCGCGGCACCGGAGGCATGGGTATGGACGCATGCGCAGAGCGAGCCGGATAGAGCCTTGCATCTCCAGGCAGCCAAGGCAGGAGGCTGGGTGGCCTTCGACGGCCTGTATCCGCAATTGGCAGACCGCTATGTGGCTTTCCTGCAAGACATGAAGGCTCGACGCCTGCTACACCGCGTCCTCATCTCACACGATGCCGGGTGGTACGAAGTAGGAAAGCCGCGAGGTGGCATGATCCGTCCCTATGTGTCCGTTTTTGAAGACCTCATTCCAGCCCTGAAAAAGGCGGGGTTTACGACGGCTGAGCGGCGTCAACTGTTCGAAACAAATCCTGCGGAAGCACTCACCATCCGGATCAGGAAGACGCCCCCTCAATTCTGAACGCATTGCGTTCAATCGGGAGAGCAAACCTACTTCCCGATACAAAACTTCGAAAAAATACTATCCAGCAAATCCTCGTTACTGATGCTTCCCGTGATTTCTCCCAGGTAATGAAGCGCCTGCCGGATCTCAAATGCAAGCAGTTCACCGCTTACCAGTTGTTCCATCATTTCCAGGGCGTTTGCGAGCGCTTCGTCCGTGCGTGTGAGGGCTTCGATGTGCCGGATGTTGGAGATGATCGTTTCATCGCTGTCCAGCCGGGCGGCCTGGGCCTTTTCTAACAAGGCATCAGTAAGAATCGTTATATTTTGCTGTTCCCTGGCGGAGATCAGCAACAAATTTTCGGCGAATGAATAATCCGAACGTACTTTTTCGCTTTCAAGCAGGTCTATTTTATTGGCTACTGCCAGCAGGTTTTCCGGCTTGGCCATGTGTGTGCGGATCTCGTCCAATATCCCTCCCAGCTCAACCGGTGAAACTTCACGCGGATCAAACAGGTACAGCACAATGGCTGATTGTTTGATCTTCCCATAGGCACGCTCCACTCCTATTGCCTCGATTTTATCGGTAGTTTCGCGGATGCCGGCGGTATCAATGAAGCGGAAACGAATGCCGCCGATGACCAGTTCGTCTTCAATAATATCGCGGGTGGTGCCGGGAATATCGGAAACGATTGCCCGTTCTTCGTTCAGCAATGCATTCAGAAGGGTGGATTTACCCGCGTTGGGTTTGCCGGAAATGACGACAGGCAGGCCGCTTTTAATGGCATTGCCTAATTCGAAAGAGCTGATCATCCTGCCAAGTTCGAGCCGGATTTGATGCACCAGGCTGCTCAGCTGCTCGCGGTTTGCAAATTCCACGTCTTCTTCGGAAAAATCGAGTTCCAATTCTATCAGGGAGGCAAATTGGATGAGTTGTTCGCGCAATTGCTGCAGTTTCCCGGAAATGCCGCCGCGCAATTGCTGCAGGGCTACGCGGTGGGATGCACCGGACGTGGAAGCAATGAGGTCGGCAACGGCTTCGGCCTGCGAGAGATCCAGCTGGCCGTTAAGGAAAGCGCGCTGAGTGAATTCGCCGGGCTTTGCGGCGCGGGCTCCCTCGCGGATAAAAAGCCGGATAAGCCGGTCAATAATATAGGGCGAAGCGTGACAGGACACCTCTGCTGAATGCTCTTTCGTATAGGAACGAGGAGCAATGAACAGGCTGACCAATACTTCGTCTATCAGCGTTTCGCCATCATTGATCGTACCCAAATGCAAGGTATGAGAGGGCTGTTCTTCCAGGTTTTTCCCATGGAAGACCTTATTGACAATGCGAATTGAATCAGGGCCGGAAAGGCGGATAACGGCAATGGCGCCGGTGCCGGCGGGGGTGGCAAGGGCCACGATGGTATCATTTTGAAAGTCTTGTTGCATGCGCTAAAATATTCAGATTTCCCCGCTTTGCCGGCGGGCTTTATCACGGCGGATCATCGCCCCGAAGTCCAGTCCCAGTTCCATGGCTTCTACTGTCATGGCGATGCGCCTGGTGCGGGTGGGCTCGGTTTTCGCGCCGTTGATCCAGTTGATGAAATAGTTGCGGTTGGCTTTATTGAACTTCATGAAATTTTCAAGGAGCCTTGGATCTTCGGCCAGGCAAATTTCCAGGTCAGCCGGGATGATGATTTCAAAGTCGGTATCTTCTTCCACGCTTAGGTGCAGCATATCCCCCAGCCTGGCTTCCAACGTTTTCCGGATACCGGCATTGACGGCCAGAATAAAACCGCCGCCACCAGTAGGAATAAGGCCAAGGCCGGCGAATTCATGGCCGTTAATGGTCCCCCGGATTCTGAAAAACTGCCTGTTGCCTGCTTTGATCTCCTGAGCGGTGGCTTCGGGTATCAAAATGTAGAACCAGCCGGTCTTTTCCCCGTTCTTTTCGAAACGTGCTATTTCCGCGCTGAATTGTACCATATCTAGGATTAAATTTCGCCGGCTACACCCATGCCGAAAAGGGCGAAATCATATTTCACCGGATCGGAAGGATCCAATTTCCGCAAATTCCTGGTTAGTTCCAAAGCCGTCTGCCAGCCTCCCCGCGGGCGCCGGATCAATTCCAGCTTCCGGGCTACGCGTTCTACGTGTACATCACAGGGACAAATAAGCGATGCCGGAAGAATCTTCGTCCACAACCCGAAATCAACTCCTTTATCATCTTTCCGCACCATCCACCGAAGAAACATGTTCAGCCTTTTACAGGCCGAATCGCGCTCCGGAGCTGGTATATGCTTCATTGTGCGGCGTGGAAAATCCTCCAGGCTGAAGAACCTCCGGCGGAAGGCATTCAAACAGGCTTCCATGGGCTCAGAACCACCGGATCCCGTTTCATTGGAATCTCTTTCACCGGGATTTGGTTCACCAGAAGCTGTTTTAAAGGAACCTGTTTCACCCGATTCAGTTTCATTCGAATTTGTTTCGCCGAGAGCTGCTTTACCAAGATTCGTTTTTCCGGAACCTGTTGCACCAAACGATGAAAAACTGCCGGTAAAAGCTTCTTCCAAACTATCGAACTCCGCATAATGACGCCGGAAGAATTCAATAAAATAAAGGGTGTCGGTCGCATTAAAGGTCCGGTGTTTAAAGCCCAGCAAACGTTTCAGATCAGATTCCTCGTGCTGCGTAATAAATTCATAAGGAGTACCGTCCATCAGCCCGATCAGTTCCCTGCACTTGGCAATGATGGTTTTCCGCTGCCCCCAGGCCAGCACAGCCGCCCAAAACCCCATGATCTCAATATCCTGTTTCCGGGTAAACAAATGCGGAATACAAACCGGGTCATTCTCAATAAACCCAGGCTGATTATACTGTTCCACCTTCGCATCCAAAAACCCCTTCATCCCCTCAATCCCCCATTACGCAAGCCCCCGGAAATCAAAACATCACTTCTTATCATTCGAAACCTTAAACCATTGCAAACCAACTACGCGAAGCAAAAAAACTAAAAACTTTAAACTTTAAACTGTTGCGAAGCACCCTCGAGAAGCACTAAAAACTTTAAACTAAAAACTTTAAACTTTAAACTTTAAACTTTAAGCTGTTGCAAAGCACCCTCGAGAAGCACTAAAAACTTTAAACTTTAAACTAAAAACTTTAAACTTTAAACCGTTGCGAAGCAACTTCTCGAAGCAACTTCGCGAAGCAACTTCAAATAAGCGCCTGTTCCAAGTCCCCGATAAGGTCCTCAACATCTTCCACCCCAACACTAAGCCGGATAAGCCCATCCGTCACTCCGCTTTTCAAGCGTTCTTCCCGGGGAATAGCCGCGTGGGTCATAGAAGCCGGATGTCCCAGTAAGGATTCGACTCCGCCCAGCGATTCTGCCAGTGAAAACACCTTGGTGGCGCTTAGTACCCGCATCGCATCTTCGATCCGGTCGCCTTTCAGGCTAAAAGAAAGCATTCCGCCGAAATCCCGCATCTGCCGGCGGGCGACATCATGATTGGGGTGATCGGGCAAGCCTGGCCAATAAACCTTGCTCACCGCAGGATGCTCGTTTAAAAACCGCGCTACCGCGGCGCCGTTCTCGCTATGCCGCTGCATGCGCAGGTGCAGGGTTTTAATGCCTCTCAGCACCAGGAAACAATCCTGGGGGCCGGGAACAGCTCCGCAGGAGTTCTGGAGGAAGGCAATGTCCTCCGCCAGTTTATCGTCGTTGCAGACAAGAGCGCCCATTACCACATCAGAATGACCCGCCATATATTTCGTCAGCGAATGCATTACCACATCAGCGCCAAGATCCATCGGCGTCTGCAGGTAGGGCGAAGCAAAGGTATTATCTACGGCCAGCAACGCCCCGCATTGCTTTGCAATCGCGGATATGGCGGCTATATCGTTAATTTTAAGCGTTGGATTCGTAGGAGTTTCCACCCAGATCATCCGCGTGCGTTCGTTCACAAAACTTTGCACCGCGGAAGCATCTTCCATCCCCGCAAAATGGAACCTGATCCCATATTTTTCAAACACTTTCGTGAAAATACGATAGGTCCCGCCATAGAGATCATTGGTGGCAATAACCTCATCGCCGGGGGACAGCAGTTTCACCAGGGTGTCAATAGCCCCCATCCCGCTGCTGAAGCAGAAGCCGTGCCTGGCGTTCTCCAGGGCGGCAATATTATTTTGGAGCTGGTGGCGGGTGGGGTTCTGCGTGCGGGAATATTCATAGCCCTTATGCTCCCCCGGAGCCGCCTGTACATAGGTAGAGGTTTGGTAAATCGGGGTCATAATGGCACCCGTGGAAGGATCGGGAAACACACCCGCGTGAATGGCTTTTGTTCCGAATTTCATGATTCTGTTTTTTTGACGGCCAGCCGCAATACTGCTGCGAGCCCGTTATCCTAAAGGTAGCTCCTTAAATAAAGGCTGACCCTCATAGCCCCGCCTTTATTTGACACCTGCCTGGGCGCTGAATTTATAACCCAGCTGCTTATCGGTTTGGTAACCGGAATTCGCATACTGAAGTTGTTTGTCCATCAGGCTGATGGCTTTTATATGTTCAAAATCAGGAGCTACCAGGTCAAATTCAATGCTATGATTGATGGCCAGTTCCACGATATTATCAATCACCAGCTTGTCTAAAACGCTTTCGCTGAAGTCCTCGTACAGGAAGGAGAACTGGCCCCGTCCTTCTACAAAAAAATGGCGCTCCTTGTTAATGAAAATACGCGCAACCAGGTAACCCGTATCGTTCGTACGGTTATATTTGATGGAATCAGCCAGGAAATTGTGAATATGGATCACCCCGCAGTAAGCCTTGGAATTATCCTCTTTTACATAACCCGTTTTATGAATAAAATGAGCAGGATTCACATAAAACACATTGCTATGCATAGAAACGATCAGTACGTCGCTTCCAAATTTCAGCATGGACTCAAACTGGTTGATCTCCCTTAATTCGATCTCCACATCCTTCACTTCGGCAATATCGTCTTTCAGCTTTCCACTGATCATCTCCAGGGAAGATAGCAATTCCTTGTAAACCTGGCAGACCTCCTTGTAAACGGCTTGTTTAAGGGCGGCCCGGCCTTTCAGATTTTTCAGGATTGCTTCGTAGTTTTCGTCGCGGATCTTCTTTACCAGCGCTTCTTTTTTTTCAGTCATGCTTAATATGCTTTGGCGAATATTACTCGTTGTTCCGAAGGCTTACCGGTAAGGATGCATTTCCCTTTTTCCTTCGGGTTGTTCAATGGAATACAGCGAATAGTGGCTTTTGTTTCCTCCTTAATACGTTGCTCGGTCTCGGCAGTCCCGTCCCAATGCGCCATAATAAAGCCCCCTTTTTCTTCCAGCAGCTGCTTGAATTCGTCATAACTATCCGCCGGGCGCGTATTGGCATCCCTGAAATCTTTAGCCTTTTTATAAATATTCTGCTGGATCTCTTCCAGCAGCGCGGCAACTTTAGCCGGAGTTTCTTCCATGGAAACCGTCATTTTTTCCCGGGTATCCCTGCGGGCAATTTCTACGGTTCCTTTTTCCAGGTCACGTGGCCCTATGGCAATCCGGACCGGAATTCCCTTCAATTCATACTCGGCGAATTTAAAACCGGGACGCTGTTTGTCGCTGTCATCGTATTTTACGCTGATGCCTTTGCTTTTCAGGGCTTCCATAATCTTTTCAACCGCTTCGCTGATGGCGCCGATCTCTTCCGCTTTTTTGTAAATAGGTACGATCACCACCTGCAGGGGAGCCAGCCTCGGCGGAACAACCAGGCCATTATCGTCTCCGTGCGCCATGATCAAAGCGCCCATTAAACGGGTGGATACCCCCCAGGAAGTAGCCCATACATGGTCCAGCTTCCCTTCACGGTCAGTAAACTTCACATCAAAGGCCTTTGCAAAGTTCTGGCCCAGAAAATGCGATGTGCCTGCCTGTAGCGCTTTTCCATCCTGCATCAGGGCTTCAATGCAATAAGTTTCCAGCGCGCCGGCAAAACGTTCATTGGGCGTTTTTATGCCTTTCAGCACGGGCATGGCCATCCAGTTTTCCGCAAAATCGGCATAGACCTCCAGCATTTGCTCGGCTTCCTTCACCGCCTCATCACGGGTAGCATGGGCGGTATGGCCCTCCTGCCAAAGGAATTCCGCGGTGCGGAGAAATAACCGGGTACGCATCTCCCAGCGTACTACATTGGCCCATTGATTCACCAGTACGGGCAGGTCTCGGTAGGACTGGATCCATCCGCGGTACGTGTTCCAGATAATTGTTTCAGATGTCGGCCTGACGATCAGCTCTTCTTCCAGCCGGGCATCAGGATCCACGATAATGCCTTCGTCGCTGTCTTTGAGCCGGTAATGAGTTACTACTGCACATTCCTTGGCAAAGCCCTCTACATGCGAGGCTTCTTTCGCTAAAAAAGATTTAGGGATAAACAAGGGAAAATAAGCATTGGAGTGCCCGGTATCCTTGAACATTTTATCCAGGGCGCCCTGCATTTTTTCCCATATGGAATAACCGTACGGTTTTATCACCATGCAACCCCTCACTGCCGAATGCTCGGCCAGGCCCGCTTCGTCCACCAGGTCATTATACCATTGGGAATAATCCTCCTCCTTGCTCGTCAAAACATTTGCCATAAATCTGCGCTATTATTGTATGTATGTATAAAAAATGTTATATTTAATCTTACCCGTAAACGGAAACAAATTTATAAATTTAAGCGTTCTTACATCAGATATAGTTTAGTCATGAAAAAGTTAGTCTACATAACAGCAATTGGCTCTCTTTTACTCGGTTCCTGCGCTGCACCAAAATTAGCCAAAGAATCGGTGGATGACGATTTTTACGGAAAAGAATATACTCCGGAGGAATCTTACGCATCCAATGTATCAGAGGAAGCCTACGAAGAGGATGAATACGCGTACAGGAGAAGTTATGACGATAGTTATGACGAAAATTATGAAGAAGACTCCTATTACAACAGCTATACGCACCGTTTGAGGAGGTTCCATTCTCCTTTCTACGGATTCAGCTACTTCGATTATTACGACCCGTTTTATTACGACCCCTGGCTGAGGCCCGGTTTTGGTTTAGGCCTGAGTTTAGGGTTTGGAGGATATTACGGAGGTTACCGCCCTTGGGGGTATTATAGTTATTCCCCTTATTTTTATTCCCCTTACTATTATAGTACGCCTTATATGGGCTATAATTATGCCTCATATGGAGGTTACTGGGGAGGATATCATCCGGGTTATTACTATAGCCGCCCGATCTACCGGCCCTCAAACGGGACTTACAACCGTCCCCGGCCGCGCGTAGGCTCCGTCAACGACGGGAATTACAGCCGTCCGAGGCCCGGAAGCGGGACTATTTCGGAACGTCCTTCTTCAAGGCCGCGTCAGACGACCCAGCCGGCAAGAAGGCCTTCCTCATCAGCCGACCGGCCAGCCGCACGCCCCGGGTCCACCGAAAGGCCGCGTACCGAACGCGCTGCGCCGCCAAGAGAAACGTCCAGGCCACAGGCAAGACCGCGCCCGCAGAGCAGGCCGACTTATTCACCGCCGCCAAGAAGCAGCTCACCGCGTTCTTCTGGCAGTTCGGGGAGGTCCGGAGGCAGTTCAGGAAGTTCTCGTCCACGGCCAAGGTAATTAACGGTTCCGGCCATAATTGTCCTATATAAATACCCCGAAAGGATGCGTTAAAGGTTTGTCCTTTCGGGTTTTTTATTGAGCTAATAATTTGAAACACACATGAACTTTAAGCATATCAAAACGCTGGCAGCTCTTTCTTTTGCCTGTTTATCGCTGCCCGCCTTTGCACAGAATTACGAAGACGACGCCCTGGGGTATTCTCAATCGGAATTGATTGGGACCGCACGCATTCAGGCGATTGGCGGTGCGCAGGTTGCTTTGGGAGGCGATCTGGGTACATTCGGTATTAACCCGGCTGGGATTGCATTTTACAGGAGTTCTGATCTGGGGATTACCTTTAATTTTAAAAACGTTTCCAACAAAGCAACCTATTTGGACAGCAACACGGATGATCCGTTCAGCAAATTCACGGTACCGCAATTCGGCCTGGTGATCGCTAATGCGCGGAAGGAAAACGACGGCAGCTTCAACGGCCGCTGGAATAATTTTGCTTTCGGCCTCAGCTACATGAGAACAAATGACTTTAATAACAGGTACTCCTACCAGGGCTATAACGGAAGCAGTTCCATTACTTCTTTCTTTGCAGACCTTGCCTATAACAGGTACCAGGGCGACGAACTGCCTGATATCAATGATCCCTTCTACCTGGAAGACGTGGCTTATGCCGCGGGGATCATTGATGATGCGGAAATAGACGGACAGCCTACCTTTATCGGGCTGAGCGAATTCGGAGACCTCCAGCAATTCAGAGAAGTGGAAACCAAAGGCGGTATTTCGGAAACCAGCGTTACCCTGGGTGGAAATTATGGCAACCAGCTATTTCTGGGCGCGGCGCTTACTTATGTAAATGTGCGGCAGGAAAACGAGTCCTATTACACGGAGTACGATATAAATGACCCTTCCTACCCGTTCGACATTACCTCGTTCGATTATGTCAGGAATTACGAACAGCGGGGAGCAGGATTTAATGCGAAGCTGGGAGCGGTTTATCTCCCTGTTAAGGATGTCCGCATAGGACTCAGCGTGCAAACGCCTACTTTTATTAAATTCGAAGAGGATAATTACGATGAAATAGTCACGCTTGAAAGTAACGGCGAATCCTATAATTCCAGCATAGAAGGAACGTTTGACTATGATATCCGCACTCCTTTAAAAGTGAATGCCGGACTCGCCAAATTCTTCGGCGACCAGGGTTTCCTCTCAGCGGATGTGGAATTTGTGGATTATTCCCGGATCGATTTTGACAGTGAATTCCGTGATTTTAACAACGACATCAACCAGCGCGTTTCCGACCGCTTTAAAAATGCCGTTAATTTCCGTGTAGGCGGAGAGTACAAGCTGGACGCGATCAGCCTGCGCCTGGGCTACGCTTATTTCGGAAGCCCTTACAGCAATACAGAAGAAGATTTCTCCAGAAACTATTTCACGGGCGGCCTGGGTTACCGGTATAGTAATGTTTACGTTGACCTGGCCGGAATTTACAACCAGTCTACGACTACGCAAGTCCCTTATGAAGCCGGAGACCTGAGCCCGGTGGCAGATATTGACCACAATAAGCTCGGAATCATGCTCACCGTAGGAACTCGTTTTTAAGCTAAGAAAACCCGGCACAGCTCTTCTTCAAGTGAAATGGCATATAAAAATCTGCAACATTTTATTGACACCCTGGAAAAAAAGGGTGAATTGGTACGAATCAAAGAATATGTAGATCCCCGCCTGGAGATCACGGAGATCACTGACCGGGTCTCCAAAAAATACGGTCCGGCCCTGCTATTTGAAAATACGGGGACGGACTTTCCCCTGCTCATTAATTCCATGGGAAATTACAAGCGCATGTGCCTGGCATTGGGTGTCAAAAACATGGACGACGTTACCCGGGAAATTGAAACGCTTTTCAAGGAGCTTACCGGCCCCAAAGACAATATACTGGATAAACTCAAAATGCTTCCCAGGTTGGGGAAGATCGCTTCCTGGATGCCAAAAGTGATCTCCGGGAAAGGAGCCTGCCAGGAAGTGGTCATGAAAGACCCGGATATTACCCGCTTCCCGGTGCTTACCTGCTGGCCGGAAGACGGCGGGCCTTTTGTGACCTTACCCGTTATTCATACCAAAGATCCCCGTACCGGTATCCGGAATGTGGGGATGTACCGTATGCAGGTCTTCGGGCCGAAGTTAACGGCGATGCACTGGCACAAACACAAGGTATCCGCCAGGCATTTCAACGAATACAAAAAGCTGGGACAGCGAATGCCCGTAGCCGTTGCCCTTGGAGGCGATCCGGTATATACCTATTGTTCTACGGCTCCGCTGCCAGACAATATCGATGAATACATGCTGGCGGGCTTCCTCCGGAAGCAGCGGGTTGAACTGGTGCAATGCCTCACCCAGGACGTGCAGGTTCCGGCCGATGCGGATATTATTATTGAAGGATATATTGATCCTGAAGAAGATCACATCCTCGAAGGTCCTTTCGGGGACCATACCGGCTATTATTCGCTGGCTGACTATTATCCCAAATTCCATATTACCGCCATTACCCACAAGAAAAATGCGGTTTACCCCGCAACCATCGTAGGAATTCCTCCGCAGGAAGATGCCTGGATAGGGAAAGCCACGGAACGTATCTTCCTGGCCCCTATCAAAATGACAATGGTTCCGGAGATACTGGATATGGTGCTGCCGATGGAAGGAGTATTCCACAACCTGGTCATCGTAAAAATAAAGAAAGAATACCCGGGCCAGGCGCTGAAAGTAATGAATTCGCTTTGGGGAGCCGGCCAGATGATGTTCACAAAGATGATGGTCGTCGTGGACGGAGATGTGAATATTCATGATAACCTGGCCGTAGCCCGCCATATTTCGGCCCACGTGGACCCTGAAACGGATATTATCTTTACCCAGGGGCCAATGGATATTCTCGATCATGCCTGTACAAAACCTTCCTTCGGGGGAAAAATGGGCATTGACGCTACCCGCAAACTGGATGAGGAACTTCGCATAAGCGGGTATAAGCCCATCCCGCAAATTTTTGCTTCGGCTGATAAAGATGAATTAACCACGCTGTTTCCCGAGATCACCGGGATTAACGATAGTTTGCTGAAATACGGAATTTCCCTGGTCTTTGTTTCCGTAAAAAAGGAGCGGAAAGGCCAGGTAGCCGAGCTGAACGAAAAATTATTTAAACACGAATTTTTCAGGGAAATAAAAGTGGTCATTTACCTGGAACATACAGTTGACATAGCACACATCGCAGATGCTGTATGGCGCTTCTCCAATAATGTCGACCCGCGGCGCGACAGCTTTATAATCAAAGCGGCGGATGAACGTTCCGTGTCACATATAGGCCTGGACGGTACGCGGAAGACCAAAGAACTGGACGGATTTTCGCGTGACTGGCCTAATATCCTGGCGTCCCGTCCCGAAACCATTGAACACATCGATAAGCTATGGGATAAGCTTGGACTGGGAGAATTCATCTCTTCGCCTTCCCGCATATACCTTAAGCAGCTATACCGCGGCGGCGCCGTAGTGGAAGAAGACTAAAGGCTGCCAGTTCCCCTACGTACCTCCTTCGCATGCATGTGGATCCATGCAGGGCTCGCCCAGGCTCACATGCAGGACTCGCCCAGGCTCACATGCAGGGCTCGCATGCCGAGGCTCACTCCCTGGTTCCGCGCCGTTTCAGGCTTCTTCCAGGAGTGCCATATTCTCTTTGAAGCTATTTCTGCGCAGGAGCTTCCAGTGCGACATCAGCGCCTCTCCCAGAGAAAATGAACGGTACTCTATATTGAATTCGGCTGCGGTCTCCTTTAATATTTCGGTGAGGGCAGGATAATGAACATGCGAGACGTTTGGAAACAGGTGATGCACCACGTGGAGGTTAAAACCGCCCAGCAGAAATGTCACCAGGGATTATCCGCTGCATAATCGGCGGTGGTGATCAGCTGATGTTCCGCCCAGGTATGCGGCAGCCGGCCTTCTTCATCCGGCTGCGGAAATACCGCGTTTTCTCCCACATGCGAGGAAACAAGCGCGAATATGGTGACGAAACTGGTCGTAAAATGCATCAGCAGGAATGCCAGGAAAATAGTCCAGAAACTCACAGGGAGCAGCAGCACAGGTACCACCAGGATATATAACACATAGGTAATCTTTGCCAGTATCATCCCCGCCACCTGGTACCAGGGATAGCGAACATTCACTTTAGGGCCCAGCCTTTTCTCCGTAATATCTTTAAAATCCCTGTATATTAACCAATTGAGGGTGTATACGAAATACACCACCGGCATGTACAAATGCTGAAACCTGTGAAAGCTCAGAAAAGGACTGTTGTCGGCAATGCGCACAAGCGGCGACTGTTTTATATCCACATCCCATCCGAAAATATTCGGATATATATGGTGAGAATCAAGATGCCTGGTTCGCCATAACCTGTTGTTTGTACCGAAAAGTTCAAGGAACCAGGTAAAAATCAGGTTCAGCTTCCTGCTTTTGAAAATAGCTTCATGGGCGGCGTCATGAACCACATTAAGAAAGATAAGAAACATAAATAATCCCATTCCCATATAGGAAAGGAATACCCCCTGTTTGCTCTCAACATTAAAAAGAAGGTTAAAGTAGAGCAGAAAATAGGCAACAATGAAAGATAAAGCTTTTACCTTAAAATATAAGGTCGCTTTTTTTTTGAGGCCCTTATCCTCGAAGTACTGGTTTACTCGTTGCCTTAATACATGGTAGAAATCACCTGGAGCCTCTTTTTTAAACTTTACAGATAAAGTTTTCATTTACCGGAATTGAAAGTTTTAGTTAGGATAGAATTAACGTTTCTGCCGCACAAAAATACTAAAGGTTTCATGTTTTATTACCTCAATTTCTGTGCCTTTTACCAAAAAAGCACCTTCTGAAACAGCATCATAACGCTGCCCGTTAATCTCGATCTTGCCCGAAGGACGGAGATCGGTTACCGCCAGGCCTGAAAGGCCCGCCAGGTTATGGCTCTTTTCCGTTCCCACATAACCGTCTGAAGAGCGCTGTTCATCCATCAGGGATAGTTTTTTAAACATCCTGCTGGAAAAAATGTTTTTTCCAAATACAAAAGCAAGCACCGTTGTAATAACAATGGATGCCATCACGAGTAAAAGTGCATTCACAAGATTTCCTCCTCCTATTGAGAAATTAAAATAATCATTCAGAACAAGGCTGAAAGCCAGCCCGCATACGATAAAAAGGATTCCCAGTATCCCCGCTACGCCAAAACCGGGGATAATGAATAACTCAAGCACAAGCAGGGCCAGGCCTATCAGAAACAAGAGAATTTCCCAATTGGCAGCAAGCCCTTCAAGATACAGCGGCATAAAATAAAGCAATGCAGCTCCCACAGACACGGCAAGGGCAAATCCGATCCCCGGCGATTGCATCTCGAAATAAATTCCGCCGATAATAAGCATAAGCAGGATTCCGCTCACCATGGGATTTATCAGGAAGTCTATGAGGCGATCCATCCAGGTGATCTCCGGAACCACCAGCTCGTACTCTTCCAGGCCAGCCATATGCAACGCTTCTTCGATGCCGGAAACAATGCCGTCACAGTAATCATGCTTTAAAGCCTCCTCGCTCGTAAATGTCAGGACCTTTCCGGCCTGGATAATGCCGGGTATTTCAACTGCCGGGTCTACAAAGGCTTCAGCAATACGCGGATCGCGTCCCTGCACCTCGGCGGTGGCCCGCATCATGGAACGCATATAGGACTGGTATTTTTCGGGCATAATCTCCCCGGACTGGTTCACCACGCTCGCGGCCCCGATGGTAGCGCCCGGATGCATATAAATGCTGTCGCAGGCGAGCGCTATTAAAGCGCCGGCTGAAGCGGCATTATTGTTGATATAGACGATCACCGGGATCTCTGACTGCAGGAGGCGGGTTCGCATGGAATCAGCAGCGTCAAGCAAACCTCCATACGTATTCATATGGACAAGCAGATAAGAAGCGTTAACTTTGGGTGCTTCCTCAAAGGCCCTTTGCATTTTCCGGAGCGCGGCAGGGCCAATATTCTCCCTGATATCCAGCTGGTAAACAACGGGTACGCGTTGGGCGGCGCTATCCGGGGGAGACTGCGGGGAAGCAATTGACTGAATGCGGGCATGCCCGGAAAAACAACTGGATCCCGCCAGGAGCAAAAGGAACAACAAGGTCCGGTACATATGAATAAGGTAATTTTTATAACAAAAATAGGCATAAATGCTGAAAAAAGCTTTTCATAAGCAATTTGAGGGAATCATTTGGAAGATCCGGCCGGATGAGAGCGCCAGCCACCTGGCGCTGGAGGTGCGGAACACAGAAAAAAGATTGACTTCTTTCAGCTGTATCCGTACCACGGGGGGACATGGACGTTCGACGAACTGCAGCTTCAGGAACCTTGGTTCTGCGGGCTGGAAGGACTTGCTCACGGACATGCTTACCTTCATGGCTATCTGTCAGAAACGCTCCCGGAACACCGGGGTATCTTTGCCGTACGGCTTGAAAACGGGCAAATAGCCTGGGAGGATTATAATCTCGTTTTCAGCCATGCCACCGGCGAAGGCCTTATTGCATGGAACTATAAATCCGAACCGCGCCGTTATCAGCTGGTAGATCCGCAAACGGGAACAACGGTCCGGTCCTTTGCTTCGCGGGAAGAATCCGAACAGCTCAGCTCTCCCATTTCCGCGGCCGCCGTTTATCTTCCCTCCAAAGTAACCCTGGATGAGGAATGGCTGAGGCATCTGCCGCCGGACGCTTTGCCTGCCGCCGATCTCCTGCAATTCAATCAGCGATGGTTGCTGGCCTTCTATACCGCTGATGAAGGCGAAGAAACTGCTTCCCTTACGGAAAATAAAAAGATGGACCATCACCTGTATGTAATTAACAATGAACGACAGGTCATCCATAAAGATTTACTGGGCGAAGGCATACTTCAACCCGCTATGGATACGTTTTTCGTAATGGGGAACCAACTTTATTATATCAAAAGTAAATCAGAAATTCTGGCTTATTTCTTATAATTGCCACAGAAGAGAAAAGAGAGGTTATATGAAAAAGATCAACATACTACTGTTATTTGTGCTGTTTTTTGCAGGGATCACCGGGGCATCGGGCCATGTTACCGATTCACTCGGAATTGGCATATACAAGGGCGTAAAAGTGGTGATGCACAAGGTAACGCCTAAGGAAACTTTCTATTCGATCGCCCGGCATTACAATGTCCATCCCAAATACCTCATCCGCTTCAACAGCCATATCCAGGGCCTGAAGATAGGAGATACCATCCGCCTGGAAGTAGACAGCATGAACAACTTTCAGAACCTGGTACTGGTACCGGAAAATGATGCGCCGGCAAAGGAAGCCACCTTCCCTACTGCCAGCAATCCGCCTCAGAGTACGGTTACTGAACACGTAGTAGCGCCCCGGGAAACCCTGTTCGCCATTGCGCAGAAATACGGCCTTAAGGTAGCCGAGCTTCGCGCACTCAACGGCATCACCGACAGCCATATTGAAACAGGACAGCGACTGATCGTTTCCGCGAGCGGCCCCATTGCCAGCAATCCGGATCAGTTATCAGAGGTAGCAAAGGCCGGCCAGAACGCCGCGGAAACAGGCAGTTCTGCGGAAACACTGCCAAAAACGGCTACTGAAAAGAAAGAGGAAGAAAAAGTGTACACCGCCGAACCTACGCCTATAATGAGTACGCCTGACCGAATGGCGCAGCAGGGCGATAACAAAAAGAACAAAGACCTCCCTAAGCTTGTCCGTGAAGTTAAAGAAAGCGGCTTAGCCGCCTGGATGAGCAACTCGAGTTTAAACCAGGCAAAAAGTGTAGCCCTGCATAATACGGCTCCTTCCGGCACCATCATCAAGGTGACCAATCCGGCTACCCACAGGAGCGTTATGGTAAAAGTAGTTGGAGGTATTCCGCAAAATGCGGAAACGGAAAATGCCCTGATCGTGATTTCCCAGGCGGCCTCGCAGCTGTTAGGCATCCGGGATAACCGGTTCAGGGTAAGCCTCTCCTATGCAATCCAGGAATAAAGATCGTCCTTTTGTAGTGGGCATTTGCGGGGGCAGCGGGTCCGGGAAGACGTATATCCTGGACTTGCTTGCTATCCGTCTCGGGCACAATGCCTGCTTTTTATCCCAGGACCATTACTATAAACCGCTGGCCCTACAGGAAAGAGACGATAACGGCCAGGTAAACTTTGATCTTCCTTCAGCCATTGATGAAAGCCGGTTTGTCCGGGACCTGGACCTGCTGACAGGAGGCAATAGTATTACGCTGAAAGAATACACTTTTAATAATCCGTCCCTTCCGGCCCGCACATTGCAACTGAAACCTGCTCCGCTGATCATTGTCGAAGGCTTGTTTATTTTTCACGCTGAAGAGATCAGCAAAAGGCTTTCCCTGAAAGTATTTGTAGAATCCGGCGAAGCCCTTGCCCTGGAACGGCGGCTGGAACGGGATAGCCGGGAACGCGCCTATACGGAAGAAATGGTGCGGTATCAATGGAAATACCATGTGATGCCTGCTTATGAGCGTTACCTCCTTCCCTACAGGGACACCGCCGACGTCCTGATCCGCAACCCGGGTGAAAGCATGCCTGACCTGCAGCCTTTACTGGATTTGCTCTATGAAAAATGTACGTAGGTGATGCCGTCGCCGCCCCGGTCGGGATGCTCATCTTCCAGTTTTGCTACCTGCGGATATTCGCTGAGGTAATTCCTGATCAGCTTTCGCAAAATGCCGTCTCCCTTTCCGTGGATGACTTTGAGTTTTCCAACCCCCAGCATGAGGGCCCGGTCCATCAGCTTTTCCAGCTCCGCAAGAGCTTCCTCGCCCCGCATACCGCGCAAATCAGCTTCATGGTTGAACTTCATGTTTTCAGATTGCTGGTAAACGGTATAAGACGCTCTGGAACCAGCATTTCCGGGCTTGCTGCCGGCAACCTTCTCCAACTGTCCCAGCTTTGCCACCGTACGAAGGTTACCGATTGCAATCACGGCATTCCCCTGGAGACCGAGATCACTTCACCCTTTGCCTCGCTGCCGGGAAGCTTCACCCAGTTGCCAGGGACAATCGCGGACTTAGCCGCCGCGACGGGCTTCTCCTCTTCTTTCTTTGTTAACGCTCCCCCGGTTTCCTTTAGTTTCCGGCGGGCTTCGCGGGTCTGCTCTTTATCCGCACCTGACTGCCTGATCTCGCTGATCGTGTTCTCCACCAGCTTATTCGCCCCGGAAATGATGCCGCGGGCTTCTTCCTTTGCTTCTTTCAGCAGCTTCTTCCGGTTCTCTTCAAAATGCTGCTTCAGCGCCGTATTTTCCGACACCAATTGATCCAGCCGCTGCTGCTGCCGCTGCAGTTCCCGGCCCTGGTCAAGCAGTTCCTTCTTTTCCCGTTCCAGTTCTATCAGGAGCTTGTCCAGGTAGTTTTGCCCGGCGCCCGCTTTTTCCCTGGCCGTTTTCAGTACTTTGCCAGGCAACCCGATCTTTTCTGCTATTTCAAAGGCGTAGGAACTTCCGGGTTTCCCCATTTCAAGCCGGTATAGTGGATTCAACCCCTTGCTGTCAAAGAGCATGCTGGCATTTACCAGGCCGGGGGTATTCCCGGCAAACAGCTTCAGGTTCGAATAATGAGTGGTTATGACACCCCGCACCTTCCGCGCGTTCAGTTCTTCCAGTACTGCTTCGGCCAGGGGCCCGCCGAACTGCGGATCCGTTCCGGTTCCAAACTCATCAATCAGTACCAAGGTACGCTCACCTGCCTGGGAAATAAACTCCTTCATCTTTGAAAGATGAGCGCTGTAAGTACTCAGATCACTCTCGATAGACTGATCGTCGCCGATGTCGGCAAGGATCTTATGGAAAATGCCCATCTCAGAAAACTCGCTGGCCGGCACCAGCATGCCACTCTGGAGCATAAGCTGCAGTAAACCTACCGTTTTAAGACAAACCGATTTCCCTCCCGCATTCGGGCCGGACAAAACAAGGATACGCTCCTCCTCTTCAATCGTAAGCGTAAGGGGCTCCACGTCCTGCCCGCTCTCCTTATGGGAAAGCCATAGCAGGGGGTGCCGGGCATTCACCAGGCGCATGACGGGCTCATCGCTGAGCTTTGGTAGTTCGGCCTGCAAGCGGATAGCCAGGAGCGCTTTGGCGCGGATGAAATCCACATTCGTAAGCAGCTGCTGATAACTTTCCAGCTGAAACGTGAAAGGTTTCAGCTGCCCTGTCAGCTCAATAAGTATGCGGGTGATCTCGCGGCGTTTTTCAAATTCCAGGTCCCGGACGCGGTTATTCAGGTCGAACACCTCCGCCGGCTCAATAAAAACAGTTTGCCCGGTCGCGGATTCATCATGAATATATCCCTTTATTTTCCGCTTGAATTCCGCCTGAACAGGAATGACCATCCTGCCCTGGCGTATGGTGAGGTTACCATCAGCGATCCAGCCTTCCTTTATCGCCTGCCGGAAAATACTGTCCAGCCTTTTTCGTGACTCCAGTTCGCTCTTATGTATCTGCTGAAATATTCCGCTCAGTGCCTGGGAAGCATCGGGCCTGATCTCGCCTTTTTCATCAATGACCCTGCTGATCAGGGAAAGTATTTCCTTTTCAATTTGCGCCTTTTCAAATAATTGTTCAAGCGCCGGATAACGCCCTTCCCGCTCATTCATGTACCGGATCGCCTGGAACACGGTCTTCAGGACCAGCATTAAGTGAAACACTTCTTCTTCTGAAAGAAAGGCGTTTTCGGGTTTGATCTTATGAAGAAGCGGCCGGATATCAAGATAGTCGGAAGCAGGAAAAGGAGCATCATCTTGAAGGATCTGCCGGAACTCCCAGGTTTGCCGCAGCAGTTTTCCAAGCAAGTCCGCCCTGGCGATGAACTGCATTTTATCCACACGCTCCCCTCCCATCGGGCTCAGGCAATACGATCTCAGCAAGCGCTTCACCTCCGTAAAGCCCAGCTTATCACCAATATTCACCGGGTAAAGCATGCTGTTATTCCTCCCTTATCCGGCTTTCGCGCGCGTTCAAGCTGTCTATCATTGCCTGGTACATCTTATCAAGTACATCCGGATGCTCCACGTAGTAATTAAAGCTGCTATTAAATTCCGCCGTATCCACTCCATACTTTTCAAATATTTCAAGGTACATCCCCGCCGCCGCGCGGTAAATACTGTCCGCCCTGAATTCCTGGAATGCATAGGCATCGGCATAATGCATGTCCGTAAGTATTTCTTTCATTTTCCCCCGGGGATCAGGTTATCCGGCGCCGGATCCTTCTCCATACAGGAAGCCCCCAGGAACAGAAAAAGGGCCGGAGCCATCAGTACCGGGCGAAGAGACATGCTTCTCATTGTGTTAAAGTCAGAATTTCCCTTATTTTTGTGCAAAATTACGGATAAATGAGCATCTCTGATAATCTCAAGGCTTTTAAAATGGAACTCGACCCCATCTGGGTTAAGCTGATCGCTGTTTCCAAGACAAAGCCGGCAGAAAAGATCCGGGAAGCTTATGACACCGGCCATCGGGCCTTCGGTGAAAATATCGTCCAGGAAATGGTGGAAAAGCAGGCCGGCCTGCCCGCCGATATTGAATGGCATATGATCGGGCACCTGCAAACCA
Organism: Anseongella ginsenosidimutans; assembly: GCF_008033235.1. Taxonomy (GTDB): domain Bacteria; phylum Bacteroidota; class Bacteroidia; order Sphingobacteriales; family Sphingobacteriaceae; genus Anseongella; species Anseongella ginsenosidimutans. The sequence continues at coordinate 3,545,530 of NZ_CP042432.1, forward strand.
ATAAGGTAAAATACATCGCTCCCTTTATCCACATGGTCCATTCGGTAGACAGTTTGAAACTATTAAAAGAGATTGATAAACAGGCCCTGAAGAACAAGCGGGTTATTGATTGCCTGTTCCAGGTTCATATTGCCGACGAAGATACCAAGTTCGGCTTTTACTTCGACGAACTGGTGGAGGTGCTGCGCTCGGAAGAATTCAGCCTGATGAAAAATATTCGCATTACCGGCCTGATGGGCATTGCTACCAACACGGACAACCAAAATCACGTCCGGGAAGATTTCTATGAACTGGCCACCCTTTTTAAAGGGATTAAACAATCTTTTTTCCGGAAATCCCCCCATTTCAAGGAGTTATCCATGGGAATGACCCAGGACTATAAGCTGGCCATTGAACAGGGAAGCACTATGGTGCGCATAGGCTCGGCCATCTTCGGGGGAAGATGACCCGTGGACACGCTAAAATCTGATGTTTTGGAAATGTTAATCGAAAGAACAGTTATCCGGAAGGCCGAAAAAAAGGACTGCGCCGCCATGCTGGAACTGGTAAGGGAACTGGCCGTATACGAGAAAGCCCCTGATGAAGTAACCGTTAGCCTGGACGAAATGAAGGAGGCCGGATTCGGGCCTTCACCGGTGTGGTGGGCCTTTGTGGCGGAAACCGATGGCAAACTGGTAGGCATTTCCCTGTATTATATCCGTTATTCCACCTGGAAAGGAAGGCGCCTCTACCTGGAAGACATCGTGGTAAACGAAGCGTTCCGCGGTAAGGGCCTGGGGAAATTACTGTTTGACGCTACAGCCCGCGAGGCTGGGCGAATGGGGATGAAGGGGATGACCTGGCAGGTACTTGACTGGAATCAACCGGCCATCAACTTTTATAAGCGATACCAGGCAAGTATTGAGAAGGGTTGGTTAAACGCCTCCCTTAGCGAAGAACAGCTCGCTAATTTTTAACATTACTCAGATTTCATAAGGCTATTCGATGAGGGTATTCAAATTCGGGGGCGCTTCCGTAAAAAACGCAGAGGGTGTAAGAAATATAACGGAAATCATCCGGAAATATTCCGGCGAGCCGCTGCTGGTCGTGATTTCCGCCATGGGCGAAACAACCAATGCGCTTGAAAAACTCTGCCAGGCATTTTTCCGCCGGGACCCGGAGGCCGGGGCCTTGCTGGAAGAAATAAAAGCCGCTCACAACGCAATAGCCGCAGAATTGATAAAAGACAAGAAAAACCCGGTTTTCGACGCGCTTAACAATCTTTTTGTGGAACTGGAATGGATCCTTGAAGAGGAACCCCATGCCGATTTCAACTTTGTTTACGACCAGATCGTAAGCCTGGGAGAATTACTTTCCACGCGGATCGTCGCCGCCTTCCTGGGCCAGGAAGACATCAGAAGCCGCTGGATAGACGCTCGCAATTATATTCATACCGACAACACGTACCGGGAAGGCCGCCTGAAGTGGGAACTTACCGAACACCGGATCCGGGAGGAACTCCTCCCGCTCCTCGGGACCAGGTGCTGATCACCCAGGGCTTTATCGGGAGTACCTCTGAGAACTATACGACAACGCTGGGCCGGGACGGCTCCGATTATTCCGCCGCTATTTTTGCTTACTGCCTGAACGCGGATAGCCTGACAATATGGAAAGATGTGCAGGGCGTGCTGAACGCCGACCCCAAGTGGTTCAATAATACGATAAAGATCAACAAGCTGACCTATAACGACGCCATTGAATTATCTTATTACGGAGCGAACGTGATCCATCCAAAAACGATCAAGCCCCTGCAGAACAAGAACATCCCCCTGTATGTACGCTCCTTCCTGGAGCCGGACAAGCCGGGAACGGTGGTCATGCATGCTTACGAGGACCAGCTGCCCATTCCCTGTTTTATTTTTAAAATGAACCAGCGGCTTATCTCCGTCCATGCCAGGGATTTCTCTTTTATTCATGAAGACGGGTTCAGCGAAATTTTCCGGTACTTTGCCGAAAGCGGGACAAGGATCAATGTAATGCAAAATACAGCTATCAGCTTTTCGGTATCGGTTGACGATAATGAAAAGGTTCCCGCCCTCGTTGAAAAACTGAGGGAAAAATACAAGGTACTTTACAATACGGGAATGGAACTGATAACGATCCGTTATTACAACCAGGAAACAATTGACAGGGTGCTGGAGAACAAGCAGTTGTACCTTGAGCAAAAAAGCCGGTATACCGTACAGCTCGTGGTGAAGGAAGTGGAAAAATAAAAGGGAGCCGGATGAACGGTTCCCTTTTATAATTTTTTCTCCCTTTTCGGGGAGATTAATCACACACAACAGCTAAGATACAAAATTTTGTTGAATTTAGAACTATTAAATCCGGAAGTACAGGATTTCATTAATGAACACCTTGAACGTGATCCTGTGCAGCTCCTGCTAAAACCTTCTCCCTTCCCCCAAGTGAGTATGCAGGAAATCGCTGAGCAAATTCAGGGGAAGCGAAAATGCCGGCAAAAACTCCCCCAATGGTACCGTACACGAGGTATTTATTACCCCCCGTCCCTTGCACTGGAGCAATGTTCCTCTTCCCTGACCGGCGCGTATAAAGCTTCGCTCTGCGCGGGAGATACCCTCGCCGACCTGACGGGAGGCGCCGGAGCAGACAGCTATTTTTTCTCAAAAAATTTCCGGAAAGTAATTCATATCGAACTGTCCGCCCACCTTTCGGCTACGGCCGCGCACAACCTTCCCCTGCTGGGGGCCGGTAATATCCGTTTCATTTGCGGGGACGGAATGGAGTTCCTTCGGAAGACAGCTCAGGGACAGACGCAGCCCGCAAGCCAGACGGAACAAGCAGCGCAGTCCCTAAGCCAGGCAGGGCAAGCAGCGCAGCCCCTAAGCCAGGCAGGGCAAGCGGCGCAGCCAGGGCAAGCGCAGCAGGAAGCGATGCCCGACTGCATCTACCTGGATCCCTCGCGCAGGACGCGGAATAACAAAAAAGTATTCCTGCCGAGTGACTATGAACCGGATTTTATTCCCAGCCTTGACCTCCTGGTATCCGCTGCCCGGCAGGTAATCATCAAAACTTCACCCCTGATCGATCTCCGCTTTGGCCTGAAGGCTTTCCGGTTTGTACGCGAGCTGCATGTGGTAGCGGTAAAAAACGAATGCAAGGAAATACTCTGGATACTGGGCAAGGAACCGCTTCCGGATCCGCTGATCACCTGTGCAACTCTCCGGGAAGAATATACAAACAGGTTCGACTTTCGTCTTTCCATGGAAGAGAACGCCGCTCCCGCGCCCCTTTCAAATCCGCTTACGTACCTTTACGAGCCGGGCGCTGCGCTCCTGAAAGCCGGCGCCTTTAAAACGCTGGGGATACATTTCGGCCTGGCAAAACTTCATGCGAACAGTCATTTATATACCAGCGAGGACCTGGTGGAGCAGTTCCCCGGTCGTTCATTTCGTCTTACCGGGAGAATGGCCGTGCGGGAATTCGGACAGCGATTTAAAGGGAAGCGTCTGCATATCAGCACCCGCAATTTCCCCGAGAGTACACCCGCGCTGTTAAAGAAGTATTCGATTACGGAAGGCGGAACCGGTTACGCCTTTTTTACCACGTTGCAAAACGGAAAGCGGGTAGTTTTACTTTGTGAAAAAATATAAAAAAAATGCCGGATAAGTGCCGCCCGTTTAAAGGCATTACCTGTCCGGCAATTATAAAAGGTCGTATAGCATTATTTCGCGGCATCCACGATCGCCTTGAAGGCGTCGGGATTGTTCATGGCCAGGTCGGCCAGGACTTTACGGTTTAATTCAATGCCTTTACCATGCAATTTACCCATAAAGGCAGAATACGACATACCGTGCTGCCTTACCCCGGCATTAATACGCTGGATCCATAAAGCGCGGAATTCGCGTTTTTTGGTCTTGCGGTCACGGTAGGCATACTGCAAACCTTTTTCATAGGTGTTCTTGGCTACGGTAAAAACTTTACTCCTGGCACCCCAGTAACCACGGGCGGCTTTCAGGATCTTTTTCCGGCGACGGCGGGCCGCCACAACATTAACTGATCTTGGCATTTTTGATTTGTTTTTGGAGTTCAGCGTTCGCTTTGAAGCGATAACTTATCTGCGCATGCAGACTGAGATCCTGGTTTAAAAAAGTGACGAATCACTAACCTATTTACCTACGCGAAGCATGAATTTCACATTCTTCTCATCCGTCTTATCAACCAGGCCCGTTTGGGTCAGGTTGCGCTTGCGCTTAGTAGACTTCTTGGTCAGAATGTGACTTTTATAAGCATGCTTCCTTTTGATCTTACCCGTTCCAGTGAGGGAAAATCGCTTTTTTGCACTGGAATTGGTTTTTACTTTTGGCATAACCTGTTATTTATTTTTTTACTGTTTTGGGGGTAACTATCAGGAACATCCGCTTCCCTTCCAGTTTTGGCATCTGCTCCACCTTCCCGTATTCCTCCAGGGCCTGTGCGAAACGGAGCAGCAAAATCTCGCCCTGTTCCTTGTAAATAATGGAGCGTCCCCTGAAATGCACATAGGCGCGCACCTTGGCGCCGTCTTCTAAAAACTTGATGGCATGTTTTAATTTAAACTCAAAATCATGGTCATCGGTATTAGGGCCGAAACGGATCTCCTTGATCACCGTTTTCTGCGCCTTTGATTTTATTTCCTTGAGCTTTTTCTTCTGCTCGTAGATAAACTTGTTATAGTCAACCACCCGGCAAACAGGCGGACTGGCCGACGGCGATATCTCCACCAGGTCAAGCCCCTCATCCTCGGCCATATTCAGAGCCATTTTGAGGGAGTACACACCCGGTTCTATATTTTCCCCAACTACCCTGACTTCCTGAGCCCTTATATGCTCGTTAATCCGGTGTTCGGGCTCACGCCTTCTTCTGAAATTACCTTTGTTAACCACTCGTTTTTTAGACAAATTAATCCTTTCTTTTTATAACTTGCGCTGCAGCATTCCATCGATCTCCGATCGGATCATCTCTGTAAATGCCGGGGGCTGCATGCTCCCCATATCGCCCTGCCCGTGTTTCCTAACAGAAACCGTTCCATTCTCCTGCTCCTTCTCCCCGATAATCAGCATGTAAGGGATCTTTTTTAATTCGGCATCCCTGATTTTCCGGCCGATCTTTTCGTCACGGTGGTCAATCAAGCCGCGAATATCGGAAAAATTTAAAGATTCTAAAACTTTTTCTGCGTAGCTGGTATATTTTTCACTGATGGGTAAAACGATAAATTGGTCGGGCGTCAGCCATAGGGGGAAGTTACCGGCGCAATGCTCCGTAAGCACACCGATGAAGCGTTCCATAGAACCGAACGGCGCCCTATGAATCATTACCGGGCGATGCTTCTGGTTATCTGCGCCAATATATTCCAGCCCGAAGCGCTCCGGCAGGTTATAGTCCACCTGGATGGTGCCTAACTGCCATTTCCGGCCCAGGGCATCCTTAACCATGAAGTCCAGTTTGGGCCCGTAAAAAGCAGCTTCGCCTGTTTCAGTGACCGTTTCCAGCCCTTTGTTTTTGCAGGCTTCGATAATCGCCGTTTCCGCCTTCTCCCATAATTCGTCACTACCCAGGTATTTTTTCTTATCCTCCGGGTCACGCAGCGACACCTGCGCCGTATATTTAGTGAATCCAAGGGAATTAAATACGTGCATGACCAGGTCAATTACCTGCTCGAATTCTTCCTGTACCTGCTCCGGCCGGCAGAAGAGGTGGGCGTCATCCTGGGTAAAGCCGCGTACCCGTACCAGCCCGTTCAGCTCTCCAGACTGTTCGTAACGGTATACCGTCCCGAATTCCGCGATACGCAGGGGGAGGTCCCTGTAAGACCGCGGTTTAGAGGCGTATATTTCACAATGATGAGGGCAGTTCATCGGCTTCAGCAGGAACTCTTCGCCTTCATGCGGGGTATGTATCGGCTGAAAAGAATCCTTGCCGTATTTTTCATAGTGCCCGGAAGTTACGTATAATTCCTTACGGCCAATATGCGGAGTGATCACTCCCTGATAGCCTGCCTTTTGCTGGGCTTTCCGTAAAAACTGTTCCAGACGCTCCCGTATTCCTGCTCCACGGGGAAGCCAGAGGGGAAGCCCCGCTCCCACCTTTTCCGAAAAAGTGAACAGTTCCAGTTCTTTTCCCAGCTTCCGGTGGTCGCGTTTCTTTGCCTCTTCCAGGAAATGAAGGTATTCATCCAGCTCCGATTGTTTAGGAAAACTGATGCCGTAAATCCGGGTAAGCTGGTTCCGGCTTTCATCTCCGCGCCAGTAGGCGCCGGCCACCGACGTTAGTTTAACTGCTTTAATGAGGCCGGTTTCAGGGATATGAGGCCCCTGCAGAGGTCGGTAAAATTCCCCTGGGTATAAAAGGTGATGGTCCCGTCCTTCAGGCCATCTATCAATTCCAGTTTGTACTCATCCCCTTTCCGGCTGAAATAATCCACCGCTTCGGCTTTGGAAACCTCCCGTCGTTCATAGGGAGAACGGGTTTTAGCCAGCTCTTTCATCCTGGCCTCTATCAGCGGCAAGTCATCCGATGAAAAAGGCTGTTCCCCGAAATCCACATCGTAATAAAAACCGTTCTCAATCGCGGGCCCTATCCCGAATTTCACCCCTGGATAAAGGGCTTCCAGGGCTTCGGCCATTAAATGCGCGGTAGAATGCCAGAAAGTTGCTTTCCCTGCATCATCTTTCCAGGTAAGTAATTTCACGGCAGCATTTTCCATAACAGGCCGGGAAAGGTCCCATACCTTCCCGTTCACTTCGGCTGCCACTACATTACGGGCCAGACCCTCGCTGATGCTGCGTGCAATTTCGTATGAAGTTATTCCTTCCGGGTATTCCCGGACCGAATCATCAGGTAACGTTATATTGATCATTAAAAAAATATAGCTCAAAGAGGGTCAAATTTAAAGCATATGCCTGCTTTTACAAAATCTATTCTGTCAGATGTTCCCAAATTACATCAAACACTTCCACAGCCTGGCAATTTCCGCTTTTTCCCCGCAGCGGCTGCCCGGTAATTAGTACAGGCTTTTCCTGGTCCGGCACATTGATACGGCCATGGGAACCCTTTACCAGGGAGGCATCCAGGGGAATGATATCCATCAGCATCCGGAAACCGAGCTTTTTCCGCAGCAGCTTCCAGGCGATCAGCGGCATCAGGAACTTTATACCAGGATTGGTAAACATTTCCACCGGGTCATAACCCGGTTTACGATGAATATCCACCACACGCGCGAAATCCGGCGCCCGGCTATCGTCCATCCAGTAGTAATAATCAAACCAGTAACCTTCCGCCGCTACGGCCACCAGGTCACCCGCTCTTTCATGGCCGATCCCATATTGTTGTTTCCCTTCCCCGTCCAGGATCAGTTCAATACCTTCAGTATCCTCCAGCAGGCTTCGTACCTTGTTCATGCAGGTTGTGTCGTTCACATAGACATGCGCCACCTGGTGGTCTGCCAGGGCAAAGGCCCGGGACGCGCCCGGATCCAGTAATTCCAGCCCGTTCTCTACCCGGACCTGCAATAACCCTTTTTTTCTCAACAGCCGGTTAAGGGAAACAGCATGCTGCACCTGTGATATTCCGTATTCCGAAAGCAGGATCACCCTTGCATTTCTTCCTTCGTAATAAGTGATCAGGTCTTTGCAAACCGCGTCTATTTCTTCCAGGTCGGCCATGACCGAAGGATGACCGGGCCCATGCCGCTGAGGGTTATAGTCCATATGCGGCAGGTAGATCAGCGTCAGCGTAGGATCATACATCGCATCGGTTTTCATCGACGCGTCCGCAATCCAGCGGCTGGAACGAATATGAGTGTTAGGCCCCCAGAAATTAAAAAGCGGGAATTGGCCCAGTTCCTTTTGCATCTGATCACGCAGCTCCGGGGGCTGGGAATAGACGTCCGGGATCTTTCTTCCGTCAGCACGGTACTGCGGCCGGGGTGTAAGGGTATAATCGGCTGTACTGTACATATTATACCACCAGAACATTTTGGAACAGGTGAATGAAGGATCCAGTTTTTTAGCCTTTTCCCATATCTTTTCGGCCTGCACCAATTTGTTGGACTGCTTCCAGAATTTTATTTCCGCATCATTCCGGTCGTACCAGCCATTGCCTACGATGCCATGTTCGGTGGGAAGCCGGCCGGTCACATAAGTGGATTGCGCGCTGGTAGTAAGGGCAGGCAGCACGGGGTCAATGACCGTAGTATTTTTCCGGGAAGCCCATTCTTCCAGGAAGGGCGTATGCCGCCCGATAAAACATTTAGTAAGGCCTACCACATCAATGACAACCGTCTTATTCATCGAATTTGAAATGACTTAACTGCGCTTTTACCCACTTCAGTTCCCGGCTGATCGATTCGGCCATATCCAGCCTTAATTCGTCAGGGAGAACGTCCCATGTATAGGTTTCTACTTCCAGGTAATTGGTAAACGGCTTTTCCGAAAACAATTTCAGGACTTTAAGAATATCCTTCTGTGTCGAAAGGAGCAGGCCGTATTTTTCAATGAAAAGCGGTACGTGAAAATGCACGCGCCATTCTTTATGTTCTTCATTAAAATGCCGGAGCGCCGGGGGCATATCGTAAAAACGCCGTAGCCGCCTGGGGCCTAGTTTCGCTACCACCTGATGTAAATAAACAGGTTCATTAAATAGCCCTAATTCTTTTATTTTTTGGCGGTTATACTTTCCAAACAGCACCTTCAATGCGGCACTTACCTGCAGCTTACCCACACGGATGCCCTTTTCGGAGAGCTTCTTCAGCAGGCTGCTGTGATTCTCATAAGACACGGCCACATGACAGATATCGTAACACAGCCGGATATGCTCCTTTAGCAACGCCTTTGCTTCCGCGGCCTTCAGGCCCATCTTTTTCCGGAAATACTTGACCCCTTCCGGGAGCAGGTATTCCTCGTACCACTCTATAAATTCCCGGGTGTTGCCCAGCAGCCCGTCCGGCTCCGGTTCTATGTCAAGGTGAAGGCATACGCCCGATTCCGCCTTTTCCCGCGCCAGGTATTCGGCTACTTCCAGGATATGGTAGGTTGACTGGATAACCGCATTGGTAGCCGCTGACCGGGTAGAAAACCAGTCTTTATAAGATAAGGGTGAAGTGGAAATGCTTCCGTTCATACCTACGGGAAGCAATTCCTTCAATTGCCCGAAAAGCCTGAGCGTATAATCCAGGCGATCCCGGCTGAGCCAGTCCGGGTAATGAACCAGGTCTTTTACCTTTTCATAATGAAAGGCCCCGTAAGGGAAACCGTTCATCGTGAAAACATAAAAATTATTCTTTTTCAGCCAGCTCTTAAACCGCGTAAGCTCCTTCGCATCCAGCTCCTGGGAAGCCTGGTTGGACAAACGCAGCCCTACTCCCATCAGAGCGTCCTTATCACCGGCCTTTTCCCGTACGCTGGGTAAATATTTTTTTAACTGGCTAAAGGTTTCGTTCCAGCTTTCTGCCGGATGAATATTGGTACAATAAGTCAGGTGACAATTATTAGCAAGTAACATTCGCTTGTTCTTCTACAGATGCTGATCCCAGGAATTTTATCGCTTTCAACAAGAGGCCTTCATCCATTTCATGCACTTCGGCGCCTTTTCCAATGTCTTCCAGCAGCGTAATGGTCAGCTGTCCCCCAGGTGTTCACGGAACTCATGCAGCCCCGCAAGTACGGAACGACTCCTGTTTTCCGCATCCAGGTTCAGCATAAGCAGGGGATCATAAAACCGGAATCCAAGCCGAAGGAACAGGGAAAGCACCCTTGCCGCATCTTCCTGCGACAACATTCCTTTTAGCGTGGAATAGGTGACATCCAGGGCCATGCCTATCACCACCGCTTCTCCGTGGCGAAGGCGGTAGTCACTCATTTGTTCCAGTTTATGCGCCGACCAATGGCCGAAATCAAGCGGCCTGGAAGAGCCCTTTTCAAAAGGATCGCCTCCTCCGCGAATGTGATCGAGGTGAAGTTTCGCACAATGGTAAATGATCTCTTTCATTCCGCTCATATCCCTTGCGGCAAGAGACGCTGCATTGCTTTCGATATACCGGAAGAAAGGCTCATCCTTTATAAGGGCAACCTTTATTGCCTCGGCAATACCTGAACGCCAGTCCCTGATGTGCAGCGTACGCAGGAACTCAAAATCATTAAGAACGGCCACTGGCGGAACAAAGGTTCCCAGGAAGTTCTTCTTTCCGAAGTAATTAATCCCGTTCTTCACTCCCACACCGGAATCGTTTTGCGAAAGTACCGTAGTAGGAATACGGATATGCCTTACTCCGCGATGCGCGATCGCCGCCGCATAACCCACAAGGTCCAGCACGGCCCCGCCTCCGATGGCGGCCACAAAAGAATGCCGGTCAATCCCATATTGGTTTACCGCTTCCAGGATTTGCCGGGTGTATGTCTCATCATTTTTACATTGTTCTCCGCCAGGGATCAGGAGCGGTTCGGCACAAAGCGCCGGCAAGCCCGGGTGACTTTCAAAATAACCGCGGATTTTCCCGATAAGATCCGGATGATGGCGGGCCGCGCCCTCATCAATAACAAATAAAATCTTTGAAGAGCTGGTTGAAGTTAATTCTTTTAAAACGTTGTGAAGTAATTTGTTATTGGTATCAAAAAGATGTTCTGTAAAAAAGACACTATATTGATATGCCACACTAAACTCCTGCTTGATCGCTTCCATATCTGCTGCGCTATTAAAAGCGGGTAAGTTACGAAAAATCAGATTCGTCCCCAAGTATCTCCTACTGAAGTTTTTTTGAAAGACCGCTCAGCGCTAACCGGTAAGGCGGCAAATACTAAATCACCCCTCCGCTGATCAGCATCGAGAGCAGTACGGTAAGTAAAAAACCACAGACGGAAATAATGGTTTCCATCATGGACCAGGATCTTAACGTTTCTTTTTCAGTAAGGTACAAATACCGGTTTACAAGCCAGAAACCGCTGTCGTTTACATGAGAAAGCGTCGTGGCGCCAGAAGCGATGGCAATTACTACCAGCGCGTTCTGCATATCGGGAAGCGCCATTAATTGAAGCGCCGGCGCCACCATGCCTGCCGCGGTGATCATCGCTACCGTCGCCGAGCCCTGGGTAACCCGTATGATCAGGGCCAGCAGGTAGGCCAGGACGATCATTGGTACGTTCAGCGAGGTCATGGTTTCGGCCAGGGCTGTTCCTACCCCGCTGTCAATAAGTATCTCCTTGAACATTCCCCCGGCGCCGGTTACCAGGATGATCAGGCCGGCAGGAGCAAGTGATTTATTGGCAATTTCCAGTACTTCCCGGGAATTATAGCCCATGCGGCTGCCAAAGAAATACATCGCTCCAAGGGTGGCCATTAGCAACGCGCTGAAGGGATGCCCGGCAAACTGAACGGCTTTTACCCAAAAAGATTCCGCATTAATCATGCCGTCGCCGGCCAGGATATCCGCCACGGTACCAAGCATGATCAGCAGTAAGGGAAGAAGGATCAGGGTCATTACTACCGTAAAGGAAGGCAGCTTTCCCCCGCCGGCCGCCTCATCGGGATCCGGCTCCGGAACATCTTCCAGCGGAGGCGGATAGGCCATGATCCGTTTGGAAATAAATTTACCAAAGACAGGCCCCGCAATAATGGCTACCGGGATCCCGATAATTACGCCGAAAAAAATGACCCAGCCAAGAGGCACATTTAATATCTCGGCCACGGCTACCGGCCCCGGGGTAGGCGGGACAAAAGTATGGGTCACACCCAGTCCGGCCAGCAGGGGAATACCGTAATACAGCGTAGATTTCCCGGTCTTACGCGCCAGGGCGTACACGATGGTTACCAGCATAATAAAGCCGATATCCAGGAAAATAGGAATAGAAATAATAAAACCGGTAAGGGTCAGCGCCCAGGGAGATTTTTTCTCCCCGAACCATTGCAACAGCCTCCTGGCCATTACCTCGGCGCCCCCGGAGGCTTCCATGAGCTGCCCGAAAATGGCTCCCAGGCCCACGATCACCGCCACGAAACCAAGTACACTACCCATCCCGTCCTGGATACTGGTAAAAATTTCCCTGACAGGCATGCCTGTTCCTACTCCTACCGCGATGCTTGCTACCAGCAGCGCCAGGAAAGCATGGACGTTGAAGCGGATAACAAGGATGAGCAACAGGATAATCGCCAGGAGCGTGATGCCTAAAAGATACGCCGAGTCGGTCATAGTGGTCTAATTTAGGTTTCCGGTGCAGGATGTTTCTGCTAAAGCCCGGATCAAGTGATCAGTTCAACAGTTAATTGAATGCCGGAACTTCCTGTTCTTCCAGCATGGGCTGTTTTCCCGCCATTGCAGGCCAGCCGTCCTTCCAGTTGATCTTATCGAGCAGCATTACCCTTCCCTTGCCCGGATCCTTCCTGTCATAAGCGTGGTAAAGCATCCAGTCCTGCCCGCGGTCATCGGTGAAAATATCCCCGTTATGGCCAGGGCCTGCAAAGGCCTCATTTCCTTCCAGAATAAGCGTCCCGCCGTTCTCCAGCAGGGCATTCCCCTCCCGGTCCACGTAAGGGCCTTTAAGAGAAGCCGCCCGCGCCACCTTTACGCGGTAAGTACTGCTGGCCCCTTCGCAGCAGGTACCCGTGGAACCAAAAAAATAATAGTGGCCTCCCTTCTTGAGAATATACGTGCCTTCGTATGCGTCTCCCGCGATCCGGAATTTCTCCCCCTTTATTTTGGTGCCGTCTTCTGATAATTCAATACCGTAGATCCCGTGGAAACTCCCCCAGAAGAGATAAGGCTTTCCTTCGTCTTCTATAAAGAAAGCGTCAATAGAATTATCCACACCTACGTCTTTACTATAAAACAACTTTCCCAGGTCGCGGAACGGCCCCTGGGGTTGCTCGCTTACCGCCAGGCCGATTCCCGGATTGGGGTCCCCCAGGTCGAAAAGGAATAATACAAACGGTAAAGCCCTTTATAGTAAACGGCGTCGGGCGCCCATATTCCGCCTTTCTCCTTCCAGTCCGGCTTCTTTTCCAATGCGGCCCCCACTTTCTCCCAGTTCACGAGGTCTTTCGACCGAAGTATGGGCATGACAAGCAAGCCCTCGCCCCAATTTGCCTGGGTGGAATAGGCATAAAAATAACCATCAGGAGCTTTGATCAGGTTCGGATCAGGAAAATCTTTATTGAAAACAGGGTTCATAAACCCGCGGGGAGCGGTCTCAGGCTGCGTCTGGCTTGTATCTGCTTGCTCCGCTCCGCCCTGCTTTCCTCCCGAAAGGGAACAGGCCGCAAGGACAATTAGTAATCCAGGCAAATGAAAAATCGTCGTCATGTTCACGTTGAAATATTGGTTCAGCCCCTAAAATAAGAATTTGTACGTAAATGTCAGGCCGGGCTTGAATTTCCGTACGCAGTTTTACACGAAAGCCAAAAGCGGACAGCGAGTGTTGCGATCACGAGGGCCTGCTCCCGCAAGTGTAGCAAATACTAAATTGGTTCAGGTAACTGCGTAAAGCCTAGCAAGCAGCAGTGAAAGGGGAAACAAGGCCGCAATGGCCAGCGCCGGCAGCCAGCCGGCGAAAGCAGCGGCGTAAGACGCATTCAGAAAAATCAGGGAAAGCACGCCGGCCTTTACCGACAGGCGGATATCAGCCGGTTCCAGCGTTCGGAACGCCTTCCCAAGCGGGCGCGCCGCCATAAAGAACCAGCCTGCGGCAAAAAGAAGCGTATGAAGCACGGAATGCTGCCAGGCTCCAAGGGCAATCAGCCCGGCGGCCAGCAGGCAATACAGGAGAAAAGAAGTTTGAATAGCTTTCTTATTTCCGCCCACCACTTCTCCCCGGCTGATCACGGTAACAGCTGTTATAAAAATGAGCGGAAAAAGCCCCAGCCAGGACATTCGCCAGGTAAGTTCCGGGACAATGGAAATACCCAGCAGCAGGTTGAAGGAGCGGCAAAGCCCCATATTCAGCGGACCAAACAGGGCATAGGATTTGCTGCGGATATTATAAAGCAGCACCAGCCCCGCTATACCTACCGCCAGCGTTCCGGGAACAGGCCCGGCGAGGAAAGCCAGCAGCACGCCGGCCGCGAGCAGCGAAAACCCAAGTATTCCCGCCTGTAATCGGCTCGCGTCTCCCCGTGGAATGGGGCGTTCGGGACGTTCCTTACTGTCCAGCGCCGCGTCAAAAAAATCATTCAGCACCACGCCGCCGCCGTAAAGGCAGGCGGTGGAACAGCTTAACAAAAACAGCGGGAAGGCCCATCCGCCTTTATCAAGAAAAAAGCCCAGCAAACCGTAAGAAACGGCCGCTCCCGCCCATACATCGGCCACCGAAGTGACAATATTGGCCGGGCGCAACAATTGAAATAAGGCCTTAAACGTCAAGACGCCTGTGTTTTCAGTTTTTAATGATCGGATCGTTCACCTTTGCCTGCTGACCGCCCCGCAGCACGGAATTTCCCTGGAAAAGCTGTGTTTGGTCTATGCCGGGGGCATTTTTCCAGTCTTCTTCCTTCATTTGCCCGCTCTGTCCGAAGGCATCCAGCGCGTTTTTATAGCAGACAAGCTCCACCTGGTCCAGGGGAATACCTCTTTCCAGCATCAGGGCAGCCGTCTTGGGAACGGCCAGGGGATCACTTACGCCCCAGTCGGCGGCACTGTTAATAATAATCCGTTCAGCACCGTATCGTTTCACGATTTCGACCATGCGCTCGTTACCCATTTTGGTATTAGGATATATAGTAAATGCCGTCCAGTACCCGCGGTTCAGTACCTCTTCCACGGTTTCTTCATTATTGTGGTCTACAATTACTGAAGAAGGGTCTATCCCGTGTTCTTCGCAAACGTCCATGCTGCGGGTGGTACCGGTTTTCTTATCGCGGTGCGGTGTATGTATCTGAATGGGCATCGCCGTTTCCCGGGCAAGTTCTATCTGCGCCCGGAAGTATTTATCTTCCGCCGCAGTCTGATCATCATAGCCAATCTCCCCGATACCTACCACCCCTTCTTTATAAATAAAAAGGGGAAGAAGGTCCATTACCTCTTCTGCCAGCGCCTCATTATTGGCCTCCTTTGAATTCAGGCCGATGGTGCAATAATGCCGGATGCCAAACTGGGAAGCGCGGAAACGCTCCCAGCCAATGAGCGTGCTGAAATAATCCTTAAAACTCCCTACTGCCGTCCTGGGCTGTCCCAGCCAGAAAGCCGGTTCTATAACAGCCACTACACCTGCTTTTTGCATGGCTTCGTAGTCATCCGTTGTCCGGGACACCATATGCACATGCGGATCGATAAATTTCATAACCTTATTACTTACAAATACTATTTATAAAATGCCCCGCGTTCGCACGCAA
The DNA here is from genome assembly GCF_008033235.1 of Anseongella ginsenosidimutans. Lineage (GTDB taxonomy): Bacteria > Bacteroidota > Bacteroidia > Sphingobacteriales > Sphingobacteriaceae > Anseongella > Anseongella ginsenosidimutans. The sequence continues at coordinate 3,560,881 of NZ_CP042432.1, forward strand.
GCCCTAGCGTATCCCAGGTCAACTCTCCCCTTTCGGCCTTTCCGGCCAATCCGGGATGCGCTGACAGCAGTTCCTTTGCTTCGGGATGATCACTGTCATAACAAGCCAGTACAGCCGCTTCCTCCCGGCAGGGATCATTTCCAGCCAGCAGGCGCCGGATATCGGCAAACAATTTTTCATCCATAAAAGGCCCGAAACACCGCCAGAGTTCCGGGCTTACCTGGCGGCCGGCCGACCAGCGCTCATGCGCATAATCGGAAAGGATCCTTGCCAGGGAAGCATTTGCCCGCTGGTCAATCCCGTATATGCGGTAAATAGGGCGCTGCATAAATAAGGCCTTCAGCACCATCTGGTTCCAGGCAGCTTCCTCCAGGTAATCAAACGGATAAGGATTATCCAAAGCGATGGCGTCAAATACATCCGTAATATTGGTCCGTATCCCGTCAGTAGTACGAAAGCGGAAGGCTTCCGGAAATCGGTACAAAGGCAGGGCCGAGTACAAAGCAACCTGCTCATATACTTCAGCTGCACTGAACAATTCTTCCACCCTTGCAATGTATTCCTGCTGCCCTCCGGAAGGATCAAGGTGCAGTAATAAATATACCCTGCAAAAACGGTCTATGGTCCAGCTGCCGGGATTAAACCCTTTTCTGCAGGCTTTCAACAGCGCCTGCTGTTCAGGTGTGATAGTCATCGGGGATTTCCCCACCAGGCGTGGAATACTGCTGAAAAGAAGGTTGAACTTCATTTTCGCCTGCGTCTCCGATGCCTCGTTCAGCTTTTTTTCAAGCTGGCCAAAAGCGTCCTCCGGCAGATTTTGCCGGATAAGGGCATTAAAACATGCCTTTAACTCGCCGGTTTTAACTTCCATGGAAAGAACCTGATTAACGGCCGGTCCCTTGCCGGCGCTTTCGATAATAGTGAAAAATGAAGACGATCACCAGAATTAACAAACCGAAGAACTCTCTTGTTTCCTCTATCCAGGGTTTGGTTGCTTTCATCGTCTGGGCAATATTCTCATGCTCATGCTCGAAAAACCACGATTCCAACCCCGGGATAAACCGGATCATGTACACAAAGTAAATGACCAGGCCGGCCAGTATCATCCATTTATTATAACGGTTCGCGGCTGCCATAAAACATACGACTGCTGCGTATCCATATATGGGCACCCAGATAACCGGGTCCATATCGTTGTATTGCAAGGCGGCAAAAACAACGAAAAGTATTCCCAGAAAAATATTTAACGCTCTCATTTTCTAAACTTAAACAGGGGGAAGTAACCTCCGCAGCACCCTTAACCCTGTATCCAATCTCAGAACTTCAGGCACGCGCTCAGGAGCCTTCCAGCACATAGCGAATGCCCCCGGAAAGGTGTTTCAACACCAGGGGATTGCTAAAAGATTCCGGCATATGTCCCATTAGCGTATAAAAGGCCCTCCCGCCGTCAAATTCGTGGTACCACGATACGGGATGCGCTTTGTTTTCACCATGATCATAACTGGTCTCGTCAATGGTCACCAGAACGGTCACTTCAGAAGAAGAGGGATTCTTCCTGAAGTCATACCATTCATCCTTATGCATAAATTCCCGGGGAAGCCCCTTTGTAGAGGGATGCGAATGATCTACCACTTTCAGCTTGCCCTTTGCGGTCGGGGGATGGCTTTTAAAATAGGCCCCGACCAGTTTCCCGTACCAGGGCCATTCGTATTCCGTATCCGTTGCCGAGTGGATCCCGACAAATCCGTGTCCCGCTTGTATATACCGCTCAAAAGCGGCCTGTTGTTCCTCGTCAAGGATATCCCCGGTCGTATTAAGAAAGATGACGGCATGGTAGGCGGCCAGCTTTTCATCGGTGAAAAAAGCAGCATCTTCCGTGGCCGTAATGCTAAAGCCCTGCTCCCGCCCCATCTTTTTAAGCGCTTCAATTCCGGCGGGAATTGAATTATGCCGGAACCCTGCCGTCTTTGAAAAGACAAGCAGCTGTTTATCCTGCCCCGCCGCTGCCGGCGCAAAGGCCGCCGCCATCAGGAAGAACACGCAGAAGCAGCTAATGAATCGGTGGCATTTCATACGACCGGGATTTGAAATTAAAGTTGTTTTAACTTGATGTTACGGTACCACACTTTATTTCCATGGTCCTGCAGGGCAATATGCCCCTTTTGCGACTTTCCAAAATCAGGCATGGAACTGAACTTGCTCCCTGCAATCAATTCGGCCCATTGGGGCGTATTGGTATCCACTTCCACGATCTTTACCCCATTCAGCCAGTGTTCGATTTTTCCGTCTTTTTGTACCAGCCTTACCTGGTTCCATTCGCCGACAGGTTTTACCGGCTCTTCGCTGCTTTTAATAAGATCATACAGATCGCCGGCGCGATGCTTCTCGATCTTTCCGTCAGGGTGGCCGTCATTGTCCAGTACCTGCATTTCAGGACCGGTGTGGTAAGTAGCGGGATGCTCCCCTTCCACGACGTTATAAATAATACCGCTGTTCCCGTTCGGGGAGATCTTCCACTCCAGGCGAAGTTCGTAATCCTCGTAAGCCGCTGCAGTCATAATATCTCCGCCGCCGGATCCAAGCTTCGCGGTATCAAGCGTAAGCGTTCCTTCTTCCACCACCCAGGCCACCGGTACATCATCCCTGTTGTATCCTTTCCAGCCCTCGGTAGTCTGCCCGTTAAACAAGAGTACCCATCCTTCGGCCTTTTCCTGTTCGCTCAGCTGGTTTTGCCCGTTATTTGCTCCTGTTTCCACTGCTGTACTGTCTTTTTGTTCTTCTTCGTTTTTTGTTGACTGGCCGGTACATCCCCAGGCCAGCGCCGCGAATGCGGTTGCGTACGTTATATATGTTTTCTTCATATTATTTTATATTCCAAGTATACGTTTGTTAAAAGCCTCATCCGGGCCGGTTCCTGCAAAATCGTCAAAGGTTTTTTCCGTTACCTTGATAATATGGTCATTTACAAAACCAACACCCTCGGTAGCTCCCTGAACAGGATCCTTTATACAGCATTCCCACTCAATTACCGCCCATCCGTCAAAATCGTACCGGGATAATTTGGAAAAAATGCCTCCAAAGTCCACCTGCCCGTCGCCCAGGGAGCGGAAGCGCCCCGGCCTGTCAATCCAGTCCTGGTAGCCCCCGTAAACCCCCGATTTACCGGTAGGATTAAATTCCGCGTCCTTTACGTGGAACATTTTGATCCTTTCATGGTAAAAATCAATGAACTGGAGATAATCCAGCTGCTGCAGCACAAAATGACTGGGATCGTAGAGAATGTTCGCGCGTTTGTGATTGCCGGCGGCAGCCAGAAAGCGTTCAAAGGTAACGCCGTCATGAAGGTCTTCTCCGGGATGCAATTCAAAGCAGACATCTACCCCATGCTCCTCAAATACATCGAAAATAGGAACCCAGCGTTTGGCAAGTTCATCGAAACCGGCTTTCACCAGTCCCCCGGGACGCTGCGGCCAGGGATATACCGTATGCCACATTAAGGCGCCGGAAAAACTCGCGCAGGCTTTCAGCCCCAGGTTGGCGCTCGCCTTTGCCGCAAGCTTGAGCTGGTTGACAGCCCATTCTGTGCGGGCTTTAGGATTTTTATGGTATTCGGCAGGTGCAAATCCGTCAAAAAGTTCATCATAAACCGGCTGTACGGCCACCAGCTGGCCCTGCAGGTGGGTGGAAAGTTCCGTGATCTCCAGCCCGGCTTCTGCCACGGTGCCTTTAAGCTCATCGGCATAGTCGCGGCTTTCGGCAGCTTTGGCCAGGTCCATACAGCGCCCGTCCCAGGAAGGGATTTGTATCCCCTTGTATCCCAGATCGCCTAACCAGTTGCAAATATTCTTTAAATTATTAAATGGCTCCTTGTCATCCATGAACTGCGCAAGGAAAATAGCGGGTCCTTTGATCGTCTTCATACTATTCGAATTTTGTCCACTTCTGATCGCTGGCAGATGATTCCACTACTTTATCTATAAACAGCATACCGCGCACGCCATCAGCCGCACCCGGGAAATCCAGCGCGGCAGCAGGCGGCTCCACACCGTCTATCCTGGCGGCAAGTGTTTGGGCAAAATTGCGGTAAAGGTTGGCAAATGCTTCCAGGTAACCCTCGGGGTGCCCGGCCGGCGTGCGGCAATTCGCTGCGGCGGCTTCCGACAGGTAACCGGTTCCCGCCCGCCAGATTTCAGCCGGTTTATCCAGCCACCGTACAATAAGAGTATTAGGCTCATGCTGCGCCCATTCAAGGCCGCCATTCTCACCGTAAATGCGAATTTTTAACGCGTTTTCTTCTCCGGCGGCCACCTGGGATGCCATTAATACGCCCGCCGCGCCGTTATCAAAGCGAAGCAGTACGGCTCCGTCGTCGTCCAGTACCCGGCCTTCCACCAGGGTGTGCAGGTCCGCGCAGATCTGGCTGATCTTCAGGCCGGAAATATACTCCGCTAAATTCGCGGCGTGAGTCCCTATATCGCCCATGCAGCCGCTCTTCCCGGATTTTTTGGGATCGGTCCGCCAGGCTGCCTGCGCATTTCCTTCCCGTTCGGTAAGTTTGCTCAGCCAGCCCTGGGGATATTCTACCCATATTTTCCTTACTTTACCAAGTGCGCCGTCCTTAATAAGCTGCCGGGCTTGTTTTACCATTGGATAACCGGTATAAGTATGGGTCAGCAGCAGCGTCAGGCCTGTTTCTTCGACCTTGGCCTGCAGTTGCCGGGCTTCTTCAAGGGTAAAGGTCATGGGTTTTTCCACTACGACATGGAACCCTTTCTCCAATGCCAGCATGGCCGGCGCAAAGTGTACAAAATTCGGAGTCACGATCGTAATGAAGTCAAGACGCTCCTCGGCAGGCTTGGCAGCTTCTTCTTCTAACATCGTTTTATAATCGGTATAGATCCGCGAGGGGTCAAGGAAAAGCATTTCACCAGATTCCTTAGCTATCTGAGGGTCAATACTCAGGGCGCCGGCCTTCAGTTCAATCTGGCCATCCATATTCAAAGCCAGGCGGTGGACAGCGCCGATAAAGGCGTCCTTGCCACCACCGATCATTCCCATTCGAAGTTTTCTTTCCATGCGTTTCTTAAAATTTTCAGTGATCCTATTTAATAATATTCTGATTATGGCTTAAAGACGGATAAATATACTGTATTTTTTACACGAAGCAATACCACCGCGTTCAGGCTTTTCCTACCAGGACATCGGCAATATGCAGCGTTTTCAGCGGCAGGTGATGCTTGTCAATATAGCCCTGAAGATGTAACAGGCAGGAAACATCCGTGGAAATGATATACTCTACTTCACGGCTCATGACATTATCTATTTTCTGCTGCGCCATCGCCGTGGAAATAGACTCGAACTTAACCGCGAAGGTTCCCCCGAAGCCGCAGCAGGTATCGGCATGAGGCAGGTCAACGAGTTCCAGGCCTTCCACGTTTTTTAGAAGCCGGAGCGGCTCGTCTTTAAGATGACATTCCCTTAAAGAAGCGCAGGAAGAATGATAAACCGCCCTTCCTTTAAGAGAAGCGCCCACTGCGTCCTTTTTCAACACGTTCACGATAAAGTCTGACAACTCGTACATGTTTTGCTGTACGGTACGGCACTTATTATGGGCGGCAGAATTCAGGAACAGATCGGTGTAGTAATTTTTGATCATTCCCGCGCAGGATGCCGAAGGGCAAACTATATAATGTTCTTCGGAAAAGTCGTTCAGGAATTTTTGTCCGACTTCCTTGGCTTCGTCCCAGAATCCGGAGTTAAACGCCGGTTGCCCGCAGCAGGTTTGCTGGGGGTTATAAATGACTTCGCATCCCAGGTTTTCCAGTACTTTCACTGTATTCAATGCCGTTTGAGGAAAACATTGGTCAATAAAACAAGGGATGAATAATTCGACTTTCATATTATTTTCTGTAAGGACAATCCTCTTTTTAACCCGCTGCAAGCCGGCTGGCTTTTCCCGAAACATTTGCAAGAACGACCAGTAAAACCAAGCCAAATATAAAATAAGAACCCAGTATAAGTGTCGAAATACGCATATTTCCTGTAAGTTCTTCTACATAGCCGAAACTGAAAAGGCCGGCTACGATGGCAAGTTTTTCAGTCACATCATAAAAACTAAAATAAGACGCGCTGTCCGGGGTGTTCTCCGGCAGGAACTTGGAAAAGGTAGACCGGGAAAGGGATTGTATTCCGCCCATTATCAGGCCCACCACCGCCGCAAGGGCGTAAAATTGATATTCGTTCGAAATAAAATAGGCAGAAATGCAAACGCCAATCCAGATCAGCACCACCCCGGCAAGCACCGGAACATTTCCATAGCGCCTCCCGGCCCCCGAGATAAGATAGGCGCCCGGGATGGCCACTAACTGGATCACCAGGATCGTTCCGATCAGCTTTTCCATACCCAGGTTCAGCTCTTTTTCACCAAAAGCAGCGGCCACCAGCATAACGGTTTGCACGCCCATGGAATAAAAGAAAAATGCAGGAAGGTAGTAAAGGAGTGACGGATGCTTCCGGACCTGCTTCCAGACCTTTAGCAGCTCCTGAAACCCGCTGTGTATTTTTCTCCTGTCAAGACGCTGGTAATTGGGACTCCCCTTGGGCAGTATAATAAAAGGGATCAGGGCGAAACCGATCCACCATACGCCCACCAGGAGGAATGAAAGCCTGGCGGGAAGTCCGGGATCGCTGATTCCAAACCAGTCAGGCTTAAGTACGAAAACAAAGCAAAGGATCTGCAGCAGTACGCTGCCGATATACCCATAGGCATATCCTTTTGCACTAATCCTGTCCTGCTGATCTTTGGTTGCGATTTCCGGAAGATAGGAATTGCTGAACACTACTCCTCCGCAATAGCCGATGGCGGCCACCGCAAAGCAGATAATGCCCAGTTCCAGGGTATCGGCGGTAAAATAAAACAGTCCTGCGCAGGCCAGCGAGCCCAGACAGGTGAAGAACATCAGAAAATTCCTTTTATTCCCCCTGAAATCTGCCGTTGCTGTAAGAATGGGCGTGATTAGGGCTACAATCAGGTAGGCGGCCGCGAGCGCGTAGTTCGACAACGCAGTGTTTACAAACTCCTTCCCGAAGAAGCGTACCTTGTCGGTATCCTGTGCGGAAGTAACCGCCACGTAATAAGCCGGGAAAATGGTGGAAGTGATCACCAGGTTATAGGCTGAATTAGCCCAGTCATACATGGCCCACGCGCGGATGGTTCGTTTGTTGTTCAGGATCGGCATGCAATGCAGGAGCTACTTCCGGTGCGGGCAGCTTTTATTTTTGACCGCAATTATATCCACACCGGCGCTAAAAGTAGAAAAATATTAGTGTCCTGTCAAGAATCCTGCAAAATGTCGTTTTTTTTCAATTCGGGCGCTGGCAAAGCGTTTACTTTTGTCAGAAATAATAAACGTATGGACAAGGTGCTTAAAAACGATCTGGAAATATTGGAACAATTACTGGAAACAGCCGCCTCCCGCGGGGTTTCCTGGTTAAATAAAATTGACCGGACGCCTACCTCCGTTGCCCCCGGGCAATACGGCGGAACCGGGTCGGGCGGACAGAGAAGCAGCACGAAGGAAGGCAACGGACGCGTATTGGATCCGGAAGGAGCCGGAGGGCTGGAGGCTCTCAACGAATTTAACCGGCGATTCGAACCGATCATGGTGGCTTCAACCGGCCCCAGGTACTGGGGATTTGTAACCGGAGGGGCCACGCCTGCGGCCATTGTCGGAGACTGGCTGGCCGCCGTGTATGACCAAAACACCCAAACACCTAAAGGGCCAGGTGACGTATCGGCAGTTATTGAGCTGGAAACCATTAATTTATTACTTCAGTTATTTGACCTTCCCGGAGATTTTAAGGGCGGGTTTGTATCCGGGGCAATGATGTCGAATTTTACCTGTCTGGCCGTGGCCAGGCAATGGGCCGGAAGGCAGCTTGGCCGTGACGTCGCCCGGGAAGGGGTGCAACAATCGCTGAAGGTGTTGTCCGCGACGCCCCATTCTTCGGCGATTAAATCACTTTCGCTGCTTGGGTTGGGAAGCGCCAATATCGTAACAGTAGATACGCTTTCCGGAAACCGGGAGGCCATAGATCCGGCCGCGCTCGAAAAAGCCATTCAGGGCCTGCAGGGGGAGCCCTTTATCCTCATCAGCAGTGGCGGAACCGTAAACACCGTTGATTATGATGACCTGCACGCGATTTCCCTTCTGAAAGAAAAATACCGGTTCTGGTGGCATATCGATGCAGCCTTCGGAGCTTTCGCGGCATTATCTCCGGAACACAAACACTTGCTGCGTGGTTGGGAAAACGCCGACAGCATTACCATTGATGCGCATAAATGGCTGAATGTGCCTTATGAAAACGCCTTTTTCCTGGTAAAGGAGAAACACAAAACGCTTCAGCTGGAAACCTTCCGGAATTCCAACGCCCCGTACCTGGGAGAACAGGCCGAAAATTTCAACTACCTAAATTACCTCCCGGAAAATTCCCGGCGGCTGAAAGCGCTGCCGGTTTGGTTCACCCTGCTGGCGTACGGCAGGGACGGTTACCGCTCCATTATAGAAAATAATATTTTGCTGGCGCGGGAGCTGGGCGCATACATCGAAAAAAGTGATGATTTCCAGCTCCTTGCTCCCGTCCGGCTCAATACAGTATGTTTCACCCTGAAAGCAGAGCCTGACCGGGTACCCGTCTTTCTGGAAAGACTCAATGGTTCAGGGAAAGTATTCATGACACCAACGGTTTACGCCGGAAAAGCCGGTATCAGAGCCGCGCTTGTCAACTGGCGGACTACTGCGGATGATGTGCAGGTAGCTATCCGCGAAATGGAGCGCGCGATTTCCGTATAAATAATCACATACATAATATAATCACACACACATGACAACTGTTAACTTAAACGCGATCGAACTAAACGAGTTCACCGCGAAAGAAGATCCGAAACAACACTGCAAAGCGACCTTCCCCTTGTGGGCGCACATGGCTCCAGGCAGCTGGCCACTGTTTACGTTGAAATCGAGCCGGGCGATTCGCTCGGAGCGCACACCGACAGCGCCGAAGAACTCCTGGTTATCCTGCAGGGACAACTGAACGTCAGTATCGGCGGCGAAGAGACAATCGTATCCGCGGGCGATATAACACTTGTGCCAAAAATGGTTACCCATAACCTTTGCAACGTCGGGCCAGGAAAGGCAAAAGTGCTTGGAGTATTCGGAGGAAGCAACCACATTGTGGCCACTTTTGAAAAAGAATGGCTGCCTGCGAACTCCAATGTGGTAGACACGGCGCTGCTATTTAAAGAATATTCTTCGTAAATTGCACACCTCTGAGCATGAGCAACTTACTCCGGCAATATCACCCTTGTCTTCCGCTGGCTGGTTTTGTACAAGCCTATTGGACCGGTGATTTCAACCGGAACGGAACATCCGGTATTTCCCAACGGGTTGTCCCGAATGGTTGCCTTGAACTCATTATCCACCTTACCGGCGATCACTGCGCCCTGTCAAAGTATGAACATTGGGATCGTTCACCCGATTTCACTTTGATAGGGCTTTTTACCCATGCTTATGAAGTCCGTTTCCCTACAAGAGTTCAGGTATTCGGTATCCGGTTTCATCCCGAAGGGATCCATACTGTTTTTGGTATTCCTCCGGCTGTTTTGCAGGGAAGCTATGAAGACAGTACGAAGGTACTTGGCCGCCGCTTCGGCGACTATTGTTCCCGTTTGAGAGATTGCCGCGACATCGGGGAAAAAATAGCGCTGACCGACAATTTCCTTATGAAGCAACTCGAAATGAACAGGTCCGGGTACGACTACACGGGCCAGGCAGCCGGTCTTATCCGTAAATGCCAGGGATTGTTACCCCTGGAAGCGTTAACCGGCCAGGTTGCTATCAGCCCCCGTCAGTTGCAGCGCGAATTTAAGAAGCGATACGGTATTACCGCCAAAGCATACATGCGACTTGCCCGCCTGAACGCTGTACAGGATTACCTGCAGCAGACAAACGTTCCCGATTTTTCATATATCGCCCACTTACACGGTTTTTCCGATCAGTCGCATTTTATCAGGGAATTCAAATCTTATACCGGGAACAACCCGGGGTCTTTTGCCAGAAAACGCCAGGAATTCATTGTCAATGCGGCAAAAATGACATTCCAATGACATGATAAATGGTTAATTTTGGCGTCAAAACAGATACATGGCACGTGAGCGACTGAATAGTAGTAATCCGGCGGCACAAGAAGTTCCCAAAGCAAAGATCAATAAGCAGTCCCTGAATAAGATCAGCTATTTGCTAAAGTATCTTCGCCCCTACCGCTGGAAATTCAGCGCAGGAATATTTTTCCTGATGCTCACCTCCGTTGCCATGCTGCTCATCCCCAACCAGATGGGCAAGCTGATCGACGCGGCCACTCAATCACTGGAAGGCGGGCCGGGATCCGTAGACCGGATTGCGCTGGTGCTGCTGGGCATCCTGGTAGTACAAGCTATTCTATCCTTCTTTCGTGTTTACTGGTTCGTGGAAGTGGCTGAAAAATCCCTGGCGCAGATCCGGAAAGACCTTTATAATAAGCTTATCCGGCTTCCCATGGAATTCTTTAACAAGAACCGGGTGGGCGAGCTGAGCAGCCGCATCTCGGCCGATCTTTCGCAGATACAGGATTCGGTGACCACCACCCTGGCCCAGTTCCTTCGCCAGCTCCTCTTCCTTGTTGGCGGGATCATTGCGCTCACCTTTGTTTCCGGGAAACTTACCCTGATGATGCTTTGCGTGCTACCCTTGCTGGTGGTCGTTGCCATCGTATTCGGAAGGTATATCCGGAAGCTTTCGCGTAAGGCCCAGGACCAGCTGGCGGAATCAAACGTGGTGGTTGAAGAAACTTTACAAGGGATCTCGAATGTAAAAGCCTTTACCAATGAACCTTATGAGGCCAAACGCTATGCCGGGAATATTAACAGAGTGGTAAGTATCGCCCTTAAGAACGCAAAATTCCGGGCCGGATTTATTTCCTTTATCAGTATTGGCCTGCTGGGCGTAATTCTCTGCGTTGTATGGTTCGGCTCCCGGATGGTCTATTCCGGCGAAATATCCATTGGTGATCTTACCAAATTTATCCTTTACTCCATGTTTGTGGGCGGCGCCATGGGCGGATTCGCGGAGCTTTACACGCAGCTTCAGAAAACGGTCGGCGCCTCCGAAAGGGTGTTGGAACTTCTGCAGGAAGGCCACGAACCCATTGAAGTATCCCTGGCGGAAGCAGAAACAGCTAAGGCAGAAGCTGCAACAGCCGGGATGAGAGCAGTTGCAACTCCGGCAGGAGTTGCAACGACCGGGACCGGGGGTGCAACGCAGGCAGGGCCAGTTACGGCAGGTGCCGGAGGTGAAGGGCACGCAGGACCTGCTACGTACGGAACGGGAGCAGGCAACCCGCAGGCAGCATCGGCAACAACTCCGCAGGAAAAAACGGCCGGGCACCAGCTGCGGGGAAGTATTATATTTGACCAGATCAGCTTTCAATATCCCGGCCGGGCCGAAGTGCCCGTTCTCCGCGACGTCAGTTTTGAAGCCGGCGTAGGTGAAAGGATCGCTCTGGTGGGGCCCAGCGGCGCCGGAAAGTCAACCATTGCTTCGCTTGTATTGCGGTTCTACGAACCTTCGGGCGGACGGATCCTTTTTGACAATATTCCTTCTACCGAATTCAGCCTTTCGGATATTCGCAGCCAGGTGGCTATCGTTCCCCAGGACGTCTTATTATTCGGCGGCAGTATCATGGAAAACATTTCCTACGGCAAGATCGGGTCCAGCCGGAAAGAAATTGAGGAAGCGGCCCACCGGGCCAACGCCCATGAATTCATTATGTCCTTTCCCGAAGGCTATGATACCGTAGTAGGCGAACGCGGCGTAAAATTATCGGGCGGGCAGCGTCAGCGAATTGCCATTGCCCGCGCCCTGCTGAAAAACCCCGCCATCCTGATCCTGGACGAAGCTACCAGTTCCCTGGATTCCGAATCGGAAAGGCTGGTGCAGGAAGCGCTTGAAGAACTGATGAAAAACCGTACCTCCATTATCATTGCCCACCGCCTCTCCACCATCCGCGAAGCCGACAAGATCATTGTGCTGGACAAAGGAAAAGTCCAGGAGAGCGGCCGCCACCAGGACCTCATGCTTACAGACGGCCTGTACCGTTACCTTACCGGCCTGCAGCTCGAAGCGTAGCCTGTTAAATACTAAACGGGGTAGCCAATTAAAATAATTACAGCTATTACCGAGATTACGATCGTCACTACCGGCCTGGACAACCATAGGAACAGTGCGCCGGCTGCTAAGGCACTTATTCCCAAAACAAGCATAAGAAAATGGGGCTGTGTCATTTCCCGGACCAGATCATAAGGAATTAAATCACTCGCAAACCGGTATGGAAGCGTCCAATAAGCGATAAGATGACTGGACATAGCTATCGCGACCATTGCCATCGTCGCAATTGCCAGGATTAACATGGTATTGCCGCGATCTTTAACCTGCTTCATCGAATTCAGTCTATATAATGTGTCAAAATTCCCAGGTCAAGTTTTGGCTCGAACCAGGTGGATTTAGGCGGCATCACCAGGCCGGCATCGGCTACCGCCATTAATTGATGGATGGACGTTGGGTATAAGGAAAAGAGTACGGCAGCTGCGCCATTGTCCACTTCGCGGGCAAGCGCTTCCTGGACGGCACCGCCCGAAAAACGAATCCTTTCATTCGTCCGGGGATCATTGATGCCTAGCAGTGGAGCAAGAATGCGTTCCTGCAATAAAGTTACATCCAGGGCCTTAACGGGATCCATCGCGGTTCTTGCCTGGCTTTCCGGGCCGGCCTGTATTTCCGCCGCCCCGCTTTCTCCTGAACGTTCTTGCGGAATCCCGGCCGGAACATCTCCTGGTTGTTCCACCGTATTCAGGGGAAGCAAAAAATACCATTGCCCGGCAAGGTACATTCCGAAGCAACCAGGCTCCGGAGCCGGCGGCGCAGCGCGTTCCGACACATGAAAATCAATAGAAAGTTTTTCGAGGAAAGTAGCGTTGCTCAGGCCGTTCAGGTCCTTAACCAGGCGGTTAAATGCCTTAATTTCCAGGGTTTCGGAAGAAAAATAAATGGAGGAAAAAAGTTGTATTCTTCTTCACCGGTATGTTTGAAATTGAACTTCCTCCGCTCCACTCCATAGGAAGATAGCGCGGCAGCGCGGTGGTGTCCGTCTGCAAGATAGGCGGCCGGAAGTTCATCAAAATAGCTGACAAGCAGCTGTATGTCAGTAGCCGAAGCAATCCGGCGCAGCGTGTGTTGCTTTCCTTCTTTGGAAAATGACAATGCGGGAGCTTGCTGCAGGTAACTGCCTGCCAGCCGGTCAATTCCCTGGTGCGGTTTATAAGCAATAAGTACGGGGTTGGCGTCAATGCCGGTCTGGCGGACGTAGTCTGCAATGCTATTTTCCCTTTCGATGCGCGTATATTCGTGTTTTCTGACGCGGTTATTCAGGTAATCATCAAAGAGGGTAACCGTCCAGATGCCCGTTTGCCGGGAGCCGGTTCCTTCAACCGTGTAAAGGTAAAGGCAGGGAACCTCTTCTTTCTGCAGAATGCCGTTTTCAAGAAAAGTATGAAGATTTTCAGCAGCTTGTTTATAGATAAGGGCGTCCCGGGAACCCTGAAGAAATTCATTTGCAAGCGGAGGCGCTACCAGGTTTAAGAAAGATTGAGGATTGGCCGACAACTGCGACAAGGCAGCTTCATCCAGCGGAAGATCAGGAGGAGAGGTAATGACGCGCTCAACATATTCCTGTACCGGGCGAATGCCGCAAAAAGGTTTAATATGAGGCATAGGGCAGCATGATTTTCTCTATGCCCTTTGCTGCCGTGCCGGTGAAGTAGTCGATCTCCGGCACGGCAGGAATGGCTGTTTATTTTTTAAAATGATCGATGATCAGGTTCGCAAGCTCCACCCCGATCCGCTCCTGGGCTTCCCCGGTGGCAGCGCCGATATGAGGCGATACGGAGATCTTCGGGTGTTGCAATACCTTCTGCGAGGGCGATGGCTCATTCGCGAAAACGTCCAGGCCGGCAAACGAAAGCTTGCCGCTATCCAGGGCGGCAACGAGTGCTTCTTCGTCAATAACCCCGCCTCTTGCGCAATGTACCAGCGCGGAACCGTCTTTCATGAGGTCAAGTTCGGCCTTTCCTACGGCCGGCTCCCCGTTCGGCTGGGCCGGAACGTGGACGGTGACAAAATCCGCATTTTTCAAAAGCTCTTCCTTACTGGACGTTTTCACCCTCATTTTCAGGGTAGTATTATTAGCCAGATCAAGTGTTACTTCAGGGCTGAATTCAAAAAGATCGTAAGCGATCACGTCCATCCCTACCCCGAAGGCAACCTTAGCTACTTCCCTTCCAATCCGGCCGAAGCCAAGGATACCCAGGGTTTTTCCGTGCAGCTCCCTGCCCTTGGCATATTTTTTCTTCAATCCGCCAAAGTTGGTATTGCCTTCAGCCGGTACCTGCCGGTTAGCGTCATAGAGGAAACGTACGCCTCCAAACAGGTGGGCAAATACAAGTTCCGCCACCGACAAGGAAGAAGAAGCCGGCGTATTTACTACCGCTATTCCCTTGCCGCGGGCATACTCAACGTCGATATTATCCATACCAACGCCGCCCCGGCCAATTAATTTGATATTCGGGCAGGCATCAATCAGGTCTTTGCGAATTTTCGTAGCCGACCGAACGGTTACCGCATCGTAATCGTTCAGGCGGGAAGCAAGTTCTTCCTGGGGAATATTTTGAGTGTCCACCTGGAAACCTGCTTTTTCAAGCATTTTCTTACCGATGGGATCGATGCCGTCGTTGGCCAGAATTTTAATCATTGTTTATTCTTGTTTGGGATTAATGGTGTCAGCCTTTTTTCGATTCAAATTCCTTCATCAGGTCAACCAGTACCTGGACGCTTGACAAAGGCATGGCATTGTAAATAGAAGCCCTGAACCCGCCTACGCTGCGGTGTCCTTTAATACCTACGCAGCCGGCATCTTTGGCCATTTGCATGAATTCAGGTTCAAGGGAAGGGTCCTCCATTACAAAGCACACATTCATATGGGAACGGTCTTCTGCCGCTGCAGTACCTTTAAACAAAGGGTTACGATCAATTTCCTCGTAAAGAAGCGCCGCCTTGGCATTATTCTGTTTCTCAATTTCCGCAATGCCGCCGATGGATTTTATCCAGCGAAGGGTAAGCATAGAAACATAGATCGCATACACAGATGGCGTATTGTACATGGAACCGCCTTCAGCATGTATCTTATAATTGAGCATGGAAGGGATCGTACGCTGAACTTTTCCAAGCATGTCCTCGCGAACTACGACCATGGTGGCGCCGGCAGGCCCCATGTTCTTTTGGGCGCCGGCATATATCAGGCCGAATTTATTAGCGTCAAAACTCCGGCTGAAAATATCGGAAGACATGTCGCTGACCATTGGCACCGGAGAAGCGGGAAATTCCTTTACCTGTGTCCCGTAAATGGTATTGTTGGACGTAATGTGGAAATAAGCCGCGTTTTCAGGAATCGCATAATCCTTGGGAATATAGGTGTAAGTAGATTCCTTTGAAGAGGCTACTACCTTCACATCTCCGAAATATTTGGCTTCTTTAATGGCCTTGGATGCCCAGGCTCCTGTATCCAGGTAGGCGGCCATTTTACCTTCATCAAGCAGGTTGTAGGGAACCATGGCAAATTGCAGGCTGGCTCCTCCCTGGAGGAATAAAACAGAATATCCTGCATCCAGGTTAAGAAGTTCCTTTACCAGTTGCTGCGCTTCGTCCATCACTGCCTGAAAATCTACTGAACGGTGAGATATTTCAAGGATCGATAAACCGGAATTATTAAAGTCTGTAACAGCCTTTGCAGCTTCCTGCAGTACCTCCTGTGATAAAATGCCGGGCCCGGCTCCGAAATTATATTTCATGATTGCTTGAATATTAATGGTTGCGGCAAATTTATCATTATTTTATGCTTCCAGGATATCAATCCTGATTTTTTTCAACTCTGCTATTTCTTCCGCGGGATCTTCGGCTGAAAAAATGGAGTTTCCGGCAACCAGCACGTCGGCTCCGGCCTTCAGCAGCGCCAGGGCGTTATGCGAATTAACGCCGCCGTCCACCTCTATTAAGAAATCAGTACCCGTTGCCTTTCTCATTTCTTTGAGCGCCCGCAGTTTTCGATACGTATTTTCAATGAACTTCTGGCCGCCGAAACCGGGGTTTACCGACATAACCAGGACCAGGTCCGTTTCCGCAAGGATATCTTCCAGCACGTGAACGGGAGTATGCGGGTTAATGGCCACTCCCGCCTTCATGCCCAGTTCCTGAATGGCATTGACCGTTCGGTGAAGATGGGTGCAGGCTTCGTAATGAACGGTAAGTATCTTTGCGCCGGCCCTTTTGAATTCTTCCAGGTAGCGTTCCGGCTGCACAATCATTAAATGTACATCCAGGGGCTTCCTTGCATAATGCTGCAGGGAAGAGATCACGGGAAAACCGAACGAAATATTGGGAACAAAACTGCCGTCCATCACGTCCACGTGGAACCAGTCCGCGCTGCTTTCATTGATCATTTTCACGTCGTCATACAAGTGTGCGAAATCCGCAGACAGTACAGAAGGGGCGATCAGGTGTTTCATCATCATACTCGTTACATCTATTCCTAAACAAGTTTAATTTTGGATTGTTAGTCACAATACGGTCCAAAAATACAATAATATTATGCTGCGGTACGCTTGCCTGGTCTTTCTTTTTTCCACATCGGTGGCAGCCCGGGCGCAAAGCATTTTCACCGCGCATGATTTGAACATCACCTTTTATTCCGACACTCCCAAAAAGAATTTCGAAGCTTACTCAACCGGCGGAACGTCCATGCTCAATATTGCCAAACAGGAAATTACGTTCAGCGTGGACATCAGTTCGTTTATCTTTTACCGCCTGCTTATGCAGGAGCATTTTAATAAGAATTACATGGAAAGCGACCGTTTTCCAAAAGCTACTTTTAAGGGCCGTTTCACCGAAAATATCGACCTTTCAAGGAAAGGGAAACAAGCCGTTAAAGTGCAGGGAATACTTGAAATCCACGGAAAAAAGAGCAAAAGGGAAATTGAAGGCTTCCTCACGGTCAGGGACCAGGACATCCTGCTGGAATCCTCTTTCATGGTAAGCACGACAGATCACGGGATCCGAATCCCTGAAGCCCTTTCAGACCAGATATCTCCCGATATACGGATACAAGTAAGGGGCGAATACGCCCCTTACGATCAATTGGTTAAGAAATAACGTTAAACCTTCGAGGTTTTCCGTTGCAATTCTCTACAAGTCATTGTCTTCCTGCCGGGGAGCTTGCTCAGGATTTTCCTGCTGCGAGCCCTCCTGCCGCGGACGTTCCTCCTGCGGGCGGTCCTGCTGAGAGCGATCCTCGTAACGGCCGCGGTCCTGATCTCTTGGACGATCCCGGTCCTGGTTTCTCGGACGGTCGCGGTCCTGCCGCTGCCCGCCATGGCGCGAATGCTGGTGGCCCTGCCGCTCCGGCCTGTCCTGAGGGGCGCCTTCGGGCTTAGGCAGCAATACTTTGCGGGAAAGCCTGAACTTGCCGGTCTTTTTATCGATCTCGATCAATTTCACCTTAACCGTATCGCCTACCTGGAATACGCCGTCCATGCTTTCGAGGCGGCTCCAGTCAATTTCAGATATATGCAACAAGCCGTCTTTTCCCGGCATGAATTCCACGAAAGCGCCAAATGACATAATGGTTTTGACGATACCATCGTAGACTTCTCCCACATCAGGGGTTGCCGTGATCATCCTGATCCGGTTGGCAGCATTATCGAGGGATTCCTTATCTGTGGCGAATATCTGCACCTTGCCTTCATCACCCACCTCTTCTATATTAACAGTCGTGCCCGTTTCGCGTTGAAGCTCCTGGATGTTCTTTCCGCCTGGTCCGATAACGGCGCCGATAAATTCGCGTGGAATGGAAATCTCAACAATACGCGGTGCATGCGGTTTGTAATCCTCACGCGGGCCGGTAAGCGCTTTCTCCATTTCACCCATGATATGCAGACGTCCCTGACGGGCCTGCTCAAGGGCTTCAGCCAGCACTTCATAGGAAAGGCCGTCCACTTTAATATCCATCTGGCAGGCAGTAATACCATTTGCCGTCCCGGTAACCTTAAAGTCCATATCACCCAGGTGATCCTCGTCCCCAAGGATATCGGATAAGATGGCATATTTCCCTGAAGCCGAGTCGCTGATCATTCCCATGGCAATCCCTGAAACCGGTGATTTCAGTTTTACCCCGGCATCCATCAATGCGAGCGCTCCTGCGCAAACCGTAGCCATTGAAGAAGAGCCGTTTGATTCAAGAATGTCGGAAACGATGCGAATGGTATAAGGGTTTTCAGAATCCGGGGGAAGAACTTGTTTGAGCGCTCTTGCCGCCAGGTTACCGTGTCCGATCTCCCTTCTTGCAGGAGCCCGGTTGGGTTTCACCTCACCTGTTGAAAAGCCAGGGAAATTATAATGCAGCAGGAACTTATTATAGCCATAGAACATCGCGCTATCGATCAGCTGCTCATCCATTTTCGCTCCCAGCGTAACGGTGGTAAGTGACTGGGTTTCTCCCCGGGTAAAAATGGCCGATCCGTGGGCGGAAGGAAGATAATCCACTTCGCACCAGATAGGCCGGATATCGGTTGCAGAACGTCCGTCAAGACGGGTCCGCTCATTCAGCACCATATCGCGCATCGCTTCCTTTTCCACATCGTGGTAATAGCGTTTGATCAGGAGTTCGCGCTCTTCATCAATTTCGCCCTGCGCCTCTTTAAACTCGTCCCGGAGCGCCTTAAACTTTTCGGAACGTTCCTGCTTGGAAGAGCCCGATTTGGCGATCTCGTAGATCTTATCGTACAATTCGCTTTTAATGCGCTGCCTCAGCTCTTCGTCGTTGGTTTCATGCTCATATTCCCGCTTGGCCTTTCCAACCATTTCCGCCAGCTCCAGCTGTGCCCGCACTTGTATTTTAATCGCCTCGTGGGCAATTTTCAGGGCTTCCAGGAGGTCTGCTTCGGAACATTCCTGCATCTCGCCCTCTACCATGACTATATCTTTTTCAGAAGCAGCCACCATGATCTCAAAGTCCGCCTTTTCCAGGTCGGTAACCGTTGGATTTACCATGAATTGCCCGTCTACCCGCGCTACCCGCACTTCCGAGATCGGACCGTTGAAAGGTATATCGCTGATGGTCAGGGCAGCTGAGGCTGCCAGGCCGGCCAGGCAGTCAGGAGAAACCTCCTTATCGCCGGAGATCATTGTGATCATTATCTGTGTGTCGGCGTGATAATCATCCGGGAACATGGGGCGCAGAGCCCTGTCCACTAAACGGCTGATCAATACTTCATAATCGGAAAGCCTGGACTCACGTCTCATAAAACTACCCGGGATACGGCCCATTGCCGCAAATTTTTCCTGGTAATCAACAGACATAGGCAGAAAATCCGCGCCTGGTTTGGCTTCTTTTGACGATACGGCGGTTGCCAGCAGCATGGCGTCACCCATGCGGACAACTACTGCGCCGTCGGCTTGCTTTGCTAATCTTCCTGTTTCGATGGAAATCGTTCTTCCATCGCCCAAATCAAATGACTTGGTAATTCCGCTTTGACTCATTTGCTTTATTTTTCCTAATATTTCGGAGCGAAAATACGTATTTTTTTTGTACCTGCGGGGCCGGGCCGGCGCAGCTACAAAAAAATCCGCCGGGCGGGGCGGACTTTTTAATCGCCATTTTGAGAAATAACCTTCCTTTACGGTTGGTAAGTGCTATATACGTCCAGCGTTAGTTAGCGGAAAAATATTCCGAAACTCCTGAAAAACTTGCTTCCATGGCGGCTTCTCCCTGCTGCCAGTTGGCCGGGCAAACTTCGCCGTGTTCTTCAAAATGTGTTAAAGCGTCAAGGATCCGTAAAGCCTCGCTTACGCTCCGGCCCAGCGGGAAGTTATTTACCACCTGATGCTGCACCACACCTTCCTTATCTATCAGGAACAATCCCCGGTAAGCGATCATGGGACCGGTAGCTATTAAATTGCCTTCTTCATTATAATCATATTCGCCTGCCAGCACCCCGAAATTGGTGCTGATGGTTTTAGCGGTATCCGCTACCAAGGGATAAGAAACGCCCTGGATGCCGCCTTTTTCTTTCGGTAACTGCAGCCAGTTCCAATGGGATTCTTCAGTATCAGTAGAACAAGCCACTACCTCGCAGCCGCGCTCTTTGAACTCCTCCAACCTGGCCTGGAACGCATGCAGTTCCGTTGGGCAAACGAAGGTAAAATCTTTGGGATAAAAGAAAAACAGCACATTGCTTTTCCCGATAAACTGTTCGAGTGAAAAATTTTCGACGATCTCCATGCCGTTAATTACGGCACTTGCTTTAAATAATGGTGCTTTTTTTCCTACTAATGACATATTTACTCGTGTTTTTAATTTGGCGCAAAGGTACGTTTTTAAAGCCACTGGAACAATCATGGAAGAAACAGAAAATCTGTTATATTTACGAAACGCTAATCAAACGCTCCATGAAAAGAAAGATGATCCGATTATTTACCGGCAGTCTGCTGGTATTGCTCTTACCCGGGGGCCTGCTCGCCCAGGAAACGTTTCAACCTGAAATAGGCGTTACCGGCTCCCTTGACAATATCCCCTGCTCGCCAAAAACGGCTGCACATTCATCCAGCCTTCGGTAGGTTCCTTCCTGATGCCGGGTGAAGAAGAAAGCAAGTTTGAAAAAAACCTGGAGAAATATGCCGACGTGCCGGTTAATATTTTCGCCTGCAACGGTTTCATTCCAGGGTCATTAAAATCCGTAGGCCCCGAACACGACCAGGCAGCCGTCCTGGAATACGCGGAAAAAGTCTTTCAGCGGGCCCAAAAAGCCGACGTAGAAGTAATCGTTTTCGGAAGCGGCGGCTCCCGCGAGATCCCCGAAGGATTCAGCAAAGAAGAAGCCTTCCGGCAATTCATAGCGCTTGGAAAAAAAATGGCGCCCATCGCCCAAAAATACGGGATAATCATTTGCATGGAAAACCTGAACAGCACGGAAACGAACATGATCAATACCTTCGAAGAAGCCTACCAGGTAGCAAAAGCGATTGACCATCCCAATTTCCGGCTGACAGTAGATATTTATCATATGCTGATGGAAAACGAATCGCCTGAAATTATCCGGAAAGCAGCCGACTATATTTACCACTGCGACCTCGCAGAAAAAGAAGGCCGCGCGGCCCCCGGCGTGCATGGAGAGGATTTCCGCCCTTATTTTAAAGCGTTAAAAGACATTGGTTACAAAGGGAAAGTAGCCATAGAATGCCGCTGGGACGATATGGAAAAGGAACTTCCCACGGCCGTACAGACGATAAAACAACAAATTAAACTTTAACAAAACTTAAAATAAGTTTTGTTAAAGTTAGCTTAAAGTTTCAAGTTCAATGTTTAAAGTTTTTAGCTTTTAGTTTAATGTTAAAGGCTTTAAGTTTAAGGTTTGTAGTTTATAGTTCTAAGTTGCAAGTTTTGAGTTAGGGAGTTAAGGTGCAAAATGGATTACAAATTGGGCTTGAACTCCACCTTGCAACTTAAAGCGGTTGCGAAGCAACTTTGAACTTTAAACTGTTTGCGGAGCAAACTTGGAACTTTGAACCAAAAAAAATCCGGACAAGTCCGGATTTTTTTTTTAACGGCGAAGGCCGAGTTTTTTGACGATTGCGCGGTAGCGTTCGATATCTTTTTTCATTAGATAATCGAGCTGGGCGCGACGCTTGCCAACCAGCTTCTGAAGTGCGAGCTGGGTAGAAAAGTCTTTCCTGTTCTTCTTGAGATGCTCAGTCAAATGACTGATCCTGTAAGAGAATAAAGCGATCTGCCCTTCCGGAGAGCCGGTATCTTGTTCGCCTTTTCCGTGATCCTTAAAGATTTCCTGTTTCTTTTCGGTACTTAAATACATTTCCTGAATAATATTAAAGTAAAATCATTAGAAGCACTTTGCTTCTTTCAGGGCGCAAAGATAGGCTAACTACCTTGAAATTCAAACTTTTTGGCTGGTTTATTCAGAAACTCGCCAATGTGGCCGGCCAGCAGCCCGGTTTCTATCAGGAAACCGTCATGCCCGTAAACAGAGTCGATTTCCACATAGCTTGCTCCCGGTATGCAGCGGGCAAGGAATTGCTGCTCCATAACTGGAAACAGGACATCGGAAGAAATGCCTATTACCAGGGTGCGGGCGGATATCCGGCCAAGCGCCTGTTCCAGCCCTTCCCTGCCCCTGCCCACGTTATGGGCATCCATTGTTTTTGAAAGGGTCCAGTACGAATAGGCATTGAAGCGGTTTACCAGCTTCTGTCCCTGGTATTGCTGGTAGGAAGAGGCCCGGTAATCGTCCAGCACTTCCCTGTCCTTGTCTGTTTGGGTAAGTTCGTAGGTTTTATAATTCCTGTAAGAAAGCATGGCAATGGAGCGAGCCGTTTTCAGACCTTTGGCGCCGGCATCCGCGGAAGGCAAGCCAAAGGTTTCGTCGGCCATGAGCGCCATGCGCTGGCTTTCATTGAAAGCGATCCCCCAGGGAGAATGGACGGCATTGGTGGCGATCAGCACGGCGTGCTGGATTTGCTGCGGTTCGGCAATTGCCCATTCCATGGCCTGCTGCCCCCGAGTGAGCCGCCAAGTACTGTATGGATTCGCTCTATTCCGAGATGCTTTGCCAAAAGCCGGTGCGCCTTAACCATATCCCGGACCGTTATGGCGGGAAAGCCGCCGTAATAAGGAAGGCCGCTGGCTGGGTTAACGGACAGGGGGCCGGTGGTCCCGTAGCAGGAACCTATAATATTGGCGCATACGATAAAATGATCGCGGGGATTAAAATAAGCATCTTCGCCAAACAGGCCGGGCCACCATTCCGCCACATTAGAGTTGGCGGTAAGTGCATGACAAACCCATATTACATTATTTTTTTCCGGGTCAAAGTCTCCCCAGGTATGGTAGGCAATTTCAAGCTCCGGCAAATGGCTTCCGGACTCCAGTTCAAACTTTTCACCGGAAAATATTTTCGCTGCTATCACCTCGCAAAATTAATAAAAAAAATGCCTTACTCTCGTAAGGCAATAAATATACTGGTTTAGGTTAGACCAGAGAATTAACGTCGCGTAAAGTTTTTTTAACCGCTCTCTAACGCTTGCTATACACAAATATGATAAAGAATGACCTAAGCCGCAAATTTCCAGGTACTTTTATCAAATTTTCATTAAATCGAAGGTTTTTCGAATAAATTTTGAAATTATCTCAATATTTCTAATAAAATTTTAAAAACTAGACAATACTAAGGAAATTCAATCGTTCCGGCGCGAGGCCTCTTCTATCAGGAGGGAATAAAATTCACCCATGCTCCTTCCGCTGGCTCTGATCTGACGCGGAAGAATGCTGTTTTCTGACTGGCCGGGTACCGTATTGACCTCTATAAAATACCAATGCCCTGTTTCTTCCTCTTGTATAAAATCCATTCGCACCGCCCCACGGCAATTCAGCCGTTGGTATACCTCTTTTACCAGTTGTTCCAGCGTCAGCCTGGCATTCTCCGGCAAACGACCTGGAGTGATCTCTTCGGAGGCACCGGGGCTGTACTTGGCTTCAAAATCAAAAAAGTCCCTCCCGGGAATGATCTCGGTGGAAGGCAGTACTTCCAGTTCCCCTCCTACCCGGAAGGCTCCTACGCTGTACTCCCGCCCCTTTATATATTCCTCCACCAAAACCTGGCCGTCCTCGCGGAATGCCCTTTCCAGCGCTGGCTCCAGCTCCTCCCAGCTGCCGACCTTCGACATACCTATGCTGGACCCTCCGTTATTCGGCTTTACAAACAAAGGAAGCTGAAGGTGCCGGCAGCTTTCCAGCATGCCGGCGGCCCATTCACGGAAAAGCTGTACGGAACCGGCAAGATGCAGTCCTTCGGTTCCCGCCAATATGTTCTTCGTATAGCTTTTATTCATGGTAATAGCAGAAGTAGTCACATCGCAGGTGGTGTAGGGTATGTCAAGTAACTCCAGGTACCCCTGCAGCCGGCCGTCCTCACCGGGGCTGCCATGTATGGCGATCAGCGCGACATCGAAAACCACCTTGCTCGTTTCTAACCGGATGGAAAAATCGTTTTTATCAACCGGCCAGCGCGTTCCCGCGCCGTCTTCATGAAACCAGCCCTCCCGGCTGATGACCACTTTATACACTTCATATTTTTCTCTGTCTATATTCGCCGCAATCGTATCGGCTGTTTGCAGGGAAATCACATATTCGCCTGTGAATCCCCCGGCCAGAAGTGCTATCTTTTTTTTCATTTCGCATACTAAAAACGTGAAAATATTTGTTAGTACCAAACGCGCAATAGCGTTGCGCCGGCACCTTATTAACCATCAAAATTTATTTTTTTGCTATGTTTGGGCCAAAATCATAAACAACGTATGCAGAGACTGATATTGTTTTTGAAAACCCCTGAATTCCGAAAAAACCTGGTGTACGCATTGTTGTTCTTCCTGGGTTTATTTCTCCTGATCATCTTCGGCCTCAGGATCTATACAAGACAGGACACCTTCCTGAGCGTACCGGATTTCAGAGGGCTTACCGAAGAACAGGCACAAAAGGCAGCGGGAAGTGATTTTAAACTGGATATCGGCTATACCTATGTAAATGATAAACCCCGCGGCGTTGTGCTGGATCAGTTCCCCCACCCCCAGGATAAAGTAAAACCCGGCCGTTCAATTTACCTGAATGTTGTTTCCACGGAAGAACCGGTAGTAAAGCTGCCCAACCTGCTTCAGGTTTCCAAGCGCGAAGCGGAAGCGGTATTACAGAGCTACGGCATCAAAATAAACGAACTTATCTATAAACGGGATGAAGCGCGCGATATGGTGCTGGAAGTAGAATACCAGGGCAAAAAGATAGAACCAGGCACGGAATTACCGAAAGGCGCCGAAGTAGTCCTTTACCTGGGCGACGGGTTTGGCAGTGAAATTGTAGTTGTTCCCGACTGTACCGGCCTCGAACTGGCGGAAGCGGAAATGCTCATCAAGGCGTTTACCCTTCTGGTTGGAAACGTGCATTATGATGACGACGTGAGAAATAAGGATAGGGCGGTAGTTTACCGTTTGGAACCGGCTGCCGGCGATTCGGTCGAATTCGGAACCCGGATAGACATATTTATGCAGCGGGATTAATCCTCCTGAGCCGCGAACCTGTTTGCCGCAAGCAGACCGCAAACAGGCCTTGTAGCAGGAACCCGAAGGCAGCAAGCCGGTGAGAGCCCATGAAATGCGATTTAAATGAAAAAGAAAACGATTCTTTTGATCTTCCTGCTGCTACTGGTCCTTTGCCTGGGAGCGGCAGCCTGGTTTTACCTGCGTATATACGGCCCTAACGTACAGCTGAAAAACGGCAAAGAAGCACATTATCTTTATATTCCTACCGGCGCTACGTTTGAAAACGTGGAAGACAGCCTGACCGGCAACAACTTCATTAAGAATATAAATAGTTTCCGGTGGGTAGCCGAACTTATGGAATACCCTTCCTATGTCAAGGCAGGCCGGTACAAGATCAGCAAAGGGATGAGTAACCGCGCCCTCATCAGCAAGCTCAGGGCCGGGGAACAGGAAGCCGTGTCGCTTACCTTTAATAATATTCGCACAAAGGAAAATTTCGCAGCCTTTATAGGAAGGGAACTGGAGCCGGATTCACTGGACTTCCTTCAGATGCTGAATGATACCGCTTTTGCGGAAAAGCTCGGATTCAGTACGGAAACCATCTATACGATGTTCATCCCCAATACCTACAAGGTATTCTGGAATACCCGGCCTGAAGACTTTTTAAATCGCATGCACCAGGAATACGAACGTTTCTGGAACAGCGGCCGGCGTGCTAAGGCCGAATCCATCGGGCTCAGCCCCCAGGAAGTAAGCATCCTCGCCTCCATCGTTGACCAGGAAACGAATAAAAAAGATGAAATGCCTACGGTGGCCGGGGTCTATATGAACCGGCTGAATGCCGGACGCCGCCTCGAAGCCGATCCGACCGTTATTTTCGCGCTGGGAGACTTCACGATTCGCCGGGTGCTTAACAGGCACCTGCGCTACCCTTCACCCTATAACACCTATGTACACCCGGGATTGCCGCCCGGCCCGATCACCATGCCCGCAGTAGCCGCGATCAATGCAGTTCTTGACTACGAAAAACATAACTACTTTTATTTCTGCGCGAAAGCGGATTTTTCAGGATACCATGCTTTTGCTGAAACACACAGCCAGCACCTGCAAAATGCCAGAGCCTTTCAGAAAGCGCTGAACGAGCGCAATATTTTAAGATAAATGTATATCCACGAATCACATATCCGTATCAGGTACAGCGAAACCGACCAGATGGGCTACACCTATTACGGAAACTACGCTGCTTTTTACGAAGTAGGGCGCGTGGAAATGCTCCGGAGCCTGGGCCTGACATACCGCAGCTTCGAAGAAAACGGCATTATGATGCCTGTGCTGGAATTACATTGCAAATTCATAAAGCCGGCCAGGTATGATGACAAGATCACCGTTCGCACCATATTAAAGGAGGCTCCTGCTGCGCGCATACATTTCGATTATGAACTTTACAACGAGGCGGGCGTACTGATCAATACCGGGCATACCAAGCTGGTATTTATCGATATGCAAACAAACCGGCCCCGTAAGCCGCCCGCGGACTTTATGGAATTGCTGCAACCTTATTTTGAACAGTAGTACGGATACCTGAAAGGTCAGTCATGGATTGGATCTTTAAATTTCTGGAGCGCTATCGATTTTACCATTCTTTCCTGGAATGGACATCCCGGGTTATTCTCCCCGGCTTTAACGGGCTTCCCCTGTATACCGTATCCGTTTTCTTTTACAACGAACTCCGGAAAGAAGCTCTTTTTACCAAAGCATCCTCCCTTGCCTTTCACTTTTTACTGGCCATTTTCCCCTTCATCATCTTTTTATTTACACTTATTCCCCACGTACCCATCCCTGACTTTCAAACCAAGCTCTTCCTCCTGCTGCAGGAAGTGCTGCCCACGCACGCATTCCTGGCGGCGGAAAGCACCATCGGGGACATCATGAACAACCGTAAGTTTGACCTGCTGTCCATCGGTTTCCTTTCCTCCATGTACTTCTCCACAAACGGCATCGGCACGCTCATGAAAGCCTTCAACAAATCCTCTCTTTCTCCCGAAACCCGGCCTTTCCTGAAACAACAATGGACCGCGATATGGCTGACCTTTACGATGGTGCTGCTTCTGGTTGTAAGCGTGACCAGCATCATCGCCAGTGAACTGCTGATCAGCTGGCTGCGGCGCGAACATATTTTCGTGGGAGGCCTGGTAAGCTTCAGCCTGCAATCCGCCCGCTGGCTCATTATTGCCGGACTTTACCTGCTGGCCGTGTCCCTGCTTTATTACTATGGACCCTCCCGGCACCGCGAACTGAAATTCTTCACTCCCGGCGCCATCTTCGCTACCATACTAGCCATTATTGCCTCTATCCTCTTTACCTTTTTCATTAGTAATTTCGGCACCTATAATAAGATCTACGGATCCATCGGCGCCTTGATCATCATTATGCTTTGGCTTTATTTCAATTCGATCATCCTCCTGCTTGGTTTCGAACTAAACGCCAGCATAGAACTATCCAAACGAAGCATCAAGGTAGAGCCCCTGAAAAACACCTACCGGGGAACGGGAACCCAGGCCCAGGCCTGAAGCCGACATTCTATGCCTGCAGGCTGACAGCCGGGAAAAACCCTGCAGCCGGAAGCCCCGCAGCCGGAAGCCCCGCAGCCGGAAGCCCCGCAGCAGGAAGCCCCGCAGCCGGAAGCCCCGCAGCAGGAAGCTTTACGGCCGAGAAAGCCGCCGCCGGAACAATCACTTCACGCAGCAAGTGCGCTAATTCCTGCGCATCCAAAAATCAGACGAAGCCCAGCGTTTTTCCTGCTGGTAGAACAAGCGTCGCAGCCCCAGGTAATGTTCGAAGTTTCGCGAAATGTCCTGCTGGTAAGTAAGCAATTCCTGCCGGCCTTCACCGGATAACCCTGCCTGTATAACTCCAGCCGCCCGGCAGGCAGAAGAAATGGCAAATCCAAGCCCCATGGAAGAAACAGGATCGAAGGAAGAAGCCGCGTCGCCGATCGCGATAAAGTTTTCCCGCTGCGAAAAATCGGACAATTGTGTAAATGCGCTGCGAACCCAGGGGTGGCCATCGCTGCAGGTAGTGCCCGCAGTCCGGCGTTTGATTTGTTTCGTTTGGCTCAAGAACGAGTTCCATCCACTGCTTTTGTTCAATTTATACCGCGAAATAATATCTGCGTCGGAAAAGAAAACAACGGCAAGAACGTTCCCGGGCAGAATATTACTATACCACCAGCCATGCGGCGCCGACTCCAGGACCAGACCCGGGCCGGCAACTTCCGGATCGGCAACCGTTAAAAATGCACCGGCGCCCATCAGGGAGTCCATTTTCTTACAGGGAACAGCGGTTTGCCGGCATACGTTCGCCTGGCGGCCGGTAGCGTCTACCAGAAACCGTGCATTAACGGTAAACTTGCCCTTCTCCACATGTTCCAGTTCAATTTCCCAATGCTCACCGGCAGTCTGATGGTATCGAAGGCATTTGGTCCGGGGAAAAACCCGGCCACCTCTTTCAGCGACCTTTTTTACCAGCAGCAGATCAAACTTTTCCCGATCCAGCTGGTAACTAGCTTGTTCGGTTGTAAAAATGGCATCGCGGTTCACCGGCAAGTCGCTTCCCCAATAAGAAACACTTCCGTAAGTCGGAAAGAAACTGCCGGGCTCAAACTCATCCCGGTCAATTTTCAGATACCGGGCAAGGTCAAAAATACTGGCGGAAACGTGTTCACCCGGACGCAGCCTGTCCAGCGAAGATTGTTCCACCAGCGTCACCTGCACATCTGAATAAGTTAAAAGGCTTAAAGCGGCGGAGGCGCCTGCCGGCCCTCCGCCAACAATAAGCACATCTGTTTCCATCTTCCTCATCCCTGCGCGCTATCGCCTGGCCCTGGTCCCGGAACGCGGCAGTCCCAGTCCTTCCGGCGCCACTTTGATCTCATTAAAGGAACGGCTCTCAAGGAATTTCACAAGCTTCACTGCACGTTCACCTCTTTCCTTGACCTTTCGCCAGTTATCTTCGATATAAAACACCGGGATAGTCGTTTCATTATCTTCACTGTTCCCGCTGACAAACCCTACCGGCACCTCTTTATAAGAAAATAACTCATTGGTACGCTCGGTTTCGGTAAAGAACGGAAATCCTTTATCCGACGCATTGTTATCGCGGATAAAAGCCAAAGCGGACCAATGCTCCACCATCTGCACAAAGCTGTTGATCCCCCTCGCATAGTTCATCTGCTGTCCTGCAGGCAAATGTGACATTATCTGCGCTCCCAGCGTAAAATCTCCCGTCAGCACATCCCACGGACTTTGAGGCGGCCACCAGTAAGCGTAGTAAGTTGGAGGCAGGGGAATAGGATTCGCACTATTTGTTTTATTTTGAGAGGGATTCGTAAAATTA
This sequence comes from Anseongella ginsenosidimutans, assembly GCF_008033235.1. Classification (GTDB taxonomy): domain Bacteria; phylum Bacteroidota; class Bacteroidia; order Sphingobacteriales; family Sphingobacteriaceae; genus Anseongella; species Anseongella ginsenosidimutans. The sequence goes on from NZ_CP042432.1 coordinate 3,590,574, forward strand.
ACATACTGAATCGTACACTGGAAGAAATCAGCCTGCCAGGGACAAGCCATCCGCTTCGTAAGGTCCCCCGGTTCACATCCCCCGCCTTCGCTTTCATCACGTGAAGGTGTAAGCCCTGTATGCTGATAACCTCCCGGCCCTCTTTCGTCCAGTATCCTGAAAGGCCCTGCATAAATCTCCTTATTCTGCAAGCTCCAGGTCACTTCAATGCCCGGGCACATGGGCAAGCCCACGCAATTCCCTACGCTGGCCATATCTTCCGGACTCACAGGATAAGGCTGAAAATCCGGGTCGCTGACAAAAATCCCTTTCGCCCACTGCCCCAGCAGGAAATACTGCGTATCGTTCAGCGCAAGAAACTTCACGATATTCATATTGCTCACGGAGTTACTTCCCGAATTCAGGGGCAGCATAGGAAAGATATCCGGACCATTTTCCCTGAACAACTGTTCCTGCGGCTGGTCAGGCGACGGATTTGATTTATCATTAGGCTGCCGGAAATAAGAAAAATAATTCTCCCGGTTATTCCTGTTAGCCTCGCTATTATCCGAAAAGTCGAAAATATTGGAGGTAAAAGCCAGCATCGGCTGGATATTCGCCACCCACTGATAACGTCCCAGCCGCGTAATAATGGGCAAAATGTCCCGCTGGTAATTCGCGGTATACGACTCATTGAAACTCCCGTTCGAAAACATCTCCGGCACAAGATTAAAATACCGTATACCCACATCAAGCATGGTATCGCTCAAAGCAGAAATATTCACAATTTCCGGCGCATAATCCGGAGACCCAACGATCACCCAGGCCTGCATGGATACCGAAGGAGAACCATCATTGAAAGTAACCGTACAGTAAACCGGGCCATCGGATATATCATCATGCCAGGTATCCGATCCGCCATAGCTGGTCAGCGGCTTGTTACCGCCTGCATGTCCGTAGCCGCCCAACACAATCAGCCGACCCTGGTCATCCGTCAAAAGATCACCCAAGGTTTTAACAGGAGACCCATGGTCAACCTTTTCAGGAGGAAACTGAGCCGGATAACCCGACGGCACATTATGCGCATCAAAGGGAACCGATTGCCGGGGCCCCGTAACCGATCTGGGCCCCGGATCAACGATCAGCGTTTGCCGGTCATCACCCGCAACATTCGGATTCCGCAAAGCGACGTTCCTGTTAGTATAACTATTTTGAGAACCATACAGTAAGTTCCCTTCCAGCTCACTATATTGATACCAGGCCGCTTTTTTATTGGCCAGATGCACCGTCCACTGAATAGAAGCCACATTAGGCGAATCCAAAGTAAGCTCCGTACCGTCTTCGTGAAAAATCTTAAAAGGCTGCCCCTGCCGCCGCACCTGCCCCGCCTCATCTTTAAACTTCCTGACCGGCCCCTGCTGGTTCCCATACTGGTCGGCTTCATAAGGCAAGCCGCCAATCGAGTCAGGAGAAAGACAAAACTGCCCACGACTGTTCCCCAGCCGGGCAACCCCAATTGAGGGCTTAATAGTTAAATTCATAGTATTAAATATTAAAGGTTTACATTTTGACAGATGAACATTCGTAAGCAAGACGTTGCAGAGAAATCATAGGAATAAATTCAAGGTTAAGCGTTTATTAAGTATCAAGGTAGCAATATAAGTTATTCTTTATTTATAACAAAATTTTAGGCAATAAATTTGCGTTTTATGGATTTCCTTATACTTAGTAAACTTGCATTTACTGCCTGGTTCACAAACAAGTAGCGCCGCCTTAGGATAAGCGGTTGCCGCCCAGATATTCGTCCTTCGAAAATCTCCATTTTGGGTCAGTTGAATTCCCGCTAAGCCCCTCCTCTTCCAGCCCGCTTAACCCCTCACAGCAAGTCCGGAAAAATTTGCATTTAACAATTGGGGATAACACTCAGGTTTTGTACTTTTGCGCCTGCCCGCAGAAAAGCAGACCCAAACCGGAGAGGTGGCAGAGTGGTCGAATGCGGCGGTCTTGAAAACCGTTGAGGGTAACACCTCCGGGGGTTCGAATCCCTCCCTCTCCGCCAAGCATCAATTTTTCCCCGCCACCGGCGGGGTTTTTTATTTTTGGAGCGTTGGCGAAGCGTGCTTCGACAAAAGCGGAAAAAATAAAAAAGAAGAGAGCGGCAGCGAACGAAAAATTGATTGCTTGAACCGCCTCCCCACTTAGGGATCAATGAAGGCGAGCGAAGCGATGCCGGAATTAATCCCGCCCACCCAAAGCCGGTTTTTGCCGGAGAACCCCTGGATTAATGCCGGCGTGGATGGCGATACTAGGAATCTTAAGAAACTCGAAGTCGTTAATAAGGCGTACAGGTCGTATCGGTGAACGAATTCCAGAATTTCCGAATGTACGGTGCCCCTCCCCCTTCTTCGCCCGGAACCTGCTTGGCACCTGATGCGCTCATTGCACTTGGTACTCCAATGCATACAGATAATGTTCTTAGAACACCTACTCAACCGTCAGCCAGGTGTATCCTTTACCGGGAATAGTCACCTGGATACCCACCGTGTAATTTCTGTCCAGGGAATAAACCCGGGAAGGGCCTTCCTCCACGCGGACGGCGGCCGTTTTCGTTAAGCCGGTGTAATACAAGGGAAGGTGGATTGTCTGGCTTATTTCGGTGTCCAGCGGATTGTACAGCATGACAAGGCCTTTCGTTGCCAGGTTCGGATCAACATGCATGATGCCGTCCCAGTCGCGTCCGTCGGGCCGGCGCAGATGGATAATGTCGGCGTTGAGGATATCCCGGTATTTCTTGTACCAGCTGACCACTTCTTTCACCAGCTGTTTGGTTTCTTCGGAATCATAAAGACGGGGACCGCGATAGCAGGCCTGTACGCCGGCACCGTAGTATTGCATCATCAGTTGCTCGTAGGCGTCCAGGTGTTCTTTGAGGGGTTCCAGCGTAGCCGCGGCGCCTCCACCGTGGTATTGAGTGAGCGGTACAAACCCCCAGCCCATCGAGGGGGTCTTTTCCCAGGTGCCGTCGTAAATGTTCTGGCGGTTGAGGATGATCTGCTGGGCGCGCGGCAGCGAGAAGTTTACTTCACGGTAACCGAGTGCAATTTTATGTGTCCCATCCAGAAAATACCAGTCTGGCGCGTTGATGTAAACACCTCGTTCATTCAACCAGTGGTACAGCCCTTTTTGCAATTCCATCTGCTTCCACTGAGAGTCTTGCAGACCCTGGTGGCCCGGATGGGAGGCAGAAGCGCAGACGTCACCCGGATAGGGGCCGTCATTTTCGAAAATATCAAAGCCGGTTTCCTCGAAAAAGTATTTAAGCTTTTCAAGGTAATCCAATCCCCACTGACTCCCCAGGCACGGCGCATTGCCAAAAAAGGCGCCGCCTGGTTTACCGGTTTTTGGATCGATCACGTCAGTCTCGGGGCCGATGCTACGGCTGGAGAACAGGGAATACCCACCCAGCAAAACACCCCTTTCATGTGCATATTCGGCCAGATCCCGGTATTTTTGGATGTTAGCGGCAGATGTATCTTCCATATTCAGCCCGCTGCCAAAACTTAAAATAATTCCTTCATAACCGGTTTCGGCACACTGATCAACGGCAGCCCGCACCTGGGCGGGCTCGGTGCTGACCAAATGCATGAAAATGGGATTTTGTGTGATCCAGGGAGCAATCGTGCGATACATCTTACGACGTGCCAGCCCGTTGCGCTCGCGATCGTAACTGTCAAGCAACAGTTCATAGGTACGGATGGAATGAAAGACTTCGCCAGGATCAAGTGTAATACCGATGCCTCTGCCGGGATAAACTTCCAGCAGACAAGGCGTTTCGTAATTATAATTTACCTGCGAGGTATAGGTGCTGTCCGTTTTCCAGTGGGTGGTTTGGTCGCTCAGGTCGGCGCGCATGGCATTGTTGAATGCAAAATTGCTTTCTATATAAATGCCGTGCGGCTTTGCCATTTCCTCAGGGCTTCCAACAACGGCCGACTCTTCTTCAGGAGTAGCCAGTATTTCATTTACCACCTGGTCGATCTTTAAATGCGTTGAACCGCCGTTTTCAATACTCAGCCGCTTGGCGATCAGCGGCAGGCCGTCGTATATCGCATAATAAACCTTTACAATGATATCCTTTAATTCCGGCAGCCCTGAACGATAGCTAAAGATCAGTACTTTTCCACTACGCTGATCTTTATTGCCTGTCCACGTCCCGGGCTTCCATTCGATATTGGGTTGTATATCCTTTAGCTCGTGGGAGACATACTGGAAATCTGCTTCGCGGCCTTTGAGTTCATCCAGCCATTCGGGCAAGAAATAAGCATTTTCCTTTTGCCCGTACAAGCCGCCAACATTATAGGTTTTCCCGTTCAGGACCAGCCTGGCCTCGGCTTTAACGGCACGAAGCAGTTGCTCGCCTGAAGTCAGGTTTTTATAATCGAAACATACCAGGTTTGGCCCGCGGTAGAAACTGCGGCTTAGCAAACCGTTGGTAAGCGTCAACGTCTTTCCATTTTCTTCCAGCCGGGCAGCGGCAGGTGATTTCCCAAGCAGCCAATCGCTTTTTGTAATGGCAGGCACCATGTATTGGGCAACTGCCGGAAAACACTGGCTAAGGCCAGTAAGAAGTACAAAAACGAAAAATATATCAATTCTTTTCATGTTTAAGCCCTTAGCAGCGAACAGGAAATCAGGTAAGCTCGTCAAAGCAAGTTTAGTCTAAATGCCCGAATTTTCCTAGATTATAATCCAGGATCGCTTGCTTGATCTCTTCTTCCGTGTTCATTACAAAAGGCCCGTAACTAACTACCGGCTCGTTAATCGGCTCGCCGCTTAGCAACAAGACGACGCTTTCATTCCCTGCCTTGATGGCAATCTCCTCGCCTTCGTTCTTAAATAATACGAAACTATGTTCGGCAACCTTCGTATCGTTCACCAGAACGTCCCCGTTAATAACCAACAGCGCGGTATTGTGGTCCGGGCTGATCCGGGCAGTAAATTCACCGCCGGCGGCCAGCCGGATGTCAAACAGATTGACCGGCGTATAGGTGTCGGCCGGGCCTTTTACGCCTTCTGCTTCACCGGCGATCACGTTCACTACTCCGCCGTCTTCGCTCAGGACCAGCTTTCCCATCCGATCAGCGGTCAAAGTTTGATAATGAGGAGGAACGGATTTATCGATCTTGGGAAGATTAACCCACAGCTGCACCATTTCAAACGCCCCCCCTGTCCTGGAAAACGTTTCCTCATGGTATTCCTTATGAAGGATCCCGCTCCCTGCCGTCATCCATTGTACGTCTCCCGGGCGAATTATCCCGGTGTTTCCGGCACTATCATGATGGGCTACACTACCCTTATAGGCGATGGTAACGGTTTCAAACCCCTTGTGAGGATGAGCATCAACTCCACGAACATGTTCAGAAGGACCGAAATCATGTTCCGCGTTAAAGTCAAGCAACAGAAAAGGGCTGATTCTCCGCTGGCTGATGCCTCCGCGTGGAATGTAATTGAATACCCGGAATCCGTTGCCGACCATACCCGGGTTGGCCGGCTTGCTCAAAATATTTTCAATTGCCTTTTTCATAATTTACCTTTCTTTTCACAAATGTATAGATAAGGATAAGCCACCCGGTTAACCTAAGTTAAGAAAAGTGATCATGATATTCAGCGATCCTCGTGAACAGATTAAGAAAGGTGCTTGATGATCTGCCCGACAGCTAGTAGTTATTTGAAATTTCATTAATATTGGTAAATATTGAAATCACTAGGCTCTTTTATGGGTTGTTTATCGTCATCTGATGTAAATTAACTAATTTAACCTTTAAAGTTATAGCTTCAATGAAGTACTTTCGGAATGCTAACGCTATTAAAAATCTTTTTTTACTAGCCTTACTCGTACCGGCAGCTGGTACAGCGTCTTATGCCCAGAAACGCCAGCTCAAGCCGCGGATCGTTGTACTCACCGATATCGCTCCTAATGACCATGAGCCCGACGATATGGAGTCGATGGTGCGGTTGCTTGTCCATGCCGATCAGTTTGAGATTGAAGCGCTCATTGCCACCACGGGCTGGAACAATACCGGAGGAAGTGAACGTATTGACTTCATCCATGATGCGTTAAATGCATATGAAAAAGATCTGCCAAATCTAAAAAAACGGTCTGATCAGGAACGATTTACGGGCGATGAATCCAGGCAGCAAATTGGTTACTGGCCTGCTGCCGATTATTTGCGTTCGCGAACCGTGATGGGAAGCACAAAAATGGGGATGAAATTCATTGGGGAAGGCAACGATTCAAAGGGCAGTAACCTGATCATTGAGATGGCCGACGAAAATGACGACCGCCCGATTTGGGTTTCTGTATGGGGCGGCGCCAACACCTTTGCTCAGGCCATCTGGCGCGTGCAACAGGAACGGACACCAGAAGAGCTAAAGGCTTTTTTGAATAAATTCCGTGTTTACACAATCACGGACCAGGACAGACCATGGTCCGAAGGCGATACGGTTTCTTATGCAATAAGCGCTCATCAGTGGATACGGAAGTTCGAAGAAGACCTTTTGTTTCTTTGGTGCGAATCCGCCTGGAAACATCAAAACGGTATAGGCAGGAGTAATTGGGATGACTACGCCCTTCACATCCAAAAACATGGCAACCTTGGCGCGATATATCCAAAATATAAATGGGGTGTTGAAGGCGACACACCGGCTTTTATGCACGTCATGCCAAATGGTTTGTCCGATCCGGATATCCCAACGCAGGTTAGTTGGAGTGGCTATTTTGAATTTGGCTTAAGCCCCGACAACCTGACCCATTGTTACACCAATTATACCGGAGAACCTTACAACATTGCCACGGCATATTTTAAATATTTCTATCCGGCTATTTTCAACAATTTTGCCGCACGTATGGATTGGGCCAAAGAAGGAAAGGGTAACCGCAACCCGGTTATTATCATTAACAGGGATAAAGGCATCAGTCCCATTGAGATTGCATGCAAAACAGGAAAAAAGATAAAGCTTGATGCCTCAAAAACATTCGATCCGGATGGCGATCGATTGCGTTATAAATGGTGGGTAGTACCTGAAGCTGGTACATACTCAGAAAAGATTGAAATTTCAAATAGCGAATCAAAAATTGCTACCATTCATATACCCTCTGACTCAGATGGAAAAAAATTTCATGTAATTTGTGAAGTGATCGATGATGGAACCCATAACCTAACCAGCTACCGCCGGATCATCTTTGAACCAAAATAAAGCAAAAACAATGAATGATTACCGGATCTTTTGAACCGGTTAAGCATTTCTTCCGCATTGCCTGTTCCATATCCGGGAATCTGCATTCCGCAGGCCTGCATGCGGGCTTCATTTGCCTCCTAAGCGGTGATATGGTAGATGTATTGCTTTATTACGAAACAGTAAGCCTTACCCAAAAAAAAGATGCAGGAACTGTTTGAAAAAAGCAAATTCCACCATATCCAAGCATATCAAAAATTTATTTGAAGCAGGTGATTTGGACACCGAAATGGTTGTTCGGGATTTCCGAACAACCGCTATACCCAATCCTGGCTACTTTTTCTCCCAACGCTTTGTTGTCGATTCAAGTGGCTTCCCTGTTTCTAATAAGGATTTCAAGCTGGAGAGAACACCTGCCCACCCTAAAGCTATGCCTTGATAAACTTCTTCAGGCAAGTATCTATGCGTGACTGTAAGCTGAACACTATCGAAGAATGGAGTTAATTCGAAAGTCACTTGTGATTGGTTTTTGTTCGCTTTTTCATCATCTGGCGTCGCCCAGGTTAGTACAAGTTTCTTGTTTGGCTCATTTTCAATTACTTCACCTACAATGTCAATAGTTGAACTATTGTCGTAGTCTTGATGTTCCCAGGAAGACCCGACTTTCCAATCTGATACATTTCGATGCCTTCCCCAAAATTGCTTGGTCATTTCAGGATCCAATAAAGCATTCCAAAGTTGTTCTGTCGTTGTCTTAATAAACAGAACATAAACAAAATCTGGTTTTGTAGCTGTCATAACTTATTGTTTTTTGATTCTAAATTTTCCTTGAGTTGTAGCAACGTCTCCAAATGCTTGCTGTCAAAGTTCTTTAGCCATCGGTCATAAACCTGCTGTATAGGGATTGGATTGATATAATGGAATTTTTCTCTTCCCACCCAAACGGTTACGACTAAGTTTGCTCTCTCTAAAACTGAAAGGTGCCTGGTTATTGCTTGCCTGCTCATTGTCGCATTTTCACAAAGTGCGGATAATGTTTGCCCATTATTTGCATTCAGGCTATCTAATAATTGTATCCGTTGTTTATCTGCCAGCGCTTTGAAAACCTCTTCCATAACACAAAGGTAACATTTAAATTTCAATATGCAACACAAATGTTGCATATTTTTTAACAAGATATCGATTGCCCCTTATAGTGGTTATAAGATGCATCAAATGTGCCGCGGATCGTCGTACTCACGGATATCGCTCCTAATGACACGTATGGCTAGGACAAAGAAGGAAAGGGTAACCGCAACCCGGTTGTTATCATTAACAGGGATAAAGGGATCAGTCCCATAGAGATTGCATGATCGAAGGTTTCCGAATATTATCAACTCGTTGGAAGAAATACCAATACCCGCGTCCATGCGGTCCCTGAAGTCTTCATAATGTCGTATTCAACCACCCTTCTTACACACAATAACAACTATTTTAATTGCAGTAGGTATTCATATACTCCTTAATTCTATAATAGTACATTTCTACACGCCTGGAAAGACGGCAAAAACGATCCGGATCCTGTTTGATCATTTTATCAAATCGCTCCCTGAAAAGCTCAGCATAGTCGCCGTCAGTATAGTTTGAAAGTTTTATTAGTGCGGTGTAGAATTTGTCGTCTGAACCTGCCTTTTCAAAGAATAATTCCTGCAATTTTCCCCAGGCCGCTAAATCGTATGTTTTCCTGTCGGCATCGCTGAACGAATAAAAGATGACGTATTGGTCCTCATTCGCTGGTATGCATTTTAGAAGCCTGTCTGAATTTACCTCTTTATTTTGCGTTAAATCATCCAATGCTATTAAAATATTTGCTGAATACGATATGGTGTGATAGTTGATCTGGGCAGTAGCATGTTGGGTTAAACAAAGCACAAGAAGTACTCCACCTAAAATTTTTACACGTTTCATTTTATTGGTTTGAGTTTCGGAGAAAGTCTGAGGATCAATCTTGAACCCGTAATGTGCGCAATCCTCCATAATTATCTATTGAACCCTGCAACAAAGTCATACCGGCTTCATTCGTAAACAAGCGATGCCTCTAACATTAAATATGCAAAAAATATTCATAAATTTAATCTCGAAATTTGCCATAGCTTCGTGATACCGGCATGAAATATCAAACTTACATACCGTGCGATGGCCTAAAGCCCTTTGTAAATGCGTTCGCGATATCGGAAACGGAAGCGGAAAGCAGTTACAAAGTGTTGCCTGATACCGGTGTAGTAATAGGATTCCAATACAGGGGCCGGCTCTCCTATACAGAAGATGAAACCGAGATACCCCTTTCGGCTTCTGGTATAACCGGCATACGCGACCGCTATCGCATTTTCAAGAACTCCCGGAACATCGGAACTGTACTAGTATTTTTTAAAGCCGGCGGCGCCGCTTCTTTTTTTAAACAACCAATTAATGAATTGTTCAGAGAAAGCGTGTCGCTTGACAACTTCATTCGCCGATCTGACTTGCTGATCCTTGAAGAACGGATTTGCGGCGCAATAATAGATGAAGAAAGGATCGCCATCATTGAACAGTTTCTGCTTTCAAGGATGAAACAAGATGCAGCTGACCCCCTGGTGGCAAGCGCTATTTCGCTTCTCTGCCAAACCAAAGGAATACTAAGGATCGGCGAGCTATCAAAACAATTGCATACCAGCCAGAGTGTACTGGAAAAAAGATTCAGGCAGATTGCAGGCGCGTCCCCTAAAAAATTTGCATCTATCGTACGTTTTAAACATACGCTGATCAACTACAAGGCTACTTCCTCATTGACGGAACTGAGCTATGAATCAGGATTTTACGACCAGGCCCACTTTATCAAAGAATTTAAACAATTTACGGGTGAGACGCCTGAGGCCTTCTTTACCGTCCGGTTCTGACAGACTATCCCACTATTTCGAATTCAACGATTTTTTACAATTCAGGGGTCTTTACTTTCACGAATTTTACGCATTCAAATAGCAATAGAATGAAATGACTTCTTCTGCAATCGTTCCGGTTGCAGGCGGAAATGGAAATTATTCACTTAAAACAACAAGCATATGTTTACACTTGAACAGGTTAAAAAAGCACTGGCTAAAGTAAAAACAGGAGCAGATTTCCCTGCTTATGTACAAGAATTGAAAAAGCTTGGCGTAACATGGTACGAAACTTTTGTTTCCGATGTCCATAGTAACTATCACGGTGAAAACGGATATACGATACCTTCACCGCCGATATTTGCCCCGGTAGAAATTGCGGACGTACCCTCTGAATCCCGATTGAGGGAGGCAATAAAAAAGCATCAGGCAGGTGAAACAGGTTTTCCGACCATCAGGCAGCAAGCTGCGAATGCAGGAGTGCATAAATGGAAAGTGGATATTCAAGCGCTCACCTGTACGTATTACGACAGAGCGGGCCATGTAATCCTTGTGGAAGAAATACCAATACCCGCTTCCCTGCGCCCCCCGGAGTCTTGATAAGGAAGCGCTCCTTGTCGTAATATACCTTCATAATGTCGTATTCACCCGCTCTGCTTGCATCCAATAACAGCTATTTTTGTGAAACAAAATCATAGAAATGAGAAAATTAAAATTGCTGATGCAAATATCGGTGGACGGCTACGTTGGAGGCCCAAACGGCGACCTTGACTGGCGAACATGGAATTATGATGACAAGTTGAAAGCCTTTGCAAACAACCTGCGCGACAGTTGTGATACCATCCTTCTTGGCCGAAAAATGGCAGAAGTGTTTATTCCGCATTTCGAAGAGACGGCAAACAATTTACAATTCAAAAATAGCGATAAAGCATCGGAGGAGAAATTTGCCTACGCTAATCGAATGGTGAACATGTCAAAAATTATCTTCAGCAAAACGATAAAAGCACTTGATGGAAAAAATGTTTCTGTGGAAAATGGCGACCTTCCAGCTGCAGTCAAAAATCTCAAAAGCAAAAAAGGCAAAGACATGATCGTGTATGGCGGAGCAGGATTTGTTTCATCACTCATCAAAGAAGGATTAATTGAGGAGTTCAACCTCTTTGTCAATCCTATAATGATAAACGAAGGTTTGAGAGTTTTCGATTTGCTTAAGCACAGGCAAAGACTTTCCCTGATAAATGCAAGGCCTTACGACTGTGGAATTGCAGTATTAACCTTCCAACTTGATCATGAAAACCATTTAAACTAAATACTAGTGCTACGGGTTCAATTATCCAGTATTCGGCTTTAAGTATTAGCTCGGCATCTGGCTTTCGTCCATATAAGCCAATTCCCATTGGTGACCGTCTAAATCAGCAAAACTGTGCTGGTACATCCAACCATGGTCGGCAGCTTCGGCATAAATGGTTGCGCCCAATTCTTTTGCCTTAGCGACCATTTTCTCAACTTCCTGGCGGGAACTTGCATCCAAGGCTATGAGTACCTCCGTGCTTTTATTCGCATCACATATTTCCTTTTGCGTGAAAGTTTTAAAATAGGGCTCAGTAAGCAGCATAGCAAATATGGAATCGCTAATAACCATACAAGCCGCTTTGTCATCACTGAACTGAGGATTAAAACTGAATCCAAGACCTTCAAAGAAATTTTTCGACCTGTTCAGGTCTTTAACCGGCAGATTGACAAAAATTTTCGTAGCCATGATTTTTTAGTTTTTTTTATGAATACTGAAAGCATATCCGTATATTCCTTTACTGTCCGCTTCTCAATATAATGGCAGAGAACTACTCACTTTATTTTCAGAATTGATAAAATAACCAGTAAAAAACAAAGAACCGACCCTATCGTTCGGATTAAATTCAATTTGTTCCAGGGGGCCTCAAACTTTTCCCGCAACGAAAACAGCTCTTGCGGCGAAGCAGTGTTCACATTAATATCCATCAGCATATTGTTCAGTGGCACATTCCCTGCCATGGTCACGCCAAACACCCCGACAACGTACATGGCGGTGGCCGACAGCAACAACCAGAATGAAAAATTGACCCCGGCATGGTACGATAACCAGGTGGCCAGGGGCAGCACGATAAGGCTGCCCATAAAACTGGCGAAGAACCAGGGATTTAATATGGCTGTATTGATCGACTGAAAAGCCGTTATATACTCCCTGTCCGAAAGCTTACCCAACGCGCCTGTAACGGAACAGGCATAGCTGTAAAACAATCCTGCCACCAAACCGGTAAGCAATACCGCGACAATGTGAATGATCTGATAAAAATCCATTCTTTCATTTTTTAAACGTTCCAAACCCCTGTTTCTTTAGCTTTGGCCGCATATTCATTAAAAGTAGTTGGTTTGCGGCCTAGTACTTTTTCTATATCGTTCGTGGTCGATTCGTTTCTTCCATCCAATACTTCAGTAAACAAATATTGCATAAGCCAAATAATGTCTTCAGGGATTTGGTAGCCACGGAGGATGTTGACGTACTGATCCATATTCACTTCGTCGTACTCAACAGGCCTGTTGATGGCTTCGGAAATCATTTGGGTCGTATCTTTAAAAGACAGCAATTCCGGGCCGGTCAGTTCATAGATCTTCCCCTTGTGCTGATCGTCCGTCAGCGCTTCAACCACCACATCCGCAAGGTCATCAAGATCGACAAAAGGTTCCAATGCTTTATGCTTAGGGACAATGATCTGGCCACCCAGAATATAATCAAGAAAATAGAATTCGCTAAAATTCTGCATGAACCAGCTGGACCTAACAATCGTAGTGTGCAGCCCCGAATTCATGACGATCCTTTCTGCTTCCGCGGCCTCTTTCTCGCCCCTTCCGGAAAGAAATACCAGTTGCTGAACACCGGTTTTTTTTACAGCATCCACAAACCCCAGGATTTTTTCCAGCGCCCCGGGGGTCACAAAGTCCGGGTAGTAAGTGATATAAATTTTTTGGATACCGTCTAAAACAGCAGGCCAGTTCCCAGGTTTATCCCAATCAAAAGGCGGGTTTCCGCTCCTGGAGCCTGCCCGAATGGGGATTCCCCTGTTTTGAAGACTTTCCGCCACGCGTTTTCCGGTTTTCCCCGTCGCTCCCAATATCAAGATTTCATTTGCCATAAATTCTGTTTTTTGATTTAACGAATTATGACAAAAGTAGGAGGCGGCTAAAGCCAGAAATTGTACAATTCGGACAAAGCGCCTACTGCGGCTTTTTTAACTGCAAAGGCCTCTTTCCCGTAAATTTCTTGATGTTCCGTATAAAATGGGACTGGTCAGCATAGCCGTTTTCATAGACCACATCGCTCAATTTTGAAAAGCCGCCTGTGGTGATTTGACCCAAAGAGGTTTGAAACTGTATGATTTTTGCAAATTTTTTCGGGGAAATCCCCACACAATCATTGAATTTCCTTCGTAAGGTCCTTTCTGTGGCATTCAGGTGCCTGGCCAGTTCGTTAACAGTAATGACTCCCTTCAGATCCAGGACAATTTGAATGGCCCGTTGTATTTCCCGGTATTCTTCCATTCCCTTTTCACGGGCAATCCCTGAAAGGAACCGGGCGATGATTTCCACCTGCAAACCTATTTCAGGAGCAGCAGCTACCGCTTCCAAAGAATTTTCCACAGCTGCCCCTTGAAGGCTTGAAAGGTCAAAACAGTCATCGTTTAGTTTTTTAGGATCAACATCGAACAACAGTTTGGAAGCGAAGGGGTACAGCTGAAAAACAATCATTAAATAAGGGGCCTTTATCAAAAGTTCGAAAGGGGCGATCATTTGGCCGTATAGGAAAAAAGCGGTAAGTGCTTTTTTCCGGGGTATCAGAAATCCTTTTTCTGACTGCAAGTATACGATTCCCGGATAGCCATCCGCAAAAAATGGAAGCGTTGATTCCTGTACGCCCTCCTTCTCTTCCAGAACCAAAATTTCCTTGACGAACAATTCCAGATCGTGGTCAGCTATTATTTTCGCAGCATCTATCAAATTTCTATTCCTTTAGTTACAGTAGGTATCGATGTACTCCTTTATTCTTCTATTGGATCCAGATCGCAGATCGAATATACTAATTTATTTACGAGCCTTTCACATCTAAAACAAATGAAAAGAAGCAAAAGAATGATGGGATTAGGTCAATATTTAGAATTTACTTTAGGATAATAGCTATGAATATAGGACCCTACTGGGCTAACCTGGATTCTCAGCAGATGCTGCCGGAAATGTATCCCATTTTAAAATGGGACAGGCGGGATTGGGTGGAGTCCAGGAGATTACTGGTGGAGCCAGGTTAATCCATCGGATTCGGAATGATTATATTTGTCTTAACCTTTTTGAGGAATGTTTACTAAAAATAGAATTATGTGTACCTGTAGTCGTTTTCGAATTATTGTATTGTCCGTGTTCATCGTGGTCAATTATCCGGGCGCAACAAAGCAATCGGCAGATTGAAAAGACCAATTTATTTAAATATGGAAATCCTGTCACGGATGAACAGGTAAACTTTGATAATTTCGCGACCAATTTTCCTTTATGTGTACAGAATGCTGATGAAATTGATCTATTAGAAATCGACTATATTGGAAAAGTTGAAAGTACCCGGCAGGCGATGAAACTGCTTCGGCATAATATATACCATAACGCTCCTGCCTGGGGGATTTCATCGAGTTACGGTGGCACGAAGGAGAGGGATAGAAAAAGCAACTTCTTTAGATTGTCGACTAAATCACGAATAGACACCACACAAATAAATGCCAATGAAATTATTGATACGTTAGCCAATCACTATATACACACCGGCGATGCCGTATATGCCATTAAAATAGTGTCACCAGAACATCAAACTTTTGATTACTATGTGTTTGTCAATTCGAAAACCAAACAGGTAGTTACTAAAGGGAATATGTTGGCTTTTGATGTGCCCCTGGATTTTATTAGGAAAAAAACAAAAAACAGCTATTAAAAATCCAATGCTTGTTAGCGTTGGAGAGTATTAGCCACGTAAGATGAATTGGATCAGGTGGAGAACTTCAAATCTCTTCCAGGTCAGGCACCCGGGCAAGCAGCGTTCGCCGCTTCTCTTCATCATCAATTATGAGGACCTAGTTCATATGCTCCGGACCCCACAGGCACTAATGTAGCTTTGAGATCATCAATTTTCTCGCAACACAATTGTTCCATTACTTGCTTAAGCTGGGATTTAAACATGGCAATGGTATGGTTTCCTCCGTTATTTCCCAGGGCGGCAACGCCGTACATAAACGGCCTGCCCATAAAGGTAAAACTCGCTCCGGATGCAATTGCACGGGCAATATCAGGGCCGGACCGGACTCCTCCATCCATCATGACCGTTATTTGATCGCCGTATTTTCCGGCGAGGCATTGCAATGATCTTATAGAAGATTCTCCGGCATCTATTTGCCTTCCGCCGTGGTTCGACACAATGATACCATCCGCCCCGAGCGCAATACATTTTTGAATATCCTCTTCACTTACAATCCCCTTAACAACCAGCTTCCCTTTCCATTTATCACGGATGGCCGCTATTTTTTCACTGTTTATCCTTCCGTTAAACGTTTTATTCATGAACTTTCCCAGCTGGCTCATATCCATTTTGTTGTCCATGTATTTTTTCAGGGTTGCAAATTCCGGAATGCCCGTTTTAAGGGTCTCTAAAGACCAGACAGGCCTGCCGAAAGCCTGAAATATGTTCCTTAACGTCATTCTCGGAGGCATGGAGAGGCCCGCCTTGATTTCGCGATAACGAAAACCAAAAGAAGGCACGTCCGCCAACAGGGTCAGTACAGGACAATTTACACTTGTCAACCGGTCAAGGATATCATCCCGCAGCGCATTTTCAACAGGATGGTACAATTGAAACCAAAAATTGCTTTCGGTAATCTCCGCAATCCTTTCTATCGAACTCGTTGAAACCGTGCTTAATATAAATGGCACATTATGCCGTAAAGCAGCTTTAGCCAATATTTCCGGCGCATTTGGCCACATCAATCCCTGAAGACCTATAGGAGATATACCAAACGGCGCGTCATATTCACGGCCGAAAAGGGTCGTCCGCATATTAACGTCGTTAAAATCCTTCAGGTATTGCGGACGCAGCTCAATTTTATGAAAATCAGATTCGTTTTTTAAAAGGTTAACTTCCTCGTTGCAACCTCCTTCGAGATAGTCAAAAGCAAATTTTGGAATACGCCTTTTAGCCCTGTTTTTTAAATCTCTTACTGATGGATACTCAGGTGCATATTTTAAAAGATCTTGCATATCATATTATTTTTACCAGGTTAGCTCAAATTATTTCAGAAGCCCAAAATACGTAAAAAACAAATATTCGTTAATAAGTACGGGCTAAACAACTTTACAAATGCCTGGAAGTGACGATAATAGAAATTAGCCCTGGGGTTCGGTATCTGGCTGCGGGGATTGAACACAGCAGTATTTTTTCAGAAAACGTTGATAAATTACTTTTACTGACGATATTTCGTACTTTTAAATCAGGCATGAAACTGCAACTGATAGATCTCTTACCGCCATTAAAAGACTACATTCATAAAATGTGGATCTTCGAGGCCGCCGGTCGCTTACCAGGCGAGGATATGCGCATGCTGGTTCCTGATGGGCGTTTACTTATGCTGGTGCCGTTCAGAAATGTGATAACGGGCAAAATGGATAAGCGGGAATACCTGGCTGGTCCGCAAACTATGTCCCTGGTGGGCATTTCCGATTCGCCAGCAGTAGTGGATACGCAGCAGGATGGACCGATTGGTATAATCGGAATTGATATCAACCCACTGGGAGCCTACCGTTTTTTTCGGCTGCCATTGAAGGAAATCAAAAACCAGCTTCATCCGCTGCCGGACCTGCTGGGAAAGGCGGCCAGGCAGCTGGAAGCAACAATTGCCGGCACAGAAAACATTTCCCGAAAAGTGAAACTCCTGCAAGAATTCCTGGTGAACCGGTTTCATTCGGAAACCCCGGATCTTGTTTTTGAATACTGTGTGCGGAAAATCGAAAATTCGCAAGGCCGGATATCCATCAGGCAACTGGAGCAGGAAACCGGTTATTCCGGCCGCTGGCTGAACAGGAAATTTGAGGAAAAGCTGGGGATGAGCCCAAAGAACTTTTCCTCTGTCAGGAGGTTCCAGTATTATTACCAGGCATTGCTTACAAACGCGTCCAGGATCCTAAGACATAAAGAGTTTTACGATCATTACTACGACGAATCGCACTTTATCCGGGAATTTAAAAGATACACGGGCCTTCCACCAGCCCGCCTGGAAAACGCAACCAATAATTTCGGGCGGCTTTTTCTATAAGCAAGCGAGTTCCGATTTATACAATGCCGGCATCGCTCAAGTCCTTTTCTTTACAGAAAATAAATTATGTCACTTATCGTTCCATACCTCAATTTTAAGGGCAATACAGAAGAAGCCTTCAATTTCTACAAATCCGTTTTCGGCGGTGATTTTACTTCCGTGCAACGGTTCGGCGACACCCCCCATGCCGGTGATATACCGCCAGGCCAGTCAAACAAAATAATGCATCTTTCCCTGCAAGTAGATAAAGATACGTTGCTGTTGGGCAGTGATAACCTGGAGTCGATGGGTATGCCTCCGCTGGTGGAAGGCACGAACTTTTCGCTTTCCTGCCACCCTGAATCAGTAGAAGAGGGAACAATGCTTTTCAATGCCCTTGCTGCAGGCGGCCAGGTATTAATGCCTTTCGAAAAAGTTTTCTGGGGCGCTCATTTCGGAATGCTGATCGATCAATTTGGCATTAAGTGGTTGTTTAATGTGGCAGAAGAGGGAGCATAGTTGCGCTGTTTTTTTGTTAATATGGCAAAATTAACACCCAATTAGTATGTTTGCGGTGCAATGACAATCGAAATCAAAGAAGCACTCGAGGCGTGTATTCGTCAACAAAGAGAATTGGAAAAGACTTATCCAAGCCATGTTCGTGACGTGAAACTGTCAATATTGGTATTGATGGCCGGTAAAGGGCATGTACCTCAAAATGACAATGAGCGAAAAGAGTGGCTGAAATATGTGGAAACGCTCGCCTAAACACCAGCTTTTTTCGCCATTTTCTCTGACAGCGCGTTCAGCAGCAATTTATTATAGTTTTCAAGAAGAAAAACATACTTGTTTTTCCAGTAGTCGGGTTGTGCGGTAGCTCCATCCTTTTTATCTGCTTTTTTTTCTTGCGTTTGCATTGAATTTCCTTTCGAACAGCTTTCCTACCAATTCCGTGCCGTTTCTTCGCCGCTACAATTGCTTTGGCAGGTTATTTGAAATCAAAACCGTTAGCATGGGACTCAATATAACTGCATTACTGAAGAAAAGAAAGCGCGCCCGGATGCCTTCCGGCATACAGCCAATGCTGGCCACGGCGGTAAACGAACCCTTCAGTGATCCGGCCTGGCAATACGAAGTAAAGTGGGACGGTTACCGCTGCCTGGCCTTTCTGAATAAGAGAAAGGTTGAATTATTATCCCGGAATAAAAAATCCTTTACAGGGAAATACTACCCCTTAACAACGATATTGGAAAAATGGCCCTTTAATGCCGTTCTTGACGGAGAGATCCTGGTGATAAATAAAGAAGGAGTGGCCGACTTCGGGGCCTTGCAAAACTGGCGCAGCGAGGCGGACGGCGATTTGACCATGTATATTTTTGACTTGCTTTGGTACGAAGGGAAAGACCTTACCGGGCTTCCCCTAAAGGACCGCCATTCGATATTGAAGGAAATATTACCCGCCGATGATGACCGGGTTCGCCTGAGCCAGGTCTTCGAAGCAGACGGCCTTGAGTTCTATGAAGCAGCAAAAAAACTGGGGCTTGAAGGCATTATGGCTAAAAAGGCCGATAGTACGTATTCAGTTGGGACACGCACCAGACAATGGCTCAAGATCAAAATCGACAAGAGGCAGGAAGTGGTTATTGGCGGTTATACAAGGAACGAAGGTTCCACCAAAAGCTTCAGTTCGCTCCTGCTGGGTGTGTACGAAAATGGCAGGTTTCTATACGCGGGAAAAGTGGGAACGGGTTTCACCAACAAAATGCAAAAGGAATTGATGAAGGCATTTAAGCCGCTTACCATTCCCACCTGCCCTTTTGAGCATGAACCCGATGTCAATAAGCCATCCAGGTTTCGCCCGGATCCGCCGAAGGCTATTCCTACCTGGCTAAAACCTCAGTTGGTTTGTGAGGTCAGTTTTGCCGAAGTCACCAGCGACGGTGTGTTTCGCCATCCTTCCTTTCAGGGAATGCGCGAAGATAAAGAGGCCCGCGAGGTCACCAGGGAAAAGGAGATGGACACCGGAGCAATCCTGGAAGATAATAGCGAAAAAACTTCCCGTAAACGGGCCCTGATACGATCTTCCAGCAGCAAAGCAGCAAAAACGCTGTTGAACCCCAATGAAAAAACCCAGGTAAAGAAAATCAATGGGCGCGAGCTGAAATTCACCAATCTCAATAAGCTGTACTGGCCAGACGAAGGATTGACCAAAAGGGACCTGCTCAACTATTATTACCAGGTTGCCGAATATATTCTCCCTTACCTGAAAGACCGTCCCTTGTCCCTTAACCGTTTCCCCAATGGCATCAAAGGAAAAAGTTTCTATCAAAAAGACGTAAAAGGCAAATCCCCCGGCTGGGTAAAAACGCATCCCTACACCACTTCCGAAGGAGAAGATAAAGAATTCCTGGTGGGCGACGATAAGGCTACCCTTCTTTGGATGACATCCTTAGGCTGCATTGAAATGAATCCCTGGTTCAGCCGGACAAAATCCCCGGACCATCCCGACTATTGCGTACTGGACCTGGACCCCGATAAAAACACGTTTGAACAGGTAATCCTGGCGGCGCAGGAAGTCAAAAAAGTACTGGATGACCTGGGCGTTCCCTCCTACCCCAAAACCTCCGGCTCCACCGGAATACATATCTATATTCCTTTGGGGGCAAAATACGACTATGACCAGTCTCAGCTGTTTGCACGCATGGTTGTCAACAAAGTCCACGAACGGATCCCGAAATTCACCAGCGTTGAGCGCCAGATAAAAAACCGGAAAGGAAAAATGTACCTGGACTTTTTACAAAACCGCCCCGGCGCTACGCTCGCCTGCCCCTATTCACTTCGACCTAAACCCGGAGCAACCGTTTCCATGCCGCTGTTCTGGGAAGAAGTAAAAAAAGGCCTGTCCATGTCTGATTTCACGATTCATAATACTCTTGAAAGGCTAAAAGCGGAGGGCGATCTCTTCAAAGCCGTATTGAGAAAAGGCATTGACCTGGAAAAGGTGATCGAAAAGATGGATAACAGTTGATAAACCTATTTTTCGCCCTGTCAGCCTTGCTAAATCGTTATTTTGTTACAAAAATCTTTTACGATGATGCTTCGGATAAGAAACAATATACTTATCTTGCGCTGATTTAGACAAACAAAACTAACTGATTATTCCATATTTATTACTTAGCAGATTATGCATTTAAATTCCGTGCTTTTACCTCCAAAAGTACTTTGGATTTCCACGTTACTCGTGATTTCTCCTTTTTTTTCCCGCGCGCAAACCGTGCAGGAACTTGGGGATCTGGCAGATTTTAAAAATCCCGGGCCTACCTGGCAAATGACCGGGAAAGTGAAGGCCAGCCTGGAAAATCCGGGGGAACTTATTCTTTCAGCAGGCAATGATATCCTCGTCAATTATCCCACCAGGAAAAAACACGGGCAGGACCTGTACACCGTAAATGAATACGGCGACATGGAGCTGGAACTGGATTACCTGATGGCCCGCGGTTCCAATTCGGGAATTTACCTGCAGGGGCGTTATGAGCTGCAGTTGCTGGATTCCTGGGGTGTCCCCACGCCTTCCTACGGGGATAACGGCGGCATTTATGAACGCTGGGATTCTTCCAAACCCAAGGGATCGGAAGGATACGAAGGACGCGCGCCCAGGCAGAATGTGAGCCGTGCGCCAGGTGTATGGCAGCACCTGAAAGTTTCTTTCCGCGCTCCGCGCTTTGATGCTTCCGGTAACAAAACAGAAAATGCCGTTATTGAACAAGTGGTATTAAATGGCGCCCTGATCCATGAGAACGTCGTATTATCCGGGCCAACACGCGGAGCAATGAGCGAAACGGAAGCCGCAAAAGGCCCCCTTCGTTTCCAGGGAGACCATGGCGCTGTTGCTTTTCGCAACATCCGGGTCACCGTTTATGACGCTGGCAAAGAACAAGCAAACGAGGAAGAAAGATCCTTGCCCGATCCTATTTTCGTGGATGCGCCGGTAAACACCAACCTTAGAAGCTTTATGGATATTCCCGGCGGCAAGCGCGTGGTCCACAGCATTTCCGCAGGCAGCAGGGAACAGGTACATTATACCTATGACCTGGACCACGGATCTTTATTCCAGGTATGGCGCGGCGGTTTCCTGGATGCTACCCCCATGTGGCATTCCCGCGGCGACGGTTCTTCCAGGCCGCGCGGAGCAAAGGTATTCCTTGGCGAGCCGGTCCTTGCCCTGAGCCCCCTTGCTTCGGCACAGGCTAACTGGCCCGCCGACACAACCGGCAGCAGCTTCGTTCCTGACGGATATACTCTGGACGAGCAAAACCGGCCCGTATTCAATTACCAGATCAATGGAGCCCATGTGACAGACGCCTCCAGGGCGTTAGACAAGGGTGAAGGCTTGCTTCGTGAAATTACCGTAACCGGCGGCAGCGGGGAACTGTACCACCTGGCAGCACGGTCGGAGAAGATTGAGCAGGTTAGCCGCGAACTGTACCTTATCGGCGATAATGCCTGGTACATCCGTATTAATGACGGGGCCAAGCCTGTCCTGCGTGAAAAAGAAGGGCAAAAAGAACTGATTATCCCTGTGAACCAAAAGATTAGCTATTCAATATTATTCTAAATGAGAAGGTTTTATACTAATTTCCTCTGCTGTTTGTTGCTGTGTGCCGGCGCCTTTTTCCAGGCAGCAGCGCAGGAAACTCCAAAAGAAGAAGATTTTTTCCAGATCAAAAAGGTGAGGGTTCCGGAAGGTATCCTGCTGGAAGTAGGCGGGCTTACTACCCTTCCCAACGGGAACCTGGGTATTTCTACCCGGCGCGGCGACGTGTATATCGTGGAGAACCCTACCAGCAATACACCCTATTTCCGGAAATTTGCCTCCGGCTTGCATGAGATCCTGGGATTGGCCTGGAAAGACGGTGATCTGTATTGCGTTCAGCGCGGAGAACTTACCCGCCTTGCAGATACCGACATGGACGGGAAAGCCGATCTGTATGAAACAGTATATGCCTGGCCGCTGACCGGGAATTACCATGAATACAGTTACGGACCTGCTATTGCACCTGACGGCTCCTTTTATGTAACCACCAATGTGGGCTTTTGGGGAGAGCAATGGTGGCGCGGAGACAGCCGCGTACCCTGGAGGGGCTGGACCATGCGGATCGCCCCCGATGGCACTATGCAGCCCTGGGCGGCAGGCATGCGCTCACCTGCCGGACTCGGCTTTATTGGCGATGAATTATTCTATACCGAAAACCAGGGTGACTGGATTGGCTCCGGCGGCCTCTGGCATTTACGCAAAGGCGACTTTACCGGCAACCCTGCCGGGCTGAAATGGGCGCACCTGCCGGAATCTCCAGTGAAGCTTACCTATAAGGAATTCACGTCAAAGATCGATATCCGGGAGGACAAACGCCCTGACGGCGGTTATATCAAACCGGAAAATATCCAGAACGAACAAGACTACCTGACGGCGCAGGGGGTACAAAAATTCTTTCCTTCCTTGCGGCTGCCCGCTGTCTGGCTTCCCCACGGCATCCTTGGAATTTCCAATTCCCAGCCCATTAAGATCCCGGAGGGTCATTTCGGTCCTTTTGAAGGCCAGATACTCGTAGGCGACCAGGGAATGAGTATGATTTCCAGGGTATTCCTTGAAAAAGTAAACGGTGAATACCAGGGCGCCGCTTTCGCCTTCCGCAGCGGTTTCCGCTCAGGCGTACTTCGCCTGTCATGGGCTCCCGACGGTTCCCTGTTTGCCGGTGAAACCAACCGGGGTTGGGGCTCGGCCGGCGATGCAAATGAAGGCCTGGAGCGCCTGGTATGGAACGGGAAAACCCCTTTCGAAATGAAAGCCGTCCGCGCTATGCCGGATGGATTCGAGATTGAATTCACCATGCCTGCGGACCCGGTATCGGCCGGCGACCTGGCCTCTTATTCTGTAGCCAGCCATACCTATAAATACCATCCTGTTTATGGAAGCCCGCCCGTGGCCCAGGAAACCTGCAAGGTAACAGGCGTGAAACTTTCCGAAGACGGTTTAAAAGCGAGGATCGTCGTTGAAAATCTTCGCCCCCATTTCGTACATACCATCAGCCTGGATGGAGTGCGGGAAAAGGAACATTACTATTCACTTGTTCATCCTACCGCCTATTATACCCTGCATTCCATTCCGGAGGGCAAAAAATTGACGGCGGCTGAAGTAAGCACCAGGGATTCTTCCATCCCCGAAGTGGCAGCGGCTCCGGTAAGCGAACCTGAAAAGGGAAGCGGACCGCAGTCTGTAGGTCAGAACGACGCAAAAGCCGTTTCAACAAAAGAAACCTCCGCAGCGCCGTCTAAAAAAACGACCACAGCTCCGGCAATAAACCCAAAGGAAATCAAAGGCCTGCTGGCAAAGTATACCTGCATTGCCTGCCATAATGCCGACAAACGGCAGGTAGGGCCGGCGTATAAAGATATTGCCGCAAGAAAATACAGCAACGAAGAAATAGTCGAGCTGATCCATAATCCCAAGCCTCAAAACTGGCCGGACTACGCTACGGAAATGCCTCCCATGGCACATGTTCCGAAAGCGGAAGCGCTTAAGATCGCAGCTTATATTAATTCACTTGCAAAGTAGATCCAGCGTCGTTTCAAAGAGACTGGGAGCATAGCAGATGCTCTTATAACCAAACGCCCCGGCACCATTCAGCTGCCGGGGCGTTTTTATTTCTACCCGGCTGCTTTCAGCCAGCCACATTAAAGAGGCAGCCGGAAAGAGGCAGCCGGCGGGCTGGTTCAGGCATTCAATCCTCCGTCAATGGTAAGCGCGGCGCCGGTAATGAACTTCCCTTCATTACTTGCCAGAAAAGCCACCAGCCCGGCAACATCCTCCCCTTTCCCGTATTCCGGAATGGCCATCCGGCTCCGTAGAAAATCCGCTAATTCCGTATTAGCCGGATTCATATCCGTATCGACGGGCCCCGGTTGGACCAGGTTCACGGTGATCCGCTTTGCTCCCAGGTCCCTGGCCAGCCCACGGGTAAATCCCTGCAAAGCTGACTTGCTCATAGTATAAAGGGTAGCTTGCGGACTACCCGCCTGATCAGCCATATTGCTCCCGATGGTAATAATGCGCCCGCCTTCGGCCATGTATCTGATCGAGGCATGCGAGGCCAGGTAAACAGCCCTCACATTAACCGCCATTACATCCTCGTAATCCTCCAGCGAATGCTCTTCAAAGGGCTTCCCGTTATAAACTCCGGCATTGTTTACCAGCAGGTCAATGCGGCCAAATTTTTCGGCGGCACGGCTCACAGCGGCGGTCACCTCTTCCGGACGGCTGCTATCGGCTTTAACGGCCAGGGCTTCCCCCCCGGCGGCATTGATCTCCGACGCAATGGCTTCCGCTTTTTCAGCAGACCGGGAATACGTAAATGCAACGGCCGCACCTTCGGCAGCAAGCCTTTTTACAATCGAAGCGCCGATCCCCCGGCTGCCTCCCATAACTAATGCGGTCTTTTGAACTAATTTTTTCATCCTTATTTATAATTTTTGTCAAAACTAAGGCGTGAACTACTATATTTGGGTGTATCCAATTAATTATCAGGTACTAACAAAAAAGTAAGAAATGCGAAAGGACAGCTCTACCAATACTTTGAATGAAAAACGGATCAATGCAAGCTGCGGCATGGCGTATTCCCTGAAGATAGTTGGAGGACGATGGAAACCGGCTATCCTGTGCCGGATCGCTTACGGGACCATGCGTTACAGCGAGCTTAAAAAATCAATTGAAGGTATTTCCGAACGAATGCTGGTTAACCAGTTACGGGAACTGGAGAACGATCTCGTTATTGAACGGATCGTATATGCAGAGGTACCCCCGCGGGTTGAATACCGGCTTACCGCGCTTGGTGAAACCATGAAGCCCATGCTTGCAGCCATGTCTGATTGGGGGAATCTGCACCGTAATTATTTAAGCGAAGACTAGTGTGTGGATTCTAATGTCCTATCATTTTATTTTTTCCTTAAATTGAGCAAAAATAAAAACCGGCTATTGTCATGAAGATCCTTTCCTTCTTGCTGCTTCTCGTGTTAGCAGGCTGCTTTTCAGGCTGCCGGCAAGAGGAACGGGAAACAGTTTACCGCCCCGGGACCGACCTGCTTGAACAAGCCTACACCACCTTCCGGGAAGAAAGCCTTTCAGAACGGCGGTTCAAACACCAGAATATTGAACCCCTGATCCGAAAAAGGATGGAAGGAAGCAGTTTTCGCGTGGAAGAACTGGGAAAGTCCGTGGAACAAAGGGCCATTTACCAGCTCACCTACGGAAAGGGGCCGGTAAAGGTCATGCTATGGTCGCAAATGCATGGGGACGAAAGTACGGCTACCATGGCCCTTTTCGATCTGTTTAACTTCCTGGAAGGCAGGAACGATGATTTTGACACCCTGCGCAGTCTGCTCGCGGAAAACACCACCCTCTTTTTTATTCCCATGCTGAACCCGGACGGCGCGGAAGCCTTTAAGCGCCGCAATGCCTACGGATTTGACATTAACCGGGACGCGGCCAGAACGGCATCTCCCGAGGCCAGGATCCTGAAACAGGCCAGGGATAACGTAATTCCTGATTTCGGCTTTAACCTGCATGACCAAAGCATTTATTATAATGTGAAGGGCACACCCAAGCCTGCGACGATTTCTGTGCTGGCGCCTGCCTTTGATGAGGAAGTAAACATGAATGAGGTTCGGAAAAGCGCCATGAAAGTGATTGTGGGGATGAACGAACTCCTGCAGCAGTACATTCCAGGGGGCGTTGGCAAGTACGATGATTCTTTTTATCCCACGGCTTTCGGAGATAATTTCCAGAAATGGGGCACCAGTACTATTTTGATTGAATCGGGTGGCTATAATGATGATCCTGAAAAGCAATTCATCCGGAAGTTGAATTTTATGGTCATCCTGAAAGCGTTAACTGACATTGCCACCGGCGCCTACCAGGATTACGGCGAAACGCGTTATTTCGACATCCCCGACAACGATAACCAACTTACTGATCTGCTTATCCGCCACCTGCAGGTGCAGCGGGATAGCGCGGCGTACCTGACGGATATCAGCATCAAACAGGGAAATTCCTCCGTTACCCGGGATGCCAGTTTCATAGAAGATCTGGGCGATCTTTCCGTACTTTACGGTTACGAAGAACTGGATGCAGAGGGCTTTCAATGGCAAGCCGGTAAGCTTTACGAGCAAACCTATGCTTCCGCTGCCGAAATAAACCAGGAAGAAGCGCTCTCCTTATTACGGAAAGGCTATTCCGCCGTGCGTGTTGCTTCGCCGGGCGGTGAAGCGAAAGAGCTTCCCCTGATCATTCTTTACGAAAAGGCCTACAAACCTTCCCGGCCGCAGATCGGCGAAAAAGGCACCTTTTTTATCAGCAAGAACGGACGTCCGCATTACGCGGTCGTCAGGGGGAAGCTGATCAAATTATAAATCCATAAACTTATCTGAATCAATGGCATCAAAAGATTACTCTCGCAGACAATTTGTTAAAGGAATGGCTGTTTCCGCTGCCGGCTTTATGATCCTGCCCCGCCACGTGCTGGGCGGCAAAGGCTTCCTGGCGCCCAGCGACAAGGTAACCGTGGGCATCATCGGAGCAGGCGGCAAAGGGAGGCAAAACACAGGCTCGCTTTTGCAACTGAACGACGTCCAGGTTACCAGTATCGCCGATCCCGCTCCCTACTGGGATCTGAAGGACTTTTATTACAAATCAAAGGCCGGCCGCGGGCCGGTAAAGAAAATGATCGAAGACCATTACCAGGCACAGAACAGTTCTTACCGGATCAGCGAATACCTTGACTTCCGGGAAATGCTCGAAAAGGAATCTTCGCTTGACGCGGTAGTCTGCTCCACTCCCGACAACACCCATGCTTATGTATCGTTAAAAGCCATGCGGGCCGGGAAACATGTGTACTGCGAAAAGCCCCTTACCCATAATATCTGGGAAGCCCGGAAAGTAAAGGAAGTCGCAAAGGAAACGGGACTGGCTACCCAGATGGGAAATTCGCTTCATAGCGGAGAAGGTATCCGCCAGACGGTGGAATACCTTCGCGACGGCGCCATCGGGAAAGTAGAAGAAGCGCATACCTGGGTACCTGCCCAGCGCTGGAACCCCGGCTTGAGCGGCATCCCTGCCAGCCCGGTCCAAAGCGGAGAAGATATCGGCTGGGACCTGTGGCTGGGCCCTACCCCTTTCATGCCCCTGCACCCGGAATACGTGCCGGTTACCTGGCGGGATTTCTGGGCGCTTGGATGCGGCGCCCTTGGCGACTTCGGCTGTCATGACCTGGACGCTTCCGTCTGGGCCTTCAACCTGCATACACCCAAAAGCGTACAGGTATTTCCGGCCGGATACAGCGATGAACACATTGCTCCTTACGGAGAAACCGGCTATTATTATTTTGAAAAAAATGGCGACCAGCCTGATTTTAAGCAGGTCTGGTATTCCGGCGGACTGCAGCCTCCCCGGCCGGAATTGCTTCCAAAGGATGTGGAAATGCCCCACCGGGGCTCGCTCTTTATCGGCAAAAAAGGAATTATCGTTACCGGCGCGGGGGGCTCTAATCCGCAGATCTATCCCGAAAAGAGGCGTGAGCGGTACAATCCGCCAAAGCCGGAAATTCCCCGTTCCAACGGCCATTTCAGGGATTGGATCGATGCAATTAAGGGAGGCCCGGCAGCAAGCGCTAACTTTATTTACGGAGCGCGCCTGACGGAACTTACCCTGCTTGGTGTACTTTCCCTTCGCCTGGGCGGAAAAAAGATCCATTGGGACGGCCCTGACATGAAAGCCATTGGCTTACCCGAAGCAGATAAGTACCTGCGGGAACCGGTCAGGAAGGGATGGGAAATGATTTAAAGATAAAGGAAAACAATGAACTATCGTATGCTCTTTTTGATGATCGCGGGGATCACCGCGTATTTTAACGCTGCCGCCCAGGAGAGGGAAATCATTCACTTATGGAAGGACGTTCCCGGCGAAACCGGTCCCAAAAAACCTCACGAGCTTTCGGATGATACCAGCCGGGACGTAACCAGGATCTCGCGGGTGAGCGACCCCGTACTCCATGTTTACCGGCCTGCGCCCGGAAAGAATCGCGGGGCCGGCATCATTGTCTGCCCCGGCGGAGGTTACTCCATCCTCGCTATTGATCTGGAAGGCCATGAAGTGGCCGCCTGGCTGGCCGATCTGGGCTTTACCGCTTTTGTACTGGAATACCGGGTTCCCAAAAAACCGCTGAACGCCCTGCAGGATTTCCAACGGGCGGTGCGCGTGGTCAGAAGCCGTGCGGAGGAGTGGGGAATACAGTCCGGCAAGGTAGGCGCCATCGGCTTTTCAGCAGGCGGAGACCTGGTAGCGCGGGGCAGCTCCTTTCACGAAAAAAAACTTTACCCGCCGCAGGACAAGGCCGATTCCTTAACAGCAAAACCTTCCTTTTCCCTGCTGATCTACCCGGCTTATCTTGATAAGGGAGAAAACCGCAGCATTACCCCGGACCTGGAGATCGGCAGCGATTACCCGCCGGTATTTCTTTTCGCCACAGCTGACGATTCCCATGGAAACAGCACGCTGGTTATGGCCGGAGCGCTCCGCGACGCGAAAGTGCCGGCAGAGCAGCACCTCTATACCGAAGGCGGGCACGGCTACGGCCTCCGCCCAGGAAACCCTGCCGCTGACGCCTGGCCGGGGCTGGCCGCGAAATGGCTATCGCAGCTTGGGCTTTGAACCGGAATACAATAAGGGCGGCGCGCTGCGCCGGGGCTGGCCTGCCCGGACTCGCTCAGGCGATTCTTGCGGCGCAAGAATCAACATCGCTCGCTGCGGGCCGGCCAGCCCCCGGGCGCAATCCCTCCGCACATCGTGCGATCTCCGGGTTTATGTTTATAATGCATAAGCACACGATTAACCCTTATAAGTAGTTCACATAATATAAGTCGAAAATTGGCTTTATTACCGCTGAATAGCCGTTAATGTACCTGATTTTGTTGTACGCAGGCCAGCGCGCAGGCCAGCGTACAAGGCTTTGATTGCCCGCAGCGAGCGATGTCAATTCGTGCGGCTCCGCCGCACAAATTGCCTGAGCGAGTCCGGGCAATCAAACCAGCACGCGCGCGCCGCGGCCCATTTCACTATTCGCTACCCCGGCGCTATTCACCACCTGACGCTATTCGCCACCCGATGCAATTTGCTCAATAACAGCAATAGCCGCAGCCTGATCTTCCCGCAAGTCATCCTGCGCCTGCAGTTCCTGCCTGGTCTTGTTTAAAATGGTCATGGCGGCGCTCTTGTCCTCGGTTGCACCCAGGCGTTGTACGGTGTAAGTCAGCAAATTGGGCAGGGCAGCTTCCTTTGCAATATCAATAGCCCGCTGGGCATCCAGTTCTACCATCGGTTCCAGGGCGTACCAGACGATAAGGGGAAGATTATGGTCTTCGAAGTCCTCTTCATGTGAACAAAGGTTCTCCAGGATCGTCCAGCATTGGGCCGGATCCATTCGCTGAACAGCAGACGCGATGTACAAACGCACCAGGGCCGACTCATCATTCGCCGCCATTTGTTCCAAACGGGCCACCGCACCGGCAGGCACTTTCTTATCTTCCGCCATCAGCTGTATGGCCCAGGAACGCACATATTCGTCCTTATTATCCAGCAATTCCAGGAACTGCTGCTCGCTGATGCCCCCTGTTACATGGAGGGCCCACAACGCCCGCAGCTTCCGGGTGACGTCCGGGTTCTCGTTCAGTATCTTCCACAGGGCCTGGTGTACCTCGCCGCCGGCTTTTCTTTCCTGCAGCAGGCGACGGGCGTGCCGCACGTACCATTCATTTTCATGAAGCTGCAATTCCACCAGCTCCAGGTCCGTCTTTTTGCTGAGGTCCACTTTCACCCATTTATCTTCTTTGTGAGAGATTTTATAAATGCGGCCCAGCGTCTTGTTATGTACGTCGGGATTAGGGTTATGGCATTGATTCTGGTCATACCAGTCATGCACGAATATTGACCCGCTGGGAGCGATCTGGAAATTCAGCCAGAGGGACCAGGAATCGTTCGTGAGAATAAAGTCTTCACCGTGAGAAGCCGTGTACCCGGAGCCTGAACGGCTGATCTTATCCTGGTTTACGCGGTGGCCGTGAATATTGTTCATGAAAATGGAATTGCGATCCAGGCCCCAGTGTTCGTTACCCAGGTAAAACATGGCGCCGGCATGGGCATGGCCCCCGCCTGCTGCGGCGGAACGGAAATTCCCCGCATGCGGACCGCTGTCCCCTAACCAATGCACATGATCAGCAATGGTTTCGATATCATCGTACGTATACGGATTAAAGTGCTTTCCGCCCTGACGGAAGTAACGCCCTCCCTGGATCATATGAAATAAATGAGGGATCACACAAACCGTCACAAAGGTATGCCCGTAATCATTGAAATCGATACCCCATGGATTGCTGGTGCCGTGCGCGAATACTTCAAACTCATGCCGGGTAGGATGATAACGCCATACCCCCGCATTCAGGCCAACCCGTTCCTCATCCGGCGTGCCGGGCTTTCCAACCCTCGAATGGGTAAACACCCCGTGCGTGCCGTACAGCCAGCCGTCCGGGCCCCATTTAAAGGTATTCATTGTCTCGTGTGTATCTTCGTAACCGAAACCGTCCAGCAGTATCTGCGGCTCACCGGCCGGTGCATCACCGGTTTCGTCAATGGGAATGTACATGAAATAGGGAGCGGCTCCTACCCAAACGCCGCCAAAGCCTACCTCAATGCCGCTTACCAGGTTCAATCCGTCAATAAACAGCTTCCTTGAATCCAGGGAACCATTGCCATCGGTATCTTCAAAGATCAGGATCTGGTCTCCTCCCTTTCCTTCTTCGGCCCGCACGGGGTAGGTATGGGATTCCACGACCCACAAACGGCCCCGGTCATCCATTGCCATCGCGATAGGCTTGGTTATTTCCGGCTCGGAAGCAGCCAGGGAAATTGAAAATCCTTCCGGCAGCGTCATCGCTTTTACCGCTTCCTCCCCGGAAAGACCGGCATGTTCCACTACGTCTCTTTCCGGCAGGATAATAATATCAGCAGGCGATAACTCCCGGACGTATTCCGGCCGCTCTTTATGAAAACGGAAATCATCAAATGAAATATGAGACCATTTATTATCCCCTATATAATGTATCTCCGGCACTTTTCCGGTTTCTTCATCGACCAGGCGGATAAACATTTCCTTTCCCATATAAGGTTCCAGGTTCACCACCACCGGCCGGAAAACCCCCTGCGTTTTACCCGCAATATGCCCTACATTGACAGGGCCGGAAATCTCGAAAAAAGCCGTATCCTGCCCGGCAAGCACCAGTTCCACCCGCGTTCCTTCCAGCGCGCCTCCGGTCACTTTAAAAGACGCCCAGGGAGCGGCTATTTCAAACGTTTCCGAAGTAAGGACGCCCGTAGCCACGTAATTATTTGTACCGCCGCTGGTTACGTAATAATCCCCGCTCTGTTTCAGCTCCATACTATCAGGATACCAGGGAGCCGGATCAAAGGCGACCGATTTAGCGCTGAAAGCGCTTCCTTCCGCCTTCCAGTCTGCTAAGCTTGCCCGTTCAAATCCGAGGTTCAGGGGCTTTCCGTTCTTTCGCGGAGAATAACCCACGTCGCTGATAGTCTTTTCAAAACTTTCTACGATCTCAAACCGCCCGTTCATCATCTGCCGGTGCCCCGGAATACTGCAGAAATAAACGTCGTCTTCCAGCGCTTCGAATTCGATCACCGCGGTATCTCCTTCCTCCACTACCGGTTCGCTGCGGAGGCCCAGTTTTTCCATGACAATATCATGCGCCATCAGTTCTCCGTTGATAAGAGTGATCTTTACCCGCTCGCCTTTCTTTGCGCGCAGCACCGGGTTCCGCACGCCGTCAATATCGCCTCCGACGCCGGTGTAGCCGGTCATTTTCGAATTAAGAACGTACTCCCGGTCAATCGTGTCTTTTTCAGCCTTTTCCTTCTTCATTACACAGCCGCTCTGAATGCAGGCCGAAAATAAAAGAGCAATAAAGGTTATCCTTTTCCTGGTCAGGTTCATGGTCTTTGGAAAAATTTAGTTTAGTTAGTACGCTGTGTTCTGTGCCGCCAATTTTCAGCACATACAGCACGCTCAGTAAAATAATACTTCGCCCGCAATTTTAGAGAACCATGATAGAAAAAAGTCCCATTTTCTTTGCAATTACTGACTGAATATTACCCATAAAACATGGCCGCTTCAGCAGAGCTTACTTCAGGAAGTGATCCACATTTTCGCGGGTAACCAGCTGAAAAGGAATATAGATGGAACCTCCGGCGGCGGAATCACTCTTTTGAATGTAATCGACCGCCATCTGAACGGCCTTTCTTCCCTGCTCGTCCGCGTTTTGGTAAACCGTTGCATCCAGCCGCCCCTCCTTAACCGCCCGCAAGGCATCATCTATGGCGTCAATACTCACGACCACTACTTTTTCTTTCAGGCCAGCCTGCTCCAGCGCTTGTAAGGCGCCCATCCCCATTTCGTCGTTCTGGGCAAATACCGCATTGATCTTGCTTCCGTAAGATTGAATCCAGTTTTCCATCAGGCTCATCGCTTTAGCCCGGTCCCACTCGGCGGTTTGCTCCGCAAGGATGGTGATGCCCGGATGATCAGCCAGCACCGTCTTGGTTGCGGCCGCGCGCTTTAGTTGGGCAGCCTGCCCCATATAACCGTGCATAACCACAATATTCCCCCTTCCGTCAAGCAGATTTACAATATGCTCAAGCGCTATTTCGGCCGATTCTTCATCGCGAGATCCTACGAAGCCGTCCGGCTCGGCGCTCGTTTCCGAATTGACGTTGATAATGGGAATGCCTGCTTCTTTCGCTTTTTGGACGGCCGGTGAGCTGGCCTCCATTTCACAAGGGTTGAGAATGATCGCATCCACGCCCTGCGCAATAAAGCTTTCCACCTGCTGAACTTGTCTTACCGCCGCACGTTGCGCGTCGTTTACGATCAACTTCACCTGCTGCTCGCTTGCTTCGGCTTCCATGGCGTCCTTTACCTTTACAATAAATTCGGACTGCAGGCTGAGCATGGACGCGCCGATCACCAGCTTCCCGTCGGTTTGCCCGCCGCCCTGGCAAGCGCTAAGCAATACAGCGAGTACCCCTATTCCTGCGAAAGATCTGATGTTGCGGTCGCTAACTTTTGTTTTCATCTTGAATACTGACATCTTGGTTATTTTTTCCGGTCTATCAGCGCCGCAGCGATGATAATGACCCCTTTGATTATTTGCTGATAATAGGAAGAAATATTCAATAAATCCAACCCGTTATTAATGACGCCGATCAATAGCACGCCAAGAACGGTTCCGCCGATACTTCCGATGCCACCGGCAAGGCTTGTTCCGCCGATAACCACGGCCGCGATCGCATCCAGCTCGTAGGCTACTCCGGCATTTGGCTGTCCGGTAGTGATCCTCGAGGCCAGCACGATCCCCGCAATGGCGGCCATGCCGCTGCAGATCATATAGGAAACGACCTTTACGGTGTTCACAGGCACGCCGGATGCATAGGCAGCCTTTTCGTTCCCTCCTACCGCGTACATATATCTTCCTATCCTTGTTTTATTCAACAGGAAAGAACTGACCAGTATGATCGCGCTGAAGATAAGTATAGGAACCGGTACGCCCAGCAGGCTGCCGCCACCGATATAATTAAAGGAATCGGACAGGTTGGTCACCGGGCGACCTTCGCTGGCTACCAGGGCCAGCCCGCGGGCGATGGTCATCATTCCCAGGGTAACAATAAAAGGAGCAACTTTTCCCCGGGTCACCGCCAGGCCGTTCAGCCCTCCGATCGCCAGGCCGGCAAGAATAGCGGCGGTAAGCGCTGCTATGAGTGGATATTCTCCCGGGTGGGCAAATAAGGCGGCCACGACCCCGGTAAAGGCTACTACTGAGCCCAGCGAAAGGTCAATCCCCCCGCTGATAATGACAAAGGTCACCCCAATGGCCAGGATCCCGTTAATTGATACTTGCCGCAGGATAATTGTCACATTCTGCAGGGAGAAAAAATTGGGCGTTACTAAAGATAATATCAGGCAAATAAGCGCAAAGGCACTTAGCATTCCGTATTTCCGCAGGTAGCCGCCGTTCATTATGCGCTTTGCGGGAAGGTTTTCAATTAGCTGGTTCATGTGTCATCGCGTATTTCATGATCAGTTCCTGGGAGGCCTCTTCCCTGCCCAGTTCTGCTTTCACCCTGCCCTCCCGGATCACCAGAATACGGTCGCTCAGGGCAAGGATTTCAGGAAGTTCGGAAGAGATCAGGATCACCGCTTTCCCAAGGGCTGCCTGGCTGGAAATGTACTGGTAAATTTCCTGTTTCGCCCCGATATCCACCCCGCGCGTAGGTTCATCAAGGATAATCAGCCCGGGACTATTGAGATGCATTCCTGAAAGAACGACTTTTTGTTGGTTACCCCCGCTCAGGCTCTTTACCGCCTGATTGCGGGAAGAAGCCCGGATCCGGAATCGTTCTATTTCGCGGTCGGCTACCGCATTCTCGCGCGCCGGATCCAGCAGCATGGAACGGCTGTGCTTTTTGAGCGAAGAAAGCACCATATTGTGTTTTACCGAAGCCTCCGGTATTAAGCCCCATTGCTTGCGGTCTTCGGTTACCAGCCCGATGCCTTGTTTCTTTGCTGCCCCGGGCGAATCAATGCGCGCCGGGAGGCCGTTCAGCAGCAGTTCCCCGGATGTTATTTTTTCCATTCCTGCTATCGCATGGGCAATGGATGTTCTCCCGCTTCCCATGAGGCCGGCAATACCCATTACTTCTCCTTTCCGGACCGCGAAGGAAACGCCGCGAGCCCCGGCGGCATGCAGGCCCTTTACCTCCAGCAGGACGTCTCCGGGATGCGTCTCCTCCTTCCGGTACAAATTTCCCAGTTCGCGGCCCACGATCAGTGTGATCAGTTCCTGCATGTCCAGCGCGTCCTTCTCACGGGTGGCAATATATTTTCCGTCCCGCAATACGGTAACGGCATCCGCCACACGGAATATTTCATCCATTTTATGTGAAATATAAATAATGGCTTTGCCTTGCTGCTTCAGGGCATCTATAATTCTGAAAAGTATAGCTGTTTCCCTTTGAGAGATGGCCGAGGTTGGTTCATCCATGATAAAGACGGAGGCCTGATTAGAAACGGCCTTAACAATCTCTACCATTTGCATGGCCCCGATACTCAGGTTTTTCATCTTTTCATGCACAGGGATGGTAATTTCCAGCTGTTTCATGAGTTCCGCCGCCTGCCCGTATAAACGACTGCGGCTGATCCATCCCCCACGGGCCAGCGGTTCCCGCCGCATGAGAATATTCTCCGCCACGGTAAGTTCAGGGAAAACCAGTAATTCCTGGTGGATCATGGAAAGGCCATGACGAATGGCATCCCGGGCGCCTGCGAAGCGGACCTCTTTCCCGCGAATGTATAAGCTTCCCTCGTCCGGAGGGAACATGCCCATGAGGATGTTCATGAAGGTTGACTTACCGGCCCCGTTCTCTCCCATTAAGGCATGAACGCTGCCGCCTTCCACCTGGAGGCGTACGTTATCCAACACCTTGACACCAGCAAAAGATTTGGATATGTTTTCGGCCCTGAGTATCTCCATTCTCTTCGCAGCTGCATGAGTCAGCCGCTCAAAGATAAATTATTTTCGTTTTGAACCTAATGTTCCGTTAAGCCTGAAATTGCACCTAAACATGTTTTAGGTTGGATACAGCACTACCCGCCTTGATCAGATTCGGCAATCCTCAAAAATGCTTTCCGGAGTATTTCATGGTGCCGGTAACCGGTTAAAATAATTCCTGTTTCCCCTGGCTTAGTAATGGTCAGCGTTGGAAAGCGGCCTATACGTTTATATCGTACGTCTTTTAAATCGTCACGGAAGGCGGCCCTGCTTTTTTCTCCGCGAAGGTCCCTGGAAAAATCAGTAAGGGAAAGTAATCCGGGATTTTTAGCTGCAAGGTCTTTGGCGACTTCCATTAGTATTTCAGGCTTCGCAATATTCCGTCCTTTGCACATGACTGCTTCCTGGAGTGCTTCAAAATACAGCGTTCCCGCCCTTGAAGATTGCATTTCAGCGCTCTTCACGGCAATACAGGCCGGATAGGACGATGCCGGCGGATCTTCCATCCAAATATTATAGTGAATCTTCCTTCCGGAACGGTGCATGGCTTCCATCCAAAGCGGCCCCATTTGCGCGGGGCGGCTGATGGTATTCAGGGGATCGTCGTAATGGTCCCAGTCCTGGATCATGCCCCCCAGGCAGTAGCGCCAGCTAATTTTTTCGTTAAATTCTTCCAGCAATTTTTTCCATTCAGGCCCCAGCGCCCAGCTCCAGCAGCAAAGCGGATCGGTATAGTAAACGATCTCTACACGGTCCGTTTTGCTGCGTTCGCTGTTTATTTCCCCGCAATGAGTGCTTTTCATTTTTTTGGTGATGCAGGGTAAGTATTCCATTGAATATCTTTGTCAGGCGTGGCTTTGTTTATTTCCGCACGGCGCAGCTTGCTGACTTCCTCGTTCTTTTCCTTCACGCTTTGTTCAGTCCTGTCGGTACCCGCCGGCGCCATGTTTAACAATCCGTCGGTTTCAAGGACTTTCTGCAGGGGATCGTCAATGTATTGCCACGTTTCGCCAAGTTCCGGGCTGCTGCCATCGTTCCAGGGACCCCGGACTTCGGTTCCGTTAGACATATTGAAGTAGGTATTGCTGTAACGGGGATCGCTCTGCAGTACGCCGGGAGGGAAATTCGGCTGGATGGAATTAAGGGCTGCTTCGAACATCTGGAAATGTGCCACTTCCCTGGTCATCAGGAAACGCAGCGTTTCTTTAACGTAAGGATCTTCGGTAAACTGAAGCAGGTATTCGTAAACGATCTTTGCACGTGATTCAGCGGCTATATTTGACCTCAGATCAACCGTCAGGTCTCCGTTTGCGGTGACATAAGCGGCTGTCCAGGGATTCCCGTTGCTATCCGTAAGTGTAGGACCTCCGCCGGAAAGGACTCCGAACTGCGGGTTGGTCATCGCCTCATGGATAAAATTCTCTTTCGCCGCGGTACCGTTCAGCAGCTGCATGATCTCAGATTCTTCCGCGGCATTTTTTAAGGCGCCGCTCATCCCGCTGAGGAGCATTTGGATAGTTGCTCCCACAATTTCGAGATGGCTGAATTCTTCCGTGGCAATGTCCATCAGCAGATCGTATTTGTCCGGATAAGGCTGTTTGGCAGGAAAGGCCTGCACAAAATACTGCATGGCTGCTTTGAGTTC
This sequence comes from Anseongella ginsenosidimutans, assembly GCF_008033235.1. GTDB lineage: Bacteria > Bacteroidota > Bacteroidia > Sphingobacteriales > Sphingobacteriaceae > Anseongella > Anseongella ginsenosidimutans. The sequence continues at coordinate 3,628,397 of NZ_CP042432.1, forward strand.
ACCATTAGCGCCGCCGAATTGTTCCAGCAGCAAGCTGGCAAAACGGGGGTCAGGTTTCGAAACACGGGCGTTGAACTGTAGTTCTTTTACGTGGTAAAACATAATGTTGGGTTTTAGTTATATCCCCGCCGGGCAGGGAGTAAAATGAAACAATTAGCATAGTTGACCGGCCCTTCAGCCATTCGCATTACCCTTTCGCAATAATCCAATGACCACAACGGTTACCGCCGCGGTTACCAGTACCTTTTGCACCAGCCCTTTGCGGTTATATTTCCATTCCGCTTTCCAGCCTTTCTCAGAAAGTATATTTGGAATAACGCCCTTTCTGAAATCATCAATAATTCCTTCGGCCACATTAATACGGTCAGCCAGCAGCAGGGGCAGCCAATGGCCAAAACTCCCTTCGCTGTAATTAAATGCGTAGCGACGCACCTTCCCGCTAAGTCCCGAAGGCGGCACGGAAGTTCCAAAAACCGCAGTCAGCCCGGGGCGTTCGTTGGAATGAAGTACTTCCACGTTCCGGGGCTGTTGATAGGGACGCGTATAGTTTAAACGCTGGTGATCGTCTCCGGTATATTTTTTCATAGGGTAGGTAGGTTCGTTCCGGGAATCGGCGTCCACCGCCCAGCCTTTAATATGATCGAATTTGCTTTTTTCATTTTCCATGCTATCTCCCTTTATATATATGCAGATGGAGGAATGAGTACAGGCTTAATACAATTATCGAGTTTGGAGGAAAAGATATGGTAGGCGTCGGCTACTTCTTCCAGGGGCACCCTGTGCGTAACGATCGCTTTCGGATTAATATACCCGCTTTGAATATGACTGATCAATTTAGGAAGAAGGCGTTTTACCGATGTCTGGTTGGCCCGGATAGTGATCCCCTTATTGACCACATTTCCTATGGGAACGAAGTTAAAGGTAGGGCCATACACGCCCACAATGGAAACGATGCCTCCTTTCTTCACCGAATTAATAGCCCAGTAAAGAGCCGTTGCCGAACCAGCCTGAAGCAGCATTTTTCTTCCGGTGATGGTTTGCATGGCGCTTCCGGCCGCTTCGCATCCTACCGCGTCAATACAGACATCCGCTCCGTAATCTCCGGTCGTTTTCTTAAGGAACAAAACGGGATCTTCCAGCGACCTGAAATTATAAGCTTCGCATTGCGCATAATTTCTTACAAAATCAAGGCGGTATTCCAGGTGGTCAATCACGATAACACGTCCCGCTCCAAACAACCAGGCGCATTTAGCCGCCATAATACCCACGGGGCCCGCTCCGAATACGACAACCGTGTCGCCAATTTTAATTCCGCCCATTTCCGCTGCCTGATAGCCGGTAGGCAGTACATCTGTTAACAGCACGGCATCGTCGGGGTCCATTTCCGGAGGAATGACCACCGGGCCCACATCCGCATAGGGTACCCGAACGTATTCGGCTTGCCCGCCGTCATATCCGCCGGCTGTGTGAGAATAGCCAAATATGCCGCCAACGGCGGTGGCTTCCGCATTTGATTCGTGGCAGTTACCGTATAATTCCTGTTTACAGAAGGGACAGACGCCACAAGCAATATTGAAAGGAACCAATACATGATCGCCCGGCTTTAACTTTTCAACCAGGGATCCGGTCTCTACCACGACACCGGTAAACTCATGACCGAAGGTCATTCCAACCCGTGTGTCAGGTACCAGGCCATGATATAAGTGCAGGTCGGAACCGCAAATGCAGGATCGGGTCACCCGGACAATTGCGTCGCCGGGATGTAAAATTTCAGGATAAGGTTTATCCCGGTCGGCACGGACCCGGAAAGGCCCCCTGTAATTCATCGCTAACAAGCTACCTCCTTTTTAAGTACTCTTTTAAGTGCTTAAAAACACGTGCCGCGTGTTGCGATCACAAAATTCGCACACCCCAAAACCTGCTTGTTTTTCCCCTTACCTGCTCAAAAAAAGTTTACATAGTACGCAGTGCGCACATTTTCTTTGTCTTGTCAGGAACAAAAACAAAGAGCAGTTTAAGTACACGAATTTTTGATCGTAACACCAGGTGGATGTGTAAATGGATTTCCCTGGTGGGGAATATAATCCTGGCAGGGGAAACAGGAGCCTTTCCTGTCGTTAGGGCTGACGGCGGGAAAGGCTCTGTTTAAATTATTTACTTCCCGATCCGGTACAATCTTCCCTGGTCGGTAACAGCATAGAGGGCGCCGTCTTTACCCTGGGTTATGCCCCGGAACCGCTGCTTTTCATCGGCGAGCAGCCGCTCTTCGCCGGTTACCTTATTGTCTTCAATTCTCAGGCGGGCTATATGCATACCGCTCAGGGCCGCCACGAACAGGTTGTTTTCCCATTCGGGGATCGCATTGCCACTATAAAAGGTGATCCCGCTGGGAGAAATAACCGGGTCATAATAATATACCGGCTGCTCCATTCCCTCCTTTTGCTGAATGGCGTCCCCTATTTTCTCACCGCTGTATTCCAGTCCGTATGTAATGACCGGCCATCCGTAATTTTTTCCAGGCGCAACGCGGTTTATTTCATCTCCGCCGCGGGGCCCGAATTCCGCTTCCCAGAGATCGCCGGTTTCTGGATGGAAAGCAAGGCCTTGTACGTTTCTGTGCCCATAGGAATAGATTTCCGCCCTGGCATCGTCCCTGTTCTCAAAGGGGTTGCCCGGAGCCGGCTGACCGTCAGGAGTGATCCTGATCACCTTTCCCAGGGAAGAATTCAGATCCTGCGACTGCGGTCTTGTTTCCAGGTCCGACCGTTCGCCGGTGCTAAAAATCAGGTTCCCCGTTTTATCAAAAAGAATGCGGGATCCGTAGTGCAAGGCACTTTCATGAGCCGGAGTTGCACGGTAAATCACTTCCGCATTTTCAATGGTCTTTTCATCATCCGATAATTTCCCCTTGGCAATAGCGGTGAGGTTCCCTTCCGGAGTTTTTTCCGAAAAAGCCCAGTAAACCATCCGGTTATCATCGAAAGAAGGATCAATGGTAAGGCCCAGTAAGCCCCCCTGTCCGTCTGCGTTTACTTCAGGCAGACCCGTGATGGCCCCGCTAAGGGTACCGTCAGGGGAAGCAATCCGCATAGTGCCTTCTTTTTCGGTAATTAAAAACCGGCCATCGGGCAAACTGGTAATGCCCCAGGGCCTGTTGAGCCCCTCGCTCAGTACTTCAGTTTCGTACGGAGTGGTGGTTTTTATTCCGCCAATGCGGGTTTGCCCCTCAAATGCCGGCTGATAATCTGTGTTCGGTTCCTTTGTTTCTACCGGCGCAATGGTCGAGTCCGGGCCGGCCACTTCCTCCCCGTTGGTCTTTCCCGGGGAAGACTGACAGGAAGAGATGCTCATTGCCAGGCCAAGCGCTATTAATGGAAATCTGGATGTGCTTATCATAAAATTTTTTTCTAAAAGTAAGAATTATTCCTGAGGATGCCGTACATGTTTACTTCACAGATTATCACAGGATGTTTTGCGCCGAAAACGGGAAATAGTGTTGTGCAATGTAAGGCTCCTTTTGAATATTATTGTTCATGCTATTCAATTCGTTAGAATTCGCTGGGTTTCTGATTATTGTCTACTTGTTATACTGGTTTGCGTGCAGGAAAAATTTCCGTAGTCAGAATAACCTATTACTGCTGGCCAGTCATATTTTTTATGGCTGGTGGGACTGGCGTTTTGTTTTCCTTCTGCTATTGTCTACGGTCATTGATTACAGCTTCGGCCTCTGGATCAATCACACAACTGCTGAGAAACGCCGTAAGTTTTTTCTATGGCTGAGCATCGCCAATAACCTGGCCGTGCTGGCTGCATTTAAGTATTATAATTTTTTCGCGGGGTCTTTCAGGGAAATGATGAAAAATATGGGTTTCCATGTAAGCCCCTATATGCTCAACCTGATATTGCCTGTGGGAATATCCTTTTACACCTTCCATGGAATGTCTTATGTATTTGATATTTACAACCGGAAGATCAGTCCTGTCCGGACCTTCACCGATTACGGGCTTTTCGTGTCTTTTTTCCGCTCCTGGTAGCGGGCCCGATTGAACTGCCCTGGATATCTGCTACAGCACAAAAAAACCTGACCTGGGCCTGCTGGAGATGGTCATAGACGTAAACCAGGTAAAAGCCTATAATACGCTCCTTTATGCAACATTAAGGAGCCTCCTCGGCGATTTTTCCAAAAAAGAGCAGCACCTGAAAGGTGACAAATATATTTCCGGCGGTTACGTGGAAAGCAAACTTATCATTCCTGACACGGATGAGCTTCATAATCCTTTGCCTCAAAAACGGATCAATTTCCGGGGCAACCAACATGCTGACGCCTTTAAAGACATTCTGGCCTTGCTGAAAGAAAAAAACATCCCCGTTATCCTGATCCAGGCGCCCACATCGGAAGCCTACCTTTCCTCCATAGGCAATGAAGAGGAGATAGACCGTTATTTTTCATCCTTTCCAGGCGTCCCCTACTACAATTTCAACAAACTCATTTCCCTTAACGACAGCTGCTTTTTTGACGTTCACCACCTGAACCACCGGGGCGTATCCTTATTTAATAACGCACTCATCAGGAAACTCCCCGCTTTGCAGCTGGCAGCGAATGCGGGGCGGCACCGCTGATTACAGCCAGTACTTTTTTACTGAAGAGGCAATGATATATTCCGGTCTTTTTTTAGCTTCGTATCACATAGGAGCGTTTATATGAAATATAACCTTTACTTTTCTCTTCTACTCGTATGCGCATTACTTGTTATTTCCGGTTCCTGCAAAAAGGAAACTATTTTTATTATTGAAAAAAAGCCCCAGGTAACGCTAAAGATTGATAAGGTGATTAACGATTCTACGATCACCTTAAAATGGACAAAGTACGAAGGGAATGATTTCAAAGAGTACCAGCTTTACCGATCCACCATTGTGCTGGAGAATAATGAATTTGTCTCGTCCAATAGTATCATTAAAGTAATGCACGATGCAGACTCCGTGGAATTCACAGAACGGGATATGCCATTTGCCAAAAACATAGATTACACAATTGTGGTGATAACAGACCCGGCAAGTGATGAGAACTCTTACAGCACCGCAACCTATATAAGGCCTCGCACCCTTTTAAGCGCTACTTTTTCCGATGTACTGATCAACAGAGATAGAAAAATGATCTATTTATATGACCGGCCATCCGGAAAAATTTCCGCAGTCGATTATGAGAAAAGCGTGGAGCTGGCATCCGTTGATCTGAATGTACCTATTGGCTATTGCGACCTGGGAGACTTTGGCGGAATTAATACGGAACTTTATGTTTCAACCTATGACGGTTGGATTGAGATATTGGACGCCGCCACGTTAACAACTAAGGACCGGCTTTATGTATCAGGAGAGGAAGCCTTATCCGTTGTGGCGGAGAAGGGAAAACTCTTTGTTTCTACAACCGACCGGTCAGAGGTGCCGGGGATGCCAAACGGGCCCTTAAAAGTATACGACCGGGCAACAAAAAAATTGATCGGAAGAAGCGGGCTCCATGAACGTACCCGGCTTCTTTACCTGGAAGGAACGGACCTGGAACTCATTGATATTACTATCAATTTAATTCCGGAAGATATCACGTTCTTCCGGTTTAATTCCGAAGGCAAAGCAGAAGTCGTAAAGGAAGACCCTTATCACGGGGACTACATGATAAGTCCCTCCCTCGCAAAATCTTTTCCGGACGGAAGCAAATTCATTACGTCCCGAAGTGGCAGTATATTCAATAAATCGCTGACCTTTGACCGGAACATAAAAGATCATTCCGGGAACTATGTGGATTTTACATTCAGCGAAAACGCGGACATTATCTATTGCGCCGTAAATGCGAAAAACAAGATCGAAGCCATTTCCTATCCGTCCCTTGCCCCTTTGAAAACCTATTCCACCAGTTATCCGCCTTTAAGGATCTTCCGGGATGGCAATATACTGCTGAGCGTATCCGCCGGCATCCTGGGATTCGGCGGTGATAAATATTACTTGATTGACAAGATCACCTTGTAATTCGGGTTTCGATATGAAAAGACCTTTACTCTTAGCCGTAAGCATTCTCTCAGCGCAACTTTTCCATTCAGGCTGTGAGAAAAAAGAAGTTATCACGATAGAACAGCCCAATGCCTGCTTTACAGTTCATATTAACCGGGACGGCCATCTGATATCAGACCAGCCTCCCTCAAATTTTCCGGATTCGGCATTCTATTTTAAAAACTGTTCGGATTCATCGGATGCCATTACTTACTTATGGAATTTTGGCGACGGCTCCACTTCCACAGAAAGAAATCCGATACACAGGTATCCTCAAAAAGGCAAATACGATGTTAGTTTAATCGTCAACAAGAACAACGGCGCCTTTGATACCGCGCACGCAGTCGTTTTAGTTGCAATCGGCCAGAAAAACATTTCTCTGGGAACGGATTACCACACCCGGCCTGTTGACATCGCGCCGACAGGAGAAGACACCTTTCTTTTGTTGGGGGAATCTGACCGGGCCGGCACTTATGACGACCTCCCCTCCTGCTTTTTAATGGAAATAGACAGCGAATTAAACTGGAAGAAAACCAAAACGTTTCCCACTTCCACGAGATTTAATTCCATGCTACAGGCAAGTGACGGTAATTACATTCTTACGGGAACTACCGGTGGAAGGGAAAGATTCAATGAACTGGCAAAAATGACGGAGAAGGGAAACCTTCTTTGGACAAAACCTATTACTGCGGATGATCACTTTTTTTATGCAAAACAAACCAGTGACGGCGGGTATTTAGTTACGGGAACGAGGGCCATCCCGCAATCAAACGGCTACGACCGTCCGTACGCGCTAATTGTAAAAACGGATCCGAACGGCAATAAACAATGGGAAAAAGTCCTTAACACCGCGGAGGTTGAGATTGGAGAAAGTGGAAGTATTATAGCCGATGAAGACGGAATTGTGGTCGCAGGCATTAAAATGTCGGTGGCCACGGAGACCGGCTATTGTTATTACTGCGATTCTGTGATGATCGCAAAATACACCAACGCGGGTGAACTTCTTTGGAAAAATACGGTTGGTCTGGGCATACACCACATGGGAGGAACCAGGCTTTCAAGGATACCGGGCGGCAACTACATAATTACGAACGGCCGGGCATTATTCTTCTTTTCCCCATCCGGCATTTTCGAGAACCGGAAACTGCTGGATTATGCAACCGAAGTTAACATGGTCACCACCGACAATAAAATCTTGTTATTACAATCAAGATATTCAAATGGATACAATACGAATATTCTCAAATTAGACCAAAACGGGCTGTTCCAGTGGGATAGTTTCTTTAACGGTAGCCGGCGGTTGGAAAACGGGGGAGCAAGCTGCTGTTCGAGTACCTATCCTGTGGCAGCCCATCCAATGAAAAACGGTGGAAATATCCTGCTTGGCCGCCGAACAGACGCCCGGGAAGACAACTCCGGATATTACGACTCGATAATCCTCCTGCAGTTGGATAATGAGGGGAATCCTTTATAAGCGACCTGACCTTGATAATTTGGAAATACCGCCTTATGTTAATTGACTACGCTACTATTTTTCGTTACTTGCTTGTCTGCCTTTTACTTATGTCACTATGGGGCTGTAAAAAAGAACATGCAAAAGACAATGACCGCGTTACTACTTACCCGGTATCGGAAGCAGACAGTACCGGCGTTGTCTTCCGCGGTTTTGTCATGGAAAAAGATATTCCGTTGATTTCAGAACTGGGTTTCGTCTGGTCGGAAAACCCCAATCCAGACATCAATGATGCATATCATGTTTCTGCGTTAAAGCCCGAAGCAGGCGGAGAGTTTTCAATTAAAGTTAGCAGCGGTATCAAAAAAAATGTTACGTATTATGTAAGAGCCTACGCTATTCTTAATGGTCAGTTCTTATATAGCAATCCTCAGTCATTTGAAGGCAAAGGAAGTAGCGGGCCGCGCATTAACAGGCTGATTCCTTATAGAGGAACCTGGGGGGATACGCTGCAAATAGTCGGAACCAATTATTCCACCGAATCATCCCAGGTGGAAGTTTACCTGGAGGAACTCCCCCTTCCGGTATTATCCGCGGGTCCGGATACGATAAAATGCCTCATTCCGGATTCGTTTAATAAAAAAGCCGCAAAAGTGGTTCTTACTGTTAACGGGCAAACGACTCAATTTTCTGCATTCTATCTAACACCCCCAAGAATAGACTCACTTTCTGACTATCAAGGTCGTGCGGGAGAGCGAATTCGCATATACGGAGATTATTTCAGCCCGGTCCGGGAAAATAACCTGGTTAAAGTGAATGACAAGAACGCGGCTATTTCCTCCAACGGAACCACGTACCTGGAGATCGAACTTCCTGTCGATAATTATAGCTCCCGGAAGCCGTTGACTGTTGAAGTAGCGGGAAATGTCGCAGCATCTGAATTAAACTTTGAACTGTTGGTTTATCTCACCAGGATGCCGGATTTCCCGGGCAAGCCTCGTTTTGATGCGACGGGCGTTGTAACAGGTAATAAAGCCTATATAGGAACCGGCAGAGCGGGATCCGGAGGAGAAGTATATTCCTACGGCGATATCTGGGAATACGATCTCGTAAGCGGCGCCTGGAAGCCGAAAACGAATTATCCGGAAGGAGCGGCGAACAGCCTGTCCTCTTTTACACTAAACGGAAAGATCTATATGGGAACAGGAGTAAATATGCGGTATTATTCAAATAATTATTACGAATATGATCCGCTGGGAAATTCCTGGAAGCAAATAGCTAACTTCCCTTCGATTCCCCGGGTTGAAACCCAGTCCTTCGTTATCGGGGAGAAAGCTTACGTAGGCGGAGGATTCGGAGATAGCCGCTATCTCTCTGACTACTATAGCTATACTCCTGAGACAAACTCCTGGGAACGGATAGCCGACATGCCGGCTAAGGAATACGTGAGGCAGGCTTCTTTTGTTCTGAATGGAAAGTTCTATATAGGAACAGGGCTGAACAGCTTTGGCCATTATACGAATGAATTCTGGGTATACGATCCTCTTTCAGACAAATGGTCCCGCGCGCCGGATTTCCCGGGCGAACTCAGGCAAAATGCCATCGGCTTCTCCATTAAGGGGAAAGGGTACATTTATGGCGGGCACCAGGACCATCACGGAGTGCCTGACATCTGGGAATTTTCCCCGGAAACCGGTGAATGGACAAAAAAGGAGAATATAGTAAGCAAGGCTCATTGGCTAAATGCCTTTTTTATCGCCAATGATAAAGCTTACATTATAACAGGAGCCTATAATACTCCGTATAGCAGTTTTTCAATCTTCTCCGGTTCCGGCGAGTTCTGGATCTTTGAGCCCTAATTGCCCGCGTATTTCCTCAGATTTACCTTAACTTTATATACTATGAAGAAGGGTTTTTCGAAAGGATCGCGGACAAGTCGACCCAGGTAGCCGGCTCGCCTATCGCGTTTATTGTAGCGGGAGGATTGATCAATGCCTGGATCGTTACGGGTCCGGTTTTTGGATTTTCCGACACCTGGCAGCTGGTAATCAATACCGGAACCACGATCATTACCTTCCTGATGGTTTCCCTGATACAGAAAACCCAGAACAAAGATTCCAAAGCCTTACAACTGAAGTTGAATGAACTTATTGCTACCAGCAGAAGAGCAAGTAACCGGATGGTTGACATTGAAGATCTTACGGAGGAAGAGCTGGATGTGCTGCATAAATTTTATCAGCGGCTTTCTGAAAAAGCAAAAGCTCCAGGAACATCCACAAATCACATTCCATTGATATTGCGGACAGCATCCATCAGTCAAAGGCGGAGCTTAGCAGCCAGGCGGACCGGCCAAGGGATACGGATTGAGCGCTTCGGCCTATTGCTGATATATCCAATCCAGCTCAATTTTCGAAATATTCGTTACTGAAAGATGGGTTCCGGCCGACTGGCTGCCTGCACAATAACCAAATAAAACGGCATCCTCTGTAAAATGGATGGCGGTATAGCAATACCAGCCATCCGGATCGGTTTCAACAGGTTTAATATGGCGCCAGCTTTTCCCTTCATCTTTCGATATAGCTAACGTTAAGGGCGTACGTTCGCCCTTTGTGGCCGCTGTTTCACCGTCATTATTGTTCCAAACCATCAACAGATCATTGGTTTCGGGTATTCGTTCAATGCTTGCCGGCGATAAGGGAGAGCTGACCGGACTGGGTACGGCCGGGCTCCAGGTTGCTCCCTGATCTGCGGACCAGGAGTAAAGCTGCTTCCCGGCGCTGGCTCGAATAAACATCAAAATATTGCCATTCTTAAGTTCTACCACACCCGGTTCCTGTGTAACAATCGTATCCGGCGTAGGCACAGGCGATCCCGCCTGCCATGTCTTCCCGTTATCGTCAGAAAAATAGCTCCACAATTGCGCTTTCTCCTTCCATTTAGTATCAGGAGTTTTATGCAGTGCAACTGCCATCAATAAACGCCCGCTACTTAACTGGATGACCCGGTCATTATTCAACACAAAATAGCCTTTCTTATCGGTTATACAGGTAACAGGCCGGCTCCAGGTTTCGGCTTCATCTGTAGAAATACGCATCACGGGGATACAATCGGAAGTCGAATTTTTCCTCAGGTAGAACATTGCAATAGCTCCGTTCTGTAAACGCAGCAAAGAAACCGACATCACATTCATTAACCCTTCGTTCTCCACAATAACCTCGTCCTCTTTCGTCCAGGTTTTCCCGCCATCAGCAGAATACCTGCCGGCAAGAAAAGCCGGATCATGATCCCCGCTCCCCTCCCCGGAATACTTGCTGTATACAAAAAGAATACGTCCGTCTTTTAACGTAATAAAACTACCTTCGCTATTCCTGGGATTTCCTGCCTTCGGGGCAATACGGAGTACCAGTTCTTTTTCCTTTAGCCGCTCCATTCCAGAATGCAGGGCATGCCTGGTTTTACAACTAAAAAAAGCCAGTACAACGAGGAGAAGAATAAATGCCCTGGAGAAACTCATTATGCAACATTTCATGCCAGTTGCAATATAATCACAATATTTACAAAACACTATCCTCTTATTGTTATCTTGGAGGGAGGTTTTTGGCAACTTAGATAAACAGGAAGGTAATGAATCTGAAAATTCCGGTGATTTTCAAAGGACTGACTGGCAGTCTTGCAATGCTTTTTTTTTGTTTCAGCATTGCACCAGGGCAACCCATAAAGAGTCTTGATTCACTTTATACCACCTTATACGAGGAAGGCAATTTTAATGGCTGCGTTTTGATTGCGGAAAACGGCAAACCTATTTATAAGAAGGCGTTCGGCTTTGCCGATATTGCCGCCCAACGGCCGCTTAACTGCAATACAAAGTTTGAATTAGCATCTGTCGCTAAGCAGTTCACAGCGATGGCCATTATGCAGTTACATCAGCAACGAAAGTTAAATTACACGGATAGCCTGACTAAATACTTCCCCCGGATGGGCTACAAAAATATTACTATCGCTGATCTTCTGCATCACACATCAGGATTACGGGAATTTGTAGTTGGAACGAAAGAAATATTTGATACTACACAAATAAATGGTAATCAGGAAATAGCTGCAGCGCTTATCAAATATACACCTCCCCTGCTCTTTTCACCTGGCGATAAATTTAGCTACTGCAATACAAATTACGTGCTACTTGCCTTAATTATTGAAAAAGTGTCCGGCCTGAAATTCAGCCAGTATATGGACCGCTTTATTTTTAAACCCTTGGGCATGACCGGTACAAAAGTATATTCAAGACAGTCGGCAAAGCATAAACTTAAGAATTATGCACTTGGATACATCTATGATCCCGTCAAAAGCCAACTTACGCTCAGCGATAACCTGGCCGGCTACCGTTACCAATATTATTTTGACGGTGTAGCAGGCCCTTATGGAATTAGCAGTAGTGTGGAAGATATGCTAAAATGGGATCAGGCGCTATATACTGACGTGCTGATCAGCCGCCATGAACAACAACAAGCATATCTTCCTTTAAAATTAAACGACGGAACGACCGCGAGGTTGATGGAACAGTATTACGGTTTCGGCTGGCTTATTTCACCGCCTGAAAACAAAAGTTTTTTTGGTAAAAGGTACATGCACGCGGGAGGATATCCGGGATACACAAATATGATTGTCCGCTACCCCGAAAAAAACAAAACCATTATTATACTTAGCAATACTTTTAATGCAATCAACATCTATGAAATCTGCGAAACGACGGAAGCAATCATCTTTGGGCAGCCATTTACTTTTCCTGGAACCGGAGCCTGGTAATGCCCTGGATTCTTTTCGCGCAGTCGGCGGCGCAGACGAGGCCCGCGGCCATCATGATAATATCCTTGAGTACGAGCCTTCCTGCGCCCGACAGAAACGGAAAGCCGTAATGCGGCGTAGGGGAATCGCCACCCAGATTGGGGACGTAGACTTCCGGAGTTGTAATCAGGAAGGAAAGAGTGACGATAGACATGCCGAAGGTCAGCAAACCTCCCCATATCCCTGTCCGGGGCAGAAAAATTCCCAGAACGGTCAAAACACCAATTAATACGATCACCGATCCCAGGAAATAGGAAAACATATAAGTACCGTTCTCCTTATGCCATGCTATATTGGCCGCGACTTCTTTTCCTTCCGGATTTTTAAATTTCTGGTATTCAGGCGCTTCCTTATTGTAGAAAAAACTCATAAAGGGGCTGTTGGCTACAAAAGGCACAATGCCGTCGGCTTCGTAATGAAAGGCTTTAAGCCCTCCTATCCACACCATGACAATAAAAATGGCAATCCGGAGAAAGTTTACAAACTGGGATTCCAGCTTGGCTAACAAATCAAACATGAACGTTATTTTTAAAGCAAAGATGGCAGAATAATGCCTTGTATGCCATAGACAGCTTTGGATATTACATGGACGAATATGCCACCATGGATACGCCGACACTTTCCCTGAAGGCGGTAGGCGCAATGCCCGCGTGCTTTTTAAAATAACGGCTGAAATAATTCTCGTCTTCAAAATTCAATGCCGCCGCTATTTCCTTCATGCTTTTGAAAGTCAGGTGGATCAATTTTTTGGCCTCGAGGATAACCCGCTCCTGGATGAGGGCCGAAGGGGATTTATGAAAATGTGTTTTGCATTTTTTGGAAAACGCGTTGGGAGACATTCCTAACCGGGCAGCGTAAAACGACGGGCGCCTTTCTTCGATATAATGCTGTTCCAGCAAGTCCCTGAAGTTCAGGATGGGATGAAAAATTTGATTTCCTTCGTTCCCGGGAACCGAAGCCACTTTTGCCTTGCTGCCCAATGCCAGGATCAATTGCAGGTAGGTTCTGGCAACTGCCTGTGAATAGCTGTCCGTATAGCTCAATTCTTGCTCCAGTTTGTCAAATACGCCTCTTATTTCGGCATAGTTTTCATCTTCCAATACAACAAAGGGCTGCGAATAAATGTTGTTGAATAACAATCCGTTGCAGGCTACCTCTTTTTTATGGTATTCAATGCAGTAGTAATCTCCATGAAACCATAAGGACCGGATGTTAACTTGCTTCACTGCCGAAAACCTGATAAACTGGCAAGGATTTGAGAACATGATCACATTCCCCTTAAAATCGTATTCTGCAAAGTCAATCGTTACGCTTCCGCTGCCTTTAAACAGGAAAACACCATATAGCGGCCTTGGATTACCTTCATTAAATTCCACGGGCTCAACATCTTCTACAACGCAAAAGCTCTGTGCAGGTATGTTACTTTGCTTCATGTGGCCAATTTACAGTTTTGCCGCCACGATCATTATCTTTGAAAGGTACAACCAGAATATGTCCTGTTGATGAACGCAAAGGTCCCACCGGACGCTGTACTCTTAATTTGCGGCAGCCTGATGTGGCTGCTGGCAAGGCTTTTACCGCAATATGGTTTTACGCTTTCCGGCAGCGCGCTTTGGTCCTGCCTGGCCCTGCTTGCGGGATTTACGGTTCTGTTGTCAGCTAAAAGCGCTTTATTCCGGCATAATACAACTGCGCGGCCTGACAGAAAGTCATTACAAAATGCCAGGACATTAGTAACTACCGGAATTTACAGGTACACGAGGAACCCGGTTTATGTAAGTATGGCCCTGATGCTTCTTGCCTGGATGATTTTTCTCGAAAACTGGTTATCCATCTCCGGAATAATTATTTTCATCCTGTTTATTGATAAGTACCAGATCCTGGCCGAAGAAGAAGCCCTGGAAAGAACCTTCGGCGAAGCATATTTACAATACAAAAAGCGGGTAAGACGATGGATATAAACGCGGAAACCTTCTACAAATGATAATACTTCATTAATTTTCCGGCCATCCTTATCAGTTCCTTCCGGCTTAACGGCCGTTCATATAAAAGGAAGCGGGCAATTTCCCCGGCAAATGATTCTACGCCAGGATGTTCTGTAGCATCTCTTTCCTGGCCGATAGCCAGTTTGGAAGCATTTGCCTGGGGATTCACCGGGAATGGCCCGGTGGCAACGGGCCTTTTAGCATCATTGACATACAGGGAAAGCATCGCCTGCCCGGTTCCCTTCGTCATATGGCCAATCAGTAAATAATAACCTTGCTGACGGAGTTGTTCTTTACCCAAAACCCGGGGATTATTATTATCCCAGCGTCCGAACGTCAGGCCGTTTCTGCTTCCCATCCAGGGCTGGTTGTTATCCATTAAGCCGGCCCAAAAGCCTTCGTAATGGCCTCCATTCCTAAGGTTGCCGAAAATTGAATTCACATCTTTTAATTCACCCGGCTGCTTTCCCGCTTTCACGACGCAAAACCAGGTATAGCCGCTCCCGGTAATCAGGTGATCAAAGGCGTCTTCCTCATCCGACAGCAACTCCTGTTGATGAAAGACGATACTGCTATGACCGTTTATTTCGGCAACATTGGTTTTCAGTAACGGCATACCGGAACCCTTCATCTCACGACCCACGTCCGTTTTTTCGAAAACGCCGGCCGGAAACGAACGTACCTGGTTCATCCATTTTTCTACACGGTTTTCCGAACCGGCTATTACTCCGCTATCGGCGTTCAGATCCACTATCAAGCCCTCTTCAATGGGAAAGAAACTGCCGGGCTCTACGGCAAGTCCCGGTACAGTCAAAAGAAACAAGCAGGCAATCCACGCTTTTATCATTTTATCGCTGTTAAACTGTCACAAGGTATAAAATTAACGGCGCTTAGGGAATCTTCGCGGAAATCGGAGCAAAATTCCATAAAAGATTGCTAATTTTAGAAGAAGCCAACAATGTTATGATGTACAAATTCCTCCTGTTATTCGTATTAATTATCGTATCTGTGCCGGGACTCCGCGCCCAGGACAAACCGCTTCAGGTTATTATGATTGGCGCTCATCCCGATGATTGTGATATCAAGTGCGGCGGAGTAGCGGCCCTGTATGCCGAAATGGGCCATAATGTAAAATTTATCTCCGTAACAAACGGAGACGCCGGCCATCATGAACAGGGCGGAAGCGAACTGGCCCGGCGCCGGGCCGGCGAGGCGCAGGAAGCGGCCGGGATCCTGGGTATTACCTATGAAATACTGGATCATCCTGACGGAAAGCTAATGCCTACCCTGGACATCCGGCTTGAGCTGATCCGCAAAATCAGGGAATGGAATGCCGATATCGTTTTTTCCCATCGCCCCAACGATTATCACCCTGATCATCGGTATACCGGAATTCTGGTGCAGGACGCTGCCTACCTGGTTGGTGTGCCGAATATTGCCGCAGATACGCCTCCTCTGGAGAAAAACCCGGTATTCATGTATGCGCAGGACAGGTTTAAAAAGCCTTCCCCCTTTAGCCCGGATGTAAGCGTGGACATTACCCCGGTAATCGGCAAAAAAATTGATGCCCTGAATGCGCACCAATCGCAGTTTTACGAATGGCTCCCATGGATCAACGGCAACGAAAACAACGTGCCTGAAGGTGAACAGGAAAGAAAAAACTGGATATTACAACGAAGGTGGCCCTCCATCTCCCCTGAAATAAGGGCCAGCCTGGAAAAATGGTACGGCAAATCAACCGCGGCTTCCGCCGAATATGCAGAAGCCTTCGAAATTTGCGAGTACGGAAGCCAACCCTCGGAAGAGGAGATCCGGCGCCTTTTCCCGATGCTGGGAAAGGAATGATCACTTCATAGCCGGGTGTTCATATTTTCGTAACAATGAAGTCAGCTGGGCCCTGTTCTTTAGATTCGTTTTCAGGTAAATTCTATGCGTGTGATCTTTGATGGTTTGAACGGTAACAAAAAGCTTATCAGCTATTTCCTGGTTGGTTTTGCCTTTGTAAATTTCCTGTACCACTTCTGATTCACTGCCTGTAATACCGTATTCGCGGATAAACCTCTCAAAAGAAGCCGCGCCTCCGTCATCTTCTGGTTTCAACGGAGGAACTTTCACCGTATAAGCGAAATAGACTCCGATAAATGTAGTTGTAAAAAAGAAAAGAAATATAAATATCAATTCTGGAATGAAGGTAGCTAACCGGTCCAGGAATAGCGGAATATGGATGGTCCCGAAAAAAAATACCAGCAAGATGAGAATACGTCTAGGCTTTTTCTCCACGTACTTTACCCCTGAAAAGCATAGAAGCGAGCCGGCAACAAATGCTGTTAGTATTATAAATAAGGCATACAGCTGCCGGACATTTGCCAACAGATCAAACCGCTTATAGGCGACATACGCCAGGAGCATCACCAGGATCAGCAACGACGCTAAGGGCAGGAAAAACTTTCCGGGCTTTTTTTCCAGGAGGTTAAGCGCCCATAGCAGGAGCATGAACATGCCCGTAATCAGAAATGGAATTCCTATTAATGTGAGATATTCAGGGAGCTGTGCGATTGCCTCATGAGTCCTTTCAGTAAAAAACAGATGAAATAAAGCGTTGCTCCAAATTGAATAAAAACCGAAAGCGTAAACCAGTACCAGGAAATACTGTAAAAAACGGGAAGGAGGAATTTCCCTGATCGCCTTTTTCTGAAAAAAAAGAATAGCACCTCCGGCGGCAAGGGCGATACTGAAAAAAAAGCAAATCCAAATATATAATCTCTCTGTGTCCATATGGGGTGTTAACAAGCGGTAAAAATATCCAAGCCCGGGATTCTTACACCAATACTAAAGTAGTGTTTTGTCAGATACTACTTTAGTCGCTGTTCGAGGAATAAAGGCCGGTGTATTTTTGGCCGTAAATCAAATAAAAAATGGACAGCAACGTATCAATGTCAATCAGGCCCACATGGAGTGGCAGCCTTTCGCATGGCTGGAAAACGATGAAAAGCCACTTCCTTTCGCTCTTGTTAATTGTAATAGTTTGTTCCATTGTGCAAATGCCATTACAATTATTTCACAAAGGCAACTCCGCGGACAGCAGCTCCTTAAAAATCCTGCTCGAATTCCTGGCACTTGCCTATTGGGTGCTGTTTTTGCCGGTCATCAATTACAGCGCTAACCTGCTTTTTATCCAGGCTGTCAGAAATGAAGTTCTTGAACTCAAAAATATAATCATCGGATTTAAGAACTACCTGGATATTGTATTAGTGCATTTGTTTGTAACGGCTTTGATCGGGATCGCCTCAATTGCGCTTCTTATCCCGGGAATAATTGTAGCATGCCGCCTGGCCTTTGTGTCCTACCTAGTGATGGACAAAGGGATGGGACCCATTGCAGCCGTAGAAGCGAGCTGGAAAATGACCAGAGGCCATGGATGGAGAATATTCTTATTAGGCCTGACTTCCATTTTTATTTTCATAGGCGGGCTTTTATTTTTCGTGGTAGGTATTCTTCCGGCGATTATTTGGATAAAGGCAGCCTTCGCCTCTTTATACCAGGCAGTCCTTGATGAAAAAAATGAAGTATAGTTTTGACCGCGTAAGCTGTTATTTGTATATTCATCCTAAAATAATACCATGTTTTATTTGTTTTGGGCAATTGTTAACATTGGAATATTCCTCCTTTTCTTAGGAATATGCTTCAGAGCTACCATACTTGTCCGGAAAAGGTTCGGGCTTTTCGCCTCCCTGATTTTTGCGTTCGGCCTTTTATCTTTCATTGGCAGCACTGAAAGCCACAACAATACTGGAGCAAACGCGAACGGGATATGGGAATTTGCTTCAGGGGATAGCCTGGACAGAGCGCCAGCCTTTCAGATCATTATTGAACTGGAAGACACCTGGTTTTCACAGCGCAGGCTGGATATTACCTACGGAAGGGACAAAAAAGACGGCGAAAACATCCCTATAAATGCCTACTCCTTCACGTCAGGCCTCGTTAGCGGAACAAAATGGAAACCTTTATCAATCGATGTCCGCAAGACAGACAATAACGCCAAATTCAACTATTTTGTCGGCGGCATTGTTGAATGGAAGCTTTTGGGGACGACTATTTTTAGCCAACACCAAGAATACGAAGGAATCGCGTCAATAAAGTAGGCCGGCTCAATCCTTCAACTGTTCTCGCAATTCACTATCCTCGCCGGTTAGCAGGTCAAAAACAGTTTTCCCTTCTGCATTTGGAATCTCTTTATCCGCACCGGACCGGTTCAATATTTTTACGCATTGCAGGTAATTTTCCAGGCTGGAATTGCCGCCGTTTTTCGATCCGTGAATGGCCCAGAAAAGCGGTGTAGCAGAAAAATCAATACATCGTCTGTTCACCTCCGCACCTTCCCGGATAAGCCTTTCGACTACTTTATATCTTCCGCACCAGGCCGCCCAATGCAGTGCGGTACCGCCATGACATCCTGCGTGATGAATATTTGCCCCTTTTTCTATGTAAAGAACCGCCATTTGATCCGCATGAAGGCTCGAGGCAGCAATCAGCGGCGTATCCTGCTTGTCTACTGGCTCATTACCCTCGATATTCGCACCAAACTCCAGAAATATCTTTGCCATCTCTGCCCCCTCTTCATCAGTATATTTCCCTGAAAACACGCCGTCACAAATCCGGTGCAGCGGGTGGGCTTTTGCCCTGTTCACCTCGTCGTAAGGAATCCCCTCATTGGCAAGATGCGGATCATTGGAAAGCGCCTGTCCAATTCCTTTGAAATCCTTATTGTCGATAAGCTTTTTTATTTGCATCTTCTTATTTTTGGTTCCGGTCTTTATCAGCGTTTTACCTTATTGAGCCAACCTTCATGCAATTTCAGAAGTTCCCTGACCTTTTCCGGGTTGTCCCCGGCACGGTTTTCTTGTTCGGCAATATCCGAAGGAAGATGCACCAAAAACAGTCTGTCCTTTCCCTTAAAATCTTCGCCGGTTTCTTCCTTCTTCCAATCCGGGTCCGGGTCATGGGGGTTTCCTAATAGTTTCCAATCGCCTTTTCTTACTGCCCAGCTGCTGGTTGCATCATCATAGGATCCTGTTTGCCAATGCAGCTCGCGCGGAGTGGCATCTGCTGCGTCTTCAGCAATCAAAGGAAGTAAATTTATGCCTTCTATCCCTTTGCTATTATACGCTGCACCTGTAATCGCGGCTATGGTGGGAAACCAATCCATGCCGGATGCAACTATATTGCTGACTTTTCCTGCGGGGATCTTCCCCGGGTAACTGATAATCGCCGGCACCCTGATGCCGCCCTCGAACATGCTGAACTTGCCGCCGCGATAGGGGCCCGCATTCCCGCCGCCCCAAAACGCCCGTTCCTCAAAGGAATGCCCGTGGTCGGACTGAAAAATAATGACCGTATTTTTCAGCAGCCCTTTTTGTTCCAACTTTCTCATTACCTCCCCTATTCTTTCATCCAGCGTTGACACAAATGCAGCGTACTCTCTTCGTGGCGATTCCAGGTCCTTATAGTATTCCAGCCATTTAGGGGTTCCCTGGTAAGGATAGTGTGGAACGTTTGCCGCCCAATAAATAAAAAAAGGCCGCTCTTGCTCGCGATCGATAATAGTACCGATCTCATCCACCATCAAATCAGGGAAATACGCTCCCGGCCGGTAAACCTCCCGGTCGTTCTGGTATAAATCATGTTTGTTCGGCCCGCTCCAGAAAAAGAAATGAGAGTAATTGTCGATACATCCCCGCTGGTGGCCAAAAAAGTAATCAAAACCCTGGGCATTGGGAAGCTTACCGGAGGCATGTCCAAGGTGCCATTTACCTATCAGCGCGGTATAGTAGCCCTTATCCCGGAGCATTTCTGCAATGGTCACCTCGGATGAAGGAAGCCCTCCTTTCATTCCAGGATCATTTTCCGGTATCGGAACATTTCCCGGCAAGCCGGCGCCCAGGTTGGACTTTCCCGTTAGCAAGGCCGCCCTGGACGGCGAACAAACCGGCGCAGCGGCATAGAATTGAGTAAAACGGACGCCCATGCCCGCCAACCGGTCCAGGTTAGGCGTGGCCAGGTCAGCAGATCCATAGCAGTTCAAATCCAGGCTCCCCAGATCATCGGCTAAAATCACGAGAACGTTGGGAGGTGACTGCGCATAAACTGCTGCGCTGTGGACAGAAAGCGCTAAAGCCGCTAACCCGGCGAGAATTATTTTATTCAGTTTTCTATTTACGTTCATAATTAGTGATTTCCAGGCTGGCTAAGCCGTTTGCTATTCTGTATTTTGTCAAAGGCTTTTTTAGCTATTATCACTAAATTTTCCTTCTTAAGGTCGAGTATAGAAATGTAGTCTTTGTGGATTGTATAATGTTGAGACCAATTCACATAATCTTTATACAGAAGCAATGTACAGATATCCGTTGGTTCCATATGATTCGAAAGTATATGCGTATGCATGGTACCCAAAGCTTCTTGCTCATCAGAGGTCTGAAACGGAATTTCAATAAGAGAGTTATGCAATTTTCTTTTACTCTTGAGTTCATTATTAGCATTATACTCGAGGAGGTAGTCGTTGCCAATGAAAATTGACCCTTGTTTTTTTGATGCCGTTAAAACATAAACTTTTCGTTGATCGCCTTCTATCAGAGGGATTGGATTAAATGAAGTGTTTTCATAAAAAGTAAAAAAGCTATCCTTATTCGACGTAAGCATGTCAACCGCTTTCTGCCTGATTACGATCAGATCACCTTCATCTCCGATTGGCAAACCCATCTCCGTATTTACCATTTCGGGTATGGGTGCAGGATCTTTACCGAACTGATATCTCACTAAAATTTTATTAAGATCTCTGTTGAAAAAAATAGAATAGATCAGCCCGTCAACACCCTGGTACGACAAGTATCCGCCAACACTATCTCTCTTGTCTTGAAAATTCATTAAAAAATGATCTGTAGCATACCAAGCTGCTTTTTCCAATCGATATAATTTTTTCCCTTCTCTTAACAAGGCTTCCGGATCAGGCTTCTGAGCCGAAAGTTCGATTGTTGAGCAGATAGTGAAAAACGCCAATACTAAATATTTCATATATTTCTTATACGATCAGACTAACCAAAAGTAGAATTTTCTTTAATGATTATCCGCAATTATACCTGGCCTTTCCGTACCATGTATCGGCAACAGCAGCAACTATAAGCCGATCAAACAACTCTTTCCCAAAGTAGCGTCGGTTGACTTTATAGCAGAACTCATCGAGGTAGTTCTGAAGGTAGTCTGCTTTCACCTGATGGTTGATGCCCAAAAGGGCACGTTTAGCATTACTGATCATCGTATGCACCCAGGGTAGTACCTTGGAGGCTTCCTCAGGCTTAACGGTTCTCCGGACATGTTTGGAGACAATTTCGCTCAGTCTGTTAAAACCGCGCCACCCATCGCTCTTGATGGTCGTCACCGCCCGGGTACCACCCTGAACGGCTTGATTTACCGTAAGTGCTGAACTGTCAGGCACCACCACCATTTTCACGTAACGGAATGAAGATGATTTCTTATGCTTCTTGGGACGGCCTACTTTGGGTTCCACCTTGGCCATGACCACGACTTTGCTCTGCCCCTGGCTGCCACGGCCTCTTTTGGGAGGTTCATCGTCTTTCTCCTCTGAATGGGTCTTGAAAAAAGCATCATCCAATTCCACCACCCCTTCAAAATCATACTGCTCATCCCGAATGCCCATTACCGAGCGCAGCTTGTGCATCATGGCCCAAATGGGCTCATACCGTTTATGACCCAGCTGGCGCTGAAGTTCCAATGCCGAAATCCCCTTCTTGGTCATCGTCATCAGGTAAATCGCATATAACCAGTATTGAAACGGAAGTTTGGAACTTTCCATCACCGTTCCGCTACGAAGCGTTAGCCGATAACGGCAGCGTTTACAGTCGTGCGAATTGTAGGTCGTATTCCAATAATGCTCCCGGCTACCACATTTCTTACACACGATGCCCTGACGTTCCTTTATTGCTCTAAAATGAGCAATGCAGCTCGCCTCGTCAGGATACCGTTTTACAAACTCTATAAAATTCATAATCGCTTCTTTGATGCCCTAATATAAGCATTTAGGTAGTATTACGGACAATCATTTTTTCTTTTTATAGTTTGTTCGCCCCTCGATACAACCCGGCCGCGGCCGCATTTTACCGGTAGAATTAGTAAATTGGCAGTATGATGAATGCCGCAGCCAAAATATTCAATTTGGTTTTACTGATTGCAGCCGGGGCAACCACCGCGTCCGCGCAGAATGCAACCGAAATCCGGCCGGGCGGTTATTTGGAAATGAGCTGGAAGCAGGTGGCGGCAAAAATGCCTTCCAAATGGTACAGCACGGAAGAAGCAAAACTGGCAGCTGAAAATGTATTGCTCGCCCAAAAGGACATAGGCGGCTGGGCTAAAAATAAGGATTATCATAAGTTATCGAAAACAGAAGCAGACGAGCTGATAAAGCAGAAATCGGAAATCGGCGCCACATTCGACAACGGTGCCACCATCAGAGAGTTAAAGTTTTTAGCGTTAATGTATTCCCATGTGAAGGATGAACGGTATAAAAAAGCCGTCGCGCGCGGGCTCGATTATATTTTTCTTGCTCAATATGATAACGGAGGCTGGCCGCAGTTTTACCCTGTCAGGCCGGGAACTCCTTATTCCGGCCACATCACTTACAATGACGATTCGATGGTGAATATCATGTCCTTTCTACGGGATGTATATTCAGACCATGAAGGTTTTGCTTCGCTGAAATTACCGGAAAAGCTAAAACAAAAAGCAAAAATCTCCTTTAACAAGGGAATTGAATGCATCTTAAATACCCAGATCATCGTGAACGGCAAACCAACGGTCTGGTGTGCCCAGCATGATAAAGAAACAATGGTCCCAGCCAATGCCCGATCCTATGAGCTGGCATCATTTAGCGGATCGGAATCCGTTGACATTGCGCTGTTGTTAATGAGCATTGAGCGCCCTTCTGATAGGATCATCAAAGCAGTCGACGGCGCCGTGGACTGGTTTACCGCTCATCAAATAGAAGATACCAGGTTAAAAGAAACAGATAAAAACGGAAAGGAAGACCTGGTTGTAATTCACGTCAGGAACGCCCCTCCGCTATGGGCGCGCTTTTATGACCTGGAAACAGGCGAGCCCTTTTTCTGCGACCGGGACGGTATAAAGCGTGAATCGCTTGCCGAAATAGGTTATGAACGACGAAACGGTTACAGCTGGTACACAGACGCGCCTCAAAAATTGCTCAAAAAATACCCTGTTTGGAAGGCTCAACAGAGCAGCCCCAAAGACCTTTAAGATGAAAAAAGTATTTCTTTCTGTTTTAATCGCATTGGTTGGCAGCTCATCCCTGCTGGCGCAGCTAAATTTCTTCTACAGACTAAAGAGTCACCGCTTTGTTGAGTAAGACGCAGATGCATTCGCGCTAAGAGCGGAGGCATTCATTCCGTAGAACGCTTTAAATGTCTTACTGAAATAGGAGACAGAGCCAAAGCCTACTTCCAGGGCGGTTTCGGAAACGCTCAGGCCCGACTGTAATAAGGAGTGCGCTTTTTTCAGGCGATATTGCTGGATAACTTCTCTCGCGGAAAGATTTACAAGGGCCGATAATTTCCGGTTGAGCGTGCGCCGGCTTATCGCCATCTTTTCGGCCAGCTGGCCCACGTCGAGTTGTTCATTATCGAGATTGCCTTCAATGATCGTATATAGTTTTCTCAGGAACAGGTTGCTAACTTCCTCTATATGCAGTTCGCTGCCAGGCGTGCTTAACTGCTTGTTATAAAAACGGCGCAGTTTGCGCTGGCGATGGATCAGATTATTTACCCGAAGGAGCAGTTCATGTATATGGAAAGGTTTTGTAATGTAATCATCCGCATCATTTTCAAGTCCTTTTATAAGGCTCTCGTGGGAGGCTTTCGCGGAAAGCAAGACAAAAGCTATATGGTCGGTTGCCGGAGAACTCTTTATATGCCGGCACAATTCATATCCATTCATTTCCGGCATCATGATGTCGCTGATGATAAGATCCGGCATACATTTTCCGGCGATTTGCAGCGCTTCCCTGCCATTAACTGCCATTAACGTCCTGTAACTCCCCTGCAGCGTTTCTGCGATGAACCGGCTTAATTCTCCATTATCCTCAACCAGCAATATCAGCTCAGTATCCGGCGGACCTGCCGGCTTCTGCACAGCCTCCGGCTCGCGGTCGGGTTCGCCCGCCCATACAGCCTCCATCCCAATAACGTCTTCCGGCACGCCGGCAAATTCGGGCGCTTCCACAGATGATTCATCCTCATCATTGAAGCGCAGGTCTTTTACGGCGTCATCAGGTTCCCGGCCGTTCGAAATCAGGTTAGAAAAAGCTGTTCCCCGGCTACTGGCTTTTTCGACCGGAATGAGTATGCGGAACAAGGTCCCGTTTCCGGGTTTGCTTTCCACTTCGACCGTTCCGTTCATCAGGGAAGTCAGCTCCCTGACCAAAGCCAGCCCAATGCCGGTGCCTTCGTGCAATCTCGTATGTGAGTCGTCGGCCTGGTAAAACCGGTTAAAAACAAGCGCAAGTTTATCTTCCGGGATGCCAATGCCGGAATCCTTTACCTCCAAAAGCACGCCGGAAGATTGTTCATTGTCATACCTGGCATTCAAAATTACCCCTATTTCTCCCCCGCATGGAGTGAATTTAATCGCATTAGACAATAGGTTGGAAAGGATTTTCTGCCATTTATCGGCATCGAAATTATAATTACCCTTAAGTCCGATATTAATCTGAAGCCGGATGTTTTTCAATTCAGCATGCGAGCCGAAGCTTTTTATATTTGATTCTACGAAACTTCCCAGGTCGCCCCGGGATAAGGAGACCTTCATGCTGCCGGCTTCCATTTTCGACATATCAAGCAGCTGGTTAATCAGCCTCAGCAGCCGAAGCGCGTTGTTCCGGACACCACCAAGCCGCTTTCTGACAGGAGACGGCACATCGGTTTCCCGTTCCATTTGTTCCAGGGGAGCAATGATCAGGGATAACGGCGTGCGAAACTCGTGGGTAATATTTGAAAAAAAGCGGGTTTTCATCTCATCCATCACCCTCAGGTGCTTCGCCTCCTCTTGCTGCCTGATCATCTCACCTTTAATCAGCAGGCGGTTAGCCCGGTGCCGGTAAAAAAGGCAGGCGCAGCCGGTAAACAGCAGGAAATATAAAAGATATGCCCACCCTGTTTTCCACCAGGGCGGCGCAATGGTGACAAGCAATGTTTTAACATGATCACTCCAGGAGCCTCCCCTATTGCTGGAATTCACCTTGAAAATATACTCTCCGGGCGCCAGGTTAGTATAGACCGCAATGCGTTGATTCCCGACTTCAACCCAATCCTCGTCAAACCCTTCAAGCCGGTAACGATACTGTATTCTGCTCGTATTGAAGAACTGAAGCCCGGCAAATGTGAACGTAATAAAATTCTGACCATGTTTTAAGTCAAGACGCTTCAGGGAGGTAACTGCACCCTCCTTCCATCCCGGGATGGCTGAAACCGGCTTATTGTTCACGAGAATCTCCGTAATTACTGTTTCCGGCCTATATGAACCGGCACGAACCGAATCGGGATGAAAAGAGGTCCATCCACGGGTGCCGCCAAAGAAAATCCGGCCGCCGGGAGATTTAAAGAAATGATAGCGATTGAATTCGCTGCCTTGCAGACCGTCATTAGTAACGAAAGAAAGTATGCTGTGGCTAAGGGGATCGAATCGGAAAACTCCTTTATTACTACTGCACCAGAATCGCCCGTTTTTATCAGGAACAGCGGCATATACACTATTACTGGGAAGACCCTCCTTTACCGTAAAGGCCTGTACGCTCCCATCCCTTGTATCAAACCTGATCAAGCCGAGGCCCAGGCTGGTAATCCACAGGACGTCCCGGTCTTTGGGATCGGGGGTAGCCATCAGTAACTGCACATTGCCAAAAACCTGTTCACTTGGATACCGCATGGACTTGCCGCTTGCCGGGTGATACACTTCGATTCCTTTTCGATAGACAATGCATAACCGGTCGCGGAATGCCGTGATATAAGCGAGATCACTAAACGCCGGACGCCATAAGGGCTCGGGCGTAATGGCGCCGGTAGCGAGATCGGTTTTTACAAGTATTGTATCCCGCTGCTTGTCGCCCGGTTTAATTCCCCAGCAAATGTTATGATCATCAAATGTAAACTGGCTCAAACGTAAGGTATCTGCATGAACCACGAACGAAGCCGGCTTCTCACCTGCTTGCTGAAGAAGCAGCAAGCCCGAAAAACTTTCCTCTGGTTTATTCCTATGGCGAAATGGCCGGCCAAGCAGCCAGATCCTGTTCTCCGCATCCACCGCATAACGCAAGCTGTATGCGTCCACTCCACGCAGGTAAGCGTTGGCGGGTGAGGCCCCGAAATAACCTGTAAGGACGTCCTGGAGAAAGCCCTGCGCATAGGCATAAGAATGAAAACCGCTGGAGGAAAGATGGTTCAGCCGGGCTCCGAATGTATTAGTGCCTGCCCACAGAACGTTGGCACGGTCAATCATCATGGCGGGGATGTTTCCGGGCTTATTCGGATTTGTCCATACTTTGGTTAAGGAATGATCAGCGTTGATCCGAAACACATCTTCCCCTGAAGCAATATACAGTTCTCCCGCGGGGGACCGGTCCATGAAATAAACGGGCGTATAATCAGCCGGATGGGGAACGCTCACCGCCTTCCAACCGCGTGACGGGTGAAAAATTTCCAGGTATCCGCCGTTCGCGATCAGCCAGTTGCCTGAATTATCCTGCCGCATCTGACTAATACGATGACTCCGGAGCGGCCTTCGCCGGGGAAGGTCCGAAATTTTTTCCAAGCGCTTACCGCTTACCATGTACAGGGAATGATCGGTACAAACATACATCTGTCCATCCCCGCCTTCCTGCAATGCCAGAATACGTTCGCCGGGAGGTATAGAAACTTCTCCTGGCGCAGGATGTTCCATCCTAAAATAACGGAGTCGCTTTAATTCCGGCGGAACCACCCAGTACGTTCCCCGGTGATCCTGCAGGAGGAAAAATGGCAGAAGCCCCCTTTCTTTTACCAGCCAGTCCAGTGAAGGATCGTCCCCGAGGTGCTTGATTTTCTCCGTTACCGGATCAAAAATGTCCACCTCCGCATTTTCGTACAATATCCACAATTGGTTTTTTTTGTCCAGGTAAATGGTTTGGATAACATCCGAGGCAATTGTAGCGGAGTCGCGCGGATCATAATGGAAAGTCTTCACTTCATAGCCATCGTAACGTGCAAGACCGTCCCGGGTGCCCAGCCAGATAAAACCAGTACTGTCCTGCACTATCCCGTTTACATAGCCCTGCGGCAAGCCGCTTTCTACATCCAGTGCCTGTACCCCCGTTGTTATCCTCTCGACCGGCGGGAGCCTGACGTCCTGTGCCCTGACATTTCCCGTCAAAGCAATTAAAAGCACAGCAGTTAAATGAAGCAGTAAACGTCTATCCATGCAGGTATGTTAAAGACCTTGCCCTGTCCCAAAGTTAACTGTATTTGTCCCAAAATTTAAAATTTAATACTAACCAAGAAGTTAATATTGCATAACGAACACAATATGATGCATTAAATTTTACTTTCAGTGAAAATGATAGAAAAAAGAAAGGCGGTCCTGCTTTTCATTGTCGGGGCATTCATAGCCGGGATCCTTCTGGCGCCTTCTCCTTCATCAGCCCAGGCATATTGGAATAATGACTACTTCCAGCTGGCTTTTCAGCCTTCGGGTGGTTATATCCAAATCACCATCCGGAACAAGTACGATGACAATGCCTTTGTGGATAACGGGGACGATCGGAGCGGCAATACTTCGCTAAGCTTCTCGACGGAAACGTTCGGAGAAAATGAATTTGAGCAAATTGCCTTATTTGATATTTTCGATGAAGACCCGGATTCGTTCCAGATGTCTTCCGCTTCCATCACAGATGCAGCCAGAAATATGTTCTACCGCATCGAATACGAAACGGATGAAACGACCGGCCGGTACATCATCCGCCTATATATCAATAACGAAGGCAAGCACATAAAAAGGCTGCGGTTCCATATAAATAAATGGAACCGCAAAGGGGATGGCGGGCCCCAGGATCAGCATGACATTAACGTAATCAAGAACGTGGATATTCCATCGCTGGGAAACTTCACCTATACTACCTCTTTCCGGGAAGACGGTAAGGTGAAATTGGACTGGAACAGCAACGATAACAGCGTGACAGACAGAAGTACTACCATTTTATATGCCGAAGGAGGGGAAGAACTTGACCGGTCAGCGGCCGGTGCGAATTCAGGCAGCTTTCTGATTGATCAGCAAAATTCCACAAACACTTATTACCTGGGGCAGGGAGCCTACAGCAATCATGTTACCGAGCGGACCGAAGACATTATCATTCCCGCCTTTACTCATCCAGACAGTATATATGCTTCCTATAACGCGGTTACCAACCAGGCAGAGATCACCTGGACGATTCCAAAAGCTATTGGTGAAGAGGTTGAAAGCAGCGGTTTTAAGTTGCAGCGCGCTACCAAGCCCGATTTCAGCGATGCCATAAAGATTGATTTAACCCCTTTTCAAAACATGGAATACCACCCGGATTCCACCAGTTATACCTTCAGCGAAGCTCCCTACGCGGATGTATATTACAGGGTAACCCGGGACCTTGATCCTGATTGGGGATGGGGAATGGCAAAGACGGTCCATTTTACGGCGGGTCATGCCGCTATTTCCGGCAACTCCGGTGTGAACCTTTCCCTTGACAATACCGGAAGGCGCGCTGTCCTGCAATGGGACACGACAGGAATATGGGCGCCGGAAGCTGTTTTCATCATCACGCGCATTGACCTTGATAATGGCAATAACACGAATTTTAATCTCGAAGAAAAGGATTATTTCAGGGGAGAATTTACGGATTCCCTGCTTATCCCCTGCCACCGGTATTCTTACAAGCTCCAGGTAAAACCTCCCGCCCGGCTGGGATTTCTCACAAATGAGCCCTACCAGACATCTAATACTATTTTGCCGGTTGAAATAGGTACTATTTCCGGGCTAATTGTTTCCAAAGGCTATTTCAACAACCGGGTGGAGCTGCAGTGGAAGTCGGAAGGCGGGTTTGACAACTATATTATCAAAAGAAAGGTCTATGGATCTTCCGGCGCCTTTACTCAACTGAGTTCTGTAGCGGGCGGCCTTTCTTCCGCAGACATTGTTGCCACAGATCAGGGTACGTCTCCAGGCATTTATTACGAATACATGGTAGTGGGCGTGGTTAATTGCAGTAATACCCTCAGGTATTCACAAGATACTTTATATGCGATCGGCTTTCGTGCGCCTACCGGTAATGTTTACGGGCGCGTCACTTATGAAAATGGCCAGGCCGTAACAGGCGTTTCCGTAAGGCTGGAAAGCGATGCCGGAGAAGGAAGGGGCCAAAGCATTTACCTGGATGGAAGCCCCGGAAGTTACCTGCGCCTGGATTCCCTGCAGGTCCCGTTCAGCGATTCAGCTTTCACCATCGAAGCCTGGATCAGACCCGAAGACGAAGCGCCGGAAAACCAAGTCATTTTCAGCCGGGAAGGGCAATATGAACTAGGCTTCGGCGCGAACGGGGATTTGTATTTCAGCGCGAATGACCAACTAGTCAGCGCCGGCTATACGAATTCCAACCAGTCCTTTATTCATGTAACCGGCGTCCGCCATCGCGACACCCTGCGCATTCTGCTGAATGATTCCCTGCTCGCCGAAGCAATCCAACCGCTTCAGCCTCCCGCAGAACCGGCAAAGGAAGTTTATATCGGAAAAAATGCTGCCGGCAGTAATTTTAAGGGCTATATTGACGAAATGCGTGCCTGGAACGCAGCCTTGAACCGGCAGCAGGTCGCGCGGCAGCATACCCAGGTGCTTACGGGCGGAGAAAACGGGCTGGTCGCCTACTGGCGCTTCGATGAAACCATTTCGGATCAGTTTTATGACCTCTCTCACCGGGAGGAGCAATATAACCGGAATGATGGAGTAATGAATCCCGGCGCCGTACAGCGATCCGCCACGGTACCTACCGCTGAACAGTTATCGCTCAAGGCTTTCACCGACAGTACCGGCAACTATATGATAACCGGAGTTCCTTATTTTGGCAACGGAAGCACGTATACAATCGTACCGCTGCTGGGCACCCACCAGTTTGACCCGGTATCCGAAAAACGCCTGATATCCGCCGACGATCCATCCTTTACGGTAAATTTTGTAGATAAATCTTCCTTCGCGGTGTCAGGGTATGTTTATTACCGGGACGGGACGGTGCCGGTGGAGGGTGTGCAGTTCCAGATAGACGGCAAGTATGCCCAAAAGGCCAATGGAGAGTTGCTTCAGACCGATACCGAGGGAAAATTCACCATTTTCGTTCCGGTGGGAACCCATGAAGTGAAGGCGGTAAAAAACAATCACGTTTTTGTCAACGGGGGAAAGATCACCAACCGCTTCGGCGAGGATTTAAACTACCAGGGCCCTGTTAGCGAACGGATCCTGTATGACAGTACGGCCATCCGCTTCATTGGCCGTGTAGCAGGCGGCGCGCTGCAGGAATCCTTCCCGCTGGGGCATTCCCTGTCAGAAAATAACCTGGGGAGGGAACTGAGCATTACCATGAGTTTGCCCTCCGGAACCAAATATGAGCTGCATTCAGGCAGCAGGGACACCACGGTATGGGTCAATCACCTTTCCCCCGGGGCCAGGACGATCCTTCGAAGGTTCACCGGACACGGATCGTTTACCACCAGAACAAGATCGTAATCTATCCCGATTCCCTGACCGGGGAATTCCAGGCCGATCTTCTTCCTGAAAATTCATTGTAGACAACGTACAGGTTACCGGCTGGGGCAACCTGCTGGAAGGACAGGGCGTTGCCGTCGACTTCACCAATAAATTTTTGAAACAGTATTCCGTGCTGGAATACAGCGATCACACCGACTCAGTCGCCTATAACGATTCTTACCAATTTATCAAGCGTGTAAACCCTTCCGTGAGCATCACGCAGCAAAACGCGGCAGGTGCAGACCTGGCCTACTTCGGGCATGATGTTTATGAAACAGTTGGAGCGGAGGGAGAAGAAATAAGCATACCGGTAATAGACCCGGCTAAAACGGAAAGGGATATGTACCTGTTCCGCTACCCCGTATTCCGGCAGGGAAGGGAATACGATTTGCGGATCAATGCCTTTGAAGAATACCCGTTTTACGAAAGTGTAAAACCTGACGGTACACCGGTTGTCGCGATGCAGGATGGAGAAGCGGTCATCGACAAAGTGCCTACGCGGGACGGCCAGGTGTCTATTCTTAATACCATCCGGAACCAGGCCACCTCTGCCGATACGCTAAGCCTGGATTCGGCCGGTGTGGGCTACTATCAATTCACAGCCGGCAATCCGGCTATTACCGCTCCGGGCTTAAAGAGCCTATCCGTTACGGTACGCTTCGGCGAAGCTACCGACCTGACATGGAGCTGGCTGGGCCAGCCAAAGCTGGAAGGATTTGTCATGGGCGCCCAAATGACCGGGACGGATTTCGTCACCGCGGGCCCGGATAAATTACTGACGGTGCTTCGCGATCCGCCCGGGAGCCGGAGCTATTCTTTTTTGGAAGAAGGTTCGACCTTTAAGGAAAGCAGCACGTACTCAAATTCAGTAGATCAGGAAGGCAATATAGAGGCGAAAGTATTGTTTAGTCAGAAAGTGGTCACCTTTTTCGGACTGGGCGGAGGAAAAATAGAAGAGATCCAGTCGTCAGAAAATTCGGTCGGCGCAGGCGCGACCCATGAGGAACACTACTCGTATTCCAACGGAAAAGAGTCGGCCACTTCTTTAACAAACCGGTTCCAAACCAGTGACGCCCCTACTTTCGTAGGAGCCCCTGGTGATGTTTACGTCGGCTATTCCACAAATATCACCTACGGTCAGACAAGGAACGTGATCATCATTGAGCGGGATGACCTGAAAGCAGCCGATTCAGTACTTTCGGATCCGGGCGCCGCCAGCAGTTACCTCGTTGTCATGCGGGAAGGGATCAATTTCGGCGAGCAGTTCGGAACCTTGTTTGCCTATCCGCAGCAGCACATTATTAAAGTACTGATCCCGAATCTGACGCATATAAGGAATACGCTGTTGCTCCCCGTGGGCACGGAAAACGGCCAAGCGATTGCCAATACTTCCGGCGAACCGGTATACGTATCCAAGCTGGCCGCCGATGATCTTCGCTTTGGAAAAACAAATGGTGATACGGAAGCTTTCGGAAGCAGTGCGGAAGATGATCTTTTTAACGATGGGGAAAGCTACAAAATATATTTCCCTGAAGGGTCTGAATATGCGACGGATACCATTATGGTCCTGAATCAATATATCAGGGACTGGGAACAACGGATAGAAGATAATGAAAAGCAGAAGCTGGAAGCCCCGGTATTTCAGAATTATTCTTTCCATGCGGGAAGCCCCGTCAGTTATTCCGAACAGTTCTCCGAAACCGAGGCGAAAAGCCATTCTTTCAACATTATCTTGTCTGCGAAAATACTCAGCGAAACCTTCTTTGAAATACTTGGGCAGGGACTGAAGCTAAAGATAGATGAATCCATAGGCACCAGCAACGGAGGAAATTTCGAAACAGTAACAGGTACGGAACGAACAACTGGATTCGTTATGGCCTCCGACGGCACGGACGATTACATTTCGGTGGATGTAAACAAGCCGGAAGAAGGTGGTTTCGTATTCCGTACCCTCGGGGGCGCCACCGCCTGCCCCTATGAAGGAGAAGAAGTAACGCAATACTACAATAAAGGCACGGTCATTAACCAGGCGACCCAGCGGATTGAAGTACCCGTACTTACCGTGGACAACCCCGTGGTGAACGACGTGCCGGCCACGCAGAAGGCGTCTTATACCCTGAAGATAAAGAACGAATCCGAAGCACGCCTGCCAACTACCTTAATGCTCAGCTACCTGGACACTGACAGCATTAAAGGGGCGACCATTTCTGTCGACGGACTGCCAATCGGCGGAACAGGGCGCCCAATTCCCGTTCAGTACGGAGAAACCGTGACCAAGGTCATCACGCTGACCAAAGGGCCGGATGCCATGGACTATAATAATATTCCGATCATTCTTAAATCCGCCTGCCAATACGATCCTACAGGCTACCAGGAAACCATTGCCGATACCGTACTCATTTCAGCACATTTTGTACCTGCCTGCTCGAACGTGAATATCAAATCCCCCACCAATCAGTGGATCCTGAATACAGACGCGCCCCTGAACGGTGAAAACAAGCGATACCTGCCCCTGATCATTGACCAGTTTGACCTTAGCAACAGTTTGTTCGACCGGATTGAGCTTCAGTATAAGCCGTCGTCTTCGGCAAGGTGGATCACCGTAATGAAATTCTACGGAGATTCTTCCAAATACAAGGAAGCACAGGGCGAGAAGCTCTTTATTACCAATGCACAGGAACTTCTTTATAACCTGGAAATGGATGATGCTTCCTTTAATGACCAGGGATACGACATCCGAGCGGTAAGCATTTGTGAGCTGGGCCCGGACGACTATATCAATACGCCTTCCAACGTGATCTCCGGACTTAAAGACACCTATAGCCCGCGTCTTTTCGGGAGCGCCCAGCCTGCCGGCGGTGTCCTGGGAGTAAGTGACGAAATACGATTGAATTTTAACGAACCGATCGCCGCCGGACTGCTGACCAATCCCGATTTCCAGGTGCGGGGAATTCGAAACGGCGCTATCAGCGATCATTCGGTATCCGCGGCGCTGGATGGAGACGGGGATTACCTGGAAACCGAATTCGACAAAAATCTAAGCGGGAAAGACATTACGATGGAACTCTGGGCCCTTCCTGAGGCGGAAGGGCGCGGAGGTACGCTCATCAGTCACGGAGCGGCCAGCGGCTCGCTGGAACTAGCCCTGACCTCCGATAACTACCTGCAGGTAATTGCAGGCACGCAAACGCTGAAAAGCGAACAACCACTGGCTATCAGCCCCGGCGAATGGGCTCATCTGGCATTGGTTTACCATGCGGCGGACGCCACCGTTTCCGCTTATTATAATTTTACGGAAGTAATTCATGCCGCGCCGGTGCCAGCATATGCCGGAAACGGGCCTTTTCAACTCGGGCGGAGCATCTCCGGCGCAGGGAATTTCTTCCATGGGAAAATGCACGAAACCCGCATATGGACCGAAGCGCTTTCGGCCGTTCGCCTGCAGACGAACAGTTTGAAGCGGCTCTCCGGCGCTGAGAACGGTCTCCTGGCCTATTACCCCATGAACGAGGGAAAGGGAGAACTTGCCATTGATAAAGCCCACGGCTCTCATGCCCGTCTGCGCGGGGAATGGTCCACGCCAGCCGGCAGGTCCATTGATTTTAACGGAAACGGTCATCTAAAAATAAGCACAGGGGCCATTCCGGTCACTAATGAAATGGATTATACCCTGGAATTATGGTTCAAGGGCGAAGCCGGCCAGCAAGAGGCCGCATTAGCAGCGAACGGGCGCGGAGAAGGCAACGAACTTGGCGGGTCATATGACGCATTTTTCCTTGGTTTTGAAGGCGGTCAACTCACCTTCAGAAATAATGGCCTCCGGATGCAGGCGCCGGGCAATTACCTGGATGGACACTGGCACCATGTGGCCCTGGCTGTAAACCGGAATTCAGGAACAGCACAGTTTTTTGTAGACGGTGAATTGAAGACTTTTTTTGATGCCCGCGATCTGGGGGCCTTGTCGCTCCGTTCGTTTATCTCGGGGCAAGGGGGTGGTACGAGGCAAATGATCCCGCGACATTGCATTTTGACCGCCATTTCAGGGGGAATATTGATGAATTCAGGATCTGGAATACCTATCTTGGCCAGCCACTTATTGATATCAACAATAATGTCCGCCTCCGGGGAAATGAGCTGGGCTTACTGGCTTATTATCCTTTCGAAACATATTTTGAATTTCAGAATAACCTGGAAATGGGCTATTCACTCGAAGACCAGCGCGTACCTTCCGACCCTGCCGCGACTATTCCGGCGGCGGTGGCAAACAATGCCGCCGAATCCGCTGACAAGGCGCCTATAAAGGACAGGGGCCCGGTGGAAAATCTTCAATTCGATTTCGTCGTGAACAACGATGCCCTGATCATAAACCTGCTGGAGCCGCGGCAGGCCGTTGATAAAACCATTGTAACGTTCCAGGTGAAAGATGTCCGCGACCTGAATGGCAATTCCCTGAAATCGCCGGTCACCTGGTCGGCTTACATCAACCGCAACCAGCTCAGCTGGAGCGACCCGGAATTTATACTGTCCCAGGAGTTGTACGCACCGCTTGAATTTGAGTCCTACGTGATTAACAGCGGAGGCAGCGTCGAGCATTTCAGCCTGGATAATCTACCCTCCTGGCTGGAAGCAAGCCCGGCGGCCGGAACCGTAGCGCCCCAGGGCCGTGCCCGGGTTATTTTCAAAGTACGTGAAGGATTGAACATTGGAAGTTACGATCAGATCGTCTATATGCGGAACGATAATGATGAATCGGCGGCGCTTCCCATCACCCTTACCGTGAAAGGTGAAGAACCGCCCTGGGAAGTAAATCCGGCTGACTTCAAATACAGCATGACCGTATATGGAAAACTGCAGGTAAAAGAAGCCTTTTCAGCAGATGAAAATGATCTGCTGGCGGCCTTCAGGGATGGGGTTTGCGTGGGCGTTACACGGAATAGCTATAATCAGAAGAATGACCTGTGGTACGCACTGCTGACGATCTATCATAATGAACCCGAAGGCGGAGAGCTGGAGTTTCGGATCTGGGATGCAAGCACCGGGAAAACCTACCTTGCCAGTCCTTCAGAACCGGTATCCTTCCGGAACGATGCCATCGCGGGAACCTCCCGGGCACCCGTTATTTTCCGCGGCGAGGAAATATTCTTCCAGGAACTAAAGCTGCAGAAAGGCTGGAACTGGATATCCTTCAATTTATCCGGGCCGGCGATGGATAACGTGGCTACTACCCTTTCGAACGGACAATGGCAGCCTGGCGATATCGTAAAGAACGAGGAACTGGGCTTTCATCAGTACTCCGAAAGCGACGGATGGGTCGGTTATATGGAGCGTTTCAATAATACCTCTTTATTTATGATCCGTGCTTCAGCCGCACAATCGTTAAGCATCGCAGGAATTCCCGTAAATCCTTCGGAAACACCGATACCCATCAAGGGAAATCGCTGGAACTATATAAGTTACCTGCCGCAGGTAAGTTTACCCCTTGAGGAGGCGCTGGCCGGGTACGAGGCCTCGGAAGAAGACGTGATCAAATCACAAACAGGATTTGCGATGTATGACCCGCAGAATGGCTGGATGGGTAACCTTACTCATCTGGAGCCGGGAAAAGGTTATATGCTGTATCGTAAAGCAATTAATGACGAAACACTGGTCTATTCCAGCCTGGGCGGCAGTTTCATCAGCCATGCCGGGGACGCCTCTGCCCTGCCGCTGTTGAAAAACGCGGCGCGTCCCGGCAATTTCCCGGTAGCTTCGGCGCAGATGCAGACGCCCGTGGATAATAACTTCCGCTATGAGGGGAACATGACCGTTGTGGCCGTCATTGACGATTCTTTTCAGCTCCAGCCGGAAGATGTTGTGCTGGCTTATATGGAAAATGAATTAAGCGGCAAGGCACGGGCGACTGACCTGCCGGGAATGAAACGTTTCTTTTTGACTATTAGCGGTGAGGAGCAGCGGCCTCTCCATTTTGAAGTTGTGCGGGCGGGACAGGTGGTACTTCGCTCTGGCACTGTGCTTTCTTACCGCAGCAACAGCCAGGCAGGAACCCTGGACAATCCCCTTGTGATCAGGAATGAAAACGAAGCAGGAAAAATAACCGCTTTTCCCAATCCGTTCGGGAACCGGGTGAATGTGCGCGTGGAATTGAAAGAAAACCAGAAGCAGGAAAGCTTGCTGCTGCAGCTGTCAGTGTACGATACGAACGGAAATATAATTATGGAAGGTCCTAAAGAACGGGTTATTTCCAATATCCATTTCTTCGCCTGGGATGGACGGAACTCCAGGGGAGAGAACTGTCCTGCAGGCGTTTATTTTATTCGAGTCACGATCAATGGAATGCCCCTGGTACAAAAAGTGATCAAAATAGACACACTGAAATAATGAAAAGGTATATTTCCTACATGATGATTGGCGCCTGCCTGCTGATAGCCGGCGGATGCAAAAAAAAGAACAAGGAAGAAATTTACCCGAAGTTCCCACCCCCCGCCTGGACAAACGAGGCCACCGGCAAATATACCAGCAGCATGACTGCCGTGGTGAAGCTGCCCAATAACCTGGACAAATCGTACCAGGCATCGGACGAACTGGCTGCGTTCATCGGGGAAGAATGCAGGGCGGTAGCGGAAGTCGTAGAGGTCGCCGGTGAACGCCTGTTCTACCTGCTCATCCAAGGTGAACCTTCGGCGGACAGCCAAATACGTTTCAGGTATTACAGCACGTCCAGTTCCTATATTTACCATTCGGACAATATCCTGAACTTTAGTATAGATGGCAGCTACGGCAATGCTGACCAGCCCGTCACGCTGGCCCTCAAGCCGGATAAGTGAAAAATCCGCTATCTTTAAACTAGTGCCGTGTTAAGGAACACGACACGTTAACCTGAAAACATTCAATATATGGAGCAGAAAAAAAATTCAATCGGATCCATCATCTCCGTTGATATCACCGTGGATAATCCCGAAGATTTAAAAACCTTTTACCAGGAAGTCATTGGCTGGGAAGCCGAAGGCTTGCAAATGAAGGATGAATCCGGCGCCTACGAAGACTATGTCATGAAAGACCCACAAGGCAACTGGATCGGCGGCATCTGTCACAACCGGGGAGTAAATAAAGGCATTCCGCCCCAATGGATCGTCTATATCAACGTCGCAGACATCGGCCAAAGCATCGAAAAATGTCAAAAGCTGGGCGGAGAGGTCATTAAGACCTCCAAAAACAGGGACGGATCACTGCAATACGCCATGATCAAAGACCCCCGGGGCGCCGTCCTGGCCATCACAAAAGAAACCGACGAATAAAGATTCGTAATAGCAGGCATTCGCCGTCAATATCATTTGCTCTTCCGGGACCCGGAGACGCTGGCCTGATCGTTGAACGCGAGGCATAATTCCAGCCAATAGCTGAAATCATCCGGCCCGCTGAATCCTTCGGGACTTACATAACAATATCCCGGAAGGTCTTTCCCCTTCATGATCATGGGGCGGTATCCCCTGCGTCCGGAAATCTCCTTCCCTGCACCAGGATCAAACCGGCACATCAGGCTGTCACCGCTGACGTTGACGCACATCTTACCATTGATCAGGAACGCCAGGCCGCCGAACATTTTCTTCTCTTCAATCGCTATTCCGGGAATCCTTGTAAGGTAATCTCTTACTTTCAGCGCCAATTCATTGTCGTATGCCATGTTTTATCAATTTAAGTTTTCCAGCCAGAATAGAATGTTATTTATTGCATCCGGAGAGATTTTTTCATTTCGGCCTACTCTCCTCTTAAATGAACAATCGGTCCATGTTTGGTAGCTGTGATCAACATAGAATCGGCGAATTCTTGCAGCCCGAACATCGCACCCCGGCTTTCAAAATGCTTCTTCATTTGGTAATTAAATCCTTCCCATCCGAAATTCGCCGGCGTAGACAGCAATAAAAGACAAGAGACCCGGGGAATTTCAGATGCTGCTACTATAGCACTAGATCCCCCTTCGCTGATTCCCAATAAGCCTATTTCCATTCCTGAGAAGGCTTTGCTGTTTAAAAAGAAATAGCAGATACCTTTTACATCCGCGGCGTGGGAGTACAAGGTTAGTGTCTTGTTACTGCCGCTAGATTTACCAATTCCCCTGTTATCGAATCTGAAAACACTATATCCCCTTTGAACAAACTCGTTCGCCAAATAGTGAAAATATTTAAGTTTATTGGCAGACATATCCCTGTCATACCGTTTCGGAGGACTTACCAGAATAATCAACCGATTCCGATCGGGTGATTGGGCCGGCCGGATTATGGTTCCTGATATGTTTGTGCTGTCATTGACCGCAATGGTCAATTCCCGTGAATAACTTTGGTAATCAATAGTCTGGCTGCGTCCCGATAAACCACTCCCAAGGAGATATATTAAGCTGAGTAATCTAAATACTGCAAAGTTATCCATGATAGAAAGTTTTTTGCGAGCATGGCTAAAATAGCAAATTATATATATTTTCAGGCCATAGTCTCAATCCATGAAAGCCGCTTTGGCTAACCCCGTAAATTCTTTGAGAGGCTTTTTACAGTGCCGCGTTTTAAAATCCGGCGGAATGATTAACTTTAATGGTGGAACGATTTCAATGGATCAATGAAACAGATTATGAATTTCTACCAAACAGAAATAGGCCGGATTAAGCACATTTGCTATTCGAACGATAAACAGATCAAAACAGTGATCGCGGCCCGGACCTTTATCAATAATAATTTCGAGAAAGATTTAAAGCTGGATTTGTTGTCCCATCTCCTGTTTACTTCAAAATTTCATCTGCTGCGGCTTTTCAAAAAGTATTACGGGCTGACACCGAAGCAGTACCTGACTATTAAACGACTTGAAGAATCAAAAAAATATCTAAAAGAAGGAATGCCGGTATCGGATACCTGCTACCGGGTAGGCTTTGAAACGCCGAGTTCATTTAGCACGCTTTTCAGAAATAAAACAGGACTATCACCTATTGAATTTCAAAAAAAGCAATTTTCGCAAAGTAGATCAAAACCTGATTCCGGACCTTGCGATCACTAATTTAAAAAGGATTAAAAATGAAAATCAGCGTCATCAGCATTCCGGTTCAGGACCAGGACAAAGCATTGGCATTCTATACGGAAAAACTAGGTTTCGTAAAAAAACACGACGTGCCCGTGAGCGAAAAACATCGGTGGCTAACCGTCGTATCCCGGGAAGAACAAGAAGGACCGGAAATTTTGCTGGAGCCGTCGCCGGAAAGCTTTGAGCCCGCTAAAACGTATCAGAAAGCACTTTTAGATGCCGGAATTCCATACACGCAATTCAATGTGGACGATGTCCAAAATGAGTATGAACGCCTGGTCAACCTTGGCGTTGAGTTTAGCGTAAAGCCGACTGAAATGGGAACCGTGAAAATTGCCGTATTCAACGACACTTGCGGAAATAATATCCAAATCGTAGAAATGCTATGAAACTATGACACGTCCGTTGGTGGCTTTCCTGTTATCATTCTTGGTTACCGGGCTTGGGCAGCTTTATAACGGACAACTGAAGAAGGCCGTCATACTCTTTTTATTGCTTTTACTTATCCCTTTTCTTTTTGGAGCAGCAAGATTCACGACCAATTTCAGCGGATATACGGCCATGCTGGCAATTATGCTGGGGATCTGGCTATACGGCATATCGGACGCAATCATTCAGGCCCGGCGAAGAAAGGAGTACGCAAAAAAGAAGTACAACCGCTGGTATGTCTATCTTTTCATAGGGATCGTTATCACCGCGGCAACTTGGTTCTATGAAAAAGCACCGATATCGGGAATGCAGCATTTTATAATTGTCTCTCCTTCCCAATTGCCTACCATGCAGCTGGGTGATCGCGTTCTCGCAGATATACATGCTTATCGTGAGAAACAGCCGGACTACGGGCAGATCGTTGTGTTTAACCAGCCAGGCGAAGAGGTTTGGTGTTTCAGAGTAGCCGGACTCCCCGGTGATACGATACAGGTAATCGATGACATCCTGGTAGTAAATGGTGTAATAAGTGAATCACGCCATATCCGGAACGTGCAAATTGAAGGTGTTCCGGTTCAAGAATATGAAGAAAAGATGGTTAGTGGCCACAAGCACCGGATCTATTCAAATCAAAAAGCCGCGGGACTCCCCTCTTCATCTTCGGACAAGATCGTGGTACCTGATAACTGCTATTACCTGCTGGGCGATAACCGTGGGAATGCCCTGGACAGCCGGTATATCGGGCCGGTATCCGCTGATAATATTCTCGGACAAGTCCTTTTCAGCATTTGGGGACGCTCATATGACCGCGTTAACGTTGATTTCAGGAACAGGTAAATTTTCCAAAAACAAAATGGACTTTTATTTTTTCACAAGTATATTTGGTGATGGAGATAGATTTCCAAAAACTGATGGCAAACAAATCGGATGAGGGGCTTTTGGAATACCTCGAAAACCGGACAAAGTTCAGGCCCGAAGCTATTGAAGCCGCAATTGCGGAAATGCAAACCCGCGGACGAGTATTTGGGGAAGAAGAGTTAAGCGCTTACCGGCGAGAATTTGAGCAACGGAGAGAAATCACGGAAAAGGAAGACAACGAATTCTGGAAACCCGGAAATTCATGGAACAAAAATATTGTGACCGACGAAACTGC
The DNA here is from genome assembly GCF_008033235.1 of Anseongella ginsenosidimutans. Lineage (GTDB taxonomy): Bacteria > Bacteroidota > Bacteroidia > Sphingobacteriales > Sphingobacteriaceae > Anseongella > Anseongella ginsenosidimutans. The sequence goes on from NZ_CP042432.1 coordinate 3,670,239, forward strand.
GCACGCCAGCCGATGAAAGCCACACTTACCCTCACGTTATTCCTTTGGACATTCGGGTTGAACGCACAGACAACTACTTATCTAAACGATCTGGCTGCATTGAAGTCTATCCTGGAGCGTACGCCCTCCTTCAAGGCGCAGATCAAAGGTGAAAAACTGGCTTCTTATCGTGACTTATATGGTAGCCTGGCTTCGGACACCGTGAGCGACCCGGACAGTTACCAGTATTTCTACCATCTGTCGCAGCTTCTCTTCCCCCTAAAAGACAATCACTTAGGTTTTTACCGGGTCCATGATTTCGAGAAATTCAAAGACAAGGAAAGCATTGACAAATTTGCAGCTACCAAGGAATTTTTGGCCTATCCGCAATGTGAAGTGAATATTGATTCTTTAAAGGCAGCATTAACCCGAAAGCCCGCTGAATCCATCGAAGGGATTTATCATTTTGGCAAGTTTTATGATGTAGGTGTTTTCAGAAGCAATGACAGGGAATATATCGGGGTAATAGTGGGCACGGAGACGAAATTGTGGCAAAAAGGTCAAATTGCAATCCATCTGTACGAATATGGCCCAAACCTCTATAAAGCAATATACGGACACCCGTTAACGAAGGATTTCAGCCTTCGAACCCCTGAAAAGTATCAATACGGGTCGCTGGTCAATTCTTTCTTTTACGTGTTCAACGGCCGTTATGTTTATACAAAGCAGCATCCGCGGGTTGATCATGTTAACTTGCCGGTAAACAGGCCAAAATTCGAACTAAAAAATATTAATAATGATGTTCAGTATTTGCTGATCAAAACTTTCCAGGCGAACGGCGCCACCAGGCAACAGTCCCGTGAGTTTTATGATTCAATAAAAAATGCCCTGACGGCGCCAAAACTGATCCTGGATCTCCGGAATAACGAAGGCGGGGCGGAAAAAGAGACAAAGAAATACTATCAGCTGCTAAAAAAATACGTCAACAAGGGAAATCTATACGTGTTGCTGAATAATGAAACCGTAAGCCAGGCGGAGATATTTACGCTCCGGTTAAACAAGCTCAAAAACACTATTACCGCAGGGCAGCCCACTAAAGGCATGCTCACTTATGGAAGCAATTACGGGAAAAAGGAAACATTGCCAAGCGGCAATTTCCAGATCTACATAACGGACATGAAAGGCAAGCCAAAACACCTGAAATATGAAGATCTCGGAATAGAACCTGAAATCCGGCTAAATAACAATTCAAACTGGATTGACCAGGTAGTTGAATTGAAGGGAAGAAAGTGAAGCCTTATAAGATTTGCTCGGGCCGCAATAAGAGTATATACATGCGCGTCTCTCAGTTAAAACATCTAAAAAAGCATCGAAAATTCAGGCAGACAAAATGCTTTTTCTTATATTTACCGCTGCATCACACTTAGCTATCTATTAGTACTTATCCTTACAATTGATCTGTTACCTGAGTATTTACTGTACTAGGAGCTAGTATTTGAACATCCATTGTGACTGAAATAAAAGACAAACCAAGCAAAAAATATTTTTTCATCGACGAAAGCGGCGATCCTTTATTTTATGGACACCGCAAAAAATTGTTAATAAGCACTGAGGGATTCCAACCTTACCTGATTATTGGTATGATCGAAACAAGCAACCGGAAAGCACTCAGAAAAGCTGTGGTTGATTTCATGGAGAATATCAAGACAGACGTCATGTACAACTCAATTCCTTCCGTCATAGATAAAAGAGGCTGGTATGTACATGCGCGCGGAGATCATCCAGAAATCAGGGCAAAATTCTTTGAATTACTCCGCAGTCTGGATGGATTTAAAGCCCACTTGGTTATCGCCAAAAAAGAGCTGACTATTTTCAATCGCAAATACAACAACAATTCAACTGAGTTTTACTTTGATGTACTTCATCATTTGCTAAATGGAAAATTGAACAGCATGCATTGTCACCACTGGTTATATCTATCTCAGCGCGGAAACAACAATCTTCGTCATTTCGAAAAGGCAGTCAATAAAGCGTTGGAGGCGGGAAAAGCTAAAAACACAAATTCCTGCACTTATCAACTTGAGCTTGTACCCAGTAACGAAATGCCCGAACTCAGTATTATAGATTACATGATATGGGCAGTACAACGCAAACTACTAAAGGGAGAAAGTCGCTATTACGACGCTCTTAAACACAAGTACGAAGAAATTATTGATTTATATAGTAAATAGCCACAAAAAGCTAAAAAGTCTTAAAGCCCCCGTGCCAGTACTGGCAACACCCATCATGAGATGAGATATGCAGACTCAAAACTTTTTAGCTTTACAAAAGTAATAGTTTTCTTTCAATTTTACAACGATTTACTAACTGATTTAGCTAACCTGGTTTCGACATTCTTTTCCGGAACTTACAGTTGCCACATCGATAAAGAAATAACTGGTCAAAATCACTTTGACTATTGTTAATTTTTACGGAAATTACGTTAATTAACAATTGTCATGACGGTAAAAGAAGTACTTGCACAACTTAAACTGCTTGCCAACAAAAAGATGAAAGCTCACAATATCAAAAAAGGAGCTTCCGATAACCAATTCGGGGTTAAAATGGGAGATATCAGGGCTTTAGCCAACAAAATAAAGGCAGATCATGAATTAGGGCTGGCGCTGTGGCAAACCGGGAATATTGATGCCCGGCTGCTGGCAATGCTGATCATGAAACCAAAAGCATTATCAGCCGCAGACCTGGACAACATGGTAAAGTCGATAGATTTCGCGCAGGTAGCGGATTGGTTCAATTCCTATATTCTGAAAGAACATCCGGAAAAAGAAACGTTTCGGGAAGAATGGATGTATTCCGGCAACAAATGGGCCGCCCGGTCCGGATGGAGCCTGACAGCCGGCAGAATGGCCAGGGATGCCGAAGGCGTTGATCCTGGTAAAATTCTGGACCGCATCGAATCCGAAATGGCTAATGTGGCGCCTGAAGTACAATGGACAATGAATACTACATTAGCGCAAATTGGCATAAACTTTCCCCCGCACCGGAAGCGGGCCATTGGTATCGGCGAGAAGCTGGGCATTTACCGGGATTATCCCGTTTCAAAAGGATGCACATCTCCCTTTGCACCTGTCTGGATAAACGCAATAGTAAGCCGGCAGGAGAAACCATGAAATGTGGCTGATGGCCCTGCATTTGTATGCCGAACAGCGAGCCGCTGCCCGGTAACTATTTCCTGTTCCCCGGTTAACCGGCAAACCCTCCGGAATATTTTCCCGGGATTCCGTTCGATATTTTCTGTCTTTAAAAGTCGAGCATCAAAAAAACCGCTGCCGTAACTTTACAGAACTAAAGGAGAAGATAATGTTACGCGAATTGAATCATGTGATCGATTATATTGAAGATCATTTAACCGATGATCTGTCCCCCGGACTGGTTGCTGAATACGCCGGAGTACCCGATTATTACCTTGGAAGAATATTTTTCTTTCTATCAGGGATGACGCTTAGCGAATATATCAAAAACAGAAGGTTGTCCGAAGCGAGTAAGGATCTGCTAGCCGGCGAAAGAGTGACAGATATTGCCTTTAAATATGGTTATCAGTCAATGGACGGATTTACCCGTGCATTTAAAAAGTGGAGCGGATTCTTACCCTCAGATGTTAACAAAAAAGGGATAAATAAATCTTTCCCCAAATTTTCATTCATTATCACCGTTAAAGGAGGAAATACCATGGAATTTAGAATCGAAAACAAACCAGCGTTTAATTTCGCCGGAGTAAGTAAACGCGTTCCAATGCAATTCGAAGGCGTTAACAATGAGATCCTGGAGCTTGCAAAAAGCATAACGGACGACCAAAAAGAAGAAATGCATGCGCTTCAAAACACAGAACCCTATGAAATTGTCAACGTTTCTTATGATGCTGACGCTGATTTCTTAAAAGAAGAAGGGGATTTGACGCACTTAATCGGTGTTTTAACAACAGAAAAACAGGTGAGTGAACGATTAACAAAAGTGCCTGTCGAAGCCTGCTCCTGGGCCGTATTCCCAAATGAAGGCCCTTTTCCGTCTACGTTACAAACTACCATGGCGAAAATATACTCAGAATGGCTCCCTTCTTCCGATTACGAAGTCATCAACGCCCTTACTTTTTCCTTTACAAAAATGGACCAGCAAAAAACAGGTTACGCTTACAGCGAAGTGTGGATCCCTGTTCGGATGAAATAAAAATCGGACGAAACGCTGATGTAAGGTCACTTTATTTTCTTCCATTGGAAATCCTGTCCTTTCTCATGAACCACCAGCTGCAGGTCTTTTTCTTCAGGATCGGCGGCGAACCTAAAAGTAACGTTGAATTCCTCCAGGAAGAATACATTTTCTGATTGGGCAAGCAGGGGGAGCCTGGGGATCGATTGGGGAGAGTTGCCTTCTGCAAACAGTTGCCGGCCGCTTAGTGTAATGAACACCTTGGCTTTGCCATCCAGTGTATAGGTGCCGGTATACGATTTCAGAATCTTTTCGGGTACCTCCACTATTTCTCTGCTTGTCCATAGGTCATAACGCTTGTTAAACATTATGGCCGAAAGACCGGTATTGATCTGATGCAGGCTTTGCCCGTAGTCGCCAAAATTATTGAACAGCATAATGGTTACATCCTCTTCAGGAAAATACATCAGGTTCGACATAAATCCGAATCCCCCGCCGCTGTGGGTGACGTACCTGTGACCGAACAATGTATCGATCCACCAGCCATAGCCGTACCGGTCGCGGTAGGGCGTAAAGGCTTGTTCCCATGATTCCTTTGAGATAAGCTCCTGGTGGGCTACTGCCCTGGCCCATTTATACATATCATTGGTCGTACTGTAGATACTTCCGGCAGCGTAACTTACAGTGGAATCCCAGGGGTTCGACGGCCGCTGCTCCTCAGCAGTTAAGCGGTCGTAGCCACGGGCCTTAACCTCTTCGGGCAAATGAATAAAATCGAAGCCTGAACGGTTCATTCCCAGCGGTTCAAAAATTCGCTCTCTTACCACCTGCTCGTACGGTTTCCCTGTCACCTTTTCAACGATCATCCCCAGGAGGAAAAAGCCCGAATTATTATAACTGAATTGCTTTCCGGGCTTGAATTCCAGGCGCTTGTTGTAGAAAATGTCCAGTATCCGTTGTTTGGGCACGGGGTAGCAGATGATGGCTGAATCTTCCTTCCCAATATCATTGGTGTAGTTATAAATGCCGGAAGTATGGGAAAGCAGGTGCCGCAGCGTTATTTGACCACCTTTTGGAAAATCAGGAAAATATTTGCTCAGCGGGTCCTTCACCGATAATTTCCCTTCTTCCTGAAGACTCAATATAACCGTGGAGGTAAAGGATTTAGTAATAGAAAGGATCGGAAAGACAGTACTGGTATCGTTAGGAGCCTTACTCGCAGCATCCTGCCAGCCATATCCTTTGTTCAAAAGAATCTTTCCGCGCCGGGCCACCAGCGCCGCCCCGTTAAAACGGTACTGCCCCGCAGCCGATAGCAAGTATTCATCGAGTTTCTGAGAAAGGGAGGCCGCAGTATCCTGTCGTGGCTGTGCGAGCAATGACGCACTCGCCAACGTGAATAAACCCGCCAGCAGTATCCGAGCTGTAAATGTTAAGGGATATTGCATACTTTTTTCCGCAAAAGTCCTCCTTTCTGCGTGTTTTCCTACTCAAATCCGGATTTGCGCATTACTTTACCACCGACACAGCTATTACCTGAGGGGTTACATCGCAGATTTCTTTGTGTGAGGAAACCTTATTCTGATTCAGCATACTGATCAAACACAGCCCGGGCAATTTTTGCTATTGTTGCTTCCCGGTCTTTTTGAACGGCATGAGAATCAGCTAAAAAAATTGTTATAGCGACATGGTTGCCATTTGGAAGGGTTATGATCCCTGCATCGTTTGTCGCCCGGGTTAGCCCGTCAATAGTACCGGCTGTCCCGGTTTTATGAACTACCGGCGTGCCTGGCGGCAGCAGCCCCTTTATTCTCCTGTTAAACCAGACTCCTGAGGGTGACAGATGTTCCATAAGCAATGCCGTGCTTTCTTCGGAAAGAGGTTTGTCCTGATAGAAGATCCTGAACAGTTCTGTCATTGCCTTAGGCGTGGACCAGTTTCTATACTGGATCAGGTCATTGGCCACCTGGATCTGTTCGGTTGTAGCAATAGCCATGTTCTTTATTCCTAACCTGCGAACGTACCTTTGCGCCTTTTTCGTGCCTCCCAACAGCCGAAGCAGCACATCGCATGCCGTACCATCACTTTCCGCCGTATTGTAATGGAGAAGCTGTCTTACGGTAAGACTCGTGCCGCCCGGAAACTTATCCCGCAGGGGGCTATGCCCGTTCTCAGGAATGTATTCCGTTGTATCAATGCGAACCTGCTGGTCCAAAGTAAGTTCTCCCCTATCCACCTTTTCCAGTACGGCCATGGCTATGGGAAATTTATATACACTTTGCATGGGATAACGCTCCCCGCCATTGTACGAAACGGCCTCTCCGGTTTCCAGCACCAGCGCGCAGACGCCGACGCGGCCATTTACTTCTTTGGCGATATGACTGATCTGGCTTTCAAGGGTAGCTTGTCCGGCGGAAGGAACGGCTTGTAAAAGCAAAGCCAAACTGATTACGATGCTGAATAAAATTCTGGTACGTTGCTTCATCTTTTTTTTCGTTGTGTGTTTCTGAATATGAATATCCGCATTTTACGGAAATTTATGTATTTTGTATTCAATTTAAACGTTCCGTAAAATTTTTTAGGTGAATGATTTTCTAATTGACAAGCAAACGCTTACTGATTTACAACTGCTAAATGGTCCGGATACGGATCGGAGTATATTATCCTTGTTCAACTTCACGGCTACCATCGCTGGCAAAGCACTTTTAAGAGATTTCTTCGATTCACCTTCAGTCGACATCTTTCAGCTACAGAAAAGAAGTGAAAACATACAGTTCTTTGCCGGGAATCCGGTTAAGTTATCACTGGATGAACAATCCCTGGATTTTATTGAATTCTATATACGGAGCTTGGTTAAGCCAATGCGGTTCAGCCTTTTTCATACCTGCAGGAACGGCTTGAAAAATTACTTCTCCCCAAAACAGGACTATTATACCAAGAAAAAAGGGGCCCTGGATCTGTACGACATTTTAGAACAGGCCAGTGATTTCTGCAAACTGAGCAAAAAAGACAATGAGATAATTACCGAACTTAAACTTCTTACCGATACGGTATTGAAGGACCTTAAACTGAAAAAACAGCATTCTTACCGAATCTTCAGGGAAACGATACTCATTGATATATGCGATTTCGCGTTCAGAAATACGCACCTGGAACCGATCAAGCGCATACTCCATATTATTTACGAGATTGACGTCTATCAATCCATTGCGCAAGCCGCATCAGCTATGAACCTATCTTTTCCAACCTACATTACAAGCGGTAAACAACGTATAGAACTGGAGGGATTATTCCATCCCCTGCTCGCTAACCCTGTAAGCAATGATGTTTATTTCGACGCAGATAAAAATGTATGCCTTCTGACCGGCGCTAACATGGCCGGGAAATCTACCCTGATAAAATCTGTCGCTATCGCTTTCTATTTGGCACATATTGGCTTTCCGGTTCCCGCCCGTCAAATGCGGACCCATGTATTTGACGGACTATTGACGAGTATCAATTTATCTGATGATCTGTCCCGCGGTTACAGTCATTTTTATAGTGAAGTACTAAGGGTGAAGTGGGTCCTGGAGGAAATCATGGAAAAAAAGCGGTTACTGGTGATATTCGATGAACTATTCCGCGGCACCAATGTAAAAGATGCTTCTGAATCCTCCACCTTGATTATCCAAAAACTTTCCGGAGCGGTTAATTCCTTTTTTATAATTTCAACACACTTGACCGAGGCAGCCATTCACCTGAAAGATCACCCTAATATTAATTTCCTGCACTTCCAAAGTTCCTTCATTGACAACACACCGTCTTTTAACTATAAACTGCTGGAAGGAATAACAGATGAAAGGTTGGGATGGTGGATATTGAAAAGAGAAGGCATAAATGATTTGCTGGACAGTTTGAGCAATGCACAGTAAGTCGCTAGCTTGCCCTGAGCGTTAAGCAAAAAAATTTTGAATTGAGGAAAAACATAGTATATTTGTACTATACATATATTACAATATTATACTATTATAATGATTGATTTCCAATTAGATCCTAAAACCGGCACCCCTTTTTACCGGCAAATCATCGATCAGATCAGATTTGGTATTGCTGCCGGAAAGTTGAAAGCCGGAGAGCAGTTGCCAACCGTCCGGTCCCTGGCGGTGGATCTGAAAATCAACCTGAATACCGTGGCGAAAGCCTACAGGGAGCTGGAAATTCAACGTGTTTTAGAAACCCAGCAAGGATCCGGGACATTCATTAGCGAAATAAGGATCCAGCTTTCAGATAAAGAGAAGGGCGACAAATTAAAGGAGATCTGCAATGAATTCACATCCATCGCCTTCAGCTATGGATTTACAATAGATGATATTATTGACCAACTTAAAAATCCATAAAATGAAAACATACAAAAGTGTAAAAAAAGGCTTCAATCCCATTTCGACAACGGTACTTATTGTGTTATTAGGCATTTCAGCCGGGTTATACTATTTAGCGTTTATAAATGTCACCCTGCTGGTTACCTTTTTAATAATCTCCTTTTTTGTTGCCTTTTCCATACAAATAGCCGATCAATGGGAAAAAGCGGTCGTCTTAAGAATGGGCAAATACACGGGCCTTCGCGGGCCGGGAATATTCTTTATCATTCCTATTATTGATAAGATCGATAATTACATTGACCAGCGGGTCCGGGTTACCGACTTTGTAGCGGAACAAACACTGACTAAAGATACTGTTCCTGTAAATGTGGATGCAGTAGTGTACTGGACCGTTTGGGATGTTCAAAAAGCGGCCCTGGAAGTGCAGGAATACGAAACAGCCGTTTCCTATATTGCCCAGACAGGGCTGAGGGATGTAATAGGAAAACACGAACTGGCCGACCTGCTGCAGGAAAGGGATAAGGTGGCGGAAGTCCTTCAAAAAATGCTGGACGACAATACCAGCCCCTGGGGCATTACTTGTCAGAACGTGGGAATAAAAGACATTGTCATTCCACAAACACTGGCCGACGCAATGAGCAAGGAAGCCCAGGCGGAACGGGAACGCCGCGCAAGGGTCATCCTCGGGACCGCCGAAACCGAGATCGCCGAAAAATTCGCGAAAGCCAGCGAACAGTACCGGGACAATCCCGTGGCACTGCATCTGAGAGGCATGAATATGTTATTTGAAGGCTTGAAAGAAAAAGGATCGATGGTCATTGTCCCAAGTTCCGCCCTGGATTCCATGAACCTGGGCGCGATGGGCGGTTTGGCTTCCTTATCCAAAACAAACGAGCCGAAACACGAACCGACGCCGGCGGCCAAACCGGATAAGACCGATAAGCCGGCTTTATGATACCACTAAGCACGACGAACTATTACCTCGAACGGGTTTCCGAAGATTTCTTTTGGAAGGAATTAAACAAAATAACTGCCGGACAGTCACTAAATCCACAATTCGGGTACAACAGGTCCTTATATAAGAAATCTGACAGAACTTTTGTGGGAAGAAAAGCCGGCAACCAATTTTCGATCTTTTTATATGGAGCTTTAAACCGCTTCTTTCGCTCGGCAATCCTATGTAAAGGTATCGTTTCAGCTCAGGGCCGCGGAATAATGATTCGTTGCAGCTTTGAATATCCGCTTTGGAGCTTCCTCTCATTCCTGATCCTGGCTTTGAGTGTTTATATAGGGTTGGATATTATTCCATTTGTTAAAGAGCCGCTGACTATCAATAAACCGCTGGCCGGGGTCATCGGAATAGCATTATACTGTTTAGTCGTTGTCTATAACCTTTCAAGAATTAAGCGTGAATTGACCAGGCAACTGGAATTGATGGAGGAAAAGGTCATGAGAAACAAAAACGCCGAGGCACTGACCGCTGGCTCTGTCAGCACCTGATCGGGAAAGGGATTTTCGTCACTTCTTAGTGTTAGCAGCCAATCACCCTCAATAACAAGCCGCCCGCCAGGACCGAAAGAGAAATCAGAAAAGAGTAGGCTCCGTATTTCCTTCTTTTATCCCAACGTTTAAAAAGCAATGTTGCGAGACAAAAAACTAAGGATGCAAAATAAACAACAGCGATCAGACTATTTATGATGTCTAAAACCTGATGGATTGTTGGTCCGTCAATACATGCATAGGCCTCTGCTTTGTAAAATCCCCTCCTAACGCTGTTTCTAATTGCAGCAATCCCTCCGTAGGGAGCAAGAAAAAAGAACAGTAACTGCAGCAAGCTGGCGAAGACGGCAAAATTATAAAAGTACTTACCGAGCATTCTTTCTCAATTTTTCACTACCAGGATCAGCTTTTCCGATTCATATATGCTTTGGGGGGAAATCACCTGTTCATCCAATGGGATATTATTACCATACCGTTCCACCAGCTTTTAGCCACGACCGGGTCGGTCAGGTCAAAGCTCCGTAACGGCTGTAGTTCGCCTATTTCAATTCCTGCAGCCTGTTTGTAAATTTTCCATACCAACTCTGAACAGTAGATCCTTTCATCCGACCATTCGAAATACACGTCATAATTTTTCCCTGAAAACTCCTCTCCCACAGCTTGCATTCTTTTCAACACCGGTTTTGTCAGGACTCTATCAGCATCTTTCAACCGCTTTACAACATAGTGCTTTTTTTCACCCCGGTTAATCCATTCTCTCAACGGTGTAAGTTTTACCGGCTGAACGGCTTCATGTACAAAATACTCACTATCCCGGAAATAAATAATTCCCATATGGCTGTACTTTGAACCCGTTGCCAACTGGATGGCTTTGCTCTGAGAAGACGTCGAAGTTTGAAAAATTATGTCGCCATTTTTCAAACCTTCATCCATTCCCGTGGCGACAACACAGCCATTTAAAAATAGGGCACTCAGTACAAGGGCTTTAAAAGCGTGTTTTATCATTGACGACATGGTTCCCTGCTAATCTAAACATTTCCGGCCTGAAAAACATTGCCATTTATTAATGAGACAATGCGGTCTTAAAGGCCGGCATCGCGAATAACAAGAACTTTAAACGCCCTACATATAAAACACATTGAACTTATGGCCATCCGGGTCAGTAAAAACAAATCCATAATACCCTTCGCCAAACGCTTCCGGTTTTGAAACAACTTTTCCGCCGGCTTCTTTTACCTCTTTGGCCCAAGTGTCCACCTGATCCTTCGTCTCAGCAGAAAGCGTAAAAACAACCTCGTTTGCCTGATGTGAATCGGATATTTCACTATTAAGGTTGGCTTTTAGTACATCCCGTAAAAAGAAGTGCATGACGAAATTGTTTTTACCGAAAAGGAAGCTCGTCAGCTCTCCATTGGGTTCGCAGTTGGCTTTAAATCCCAGGGCAGTATAAAATTTAGTGGTCCGCTCCAGATCGCTTACTCCTAAATTTGCCCAAATCATTTGTGGTGTCATAATGTAAAAGATTAAGTATTTATTACAAAAGTACTTTGATTATATTGATCCCAAACCGGTAAAAACGACAATTCAAGGGGGCGATTGCGGCAACTTATGCTTTTTTGCCATTTTCCGGAAACATATGTAGATTTGTTATCCCGGTTCGGACAAGCCAGTGCCATGCGAAGATCACTTCCGATTATCTTAATACTTTCCTGCGTGATGGCTGCCGGCTATTACCTGGTTTCCAGTAATCACTTTTCTTCCGAAACCGATGAAAAAGAAGCGCCTTCTGCTGTACGTTTGAGTGGGAAGCATTCATTTGAGAAGGACATAGACGATTATGCCCGGCTTCTGCGGCTTCCGTCTTTAGCGATTGGAGTGGCCCGTGGAGACAGCCTCGTTTTTTTCAAGGGGGCCGGCACGCCTAATTCCCTGTGCAAAGAATCTCTTACGCCAGATCATATTTTTCCTATAGCGTCGATTACCAAATCGTTTACGGCCGTTGCACTCAAACAAATGGAAGGAGAAGGAAAATTATCCTTAAAGGATCCTGTTTCCATGTATCCCAACGAATATTTCACCGAGGAACGTTGGGATCCGCAAACCACACTCGCCCAGATTATCAGCCATACGTCCGAAAGCGATCCACCGGGGACGCAGTTCGTTTATAATGGCGGTAAGTTCAACATCGTTTTCAATGTGTTTTCCGCCCTCAGTAAAACGCGGGTTCCGGGCGACCTGACTCGGCCTTTCACCGATGAAATACAAAGCCGGATACTGACGCCGCTAAAGATGGATCATACCCTGCTGCGGTTTGCCGGAAAGGAACACGGGCATTTGAAAAAATGGGTAGCACAGACCTACCGGCTGGATGATTCCGCCGGTAAATTCGTGCCCGCCGAGGTTGAACCGGACAACCTGCAAAGCGGGCCGGGTTATGGAATGATGAGTTCAGTAAATGACCTGGTGACCTATTCATCAGCGCTTAGTCAGCATCACTTATTGACCGCTGCGCAATACGAACAAATCACACTGCCCTTTTACCCGGGGAGCCCTTACGGAATGGGGTGGTTCACCAGCGAGTTCGAAGGCACGAAGATCCACTGGGTCTACGGGTATGGTGATAACGATGCCTCGCTCCTGCTGCGGGTGCCCGCATACGACCTTACACTGATCATGCTTGCGCCCTGCGCCCTTCCTTCGGCTTCTATCCGACTCGGATACGGGAACCCTTTTAACTCCTTGCTGGTTTGTTCTTTCTTCAAAAATTTTGTCCAGGCAACATCAACCGGCTCCAGGCTTCATATTGAAGAGAAGTTCGCAAAAGCCGCGACTTTATCGTTTTTACCCGCTTCATTCCATCCTGATGCATCAGCGGCTGACAGCCTCCTGCGCAGGCTGATGGGCGATTTTCCATCCGACACCATCTGGCAAACGCCGGCAGCCTTTGAAGTGGTAGCTTCATCGGAAGACCGCGACATTTTGAAATTCGGATTAAAGATGGCGGAGAAATATTTGCGGCAGGACAAGCTTCACCCGGTAATTGCATGGTACGCGGGGCTTATCTGTCAGAAAAACGGGGAACAGGAAAAAGCCATAGCCTGTTTCGAACCGCTTGGCTGGGGTGATCAATACCGGGAGCAGCCCTATAAATTCAATGCCATGATGGAACTCGCCAAACGCCACATGTATCTCGCCCCCCGTCATGCCCGGGAAATCCTTAAAGACCTGATGCGCTTCAAAGAATACATCAACGTCAATGACCAGCAGTACCGGGATGCTGAAGAAATGCTCAAATGACCAGGTTTAGAAAATGAATGTATACGGGATGCCCGCCTATAGCCAAAATAAAACTATTTTAGTATTATCGCATCGTAATTTTAAGGTTTAAGAAATACGGGTTGGTGCCTGCTATGTGGGACGTACCTGCCACCGATTCCAGGCGAGGGTTTTAAAGATGAAATTCACTATTTTCTGTTCTCTTATTATTATCAGCGCGATGCAGCTGACAGCGCAACGCAAGCAAGAAATATTCTTTGCAGACCCGACGATATATGTAAATGGCGATAAATACTATCTTACCGGGACGAAAGGAACCCGGGAAGGGCCTGCCGGGTTTGCCGTTTTGGAATCCAAAGATCTGAAAACCTGGGCTCCGCCTGCCGCGGCAGACGATTCAGTGTACATGATCCTGACCAGGGGAGATCAAACCTATGGTACCCGGGGTTTCTGGGCGCCGCAGATTTTCCAGGCAAATGACACGTATTACCTGACTTATACAGCCGATGAGCATACGGTTCTGGCCAGCTCGGCATCGGTACTCGGGCCATACCGGCAGGACGAAGTGGCTCCTATCGACATTACAGAGAAAAACATCGACTCATTCGTTTTCAAAGATGACGATGGAAAGTATTACCTCTATCATGTCCGGTTTAACGAAGGTAATTATCTGTGGGTTGCCGAGTTCGACCTAAAAAAAGGAAAAATTAAGCCTGAAACATTGAAAAAATGCTTTGATCAAACGGAACCATGGGAAGCCACGCCTGCATACAAGTCGGTACCCATCATGGAAGGGCCAACTGTCATCAGGTTAAAGGACAAGTACTACTTATTTTATTCAGCCAACCACTTCGAAAACATAGATTATTCCGTAGGCTACGCGGTTTCCGATTCTCCTTTCGGCCCCTGGATAAAGCAAAAAGACAGTCCCATTCTTCATCGTTCCATTGTTGGTGAAAATGGCTCCGGACACGGCGATTTCTTTGAAGGACTGGATGGTGAATTGTATTATGTGTATCATGTTCATTTTAACGAACAGCGCGTTGGGCCAAGAAGAACGCGAATAGTACCCGTAACAAAACAATGGGATTCAAACACCGGCCTCTATAAATTCAGGGTAAAACCCAATAAGGTTATTATACCTACCAGGGCTACATTGCGTTAATTATTACCTTACCGCCTGTTTTTTCAGTTGTGAAATCCTCTTTACCAGCGTTTGTTTTTCGGCTTTGGACTTCGTTAGCTGAATAGCTTGTTGGTAGTATGCTACTGCTTTCGCAATATCCGTTTCTGAATATAAATAAGCTAACAATTGGTAATAGTAATTATTGGTTAGCAGTTTCAGTTTTTCGGCTTCGAATATGGCCTTTTTCTTGAGTTTGACACGCACTTTCAAAAAAACACTATAAATCGGCCAATGACAGACGTATTGGGGGTTTGTCGGAAAAAAGTGTAGAGAGCCGATGTCAGCGGAGGCCCTTTACAATCAATTGCAGGGTGCTTATTTTTGTGTAATGGCTTTTTTGAAAGTAGAGCGCAAACCATCGGGCACCTATTTACGCATTCTGGAAAGCTACCGGAATGCCGAAGGCAAGCCGACCAGCCGGGTGCTGTATTCGTTGGGGAAAGCCGAAGATTATACCCCGGGGCAGCTTCGCAGAATGGGTATTCAGCTTTACGAACTGGGCGGAGGTGAAGTGAAAGCGCTTTTAACCGGTCAGATCGAAGAGCTTGCCCGTTACAATTACGGATTTGCCCAGGTTTATAAGCGGGTGTTTTCCCACTACGGGCTGGATATTCTTTTACGGCGGATCGCCCGCAAACAAAAGCTGGAGTTCGACCTGAGGAATGCCGTGCTATTGATGCTGCTGGAGCGGCTGCAGGAACCCTCGAGCAAACGAAGCAACTGGTTGAACCAGCAGGAGTACGCCGGGGTTGATCCGGTATCGCTGCATCATTTGTACAGGGCGCTGGATCGCCTGGCCGAGAACGAGCGTTTGATCCAGGAGCGGATCTTTCAGACCGGACGGGACATGTTCAGCCAGCGGCTGGACGTTGTATTTTACGACGTGACCACGCTTTATTTTGAGAGCGAGGTCGAGCAGGAAGGAGCGCTGCGTCAAAAGGGGTTCAGCAAGGACGGAAAAATAGGCCGCACACAAATCCTGTTCTGCCTGATGATCGATAAAGAGAAGAACCCGATCGGTTATCGCATCTTTAAGGGAGACACCTTCGAAGGGCACACCTTCGGGCAAGCGCTTTGCGATCTGAAAGCGCATTATCAGATCGACAAGGTCATCGTGGTGGCCGACCGGGGCATGCTCTCGAGAAAGAATATTGACCTGACCACCGAGAACGGCTTTGAGTTCATCGTGGGAGAACGGTTAAAAGCACTTCCCCGCAGCGTGCAATCAGCCTTGCTCGATCATTCGGCCTTTCAGCACGAATGGGTGTACTCCGATCACACCGGCGAGGAAATCAAACTCCGGTATAAGATGATCTCTCATGAGGGTCGAAAAATTATCGCCACCTGGTCGGCCAAGCGGGCCGCAAAAGACAAATCCGATCGGGAAGAACGGCTCCAGACTGCCCAAAAACTGCTGCAACATCCTTCGCTGATCGACAAAAAAGCAGGACGTTTCTTTCTGCAGAAGCAGGGCGGCGGGTCCTACGCGCTGGATCAGGAGAAAATCGCCCGATCAGAAAGATACGACGGGCTGCTGGCCATCAGCACCAACAATACCACCCTGAGCGTCCCGGCCGTGTTGGAACAATACAAACAGCTTTACAAAATCGAACATTCGTTCCGGACCTTTAAAAGCCACCTGGAAACCCGTCCGATGTTCCACTGGACCGACAAACGGATCCAGGGACATATCTGTCTTTGCTACATCGCCTTTACCCTGCAGAATTATGTTCTGCAGAAAATCAACCAATCCCAGGTGAAGCTCACCGAAAACGAGCTGCGCAAAACCCTGGAAAGAATGCAAGTGAGTTTGCTGCAACACAATCAGGAGCAAGTCTGCATTCGTTCCAAGCCCCAGGGGAAAGAAGCCGTTCTGCAGCAAAAACTGGGATTGAAACAACTCCCGCCCATTCTTCCCCAAACGCAGCTAGCTAATTACCTATAAATCCTCATTTGTAGAGAGCCAATCAGAGAACCCACTACTGAGTATCAGTTAGTTAAGTCCCAATCGTGTCAAACTCAAGTGAAAATGGCTCCGGACACGGCGATTTCTTTGAAGGACTGGATGGTGAATTGTATTATGTGTATCATGTTCATTTTAACGAACAGCGCGTTGGGCCAAGAAGAACGCGAATAGTACCCGTAACAAAACAATGGGATTCAAACACCGGCCTCTATAAATTCAGGGTAAAACCCAATAAGGTTATTATACCTACCAGGGCTACATTGCGTTAATTATTACCTTACCGCCTGTTTTTTCAGTTGTGAAATCCTCTTTACCAGCGTTTGTTTTTCGGCTTTGGACTTCGTTAGCTGAATAGCTTGTTGGTAGTATGCTACTGCTTTCGCAATATCCGTTTCTGAATATAAATAAGCTAACAATTGGTAATAGTAATTATTGGTTAGCAGTTTCAGTTTTTCGGCTTCGAATATGGCCTTTTTATTCCCATAAACCTTGGAAAAAGCAAACATTCTGTTCAATGCGGTGACCGGGGAATATTCGATAAGTACCAATTGATTATATAGTTGCAGAATATGCTGCCACTTACTTTCGCCCGTTGGAGCGGTGTGCCAATAAGCAATGCCAGCTTCCAAATGGTATTTTGTAACTTCGTTTCCGTTTGTAGCTTTTACCAAGTAATAATTTCCTTTGTGAATAAGTGATTTATCCCACAAACTTCTATCCTGTTCATCAAACAAAATAGTTTCGCCTTTATGGTCCGTTCTTGCTTCCAACCGCGAGCTTTGAAAACACATTAAGGCAAGTAAAGCATTTGTCTGCGGCAGGTCTGTCAACGGATTTTCAGTTAATAGTAATGTGAGTCGTACAGCCTCGGAACAAAGGTCTTTTCTAATTTGATGATTATGTGTTTTAGAAAAATAACCTTCATTAAACAGTAAATACTATAATTCCCCCCGATGTTTAGACAGTATTTTGTAAAAATAAATAAGCTTCTTTGTTGTAGTTGTGGTGTGGGCTTGTGGTAAACTCAGTTGAGTTTTCCACAAATCCACGCCCTTTTTCTCTTTGCTTCTTTCTCTTTTTAATTTCCACCTTCTTGCTGTTGATAACCCTACCGGACTATGCCACTTGTTTTAGTGCTTGCCCGTAGACGGTCAACGGGACTTGGTCATCCAGGCTCTGATGTCGTCTCTGGGTATTATAATACTCAAAATAGACCTGTAGGCCTCGGTAGCATTCCAGTCCGTCGCTGGCCGGGAACAGGTATACGTGTTCGTACTTGACACTTCTCCACAGGCGTTCTATGAAAATATTGTCAATTGCCCGGCCTTTACCGTCCATACTGAGTTTGATTCCCCGTTCAGGATGGGTAACCCAATCACAGAACTCATAAGCGGTGAACTGGCTTCCCTGATCAGTATTGAGAATCTCCGGACAACCATGCCGGGCGATGGCTCCTTGTAGGGTCTGTTTACACCAATCCGCGCTCATGGCGTTGCTCAGCGACCAGCCTACCACATAGCGACTGTACAGATCAATAATGGCACATAGATACAGGTAGCCGCCCTGCACCGGAATATAGGTGATGTCCATGGCCCACGCCTGATTAGGGCGCACAATTTTGAGCCCCTTCAACAGGTATTTGTATACCCTATGTAAGGCCCCTTTTCCTTTTTTGGAGGTATTGGGCTTAGGGCCTGTGGCCGAGAGTCCCATCAGCCGGTAAAGTCGCTCAATGCGTTTAGGATTGATCTTATAGCCTTTGTCCTTCCTTAGCCAGGTGGTCATGCGAGGAACCCCAAGCCAGGGATGTAACAGGTATTCTTCATCAATCAGGCGCATAAGCTCCAGATTCAGCTCGCTTTCTCCCAAGGGCTTATAATAAAAACTGCTGCGAGGAACCTCAAGAAGCTCGCACTGACGGACAATACTCAACATTCCGGCCTTGTCAATATGTCGCTGACGTTGCTGTTTATCCTGGCTCATGACAAGGCTTTTTTTAAAAAATCAATCTCGACCTTTTGCTGGCCGATCACCTTCAAATAATGCTCTTCCTTCTCCTGGGCCTCGCTTTTGGCATCCTTTACTGGTTTGTCAAAAACGGCGCTGGCATTTTTCAAAAACTGAGTCTTCCAGGTAGTGATCTGCGTGGGATGGATCTCGTACTTGCGACCAAGCTCCTGAATCGTGTAACGCTCGCTCAAGGCCTCCATGACCACCTTGACTTTAAACTCCGAAGTAAACTTTCTCCTACTCATGATACAGTAAATTTAATCAAAATTCTAACTTAACTTACTGTCCGATTTTCGGGGGGAATTATATACAAAGTTCTTAAAACGGTGTCTGATCTGGAGTTGATTTCCGTTTCGCTTAAGTTTTTAAGTTGAAAATTATCCTTCCGGAGATTGGCTTTCGCTCTCTGCAATCTCTTTTTAATGGTTTCAGGTTTTGCCAAAAAAGCATCTGTAATTTCTTCAGTGCTAAAACCGCAAAGTATTTGAAGCGCCAAACAAATCTGGGCTTCGGGTGAATTTGCAGGGCTACAAACTGCGAAAATCATTGCTAACTGGCTGTCTGAAATATTTTGATCATTAAACTCAAAATATTCTATCGTTTCGTTCGGCCCTATGGCTTCCTTAATTTGCGTGTCATAAAGAACAATTCGTTTAAGATAATCTTTGGCTTTGTTTCTGGCAACTGCATAAAGCCAGGCAGCAGGATTTGCCGGTACTCCCTTAGTTGTCCAATGTTCGACCGCTTTTAAAAAAGTTTCGCTCGTAATGTCTTCGGCAATTTCAATATGCTTTAAACCAAAATGACGGCATAAAACAGCCGTCATTTTAGGATATTCCTGTTGGAATAAGTGTGGTAAAAGCCCGTTATTTGATTTTCTATTAATCACGTTTTAAAACTTCACGAACTTCAATACTTCCACCTACCTGATCAAAAATCGGACTTGCTTTTGCCATTTCTGTCGCTTCCTCAATGGTCTCAGCTTTTACTACAATGTAACCGCTAATAAATTCTTTAATCTCGGTAAATGGCCCATCCGTTACCACGTTGTTTGGCCTTACGGTTTTTGCACTTTCTGTAAGCGGTAAGAGCGTATTGCCTTTATCGGCCAACCTGTTTTGAGCGGCAATACTTCCTAACCAATCCATTCGTTCGCGCATTTGCTCGGGCGATGCCTGGAAGTCCGAAATGTCTTTCAATCTGAAAATTAATGCAAATTCTTTCATGTTTAAAATTTTAATGTTCGTACTAATGACGATTGACATTCTTAAACGGGGACAAAGTTCGTTGATTTTTTTCTCTTTGTCTGTTTTTCCTCGTAGGCAAAGCTCACAAAGGCGAATTTCCCATGGAATAGGCTGGCCGAAGCTGTCATTGTACTTTTCTATAGCGCCAGCTTTACTGCCTCGCCGCAATACCGTCCGGAATAGAACGGTGTCCGGAATAGAACAGGACGTGTCCGGAATCGGACAAAGTGCCGGGACAATGCGCCTTTAAGGCCATTTTGAAAGGGTTGCGGATATGGCAGCCTTCTTGTGGAGACAGCAGGAAACCGGCGCCCATGCTAAAAAATTATTTCAAGATCGCGTTCAGGAACCTTGCAGGAAACAAGTTGTTTAGCGGCCTGAATATTCTCGGGTTAGCCACAGGCATGACCTGCAGCATGTTCATTTTTTTATGGGTGAAGAACGAATTGAGCTTCGATAAGTTCCATGCAAACGCGGATAAAATATACCGTGTGACCGCTGAATTATCTGATGATGTTAAAGCAGCGGTAGTTCCGCCTCCGCTGGCAACAGCTATTAAAACTGAAATACCTGCCATTAAGGACGCTACAAGGCTGATCCCTTTGAAGGAAATGATCACCGCAGGCACCAAAAAGTTTGAAGAAAAAAACATCTACTTTGCAGACACCAACTTTCTGAAAATATTCAGCTATCCTTTACTGGAGGGCAATGCGCTCACCGCGCTTTCTTCACCTGACGCAGTAGTATTGACCGAAGCAACCGCCAGAAGATACTTTAACAGTGCCCAGGCTGCGGTCGGGAAAACGATCTTTATAGACAATGATATAACAGGAACTCACCTGCGGGTAACGGGAGTTCTCAAAAACATCCCTTCCAGCTCGCATTTGCAATTTGACCTCTTATTATCAACGAAGTTATATGAAAGAATGGGTAACGCAAAAGTCTGGGATAATTATGCGGCCTATGTTTATTTTCAGCTCGCCGGCAATTTCAAGATTACGCCCGCTTCCATTAATGCAATTGAGAAACAAATTAATGCGGTTAAAAATAGAAATGATCAATCGGACACCAGGTCCTCACTGTCGGTACAGGCGCTTACCGATATTCACCTCCGTTCTGATTTCATGCTCGATGTGGAGGGCCAGGGCAGCATCAGGCATGTAACGATCTTTTCCCTGGTGGCTATCTTTATCTTACTTATCGCCTGTATCAACTTCGTAAACTTATCCACGGCGTTTTCCTCGCAAAGGGCAAAAGAAGTGGGGCTCCGTAAAACTGTTGGCGCACAGCGCGGCCAGCTTATCTTCCAGTTTATGGGCGAGGCCCTCCTGCTCGCTTTTACTTCGCTTGCCCTGGCAATTGCTCTGACAGCTTTACTGATCCCATTCTTTAATGAGCTTGCATCAACATCAATTTCATTCAATTTGTTCAGCATGAAAATGGTGGGAGCCCTGTTTGGAATGGCTGCCATCGTGGGCTTGTTATCCGGTAGTTATCCCGCTTTCGTTTTATCATCTTTCAACCTGCAAAAAATACTGAAAGGCTCACAGGCTTCCCCTGCCGGGAAAAGATCTTTCAGAAATGGACTGATCGTACTGCAGTTTGTTATATCGGTTATCTTAATGATCAGCACACTGGTTGTCTATCAACAGCTGCAATTCATAAAAAACAGGGATATCGGCTTCGATAAAAATAACCTGCTCTATGTGAAAATGCCGGAGGTAGGCGACCTGAAAGACAATAAAGATGCATTGAAAGCTATGCTGGACCAATATCCGGGCATCAGCGAATACACCATTACCGACCATTTGCCCACGTACCTGACCGCAGGAGGGCGCTTATCATGGCCAGGCGCGGACCCGCAAAAACAAGTGATCGGCTTCCGCTTGCGGACCGATGAGAACTTTATAAAAACGTTCGGCATGCGCCTGGCCGCCGGCCGCTTCTTTTCCGGGGATTTTAAGGGAGACGACAGCAGTTATGTAGTAAACGAAACAGCCACAAAAATAATGGGCATCGCTCCTTCAGAAGCCATTGGGAAAAAAATTACGATGGGCGGCAGAGAAGGGGAAATCATAGGTGTAGTGAACGACTTTAACTTTCAACCGGTGCGCCAATTGGTAGAACCACTGGTAATAAGAAATAATTTTTCCGGCGGATACCTGGTCATGCGTACATCTCCGGGCAATATTCAGCACATCATCGAACAACTAAAGGAAATTTTCGTCAACATTTACGACGATTACCCTTTCTCCTACGGGTTCGTCAATGAAGATTTATCCAAATTATACGCCACCGAACGTCAGATGGGAAAATTATTCAATGCCTTTTCCGTTTTATCAATCATTATTTCTTCCCTGGGGCTTTTTGGCCTGACCACCTACACGATCCAGAAGCGCACAAAGGAGATTGGCGTGCGCAAAGTTTTAGGCGCTTCGGTTTCGAGCGTAATTACCTTACTGTCCAAAGTGTGATCGGAAAATAACAATGTACAGTTTTCGGAAAACAACGATGTACAGGAATCGGAAAATAGCAATGCACAGTTTTCCGGATTTCGGAAAATAAGGATGCACGATTTTTTCAGCGGGGAGCGCGCTCCCCGCTGAAAAGTTGCCAGTTTCGCGGCAGTTTTAACTAATACTTAACTGCTGCAAAGATGGACAAAAAGACCATTCATCACTGGATCATGTATCACGAAATTCAAAAAAGACACACCTCGGGAGAGAGTTATTCTAAGATCGCCGCTGATTTAGGCCTTGACCGCCGGACGGTGAGACGCTATACGCAAATGAACGAGGAAGCCTTCGAGGTTTTCCTGCTGGGACAGACAGAGCGCAGGAAGCTGCTGGCCCCTTACGAAGAGTTTGTAAGAGAACGTCTGACAACCCTTCCCTCAGCCAGCACCGCTCAGGTACACGATTGGCTGAAAGAGCATCACGCCGATTTTCCATCCACCATAGGTCCCCGCACGGTGTACAACTTCGTGATGTGGGTACGGGGAAAGCACCGGATTCCTTGTGAAGAAAAAGTCCGGGAGTACTTTCCGGTGGAAGAACTGCCCTACGGGTTTCAGGCACAGGTGGATTTCGGACAATGCGTACTGCGACAGGCTGGGGGCGGGCGACAGAAGGTCTATTTTCTGGCGTTGGTACTATCGCGAAGCCGGATGAAATACCTGTATTTCCTGGATCGTGCCTTTACCACCGAGGAAGCCATCGATGCCCATGAGGCCGCTTTTGCCTACCTGGGAGGGATGCCCATGGAGATCGTTTACGATCAGGACAGGTTGTTCCTGGTGGATGAACGGCTGGGCGATCTGCTGTTGACCCAAGGCTTTAAGCAGTATGTTTTTGAACAACAGTTCGGGCTTTACTTCTGTCGCAAAGCGGATCCTCAGAGCAAGGGTAAGGTAGAGAACGTGGTAGGTTACGTGAAAAAGAACTTTCTGTATGGCAGGGTGTATCATGACCTTCCCACCCTGCAGATCCAGGGAATCGCCTGGCTGGAGCGCACCGGGAATGCCTTGACTCACGGAACCACCGGGAAGATCCCGGCAGAGGAATGGGAAATTGAAAAACAGCATCTGAAATCCTGGGCCCCGGTCAGTCTGCTGAGCGATTGGGTGATGGGTACGGTGCGCAAAAACAATACGTTCAATTTCAGGGGGAATGTCTATTCAGTGCCTCAGGGGACTTACCGGGGAAAAAATAGTTACCTCAAGCTCCGCATCGGCGAAGGAGACGCCTTACTGGTCTACACCACTGCGGAGGAACTATTGTGCCGCCATCAGATCCCCCAGGTAACGGGAATGTGATCATCAATACCGATCATAAGCGGGATAAGTCGGCCAAAATCACCGAATTGATCACCCAGATAGCCGCTTTGTTTGACCAGCCGGAAGCGGCCACGGGCTTCCTGGAACGTATCCGGCGGGACAAACCCCGCTACGTGCGGGATCATTTGCTGGTGATTCGCGAGCTGGCCGCCACGGGCAATACCGGAGCCTTACAGGATGCCCTTTCGGAATGCCAGGAAAAGCAACTCTTTTGTGCCATGGCTTTTAAAGCCTTGTTTAACGCGTGCAGCCAGCGAAACCAGGTGTGTTCCCCTGGAAATAAAATCAAACTGCTGGATCCCGCCAGTCTCACAAAAGCGGAAATCCTCCCCGCCAAAAGTGACGTCAACTTTTACGAACGCTTCTTTGAAAACTAACGAGAATCCTTAAAACAACAAACAACATGAACACGGTAGAAACCATTCAGAAACAGTGTCAGCTGCTGCGCTTAGGCGCCGTGGCCTACCAGGTAGAGGCCCTGGCCGATCAGGCGGCAGGCGAGGGAATCAGCTACTTGCAATTTGCTCAACGCCTGCTGGAAAGCGAAATCGATCAGCGCCGGGAGCGGGATCTGGAGCGTCGAAAAAAAGCGGCGCACCTGCCCGCCAGACATCGCCTGGAGCAGTTTGACACCACCGGGCAGGAAAACCTTCCTCCCGCACGCCTTCAGCAGCTGAAAGAGCTCTCCTGGCTGGATCAGCAGTTTAATATCATCCTGATGGGTCCCCCGGGAACCGGTAAAACGCTGCTGGCAGCCGGACTTTGCCACCAGGCTATCGGTCAGGGCTATCGCGCCTACTTCCGCACCATGCAGGAACTCGTCGATATCCTGAAGGCCCGGGAACTTTCTGCTCGTGCTAAAACCGATTACAGGCGATTGTGCAAAGCCCAGCTCATTGTCATCGATGACCTGATGATGACACCCCAGAGCAGCACTGAGGCGAATTTATTCTTTCACTTTATCAACCAGCTCCACGAACAGACCTCTTTTGTCATTACCACCAACAAATCTCCCAAACAATGGGTCGAGGTGCTTGGTGACGAGGTGTTGACCACCGCCTTGCTGGATCGACTGCTTTATCGATGTGAGGTCATCCAGCATGCCGGGCAAAGCTACCGGATGAAACATCGCAAATCAATCTTTGAAACTTTAAGTTAATCCATTACCTTTGGCCCCATCGTGCATCCTTATTGCCGATACAGCCACTTTCGTTGTACATCCTTATTTTCCATTAGATGTACATTGTTACTTTCCGTACACACCAAAGATTTCATCAAGCTCGTTTTGATCGCAATCGTCCTCGCGACTCCTGTTGCCTGGTATATCATGAACCGGTGGCTGCAGGATTTCACCTACCGGATTGAAGTGAAATGGTGGATGTTCGCCCTCGCCGGGCTATTGGCGGTAGTGATCGCCCTGCTTACAGTTAGTTTTCAGTCCGTGAAGACTGCGCTGATGAACCCGGTAAAGTCCCTGCGGTCGGAGTAGCCGTCATTAGCCAATCCATTAATAGGGAACCGTGTTTTTTAGTTCGATTGGATAACGGCGAACTAAAGTAGAAACCGGACGTATTTACTTTAACATAGTAATTTATACTTTTCACGCAAACACCATACATTTACGGAAACGACCTAAACATATCTGATGTCTGAAATAAATACCTTAGCTGCTTTCTATGCCTTTTCGGGAGGCGCATTATGGCTATTAGGATCCCTGCTTTTTATTGGGTTCGATAAAACGAATACCCAAGCCAACCGGTGGCTTGGAGCATTCTATTGTATCCTTGCATGCGCTTTTACCCAACTTTTCCTGGAAGGATTCGGAATTGGTGGGGGTTTCTTTATTCATCTGCTTGAACTGCCAAGATGGGCTATGCTCCCCTGCCTTTATATGGCGGTAAACCATTACGTATCACCTTCTTCACTCAAAAAAGACTGGCTTCTCCATTTCGTGCCTTTCCTGCTTTTCCTTATATTTTCCCTGGTCTACTTAATGCCAGATCTCTTTAATGGCCAAAACCATCTACCCGTATTGCCTCCCTGGATACGCTTTATTGTCCGGTATTTTTTCTTTGGCCAGACGGTTTATTACTGGATCGTTTGTTTCTTTCTGCTCCGCCGCCACCAAAAAAACTTAAAAATGGTGGCTTCCTTTACTGAAAAAATAGATCTGGAATGGCTGAGATATCTGTTGATTTCCGTGTTATTCTTGATTTTCGTCCGTATACTAAGCATATCCAACATTCACGTAACTTATTATTCCCCTATTCTATATTTTTTGGGGATAATCCTTTTGGCATATTTAACACTCTCTCAAAAATCAATTTATGCTACTGAAACATATCCGGCGGCGGAAAAATCGGAAATCACACCAAAAAAGGCGCTAAATGAACGACTTACCCCTGAACAAGTTGAAGAACTCAAACATATAGTAATGCGAAAAACAGTCGGCGATAAACTATATCTCGACCCAAGCCTGACACTTTCGGCACTTTCAGATAAAATAGGCATCAGCACCCATGAACTATCCTATATCCTTAATAATGGAGTTGGAAAAAACTTTTATCAGTTCATAAATGAATTACGGACGGAGGAAGCAAAATCACTTCTATTATCGGAGGACACCAGGCATTTAGATATGCTCGGCGTCGCTATCAGAGCTGGCTTCAACTCCAAAACTACGTTTTATACTACCTTTAAAAAAGCAACTAATCTCACCCCTAAAGAATACATTAAAGCAAATTCAGCGGCCGGTTGACGGCAATTCTGTTCATGTGCATCCATCCGAACTTCTTCTGATCACTTGAGAGTTATCATTGCATCAAAAAAAAATAATTATCAACACAATGAACTCATTCAAGTCTGCAATCGCTCCAAAAATCCGTGTGGTCATCTGTAGCATTTTATTCGGAAGCGCATTTCTTGCAACGAACTGTTTTGGACAAGCACACGCCCGTGCAGGTGTTACCGTTATTGCACAAGGAGATAGCCAGCAATCTAAAATGGTTCCCCTGGAAAAGTTCGCAGGATATTACCAGTTTCCCAGTAAAGCAGGTTTTATTCAGTTCGAACTAAAAGACAATACGCTTTTTGCTAAACAAGTATGGGATAACAAAGAGTACCAGCTCATCCGGATCAATGAAACAAACTTTGAATCAAAAAAAGAAGGTCATAAGATCGAGTTCCTGAAAGACAGTTCCGGCCGGTTGGCCTACGCGAAGCTCTTGGGAAGAATCGTAACGATAAAAGTCGGATTTGATCCCAAAACAATCAAACAATTACCGGCAGCACAACTTAAACGGCTCGAAGGAACTTACATCCTAAAAGATGACAATAGCCTTAAGATCGATATCCGGTCTTCAGCAGCAGGATTGACGTTAAAGCAGCTATGGGATAATAAAGAAATTACCTTTACCCCCAGGTCGGAAACCTTTTTTCTGAATGAAGACGGTACTTTCCCGCTGACATTTTTATTGAGCAATGGAGAAGTCGTGCAGGTCACCTGTTTTAAAGACGATGTGTGGCTCAAGGCAAAATAAGCAATATTGAGAATGCGGAAGTTAGCTCGCCAATGTCTTTTAATTTGGTATGCATTCGTCTTCTCGGCGCCAGACGGGATAGCACAGCAAGTGGCAGATGAAACTTTTAACTATCCGGTTCCTATGCCGGCATACAAGGTAGGAAGCGGCCCCCTAATCGTATTTGATGAAGCGCATAATAATGCATCGACATTGAAGGGAGCCTATGCCGCCTTTGGTAAACTACTCGAAAGTGACGGCTATAAGGTAGTAAGCAGCAAAGAAAAAGTAAGTTTCGGGCTTCTTAAAAAAGCAAAGATCTACGTAACCGTGAATGCGATGTATGACATGGAAGACTGGAACCTGCCAGCGAGATCAGCCTTTTCTCAAGAAGAAATAAATGAATTGTCAAATTGGGTTGCAGATGGAGGCAGTTTATTTCTTGTAACGGATCATATGCCATGTGGGGCTTCTGTTAATGAACTGGCAGGAAGATTTGGAGTAAACGTCATAAACGGTTTCGCACTTAGAAGGGATGGTCAGCCAGAGGTATTTTCAAAGGAGAGAAAGACACTTACCTCCAATAAGATTACCGGCCCTCCCGGCAAAGAGATCGACAGTATTATGTGTTGGGGAGGGACGGGGTTTATTGTTCCGCCAAATGCCTACGTTATTTCCCTATTGGGGGAGGATTACAGCATATATCTTCCAAGCGATGTTTCGCAAATAAAAAGGCCTTTGGCGGACACCATACCCCTTGAGTTTGACACGATTGGGACTTAACTAACTGATACTCAGTAGTGGGTTCTCTGATTGGCTCTCTACAAATGAGGATTTATAGGTAATTAGCTAGCTGCGTTTGGGGAAGAATGGGCGGGAGTTGTTTCAATCCCAGTTTTTGCTGCAGAACGGCTTCTTTCCCCTGGGGCTTGGAACGAATGCAGACTTGCTCCTGATTGTGTTGCAGCAAACTCACTTGCATTCTTTCCAGGGTTTTGCGCAGCTCGTTTTCGGTGAGCTTCACCTGGGATTGGTTGATTTTCTGCAGAACATAATTCTGCAGGGTAAAGGCGATGTAGCAAAGACAGATATGTCCCTGGATCCGTTTGTCGGTCCAGTGGAACATCGGACGGGTTTCCAGGTGGCTTTTAAAGGTCCGGAACGAATGTTCGATTTTGTAAAGCTGTTTGTATTGTTCCAACACGGCCGGGACGCTCAGGGTGGTATTGTTGGTGCTGATGGCCAGCAGCCCGTCGTATCTTTCTGATCGGGCGATTTTCTCCTGATCCAGCGCGTAGGACCCGCCGCCCTGCTTCTGCAGAAAGAAACGTCCTGCTTTTTTGTCGATCAGCGAAGGATGTTGCAGCAGTTTTTGGGCAGTCTGGAGCCGTTCTTCCCGATCGGATTTGTCTTTTGCGGCCCGCTTGGCCGACCAGGTGGCGATAATTTTTCGACCCTCATGAGAGATCATCTTATACCGGAGTTTGATTTCCTCGCCGGTGTGATCGGAGTACACCCATTCGTGCTGAAAGGCCGAATGATCGAGCAAGGCTGATTGCACGCTGCGGGGAAGTGCTTTTAACCGTTCTCCCACGATGAACTCAAAGCCGTTCTCGGTGGTCAGGTCAATATTCTTTCTCGAGAGCATGCCCCGGTCGGCCACCACGATGACCTTGTCGATCTGATAATGCGCTTTCAGATCGCAAAGCGCTTGCCCGAAGGTGTGCCCTTCGAAGGTGTCTCCCTTAAAGATGCGATAACCGATCGGGTTCTTCTCTTTATCGATCATCAGGCAGAACAGGATTTGTGTGCGGCCTATTTTTCCGTCCTTGCTGAACCCCTTTTGACGCAGCGCTCCTTCCTGCTCGACCTCGCTCTCAAAATAAAGCGTGGTCACGTCGTAAAATACAACGTCCAGCCGCTGGCTGAACATGTCCCGTCCGGTCTGAAAGATCCGCTCCTGGATCAAACGCTCGTTCTCGGCCAGGCGATCCAGCGCCCTGTACAAATGATGCAGCGATACCGGATCAACCCCGGCGTACTCCTGCTGGTTCAACCAGTTGCTTCGTTTGCTCGAGGGTTCCTGCAGCCGCTCCAGCAGCATCAATAGCACGGCATTCCTCAGGTCGAACTCCAGCTTTTGTTTGCGGGCGATCCGCCGTAAAAGAATATCCAGCCCGTAGTGGGAAAACACCCGCTTATAAACCTGGGCAAATCCGTAATTGTAACGGGCAAGCTCTTCGATCTGACCGGTTAAAAGCGCTTTCACTTCACCTCCGCCCAGTTCGTAAAGCTGAATACCCATTCTGCGAAGCTGCCCCGGGGTATAATCTTCGGCTTTCCCCAACGAATACAGCACCCGGCTGGTCGGCTTGCCTTCGGCATTCCGGTAGCTTTCCAGAATGCGTAAATAGGTGCCCGATGGTTTGCGCTCTACTTTCAAAAAAGCCATTACACAAAAATAAGCACCCTGCAATTGATTGTAAAGGGCCTCCGCTGACATCGGCTCTCTACACTTTTTTCCGACAAACCCCCAATACGTCTGTCATTGGCCGATTTATAGTGTTTTTTTGAAAGTGCGTGTCAAACTCAAGAAGAGATCGACAGTATTATGTGTTGGGGAGGGACGGGGTTTATTGTTCCGCCAAATGCCTACGTTATTTCCCTATTGGGGGAGGATTACAGCATATATCTTCCAAGCGATGTTTCGCAAATAAAAAGGCCTTTGGCGGACACCATACCCTATATTTCAGGTAGAGGATTAGTAAACGGCGCATATCTGGAATTTGGCAAAGGCAGAGTCGTTATATTTGGAGATGGGGCGCCTTTCTCGGCACAGCTGCAGGGAATCAAAAGCAAGAAAAGGGGCATGAATCATCCAGGAGCCCCACAGAATGCGCAATTTCTGCTCAATATCATACACTGGTTAGACAGAAAATTATAAATTGCAGTAACTCTGCTGAAAGGAGAAGCAGCTGACGAATCTCTTGCTCGCGGTCAAAGAAGTGTATCCTTAGTGTGTTCCCCTTAAAGTAACTTGAGGATGGCTTTTAGGCGCATTGACCGCATACCCTCGCAAGCTATAAATTTCGTTTGTTACTTTCCATCGCAATGAACGCTGGCAAATAATTGGGAGTACACCCTCTTGATACCATTTCATCTTTATAAAGACCTGTTTTCTCGCCAAGAGCGACACACCGGTTTCGATACTTCTTTTCATAAACTCCAATCCAGCCTGCAGTAAAATTCATGGCCCATTGAACTTCAGGCTCTTCCATGGCAATCCCGGTCTCCATTGCTGAAAGTAAGTCGGGCGTATTTTCGGGGGGCGTCTGGCCTGTCCATCTTAATCTTGCCTGATAGTACCAATAAGTGCGCCTTTGAAGGGAAGAAGGACTATTTTTCCAAGATTGAATTAATGTAATTGTCTTTTTGTCCTTAGTAAGCTGATTGGCCATTAGCCAGTCAATTAGCTGGTTTCGCTCACCAAATGGATGAGTTTGCATGTCTTTATCAAGCTTATCAATCAAATCCTGGGAAAGAGCCTTGCTGTCCATAATCAAGATGGCCAATTGCCTGGGCAAAAACCTCCCGGTTGACCATAGTTCCAAAGCCAGTTCATGGTCTTTCTTGATATCTTTAGCGATTTTCCGTAAGTCCCCTAACTTAGTTTTAGTATTGATTTGAGCCAAGATGCTTTCAGCTTTTGAAGAGAGTTTCATATCAAGTTTTATTGACTTTGGTAGCGGTTTGGTTTTCATTATTTTTTTAAGTTTCGCTGCTTTAAGCCGCTTGTATTGTCTTAAATATTTTTTGTCGTTTTCGTTGTCATACATCAACTGAATCTCGAAGTGCGAAACCAATATACGAAACATCTTCTAAGAAAGATTTTGTCAGAAAAAAGAGGTCAAAACCTATTGTTAGCCTTAAATGAAACAGTATTTACGGTGGATATCAAACTGGCACCCAAAAAAGAGCGATAAAGATGACAGGCCTTAGCTGTTAACTATAGTACTATTCACAAAAATCATTTAGTAAGCCTTCCTCAACGACTCAAAAGTAGAATTTCCTTAAAAGCCGCTACAAATTCAGCTCACCGTCCCGGCCGAGGCTCATTTTCGATCCGGAAACGGCGTTTGCCGCCATTTTTAAGAGAGTTATAAGTTTATTGGACTTGTTGTCCCAATAATGCGCTTCCTGCGGAACAACTTTAAGAATCCTGATCCGGGGATCGTCTTTTCCTTTTTCGAACCAGCTCTCCATCATTTTATTCCAATACTTGTCAACACGTTCTCCATCCCGGGATATTTCAGCTATTCCATTGACGCTTAAAAAATTATAATCGCCGACATGAGAGAACAGAACGCTTATTTTACTGTTCCGCTCCAGGTTGGTATAGGTTTCACTCTCGGTAGAAAACAGGTACCAGATATTTCCCTGCTCGTCAACTTCCTGCCGGCTCATGGGAACGGCGTGCGGGTAAACACTTTCAGGAACAAAAGTACATAGGATTCCAATGTCGATTTTGTCCACAAGTTCCTTTAGTTTCTTGGTGGCTTCCCTGTTATGCAAGTTTTCAGTGCCCATAATGCAACATGATTAATGATTTCAAAAGCACTGCAATAAGTTTACCGGCTATTACAATTACCCGGGCGCACGCAAAAGGAATGACTTGAATGCCCAGCTGCTTTTCCTGTAGGATATTTTTAGCGTCTTTTGAGTGCGCGCCGAAAGCCACTTTTGTAGCATCAACTCCACAGCCGTTGAAAATGTTCTCTTTCTGGTCCGTGCAAACCGCCACCTTTCAATGCAATAAACAATATTAGACTGTAAAATAGTCTAGCGGATAAAATACATTCCCGAATTGTTCTCCGATGTGTTTTGCATGCTCCGGCGTTTGGCTTACCCGCTCGAACATTTCATCAAAGCCAGACGGATAAACCGTGCAAATAAGTACTGCAGGCTTATCTGAGATATTTTTAAAAGCATGAACTCCACCGTTTTTCGGTACACGGATTAAATCGCCCATCTTTGCGGTTTGTGTACCATCTTCCGTATAGAAGTCAACGCTGCCCTCAGCTACATAAAACAATTCTTCTGTATTTATATGCGCATGAGGAGGCGGACCGGCGCCCGGAGGAACATTCATCTCAATAATGGCATACCTACCCTCAGTTTCTTTTCCCGAGATAATGATCCGGTAATGCCCGTTAGCAATATTGAGTAATGTGCCCTCTTTTCTGCTTTTTACTTTTGCCTTATACATAATCTGTACGCTTTGTCTTCTTTAATCATTGCATATTCGGTTGCAACGAACTATCTTGTTTCAAGCAAGTACTGTGCATGAATATAAATCTGATAAAGATAACATTGAATGATATCACTCCGCTTCAAATATTTCCGAATACTTTTCTTCAATACGCGTTACCTCATCGGGAGTAAGAGCCCCGAATTCCTTGCTTTTGGCCCGTTCGGACAGCTTGCCGCGCCCTTGCTCCAAAAAACGAATTAACAGCGCTACCGTCTTATCCGGCATTTCAAAATAATTGTCCAGGTAATCCTTCAGCCGGTCGTATTTTTCCAGATAATCTACTTCGTCAGGGATAGTTTGTTCTATTGTCTGTTGGACACAGCTATATAGAAACTCAGCTTGCTTAGTTGCATCGAAGTAACGATACAGATCTATGGTTTCATTCAGCACCTCTACATTATTACTTTCGTCAAGTTTCCAGTCGATAAGATTTAGACGAGGCATCGAAAATTCTTCCAGTATTTTCCGGTATTCATCAAGTCGTTCCAAAATAATAGCCGACACAGGGAAGATCATTTCCTTAGCAACATATTCTTTTCTTAATAGCACATGGTGAATCAAATAGCGGTGTATCCTCCCATTTCCATCTACAAAAGGGTGGATAAAGACAAATCCAAAAGCTATCATGGCTGCGGCCAACACCGCATCAAAGTCATGCTCAACTTCCAGTTTCTGACCTGTTTCTATCAACCCATCTATCAACAATTCCAAATCTTTCCACCTTGCGGAGATATGATCTGGTATGGGTGTACCATAACGTCGGTCATGTTCACCAATGAACCCTTCTTGTTGCCGAAATCCCATTTTGGTAAACCTTGGATTGGCTATTACGATTTGCTGCAATCGTATCAATTCTGCTTTTGCGATAGGCCTTTGCCCAGCCTGCCCTATGGCACGTCCCCAACGTTGTGCCCGATTTTGAGGAGGCCTTTCGCCCTCTATGGCATAAGATGCTTTTGAATCTTTCAATAATAAAAAAGCAGCAGTTCTGGCCATTACATCGGGATGGATACCGCCTATCATGTCTTTTATCTCTTTTGACAAACCAAGCGCTATATATTGATCCAATAGGTCAGTTTTTCTTATCATGGGACAGAATTCCCTTGCTCCCGGTAGATTATTTCGTATGCGTTGTCTTTTGGATTTTTCAACCGAACTTGTAGATCCGTATTGAATACTGGTATCAACCAGGTCGATATAATTTCCCGCGGTCATATCAGGTAGATTCAATCGTGCATCCATAAGCCATTCGTACAAGAACCATATTTTTCTGCGGTATTGTCCGGTCGGTTCCTCAACAATCAATCGGGCCAGTTCCGCTGCGTCCAGTTTTTCAAACAATTTCTTAAGCAGACACAGTTCTATACCCTCATATTTGAGTGCGAAGGTAAGATGTCCTATCAACGTATCATCCGGCCTATACCTGGGTGTAAATACCCTCCATTCGGTAGTTTTATAATGCTTATGTTTATGGCTTATAATTGATAGCATATCCGGTACCGGAACTCGCAAATCATACGCATACAGTATTCCTGCATATCCCACCAAATATCCCTCTTCCGGTGTTATCCGTTCCTGAAAAACAGTTACAAGCGATGAAAAGCATATATTTTTCATATCAACTCCTGAATTTTTATTTGCCAAAGTTATGAAAACTGATTAAAATATGTGAAAAATGATTTCAAATCAGCCAACCACATGAAATACACATACGAAACCACAGTGTTCGAATATATCCTGCTGGCACTTAAAGAAAAAGGAACGCTCTTTTTGGAGCGGCCCAACGATGTTTTAGATGCTCCCCCATCAGGTCGGGGGTGGCGGGATTAGCTGCGCAAGCCGCCGGCTGGTCGCCGGCTCTTCTTGCTTCGCTGATCCCGGTTTGGGGGGGTGACTAAATGAATAAAAGCCCGGCCACGCCTGCGGCGCGTCCTGTTTTTGCGCCTTTCGCGCCTGCTCGAGCAAGCTCGGCAGCCGCTCCAAACGCAAAAAACCCCGGTTTTCGCCGGGGCTTCTTTTCATTTGTCGTCCCTAAGTTACAAACTTCGAACTATTTCTTGTCTGATTTGCGTCTAATCGCGGATTTGGAGCTATAAAAATCTATTCGCCCTATTTGAGTGCGTTTATCGTTTATATGTAACATAAATTTTTGCGCTACACGATACTTGTTCTACTGCCGCAATTCTGGGTGAAGCAGGGAAGGACTATCTTTTAAAACATTTCAGTAGGCTCTCATCGACAAAATACAGGTGGTTTCCTGCCCTTGAGCAAGCCACATACAGTTTGTTTTTAGTTCTTGGGGAAAGTTCGTGTAATTTATTGGAACTGTATTTTTTAAATGTGCCTTTGTTAAGCACGACACATATATCAACAAAGGCATCTTCCCCCTTGCATTCGCCCCAGTTTCTTGAATGGCAGGCATATTTATAATGCTCTTGATAGAAGATTTTGACTATCTCACTATTATGAAAAATCGTTGCTGCCGTGGACGTGTCACTGATGACCTCAACTGTTGAAGGTTCCGTCTTGTGGGAATGGATTTCTATTTTTAGTTTCTCCCTGATAAAATCACAAACCGTCGGGCTACACCGGAAAGTTTTGCTCAATGATTGTGCGTCCGGAACAAGCCCCATCTTTTTAAATTCCGCCTGATACCGATCATAGTCATCATGTAAGGTAGCGTTTGTATTACTATCCCGGCTTGTATCAAAGGTGTGCTGAAAGAAATCTCCGACGAAAAGCATTGTAAGATTGGCCTTACTGATGCTTTTAAGGAAATCGAAATCATGGCCACCAAAGTCTTGTACTTCGTCTATGTAGAGACAATCGTAATATTTTTCCAAGCGGGCATTTACCTCGTCCAAAATATTCTCTACTTCCAGTAATTTCGATAATCTGTTGTGGTAAAGGCGCTGGCCTTTAGATAGGTAATAATTTTTATTGTCCCGTCGAAATGTTCTTGTGTATTGAGGTGGTATATCCCAATGTAACCCCTTCGACTTCACTTTGTGGGATAGCAAAGGCCTGTAGCAAAAATTGTGGAGAAACGTAAAATAGGATACCACCTTTATATTTTTCGGCATATAGCCGAATTTCTCCTGGATGCGTTTTTCCAAGTTCCTTATATTGTTAATTGTATAGGTTATTATAAGAGCCCGGTGGTTAAGGTCCAGCTCGCTGATAATAAGAAAGGTTTTCCCTGACCCAGCAACCGAAAAAATTATTCTTTTATCCACGTAAAAGCGTTTCGTATGTAATCCGGTGTCGCTATCTGTTCTGCCCTGGTATTTAGCAATTCAAATGCGCAGTCTGCTTTGTTTTTAAGCATATAGTCCTGTACCGACAGAGATCTACGTTTTTGAACGAATATTTGGTCGCAGATTGTTTGATTGTCCTGATAAACCGATACTTCAAAAGTGTATCTGTCATTGCAATTCTCGTAAAAAACATTGATCAAATCATCGGTATATTCTGAATACCTTTCGAGGCAGTTACTTTGGAAGTCGTGGTCATTGTCTCTTATGACGGCTGTCTTGATTTTAAGTAACCTCGCTATGTCCAAATATCTTTTAAAGCTGGTCCCATCAACCGAAATAATATGTACACCGTCCTCATAAGGTTTCTTACTGGTGACATTGATATATAGCGCTTCCATGAGTATGAACTCTGCGTCACCTTCAACCAGGATAACCTTTTGGGAAAGGATAAACTCCAGTATATTGTGATCAGGTGCTTTCATGAAGAACTTGGCGGTATCTTCCGGTAATGCATTCAGCCCTATAGAACGAGTATCATTACTATTTAGCAGAATGGCTTTCCTTAAATCCAATCTGCTACATATCAGGCTGCTATGTGTAGCAATGAATAATTGTTTGCTTTCCGATTCATCAATCTTCGCAA
Organism: Anseongella ginsenosidimutans; assembly: GCF_008033235.1. Lineage (GTDB taxonomy): Bacteria > Bacteroidota > Bacteroidia > Sphingobacteriales > Sphingobacteriaceae > Anseongella > Anseongella ginsenosidimutans. The sequence goes on from NZ_CP042432.1 coordinate 3,706,528, forward strand.
TCAATTTTTTCATATTGACATGGCTCAGATGGTTTTCAGGCTCCTCCAATAAAACTGCATCCAAGCTGCCTGCTTTGTTTTTCAATGCAAAAGCGGTCTTGATAAAGCATTGATTACCTTTTCCTTTGCGATCTATATCAATACCGCCTTCCGTTATCGTTAAGTCCGTTTCAAGATTTGCTTTCGTACTCGTACGTATCGAAAACTGATAAGTAGATTGTTTGTCATTCATTTCCTTTAGAACAGTGTTTTTGAAATTCTCTTTGTGCTTCCTGTATTCATTGTGATGCTTGTACTTCTCGGTCTCTTCTACGGAGGAATTATAAAGCGCTTTTATATAAGACCGTGTGGCATATTCATTATTTATTTGGGTATTATCGAGAAGGATATGGCTTAGGTATTTTCTAAACCCCGAATAGTTTTCACCGGAGAATGTTTTGAATGATATAGAATAAAACTCAAACGGAAATATGGTATTGTTTTGAGCTAAAATGTCTTTAATGTGCTTGCTGTAATCCTCCAATGGAGAACAGACCAATCGTAATCCATCATAGGAGGCCCCCTCGGAATTGACCTTTCCATTCAGATCTTCGTTACTTTGGTCGGTCAAATACAGTTCAATATATAGAACGGGTAGGTCTGCATAGCCCCTTCTCCCAGATAAAAAATTATCGATGGCCGCGACGTTGAACAGGCTATCCAGCCCCAACGTTTCGACTTTGCTCCGGCTGCCACTCAAAACAAGATCAATAGCCGTCAGAATGCTGCTCTTGCCAGCTTCGTTGTCTCCAATGAGGACATTCAGTTGTGGATTAAACTGAGTTTCAAAGGCCTCAAACCTTTTAAAATTCTGGAGTTTAATCTTTGTGATTAATTTCATAATCGTTATAGATATCACCCAAGGATCAGGTTTGGTCAAAATGACGGAACATAATCCTCATCACCTGCCCGCCCTTTGCTATAGCAGTCACTCTCACGTTTTCAATCCGTGTAAAAAAGGCTTGCAATAGTTTGCGACCATTTATTAAAAAGAGCCCGCAACTATCACATAAGAAGACTAGCTCGGTTGATACTATTAAGCTATATCCTTTCAGGGGCATCTTAAAACAAATCTTTTCTATTACGCTGGTATCTCGTTTTTGAACGGAATGTAATCATCCGTCAATCCTCATAATCATCTAATTCGTCGAAATTTATATCTGATCCTAATGCCATGAACTGCTGAACTCGCTCAGGCTCTGTTTCAGTTTCCTCATAGAGATAAATCATCTCGTCTATGGCGTCTCGATCCTTGTGAATGTTAAAAATGCTCTCAAAGTATTTATTCGAACCTAGCTGCTCAAACTCTAATGGCTCCAGTGAGTTGATGTATTCTCCGAACTCCCCAGAAAATTCACTTTTAAGGAGAAAAGCGCAGACCTCCCGCTGCATAAGCTTTTCCTTTTCAAATGTAAATTCCTTTGCAATAAAGATTTTATACGCCTTTGAATTATGGGCTATTTCATAAGTATAGATGTTAAGTCGACCGGCTTCTTGCCGAACTATTTGGTATAATTGATCAACCAATTTACCAATGACTCGCGCAAATAAATTCTTGATTCGATCGGAATTTGGAGTTGGAAAAAACGCCTCATTTTGTATCTTAATCCCAAGTTCTTCGGATATGAATTCCGTAAGTTGCCCTTTATCTTGGGGTGGGCGGTAAACCGAGGAAAGATTATATCTATCGTATCTGGTAGATTTGTAAAATTTATCCAATAAAGCGAGAAATCTGTTTAACTGCTTACTGGTTTTTACTTCCCTCTTTTCTTTAATTCTTCGCCATAATTCCAAATGACTATGTGTAATTAATGACTTTTCAAAATCCTCAACCGAAGCTGTACCATCATGTTCTATCAAAATTAGGGCAATCTTTTGAAGTCGTTCAACTCCGACAGATATATGATACAGGAACTCAAAACACTCGTGTTCATAATAGAGCGACTCCATATTCTCCAAAACGAATATGGAATTGTAAATAAAGGAATCCGAAATTTGTAATTCCGTTCCTAATCGAAAATTTTTCCAAAAGAGATCCGGGTCGTTAAGTAAATCTTTCTCCATGTAACGTTTATCCTTTAGGGGGATACGGGTCGTTTCCATAAGTCCGCTCCTCCTGGATTTTGCCATCCTGCTTGTGCACGATTATCGAGGAATTCCCTTGTTTCTTTGCCAAGTCTATGGTCTTACCAAGTGTTTCTTCTTTGGTATTCCCTGTGACTGAAGCTCGCTTTCCGTTCTCAAGCATACCTTGCCAGCCTTCTTCTGTTTTGGTGACGTGATACGTTTTTCTCTTTGCCATGACTTTAAAATTTTAACGTTTATAATTTCATCCAATCTTTAACACATTGACTCAGGTACCTTTCCGTATTCCGTATAAAGAATCATTCCGAAATTCTGGTGTAGTTCAGGCTTGCTATACCAAATATAGTATTTTTATAAAAAGATTGCTATGAAGATAGAAGAAACAGGGAAAATTAGATCGATTTAGTCAGGTCTTAGGCTATCAAATTGCTTTCGTTGAAGGCCGGCACCTAAAAAGCGCATAAAAACGCGCCTGAAATGGCAATGGGGCCATTTTCTATGCTCTCCGGCTTCAAAATAGATGCCGAGATAAAAAAGGAGCCTTAGAGCGTCGGAAGCTTCTAAGCCTCCTTTTCACTGCTGGTTGCTTTTTTAATGCGCTAATAGTGAAGCCTTAAACACTGGTTTTTGGAGGCTTTTAGCAGACGTTCAATAAGTCCTTCAAATTTTCCGGCCTCGATCACACGCGCAAAGGAAATACTTTCAAAGGCATAATCATCTTTGATCGTTAGCCACTCGTCCCCTCCGCTGATTTGATTGATAAAACAAAGCTGCTGATAATAAAATCCTTGTCCCAGGCACCAGGCAGTTTGTTGTAGTGACAACTGCAAATCTTCCAAGGTATCACATTTTATTAATTGTGTTTTGTCAAATGGGGGATCAATGGCCTGGCGTATCCAATAATTGCGCTGACCGATTTGTTCCCAGATACCCAGTAACTGGGCTTCATTATAAGGTGATTCTTTTTTCATGAGTAAAAAAATTAGGAGCCAGCCCGGAAACGTGCTGGCTCCGGTTAATTAATTCAAGCTAAATACGTCTGTTCCATGGCTGGCAAATTCCCGGCACAGGTTAAACGCAGTTTGTCCCCGCTGCAACCCTGTACCAAACAGGATGCTTTTAAACCGTGCTTCCTCGTCCTTGTAATTGCGGACGTTTTGAAAATAGCCGGTCACGGCGTTGTATGCGCCAAACAAAGTGCCCTTAGTGGTTACTTCCTGCTGGGAAGGACTGGTCAAAGCGTATTCCACTACGCTGCTAACCATGTTTTTATACTGCGTGGATAGCGCGTTTTGCTCACCGGTTTGCAGGTTGTGCAATACTTCCCTATTTGGAGCCATTGCCACCTGAACCAACCGTTTTACCGCCTGATCACTGATCCGGACGGTGGCCCAATGGTTAAACACTTCCTCCAATTCTCCCGCTAATTGGTTCGTAATTCCTAACAGCGCATGCGCCTGTTTCAAACGATCCCGCGCGCTGGCCGTATGCCGTATTTTAACGCAGTTGCTATGATTTTTCAAAGCCGCATTCAGCGTATTGTTGCAAACGATCCGCACCGGGGTAAAGGCCGCCGTAATACTGCCGTATCCATCATGGGAAGTCGTGAGAAACAAATATTGCTCTATTAAATCCTCCTTTCCCACCCGGATAAATTCCGGCAACTTCGCCGTAATAAAGACCCGCTCCCCTTTCCCAAGTGCGCCCGCCGTCTCGTATAAAATTCCGTCTGTGCCGCCAACAATCGCGTCAAAAAAACTAAACGCCTCCGTGTTCTGCACAATCTGGTAGTCTCTGCCAACTACCCCCAAAACCTGATCGGTATCGCTGCGCACGGTCGCAAAGAAATCCGGCACTTCAATTTCCGGGATAAGCCTACCGGTTTCGCTTTCCCCGCGGAAATTATCCGTATCATAGGTATACAGCGGCCGCTTTTCAACCACATAATCTAACCCGGCGTGCCGGACGGCCTCCGCGCTGGTCGGGTACTCCTCTACAATCTGCCCTAACCCATGCCAGGCTTTTTCTTTCACCGAAAAAAAACTGTGCTTTCCTGATTGCTCGTTATAATGAATTTGGTGTGACATACTACTTGGTTTTTAACTGATTGGAATGAATAAAGATTACAATAGAAACGCCTCCCACCTATGTATAGACAGGAGGGCGTTTTCTCTGGACTAACGGGCAGGAATTACGATTTCCGCTTCAATATCCGCTAAGCGCTCTGCGCATAATAAACGGATAAATTCCGCCACCGCCTGAATGATCACACGGTTTTTCGTGTCAAACCTCCGGCGCTCATCGTCCTCGATCACCAGCACGCTATTTTGATAGGGATTATCCCCTTTTTCCTCGGCATCGTCCAATTGAGCTACCTCAAAGGCCGCCAGATTGTCAATTGTTTGAATCAAGCGATCCCACTGCCGTTTCCTGCGGTGGAGTTCCTCCACCAACTGAATGGTGCTTTCCAGATTAAGGACAGGCCGCCCCTGTTTCAGTGGCACCTTCGATTCAGCCTTCGCAGCTCCCTCCGCCGGAACCGCCCCGTCCGTTCTCGCAGATTCCTCCTTCTTACCTTCCTGGTAAAAGGCAGTACTTACCGGCATACCGTTTACCTTACCAGTGCCACCGCTCATTTTCCCATTACCTGCGACTGCTCCATTATCAGCACCCCGTTTTTTTCCGCCTTCTACAATCGTCGTTTTCATGATGAATTGAATTTGAATGTTAAAAATTGACAAATGATTACTTGTTATCGTTCCCTCTTTAGAATGCGTCCCGAACCGGGGGAGCCCTGCTGCCTGTTTCCATGTTCCTGCTGCTTTAAAATTTGAATACCTCAAAAATTCCGGTCGGCGCAGGGCCTCCCTGGCTTTTTGATAAGCAGCTCACCTAATACTGCCCGGCACTAAGGCAAGGCTTTTTGAAAAAAAATACGACCCGTAGCCGCAGGCGAAGGGCTGGAGATTTTTTTTCAAAAACCCGAAGGGCCCCGGCCTTGCCGTGTGGCAGGCGGTTTAGAAATTTGCGCCCCAAAAAGGCTGAGAGGGCGTTTTAACAGAAAGCTATTGGCTTATGGAGAAAGACAAGTTTTGGTAGCGGCACCTGAAATCGTAGCCGCGTTCTACCGACCGCCTTTAGGCAGGTGCCCGCGTTTACAGCGCGCGTAGCACCCGCCCATCCGGCGATAGGTTCATTCAACACAAAAACAACGCTAAGGAATAGAAAACAGTAACTGATCAAAACAGATCCGTGGCGAGTCGCCTGCCCAGCTCCAGTGCGGCCAGGATCGTACAGGACTTAGCCATCCCCATCCCCGGAAACGCACACAGCTCCTGATAGGACATCCGGCGAAGCCGCTCCAGGTTGAAATCCACATCTTCCAGAATGCGCCCGGCCAGACCCACCGCCGATTCCTTCGGCGTACCCGAACCGATCAACATCGCCAACAGGTCCGCATCACTCATGGAAACCGCTCCATTTTCAAGCATTTTCTCCCGGGGACGATCCTGTTCATCCCAATCTTTGATCCCGCTACCTTGCGCCTCCCGCTTTCTTTTCAGATCCACCACCCGTACCTCTCCTTCCTGATGATAGGACGCAGCATAAAAGAGATACGAAAACGCCTGAATAAGGCATTCAAGATCCTCCTCAAAAACCACCAGGTCTCGCCGCTCATACGTTCCGTCCCCTTTCTCATCACTACGAGCAATCTTAAGATAGACGCTTCCATTTGAGGCCCGCTTAAAATCCAGAAAATAATGCCGCCTCCCGGAAGAGAAATACTCACTGACTAAAATGATATTTTTCATCTTGTTATAAAATTGGTTTGAGTACAAAACTCCCCCGAAATCCCGGAGTTAGTCGGAGCAAATTGACATTACCCGATGCAAAAGGGCGGCATCCGATCACGAAAGATTTATCCGATCTTGGGATCCAATACCCGATCTTTCAACTATTTACGCGATATTTAATGTATGGAAAACGCAGCACACACCCCCAAGCACTGCGAGCATTGCGGCAAGACGATCAAGGGTCGCACCGACAAGCGATTCTGTAACGACGACTGTCGGAACAATTTCAACCGCAAAAAACGAAAGAAGCGAGCCTTGGAAGCACCGGAAACCATCGCAGAAATCATCCGCATCATCAAAAACAACTACCAGATCCTTCTCACCAATTTCGATCTTGAACCAGATCCAAATGCAGCGTCTTTCATGAACAGTAAACAATTCCAGGAACTCGGACTGAACGAAAAATTTTACACCAGTGTGCTCATAGAAAACGGGGAACTATGGAAATACTGCTTTGACCGCGGATGGTCGGCGGGTAAAACGACCGTTTGGGTGAAAAGAAACCCTAACCAGGCCGAGATCTAAGCCAGCCAATCACCATTAAACTCAAAAAAGGACGAGCATCAATTAAACGCAACCTACACCGTATCAGGTGCACCTAATACGGAACTCATCGTATCCTGTAAAACCAGCGTGAAGGCATCGCCCTGAGTTACCCAATAGTCCGCCACAAAATTATATCGCTCGTAACTGGCAATTTCACATAATTGCCCACACCGGCCCACTCAAAAACGTTCCACTTAACGCCGATTTAAAAAATTAATAGTTCTTACATTAGCGCAAGCCGTATAACACCGAATTAAGCCATGGACCAATATCTCTTGTGCGAACCGTAAGTAATCCTAATTGTACTCCCGCGGGGTTCATTCCGTCATAAACAAGCCCGCGTAGTTGAACACATAAACTAATGATATGGATAGACATTTAAACATTTTTGAATTTTTCAATAACAACGGTAATGAATATGATGAGAACAATTTGTCCCGGGCATTTGCCTTGTGCATAAAATACGACACCGTTCTACTAGACCATATTCTCCGGCAGGTATTGGACCAGCACCTGTACAATTCATTGTTCAACACGGACAATCCCGCCTATTCGATTGAAATAGATCTTCAGAAACGGCCAGCAGAGCTTACCGGATTCACGCACATAGTGGCAATTGCTTGCTGCGCGCGCGAATTAGACACATCCAATATTTCATGTATAGCAGCACGTACCACCGAGGAACCAAAAACGGACCTATGCATCACCATTAATGACGTATGCTTGGTCTTTGAATTCAAAACAACACCGGAAGATTGCTCCGCCCAACTTAAATGCCAGGCGGAAAAGGTAAAAAGCTTCTGCCCGGACGAGGCGGATATTATCTACAAGGATTTAAACTGGAAAAAGATTGTCATTTCCCTTTTAAATGCGTTATCACTGCAAAAGCAAATAAACTCCGAAAATCAATTTACACGAGATTTTGCAAGATTCCTCGAAAAAAAGCATCCAGACTGGTTCCCCCAAAGGCTTCTGAAAAATATCTCATTCCCCCAAAATGACGCCGACCCAAATAACACCTATCTTAATTCCCGACTAGATCAGCTTAAAACACAAATTTTTGGAGAGGATAGGACCAAAGAAATTCCTGGCAAGTATTATCGTCTGGTAATAGCGGTTGATAATTGGGGCTGGGCAAACGAAGTCCATGTGGGGTATTGTAAGCACGGACGAGAAAACTACTTAAAAATTGACATCTATCCTGGCGACACGAAAGCACAAGGCCGAAACCTGTTTAAACTTGACAACGGCGCCATCCAATGGCCCAATGACGTAAAGGGTTATAAACTAGTAGCCGAGCCATACATGAAATTCAGTCACTTCAATTCCATGCTTTTTTGGTTTGTGCCAACTGAAGAAGACTACCAGACCACCCATACACGGGCTTTTTTTGATAACTATGCCGGCCGATATCAAAAGCATCAATGGAATGAATTTGAAAAAGTAATGGATTCAATAGATCCCAATTGGAAAACGAAATGCGAGTACAGCCAAAAAATAACAAACTCCAATCGCACGTATTTTGACCTTTCCCTGGGAACACTGTTAACCGTCTTAATCCCCTATACGAAAGCGCAAGAACTTGATGACAGGGAAATCGATTCAAGTCTTGTAAAGGAACTTAAGAGTACCATCACGAGTCTTAGAAACATAGTCGACAGCAAGTAAATAGGTATTTTTGATAGTATTGCCTGACTTTTTGATTTACCAGAAAGTTTTTGCGTTAACAATCCCCTATTAACAACAGAGGCTACCACTACAATAAAAAAATGCTTCCCAGCGTTTTTTTAACTTAGAAACAATTAAAAATTACGCTTAAATTTCCATCATGGCAAAACTCACCGACCAAACAATCCTTCAACACTATCAAGAAAAAAAGCAAGGCCTCACCCAGGAACTCCAAAAAGTTGAAGCCATATTAACTGCCCTAAACAGCCATGGAGATATTGCTGACGTACCAAGAAAAAGAAAATACACCCGACGCGCGCCCTTTAACAAATCCATCGGCATAACGAAAGGAAAAAACACCCAACCATCCAACACCGCGAAAGCGGAAACCACCACCGCTAAAAATCCAAGATCAGCCAAAGCCGCGAAAAAAGCACCTTCGACCTCCTCCTCCCTCACCGAACCCAATCAAAAAGGCAGCTGGGATCAAAAGATCCAAACCGCCCTGAGCAACCTTGGATCAGGCACTAAAGAAAGCATCACCCAATTCATCACAAAACGCGACCCCGCCACCTCGGCCGAAAAAGTGCGCAAAGCCCTGACCCTGCGCCTGGCTATACTAGAAAAAGACGGAAAACTCAAAAAAGAACAGACAGGAGACCAGCCACAATACCGCCTGGGCTAACCGGAAAGCCAAAACGTTTATCAAAATCCAACCTTATTCGCTTATCAACGTACACGCCCTTAACAGCTTCCGGTCAAGCCCAAATACGGTATCGTCTTTCAGCGACCAGTACGATCCCTCCTTGATGAGCCATTGATCCATGAGATACTTCCTATTCCCGCAACGTAACGTATCGGTAAGTACCGGGGCAGATTGTCTCTTAAACGGCTTCGGCAAATCCTGAATCTCTCCCAAGGTACTGTCCAGAAATACCGCCGGATCGGAATAATTATCATTAGGTAAACTTGAGGTAAGCAGAACGCCCGACGGCGGCACAACCATCTTAATCTTATTCGAATAAAAAGGCGTTTTAAGCGCAGGAGCATGATCAACCCCGTATACCAGCACCACATGACCCCGGTAATCATGCGGCAGACGGAACTCATAAAAGCCCACTTTTTTGTAGCCGAAATATAAAATCCCCAGAATTACCAAGGATTCAATGCCCACCTGCACCCAGACCCTCTTAGCCAGGGTAACCCGAAACACCGCGTAAATAAAGAGCCCAATTGCACCGGCTCCTCCTAATAAAAAGGGAACCAGGCCTCCTAAACCGTTGCCACCAACATGAAAAATTAGCATGTAAAGCCCATACAAGATGAGGCCGCTGGAGAGAAGAAAAAGGGGAGTAAGTTTAAACTTCACTGGCTTACACTACATCCCCGAATATAAATAAATTTCGTTACCTGTCCCATCCATCGTTCACCCAGTTTAAGACTAAGGCTTTAAAGAACTGACCTAAACGTCAAGATACTTTGCGCCGATCTTCGTAACTTTACTCCTGCCCTACCCAAAGGGCATGTTTTTCATAGGTAGATGTGGGGCCGGTCGTGAAAATGACCGGCCCTTTTTCCAACGGACGCCGTGAGCGCACTCTTATCGTAACGTAGGCATAGCAGCCTCAGCACCTACTAGGCGGGTTGTTCCTCCACCACCTCCGCCTCCGGCGCATTCCGCTTCACCGAATCAATCCCCTTGTCTCGTCCCGAGGAACTCTCATACATTTCACTCGTTCCAATAGGCTCATGATTTCCTGCCTTTAAAACAAAATAATACTTCCCGTTTGAAGACGTCTTCTTCTCATACCGCTCATCAATCGGAGCATTTTTCCGAACCGACTCAATCCCATTCTTACATCCCGACTTGGAAGAATACGTTTCACCCGAGAGGATCGGCTCACCGTTACCAGCCTTGAGAACAAAATGAAATTCACCGTTCTTGGTTGTTTTGATAATAAATTTTCCCATGATAAATTATTTAGTTTAGTTCCCTTCTAATATAAAAAATAATCTAAACATTATAATTCCCCCCGAAAATCGGACAGTAAGTTAAGTTAGAATTTTGATTAAATTTACTGTATCATGAGTAGGAGAAAGTTTACTTCGGAGTTTAAAGTCAAGGTGGTCATGGAGGCCTTGAGCGAGCGTTACACGATTCAGGAGCTTGGTCGCAAGTACGAGATCCATCCCACGCAGATCACTACCTGGAAGACTCAGTTTTTGAAAAATGCCAGCGCCGTTTTTGACAAACCAGTAAAGGATGCCAAAAGCGAGGCCCAGGAGAAGGAAGAGCATTATTTGAAGGTGATCGGCCAGCAAAAGGTCGAGATTGATTTTTTAAAAAAAGCCTTGTCATGAGCCAGGATAAACAGCAACGTCAGCGACATATTGACAAGGCCGGAATGTTGAGTATTGTCCGTCAGTGCGAGCTTCTTGAGGTTCCTCGCAGCAGTTTTTATTATAAGCCCTTGGGAGAAAGCGAGCTGAATCTGGAGCTTATGCGCCTGATTGATGAAGAATACCTGTTACATCCCTGGCTTGGGGTTCCTCGCATGACCACCTGGCTAAGGAAGGACAAAGGCTATAAGATCAATCCTAAACGCATTGAGCGACTTTACCGGCTGATGGGACTCTCGGCCACAGGCCCTAAGCCCAATACCTCCAAAAAAGGAAAAGGGGCCTTACATAGGGTATACAAATACCTGTTGAAGGGGCTCAAAATTGTGCGCCCTAATCAGGCGTGGGCCATGGACATCACCTATATTCCGGTGCAGGGCGGCTACCTGTATCTATGTGCCATTATTGATCTGTACAGTCGCTATGTGGTAGGCTGGTCGCTGAGCAACGCCATGAGCGCGGATTGGTGTAAACAGACCCTACAAGGAGCCATCGCCCGGCATGGTTGTCCGGAGATTCTCAATACTGATCAGGGAAGCCAGTTCACCGCTTATGAGTTCTGTGATTGGGTTACCCATCCTGAACGGGGAATCAAACTCAGTATGGACGGTAAAGGCCGGGCAATTGACAATATTTTCATAGAACGCCTGTGGAGAAGTGTCAAGTACAAACACGTATACCTGTTCCCGGCCAGCGACGGACTGGAATGCTACCGAGGCCTACAGGTCTATTTTGAGTATTATAATACCCAGAGACGACATCAGAGCCTGGATGACCAAGTCCCGTTGACCGTCTACGGGCAAGCACTAAAACAAGTGGCATAGTCTGGTAGGGTTATCAACAGCAAGAAGGTGGAAATTAAAAAGAGAAAGAAGCAAAGAGAAAAAGGGCGTGGATTTGTGGAAAACTCAACTGAGTTTACCACAAGCCCACACCACAACTACAACAAAGAAGCTTATTTATTTTTACAAAATACTGTCTAAACATCGGGGGGAATTATATTAATCGAAAAACGACGGAAGGAACTGGGTCAAAACCACTTAAGCATCGTATCATTCGATGAGATTCTTGATTATCAACTGAAGTTTTTAGAACGATTTGATTTGTTAAGAATCATTTAACGCGGAATACCATACATTGTAAGTTCGCGGCACATCGACCCATGATAGCGTCTACATTGATAAAGCATCCCCTTCCAGTCCCTGGCCCTGCTCCTTATTCCCCTGCTCCCGGCACTCCCCCGCTTCCAGTCCCTCCTGTTTCTCGGCATTTTTCCGCGCCAGCTCCTCCGCCCGCCGTTGCCGCGCCTCAATCCGCCCGCACTCCCTTTTCAGCAGCTCATAAATGTCCTCTTTGATCTGGTAATAATTCTCCATCACATCGCGCCGGGTCACCTGCCCCACCGCCGGGATCTCCCTGTACCCCGCCTCCTCAGCAGCAATCGCCGCATGATCGTTCTGAATTTCGGCATGAAACATTTTCAAACGGATCTTTTCCTGCGGCGTATCGGCCACCATCCCCACAAACTCCCCCGAAGACAGCGAAGCAATCCGCGAAGCAGGAATCGCATACTCCAGCTGCCGCGACCGGGACACCGACACATCCGAGCTCGAAATGCTCCGACTCTCCCGCTCCTGCATGATCTTCCCAAAACTCTCGCTCAGCCGCTTCGCCGTCTCCCCGGTCACCTGCCCGCTAATCACGTTACCGACAATCCCGGTCAGCACGCTTGCCTGCTCAGCCCCGTAATCTTTTTTAAGCTGGCTGAAATCCTGCACGGCAAGGGCCGTCGCTACTTTATTGGAGCGCGCAGTAGCAATCAAGCTGTCCATGCCTGCGAAATAGATCGTCGGAAATTCATCGAATACCAGGCTGCTTTTGAGCTGGTTTTTCCGGTTCACCAGTTTAATCATCCGGGAGATATACAGCGAAAGAACAGCCCCATAGACCTGGAGCTTTTGCGGGTTGTTTCCAAGGCACACAATCTTGGGCGCTTTCGGATTGTTGATATCCAGCGTGAAATCATTTCCGCTCAGCACATAATACAGCTGGGGAGAAGCCAGCCTGGCCAGGGATATCTTTGCCGAAGCGATTTGTCCCTCCACCTGCGGCATCGCCTTGCGGAGATAAGCCGACACAAAAGGATTGATCAGCACCTGGATCTCTTCCTCGCTCATCAGTAAGGCAAACAAGCGATCATAATCGGTTTGCATCAACTCGATCGCATGAGGAAGCGTGCAGTAGCGCCCCTGCTCGTATTTTTTCAAGTACCAGATAATCGCCGCCAGAAAATTAATAGCGCTTTCCACGAAAAAATCACCCTGCTTCTTAATCCAATCCCGGTTCAGGCCCAACATGATGGTTCTGGATGAATCGGTTGCATCGGTGAGGTCGTCCATGCTTTCAGGATACAGCGGATTGCACCGGTGCAGGATCTTATCGAAGTTAATTACCCAGAAGGTGGGCTTTACCTTGTAATTTTTGTAATATTTTAATAGCGTATTGTAGGCGATGAGCGAGAGGTCATCAAACTTAAAATCGTACAGGAGCATCGAAAAGCCCTTGCGAAGGTGCTGGTCAATTATGTGCCGGATCACAAAGTAAGACTTGCCCGACCCGGGCGTACCTGCTACCAGCAGCCCCCGGAACGGATTGACAATATTAATCCAGCTCTTGCGCAGTTCACTTTTCAAACGATAGCGAGCTGGCAGGTTCACGCTGTATTCGTTCGTCAAAAGACGCTCCTCCTGCGGAAACGTTTCGCCAGCCGTGTTAAACACGTCCGTATCCAGGCTACTGTTGACCAATCGCGACAGCAGCGTACCCCCGCTCAGGATCAACAGGTAACCCGCGGCCGTAATGCCAATATAGGAAACAGCGCGGATCGTCTCCCTTACCGGAAGGTACAGGACCCACGCGCTCGCAAAGTACAGGCACAAGCCACCTAGCAAATAGGCCAGGCTGCTGCTGATTTGAACCTTCTCGTCCTTTTTCCCTTTTGCCGCCAGGAGCGTGATCCCCAGCAGCAGCAAAGCAGCCAGCTTGGGAATGACGACGTTTTGAAACAATCCCGTCCGCGCGATTTGAGCGACGAGCCGATCGGTAATTTCTGCCGTAAATCCCCAGTCGATAAACGCCTCATAACAAGTGAGATAAACGTGAATTGCCAGCACGAAAATGCTGATCAGGCGCGTAAAATCAGCGATTTTCCGTAAGCCTTGCACATCTTCTCCGGTGTTCATGGTGCTTGTTTATTGAAATGATCTACGTATCAGGACAGGCCTTGATCGACCTGTGGCTCCTGCCGCTTCTTTCGTTTCTTCTTTTTTCTCGGGTGATAGAAATTGCTATACTCGGTTTCCTGTTTCAATAAGGTTTCAAGGACGCTCGTGGGGGCTGGCAGCTCAATGGTCACCTCGGGCAAGGCTTCTTTTTCACCTTGCACCTGCAAGGAAGGCAGGAAGCGGCTGGCGGGTAATGCGGGTGGGATCAAAGGTTCCTTCTTGGGCGCTTTTAATCGATCGGTGCTGCTCAGTCCCGCCGTGAGCGCTTTTGCGCTATAGGCCTTACCCAGGTCGCTGCCGTTAAAGACTGTTTTGTGCAGGTGATCCACAAAGGTGACCCCGTAAATTAACCCCTCGGCGTTCTGTCGAAAGAGGATGGCTACCTGCTGCTGTTTCAGCTCCTGCGCGAAGGTGGCTTTGGTGAGGTCGTGATAGTTGCCGAGCACCTGGTCAATGCGCCGCTTCAGGCTTTCCCTGTGCGGGAGGCGCTTTTCTTTATTTCGCGCAAAGGTTTTTTCTATCTTATCCAGGGTGGGCCTTCCCGCCAGGGCGCTGGCTTTAAACGGGATGCCGATGCGCTTACCCTCTTCATTAATGATGGAGTACACCAAACCGCGTTTTTGAAACATTATGGTGTCTTCTTTTCCTCTATCGGCAGTGAGGTTAAATTGTTTCAGTGCGGCGTTGTATTCGGCAAGGGAGGTAAATTTATAGGTTTTTAAAACGTGAGAGACCACGTTATAAATGGCGCGTTTGGTAGGCGTTTTGCCGTAGTGGGCTTTTTCCAGCGGGATGGGGTTGATATCAAGCTCCTGGCTTTTATTGCGGCCTTCGGCTTTGGTGAGATTGAACTCATTTTCCAATTCTTTTCGGGCGGTTTCTGAAAGCGTGCGGCCAATGCCGTGAATGTCGATGCGCTTTCCGTCGGGCTTTATGTTGGTGGTGACGATGTGAATATGCGGGTGGTTGGCATCATGGTGCTGGTAGACCAGGTAAGGCTGTTCGCCGAATCCGATGCGCTGCATATAGCGGGTGGCGATTTGTTGAAAAGCGGCGGTTGTGAGTTTGTCGGTGCGGTCAAAGTTTAACAGGATGTGTAGGGCGTTGGTTTTTACCCGGCTGTTTGCTTCGGTGAGGTGCTCAAAACGGGTGAGTTTGGCTTTTAGGTCGAGGTTGTCCAGGTCGGTGCCAAACCGGCTGGCCATAATGAGGGAAGCCTGTCCTTCTGAAACTTTGTGTTCGTTATAGAGCAATAGGCCTCTGATGTTCTTTCCGCTGATTATTTTTGTAACCATTTCTGGGTGAGTTGGGTGATGAGCTGAAGCAAGCGGTCTACTTTTGATTCGATGTGTTTGTATTGGTTGGCTGTCCGGTTGACGTAAAAGGCTCTTTCGGCGGCGCTCCTTGACGCATGAAAATACCGGGTTTGCTGGTTGATATTGATGCCGATGGCTTTGAGTTCTTTGCGGATCGTGGTGAGCTCTTCCATGGGAGCGTTCAGAGAGATGTCCTTGTGAAAGAGGATGATCTTTTTCCCGGCGAGGATCCGCCGGGTAACCTCGGCTATGGAATGGCAGTCGCTTTCGCCAGCGATTTTTTTCAGCTTTTTGTGCTGGTTTTCAGTGACGCGGATGATGAGGGTGTGGTTTAAGAGGTTCTCAGGGTCTTTTAGCGGCTTTCTGGGCATGGTTTGATCTTAATCTGGTCTTCAGACTTTGCGAGTTCCGAGCAACGTCCCCCCGGCCGCAAGGACGGGCAAGATTGTTTTCGCATGCGAAAATACATCTTGCCCAACACGGGGGTGTTTATGGAATGGCAAACTCATTACGGATAGCAAAGGTGTGCGGATCCGTGAGGTACTCTTCCCATGTGGGAGATTTATACCGGTGTTATCATTTTTTGCCAACGCCATCGGTCCATTTTTTTAAAGAATCTAACTCTATAATTAAGAGGAAGTAAAACTTTTCTAAGGCTTCTTTGTTATACATACAATTAACTTACTGTCAACCAAATACACATCTGTCATGACAAAGAAACATGCCCTGGAATCTGTTCACAACTACATCAAACCGGAGATCACAACATCGTTACCATATATAACGGAAACGGTTGGAATTGAGGCAGCCATCTCAGCGATTAATCATATCAATTACGGAGGTTGGAGCGGTCACACATACCAGCCGTCAATAGCTCCATCAAGTATAGTTGCCCCAGAATTTGAAAGGGAGGCATTAATCGGAAAATGGATAAACAATAGCCTGCCGGGATTTCATGGTTCATCCGTCAGTGCTCTAAACCTCAAAGAAACAAGGTCATTCGAGAATGCCTTAGGAACAAACGACATTACCGGCCTGGGTTACGTAACTTCGAATCGTATTGGCATTTACGAACAGCCCGTAGATGTCACAGGATATCTGCATGGTTCCTCCATCGCTCAGAGCCAATTCTATAGTCAAGGCATAGGGATTGACCAGGCACTCGTACAGCAACCCGATGCGACGCGGTTGGGTGCTAACATAGCATCATCACAAATCTATCATACACCGGACCGCCTTGGACTGATCTCTAAATATGACTCGCTTCGTCCTTTCGATACCTCGACGTCTTCATTAATTCACGGAATGCCTGATGGTCAATTCCTTGCTTCAAAAGCTTATCCATTTTGGCAGGATATAGCTTCGGCACCTTTGCGACTAGGCGAAAAGGATAACAATTCACTTGTTATAGAGCGTTCCGCACTCGTGGCACATCATTCTATCGAAATGGCCCAGAACTATAGCTGGATCTCTCCCGTAGAGGACCATCCATTTTCAGCAATAGGAAGAGAAAAAACTTTCGGTGCAGCAAGAATATCAGCACCTTCCAAATATTATGACGGAAGTGAATCATTGGTTCTATATACAGAAAAGAAACAGGAGGAGCTGGCGCAAAAAATCACCTGTCGACTTGGCAAATTCCTGGATCAGAGGGGGCTAAAAACAAGCAATATCACTTGTTCTTGCATGTATGATAAAGGAGTAACCGTTAACCTCTCTGTTCAGGTCACACAAGTTGTGATCAATGCTTCGAATATCGATGGCGAAATAATACAAATAGGCGCAGAAAATTCAATAGTATATGTCAACAATTAACGCTCAGAATATATCTGGAAATATCGTCCAAATCGGGGAAACCAATACGATCAAAGGCGCAAGTTTTATTGATGAACACGAAGAGGAACTCCTCCGACTGATAAACGAACATTGTCCGACTCCTGTAGAGAAGGCGAAATTAGTCTCAAGCTTGCAATCTATAAAAGAGGGAGACCAAAATAGTTCCAGCTCGGCTAAACTATTAACGAATTTTCTGGAAAGAATCGGATCTGGCGTTATCTCTGGATCAATATTATATGGTCTTAAGCAGTTTTTAGAGAATTCATAATGGGTCCGATTGTGTGCCTTAATGCAGTCCCTTTTTCTGCTACAAAGCAAGCTTTTCTCAGGAGAAATATCTTGAAGGTTTCAATAAGCTCTTAGTGACTGCACATCATCATTTCAGGCGATCTTCGTTCTTCTTTGAATTTTTCAACCTCTCTCGATTCTTCCCCGGATTCATCGATGTTCTACTGGGATTTGACAATCCGACGTTGGATGTTTTCAAGCGCTTATCAGCGCCCGACTGAGTTCTATTTTCTGATTTTTTCATGAGAATATCGATTTGCTTATCAAAACACTTTTATTCGGTCTCCTTGCCAAAAGCTCTATGCAGCATTGATCAATTTTGCCAGGTTACTGTCTTAAAGACCAGCGAACAACCTACATAAAGTATATTCAACACCATCAACCAAACCAAAGCATACGGAAGCCGGTACCGGAAATAATAAAAAGTATCCACATCCATCCCGAGCCATTCCGGCAAGTAATGACCGCCCCCGTACAATAGCAACCATGGTAATAGCACTCCCAGAAGGGACTGAATAAGAATATATCGCCGCATGTTGAACGCTGGCAGCAATCTTTTCGCATTGTATAACCCCATCCGGAAAACAAGCTCTCCGATCACAACCCCGATAAGGGAAAAGGTCAACAAATCCTGCCAATAATCCTTAGAGTGGAACATTTCCCCGAAACGAAGGCCCCATCCCAGCCATGCAATATTGGAAATCATCAGAAAGGCAACAGCGATGCGCAGAATCCACCGCGGAGCAATCACACCATGCTTTGTCGGGTAAAAAAGTTTCATCTTGGAGAGCTAACGTGCTGTATCATTAGTCCTTTGACCATTCTAAATAAGGAAGACCCTTACATGAATCAATAATTTTTTGACATAGGCGTCTCGAAATATGATATTTAGAGCAGTTCACCGCTTGTAACCATTTGTCCAGTTTTGAAGGTGGTATGGATTTGTTGGCTATCCATTTATAATAATATTTACCTGAAGGTTTGTCTATAAATTCAAAAGGCAAACTGCAACGGCTATAATGGCTACAAAAAGTGCAATTGTTAATATCGTATCCTTTTTGGATCGCTAACGCCATACCCAAGGCATATAAAGAAACCTGTTGATTAGAAGGACGATAATCCGCTGAAAGGGTCACCTCAAAGCAAGAATTCTCCTCGTGTTTGGTCTCCACATCATAACAATGAACAGCATTGCGCTTCAATCCCGCCCTATACATGCCCCTTTCATCGATGAACAAGTAGAAGCGATCTAACAAATACCTCGGCTCGTAGGCTCGTTTAAAATTATAAAATCTGACAGCCGGAACGTCCGGGGTATGATAGCTGCCACTCGCCTGAAGTAACCATTCACCATGACTCTCCACAATATCCCGAACCACATCGGATTCTGATTGAACATCCATTTCAATGATTCGAATGCCGGAATCAATCTTGTTCTGTTCGCAGTTATGAGAAACTGCAACTTCCAAAAATACGGGCTTCCACTCAGGATGTTCGCTGCTTGTCAACATTAGGTCTGCTTTGAAGCCTTGATAGGTTGCTTCTACTTCACACGTATCATAATATTGCTTTAGGTCAATTGTTCGCAATTCAACAGGAGGGCATCTCCCCCATGCATGGTCCTCCCTCAACCTGCATTCCAGAAAATGGGGACACCCATTACGCACATAATATTTCACTGGAAATTCCCGCGCCGAGTCAAATCGTTGTTGCAGTATCAACTTCCCTAATTGATGGAGATAACTTTCCCAAGAACAACTATCGCCGCTATGCCGGAAGTGATGAGCTCTGATCTTCCCCAAAACGGCTGTCATTTTTGCACCACAGCCAATACAAGAAAATTGTTGAACATGACGGGTTTCAAGCGTCACATCGCCAATGTTGATCACTTCTCCATTAAAACCGATGGCATGTTGATACTGAATCATATGCTTAGTAAATTGGAGTATTGTGCTGCCAATAACCGCGTTAAAGTAATTTCCTTGAATATAGATCCGGCATTAAATTCGAATACTATGTTTCTAATAGCTAATATACAACAAAGCGATCAGGATTCGTCTGGTAGCTTCCGATAGGAGTCCTATACGACCTGTCCTGGTGTCAACGTGCGTACAAAATAAATTGACCGGCTTTTGAACCGGTTCTGATTCAGTATCTTTAGATTGAGGAGCTAAGTTTGAAGCAAATTACAAAATCATGAAAACAATCTTACTATTGATTTTCCTCATTTTCGCTCGCTCCTCAACAGCCTGCACTATTTTCTTTCTGACGGATGACAATCACGCGTTGTTTTACAACAACGAGGATTATACCAATCCGAACACGAAGATGTGGTTTATTCCTGCCGGAAATAATCACTATGGCTGCGCTTTTGTCGGCTTTGATGACGGATCGGCTCAGGGAGGTATCAACACCTACGGTTTGGCCTTTGACTGGTACGCCGGCAAACCGGATCGCTACCTACCGGATGCCGGTATGGCCCGCGTAAAGGGAAATTCATCGGAACGCTTGCTAGAAACATGCAAGACGGTTGAGGAAGCAATCGCTTTCTACAAAGCTCATGCAGAACCGGGTTTTCCCAAAGCCACTATTCTGATCGCCGATAAGACCGGGGCCTCGGTGATCATTGGGTCAAGGAACGGCAAACTGTATTTTGACAAATCGACAGAAAGCAGGGCGCTGGGTTTTGGTGATGAGATCTTTGGGAGAATGTATAAGGGGAAAGCCTCCGCAGAACACTCCCTGGGAGCTGAAATTTTGAAAGCCTGCGTGGCGACCGGCCGGGGCGGCACCAAATACTCCAATGCCTACGACCTGCGAACTGGTGACATTACCGTATTTGATTTTTCACCCCATGCTGAAAGTACCACCCTGAATTTACTTGAAGAGCTGAAAAAAGGAGCCCATTACTATGATATTCCGCAAATCAACAAGCAGATCTCAGGACCATTCAAACCGCTCTTGTTGAATATGCATCGCCTTATTTTACATGAATTTCCCGTTCTGCCGGATCAGGCCCCTGAGATATCTTCGAAAGTGAGAAAGTTCATGACCGACGCCAGCGACGGCACCATGAAACCGGCAGATTACTCCGGGAACCTTTGGGAAGAATTGGCTCCCTTGCAAGCGGAATTACAAGCAGAGTTTGGATCACTGGGAGACATTAAATCCATACACCTTATCCTCAAAGAACCGGAAAACAAATTGACTCGATACAGCTATATTATTATTTTCAAAGGAGCGAGGGCGCTGATGCAATTCACCTTCGAAAATAGAACGCAAAGGATCCATAAGGTCGAAACACTTAGCGGTGAGGCCCGCTGAATTTTTCTGGAAACTATAGTAGATTACCCGATTCAGTATTAGTTGCAAATACACAGAAAAAGAAATGACAACAATTAACCGTATCACTATGCTGCTACTGGCAAACCTTACGATGTTTGCCTGCGGGAATGCCAAAGAAAAAGCCAGCGCAATGGTCACTACGGATTTTGAATTCACTTCCGGCAACAAGAAGCTTTCCGGGATCATCGACCAGCCTGCAAAAGGCGATGCCAGGGCACTTATACTATTTGTGCATGGTTCTGGCCTTACGGACATACGCAGGGAGAACAGGTATATCGATTTGCGCAGCAGGTTTACCGAATTGGGCATTGCTTTGCGTGGTGTGGGACAAGCCTGGTAATGGGCGCAGCGAGGGGCAGTTCGACCAAAATCAGCCCGTGGAGGAAAGTGCCCAGGAAGTGCTGGATGCCATTGGGTATTTACAGGCCAACAACGTTCCCGGTTCTACGAAGATCGGAATATGGGCTACCAGTCGCGGTGGCTGGGTAGCACCAATCGCATTATCCCAGGATCCCGACATCGAATTTTGGATTTCGGTTGCGGGGGTACCCGCAGAGGAGCAAAAGTATTACCTAATGAGATCCAACCTGCCCCTGGAGGGTCGTACCCAGGAAGAAACCCAACGGCTTTTGAAAGAATGGGTACGGGGCAAACAAATTTTCATGCAGGGAGGAACTTATGATGAATACCTGAACGCTACCCAACATCTCCGGAAGGATACTTCAGTCTTTTACTTTGCAGGTGATTTGACCCTTTCCCGCGCGCAGTTTGAAGCCGAGCAGAAAGCCTTTTTGGAAGTAAGGGACCAATACGGGTTCGACCCGTGAACATTGAGCATGACGGTCGTACGGGACTTTGACGGAATGCTCAGTGGTCTGGACATTGACGTTCTTGCTCTATTTGGGGAAAAAGACACGAGCGTTGATTGGCGGAAAACAAAACGGTTGTATGAAACCACTATCGGCTGGAACACCGGGGCCACGTTAACGGTGCGCACTTTCCCGGACTGCAACCACAGCATGAACGTATCGGCGACGGGTTCCGTCCGCGAAGTGGAGGGCATGCCGCTTGATGCCGGTGAAAAGTGCAAAGGCTATTACGAAACGCAGATTGAGTGGTTGCGGAAATATGTTGTTTCCGAGTAAAATGACGGGACAACAATTGACCCTATCGTTATTCTTGAAATAGCGCATTATTTACTATTTTAGTGCTTTACCATGCCACAGCGCCTAACCCGTTGTGGGCAATCAGTAAAACCAACATGAAGAAATTCATATCCATTATTTTTATCCTGTGCAGCCTGTATTCCCACTCCCAAACATGGGACGAACTTATCTATCAGGGAAAACAAGAAAGGGCAAACGGAAACTTTGAAAAGGCCGGAGAACTGATAGCAAAAGGAGCCGATCTCAAGGGGACCGACAATTTTGAGCATTACTATTACGCCGCCATAATGTACGCTAATGCCAATAAATTGGATTCTTCGTTTAAATGGTTGGAAAAATGTATAGACGCCGGCATGTATGATTGGGCAAGGTGGCAGCGAAATAAGCGGCTGAAAGCCTTACACCCGGACCCAAGATGGAGCGCTTTGAAAGATAAGATGCAAGAAGCTGAAAGAAAACATACCGCTGCCCTTTCACACCCCGTGCTAAGGACGGAATTAAAACAGATGTGGAAAAACGACCAGGATTTGGTAGGCAAGTGGGACGAGCAAAGAAAAATAGTGGACCGGAATACCGTTCGTTTGAATGAAATAATTGAGCAATACGGATGGCCCACCAGGGCAATGATCGGGAAAGACGGCGCCTGGATGGCCTGGGCCATTGCCCAACATTCCCATGACCTGGATTTTCAAAAAAAATGCCTGAAATTACTGGAAGGCAATCTCCAAACGGCAGATGCGGAACCTGTTTTATACGCAGAGCTGTATGATCGCATCTGTAGAAACACCGGCCAAAAGCAGAGGTACGGAATGGCCATCATCGAGGAAAACGGGATCAAGAAATTCTATCCCATAGAGCAGGAATCAGCGGTCGATAAAAGAAGGAGATCTATCGGTTTGCAGCCCATAAAAGTTTATGCCAACGAGAACTTTGTTGGGTACGATAAGTAAATAAAGGTGTTAAAAAAAAACATGAAGAGCCCTTATTTCATTTTCATTTTTCTGCTGGCGAGTATTCAAGCGCTTGCACAGGTTAACGGATACAAGACCATTGACACATTAATTACCATGCGCGATGGAACCCGTGTAAACGGAAAATAAGAATGCACAAAAAATAGAAAATAGGAATACCCAGAATTTGGCAACAAGAATGCACAGGTTTTCCGGGAATGGGGCCGCGGCCCCATTCCCGGATTTCCCGAGCTTCGGCGGTTCACCAAAACACGTCGAAGATGAATGTATTCTTGAACAAATTTATGATGTATTACGAGATTCACCGCATGGACCGCGAAGATTGTTCCGTGTCCTACATCAGCCGAACGCTGGGCATTAACCGACGAACCGTCAAAAAGTACCTGCTCATGAGCGAGCAGGACTATGAGCAGCACCTGATCAGTGGAACCCGGCGCCCCAAAACACTGCTGCCTTATGAAGGGTTTATCAAAGAACGCTTAACCCTTTACCCGGACACATCAGCCGCTCAGTTGTTTGATTGGCTGAAGGAGCATCATGCTGATCTCCCCCCGGTTAGTAGCCGAACTGTTTTTAATTTCGTCGCCTCCATGCGGGAAAAATACAACATCCCCCGCACCAAAATGTTGAGAGACTGTGGCCCCGTCCCTGAGCTTCCCTATGGGCTGCAGGTCCAGGTTGATTTCGGGCAATACAATATGCGCAGAAGTGATGGCGGTACTGCCAAGGTCTTTTTTTTGACGATGGTACTTTCCCGGTCCCGCTACAAGTATGTTTGGTTCCTGGATCATCCGTTTACTACTGAGGAGGCCATCACCGCTCATGAAGCAGGGTTTGCTTTCTTTGGCGGAGTCGCCGGGGAAGCCGTTTATGACCAGGACCGGCTGTTTCTTATCAGTGAAAACCATGGTGACCTGATCCTGACCGATGCCTTCCGGCAGTATGTCCGTCTGCGCGCCTTCCGCCTCCACTTCTGCCGCAAGGCAGATCCCCAGAGCAAGGGAAAGGTGGAGAACGTGATCCGGTATGTCAAGCAGAACTTCCTGTATAACCGTACCTATTACGACCCGGACACCCTGCAGGAAGAAGCATTAGGCTGGTTGGGGCGCACCGCCAATGCCCTCACCCACGAGGGAACCGGCAAGGTCCCTTACAGCGAATGGGTCACTGAGCAGCCATTCCTGGTTCCTTACACACCCATTGCCGTTACCCCGGTGAAGGCAGCTTATACCGTGCGAAAAGACAACACCATCTGCTTCAAAAGTAATTACTACTCTCTTCCCCTGGGCACCTACCAGGGCAGGGGAAGTCAGGTCACCCTTCAGGTGGAGGGCACTCAGCTGGTAATCTGGGGGGAAGAAGGCAAATTGATTTGCAAGCATACCATCTCTGCGGGGAAGGGACAGAAGATCATCAATAACGATCACAAACGGGATAAGTCAGGGCCCATCTCGGCACTTATCGAAGAGGTAGCCGCTTTGCTGGAAGAGCCGGATCTGGGGCGGCAGCTGCTGCAGCGGATCCGGAAAGACAAGCCCCGTTACGTGCGCGATCAGCTGCTACTGCTCAGGGAGATCATCCAGGGAGCCGATAAGGAGATCGTGAAACAAGCCCTGGAATATGCCCTTGCCCGGCAGATCGTCAGCGCCACCGATTTTCGGGCTCTGGTAGCACACTATGGCAAACAAAAGGAGCAGAAAGACGGCCAAAGCAACATCCGCTATCTAAACCCCTTAGGAGGGAAGCTTCCGCTGGCGGCCCTGACAGCCCCCGATAAAAGTAATATCGATGATTACGAGCAATTGTTAAACGGTAAATAATAACCACTTCACTATTAGATCATGACAGAAAAAAAAGAACAGATCAAACACCTGTGCAAGCAGTTTAAGATGAGCGGGATCGCCCACTCCCTGGACACGCTCATCGCCCAGGGGGAATCCCAGGAAATGGGCCTGACCGAATTCACCTGGAATCTTCTTGAGACAGAAGCTTCCCATCGCCAGCA
Source organism: Anseongella ginsenosidimutans (assembly GCF_008033235.1). Classification (GTDB taxonomy): domain Bacteria; phylum Bacteroidota; class Bacteroidia; order Sphingobacteriales; family Sphingobacteriaceae; genus Anseongella; species Anseongella ginsenosidimutans. The sequence continues at coordinate 3,731,331 of NZ_CP042432.1, forward strand.
GCGGGAAATGGAAAGGCGGTTAAAAACCGCCCGCCTGCCTGCCTCCTCTTCCCTGGAAGCCTACGATGCCACCGTGGAGAACGGCCTTCCTAAAAATCGCTTAAATCAGCTCAGGGAGCTTAACTGGTTAGATCAAATCTATAATATCATCCTGCTCGGTCCCAGCGGCGTGGGTAAAACACATTTGGCGGCCGGTCTCTGCAGAGACGCCATCCAGGGAGGGTACAATGCCTTCTTCCGAACAATGGAGGATATTATGAATATGCTGAAAATGAAAGACATGACCCGATCTGCCATGGCCGACTATAAACGCCTGACCAAGGCACAACTCATCGTCATCGACGATATGATGCTCTTCCCGGTAGAAAAAGCTCAGGCCGTCGCCTTGTTCAACTTCATTAACCATTTGTATGAAAGCACTTCCTTCATTATCACTACCAATAAGATGCCGGCTGAATGGGCAGGCCTGCTGGGCGACGAGGTCCTGGCAACCGCTCTATTGGACCGCCTGCTCTACCGGTGCGAAGCCATCACACTCACCGGAAAAAGCTATCGTTTAAAGCATCGAAAATCTATCTTTGAACACTCCACTGCTTAACCTATATTTGACCCGGTAATTGTGCACCCTTGTTTCCAAAAACTGTGCATTCCTAATTGCCAAAAACTGTGCACTTTGAGTTTCCGGTTACAACCCGTCTTTATACCGAAATTTATACCCCTGAAAGCACTGCAGAAGACTTACCCATCATATTTACCCGTACCCCATACGGTGTGAGGACAGCTAATTCCAGTTATGGAGACTATCGACTAAAAGGTGCGTATAAAACCTTGGCAGAAGAAAAATACATTTTCGTATTTCAGGACATGAGAGGGAAATATAATTCCGAAGGAAAATACGCCTTACTTCGGCCAATACTGGACACATCTCCGACAAATGAAAGCACTGATGCTTTCGATACCATGGACTGGCTAATCAGCAATATCCCCCATAACAATGGAAAGATTGGAATGACCGGAAACTCATACAACTCGTGGCTTGCCGCCATGGCACTGATCAATCCGCATCCTGCCCTCGCAGCTGTTAATCTTCAAGGCACACCTGCCGACCTATACATCGGGGACGATTTTTATCACCAAGGCGCTTTCCGCTTAAGCCCAAGTTTTGGATACGCCATCATAGAGCATGAACAGCGCGGTTTCAAGTTTGAAAATAACGATGCCTATCAATGGTTTCTGGAAAGGGGCTCGTTGGAAAATATAAACAGCGCAGAGTTTCTAAACAAGGAGAACCCTTATTGGAATGACTTCATGGCTCACCTCAATTATGATGAATTCTGGAAAACCAGGTCGATAACCAGCTATTTAAAGAATACAACCGTTCCAACGTTGAATGTTGTTGGATGGTGGGACGATCAGGATTTTTATGGCTCATTAAAAATCTACGAACAACTCGAAAAGCACGATTCTTTGAACCTGAATAACCTTGTAGCCGGGCCTTGGTATCATGCTGGCTGGGAAGACCCGGATGATTATTATAAACAAATTCACCTTGGTGGTTCCGTTTCAACGTACTACTTGACAGAAATACAAGCACCATGGTTCAAATATCATTTAAAAAATGAAGGTGACTTCTCCCAGGCGGAGGCAACTGTCTACAGAACCGGTAAAAACCAGTGGGAGAACTTCAGCGAATGGCCACAAAAAGAAAACATCAGTCCTGTAAAGTGGTATCTAAATCAAGGGTTTAAATTATCGTTAGACAAGCCGACTGTTTCCAATAGTTATAGCAGTTATATTTCAGACCCTAAAAACCCCGTTCCCTACATGGAAGGAACAGTTCCCGGTTTTTGGCAAAGGGGTAGTTTGGGCTGGAAAGCAGACAATCAATCTGTTTTCACAAATAGAGGCGATGTTCTTACATGGGTTTCCGAACCTTTGACAGAAGATGTGGATATTTCCGGAAGTATAAAAATGAAGCTTTGTGCAAGTACCTCCGGTACTGATTGTGATTGGGTAGTTAAACTAATAGATGTATTCCCCTCCAATTACAATCCAGAAATCGAAAATACCAAATATGATATGGACGACTTTCAAATGCTGATAGCAGATGAAGTAATAAGAGCTAAATATAGGAATGATCTCAGCAGCCCCGAACCCGTTAACCCGAATCAAATTATAGAATACAAAATTGACCTTCTATCAAAAAGCCATAGATTTAAAAAAGGGCATAGAATAATGATTCATATTCAAAGCTCATGGTTTCCGCTCATTGATATGAACCCACAAAAGTTTATTGATATTGGCAAGGCAAAACCCCATGATTATAAAAGAGCAACGCAAAAGATATATCATTCAGAGATGAATGCGAGTTACATAGAATTACCAACCATGAAAAAGCCACCAAAAAAGAAATGACAACAAGTGGCTTGAACCTCGGAATCCGACACATTTAAACTCCATCAATTACTACAAATATTCTATATTTTTTAGACCTCTTAATCGTAAAGAGCTCCCACATGGGAAAAAACCCAAGCATTCCTTCCTATCATTGCAAACCAATAAAAAGCAATGCTCCCTTCCGATCTGAACGAAGTCCCTATAATTACCCCCGAAAAGGCGCTCGCCCTCCTACAGAAAAAAGGCATCTCCATCACACTGAAAGAAGCCGCACTAATCATCGAACTCCTTTACACCCTTGCCCGCATCCATTACAAACAGCAGCACACCCAATGAAACGCGCCATCCTTTACGTCCGGGTAAGCACCGACGAACAGGCCGACAAAGGCTATTCCCAGCGTAACCAGGACGAAGTACTTAGCCGCTATTGCGCCGTAAAAGGCATCCTCGTCATCGACATCGTCTACGAAGACTACTCCGCCAAAACCTTCAACCGCCCGGAATGGAAACGGCTCCTTACTCGTCTGAAAAAGACCAAAGGAAAACAAGCTCCCGATTACATTCTTTTTACCAAATGGGACCGCTTTAGCCGCAACACCGCCGATGCCTACCAAATGATTGGGCTACTGCGGAGCTACGGCATCGAGCCACAAGCCATCGAGCAGCCGCTGGATTTATCGGTCCCGGAAAACAAAATGATGCTGGCCTTTTACCTGGCCGTTCCTGAAGTGGAGAATGACCGCAGGGCACTAAACGTTTTTCATGGGATGCGCCGCGCGCGAAAGGAAGGCCGCTGGGTGGCCATGGCACCGACCGGATACGTCAACCGCACCACGGAAACCGGAACCAAATACATCGTTCCCAAAGAACCCGAAGCCAGCTTGCTGAAATGGGCATTTACCGAAGTCGCGAAAGGGAAACACCCGATTGATCAGGTATGGAAAGCAGCCAGGAAGAAAGGCCTTCAAATGGGCCGTAATAATTTCCACAATCAGATCCGCAACCCGGTCTATTGCGGAAAAATCTTCGTGCCCGCCTTTAAAGATGAACCGTCGCAATGGGTTCATGGGCAGCACGAGCCGATCATCTCAGAAGAATTGTTTACACGCGTTCAACTGGTGCTTCAGGGCAGGATCCGCCGGAGCATGAAAATCGTTTCACCGAAGCAGCTACCACTTCGCGGCTTTCTAAAATGCCCAAAGTGCACGCGGATGCTTTCCGGCAGCGCCTCCAAAGGATGCCGGGCCTATTATCATTATTATCATTGCTCCTCGCGCTGCGGGGTGCGCTTTGCGGCTGCCAAAGTGAACAAAGTGTTTGTAGAAGCTCTAAAAGCCCTCCGAATAAAACCAGAATTTGAAGACCTTTTCCGGCGCATCGTAAAGGATGTATGGAATAAAAATACCACCAGTGAGCGGCAGAAAAGAACCGCCGCTGAGCGTCAGCTGAAGCAACAGGGGGAGCGCGTGCGAAAAGCCCTGGATTTATTGCTTTCTGAAGATTTAAGACCCGCGGAATACCGGATGATTAAGACTGACAGCGATCGAAAAATCCATGAATTGCGCTCTTTACTTTCCACATTGCCAGATGCAGCGGCTACGTCCGGTAAATTAATCCGTTCCCGTCAGCGATCGCTCTTAAATCTGAGCCTGCTATATGGCAAGGGTTCCACCGAAGACCAACGAAAAGTAATTATCAGCCTGTTTCCTATCCCTCTTATCTATGACGGAGCGGGTTTTTCTTCGCTCCCTCTTGGAAAAGCAGCTAGGATCCTTTTTTCTTATCGCACAACGAATAACCTTCTGTATTTTAACCCCTTATAAATTTCTGGCAAGGCGGTTTTTCCGTATATTAGCGGTATTTCACACCATCCGATCTTAAACCGCCATACATGAAAACTGCTAACTTATACGTACGGGTCAGCACCGACGAACAAGCCGAAAAGGGCTATTCCCAGCGCGGACAGGAAGAGGTTTTACGCCGCTACTGCGAGGTGAACTTCATAGCGATCAATAAGGTCTATTTAGAGGATCATTCCGCCAAAACGTTCAACCGACCGGTTTGGAAAAACCTACTGGTCAATCTTCGAAAGCATAAAGGGAAAACCAATTTGATCCTGTTCACTAAGTGGGACCGCTTTAGCCGTAATGCAGGCGATGCCTACCAAATGATCAACACCCTACGCCGCTGGGGAGTAGAACCCCAGGCCATTGAGCAGCCCCTGGATCTATCCGTCCCGGAAAACAAACTGATGTTGGCCATTTATTTGGCGACGCCCGAGGTAGAAAATGACCGGCGCTCCCTGAACGTGTTCTTTGGCATCCGAAGAGCGAAAAAAGAAGGTCGTTGGACCACTCTGGCCCCAACAGGCTATGTCAACCGGAGCCGGGAGGATGGCACGAAATACATCACTCCGGCAGAACCCCAGGCTTCGGTCATAAAATGGGCCTTTAATGAAGTAGCGAAAGGTAAATATACGGTGGAGCAAATTTTTGGAGAAGCAAAAAGGAAGGGCTTGCGCTGTGGTAAAAGCAATTTCTGGAGACAATTACGTAATCCAGTGTACTATGGAAAGATCGTTGTTCCCGAGTACGGAGATGAAGTGGAATTTCTTGTAAATGGCCAACATAAGCCAATCATATCAGAAAGTTTATTCTATCAGGTACAGGAAGTATTAGCTGGTAGAAAAAGAAACAAAGCTGGAACGGCCACTAAAATGGTTGCTCCTGATCTGTTGCCGTTGCGCGGATTTTTGAAGTGCCCCAAATGTCACCGTATGCTTTCCGGAAGTGCTTCCAAGGGCAGAGGTGGATATTATCATTATTATCACTGCCATTCCTCTTGTGGGAAACGTTTCAGGGCAGAAAAGGTAAATGAAACTTTCGAGGAGGACCTTTCGCAATTTATGGTGATCGATGGGATGCAACCGTTGTATGAAGCGATTGTGCTGGAGAAATTCAGGGAAGGGTATAATGGCGGGATGGAAAGCCAGCGAAGCATTACGAATAAGATTCATGAGCTGAATGCAAGAATTTCCCAAGCCCGGAATTTACTATTAGAAGAAAGCTTTGACGCTTCGGATTATAAAATTGTTAAACAGGATTGCGAAAACCAAATTGCGACCCTGGAGGCACAATTATCGGAAATAAAACTGGCCACCAGAAATGTACAAAATAACATAGGGAGGGCATTTAACAATTTAAGTAAGCTATTTAAGGTCTATACAACAGGGGATGTCCTAACCAGACGTAGCATAATTAGTTCACTCTATCCGGAAAATCTGTGGTTTGACGGCTTCAAAGTTCGAACTCACCGATTGAATACTATTGCTTTCAATGGAGCGGTGATTACCAAGGAATTACAAACAAAAAAAGACGGGACAAAGTCCGATTTCTCGGATTTGTCCCGTCAGGTCGGGGTGGCGGGATTCGAACCCACGGCCTCTTCGTCCCGAACGAAGCGCGCTACCGGGCTGCGCTACACCCCGAAATCTGCGTTTTGCAGTTAATTTCGGCCCTATTTAGCTACCTGCCTGTCTTTCCCGGGTTGAAAGGAGGCGGTGCTGGTACCGGAGCCGATGACGGGATTCGAACCTGCGACCTATTCATTACGAATGAATTGCTCTACCAGCTGAGCTACATCGGCTTGCTCTTTTCAAATTGAACCTGCAGAGTTCATTCCGGGCGGGAATACGCCAGCAACATCTCACGGCAACAAACTTCCCTGCCGCCTGCAAACCCCGTTTCCCGCCGGGGTTGCAAATTTGCAAATTTAGATTGAATTCCTATAGCCTTCTTTTTCAATTTTTGCGGCGGAGTCTAATACTTTTTCGCGGAGGCTGTTTTTGTAGGCTTCCATGCGGGTGGCTACTCCCTCGTCAAAGGTTCCTAAAATGGATGCGGCCAGGATGCCGGCGTTAGCGGCGCCGTTCAGGGCTACTGTGGCTACGGGGATGCCGGTGGGCATTTGCAGGATGGACAGGACGGAATCCCAGCCGTCTATGGAGTTGGAGGATTTTATGGGGACGCCGATGACGGGTAGCGTGGTCAGGGACGCTACCATGCCTGGAAGGTGGGCGGCGCCTCCGGCGCCTGCTATGATTACCTTCAACCCTCTTTCACGGGCCTCCCGGGCATAGGTGATCATCCGGTCGGGGGTGCGGTGGGCGGAAACAATCGTTAGTTCGAAGTCGATTCCTGTATTTTCCAGGAAGGCGGCGGCTTCCGACATGATCTTCAGGTCGGATTGGCTGCCCATTATAATTCCTACTTGGGGTTTTGCCATCAGGCTATGATTTTGAATTTTTCCTTGATGAGCCGTGCTTTTTCGAGCGCTTTGTCAAGGTCGTTATCGGTAATAGTTACGTGGCCCATTTTGCGGAAGGGCTTTGTCTTTTTCTTGCTGTAAAGATGAATGTGAACGCCTTCCAGGCCGGCCAGCTCGGGGAAACCTTCGTACCGGGCATCGCCCGTGTAACCGGGGGCGCCCAGGAGGTTCACCATGACTGCGTTTGAATGCAGGCGGGTACTTCCCAGGGGAAGATTCAGAATGGCTCTCAGGTGCTGCTCGTACTGCGAAGTTACGCAGGCTTCAATGGTATGATGGCCGCTGTTGTGCGGGCGGGGGGCCAGCTCGTTCACCAGTAGTTTGCCGTCACGGGTAGCGAATATTTCTACGGCAAGCAGGCCTACCAGGTTCAGCTTCTCAATTACTTTAACGGCAATTTCGCGGGCTTCGCGGGCCATTTCGGGCGAGATCAGCGCGGGGCTGAACAGCATTTCAACCAGGTTGGCCTCGGGGTTGAATTCCATTTCCACTACGTCGTAGGTGACCACTTCTCCGGATTCGTTCCGGGCGGCCAGTACGGATAATTCCTTTTCAAAATCAACGCGCTCCTCCAGGATGGAAGGTTCATTGAATGCGTTTGCCAGGTCATCAGGGGAATTTATTTTAAAAACCCCTCTCCCATCGTAGCCGGATTTACGAAGTTTCTGAACGGCGGGGAATTTCCCTGTATGCTGGCGGAGTTCTTCCTTGTCCTTAATTTTCACAAAAGGAGCTGTGGGAATGCCGTTTTCTATGAAAAAATCCTTTTGAAGCCCTTTGTCCTGGATCAGTTCAACAAGCTCGGGCTGCGGAAATACCCGGCGGCCTTCTTCCTGGAGCCGTTTCAGGGCTTCCACGTTTACGTTTTCTATTTCTATGGTCAACAGGTCAAGGCTTTTACCAAAATGATAAACATCCCTGAAGTCTTTAAAAGACCCTACCTTGAAATGATGACAATAGGAACTGCAGGAGGCGTTATAATCGGGGTCTAGTACGTGAACTTCAATGCCGAAGTCCATTGCGGACTGAATGAGCATCTTACCTAGTTGTCCGCCCCCTAATATGCCTAACCTGAAATCTGCTGAATTAAATGCCTGCATCTGAATATTTGATGTGACAATATTACGCAATTCGCCATTTAATTCATATTTGGATCCTGCGGGAAATTGACGATATGCTCATATTTCTTGCCCATGCTTTTCACGACTCCCGCCCAGAGCGCGTTATCGTTCTCATGGAATATGAAATCCTTATGGGATTCGGCTACCAGCCAGGCGTTTTCTTCCATTTCGTCTTCAAGCTGGCCGGGTGACCAGCCGGAGTAGCCGATAAAGAAGCGGATGTCCCCGGAGGAAAGGTATTTCTTTTCCAGGAGTATCTTAATGGTTTCAAAATTTCCGCCCCAGTAGATCCCGTTGCCTATTTCCTTCGCCTCATCCACCTCTTCCCCCGTACGGTGCAGGAAATGAAGCGTATTGTTTTCCACGGGGCCGCCGATATATACGGGAAAATCTTCCTTAACGTCATCAATAATATCTTTCAGGGACAGGATGGAAGGCTGGTTCAGTACAAAACCAACGGCTCCCTGTTCATTGTATTCGGTGAGATAAACCACCGAGCGCCTGAAATTCGGATCAAGCATAAAAGGTTCGGCCAGCAGCAGCCGGCCTACTTCCGGTCTGAGTTCACCTATCATACGGGTTTTTATATAAGGTACGCAAAATCTACCCAAAACGATTCAGTATCACAAATTTTTTGCATAAGAAAAAGTAAGTTTGCATATCATCATGAGTACTAAAAAAGATATTCTCAGGCAGCTCCGTAAGGAGTACACCCTGCAGGGCCTTTCCAGGAGAGAAGTGGCACCTACGCCCTTCCAGCAGTTTGATAACTGGTTCCTGGAGGCATGGGATGCTGAAGTTCCCGAACCTAATGCTATGACTCTTTGCACAGTGGGGAAAGCCGGGAAACCTTCTGCAAGGATCGTGCTGCTAAAGGACTTTGACGAAGGGGGATTCGTTTTTTATACCAATTACAATAGCCTGAAGGGGCAGCAGATAGCCGAAAATCCCTTCGTTTCCCTGAGCTTTTTCTGGCAGCCACTGGAACGCCAGGTACGTATTGAAGGAATTGCGGAAAAGATCGGGGCGAATGAGTCGGATCAGTATTTTCAATCGCGCCCGCGGGGAAGCCGGCTGGCGGCCATTGCTTCGCCGCAAAGCCAGGTCATAGAAAGCCGTGACTGGCTGGAAAAGATATGGAGGGAACAGGAGAATATTTTCACTGAAAAGGAACGAATTCCCCGCCCGGAGAACTGGGGGGCTTCTCTGTAAAACCGGAGCGGGTTGAATTCTGGCAGGGGCGGGATAACCGCCTGCACGACCGCATTGTTTATGAAACCGGCGAAATTTATAAAGCGGATGCCGATAAAACAACGGGCCAATGGCGGATTCACCGGCTTGCGCCCTGAAACTCAAATTTATTACTGCCGGCCAGGCGCTTCCTTTACGGGCGGCGGTGCTTCGGCCAGGGCAGCGTCCTGAAGTAGCCGTTTTCACCGGCGATGAGGAAGCAGGAAGCTTCCATGCGGGCGCTTTTTCCGGTGAAAGGTTAATCGCCGTGGCCAGCTTCCTTCAAAACAGGCACGCTGACTTCCCGGAAGCCTTCCAATACCAGCTGCGCGGAATGGCCACGGACCCCGCTTTCAGGGGCCGTGGAGCGGGAGCCGCTCTTATCCGTTTCGCCCTGCAGCATTTAGAAGAACTAAAAGTGTTGCTGCTTTGGTGCAATGCCAGGGAAAAGGCAATTACTTTCTATAAAAAATGCGGGTTCATCGAATCAGGTACTTTCTTTATGATACCGGAGATTGGCCTGCATCAATTAATGTATATTCTTCCGAAAAACCACAGTTCCCAAACCACTGTGTAAAATAATACACTATTGGGAAGGCGCCACCACTTCGGATAGGGGCGCTGCCCGTTTCAAGTAGCGATACTTTTTCTTTTTGCCCTTCAAAATAAGCCCGGCCGTCATTTCAATTACCCCTAAAATGAAGAATCCCGCGGGGAGCGGGATTTCTTCATTACCTAAACTAACCTAAACCTATGAAATTTGGAGCTTTTGAATCTTTTTCTTTGTCTTAACTTTTATCCTGTATACCAAGTAGTAAAGAACAGGAACAAGTATCAACGTAATGAATGTACCAAAAATCAGGCCAAAGATCATTGTCCAGGAGAGCGGCCCCCAAAAGACCACGTTATCACCTCCAAAGAAGATGTGGGGATTCAGCTCCGTGAACATTTTCACAAAATCGATATTGAACCCGACTGCGAGTGGTATCAATCCCATGGTAGCCGCGAGGGCGGTCAGGATTACCGGCGTCATCCTCGTTTTCCCGGCCTCTATAATGGCTTCCCGGGTTTCTACTCCCTGCTCTATCAGAAGGTCGGTGAATTCTACCAGCAAAATTCCGTTCCTCACCACGATGCCTGCGAGAGCGAACAGCCCCACCCCTGTCATGACAATGGATATTTCCATTTTGAACAGCGAAAAACCGATCAGTACCCCAATGATACTAAAGAAGATCTCGGCCATGATGATCAGCGGCTTGCTCAGCGAATTGAACTGCGTCACCAGCACCATGAATATCAGTCCGAAAGAGACCAGGAAGGCGACCTGGAGGAAGCCCATGGTTTCGGCCTGGTCTTCCTGCTCGCCGGTCATACGGATATCAATGCCCTCCGGGGCCTGGTAATTTCCAAGCGCCTGCTGTATCTCCGCGACGACAGCATTAGCATTGTAGCCGGTGAGTACGTTTGACGAAAGCGTGATTACCCGCTTCTGATCGATCCTGGTAACGCGGGCATAGGTACTGGTATACTCGATGGTTGCCACAGAGGAAAGCGGTATCTGCCGCACTTGGCCCGAATTAGCATCCCGGAAAGTGATAGGCATATTTACCAGCGTATTCACATTATTTCGCTGGTCTTCTTCCAGCCGGACCATAATAGGATAATCGTCATTTTCATCCCTGAACTTGGATACTTCCTTACCGTAAAGAGCGTTTCGCAAGGCCAGACCAATCTGGGCGGTGGAAATACCTTCCCTCCTGGCCCGTTCACGGTCGATATTAACCGCTATTTCCGGCTTATTGCTCTGGAAATCGGATTTTAGTTCCTCTATACCGCCGATACGCTGTTCCACCAGGTACTCCTGTACGTTCTCGGCAGCGTCAATCAATACTTCAAAATCTTCGCCCGATATTTCAATACTGATAGGCTTGCCGGTAGGTGGCCCCGCTTGTTCCTGGTCTACGGTAATTTCCGCGCCCGGAATACCCTGAACGGCATTTCGTATCTGTTCCAGGTATACTTTGGTAGATCTTCCGTCCCGTTCGGCGAATTTTACAAAAGCCACCGTGACCTTGCCCAGGTGAGGGCTGGTTTCAAAGCCTCCGGCCATGGGATCGTCGCTTGCGCCTATGGCCACGTTGGAAATGATCGATTCTACCAACGCGCTGTCTTCCTCCATTACACGGGCAATCCGGTTTTCCACAATGTGCGTGATTGAATCGGTATATTCCTGGTGAGTGCCTATTGGGAGTTCAATATAGGTGTAAATAAAATTCGGGTCACCCTGCGGGAAAAACCCGACAGGCGGCTGGCGCAGCGCCGTAAATACAATGCTGAAGATGAAAAGCAGGAAAGTTCCCACCAGCACCCAGGCCGGGCGGGATTTGTGCAGGCACCAGCTGATCAGTTTTTTATAACCTTCCTGAACCCTGGGCCAGGTTTTTTCCTGGAATCTCCTGATAAGGCCGGTAAGCACAAATTTATTCAGCGCGTAAATACCAAACAGGAACACGATGAAGTTTCCCATCCCGAAAGAACCGGCCAGGTAAAAAATAAGCGCAAGAATGCCCATGACCAGTGCGGTGATCTTGAATCCCCTGGTGATCTTTTTATGGTGGTCCCGGTCTTCATTATGGGGTTTCATGAAATCCACGGCGAAAACCGGGTTCATAATATACGCCACCACAAGGGAAGCCAGCAGCGCTATAATAAGCGTCGCAGGGAGAAAGAACATAAACTTACCGATTACTCCCGGCCAGAACAACAGCGGGATAAAAGGCGCCAGGGTTACAATGGTACCGGAAAGCACCGGCAGAAATACTTCCCCGGCAGCCGCCTTTGCCGCTTTCTTGATCTCCATTTTACCGTTATCATAGATCCTGTGGGTATTTTCTACGACAACAATAGCGTCGTCAACCACGATGCCCAGTGCCAGCAGGAACGAGAACAAGACCATCATATTCAGGGTAAAGCTCGTTGGGAGTATTGAGTCCAGGCCCGGCATAATAAGAAAGGCCAGGAAAGAGGATAAAGGTACCGCCAGGGCTACGAAAATAGCATTGGTAGTTCCCATAAAGAACATGAGTATGATCGTTACCAGTACGAAACCGATAATAATGGTATTGATCAGGTCATGAAGAGTTACCCTGGTATTGTCCGACTGGTCGGCGGTGATCGTTGTTTTGAGCCCCGGCGGAAAATCATTTTTCATCATGTCATCCACAATGACATTGATCTTATCCGAGGCATTGATCAGGTTTTCACCGCTGCGCTTTATCACGTTCAGGGTAATTACGTTCTCCCCGTCCAGCCGGGCGTAGCTTTCCTGCTCTTCATGATCGTCCACTACTTCCGCAATGTCTTTCAGGTAAACCTGGGCGCCGCTGGTGGAAGTGACGATGATGTTTTCCATCTTTTCGGCATCCTTGTACTCCCCGTTGACGCTCAGGGAACGCTTCATGCCGTCCACGGAAACTTGCCCGCCTGAAACGGTGACGTTTTCCGACGCTATCGCCTGCTCAATATCGGAAAAGGAGACCTTGGCGGACTGCATTTTATACAGGTCTACGTTTACCTGGATCTCTCTTTCCAGCGCTCCCACAATATCTACCCGGGTTATTTCAGGAAGCGTTTCTATGCGGTCCTGCATGTCTTCGGCATATTCTTTCAGCCGGACCAGGTCATAGCTTCCCGAAAGATTGATATTCATGATGGGAAGCTGGGAAATGTCAATATCAATTACCTCCGGGTCATCCGGAAGGTCGGTAGGCAGATCAGGCTTAGCCTTATCCACAGCGTCTTTTACCCGCTGCTTTGCCACTTCCACATCCACGTCGGTATCAAATTCAATAATGATGTTCGAAAAATCCTGGAGAGAATTACTGGTCACTTTTTCCACATCCTTGATCGACTTTACCTGCTTTTCAATAGGTTTGGTCACCAGGTTTTCCATATCTGCAGGGCCGGTCCCCGGGTAAACGGTACTCACGTATATTTGCGGGAATACCACTTCGGGAAACTGCTCTTTGGGCAGGCCGATATACGTGAACAAGCCGGCGAGACAGATAATGACCGTTGCGATATACACACTGGTGCGATTTTCTATCGCCCAGCTCGATCCTTTAAATTCCTTAAATATGTCTTTCATTCCGGAAATATTTATTTTATGTCGATCAACGCGCCTTCGGTGAGGTTCTGGTAACCCGTGGTAATCAGTTTTTCACCGGCTTCAAGGCCGGAAACTACTTCCGCCAGGGCATTGTAGGTTTTTCCTACTTCTACCGGTTTGTTTCGCGCCACCAGTTTTCCGTTTTCTTCGCCCGTTACATATACATACTTTTCACCTTCGGTTTCCTGGATCACGTTTACCGGTATCACGATCGCCTCGTCGGCGGTGTAATCAACGATCTTCAGCACGGCCACCATATTAGGTTTGTATTGATCCAGGGTGGGGATATTTATTTCAATATCAAAGGTCCTTGATTCAGGATCAATAACCCGGCTGACAAAGCTCACCTTGCTCCGGAGTTCCTTATTTATATCCGGAAAAGACACGATCACTTCATCCCCGGTTTTGACCATTCCGGAATAACTGTCAGTGATCTGCGCTTTGACGGACAGGTCGCTCAGGTTTACCACCCGGAAGGAAGGCGTACCGGGGCCGATGCTTTCGCCTACTTTGGCGATCACCGCATCCACCGTTCCGTTAATGGGTGATTTTATTTTGGTCATTTCAATCTGCTCGTTCAAAGTATTCAGCTGCTGTTCCAGCCTTTCCTTATTGTTCTTTGCCTGCAGGAACTGGAACTCGGTGCCGATGTTCTGGTCCCAGAGGTTTTTCTGCCGTTCATAGGTCGTATTGGCCAGGCTAAGGGCGGTTTTCAGCTCGGCAACGGAACTCTGCAGCACCTGGTTGTCGATCTGGGCCAGGGTCTGCCCCTTGCTGACACGCTGCCCTTCCTTAACCAGGATGCTCCGGATAATCCCGGCGGATTCGGCGCTCACCGCCACATTGTCTTCTGATTCTACCCTTCCCTGCACCTGTATATAGTGTTCGAAATGCTGCAGGCCAATGGTATCAATGGCTACGTTATAAACCTTTTTTTGAGCCAGTTCGGGATTTTCAGCAAGTATCTCGGCCTCCAAAGCCTTGATCTTCTCGTCCAGGATCTCTTTGTCTTCCCTTAACTGCTCCAGCTGGGCCTGTTTATCAGGATTGGCGCCGGAAGTTCCGCATGCCGTTACAAGAAAAGCAAATCCTGCGGCTGCCGAAAGTATAAATAATGCTTTTTTCATGGTCATAAGTTTTATTACTCGGTTTCTATGGTTCCTTTGGCCTTTTGCAGATCGATTTTGGCGATCAGGGCGTCATATAATGAATTAATGTAATTAGTTTGCGCTTCCTTCAGCGAAGTTTCGGCGGTAGTTACTTCCAGGCTGGAACCAACTCCCTGGGAATACTTGATCCTGGAGACCCTGTACACTTCCTCTGCCAGTTCCATGTTCCGCTCCTGGTTTTCCATGGATTCCACGCTGTTGGTATAGGTGGTGGTGGCTTGCCTTACTTCAAGGGAAATGGCATTTTCCAGGTTGTACAGTTCATTCTGTGTTTTCAGGAGGTTGAGCTTTGCCTGTTTAACCTGCTGCCATTTCTGACCTCCTCCTATCAGGGGAATTGAGATCCGCAGGCCCACGACCGTGGTAGGAAAGTACTGTCCGTCCCCGTTAAATAAGTTGCCGAAGTCATTTTCCTGCCCGTTCCGGTTATAGCTTCCGAAAGCTTCGATCCGGGGCAGCATGGTTGTTTTATAGCGTTTCAGATCCAGCTCATTCAGGCTTTCCTGGGTCTGCAGCAGGGAATATTCTATCCGGTTAGCCGGATCTATATCTTCATTCAGCAGCAATACCGGTTCAAACTGAACATCTTCGATGCTTTCTTTCAATACCAGCTGCCCGCTTATTGGCATGCCCATTTGAAATTTAAGCATATGGATATTAAGAGCCGCCATCCTGGTAAGGCTTTCCTTTTCCGTAAGGCTGTTATTGTAAAGCACCTGCAGGCGGTCTGCGTCTATCTTTTCGGCGAAGCCATTCTTATACAGGGCCTGCGTTTCATCCAGCTGTTTTTTGATCCGGGCGATATTCACATCCGCCAGCTGCAATTGCTCTTCGGTCACCAGCACGCTGTAATAAGCTTTAGAAACCGCAATCGCCGTTTCTATCCTTGAGCGCTTCAGGCTTTTAATAGACAAGTCCTTGTAAACCTGTGAAGCCTTCAGGCCTACGAAATAGCTTCCGTCAAAAAGGAGTTGTGTAGCTTCCAGCCCATAAGTAAGCGAGTACTGGGTACCAAACTGCACCGGGATATAGGTTCCGGGCTCGCCGCCGAAGAACTCACCGGGAATAAGCTGCGTAGGCAGTTTCAGGTAATCCTGGAAGTTCACGTTCCCGTTCACCTGGGGAAGCCCCTGGCCAATGGTTTCCTTTACTTCCGATTCTGCCAGTTCCACATCCAGTTCCGCGTTCTTTACTGTGTATTGATGTTCAAAGGCATAATCAATACATTCTTCGAGATTAAAGCGTAACGCGTCTGTCGTGTCCTGGGCCCTGGCTGCATTCAAAGAAAACAGCAAAAGGCCGGTGATCAATAATTTATTCTTCATACTTTATACATAGATTAATCTTCTTCATAAACATTTTTATACTCGTTAATCAGCTTGTAGCCTTTTAATGAGACCACCCCGTACAGGTAGTGGTTGGTCAGCTCGCTCAGTACTTTTCCCATGTCAAAACGCGCGGGGGAATATACCTGGGTACTGAACACCGTGTCAAGGTCATTAATACGCATAATGGCTACGATATCCAGGTCAAGATCCTTCCGGTACAGCCCTTCTGAAATACCGCGTTCAAGATTCGTCTTGATACGCCGGGTCAGGAAATTATCCCGGAAATCCTGATATAACTTCCATGATTCCGGGTGGTACTTCTGCAAGTCATAAAAGATCACCGGGTTGATAGTCTGCATCAGGCGCTGCAGGCATACGATCACCGCGAATATCTCCTCTATCGCATTTTTCGCGCCCGCTTCATGTTGACTGATCTCTTCCTGCTGGTCCGAGACCATTTTCTGCATAAGCAGGTGTACCAGTTCCTTTTTATCCTTGTAAAACTGGTAGATCGTCTTTTTCGATATTCCCAGGTGGCCTGCTATATCATCCATGGTTATACTTTTTATGCCATACCGGCAAAAAAGTTCCTCAGCTGCCAATAATATTCTCTCTTCCAATTCTTATTTCCTCAGGGCGCAAAACTATGGAAACTTTTTTCAATTCCAAAGTTTCCATCCTAAAAGCGTTTAAAAGCAAGATAAAAACCTGTAACATTTTTGTTTTACAGCCCGATAGGTTATTTTTGAAAAAAAATTGTTCTATGTCAGTTACTGCACTTTCAGCCGTCTCGCCGGTAGACGGGCGTTACCACCGTTTAACGCTTGAACTGGCTCCCTACTTTTCAGAAGCTGCTTTAATGGAATACCGGGTAAGAATAGAAATTGAATATTTCATTGCCCTTTGCGAACTACCGCTTCCGCAGCTTGAAGGATTCAACCCCGCCGATTACAGCAAGCTGAGAGATATCTCCGAACGGTTTCACGAGCATGACGCCCGCGAAATAAAGGAGATTGAAAAAACAACGAATCATGATGTAAAAGCGGTAGAATACTACCTGAAAGGGAAATTTGACGAGTTGGGACTGGAGGAATACAAAGAATTCATTCATTTCGGGCTGACCTCCCAGGATATCAATAATACGGCGGTGCCTTTAATGCTGAAGGGCGCCATTGAAAAAATATACATGGCCTACCTCCATGAACTGACTGGCAAGCTGGGAGAACTAAGCGAAGAATGGAACGGGGTAACCATGATGGCCAAGACACATGGCCAGCCTGCCTCTCCCACCCGGCTTGGAAAGGAGCTGGCGGTATTTACCGAACGCATAGAACAACAGCTGCAATTATTACAGCACATCCCCTATTCGGCCAAATTCGGAGGCGCTACCGGTAATTTTAACGCACATCTTGCTGCCTACCCGCATATCAACTGGATTGAATTTGCCAATAACCTGGTAAATAATGTACTTGGCCTTCAGCGCTCGCAGCTGACTACCCAGATAGAGCATTACGACAACCTGGCGGCTCATTGCGACTGCTTTAAAAGGATCAATAATATCCTGCTTGATCTCAACCGGGATATGTGGACCTATATTTCCATGAATTATTTCAAGCAGCGGATAAAGCAGGGCGAAGTAGGCTCTTCGGCCATGCCTCATAAGGTAAACCCTATTGACTTTGAAAATTCCGAAGGCAACCTGGGCATAGCCAACGCCTTATTCGAACATTTTGCAGCCAAACTGCCTGTTTCAAGATTACAAAGGGACCTGACCGATTCCACGGTACTGCGCAACCTGGGCGTTCCCCTGGCGCACACGCTTATCGCGTTAAAATCAACCCTGAAAGGCTTATCCAAACTGGTCCTGAACAAGGAAGCCATTGACCAGGACCTGGATAATAACTGGTCGGTGGTGGCGGAAGCTATTCAGACGGTCCTGAGGCGGGAAGGCTATCCCCGCCCTTATGAAACGCTCAAGGACCTGACCAGGAAAAACGGCGCCGTAGGACGGGAAGAAATTCACTCCTTTATTGACGGCCTTCAGCTGAAGGACCAGGTAAAAACCGAATTAAAGAACTTTAGCCCGCATAATTACACCGGTTATTAAACAATTCCGGCTTAATTTTGTCTGATAGATAATCAGTTAAAGAGTGTAAGATCATGACTTCAACAATAAATGTTTACGTGGAGCCTACGCCGAACCCGGCGACCATAAAATTCATTACCAATAAATTACTCATCAACGGAAGCGTTGATTTTCCAGATCGCCAGAGCGCCGAAAGTTCTCCTTTTGCCAGCGAGCTTTTCAAATTCTCTTTTGTGAACGGGGTATTTTTCGCAAGCAATTTTGTCACTATTACCAAAACGGCCGGTACTGAGTGGAACGAACTCATTCCCATCCTGCAGGAATTTGTTAAAGGCGCCGTTGAATCCGAATTGAAGATCAGCGAAGGAAAAGAGGAAGCCGTTAAATTTACGGGAAGCGAAACCGAACAGAAGATCCAGCAGATCCTTTACGATTACGTACGGCCCGCCATTGAGATGGACGGAGGGCATATTGCGTTTAAAGCGTTCGATGAAGGAGTAGTGACCGTCGTCCTCCAGGGGGCCTGCAGCGGCTGTCCGTCGTCTACCCTTACGCTTAAATCAGGCATCGAAGGCCTGCTCAAGCGAATGGTGCCGGAAGTCACGGAAGTAGTGGCCGAAGCGGTTTAGAACTGCGGGTTGCATGTGACGCGGAACCCGGTACGACTCGGATCTGAGAGCGTGCTTGACGCGAATCTGCCCGGGTGCGTGATGGAAGGTGCGAGCGTGCTTGACGCGAATCTTAAAAATTTTCCCGGATCAGCTGCAGTAATTCTTCCTGGATAAGCCCGTTGCTGGCCAGCAGGGTACGGTTTTGAATAAACTCCGGACTTCCCGAGAAATCACTTACTTTGCCGCCGGCCTGTTGTACAATGAAAGCCCCCGCAGCCACATCCCAGGCGTTCAGATTATATTCGTAAAAACCATCAATCCGGCCACAGGCAACATACGCAAGATCTACGGCTGCCGAACCCAGTCGCCGTACGCCGTGGGTCGTTTCGGTAAGCTTTCGGAATAACCTGAGCCATTCTTCCAGTTTTCCCAGGTGATCGTAAGGGAATCCGGTAACAAGCAGGCTGTTTTCGAGTCTTGCCGGCGTGGAAACGCGGATAGGATGCTCGTTCAGGTGGGCTGCCCCTCCTTTTACAGAGGAAAAAAATTCGTCTCTGGTGATCTCGTACACGACCCCGAGTACGATCTCCTGCCTGTCCCGCAATGCCACGCTGATAGAGAAAGGAGGAAAACCATGTATAAAATTCGTGGTTCCGTCCAGCGGGTCAATGATCCAGTCATACCTTTCGCCGGTTTTATTGATGGTACCTTCTTCCGTAACAAAACCCGCGTCAGGCAGGATCCTGGCAAGGCCTTCCACCAGTTTTTCTTCCGCCGTTTTATCCACGTAGGAAACCATATTGGCCACACCCTTATATTCGATCCTTTCATTGCTGAAAAGCGTGCGTTCATGCCGGATAAATTCTCCTGTTTCCAGGATCAGGGGCTTTATTTCTGTTAATATTGACTGAAAATCCATTTTTTCTCCTACTGTTGTTCATGGATAAGCACCTCTTCCGGCTCGGTGATCTCAACTTCCCCGGAATCAGCAATTTCCACAAGCTTTACTACTTTTAGTTCATTTACAAGCAGAGGATCATACTTTGCCCTTACTTTGATATAGTTCGGGGTAAAACCATGCATCCGGCCATCCTTGCAGTCGCCTTCGAACAATACCGGCGCCATGCTGCCAAGATGCTGCCCGTAAAAGTGCCTGCGTTTTTTTTCGGAAAGAATATGAAGCATTCTGCTGCGTTCGGCCCGTTCGGCGGGTTCCACGGTTCCCGGCAAACTGAGTGCGTGGGTGTTATCCCGTTCGGAATAGGTAAACACATGCAGGTAAGACACGTCCAGCTCGTTGATAAACTTGTACGTTTCCAGGAAATCTTCGCGGCTTTCGCCCGGAAAGCCCACGATCACATCCACCCCGATACAGCAGTGCGGCATCAGCGACTTGATCCGGGAAACCCTGTTGGCGTACAAGTCCGTACGGTATCTTCGGCGCATCAGGCTCAGGATCTTATCGGTTCCGGATTGCAGGGGAATATGAAAATGCGGGACAAACCGTTTTGAGGAGGCGACAAATTCGATGATCTCATCTGATAACAGATTGGGTTCAATGGACGAGATACGGAAACGATCAATCCCTTCCACTTTATCGAGCGCCTTTACCAGGTCGTAAAAATGCGTTTCCTGACGTCGCCCGCCACTTTGCCCCTTTCCAAAATCCCCGATATTAACGCCCGTCAATACAATTTCCCTCACGCCGGACGCTGCAATGGATTCAGCCGAGCGCACAATATTTTCAATCGTATCACTACGGCTCCTGCCCCTGGCAAGAGGAATGGTGCAGAAGGAACAGGTATAATCGCAGCCGTCCTGGACTTTCAGGAAGCTGCGGGTCCGGTCCCCGGCCGACCAGGAAGCAATAAAATTACTGGCTTCAGTTACTTCGCTGTTTAGTATCCGCGCCTTCGGTTTTTTGACAACGTCGCCGATATGATCCAGCAAGCGGAATTTTTCCGCCGCGCCAAGCACCAGGTCAACTCCGGGAATGCCGGAAATTTCCACAGGTTTCAGCTGGGCGAAACAGCCGATAACCGCAACGTAGGCATCCGGGGAAGCTTTAAGCGCCTCCCTGACTACTTTCCTGCATTTCTTATCCGCGTTTTCAGTAACGGAACAGGTATTTATCACATAAATATCGGCGCCCTCGTGAAATTCTGTAATCTGGTACCCTGCCTGGGAGAAAAGCCTTCCAATAGTTGAGGTTTCAGAATAATTCAACTTGCAGCCAAGGGTATAAAAGCTGACTTTCTTTGGTGCGTCCATCGTTGGTGCGTCCATGGCCTGCAAAGATAGGGAATTTAAGCGCCCCACCGAAAAGAAGCCTGCTCAAATCCGGCCAGGTCGAGCGCTCTGTCGATGACAGTTGCCGCCAGGGCTTCGAACCCCGAAGGCTTGCTGTAAAAAGAAGGATTGGCTGGACATATAATACCTCCCGCTTCAGCCACCGTTTTCATATTATTGATATGGATGAGGCTGAAGGGCGTATCCCTCACTACCAGAATAAGCTTTCTTCTTTCCTTGAGAATAACATCGGCCGCCCTTGTCAACAGGTCGTTGGAAACGCCTGTAGCAATCCGTGCAAGGGTACCCATGGAGCAAGGCGCGACGATCATGGTATCGAAACGGGCCGATCCTGACGCAAAAGGCGCATTAAAATCGTTTTTATCATAAACGGTAAATGGATAATCCGCGTAAGACCTGTTTGAAAGTTCATACTCCCATACGGTCCTGGCGTTATCAGACATAATCAGGCCTGCTTCCTCCACCTGCTGCCCCAGCCCCGCAATTTTGTCAAGCAGCACCTTTGCATAAATAGCGCCGCTGGCGCCGGTAACGGCAATAACAACTTTTTTACCTGACATGGGACAAGTTTAAGAATAAAAAGAGTTAATAAAAAAGGGTCGGTTATGTTACTAACCGACCCCACATCTACCTATGAAAAACATGCCCTTGGGTGGGCACTACAAATATAAGAACTTTTTCTAACATCCAAAAATTTCTACGACTTTTTTCGGAAGATCTTCACTTTGTCCCGGGCTTCCCCCGCCAGCGGCGTAAACGGCATTGCAAAACGGATAGCAGGGAGCATCAGGCGGTAAAAAAGAGAGACCTTATCGCGGCCGCGTTTGCAAATATCGGTGCGGGTTAAAAGAACATGAAGGAACACGATAAATAGAAATAAAAAAGGGCTGAGTCCCGGAAGAACAGCCCCTTTCCTGCTTTGGGTGAGTGATGGGTTTCGAACCCACGACCTCCAGAACCACAATCTGGCGCTCTAACCAGCTGAGCTACACCCACCATTTTTTTAGCGAGTGCAAATTTAACATTCCTGCTGCTCATTCACAAAAATTGTTTGTCAAATTAACTTTCGCCTTCAGCCTCTCAGAGAATTCCCTTAACCTCTGGCAGAATCCCCCTTATCCTCTCACAGAATCTTCCCTTAAACCGCTCATAAATTCTACTGAACCTCTCACTAAATTCGTCATGAACCGCTCATAAATTCTACTGAACATTTCACTAATTCGTCATGAACCGCTCAAAAATTCTACTGAACCTTTCACCGAATTCACCTTAAAAACGCCACGGCCGGATTAGACATGAAAATTAATCACCTGTGAATTAGATACTTAAATCAAACACTACAAAATACTCTACTATATCTATAGATTTTATATATAATTGCATTCTCAATTAACAACAACGGAAAATGAAACGAATACTCGCCTCGTCCCTTACGGCAATACTCCTTGGATTTTTTGGAGTAAGCCCCCTTCCGGTACTCGCGCAGCAAAAAAATACCGATCATTTCAGCCAGTACTGGATCAGGTATTTTAACCGCTCGCAGCTAAACAATAAATGGACAGTTCAGACGGAGATAGAGTTGCGAAGATTTGCTTTCCCGGACCGTCAGCATGTGTGGCTGCTCCCGAGAATACAACTAACCAGGGCTTTAAAGTCCGGTTGGAATGTGGGCGCCGGTATCACGTATAACATACAATCCCAGCCACAGGATCCTGACCTGCCGGTTGAATTGCGCAGGCCCGAGATCAGGCTGCACCAGGAAATAAATTACCGGCATGGCAACAAATTGGATATCAGCCACCGCTATCGCATTGAAGAACGGTTCATAAGAAGAACCTCCGGTGCGCACCTTGACGACGGTTACAATTTCAACGTTCGGTTCCGGTACCGTATTCAGCTACAGTATCCTTTAATCAGGGGGACTGACAACAAAGGGACGCTGCAGGCGAAACTTTTTGACGAAATCATGCTGAATGCCGGTAAGAACGTCGTAAGCAATGTCTTTGACCAGAATAGGATCTATGCTGCCCTGAATTATTCCTTCTCAAAGAATTTGCAGGTTGAATTAGGTTATCTGAACATCTTCCAGGAAAAAAGCAACGGGAGTGATTTTCTGAACACCAACGTTTTGCGAACTACCATTTATCACACACTTACACTTTATTAACAATGAAAAAACCACTTATTTACAGTATTCTGCTGCTATTGCCGTCTCTTGTGGTCAGCACTTCCTGCAGTACTAGTTCCAGTGAAAACATCAGCCTTTCGGGAGCTTTCGCACTCTATCCCCTTGCCGTAAAGTGGGGAGAAGAATACAGGAAGCTTCATCCGGATACCAGGATAGATATTTCCGGCGGAGGCGCAGGAAAGGGCATGGCCGACGCCCTGGCCGGCGCCGTAGATCTGGGCATGTTTTCCAGGGAGATCAGCCCTGCGGAAAAAGAAAAAGGCGTATGGTGGATTACGGTCGCCAAAGACGCTGTACTTCCCACCATCAGCGCTAGTAATCCCTTCCTCGGCAATTTGCAGCAAAAAGGGCTCAGTAGCACGCAATTCAGGCAAATCTTTATCACTAAAGAGATCTCCACCTGGGGCCAGGCTCTTTCCAGCGCCAATGCGGATAAAATAAATCTGTATACCCGTTCGGATGCCGCCGGGGCGGCAGCTACCTGGGCTCAGTTCCTGCAGTGGGATGCAAAACAGGAAAATCTTCAGGGCATCGGCGTATTCGGAGACCCAGGCCTCGCCGAAGCCGTGTCAAAGGACCCTTTAGCAATCGGTTTTAATAATGTGGCCTACGTCTACAATATTAACACGGGGGAAAAAAGGCCGGGAATTGAAGTAATCCCGATCGATGTAAACGAAAATGGCAGAATTGATCCCGAAGAGGACTTTTATGACCACGCCGGAAGCCTTCTGAAAGCAATCGCCGGGGGAAAATACCCTTCTCCCCCAGCCCGGGAACTATACTTCGTTTCCGACGGCTTGCCGGAAAATAAAGCTGTGCTGGCCTTTCTCAAATGGATTCTCACGGATGGGCAGCAGTATGTGAAAGAGGCAGGTTATGTTCCCGTCGATACCGCAATACTTCAATCCGAACTCCAAAAACTAAATGGAAAATGATTGGCAGGCAATTGATCGACAAACTTTCTTCGGGCTGGATGCTTGTATGCACTTCCCTGCTGCTGCTGCTGCCGCTGGCCATAGGAACGGGATTGCTTGCAAAATCAATTCCTGTACTGGAACACCAGTCATTCTTTTCGCTGCTCAGTTCGGCCCAATGGTCGCCGATGGAAGAAAAATTCGGGTTTTACCCTTTTATTATCAGCTCGGTAATGGTCACGGTGCTTTCTTTTGCAATGGCGGGGCCCATCTGCCTGCTGGCGGCCATATATCTCACGCAGTATGCCCGGCCTGTATTGCTCAGGATCATGCACCCCGTAATTGACATTCTGGCCGGCATCCCTTCGGTAGTTTACGGCGTCTGGGGCATCCTGGTCATTGTGCCCCTGGTTGCAGATTATATTGCTCCGCTTGCAGGCAGCCAGCTTACGGGTTACAGTATTTTGGCAGGGGGTATCGTACTGGCCGTCATGTGTATTCCCTACATGCTGAACCTGCTCATTGAAGTATTTCGGAACATACCCCGCGAGCTGAATGAAGCTTCGCTTTCACTGGGCGCGACCCGCTGGGAAACGATCAAATTCGTGCTGGTCCGGAAAGGCATGACCGGCATTATTTCGGCTTTCGGTCTGGGAATATCCAAAGCGTTAGGAGAAACCATCGCTGTGCTGATGGTGGTGGGAAACGTGGTACAGGTTCCGGGCAACCTCCTGGAGGCGGGATACCCCTTGCCTGCACTTATCGCGAATAACTACGGAGAGATGATGTCCATTCCGCTCTATGATTCCGCGCTGATGCTCTCGGCCCTGGTATTATTTCTCATCATCTTCTTGTTCAATTCACTTTCACGATACCTTATTTACAAAACAGAATTAACATGAGAAATCGAAAGAAAACGGAAGAATGGTTCTTCAGAAATCTGATGTCGGCTGTCACGTATTTTATCATCCTGATCCTGCTGCTGATCATCTGGGTCGTGTTTCAAAAGGGAATTCCGGCGCTTTCCTGGGAAATGGTTTCCCAAACGCCAAAAGGCGGATTTTATTTTGGAAAGGACGGCGGTTTGCTCAATGCCATCGTGGGCTCGCTTTACCTGGCATCGGGAGCAGCCTCGCTTGCCTGGCTCATCAGTCTTCCCACGGCCCTGTTCATGAACGTGTACCTGGTAAGATATAAGAAATTCCTGACGGGGATCCGTTTTTTACTGGACGTCCTCTGGGGGATCCCGTCCATCGTATACGGCGCATTCGGCTTTGCTCTGATGATTTTTTTCAACCTTCAAACATCGCTCCTGGCCGGCATCATCACTGTTTCGCTTTTGATCGCTCCCATTATGATAAGAGCCATGGATGAAGTACTCAAAACCATTCCTATGGGTTTGCTTGAAACCGCTTATTCACTGGGATCCACGAGAACGGAAACCGCCTTTGTCATTTTCTTCCGGCAGGCCCTGCCCGGGTTTATTACCGCTTTCCTCCTTGCCTTCGGCCGGGGCATCGGTGATACCGCATCCGTATTGTTCACCGCCGGGTTTACCGATTACATTCCCGAGAACCTTTCCCAGCCAGCTGCCACGCTCCCCCTTTCGATCTTTTTCCAGCTAGGCTCGCCGATACCGGAGGTGCGGGAAAGAGCTTATGCCGCAGCCGTTATCCTAACCGTACTTATATTAATCATCAGTCTCGCAGCACGCCTGCTGCCCAGAAATTTCAAACGCAATGTCATATAATTTAGCACAACCGGACCCCGTCATCTCCATCAGCGGCCTGAACGTCAGAAGCGCCCGGTCGCATATTCTCAAAAATATTTCGCTTCAGATACCAAGGAATAAAGTAACCGTTCTCCTGGGCCCTTCCGGATGTGGCAAAACCACCTTATTGAAGTGCCTCAACAAGCTCACCGACCTCTATAGTGAATTAACTGTCAGCGGTCACGTATATATTGACGGGGACGATATTATTAATACCGGTCAGGATCTTTCGGCGATCCGCCAGAAAATGGGCTTGCTGTCGCAAAAGCCTTATCCGCTTCCCTTGTCCATCTTCCGGAACGTGTCCTACGGTCTAAAAATACAAGGCATCCGCGATAAAAATACTGTAAAGGCAAAAGTGGAAAAACACCTTCGGGAAGCAGGCCTGTGGGAAGAAGTAAAGGACCGCCTGGACCAGCCTGCTTCCAGGCTCTCCATTGGACAGCAGCAGCGGCTATGCCTTGCCCGGGGCCTGGCGGTGAACCCGGAGATCATTCTCGCGGACGAACCCACTTCCGCCCTCGATCCGATCTCGAGTAAAAAAATTGAACAGCTTTTCGTGAAACTAAAAAAAGATTACACGATTGTATTGGTCACACACATTATGCAGCAAGCAAGTACACTAGCGGACCATATCGTGTTCATGTACCTGGGCGAAGTGATTGAACAGGGGACGCGGGAAGACATTTTCGAACGCCCAAAATCGCCCGTTTTGAAAGAATTCCTTGCCACGGGGCACTGAAAATTGTATATTTATCATCCAATTCTTAGAAAGGAGACCTAACATGCTGACGGAGAAAGTAAAAACGTACATCAGGGAGAACGTCGTAGACGCTGTCGTTTCCAACTATGAAAAATACAAGGTTAAGCATAAACAGAAAGAACCAAAGATCAATCTTGTTTTTCTGCCTACTTTTTCTGCTCTTTTTATCCAGTTCATGCATGAGTGCAGCAATCACCTGGAAACCGTGTATTATGACCTTGTTACCCTGAGTAAATCATCCAATGACTGGGAGATATACATGGACGGCGTGCTGATCGGGAGCGGGAAATTCGAGTATGATGATTTCTGAAACTTGCAAGCCTGCCGGCATTTGACGTATTTTGCCGGCGATGATCGAGCTATTTACTGACGGCGCTTCCAGAGGAAATCCGGGGCCTGGAGGCTATGGAACAATCCTGCGTGCAGGCGCGCACTACAAGGAACTTTCGCAGGGTTTTCGAAAAACCACGAATAACCGCATGGAGCTGCTGGCGGTTATTGCCGGGCTGGAGGCCCTTAAAAAAGAGAACCAGACGGTCCTTGTTTATTCCGACTCAAAATATGTGGTAGATGCCGTGGAGAAAGGCTGGCTGCGTTCCTGGTTACGCATTGACTTTAAAGGAAAGAAGAATGCGGACCTGTGGAAACGTTTTGTCGGCATTTACAGCAAACATAACGTCCGCTTTAAATGGATTCGGGGTCACGCCGGGCATCCCGAGAATGAACGCTGCGACCAGCTGGCTGTGGCCGCAGCCTGCTCCGCTTCCCTGCTGATCGACCGGGGGTTTGAAGCGGGCCTGGCCGGGGGCAATTAAAGGACGCCCCGCGGCTGAAAAAAAATTGTATTTTTGGCAATATGATCCTTAATTACGTTCACTGGAATCCCCGTCCCGAAATTGTTGACCTGGGTTTCATCGCTCCCCGCTGGTACGGCCTTTTATGGGCTACAGCATTCGTGGCCGGATATTTCGTCCTTCAGAAGATCTTTAAGAAAGAAAAAATAAGCATTGAAGTCCTTGATTCGCTGACAATTTATATGATCGTATCCACGATTGTGGGCGCAAGGCTGGGTCATTGCCTTTTTTATGACTGGGCGTATTACAGCCAGCACCCGCTGGAGATCCTGTTCATCTGGCAGGGCGGCCTGGCCAGTCACGGGGCGGCCATTGGGATCATCACGGGCCTCTACCTGTTTTGCAGGAAGCACCAGCGAAAATATCTTTGGGTGCTGGACCGCATTGTCATTGTGGTAGCCCTTGGCGGAGGATTTATCCGCTTGGGGAACCTGCTCAATTCCGAGATCATCGGCAAACCCACCGATGTTCCCTGGGCCTTTGTGTTTGAACGCGTGGACAACATTCCCCGTCATCCGACACCGATATATGAGGCATTATTCTGCTTCCTGCTTTTCGCCTTCCTTTTTTACTATTATAAACGCAACGCCCGTCGCCTGAAAGACGGCGTTATCTTCGCCATTTTCCTGATCGCTTTATTTGCTTTCCGCTTTTTCGTAGAGTTTTATAAAGACGTACAGGTTGCTTTCGAGCGGAACATGGAACTGAACATGGGACAATGGCTTAGCATACCTTTCGTTGCCGCAGGCATTATCCTGCTGTCAAACCGGATAAAGACTCGTCCAATTGATTACGAGGCGAATACCGCAGCATAAATTCCTCCGCCTTTTTTACCATTGCTGAAGACCCGATAAATACCGGCGTCCGCTGATGAATAGCCGTGGCCTTTAATTCCATGATACGGCCGTAACCGTCGGAAGCGCGGCCTCCGGCCTGTTCCACGATAAAGGAAAGCGGGTTGGCTTCATAGAGCAGCCGGAGTTTTCCGCTGGGAACATGAGCGGAAGAGGGATAAATAAAAATGCCGCCTTTGATCAGGCTCCTGTGAATATCTGCTACCGCGGAACCCACGTAGCGCGAGGTATAGGGCCGGTTACTGGCAGCATCTTCCACCTGGCAATATTTAATATATTTCTTTACTCCTTCCGGGAAATGCACATAATAACCTTCGTTCACCGAGTAAATGGTTCCCGATTCCGGCATCTTCAGATCGGGATGGGAAAGGCAAAACTCCCCGATGGAAGGATCAAGCGTAAAGCCGTTTACGCCGCAGCCTGTCGTATAAACCAACATGGTAGAAGATCCGTAAATTACATAACCGGCCGCAACCTGCCGGATGCCGGGCTGCAGCACATCGTCCGGGCTGACCGGAACATCGGTTGACCGGCGCCGGTACACAGAGAAGATAGTGCCTACTGAGACGTTCACATCAATATTGGAGGAACCGTCCAGCGGATCAATGGCCACAATGTATTTCGCTTCGCTGGAAATTTCCGAATCAATATAGATGAGTTCTTCATTCTCTTCGGAAGCGATCATGCAGCATTCTCCGCCGCTTTTAAGGGCCGAAATAAACTGTTCATTCGCATAAATATCCAGTTTTTTTACCTTTTCGCCCTGCACGTTGGTACCTCCGGTCTCTCCCAGGATATCCACAAGCCCGGCCTTATTGACTTCTCTGTTTACGATCTTGGAAGCAATGCCGATATCCCGCAGCAACCTTGACAGCTCGCCCTTCGCATAGGGAAAATCGGCCTGGCGTTCAATAATGAACTGCCCTAATGTGGTAACTTTTGACATTTGGTTTTATTGATTGGTGGTGGGCGAAAATTAGGAAAAATTTTATGTCTTGAGCAACTCAATTACCTCCAGATCATGAATTCGTGTACCGCTCACAGAAAAACGGGTAATTGTGCGTACTTTATGAAAGCCTTCCTTGCCTGCCGCCCCCGGATTTATATGAAGGAGCCCCAGTTGCTTGTCGTGAATAACTTTCAGAATATGCGAATGCCCGGAGATAAATAAACCGGGCCGTTCCTCCTTCAGTGACAATCCTACTCCCGGCGCATACCTTCCCGGGTACCCGCCGATATGTTTCATCACTACTTTCAGCTCTTCACAGAAAAAGATGGCTGTTTCCGGATAAGCTGCGCGAAGGTCCGCCCCATCGATATTTCCAAATACTCCTCTCAGCGGTTTGAAGGCTGCAAGTTCATCGGCCAGGCGGATGTTCCCGAAGTCGCCCGCATGCCATATTTCATCACATGCTTCAAAATGGGTAAAAATAGCCGGGTCTAAATAGCTGTGTGTATCCGATAATAAGCCAATTCGCATTCAAATAATATTATAGATTTAAATAATAAGGTTTTACCAATGCAGCAAAATCCTGTGTGTACCGCCCCTCCCTTTCATAAATAACCAGCTCTTTTTCAAGCGGCTGCGTCTTAGTTTTCCCAAAGGTAAGCAATCGCCTGATGGCCTTTTCGCCGGGTTTCGAGCGAATGGTCAGTCCCTGCTGCAGATACAGGTTTTCTTCGCCGGCCATTAGCAGCAGGTCTTTCTCCGCACCGGCCGGAAGGATCAGGCAGCACCTGCCCCAGGGTTGGAGCAGCCGCATGCTTCCATTTACCAGTTCGCGGTAAAATTCGTTGCTGCCGTGCCGCGCCAGGGCTTTTTCTTCCTTTACCGGTTTTAGCGAGTTCCGAAAATAAGGAGGATTACTGGCAATGAGATCATATTTCTTATCGCAGGAACGGTAAAAATCACGAAAGTCGGCGTGAATTACCTGGATGCGTTCCGCCCAGTCCGAGCGGGCAACGTTTTCCGCAGCCTGGCCCGCCGCCGCTTCTTCAATTTCTACCGCATCTATTTGCGCGGCGCTTCTCTGCGCCAGCATGAGGGCGACCAACCCGGTGCCCGTCCCGATATCCAGGATATTGCCCCCGGCCACGGAAAGGCCCGGTTCCCCGGAAAATGTTCCGGCGAGCGCGCCCAGCAACACTCCGTCCGTTCCTACTTTCATGGCACAACGATCCTGCTCAATGATAAACTGCTTGAAACGGAACCAGGAGTTAGCCATAATTTAAGCGCTAATTTTTGCGTTAAAATACTGTGGAAAATGATAGATAAAAAAATATTTTCCCTAACTTTTACACCATTTTCTATTTTGTTAATGCTGAAGCATGCAAACAGCAATCGTGATCGTTACCCTGGGGCTGATCGTCTTCCTTTCCCATTATTTCAAGGGGATCTTTAGCCGCTACACCATACCGGATGTACTCTGGCTCTTCCTGATGGGGATATGCCTGGGCCCCTGGTGGGGCATTGTAGAGCCGGAGGATTTTGGTAAGATTGGGCCTGTTTTCACCACCATTGTGCTGGTCTTCATTCTTTTCGAAAGCGGCACCGACCTGCAGTTCGATTGTCTCAAAAAATCGCTCAAAGGCATCGCAGGCATTACTTTACTGAACTTTTTAGGGACCGTGGCCATCCTCACGCCCCTTGCCTACTATTTCATCGGCCTTCCGCTGCTGCAATCCGTTATGCTGGGCGCCATCCTGGGAGGAACATCATCCGCCGTCGTTACCACGCTGATCCGGCAATTCAAGGTGCGGCAGGAAACCTCCGCCATCCTGGTCATGGAAAGCGCATTGAGCGACGTACTCACTTTGGCTATCCCCATTGCCCTGATGCAGGCTTATCAAACCAATGCCCTGAATGTCGGTTCCATCACCGGAAAGATCATCGCCTCTTTTCTCTTTGCCATCATGGCCGGCTGCCTTGGCGCCTTTTTGTGGTCCATCCTGCTCCATTATATCCGGAACTTGCAAAACAGTATTTTTACGACCCCTGCTTTCGTTTTTGTCGTTTTCGGCATTGTGGAAATCCTCGGCTTCAGCGGCGCCATCGCAGCGCTGGCGTTCGGCATCACCCTGGGCAACGTCAAATACCTTCGCCCGCCAATTATAAAACAGTACATTGAACAGGAGCCTATTGAGCTGAACCAAACGGAGAAGAATTTTTTCAGCGAGATCGTGTTCCTGCTGCGCACCTTTTTCTTTATTTACATTGGTCTGTCCATACAGCTGGACGATATGAACCTGGTCTTGTACGGCCTCGGATTCACGCTGCTCCTCTTCCTGGTCCGCATTCCTGTTGTCAGGCTGTCTGTAAACACAAGGAAAACCCCCTTGCTTGATATTTCCCTCATGTCAACCATTATCCCAAAGGGCCTTGGCTGCGCCGTACTGGCCACGCTTCCCTACCAGGAAGGCATTCCCGGCGGACGCACCATTATGACCCTCACCTTCTCTATAATCCTCTTCTCCACGATCCTCACCACGATATTTGTATTCCTTGTAACAAAAACTAAGATGATCGCCGTGTACCGCCTGCTGCTTTCCTGGAAAAAATATCATGTCAGCGCCCACGAGGAACACGAGCCCATGAAAAAATTACATCCGAGAGAAGAAATAAGTTCCTAGTATTTGCCACACTAACATGGCGCTGAAGGCCCCTGCAGCGCTACTTCTCTGTGGCTTCCGCCACCATTTTCTGGGATAATTCCTTTCCCAGGTAAGCATCAATAATGCGATGTACGATGTACAGAACCGGTGTGATCAGCACCGCGATCAGGAATTTATAAAAATACCCTACCGAAGCGATCGCCAGCACCCGGTCGAAGGTCCAGGCGAAATTCGGGTTCCAGTAAAAAAGGATAAATGTGACAACAAAAGAATCCACCATCTGCGACACCACCGTAGACCCCGTAGCGCGCAGCCAAAGCATGCGTTCTCCCGTGTATTTCTTGATACGGTGAAAAATACCCACATCCACAAGCTGCCCTATCAGGAAAGCGGTAATAGAGCCGAAAATATTCCAGAGGCTCTGCCCGAATACACTATTAAACGCAAGATTCATATCGAAGCCGTTATTTTCGGACCAAAAATCCGCCGGCTTCACCCAGATTGCCAGCCCCACTACCAAAAATGCATACCCGATCAGGAAAATTGCCAGAAACGATAAAAACTTCACCCCTTTCTTCCCGTAATACTCATTTATAATATCGGTCATGATGAATACGATGGGCCAGTTCAGAATTCCCGCCGACATATTGAAAGAAAGGTTTTCAAACCCGAAGATCGTCATATCCAGGGGCGGCAGCCCCAGCGTCCCCTCCACCGTAAATATTTTGATCCCGATAAATTCAGCCACGATGGCATTGGCCACAAAAAAGCATCCCAGGACGATAAACAGCCGCCCCTCTTTGGTATATATTGACATTTCTTTCTAGTGTTTTGATAAAGGTTCCGACCAAATATACACACCCTAAGGCAGGGTTTCATTATATTTGAACAAATGGCCAATCTTCGCATTACGTTAATTCAGACTTCCCTGCACTGGGAAAACATCCCGGCCAACCTGGCTATGCTTGATAAAAAGCTAAAGGGCCTGGAAAATACGACGGACCTGGTGATCCTTCCTGAAATGTTCAGTACCGGCTTCAGCATGCGGCCGGAAAAACTGGCGGAAGCTCCCGGCGGGCTAACCACTCAGTGGATGGCCGAAAAAGCACGTGGCCTGAATGCGGTCATCACCGGCAGCATTATTGTCCGCGACCAGGGCCGGTATTTCAACCGACTGATCTGGATGCGGCCGGACGGCGCCTGTGAAACCTATGATAAAAAGCACCTGTTCGGCCTGGGAGAGGAAACTTCATACTATACGGCAGGGAGCAAAAAGCTGATCACCGGGATAAAGGGATGGAAGGTCTGCCCCATGATCTGCTATGATCTGCGATTCCCTGCCTGGTGCCGCAATACGGAGAACTATGATCTGTATATCAATATCGCCAACTGGCCTGAAAAGCGTGCTGAACATTGGAAAACGCTTTCGCGTGCGCGAGCCATCGAAAATCTTTGCTATGTGGCAGCCCTGAACCGGGTTGGCGATGACGGTAACGGCTTCTCCCATTCCGGCGACAGCCAGGTAATCGATCCTGCAGGAAATGTTCTTTACCAAAAAGCCTGGGAAGAAGATGTGTCCACTATTTTCCTTGAACGGGAAGTCGTCACCAAAGCAAGGCGGATGTTCCCCTTTCTCAGGGACATGGATCCCTTTGAGCTGAAGTGACCTGAATACCTCACTTGCTTGCAGCTGCAGTACTTTGTTAAGCCTAAACTTAAAGCGCTAAACTTATTCCTGGGGCAGAACGCTCACTTCCTCACTTTCATTTCGTTCCTTGAAGGCTTTGCGGGGGCGAAGGCCAAGAATGTCAAACATTTGCATGTCTTCGTTGAACTCAGGGTTGGGGGTGGTCAGCAACTTGTCGCCGGCAAAAATGGAATTGGCTCCGGCGAGGAAGCACAGGGCTTGTTCGCTTAAACCCATTTCGGTGCGGCCGGCAGAAAGGCGGACTACAGAGCCGGGCATGATAATGCGGGCGGTGGCTACCATACGGACCATATCCTGCACGGGTACCCGGGGCTGGTTTTCCATCGGCGTCCCTTTTACGGGGACCAGGGCGTTCACGGGAACAGACTGCGGGTGTTGCGGAAGGTTCGACAAGGTATGCAGCATACCAATCCGGTCTTCGTCTGATTCGCCCATTCCGATAATGCCGCCGCTGCAAACGGTGATATTGGCTTTCCGGACATGTTCCAGGGTGTTCAGGCGGTCCTCGTACGTGCGGGTGGTGATGATCTTATCGTAGTTTTCTTCGGAAGTGTCCAGGTTATGGTTGTACGCGTATAGCCCTGCTTCGGCAAGGCGCTGCGCCTGCTCCTCATTGAGCATGCCCAGGGTGCAGCAAACTTCCATTTGCTCCTGGTTAATGGCCTTGACCATGTCAATGACCTTGTCAAAATCACGGTTATCTCGTACCTCTCTCCAGGCGGCGCCCAGGCACATGCGGGAAGCGCCGGCTGCTTTGGCCTTACGGGCTTTTTCCAGCACTTCATCTACTTTCATCATGCCGTGAACATGAATATCGGTATGATAACGGGCCGCTTGCGGGCAATAAGCGCAATCTTCCGGGCAGCCGCCGGTTTTAACGGAAATAAGGCTGCTTATCTGGACTTCGCCTAATTCATGAAAACGGCGATGGACGTCGGCAGCCTGCAGGATCAGCTCCAGTAAGGGGGTTTGATAGATTGCCGTAATTTCTTCCCTGCTCCAGTCGTGGCGGATTTCATCCATGGTATTTCCTTTCAAAACTTCCTTTCAGACGCCAATATTAACAATTTTCAGCCGGATTATTCAAGGATCATGGCCATAGTTTTATTTCCGTAGTTGAACAGGAGGTCAATCATGCTGAGGTCGGGCAAAAAACCATTTCTGTCGGAAAACACCTGGTAATAAGGTTCCGGAACAGAAACCGGCGCCTTTTTCGGATGAATAAGATCCCGGTAATCAAATACGGAAGAAGGATATTCTTTAAGGTAGCTCGTGGTATAATCATGCGAGCTACTGACTTTCATCCATTTCAAAACCAGCTCCAGGAGCTGCTCGTTAAAATCAATGAGGAAATCAAATTTCCCTTCGTAAAATGGAGCCAGTTCGTCTTCATAAAATTCAAAAAAAGCAGAACTTCTGTAGGCTGCTTCCAGTGACCGCCAATGTATTTTTTGCCAGGGATGATGAGGGCTGATACGCACATCTTTGATGGGGGTATGATCCCCCGCTCCTTTTTGCACAGGGATGCTCAGGGCAAGCAAGCCATTGGGCGAATGAATATGACAACGGTTCCGGTAGGTTTGCCTGGGAAAATGTTCCTGCTTTTCCAGGAGAATTTCTCCCTGCTGTCCCTTGACATAAGCCGAAAACCAGCTTATTGGGGGTAGGTAACATAGCGGGAGAATTGTTTTTTGTATCATTGCGGTAAAAATAAGAGAAAAAAGCGGATGAAGCGGCTTAGCTACTACCTTGCATTTCCATTTTTGTACGGCATCTCGCTGCTGCCTTTCCCCTTGTTTTACCTCCTTTCCGACTTTTTTTGTTTCCTGCTCTACAGGGTCGCCGGTTACCGCAAGAAGGTGGTGATGGAAAACCTCCGGAACTCCTTTCCCGAAAAGTCCGAAGAAGAAAGAAAACGAATTGCTGCCCGGTTTTACCGGAACCTGGCGGATATTATGCTGGAAACAGTAAAGATGCTGACCATTTCTCCCGAAAGTTTGAAGAAACGTTTTCAAATGACCAATTTGGAATTTGCTGAGAAATATTATGCACAGGGAAGATCAATTGCGATAGCGGTAGGCCATTTCGGAAACTGGGAATGGGCCTGCCTTAGCCAGGGAATGGCCTCTTCCCACCCTTCCATTGTTATTTACAAACCGCTCAGCAACCCCTGGTTTGACCGGCTTTTCTTCCGGATGCGCTCCAGGACAGGAGCGGTACTTGTGTCAATGAAACAAACTTTGCGAACGCTTGTAAGTTACCGGGGGCAGTCTTATATGGCCGTTTTTGCCGCTGACCAGACACCGGTTCAGCAGGACGCCGTTTACTGGACCCCTTTTTTGAACCAGGACACAGCCGTATTCCTGGGTATTGAGAAGATCGCTAAAATGAATAATAGCGTGGTGATGTTCTGTGATATGAAACGGGTTGGAAGAGGGCGGTATACGGTTACTTATAAATTGTTATTTGAAGATCCTAAGGCTACCAGCGAATACGAGATAACCAAAGCGCATGTAACTGCCCTTGAAAAATGCATACGGGAGAGCCCGGAAGACTGGCTGTGGTCGCACAGAAGATGGAAAGTCAAGCGGACGTCCTGATACCCCTTAAATTTTCTGAAGCCTGGCATAGCCGCTTCGCATGAGTTCATAGAGAAGTTCACGGGTGCGCTGCAGATTTTTCATCCGGGGCCAGCGGGTCTTTACTTCTTCCACATTGAGTTCAAAATCGGAAGCAAAATCATTTTCCCGGGTCTCTGTCGTACGCGCCTCGTTCAGCAATTCCATTTCTATATTCATACGCGTTATCAGATCCTTAACGAGCTGCTCTTCTGCTTTGTCTTTCGGCTTAACAAGAATAGTTTCCATAATTTTCTTTCGCGTTTTCTTGTTAAGAAACAAATATCAAGCCTTTAAAGTTTCGAACTGGCCCACATGCGCACCATGTATTCATTCAGGGCCTCGTTCAGGGATTTCGATACCCGGTTAAAATATCGCTTTTCCTTATAACCCACCACCCACTGAATTCCTCTTACCGTGTTGGTAAGAAAAATTTCATCGGCGGCCTTCAGGCTGTCGGGCGGCAATAATGTTTCCTGCACCTGCAGTCCGCCTTCTGCGGCAAGTTTTAATACTACCCGGCGCATGATCCCGTCAATGCATCCCGTACTTAGTTCGGGCGTAAAGAGCGTCTTATTCTTGATCAGGAAAATATTGGAAGCAGTTGTTTCGCTGATATGGCCGCCGGCGCTTAACAATACGCTCTCATCCAGTTTATGCTCCTTTTTAAAAACGCCTGACAACACATAGGGAAGGCTGTTAATGGTCTTAAAGGGGGAGAGCAAATTAAACTCGGTCCGGATGTCGGGAAAAATATCAATGAGCAATCCTTTTTTGTTCAGCTCGTAATTTTGTTCCTCTAAGCGTTGCATTTCCACCACAAAAGCAAACCCATTGTGGACAGGAGTGTACAATCCGCCCGCATCCCGGTAGACACTGAAACGGATGCGCGCGTTCGAAAATATTTTATTGCTTTTTGACAGCAGGCTGATCTGGCTTTCCATTTGCCCGGCGTCCATGGCCTGGTAATTATC
This sequence comes from Anseongella ginsenosidimutans, assembly GCF_008033235.1. Classification (GTDB taxonomy): domain Bacteria; phylum Bacteroidota; class Bacteroidia; order Sphingobacteriales; family Sphingobacteriaceae; genus Anseongella; species Anseongella ginsenosidimutans. The sequence continues at coordinate 3,768,333 of NZ_CP042432.1, forward strand.
AAATTTCAGGATTTTCATTCCCGCCTGGAGGCGGCGGGCATGCATTTCGAGCAGGGGTAATTCCCCCCGGATCATCCGCAACGTTTCAAACAGCCCGTCACCGTACCGGAACGCGCGGTTTCCGGAGGTAAAAAGAGGCTCAGAGGCATTTACTATCTTTCCGTTATAATTTATAAATGTAGCTGAAGACATGAACTGATTAGCGTTTTAATTTCAATAACAACGTCGCGACCGGGATTAAATTCTGCCCGCGGCGGCATATTTACGCCAGCGGTCCAGTACATGGAAAAAATCCGCAGGCGGCTCCACCTGGAAAAACAACTCTTTCCGTGTAGCCGGATGAATAAAACCAAGGCTCTGCGCATGCAGCGCCTGCCGGGGCATTATCTGAAAACAATTCAGCACGAAAGACTTAAACTTAGCCATGCCCTCCCCCTTCAGGATCTGGCTGCCGCCGTACGCTGTATCACCAAAAAGAGGATGCCCTTTGTATTTCATATGCGCGCGAATCTGGTGGGTTCTTCCCGTTTCCAGCCGGCATTCTATCAGGGTGGCAAAGTGAAATCGTTCCAGTACCCGGTAATGGGTTACCGACCATTTCCCTTTTTCTTCCGAATCGTAGACCTGCATCACCTTACGGTCCTTCACAGACCTGCCGATATAACCTGAAATCGTTCCTTCGCCTTCCAGGTCGCCCCAGACCAGGGCAAGGTAACTGCGCCGGATCGTATGATCAAAGAATTGCTTCGCCAGAAAGGTCATTGCCAGTTCTTTCCTGGCCACCAGCAACAATCCCGAGGTATCCTTATCAATCCGGTGGACAAGGCCGGGCCTGCCCTCGTTTCCGGGAAGCTGCGGGAGGCTGCCGTCTTCGTCAGTACGGAATCCCGCATGGTACAACAAGCCGTTTACCAGGGTGCCGTGGTAATTATTATAGCCGGGATGCACCACCATGCCCGCCGGTTTATTCACCAGGATCACTTCATCGTCCTCATACACGATATCCAGCGGAATATCCTCGGGATAAACTTCGGTATCACGGGGCGGGTAAGCCATGACGATGGAAATCACATCTCCCGGCTTTACCCGGTAACTCTGTTTAACCGCCTTACCGTTCACCAGGATACTGCCGGCGTCGGCGGCATTCTGTATGCGGTTGCGCGAAACATTTTGTAAACGCAGCGTCAGGAATTTATCGATCCGCAGCAATGACTGCCCCGGATCAACCGTCAAACGATGATGCTCATAAAGGTCATTATCCTCCTCCTGCCCAGGCAGCTCCTGGTTAACCTGCCCGGACAGTTCCTGATCATTTACCATGCCGCAAAGATAGTCTTCTGCAATTCACGATGGCTGAAAAGTATAAAATTCATTAATTTCCCGGCGTGACTGACTTTCCGATCTATAGTCCTGAAGAAGAATTGGCTGATGCCCGGCTGCAAGCGAAAGGTTTGCGGCTGTTTGTTAAGCGCGATGATATGATCCATCCGTTCATATCGGGGAATAAATGGCGTAAGCTGAAGTACCAGCTGGAAAATGCCCGTCTGAAAGGGCAAGACCACCTGGTTAGTTTCGGGGGCGCCTATTCGAACCACTTGCTGGCCCTTGCCGCAGCGGCAGCGAAATACGGTTTTAAAAGCACCGGGTTCGTGCGGGGGGAGGAAGTGCAGCCGCAGAACAATACGCTTTTTTTATGCAGGGAATTTGGAATGGAGCTGATTTTCACCAGCCGCGAAATTTACCGGGAAAAGAAAACGGAACTATTCAGGGAGTACTTTCACGGGAATCCTTCCGCCTGTTTTATTGATGAAGGCGGCCGCTCTCCGCTGGCGATAAAAGGCTGCGCCGAACTAATAGGGGAACTGACCCGTCCTTATGATCACATCTTTGCCGCTTGCGGTACGGGCAGCACGCTGGCTGGTATCGTACGCGGAATAGCGGCCGGAAAAATGACGGCCTGGGCCGAAGGTATTGCCGTACTTAAAAATGCTTCCTTTCTTGAAAATGATATCCGGGATGCGGCGAATACCGGTCATCCTTTCCGGCTGCACCTTGATTTCCACCAGGGCGGGTATGCCAAAGCTCCCCGGCCCTTTATCAGCTGGCTGCAGGATTTTCATCGCCGGCATGGCTTGCTCCTGGACCCCGTGTATACCGGGAAAATGATGTATGCTATTTTCCGGCTTGCCGAAGAAAACTATTTTAAGGCTGGCAGCACCCTGCTGGCCCTTCATACGGGCGGGCTTTTCGGCTTACTGGGAATGAAAGAAAAATGGGGCGGCCCTGCTGGTGAAAACCCTGCCGGAAATTAGGATTATTTTATATATTTGGAGAACACCCATTCAAAAATCAACAATGTACCAGCTTGATATCCAGCCTGAAAATGTAAGAGATACTTTAAAGAAATACGTCCAGGCCGATGGATACGACCTTGTTCTGGACATGGAAAGAAGCCAGGGCGTTCACCTGTACGATTCTGCGCACGATCGAAGTATACTGGATTTTTTCACTTGTTTTGCATCCATGCCCCTGGGTTATAACCACCCCGGTATGGTGAATGATGAAACGTTTAAAAAAAATCTCCTGCTTGCCGCGCTCACCAACCCCTCAAATTCTGACATTTACACTCAGCAGTATGCCGAATTTGTCGATACTTTTTCACGTGTCGGCATTCCTGATTACTTGCCTCATGCATTTTTTATTGCAGGCGGCGCATTAGCCGTAGAAAATGCCCTGAAAGCAGCTATGGACTGGAAGGTGCAGAAGAACTTTCAAAAGGGGCATCTCAGCGAAAAGGGAACGAAAGTCATCCACTTTGAAAAAGCCTTTCACGGACGCTCGGGCTATACAATGAGTCTTACCAATACGCTGCCGGATAAGACCAAATGGTATGCCCGGTTTGACTGGCCGCGGATCACCACGCCAGGCGTCGAATTCCCGTTTACCGACGAACGGTATGAAGCCTTGCTAAAAAAAGAAAAACTGGCCATCCGGCAAATAAAACTGGCATTTAAGAACAACCCGGACGACATATGCGCCATTATTGTTGAGCCTATTCTCTCCGAAGGCGGCGATATTCATTTGCGCGTCGAATTTTTTGAAGAACTTCGCAGGCTGGCCGATGAAAATGAGTGCCTGCTTATTTATGACGAAGTGCAAACCGGGGTGGGCCTCACAGGTAGATTCTGGTGCCATGAACATTTCGGGGAAAACGCCCGGCCGGATATTATCGCCTTCGGTAAGAAGATGCAGGTCTGCGGTATCCTGGCCGGACCGAAGATCGATGAGATCGAAACCAATGTTTTCCGGGTTCCCTCCCGCATTAATTCCACCTGGGGAGGCAACCTCACGGACATGGTCCGGTCATCAAAAGTATTGCAGATCATTGAAGAAGATAACTTGTGCGACCACGCCGCCCAAACGGGCAGCTACCTGCACGATAAGCTACTCGCTATTTCCGGAAGCGCGGATAAGGTCAGCAATGTCCGGGGCCGGGGCCTTCTGAATGCCTTCGATCTGCCAGATACGGCCATGCGGAATGAATTTATTAAAAAAGGCCTTGAAAACCAGGTACTCTTCCTTGGCTGCGGCAGCCGGACCATCCGCTTCCGCCCTTCTCTTATCATGAAAAATGAAGACATCGATGCGGGGATGGAGGTAATGGAAAAAATTATTAAAAATCTGTAGATTGCCCTTTCAACTAATAAAACAAGAGAAATGAACGAAAAATACGATTTAATGCGCAGGGACTTTTTAAAGAAAGCTTCAATTGCAGGGATGCTGGCCGCAATGCCCTCCATCGGAAGGGCCGGTCTTTCCGCAGGGAACAAGGTATCTTCTGCGCCCCGGGTTTCCCTGAAAGAAGGCGCTGTCGTACTTTTCCAGGGAGATTCCATTACCGATGCAGGAAGGGACAAAGACGCAACGTCCGCCAACAACGGCAACGCGCTGGGTAGAGGATACGCCTACCTGGCTGCCTGCGAACTGCTTTACCAGTATCCCGGGAAAAACCTTTCCGTTTATAATAAAGGCATCAGCGGGAATAAAGTTTACCAGCTGGCTGAACGTTGGGAAGTGGACTGCCTGAGCCTGAAGCCTGATGTACTCAGCATCCTTATCGGCGTAAACGATTACTGGCACAAACATAATGGGAAATACGACGGCACTGTCAAGGTTTACCGGGACGACTACCGCGCACTTCTCAACCGGACCCTTGAACAATTACCAGATGTACAGCTGGTGATCGGCGAACCCTTTGCCGTTAAAGACGTGAAGGCGGTCGACGACAGCTGGTATCCTGAATTTGATGAATACCGCGCTGCTGCCCGGGAGATCGCTGAGGAATTCAAGGCAGCGTTTATTCCCTACCAAAGCATTTTCGACAAGGCCGAAAAATCCGCTGCCGGCGCCTACTGGACACCGGACGGCGTACATCCCAGCCTGGCCGGCGCCAACCTGATGGCCCATGCCTGGATGGAAGCGGTAGGAAAATAAGGAAACGGACTATACGATCCTTTCCTGGTGGATGCCTTCTCCTAATTCTTCCAGGAACTTGCTGTTGAAGGCCTCCAGGTCGGCGGGAGACCGGCTGGTTACCAGACCCTGGTCCGTGACCACTTCCCTGTCAACCCAGTTGGCTCCCGCGTTAACAAGGTCGGTACGAAGCGCCGGATAGGAGGTCATTTCCCGGCCCCTTACCACTTCCGCGTCAATCAGCACCTGCGGTCCATGACAAATGGCGCCAATCGGTTTACCGCTTTCATGAAATCTTCTTACAAATTCAAGCGCATCCTTATTCTGCCGGAGTTTGTCGGGATTCATAACGCCTCCCGGCAGGAAAAGCCCGTCGTAATCTTCGGCGCGAGCCTCTGAGAGCAATTTATCCACCTTCACAGTAATGCCCCAGTTATCCTTGTCCCAGGCTTTCACTTCCCCTTCCCGGGGCGAGATCACATCTACCCGGATGCCTTTCTCTTCCATCGCCTGCTTCGGACTGGTAAGTTCGGACTGTTCAAAACCATTTTCGGTAAGAATGGCGACTTTCAATTGATTTAACTTTTCCATAATACAGGAAAAGCCGCAAGTGTTGTGCCGGATATTAAAGTTCTTTGCGCAGCCGGGCCACGGGGATATTGAGTTGTTCACGGTATTTGGCTACCGTTCGGCGGGCAATATTATAGCCTTTTTCTTTTAGAATATCGGTCAGCTTTTCGTCAGCCAGCGGTTTTCGTTTGTCTTCGCCGGCGATGCATTCTTCGAGGATCTTTTTCACTTCCCGGTTGGAAACCTCTTCCCCGCTTTCGGTTTGTATAGCTTCGGAAAAGAAGGATTTCAGCAGGAAGGTACCGAAATCCGTCTGGACATACTTACTGTTGGCAACCCGGGAAACAGTAGAAATATCCATCCCGATCCGGTCAGCGATATCCTTCAGGATCATGGGCTTCAGCTTTCGTTCGTCACCGTCCAGGAAATACTCATACTGGTATTCCATAATGGCTTCCATCGTCTTGATCAGCGTTTGCTGCCGCTGCTTAATGGCATCAATGAACCATTTAGCCGCATCCAGTTTTTGCTTGACAAACTGCACGGCTTCCTTCAGCTTCTTATCTTTTTTGGCCTGTTTATCGTAGGTGTCAAACATCTCCAGGTAAGAACGGCTTACCCGCAGATCCGGCGCATTTTTTCCGTTGAGGGTCAGGACCAGTTCCCCGTCGTTATTGGTGATGCGGAAGTCCGGGATCACCTGCATTTGCTTATCGGAATTTCCCGTGGCGGAATCCCCGGGTTTGGGATTGAGTTTCAGGATTTCGCCAACGGCCTCCTTCAGTTCTTCCGGGCTAATGCCCAACGCCTTTTCCAGCTTATCGTAATGTTTCCTTGTAAATTCATCGAGATGATTTTCGACGATCTCAATGGCGGTAAGCGTAGCCGGATTACCCGATCGCTTCTTCTTCAGCTGAATGAGCAGGCATTCCTGCAGGTTGCGGGCGGCTATGCCGGGAGGATCAAATTGCTGCACCATATGCAGCACATCTTCCATTTCATCATCGTTTACCACCACGTTCTGCCCAAAGGCCAAGTCGTCCACCAGGGAAGATATAGGACGGCGCAGGTATCCGTCGTCATCTATGCTTCCAATTACCTGGATGGCCATGATATACTGCTGATCATCCAGTTCCAGCATGTTCAGCTGGCGTTCCAGGTCGTCATAAAAAGAGGCGCTGACAGCAATAGGTATTTCCTTTCGCTCTTCTTCATCGTCGCCGCCGTAACTCATCATTTCGGCGTAATCGGAACGATCATCATCCTGGAGGTAGTCATCAATATTGAATTCCTCCTCGCTCCTTTCCTCCTGGACGTTCTCCTCCGAATGCTTTTCATCCAACTCTTCGTATTCCTCTTCGTTCTCCGCCGAAAGAAGGCTTGGATCCTCCAGTGCGGGGTTCTCCTCCAGTTCCTCCTTTATGCGTGCATCCAGCATAACAGTAGGCACCTGCAGCAATTTGATAAACTGAATTTGCTGCGGAGATAGCTTCTGTAATAGCTTTTGCTGTAATTTCTGTCTAAGCATTTGATGCAAAGGTAAATCTAAAAAGCCGAAAAAATATGATAATTTAGCCCCCAATTGAAAAATCGAATAAAAGTATGGCATTCATAGAACAATTGGCGGCCGTAGAAGGACAAACCGTGACACTGAGGGGATGGGTGGCCAACAAGCGCAGCAGTAAGGGGCTTGTATTTATTATTTTACGGGACGGAACCGGTTTATGCCAGTGCGTAGCTGATGCTTCCAAACTCAATGAAGAAGCATTCAGCCTGGCGGATAAACTTACCCAGGAAAGTTCCGTGGAAATTACCGGGAAGATCTGCAGGGATGAACGCCAGGTAGGCGGTTATGAACTCCGGGTAAGCGATCTGAAAGTATACCAGCTGGCACAGGACTATCCTATTACCAAAAAAGCGCACGGCGTGGAATTCCTGATGGATAACCGGCATTTATGGCTGCGGTCCAACCGGCAATGGGCCATTATGCGCATCCGCAACCGGATCATCCAAGCTATACACCGTTTCTTCCAGGAAAGAGGATTTATCGAAATGGATTCGCCTATTTTCACCGGCAATGCCGCAGAAGGGACCACTACCCTGTTCGAAACGGACTTTTACGATGAAAAGGCCTATCTGGCGCAGACAGGCCAGCTATACGGAGAAGCGATGGCCATGGCCATGGGGCGCATTTACACGTTCGGGCCTACCTTCCGGGCTGAAAAGTCAAAAACGAGGCGCCATTTATCCGAGTTCTGGATGATTGAACCGGAAATAGCGTTCTGCGACCTGGATATGAATATGGACCTGATCGAGGAATTTCTCCGGTATGTGGTAGAAGCGATTCTCGAAGAATGCCCGGAGGAACTGGAATTGCTCGAACGGAATATTGAAAAGTTAAAGAATGTCCGTAAACCTTTTCCGCGCATGTCCTATACGGACGCGGTAAAGATCATCCGGGGCGAAAAAGATGTAAACGGAAGAAATTCGATCAAAACCCTTGAGAACGACCTGGCTGAACTGCGGCAGCGCATTACGGATATCCAGGCTGAAGTAGCGGAACGGGAAGCAAAGATCAAGGCGCCCGGAATGAAAAAAGGAGAGATCAATTTCAATCAAAATAAAATTGCAGGATTAAAAAACGAACTAAAGGACCTGGAAGAATCCTCGAAAAATATTCCGCAGTGGATCGAATCAGCGAAAGCCTTTGAACACGGAAACGATTTCGGAGGCTCGGATGAAACCGTACTCACCCGTTTATTCGATAGCCCTGTAATGGTATATAACTGGCCGGCCGGCATCAAAGCGTTCTACATGAAGCGGGCCAACGATCCCGATTATGTAAAAGGCGTAGACGTCCTGGCGCCGGAAGGCTACGGAGAAATTGTGGGAGGTTCAGAACGCGAAGATAACCTGGACCTGCTCGTGGAACGCATAAAAGACGAAGGCCTGCCGATGGAGGCGTTCGAATGGTACCTGGATCTTCGGCGCTACGGATCCGTTCCGCATTCCGGCTTTGGGCTGGGCCTGGAGCGGCTGGTTGCCTGGATATGCAAACTGCCCCATGTTCGGGAAACTATTCCTTTCCCGCGTATGTATGGACGGTTATTTCCTTAACATTCGCTTTTCGGGCAGTAGCAAGTTTAAAAAACAGCTGCGCGCAAGCGTGCGGGATTTGGAAGGCCCGGACTCGCTCAGACGATTCTCCGTTCGGAGAATCAACATCGCTCGCTGCGGGCCATCCAAATCGGGCACGCGTTCCCCGGTTCTCCTCGGGATTAACTGGAAAGAAAATATGGAAACTTTCAAAAATAGCGTATATTTAAGCAACAAAAATTTTACAGGATATGGGATTTGTCAAAGAATTTAAAGAGTTTGCCCTTAAAGGGAATGTGGTTGATCTCGCCGTTGCAGTAGTGATTGGCGGCGCCTTCGGCAAGATCGTTACCTCGCTGGTCAATGATATAATCATGCCTCCGATTGGGCTGCTAATGGGAGACACCGATTTTACCAGCCTTTTCATTCCTTTGGATGGTAACGATTATGAAAGCCTGGATGCGGCCACAGAAGCGGCTGCTCCTGTGCTGGCCTATGGTTCCTTCATCCAAACTGTTATTGAATTCGTTATCATTGCGATGGCTATTTTCCTTGTCATTAAAGGGATCAACCGCTTTAAGAAGAAAAAGGAGGCCGCACCCGCAGCTCCGCCGGCTCCTACTCCCAGCGAAAAACTGCTGGAGGAAATCAGGGACCTGCTGAAAACGAAATAAGAGCCTCGTATTGTTTAAAAAGCCTCCTCATCCGGAGGCTTTTCCTTTATCCGGGATCTTCCGGCACTGTTATTGCCCTCAATGCAACAAATTTTGTATTTTTGGGCCGGAATGGCCCTTTATTGCATAAAAAAATAAGACGTGAAGAAGCTGCTTATATTGTTGTTGTTTTTTAGTTATTCGGTCCAGGGGCAAATTGCGGACAGCCTGCAGGCCGATACCACCGGCGGCCCGGACTCGCTGCGTACTGACAGCCTGATCATAGATGGCGCAGCTGCTGATACCCTGCCTGGCGATAGCCCCGTCATAGATAGCTCCCTCGCGGACAGCCTGGTCACAGACAGCCTGCCTGCCGGCAACCTGCCAGGAGACACGATCCCGGCAGGCCTTGACAGCGCGGGACTGGCTACCGATACCGTTCCGGAGAGGATTGAAGGAGTTACCAACCAGATCCGGAATATGGAAAAGATCATTCTGGTACCGCCCGGAACACCCGTTGAACCTGGATTCATGCGTGCAGATACTGCTTATGGCAAAGTAGAAGACTTGATGCCGCTTCCGTTCGAGGGAGAAACAGAGCTGACTTATGAAGAGGAGTGGCCGGTAACACTTCCCGATTTGACAATGGAAAGAAAAGAACCCGTATGGTTATACCCACAATATTTTTGGCGCAAAGGGATCATTACCGGCTTCAATTTCAGCCAGGCTTCTTTTACGAACTGGGCCGCGGGCGGGGAAAACAACCTGAACCTGATCACTTTTGCCAGCATTTATTTCAGGAAAAGCACGCTCCGGTATGAATGGGAAAACCTGATCGATGCGGCATACGGGGTACAAAGCTTCCAGGGCCTGGACGTGATCCGGAAAAGCGAAGACAAGCTGGAGTTTACTTCAAAGATCGGTCATAAGACCACTGAAACCTTGTTTACTTCTTTCCTCTTTAATTTCAAAACACAGTTTGATATCGGCTATAATTACCACGGGGACAACGAGCGGGACAAGGTTTCCAATTTCCTGGCGCCCGCCTACGTAACCACCTCACTCGGTCTTGACTATAAACCCAGCAAAGCCTTTTCGCTGCTTCTATCACCCATAGCGGGTAAAATAACCCTGGTAATGGACCAGGAGCTGGCCGACCAGGGCCGATTTGGAGTTGACAAAGCCGTACTGGACACCGCGGGCAATGTCATTGAACCGGGGAAAAACAGCCGGAGCCAGTTAGGTATGGGATTAAACGCCAGGCTTTCAAAAGGTTTAGGGAAAAATATCACTTTCAACAGCAAACTGGATATGTTCGGTGATTACGAGAAACCCACGTCCATTGATATTTCCTGGGATAATTCTATTATCTTTAGGGTCAATAATGCGATTAGCGCCAATCTTTCAACTGCGCTGATCTACGATGAGGATATCCTCATTAAAAAAGATGGAGAGGACGTGGGCAAACCACGAATTCAGTTTAAAGAAATTTTTAGTCTTGGCGTAAGGTTCGATATATAATAAATTTTCTGCCTTCTATGAAGCAAGGTCCTATTGGTATATTCGACTCCGGGTACGGTGGCCTTACCGTACTGAAGGAGATCATTTCAGAACTGCCGGAATACGATTATCTCTATCTTGGTGACAATGCACGGGCTCCTTATGGCACCCGTTCTTATGAAACTGTCTATCAGTATACGCTGGAATGCGTTAAGCAGCTCTTTGATATGGGCTGTCAGCTGGTGATCCTCGCCTGTAATACCTCTTCGGCAAAAGCGCTCAGGACCATTCAGCAAAACGACCTGCCGGGAATAGATCCCTCCAGGCGGGTACTGGGAATTATCCGGCCTTCGGCGGAAGTTATCGGCGATTATACCTCTACGGGGCATATTGGCATTCTTGCCACGCCCGGAACAGTCGCTTCCGATTCTTATTTAATGGAAATCCGGAAATTTTTCCCCAGGCTGAAAGTTTTCCAGGAAGCCTGCCCCATGTGGGTTTCCCTGGTTGAAAACAATGAACACTACAACCCGGGAGCCAATTACTTTGTTCAGAAGCACATGGACAACCTGCTGAAAAAATCATCCTATATTGATGTGATCCTGATGGCCTGCACTCATTACCCGCTTCTGATCAATAAGATAAAACAATTCTTACCCGGTGGAGTACGCGTACTGGATCAGGGCAGGATCGTGGCAAAAAGCCTTGCCGATTACCTGAAGCGCCATCCGGAAATGGAAACCCTTTGCAGCAAAAACAGAAGATATCAGTTTTACACTACCAATTCCACGGAAACTTTTGAGCGGCAGGGAAGCGCTTTTTTCGGTCAGCCGGTACATGCCAGGCATTTAGATATTTAATTAAAAACCGTTCCCGGCGATCACAGGGCCCATTCGTGCATGTAATTACAGCGCAAGTTAAAGCATAGGCGCCCCTCTCATTTACCTTTGTATAAAGGATGCATGTTGATCAGGCTAATTCCGTTTTCTTCTCCGCTTCCCAGAATTCTTCTTGCCTTCGTAAGCGTTTTTGCATGCCTTTCACTATAATTCTCAGCGGTATCCAGCAGGCTGCTGCGGTGAACAAACCCGGAAGAATGAATGAATTCGCCGTTTTCGATATATATTCCCACATGCGTAATCCGCGCATTCTCCTCGTTTTGCCGGGCAGGATCATTCGTAAAGAAAATCAGGTCGCCTTTCCGGAGATGCAGCAGGCAACTGGCAATACTCACCGTATCCCCTGCATAAATATCCACCGAAAGGCCGGAAAACACCTGCTGCGAAGCATCCCGGGGCAGGATAATGCCGTTCATGAAATAAGCCGTTTTCGTGAAGCCGCTGCAGTCCATGCCCTTGGCGGAAGTGCCACCCCATAAATAAGGAGCGCCCATCATTTGGCGGGCGATCTCCAGTACGCTTTCTCCGCTTGGGTTCAGGCTGCCTATCCAGTTATCCAGCAATTGTGCTTCCTCCTTTTTGATAAAGGCGGTTCGCCCATCGGGAAAAACAGCGTTGTAAAATGAACCTGTTTCCCCGCCAGCCACCAGGATATCGCCAATCACAAGGTCTGAAACGACCTGTCCGGAGGAAGGATCAAGCAAGGCCTGGCCGAAATCGGCGGTATATATCAGCTTGGGCTGCGACTGCCAGACGGCAAAGCCTGCGCTGTCCATCCGGGTCAGCCCCGATTCCTGCGTCCAGGCGATATAATTTTCAGGAGTTTGTACCAGCAGCCAGCTTCCTTCATCCTTTATTATTTTAAGAGGTGTTCCCAGCAGCACCTGGGTGGCCATTTCAGCGGAATGACCCGGTTCCACCCTTAAATTACAAACAGAGAGCCTCGCCACCCCGAAAACATTCTTCCCTACATCATTACCGGGAAGCACTTGCAGCGAATCCGTCACTTCTATCCCGGCGCTGTCCAGCAAATGAAACAGCTTATCCTTTGCCAGGGGCGAAGTAGTTTCGCCTTTCAGCACCAGCCGCCCTCCCTGTTTTTCCGCCGAAACATTAAAGAGAACCGTTCTTTTATCGGGCGCGTACCGTTCCTTTACGGATGCGGCCATCTTATCTACCTTGCCGGCCTCCCCGGCGTCGCAGGCAGTAAGAAGCATAAAAGCGGCAATGATCACTTTGTCGGTAACCCTCATTGAATTTCAGGAATTAATCAGTTAAATTTAACAAGAGAAAGGGTAAACGCAAATTCTTTACCACATGAAAAAATTTGCCTGCACACTCTTGCTATACCTGGTGTCTTTGGCCGGCACCCTGGGACAGGATAATAAGCCCGGAAACCGGCATGATCTTATTGAGAAGCTCATGCAAAGCCGGCCCGAATGGTTCGGCCACCTTCTTGACAGCGCCGGCTACTATGAGATACAGGTTATTTATACCCAGATTGACCGCGACCGGAAGAACAAACCGCATTTTACTTCTTATACCTACCGGCTGGATAAAGAGCGCTACTTTTATCCGGCCAGCTCCGTAAAACTTCCCCTGGCGGTGCTGGCGCTCGAAAAACTGAATGATCTCCGGATCGACAGTCTCACGAAGGATACCCCCTTACGCATCGGCAGCGGGTTCAGGACGCAGCTGCCGCTGCTTTCAGATCATACCGCCCGGAACGGCCTGCCTACGATTGCTCATTTCATACGGCAGGTACTCCTGGTAAGCGATAACTGGGCGTACAACCGTCTATATGAATTTGTCGGGCAGCGGGAAATCCGGGAACGGCTTGCGCAAAAAGGCTTAAACAATGTTCGCATCCTCCATCGCTTCATTGTCGGAGATAGCCGCGAAACCAGCAGGCACAGTAACCCTTTCACTTTCTACCAGCCTCTCCCGGCAGGCGAAGTGCCGGACGGAACCCATCCTGAAATCGCCCGGGGGGAAAAAGTAATTTACCGGCAGCCCGCGGCTTATAATGAAATGGATTTTTTCAGCGGCCTTCCGGAGGTCACAGCGGGCGCCGGATACGTGGATAACGAAGGCAGGCTGGTAATGGATCCCTTCCGCTTTACGGATAAAAATTTCTTCCCCCTGGAAATGCAGCAGGAATTGCTCAAAAGAATCTTGTTCCCTGAATCCTATCCTCCTTCCCGCCGCTTTCGCCTCCACCCGGATGATTATCTCTTTCTGCGGAAATACCTGTCCATGCTTCCCCGGGAAAGCGGTCCTTTTCCCGATTATTCAGACACCTGCGCCTATTGGGACAGCTATGCAAAATTCCTGATGTACGGAAACCGGAAAACAGCCAGGATCCCAGCGCACATCCGGATTTTTAACAAGATGGGAAATGCTTACGGCTATGTTACCGACAATGCCTATATCGTAGATTTTAAAAATCGCGTGGAATTTCTTCTGACTGCTACCATTGCAACCAATACTGACGGGATCTATAACGACGACCGTTATGATTACATTGGAACCGGTTACCCGTTCATGGAACACCTGGGCAGGCTGATCTATGAATTTGAACTTACCCGCAGCAGGGAGCGCCTTCCCAACCTGGAAGAGTTTAGAATTGATTACGGAATGCGCTGAACCATCACAAGATTTACTAAAATTTTTAGTAAATTTGTATTATGAATGCAGGCGGAGAAGACAACACTTATTTTAAGGGGAGAGGCGCGCAGCTCAACACGAAAAACCCTTACCTGAATACAGAATACGTAGCGGAACACCCGGAGGGAATTGACGAGGCGATGCTGGAAAACAGCGCCACGCAATATATTGAAGAGTCCCCAAAAAAGGTCGTCAATAAGGTGGACAGCCCCGATCTTAACCTGATGTATTCGCTAAATCCCTACCAGGGCTGCGAACATGGATGCATTTACTGCTATGCGCGAAACTCGCATCAATATTGGGGATACAGCGCGGGCCTGGATTTCGAAAGAAAAATTATTGTTAAGAAAAACGCCCCGGCCCTGCTGGAAGCTTGTTTTGAAAAGAAAACCTGGGCCGGGATACCCATTGTCCTTTCCGGAAATACCGATTGTTATCAGCCTGTTGAACGGAAACTGAAGATCACCCGCCGCCTGCTGGAAGTTTTCCTGAAATACCGCAACCCCGTGAGCATCATCACCAAAAACGCCCTGATACTCCGCGACCTGGATCTCCTCAGGGAACTCAACAGCCTTGACCTGGTGCATGTAAGCGTATCATTGACCAGCTTGAATGAAGACCTCCGGCAAGCCCTGGAGCCCCGTACAGTCACAGCAAAAGGAAGATTAAAAGTGATCCAGAATCTTAGTGCGGAAGGCATCCCTGTGCGGGTAATGACCGCTCCCATTATTCCCGGGCTTAATAGCGAAGAGATCCCGGCGCTTATTAAAGCGGCCGCAGAAGCGGGAGCCAGCGCGGCGGGTTATACCCTTGTCAGGCTGAACGGCGCTATTTCCCAGCTATTCGAAGACTGGGTACATAAAAGCTTCCCGGACCGTGCCCAAAAAGTGCTGCACCTGATCAGCGAATGCCACCAGGGAAAACTGAATGACAGCCGTTTCGGCACGCGCATGCGGGGCGACGGCAATATCGCGGACATGATCAGCAAATTATTCCATACTTCGGTAAACAGGTATCTCAAAGGCCGGGAAATGCGGCCGCTGAACAGCCATGCATTTAAGCGGCCCTCCGATCAGTTAAGCCTTTTTTAGACCGCTGCCATTAACAGAGGGCCCGTATGGTAATTCCCGCGGATATCGCAATGCGGATGTCGCAATTAATAATTTCAGTTCAATCGCCTTCCGGAGTAAATTTCTTATTTTTGAGCCTGCAATGTTTGAAAAGATCAAATCCATCATCGGGGAAAAATTCGGCGAAGAGGTTATCCAGGCTGAAGAACCGGAAGCTCTTCAGCCTGCACTTACGGTAGAAGCCGCCCGCATTGCGGACATATGCCTTGAACTGCGGGACAATCCCGGCGCCTATTTTGATTTTCTTTCCTGTCTTTCAGGAGTTGACTACGGGCCGGAGAGCGGCGAATTTGGAGTGGTTTATCATCTCGCGTCTATTCCCTATAAAACTTCGTTCGTTCTAAAAGTGCGGGTAAAAGGCGGCCGGAATACAGAGGAGCTTCCCGCAGTACCCAGCGTTTCATCCGTTTGGCGCACCGCCGACTGGCATGAACGGGAAGCCTTTGATCTGGTAGGGATCAGCTTTACTGGTCATCCCGACCTGAGGAGGATCCTCCTGCCGGACGACTGGGAGGGCTATCCCCTGCGCAAGGATTACAAAACGGCGGAAACCTATAAAGGCATTAAAATTGACTATTAAAGGAGAAGGCCATGACAACCCGTTACGAAACGCTCAAGAACAGCCTTCAGACAGAGGAAATGGTGATCAATATGGGTCCTCAGCACCCTTCCACTCATGGTGTGCTGCGTCTTGAACTCATCACCAACGGGGAAGTCGTCAACGAATGCATCCCTCATATCGGCTACCTGCATCGCTGCTTTGAAAAGCATGCCGAAGCGCTTAGCTATCCCCAGATCATTCCCTTTACCGACCGGATGGACTACCTGGCGTCTATGAACAACAACCATATTTTTGCAATGGGTGTTGAAAGGATGATGGGCATTGAGGAAAATATCCCGAAGCGAATTGAATATATCCGGGTACTGGTAGCAGAGATGAACCGGATTGCCTCGCACCTGATCGCCGTGGGGACTTACGGAATCGATATAGGCGCTTTCACCCCCTTTCTCTGGTGCTTCCGGGACCGGGAACACATTATGGGCCTGCTGGAATGGGCTTCCGGCGCACGCATGCTTTACAATTACATATGGGTAGGCGGCTTATTTTATGATCTGCCGGTAGGGTTCGAGGAACGCTGCATCGAATTTGTCGAATATTTCAAGCCCAAACTGAAAGAACTCGACATCCTGCTCACGGACAACCAGATATTCATTAACCGCACCGCCGGTATCGGCGTCCTTCCCCTGGATGTTGCTATCAGTTACGGTTGTTCAGGCCCTATGCTTCGCGGCTCCGGCCTCAAATGGGACCTCCGCCGGGTTGATAATTATTCGGTCTATCCCGAGATAGAATTTGAAATACCCTATGGCAGCGGAGAAATGGGAACTACCGGCGACTGCTGGGACCGCTTCAAGGTGCGCATAGACGAAATCAAGGAATCTGTGCTAATTATGGAACAATGCCTTGCCCGGCTTACAAAAGAACTTAAACGCAGCCCCGATTTTGACCCACGAGCCCTGGTTCCCAAAAAGTGCTTTCCAAAACATAAGGAATATTATATGCGGGGCGAAAGCCCCAAGGGAGAATTGGGCTTTTATTTCATTGCTCAGGAACGCAGCGAAATCCCCTTTCGCTGTAAAGCCCGCGGCCCCTCTTTCAATAACCTTTCCGTCATTTCCGAAATTACCCGAGGCGCCATGATCGCCGACGTCGTAGCCATTCTCGGCTCTATTGACATTGTGCTTGGGGAAGTTGACCGGTAATTCCTCGTTTTTAGTTTTTAGTTTATAGTTTTTAGTTTTTAGTTTCCAGTAGCTTGGGTTCTGGGTTGGCAGTTCTTGTTTATAGTTTATAGCTTTCAGGGGCTTGGTTTCAGGGTCTTCGTTCCTGGGTCGCAGTTCTCGTTTTTAGATTTTAGTTTCTGGGGACTGGGGGCTTCTTCCCGTTCCCGGCGCGGGAAAAGCAGGAAACTTTCCTGGGGTTCCAACCAACGCCTTTTATTTGCACTCTTTATTGCAGCTATTCAAAAAGAAATCATGATCGAGTGGAATGAAGGAAATTATACCGGAGAAGGTACTGGTTGAAAAGTGCCGGCAAAACAACAGTAATGCGCAGCGGGAGCTGTTCAACCGGTACAAAAATGCAATGTACACGCTTGCCTTCCGCATGCTCAATAACGAGGATGAGGCGCATGATGCCCTCCAGGAGGCCTTTATTTCGGTGTTCGTGAACATACGGAAATTCAGGGGGGAAAGCTCCCTGGGCGCGTGGATCAAAACTATCCAGATCCGGGCCGCGCTCCGCATCATTCAAAAAAGAATGCAGTTTGAAACCCTGGACGAGCAGTGGGAAGACAAGGGGCAATCCTTAAACGGCTGGATGGACGGTGAAATGCTGGATAAGAGCATCCGTTCCCTTCCCGCAGGCTGCCGAAGTGTCTTTGTCCTGGTGGAAATAGAAGGTTACCCGCACAGAGAAGCCGCAGCTTTACTGAACATCAGCGAGGGCACCTCCAAGTCACAACTTTCCTACGCAAAAAAATTACTGAGGGAAAAGCTAAACGAAACATTAAAGGTATGACAAAGTGGAAAGATCAGTTACCGGAATATGAGCCCCGGAAAGATAGCTGGGATAACCTGGAAAGCAGCCTGGATTTCGAACAGCAACTCGGTCGTTCGCTGGCTGACCTTCCCCGGTATCAACCCCGGGAAGAAAGCTGGAACCGCATCGAGCGTGGTTTAGCACATAGGCGGCGACCTGTCATCCGCTATTTAACCGCTGCGGCAGCCGCCGCCATATTATTACTTGCCGGAATATTCTTGCTGCCGGAAAAAGACCGCCGGAAGGACAAACCCGGGAAGCAGATCGTACAGCAGCCCTTCACTCCGTCCTCTCCTGCAGGTAATGTTACGGCCCAACCGAAGGAGGGCGCTGCCGAAGAAACCGCAGGCAGCAACCCGCCCGAACATGAATGGAAGCCGAAAATGCCGCCGAAGTTCGAACCCGACAGCAGCACACCAGCGCCCCCAGGCAGCAACTCGCCCGAACATGAATGGAAGCCGGAAACCGGCAACACAAAACTGGCAACAAGCAGCACACCAGCGCCCGCATCCGGAGATGCTCCAATATCCACCGGGAAGCTGGCAGCCAGAAACTCAAGGGAGCCGGCAACCGGCAGCGCGCGGGAGAGCGAAACTATTCTAAGCTCTGATGAAAAGACCGCCGAAGCAGCAGAAACACCTGAGCTGCTTGCCGGCTCCGGCATTCAGGGGGAAGTTTCCGTTTTACGGAATGCCAGCGAGGATCCCTCCGGGTTTCCGCCCATCGCTGCTGATGCAGGATCCAAAGAACAGGCACCCGCCAAAGGCCACCACAGGGTCATTCGCATACAATGGAAGAAGCAGAAAACCCAGGTAAGCCTTGCCAGCCTTCCGGGAAATTCCCGCCGCCCGCATGAATATTCAGCGGAACAGAAGCAACACAACGGAACCACTCTTATCAAAATAGAACTTTAATACGCATGAAATACAGGATTTTTATTTTTATTGCCGCCATCGGCACGGCGGCTTTTGGCCTGGCAGCTTCCGCCCAGGAAATCATCCCCCAGGAATTCCCCAAAAAATATTCCCCCTGGATGCAGGAAAGAGTTGATGAGCATGAGGTAACAGATACACTCTCCTATGAATTGCCCAACGACGGCATCATTACCATCCTTTATAATTCAGCAGAATATTCCGAAAAGGAAATCGACGATAAATTACGTAAACCCGCTTCCGAAGCTATTGGATTTCCGGCCGGCAAACAGCTGGTCTATCATTTAGTGGAACGCTATCCCGAAACGGATCTCCAGCATCTCTTTATGTTGCTGAGTACTAAATATGCGGGTAAAATGAAAGGGCACATGCTCATGCTGGGATTGCCGGCAGGCATAGATTACATCGGCGGGCATTTTACCCCCGAAATTGGCCTTCGTGTGGACTTCCATATTCCAAAATACAATCTCGGGGTATCCCTTAATGATGTAGTTTATTTTGAAGACAAAGAAACCGGCGGAGTGAAAGCCGAACATAATCCCTTTATCAACCTCGATTTCGCCTATAGCGGCCGCAAATTATTTCCGGACAATTATTTCCAGATCGGCTACCTGCTAAAGAAAAACAGTACGCTATTTGAAGGCACCACCTTAAAGGCGGTTTATAAATACCAGCTTAAAAAGATCGTATATCTCCAGGCAGGGGCCATTTCCACCGATAATTTCAAGCAGGTCTATCCTATATTCGGAATAACGATCTTCTAACAGTTGAACCTCATATTTTCCGGTCAGGATCAAATGCTTCCAGGTAATCAGCAATGCGGCGCAGGAAGCTCCCGCCCAGGACACCGTCTATGACACGGTGGTCATAGGACAACGACAGGAACATCATCTGGCGGATGGCTATCACATCTCCTTCCGGGGTTTCAAGCACGGCCGGTTTCTTGCGGATCGCCCCTAAGGCCAGGATGGCAGCCTGGGGCTGGTTAATAATGGGCGTTCCCATCACGTTGCCGAAAGTCCCTACGTTGGTTACCGTGAAGGTCCCTTCCCGTACTTCGTCGGGTTGCAGGTTATTCTCCCTCGCGCGGGAAGAAAGATCGTTCACCGCTTTGGTAAGGCCTACCAGGCTCATTTGATCGGCATTGCGGATCACCGGTACGATCAGGTTTCCGGAAGGAAGCGCGGTGGCCATACCTATATTTATCTGCTTCCGTTTAATGATCTGCGTACCCTTAACCGAAACGTTGATCATGGGAAAGTCCCGGATCGCCTTGGTAACCGCTTCAATAAATATCGGCGTGTAGGTGATCTTTTCGCCTTCCTGTTTTTCAAAAGCGCCCTTTATCTTCTCCCGCCAGCGGACCAGGTTGGTAACATCCGCTTCCACGAAAGAACTTACATGCGGCGAAACCTGCTTGCTCATTACCATGTGGTCGGCGATCAGGCGGCGCATGCGGTCCATTTCAATGATCTCGTCGCCGGGAGAAACGTTTACCGGAGGAGGCGTAATGCCGCTACGGCGATCAGCCTGTCCCGAAGCGGAAATACCGCCTTGCTTTTTTTGCTCCAGGTAAGCCAGGACGTCACTTTTTGTGAGTCGCCCGTCCGCACCGCTGCCTGGAATATTTTCCAGTTCTTCCGTCCCGATACCCTCGTTTTCAGCAATGCTTCTGACCAGGGGAGAATAAAAACGGCCGCTTTCACTACGGGGAGGCACGCCCGATGAAAATGGAGCGGTTTCCAGCAGCTCTATTCCGGGAATTGCGCGCTCATTTGCGTGTTCCGGCTCGTCACCGGATACATACGGGCCGCCTGGTCGTTCCGAAGTTTCCCCGGAAAGCGCTTCCCCTTTAGCCGGACCGTCAGCTTCAGCGCCTGGCTCCCGTATTTCGCTTTGCCGCACGGTTTCGCCTTGCTGCCCGCTTTTAGTTTCCTGCCCTGTTTCCGTTCCCTCCCCGGCCCGGCTTTGCTGCCCGGCTTCGCCTTCCTGCCCTGTTTCATCCGGCGTCCCGCCTTCGTCCACGTCCACGCTTTCCCCGGCTTCCAGGCTTTCTTCCGTGTCCAGGACAGCGATCACTTCGCCTACCTGTACTACGTCATTTTCTTTAAAACGCTGCTCCAGCAATTTGCCCGCAACCGGCGTTGGAACTTCCGAATCCACTTTATCAGTAGCGATCTCTAAAACCGCTTCGTCAGCTTCAATCATTTCCCCCACTTCTTTCACCCACCGGATAACAGTAGCTTCCGCCACGCTTTCGCCCATTTTAGGCATCAACAGTTCGTATCGTGCCATATTTTAATGTGTTTACTTCATACTTGATTTGTCCCACAAAGCTATGCATTTGCCTCAAAGTTCAAAGCCGAACGCCGGGTACAGCCGGTTCGGTTCAACGAAGCCCCGGGGCCGGCCGGCTTTTTCGGCCGGAAGACCGCCCTCGCTTCCCTCCCTTCTATTCCACGAAATGAAATAACATGCCAAGCGCGGCAATCGCCGTACGTTCAATAAGCTGGGGGCGCCTGCCGGAAAAACTGAATTTCTCCGCCTGCACATGCTCCTTGTCTGCGACAGCGATCCATACTGTACCTACCGGTTTATCCGCCGAGCCGCCGCCGGGCCCCATAATGCCCGAACAGGCAATCGCATAGTCAACCCCAAGCCTTTCAATAGCGCCGGCGGCCATTTCGCTCACCGTTTCGCGGCTCACAGCGCCGAAATGCGTCAGGGTAATATCATTCACGCCAAGCAGCGATGATTTTATTTTATTGGAATAGGCCACCACACTGCCCGAAAATACGTCCGATGCCCCTGGAATGGCCGTAATCAGGTGGGCAATGTACCCGCCGGTGCAGCTTTCAGCAGTTGCCAGGGTACGGCCGCGTTCCCTGAGGCGGTTTAAAATAATCTCAGGCACCGGGGTATCTTCAGTCGCGATGACGTATTTCTCCGCCAGTTCCATGATCCGGGAAGCATGAATATCCAATTCCTTTTCCAGCTGAAGCGCAGAGACAATCCCTTCCGCAGGCTTATTTCCGGAGGCGGTCAACTCCTTTCCGTAGGCGCTTAGCCGGAGCCGGACCATTCCCGGCCGGGGCAGGTACGCAAGATGAATATAGGGAGGCAGGAAGTTTTCCGCAGGCGCAACCAGTTCAGCCAGGAAAGATTCCCCGATTCCTGTAGTCACCAGCGTTTTATGAAGCACCGGCTCAAGCCTGTCCCGGAAATATTCCTTCAGCATGGGAATGACCTGTTCGCCGGCCAGTCCCATCATTTCAAAAGGCACTCCCGGAAGCGATATATATACCCTGCCCTCTTTTTCAAACCACATTCCGGGCGCCGTTCCCTGGCTGTTCAATAAAACCCTGCAGTTGTCCGGCACTTCGGCCTGCCGCATATTGCTGTCAAGCAGGGGGCGGTTCGACCGGGAGAAAATAGTTTTCACGTTTTCCAGAACCTTTTCATGAAGCACCAGTTTTCCGCCGAAATACCCGCAAAGGGTTTGCTTGGTCCTGTCGTCTTTGGTGGGGCCCAGCCCTCCGGTCATGATAATGATGTCCGCCCGGCGGGAGGCTTCCTCCAGCGCATTTTCCAGGACCGCCGGATCATCGCCGATAGAAGTGATTTGCCCTACGGTTATGCCCACCTCGTTCAGCCGGCCAGCCAGCCAGGCCGAATTGCTGTCAATGACCTGCCCGATGAGAATTTCATCCCCGATGGTTATAATTTCTGCAAGCATTAATAATTGTAATAGTTCCGGCGTTTTGTCAGTTTGAGATCCTGCAGCACTGCCGCGTTCACCCGGAGGTCCATGCTGTAGCTCCTGTATGACCCGAATGGGATCCAGTTGAATGAAAGCGCCCAGCAATGAAGATCGCGGAAAATGGAAAAGCTGGTTGAACCTACTTCGCCTCTTTCAAAATCATAACTGGTCTGGAAACCGATCTTCCATTTGGGAGTAAGGCTGAAATCGCCGTTCATATCAAGCGCCTGGGTAGTTCGCTTAACCGGCCCGGCCGCCCTGGACGAATAAGTACCCGGATTGGAATAGTTAAAGCTATAGCCAAAACTCAGGCTCCATAAAAGGTTAAAATCCACGAACGCCTCCGGATTGGGATCAACCAGGTACAGCTGTTCCTGCATCGACGGGTCCAGCCCCCCTACCGGGTTAACGGGCTGACCGGTGGTATTCCCTTCCCCCCGGGAGTTCAGGCTTCCCCGGACAGAAAAACTGAAACGGGTAAGGCGGGCGAGTTTATTGCTGTGTTTCAAGAGGTAAACCGGTTCGCGCCGGCCGTCAATCACGGCATAAGGGTCAAAAGAACCGTTAAAGCTCATGCTTATCTTTTCAAACAGCGTAGTCGACCCGGAAAAATTAATATTCGACAGGGGGAATAGTTCATCGGCAAAATTATAGCCTCCGTTGATACTCAGCCTGTCCAGCAGCTTTACCTTTTTCTCGCCATCCTCTTCACCATCCGTTGTATCGTTCTCGGCCCTAACCTTCATTTCAATGATATTATCGATCGAAAAGTTAAGGGATTTGGAAACACCAGCTGAAGGGCCGCCGTAAAGCGTGCCTTCAAAAATGGAATAACGGGTGCGCTCCCCTTCAGCGTTGACGTAATACTGGTAATACCCGAATTTCTCAGCGCCGAAATCAGGCCGGTAACTGAACCCGATACTTGGTGTGATCACGTGGCGGATAGCCTTTATCTTACCCTTTCTAAAATTCAGCTCCCCGAATATCCGGGTGTTCATTCCCAGCGAAAGGCTATAATCCCTGGATGCCTGGAAGCCTTTCACTGTATCGGTAATTACCCGGTCCACACCCGGGTCATAGTATTTCCGGAAGGATTTAAAAGACCAGCGTTCATTATAATTGAAGCTGGGAGAGACAAAGAAGTAATTGAATAAGTTGAAGGATGTGCTGACAGGAATGCTGTGGCGGATACCTGTCTGCAATCTATCCAGGGTCTGCGGAGAGAACAGGATGGAATCGCCGGTAGATACCCGGTTATCGGCTTGCAGGGAATAGCTCATACCAATCCGGTGGTACCATTTCTGGGCCCCCACCCTGTTCTTTGAGTCAAATGGCGTTATCCGCGAAACATTAAAGGACAGCGTGGGCAAACCAATGCTCACCTGGCCGGTGGATACGTCCTGGCTATGATTGGCCGACGCAGAGAGGCTGAAAGGGCTGTTAAGCCAGGTCTTGGAATAATTAATACCCGAAGCCAGGGTATTACGCGCCTTATCCTGGAGGTTAAAATCTGTGGTATTCTGGTAATACTTGCTGGAACCGGCGTTCACGTTTGCGCTGAAATTTGTCCCCGTGCCCCTGTTGGACTGGCTGTGGCTCCAGCGGATATTAAACTGCTTTCCAAGGCTGTATCCCCCGGTAGCATCGTTAGGAAACTTCCGCCTGAGATAATCAAAGCTAAAATTTCCGTTGAACCGGTACCGCCAGGAATACCTTGAGGAAGCCCGGACGCCGTAACTGCCAAGGGAGTACATTTCGCCCAGCACCGACAGGTCAAAATGATCGCTCAGGCCCAGGTAATAACCGAAGTTTTCGGCCGAAAACCCCAGGGAAGCGTCTTCCCGGATGCTTGGAAAAATTATCCCGGAAGCACGTTTCTGGGTTTTCGGGAAAAAGCCGAAGGGTACGCCCAGGGGAAGCGGAATGCCTTCTATGAATAAATTAGCCGGCCCGGTAATTATCTGATTTTCTTTTACTTTCGTTTTATAAAGGCGGATACCGAAGTGCGGATGAGCAGGGTTGGTACAGGTCGTGTAAATCCCGTCCTGGATATAAGCCACCCTGTGTTCATCCACTTTACTCTTACCCCCCGGATATAGCCCTCCCCTTCTGCAGTAAGGCTGTTCCAGGCAAATGCACGGCGCGTTTCAAAATTGTATTTCAGGCTGTCGGCAGTGATCTCCTGCCCGCCCTGCACCATTTTCGGCCGCCCGTAATAGCGGCCCAGGCTGTCTTTCAAGCCGGTGGCGAATATTTCCTTTTTTACGTTATTGATCCGGATATATTCGGCATTCAGCGTAATATCCAGGTATTCTATGTAGGCATTCCCCCTCAGCACCGTATATTTGTCGTTCAGGTAATAGGTGATTGACTTCTCTGCCTTGGAAAGGATCTGCGCCTCCAGGCCGCCTTTGGTGGTATCTGCAGGGGCGCCGGAAGTGTCGGCAGCATTTTCCAGCCCGCCGGCTATAGGTACAATTCCTAGTGAATCCTGCGTTAAACTAATGGAGTCAGCGCTGAGTACCGCGGTACCGGGAAGACTGTCCGCAGACACGGGTGTCAGCAGCGGAATACTATCAGCGCCCGGCGCGCCTTTGGGAAGCGTATCGGCCGGAGGCCCGTCCTGCAGGGCAGAATATGGCCGAAGGCCGGAAGCAGCATACATTTCCCCCGCCAGGAAGCACACGGTTATCAACAGAAGTGGAAAAATGCAGCTTTTTTGTTTCAATGTATTGTTCGAATATTATTTTTGCAAGATAAATTTTAACCGGTCCAAAGTTAAGAAAAGGCTTAGAAAAACTTGTTTTTTGTAAGAAAGGGAAAAAATAGAAAGATGAAAAGGATTTTAGGCGCTTGCACCCTCATTACGTTATTGATATCTACCGCGGCCCTCGCCGGAACAATTGATACGACCAGTATTGGAAAAGAAGATAATTTTTCCGGCGGCTATGCCCTAAAAACAGTAGTACTTGACGCGGGGCACGGGGGGCACGACCCCGGAACCAACTGGGCAGGGGTTTACGAAAAGCACATTGCCCTGTCCATCACTCTGAAAGTGGGCAAGCTGATCAAAGAAAATATGCCGGATGTAAAAGTGATCTACACCCGGGACGATGATACCTTCGTGGAATTATACGAGCGGGCGAATATTGCCAACAGAGCCCATGCAGACCTGTTTATTTCCATTCATTGCAATGCTAATAACAGCACGAGCCCTTACGGAAGCGAAACCTATACACTTGGACTGCACCGTACCGAAGACAATTTCGAAGTCGCAAAGAGAGAGAACCAGGTAATTTACCTGGAAGAAAATTACAAAGAGAACTATCATGGCTTTGATCCCAATTCCCCGGAGTCCTACATTATTTTCTCTCTTTATCAAAGCCAGAACATGGCCAACAGCATTTCCCTGGCTGCCCGGATCCAGCAGGAATTCAAGAGCGCCGGCCGTCATAACCGCGGGGTAAAACAAGCTGGCTTCCTGGTGATCCGGGAAACCTCCATGCCTTCGGTACTGGTAGAAACAGGATTTGTATCCAATGCAAATGAACGAAAGTTCCTGAATTCCTATGAAGGGCAAATGAAGATGGCACGCTCGATCTATAACGCGTTCAAGTCTTATAAGACAAGTGTGGAATCGGCCAATTAGCCGGCCCGACTTGAAATATTTTTCCCGGAAGCAAGGTAAAAACCCTATTTTAGTACGGAATCTTGAATTTTACGTATGAGAATAGCAAAGGAAACTAAAATAGGGATACTGGCGGCGGTGGCTATTGCCACATTGATCATCGGCTATAACTTCCTGAAAGGAAACGATGTATTCTCATCCAGCCAGCAGTTTTATGCAATTTACGACCGCGTTGACGGGCTTACCGCGTCCAAACCAATTTTTGTGAACGGCTTTCAGGTGGGAAGAGTGGCGAAACTGGAATTATTGCCCGGCAAACAGATCCGGGCTACCCTGGAAGTAAACGAGGACATTCCCATTCCCGCCAATACGATCGCAGAGATCCAAAGCACCGACCTGCTCGGATCAAAAGCCATTTACTTCGTACTGGGCAATTCGGATCAAATGGCCGCCGACGGCGATACCCTGGCCTCTAATGTGGAAAAGAGCCTGGCCGAATCCGTCAACCCGGTTAAAGACAAGGCCGTGGTCATGCTTGACAAGATCGACTCTATTCTTACGGCCCTGAACTCGATTATGAATCCACAATTCCAGGAAAACATCAATCAAAGCCTGGTAAGCATTAACAATACGCTGCAATCGCTGGAAAGCACTAGTAAGAAAGTCGATAATATCGTAGGCAGCGGGGCGCAGCGGCTGCAGACTATTCTTGCGAATGTAGAGTCCATCACCACGAATCTCCGCGAAAACAACGAGCAGATCACGGGCATCCTCGCCAATATCGAGCAGGTTACGGATCAGGTGGCCGCGGGCAAGCTCCGGGAAACATTAAACAATGCCAACCAGGCTACCGGACAGCTGGCAGCCATGATGGAAAAGATCCAGAACGGCGAAGGTTCGCTGGGGGCATTGTTGAATGACGAGGCGCTTTACAAGAATCTCAACAATTCCGCGGAAAGCCTCGACAAACTTATGATCGACCTGCGTGAAAACCCCAAAAGGTACGTCCATTTTTCTCTCATCGATTTCGGAAAAAATAAATAAACGCTTTCTCAAAAGGGGGAACCGTATCACGCTCCCGGAAAGCATGCAGGTATGTTAGCTGAAGTATTCATCATTCTTTTTCTGATCCTCCTGAACGGCATTTTCGCCGCTTCAGAGATCGCGCTTGTTTCCAGCCGGAAAACAAGACTGGAGCTATTTATAAAAAAGGGAAACCGTGCAGCAACGGAAGCCATGAAGCTGCACCGTTCGCCAAACAAGTTCCTCTCAACCGTTCAGATCGGCATTACCTTAATCAGCATCCTGACGGGTCTGTACAGCGGGGCCGCCTTTGCGCCGTTTTTTAAACAGTTCTTCGTGGAAATTCCTCTTCTGGCTCCTTATAGCGAAAATATATCGGTGGCGCTGGTGGTTATCATCATTACTTTTTTAACCCTGGTTTTCGGCGAGCTGGTGCCTAAGCGGGTGGGGCTGATCATTCCTGAAAAATTTGCGATGGCGGTTGCCTGGCCAATGACCTTCCTGGGCCGGATGGTAGCGCCCTTTGTCTGGCTGCTCAGCACAACTACCGATCTCATAATCCGCCTTTTCAATATTCGCTCTGACAAAAACCAGGTGACCGAAGAAGAGATCAAAGCGCTTGTAGAAGAAGGTGTGAGCGCCGGCGCGATCGAAGAAATTGAACACCAGATCGTGGACCGGGTATTTAACCTGGGCGACAAGAGGGTGCTTAACCTTATGACTTACCGGAGTGATATTGTCTGGCTGGACATTAACGAAGATCCGGAATTGCATAAAAAGACCATCCTGGAAAGCAACCATAATGTGTACCCTGTCTGCGACGGGGAAATTGACAATATCCTGGGCATCGTTACCGTTAAAAAGCTCCTGAATATTTACCTGGGCGGCGAAAACCCGGGGTTAAAATCACTGCTCAGCCCCGCCTCCTTCATCCATGAGACAGCTTCCGCCTACCAGGTACTGCGGCAATTCAGGCAAAACAAGACACATCACGCCTTTATCATTGACGAATATGGTTCCCTGGAGGGTATGATTACCCTGAATGACCTGCTTTATACGCTGGTAGGCACCATTTCGGGCGATGGCTTTTCAGGAAATGAAAAAGTACAGCGGGAAGACGGCAGCTGGCTGATCGACGGGCAATACCCGCTGACCGACTTTCTGCAGGAGTTCGATCTTTCAGCCGCCGCCGATGAAATCAGGGGAGTAAACACATTAGCCGGCTTTATGATACTGCAGCTCCGGCGCCTGCCTCAAACCGGCGAAAAGCTTACCTGGAATGATCTCGAACTGGAGATAATGGACATGGACGGAAGGCGGATTGATAAAATACTGGTGAGGATCGTGAAAAAAGGAGAGGAATGACAGGGGATCCTTTCATATTCCCTTGCGATTTTCTATCTTTGTGCGGGGTAAGTCTTATACGGCCAGCTCCTGCTGAATCCCCCAGGTCCGGAAGGGAGCAAGGGTAGGCGGTTGAGCGGCGCGATATAAGTAGCTTACCCTTTTTTTATTTCTCTCTGTCAAGTCTGAATAAACAACAAAAAAATATATGAAATTCTTTATAGATACCGCAAACCTTGATCAGATCCGGGAAGCGCAGGATCTCGGGGTACTGAACGGGGTGACCACCAATCCTTCTCTCATGGCGAAAGAAGGGATCACCGGAGAAGAAAATGTCCGGGCGCATTATAAAGCTATTTGCGAAATCGTAGATGGGGATGTAAGCGCTGAAGTGATCGCAACCGACCTGGAAGGCATTATCAGGGAAGGCGAATCCCTTGCGGCGCTTCACCCAAAAATCGTCGTAAAAGTTCCTATGATCCGGGAAGGCGTAAAAGCGCTGAAGTATTTTTCCGGTAAAGGCATCCGCACCAACTGCACGCTGGTATTCTCAGCCGGACAGGCGCTGCTGGCAGCGAAAGCAGGAGCCAGCTATGTCTCCCCTTTCATTGGAAGGCTTGACGATATTTCTACCGACGGCTTGCAACTGATCGAAGATATCCGCCTTATTTACGATAATTACGGATTTGAAACAGAAATACTTGCGGCTTCCGTGCGGCACCCTGTTCACATTCTTGAATGCGCCAAAATAGGCGCTGACGTAATGACGGGACCGCTGTCAGCCATTCTCGCCCTGCTCAATCATCCGTTAACGGATAAAGGGCTGGCCCAGTTCCTGGCGGATCATGCGAAGGCCAATAAACTGCAGGAAACCGCATAAGGCCTCCGGCCGGGCAAAAATTCAGGCATACGGCGAATAAGGGCATTTGCGGCATTTCCTGAGATCTGGTGACCTTTGGAAAGTGACAAAGACCGGCCCTTATAGAAATTATGCCGACCCGCCCGATACAGCAGCTGCAACACGGGCAGTACAGCAGCGACTCAAAACCAAGGGTACTAAAACAAAAAAACTCAGAATTTATCTCTGAGTTTTTTTGTTTCGGAATTATTTTAACCTGATTAGTATCTTCTCGAACCAAAATTGCGCTGAGGCCTTGGAGCCCTCTCTTCGCGCGGACGAGCCTGGTTAACCACCATGGTACGTTCACCAAGGGTTTGTTCATTGAGACTGTCAATGGCTTGTTGCGCCTCAGACTCTTCCGGCATTTCAAGGAATGCGTATCCTTTACTCCTGCCTGTGTCTCTGTCACGAACAATTTTAACAGAATCTACGCTTCCGTATTGTTCGAATACTTCCTTTAGCTCTTCTTCAGAGATTTTGTAACTTAAGTTACCTACATAAATGTTCATAAAAAAAATTTAAATAACGCTGCTGCCTCCAGGCATGATCTACAACTTCTGTAAAGGTACAGAAATAAAAAACAAAAAACCTAATGTTGGTAAAAAATTAAATTTTTAATTTATTTCGTCCATAATACTCAGCAGGGACTGATCGCTTTCGATCAAAATTCCATGAATTCCCACTTTTTCAGCGGCCTCCACATCCCGCTCCCTGTCCCCGATCAAATAGGAACGCGAAGGATCAATATCAAACCTGGCCAGCGCTTTTTCCAGCATTAGCGAACCTGGTTTTCTGCAGAGCGAGTTCCCCGTATGCAGGGGATGCTGCGGAGAATAATAGATTTCGCTCAGCGTTACCCCTTCCCTGCTTAATTCTTCCCTGAGTTTTTCATGCATGCGATGCAGCACTTCATGGCTGTACCAGCCTTTGGCGATCCCTCCCTGATTAGTTACCACGATCAACAGGAATCCTCTGTCCCGGAGTATCCTCAATGCCTTTGCTACGTCCGGCAATACCTCAAAATCTTCCAGCCGGCAAACGTAATCTCCCAGTTCCCGGTTCAAAACACCATCACGATCTAAAAAGACTGCTTTATTCATGGATGTAAAACAAGGAAATTAAATTTTATTTGCCAACTTACGGCATTTGAATATTTTTACAACCTAATCTTTCATAAATGCCCCAGGAAACGGAAAACCTAAAGCCCTATATTGCTGCCGAAACCCGTATTGCCGAGTTGACGGTTAAAGCCGTCCTCATCGGCGCCCTATTCGGCATTATCTTCGGGGCTTCCACAGTGTACCTGGCCCTGAAAGCCGGCCTGACCGTAACAGCTTCCATTCCCATTGCCGTGCTGGCCATTTCGCTGGGCAAAAAGATCTTCCGGACCACCATCCTGGAAAACAATATCATTCAAACCACTGGTTCTGCCGGAGAATCAATAGCTGCCGGCGTGGTATTCACCCTGCCGGGATTCCTTTTTTTAACGGCAGGAACAGGCGGCGAAAGCATCGGGAGCCAGTATTTCGCGTACTGGACAATTTTCTCCCTGGCGGCGCTTGGCGGCGTATTGGGCACCCTGATGATGATCCCCCTGCGCCGCTCCCTGATCGTCAGGGAACATCATGCACTTCCCTACCCGGAAGGAACGGCCTGCGCCTCGGTATTGATCGCCGGTGAAAAAGGCGGAGAATTCGCCCGCACCGCCTACCTGGGACTGGGAGTTGCCACTCTTTATGCCATTCTGCAAAAGATTTTCCAGGTAATTGCCGCAACGCCGGGCCTGGTCAGCCGCCAAACCAGTAAATTTTTCCCTTCCGCTACGCTGAATGCCGACATTACACCGGAATACCTGGGAGTAGGCTATATCATCGGACCCAGGATCGCGGGCGTTCTGGTGGCCGGCGGGGTTCTCGCCTGGCTGGGCCTGATCCCGCTTCTGGCCTCCGTGATGCCTATGGAAACGATCGCCGCCCAGCTGGTAAAGCTTGGCTATCTTTCAGATATCGCCACGCCGGGCGGAGCGGGAGGCTGGGATCCGCAAACCCGGACCTTTGCCGACACTCCCGGGGCCATTTACACGGCCTACATCCGGCAGATAGGCGCCGGGGCGGTTGCCGCGGGAGGATTCATGACATTACTTAAAACCATTCCCACTATTATCAGCTCGTTCAGGGAAAGCCTTGGTTCCATTCGTGCCGGGGATACGGAAGGGAAAAAACGTACCCAGGATGATCTTTCCTTCAAAATAGTCATTTTCGGATCGCTGGCGCTGGTCGTCCTGATCATGCTGCTGCCCCAGATACCGGGCGGCACGTGGTATAACAAACTGCTGCTGGCCTTTCTCATCGTCGTATTCGGCTTCTTCTTCGTCACC
Organism: Anseongella ginsenosidimutans; assembly: GCF_008033235.1. Classification (GTDB taxonomy): domain Bacteria; phylum Bacteroidota; class Bacteroidia; order Sphingobacteriales; family Sphingobacteriaceae; genus Anseongella; species Anseongella ginsenosidimutans. The sequence goes on from NZ_CP042432.1 coordinate 3,799,888, forward strand.
GTTTCCAGCCGCATCGTGGGCTTGATCGGCACCAGTTCCAACCCGGTATCCGGCATGACCATTGCCACCCTGATGGGAACCTGCCTGATCTTTATCGCATTTGGCCTTACCGGAAGCGCCTTTGAACCTATGGTGCTGGTAGTCGGCAGCATGATCTGTATTGCCGCGGCGAATGCGGGAAATACTTCCCAGGATCTGAAAACAGGATATATCCTGGGCGCGACTCCTAAGTTCCAGCAAATCGCGTTGTTTATCGGGGTACTTGTTTCGTCCGTAGCTGTTGGGGTGACCATCAATATTCTTGACCAGCCCACACCGGATATGGCGGCAGCAGGCATTCAGCATGCGATCGGAACTACCGAATATCCCGCTCCCCAGGGCACCCTGATGGCGACCCTCATCAGGGGCCTGCTTTCGTTTAACCTGGATTGGCAATTTGTGCTGGTAGGCGTTTTCCTGGCGCTGACCATTGAACTTTGCGGGGTCAGCTCGCTGTCTTTTGCCGTAGGCGCTTACCTTCCCCTGTCCACTACCCTGCCGATCTTTGCGGGAGGGGCGGTGAGGGCGCTGGTGAATTTACGGACAAGGAATAAAAAGCAAAGCCTGGCGGAAGAGGAATTAGGCAAAGGAAACCTCTTTGCAACCGGGCTGGTAGCAGGCGGAGCCCTTGCCGGCGTACTCATTGCTTTGCTTAGTTCTTCCGATGCGGTTTATATTTGGCTTGAAAACACGGGCCAGGCCGTTTCCTCGCGCCTTAGTGAATTCTTCGGCAATGGAGGATACCAGTTATTAGGCGTAGCGTTCTTTGCCCTCATGGCAGGGATCCTGTATAAAACGGGTGTCCGGAAACAAGAGGTTGATCTAAAAAAATAAGTAGTAATGAAAAGGTACCTGTTAGGATTCGATATAGGCAGTTCGTCCATAAAAGCAGCTTTAGTGGATGCGGAGACGGGAAAGACTGCAGCCCATGCATTTTCGCCGGAAACGGAAATGCCCATCAGCAGCCCCCGCCCCGGCTGGGCCGAACAACACCCGGAAAGCTGGTGGCAGGAAGTTATCAGCGTAAGCGGCAAGCTGAGAAGGCAGCTGGATTTTAAGCCGGAAGAAATAGCGGCGATCGGAATTTCTTACCAGATGCACGGCCTGGTGCTTGTTGATAAAGATCAGCAGGTTTTGCGTCCTTCTATCATTTGGTGCGACAGCAGGGCAGTAGCAGCAGGAAACCAGGCTTTCGGAGACCTGGGAAAAAAGTTCTGCCTGGAGCATTTCCTTAATTCCCCGGGGAACTTCACGGCTTCCAAACTGAAATGGGTACGGGAAAATGAGCCCCTGGTGTATGAAAAAACGGACAAGTTCATGCTTCCCGGTGATTTCATTGCCATGAAAATGTCCGGCGAAGCCTGTACCACTTATTCTGGCCTTTCTGAAGGCATTCTCTGGGACTTCCTGGAAGAAAAACCCGCTCAATCTCTGCTCGATCATTATGGCATCGATGCCCGCCTGATCGCTACTCCCAAACCAACGTTTTCCATACAGGGGCACTTGCAGGAAGGACCTGCAGAACTCCTTGGCCTGAAAGCAGGCATTCCCATCGCCTACCGTGCGGGCGATCAGCCAAACAATGCATTCTCCCTGAACGTACTGGAACCCGGGGAAGTCGCCGCTACGGCCGGAACTTCCGGGGTAGTTTACAGCATCAGTGACAAAAACGTCCATGATAAACAGTCCCGTGTAAATCCTTTCGCCCATGTAAACCATACGCCGGCGCATAAACGTCTGGGTATCCTTTTATGTATAAACGGTACCGGTATTCTAAATTCATGGGTTCGGAAGAATTTCGGCAGCGATCTTAGTTACGAGGAAATGAACCTGCTGGCTTCCCGGGTTCCGCCGGGAGCGGATGGCGTCAGTATTCTGCCCTTTGGCAACGGCGCCGAACGAATGCTTGAAAACCGCTATACCGGCTCCGTGATCAGCGGGCTCGATTTTAATAATCACGAGCGCGGCCACGTTTTCCGGGCCGCCCAGGAAGGCATTGCCTTCGCTTTCCGATACGGCATGGAACTCATGCAGCAATTGGGCACGGATACCCGCGTGATCCGCGCCGGCAACGCCAATATGTTCCTCAGCCCCGTGTTCCGGGAAACACTTTCCAGCCTCACCGGCGCTACGATTGAATTATATGACACGGACGGCGCCGCAGGCGCTGCCAGGGGCGCCGGTGTAGGCGCAGGAATTTACTCATCTCCTTCCGAAGCCGGCCGGTACCTTCAGCGCATTAACCTCGTAGCGCCGCAGCAATCACAGGCCGGGGCGCTGGAAGAAGCTTACCAGGCATGGAAATTACAATTGCTGGAAAAACTGCAGGCATAAGCAAGACATACAGCGGCCGGATCTTAGGAAAGTAAATTGTTAACAAGAATGAACGGAACTTTCAGGGCATTTGCCCTTATATTTCTTTATATGGGCAGCTCCTGCAGCCAGGCGCAGCAAACCAAACAGGATTATACGCAATACGTAAATACCTTCATTGGAACAGCTCCTCTTACCGATCCTGATTTCATAGGTTATACGCCCCCCGAAGGCTGGCGGGTTTGGGCGGGCCTTACCTACCCCGGCTCTTCCCTGCCCAACGCCATGGTGCAGCTGAGCCCCGTTACCGAATACGGGACAGGCGCAGGCTACCAGTATGAGGACGGAGAGATAATTGGCTTTACCCATACAAACAAGGGCCACTGGAACCTGTGCAATATTCCTATTCTTCCCCTTTCCGGCGATGCCCGCTTTCCTTATGCATCCTCCTTTAGTCATGACCAGGAAAGGGCATCCCCTGCATACTATGAAGTATTCCTGGAAGACTATAAGGTGAACGCAAGGCTCAGTTCCACGCTACGCTGCGGCATACATGAATATACCTGGGAAGACCCTGCCGCCGGCCGCCGGATCCTCTTCGACCTGGGTAAGGCGAACAACCGCGTATCAGACTGGGAAATAAATACGGTTTCAGCTAACGAGCTGGAGGGCTTCCAGCGCGTAGGCAATGATAAGATCCATTTTTATGTAAGGCTGAGCCAGCCTGTGGAAGACCTGGAAGTGGTCCGCATGGGTGAACGGGACGGTTATGCCATCGTAAAGCTGGCCGGCGGCGGGAAAGCGGCCGGTGAGGAAAACCAAGATACAGAAGACCCAGGTACGGAAGGCCCGGTTGAAGAAGCGGCAGGTGAGGAAACTGCTAATGAGAAAGACCTGGCCGGTAAAGAAGGATCCGGCGCGCAGAATGGGCCCGTTCTGCTAAAGATCGGCCTGTCCTATGTCAGCGCAGTCAATGCCGCCGAAAACCTCCGGGAAGAAATAGGATCGAAATCCTTTGAGGATATCCACAGCGAAGGCAGGGAGGCCTGGAATGCCCTGCTTTTGAAAATAGCTATAAAAGGAGGGACTGAAAAGCAGAAAGAGCTTTTTTACAGCTCGCTGTACCGATCATTTCTCTGGCCGGCCCTTAGAAGTGATATAAACGGGCAGTTCCGGGACGTAAAGGGAAAGGTACAACAGGAAGACTTTAATTATTATACCAACCCTTCGTTCTGGGATACCTACCGGAACAAGCTGGTATTGCTCAGTATTGTTTCGCCCCGCGTCACGGAAGACGTGATCAAATCACTCATTGACAAAGGTGAAAAAACCGGCTTTATCCCTACCTTTTTCCACGGAGATCATGCCGCAGCTTTCATTGCAGGCACTTACCTGCGCGGGTCCCGTGGCTTTGACGCGGAAAAGGCCTTCGGCCTGCTGCTGAATAACGCTTATAAGGAAGGCGGGAGCAGGCCTTATATCAGCGAGTATATAGAAAAGGGGTATATTTCGGACCCTGACGTGGAACATCCGCATGTAGAAACCAAAGGGAAGGCAGGTGTGAGCAAAACCCTGGAATATGCCTACGACGATTATTCCCTTGCCCTCCTGGCAGCGGCGCTGGACGATACCCTTCATTACCGGGAACTGATGGATCGCTCCGGGAATTACCGGAATGTATTCGATACAAGGGTCAATTTTATGAGAGGAAAGCTGGAGAACGGTGCGTGGATCCAGCCGTTCAACCCGGAATATCCTTATTACGAATATATGTACCGGGAAGCCAGCGCCTGGCAGGTATCCTTTTACGTACCCCATGACATGCCCGGCCTGATTGAATTATACGGCGGCAAGGAGGCATTTGAAGCTAAACTGGATTCCCTCTTCACACTTCCCTGGAACCCTGACTACATTGCGCGCAACGTTTCCAGCTTCCTGGGCCAGTACAGCCAGGGTAATCAGCCGGATCATGAAGCTCCCTTTGCCTATTATTTCATCGGGAAGCCCGCGAAATCCCAGAGAGTGATTGATACGCTCCTTGAAAATTACTATGGGGTCGGGGAAGAAGAGCTTGCCCTGCCCGGCATGGACGACGCGGGAGAAATGTCCTCCTGGTATGTGTTCGCTTCCCTGGGCCTCTACCCCTACTCCCCCGCTGATCCCGAATACCTTGTATCCGTGCCGGTGTTCGATGAAGTAGCATGGAAACTTGAGAACGGAAAATCAGTAATCATCCGCAAAAGCGGGAAAAGCAGGAAGATGAGCCGGATCCTGGTGAATGGAAAAGAAAACGAGGGGTATTTCATTCCCCATGACCTGTTCCTCAAAGGCGGGACCATAGAAGTACAAACGGCGCCCCGGAACTAATCCCTGCGCGAAGGCAGCAAAGTTATTCACGCAAAGGCGATCATTTTTTCGAAATTAATTTTTAAATCGATTGCACAATTTTTATCTTGGGAAAAATTTATTACCGGGGATGGGTTTTGTAACTTGCAGAAAGAAAAACAAATTGTATGATTGACACTAAGTATTTTACAGGAATCCAAAAGATTGGTTATGAAGGTCCGGAGTCAGATAATCCGTTGGCTTTCAAGCATTACGACGAGAACCGGGTAATTGCCGGAAAGTCTTTAAAAGAACACCTGCGGTTTGCAGTAGCCTACTGGCATACCTTCTGTAATACCGGAGGGGACCCCTTCGGCCCTGGTACCAAAGCCTTCCCCTGGGATGCGAAGGCAGATGCGGTAGACCGCGCAAAAGACAAGATGGATGCTGCTTTCGAGTTTATTTCCAAGATCGGCATTCCTTATTATTGCTTTCATGACATTGACCTGGTGGATGAAGGGTCCTCGGTGGCCGAATATGAACGGCGCCTTCGCGCCATTGTGGATCATGCAAAGGAAAAACAGGCGCAAACCGGTATTAAACTCTTATGGGGCACGGCCAATGTTTTTTCCAATCCCCGCTATATGAACGGCGCGGCTACCAATCCGGATTTTTCAGCGGTAGCTTATGCAGGCGCGCAAGTTAAAAACGCCATAGACGCTACCATTGAGCTGGGAGGCGAAAATTATGTTTTCTGGGGCGGCCGCGAAGGTTATATGAGCCTGCTGAATACCAATATGAAAAGGGAACTGGAACATATGGGCCGTTTCCTGGGGATGGCAAGGGATTATGCCCGCAAACAAGGGTTCAAGGGAACTTTTCTTGTGGAACCCAAGCCCTGCGAACCTACCAAACACCAATATGACTACGATTCAGCCACGGTGATCGGTTTCCTGAACCAGCATGGCCTCGAAAAGGATTTCCAGCTGAATATCGAAGTCAATCACGCTACCCTGGCCGGACATACGTTCCAGCATGAATTACAGGTAGCAGCCGATGCAGGAATGCTGGGCAGCATTGACGCAAACCGGGGCGATTACCAGAACGGCTGGGATACGGACCAGTTCCCTACTGACCTGAACGAACTGACCGAAGCAGCGCTGATCATCCTGGAAGCAGGCGGTTTCAAAACGGGCGGTGTTAACTTTGACGCCAAGACCCGCCGGAACTCGACCGACCTCGAAGATATCTTCCATGCCCACATCGGCGGAATGGATGCCTTTGCGAGGGCTTTTATTACCGCTGACCGGATCCTTTCCGCTTCCCCCTCAAAAAAATGAAACAGGAGCGCTATGCCTCTTTTGATTCTGGAAAAGGAAAAGCCTTTGAAGACGGGCAGCTGAGCCTGGAAGACCTTCGGAACCATGCGGCTGAACAGGGAGAGCCCGCCCTTACGAGCGGCAGGCAGGAATTATATGAAAATATAATAAACCAATACATATAAAAACTCTATTACAATGTCCAAAAAACAGATAAAGCCCGTCCTGGCAACTATCCTGGCAGGAATGGGCCTGCTTGCAACAATGATCTCCTGCACCTCTTCTACGGGCGGCCAGAAAGACGACGGCTGGGTTGACCTTTTTAACGGGAAGGACCTGAGCGGCTGGGAACAGGTGAACGGCACGGCGGAATACCGCGTGGAAAACGGGGAAATTGTAGGCACTACCGTTACGGGCAGTCCGAATAGCTTCCTGGCTACCGACCGGGAGTACGGGGACTTCATCCTGGAACTGGAATTCATGGTAGATTCCACGATCAATTCCGGCATCCAGTTCAGAAGCATTCACGATAGTTCGGTGATGAAGGGCCGGGTACACGGTTACCAGTTTGAACTGGATCCTTCAGACCGTGCCTGGTCCGCGGGGATTTATGACGAGGCCCGCCGCGGATGGCTTTACCCCCTTTCCCTGAATCCCGAAGCGCAGGGAGCTTTTAAGCAAGGGGAATGGAACAAAGCCCGCATCGAGTGCATTGGCAGTTCCATCCGTACCTGGCTGAACGGCGTACCGGCGGCTAACCTTCAGGATGACCTCACCCTGAGCGGCCTCATTTGCCTCCAGGTGCATTCCATTGGAAACAATGAAAATGAAGTGGGTAAAGAGATCCGCTGGCGCAATATCCGGATCAAAACTGAAAACCTTCAGCCTTCGGCGCCCGATGATATTTTCGTAGTGAATAACTTGCCGAACTCGATTTCCGAACAGGAAAAAGCGCAGGGATGGACGCTGCTCTGGGACGGCAAAACCACCGAAGGCTGGAGAGGCGCTCACAAGGAAACATTTCCCGAATCTGGCTGGACCATTAAAGAAGGCGTACTTTGCGTGGAAGAATCCGATGGTGCCGAATCCCAGAACGGCGGTGATATTGTGACCACCGGCGAGTACAGTACTTTCGAACTCCAGCTTGATTTTAAACTTACCGAAGGCGCCAACAGCGGCATTAAATACTTTGTTACCGAAAATTACGACGTAAAAAATGCCTCTGCCATCGGGCTGGAATACCAGCTGCTGGATGACAAGAATCATCCGGACGCGAAAATGGGACGCAACGGCAATCGCACGCTGGCTTCCCTGTATGACCTGATCAAAGCCGACAAGGAAGGGCGCTTCGTACGCGGGCCGGGAGAATGGAACCATGCCCGCCTCGTCGTAAACCCCGACAATAAGGTGGAACACTGGCTCAACGGCAGGAAAGTAGTGGAATACGTACGCGGATCCCAGGAATTCCGCGACCTGGTCGCTATCAGCAAATACAAGGACTGGGAAAATTTCGGGGAAGCCGAAAAAGGGCATATCCTGATCCAGGACCACGGCAACAACGTTTGCTTTAAAAGCATTAAGATCAGGGAGCTGAAGTAAGAAAACCAAAATGACAGTAAGAAGAAGAGATTTTATCAAAACCTCAGCGCTGGCGGGCGCCGGAATTGGCTTGGGCGCGCTTAATTTCCCGCTGTTTGGCAAAAACGCACCGAATGAAAAGCTGGTGGCCGGCATCATGGGAACCAACAGCCGCGGTGGCCACCTGGCCGGCGTGCTGGCCGGAATGGACGGAGTGGAAGTAGGTTATATTTGCGACGTGGAAGAAAAAGCACTAGCCAAAGGCGTAAAGGCGGTGACCGATAAAGGCGGCAAAGCTCCTAAAACCTTTTCCGACGTCCGGAAGCTGCTGGAAGAAAAGGCGCTGGACGTGCTGGTGATCGCCGCTCCCGACCATTGGCATGCACCTGCAGCTATTCTTGCCTGTCAGGCCGGGAAACACGTATATGTGGAAAAGCCCTGCTCGCAAAATCCTTTTGAAGGGGAACTACTTATTGAAGCTTCCCGTAAGTACGATAAGTTCGTGCAAATGGGAAACCAGCGCCGTTCCTGGGATAAAATAATGGAAGCCATCGGGCTGGTCCACGAAGGGATTATCGGGAAAGCCTACTTTGCGCGCGGCTGGTATGCGAATAACCGGGGGCCCATTAACTTTGGCAAGGAGGTTCCGGCGCCACCCAATCTGGACTGGGACTTGTGGCAGGGGCCTGCCCCGCGTAAAAACTATCGCGATAACATCGTACACTATAACTGGCATTGGTTCTGGCACTGGGGTACCGGGGAAGCCTGCAATAACGGGACGCATGAAATAGATTGCATGCGCTGGGCCCTTGATGTAGATTATCCTACCAAGGTCGTATCCGCCGGAGGGCGCTACCAGTACCGTGGCCAGGATGACTGGCAAACCACCGATACCCAGGTGATCAGCATTGAGTTCGGAGAAGAAAAAGCCCTTACCTGGGAAGGCCGCAGCTGCAATAAATTCCCCGTACAGGGAAGCGGCAGGGGTTTTATCGTTTACGGTGAAAAAGGCACGCTGGTAACCGACGGCGGAAACAGCTACGAATTCTATGACCAGGACAATAAACTGATCAAAAAGAAGGAATCATCCGACAAGGCCGATTCAACGAACGTGGTAAGCCCCGGCGGGGCAGGCCTGGATGCCGTACATCTTAATAATTTCCTGGAAACCGTCCGCGGCAACGCCTCACTCCATTCTGATATTGAAGAAGGGCATAAAAGCGTGCTTCTATGCCACCTTGGCAATATTTCTCAGCGTGTGGGCCGCGCGCTTCACCTGGATCCGTCCAATGGCCATATTAAAGGAGACAAAGAAGCCATGAAGCTATGGCAGCGCTCTTACGAAAAAGGATGGAACCCGAATGTGTAAACCCTAATCTTTATAATTATGAATGCTAAGAATACCTCCAGGAGACAATTCATCAGGCTGTCGGCAGCCGGCGGCGCCGGCTTTATGATGGGCGCCATGGGTTTCTCCAAAAGCAGCTACGCACGCATCCTGGGCGCTAATGACCGGGTGAACGTAGGCGTTGTAGGCTTTTCAGACCGGTTCAGGTCTTCCCTCCTGCCCTCCTTCGTTTCATCCAGCAAGGAGCTGAACTTTGATATAATTGCGGTATCGGACATCTGGAACCGCAGACGGGAAGAAGGGAAAGCGCAGATCGCCGAAAAGATCGGCCATTCCGTACAGGCCTGCGTAAACAATGAGGAATTATACAAAATAAAGGACCTGGACGCGGTAATCATTGCTACCGCGGACTTTCAGCATGCCTATCATACGGTAGAGGCCATAGAAAACAACTGCGATGTCTATTGCGAAAAACCTTTCGCCGAGACCATGGCCGACGCCAAAGCAGCGTTGAAGGCGGTGAAGGGCTCTGACAGGGTATTCCAGGTAGGCACCCAGCGCCGTAGCGGCTCCAATTATCACGCAGCCGCCAATTTCATCCAGGATGGGAAGTTTGGCCCTATCACCATCGTGGAAATGTCCTGGAACGTAAACCAGCCCGGACGCTGGCGCCGCCCGGAACTGGTAGCTGCCATCAGGGAATCCGATACCGATTGGGGCAGGTACCTGGTGAGCCGTCCAAAAGATACATGGGATCCGCGAAAATACCTTGAGTATCGCCTTTTCTGGCCTTATTCCTCCGGGATCTTCGGGCAGTGGATGACACACCAGATAGATACCGTTCACTGGTTCAGCGGTTTGAAACATCCACGCAACGTGGTAGCCAACGGCGGTATTTACCAGTGGAAAGATGGGCGCAGCAATGCCGATACGCTCACAGCCGTATTTGAGTACGGCCCGGAAGACCAGCCTGACACCGGCTTCCAGGTTGTCTACAGCTCCCGTTTCCATAATTCGGCCGGGGGCATCAAGGAATTATATTATTCCAACGGCGGCATGATAGACATTGACAATAATAAGGTATCCCCCAACGGAGGATTGCAGGAAAACCATGCAAGCGCTATGGGAATGAAACCAAATCTGCTCCCGGAAATAGAACTGGCCTCCGAGGCCCAGAAAGTGGAGACGGCCGCCAATACCGGCGGTGACTCTCTTACCTGGTCCCATGTACGGAACTGGATGGAATGCGTACGTGCCCGGGAAAAGGCCACCAACGCACCCATCGAAGCGGCATATTCGCATTCTATTGCGCTGATTATGGCCAATGCCGCTTACCGTACCGGCGAAAAAGCGACTTTCGACGAAAAGAAACAGGAAGTCATGGCCGGCAACAAGCTATTCGTTTACTAGTACTTTCGGATAATTAAGAATTCAGCCCCGTTTGGGGCTTTTTATTGACATAAACTCAAAAAATTCAGCACTTTTTTGTTACTTTGCAGGGCAGAATCGTGTTCGTTAACAAAATAAAAATCTCCCGACAATATGAACCCCAGTCAGGCTTTGGAAAATTTCAACCAGGATGTTGTTGCCAAGTACCAGATTTACAATAGCCTGTTCCTGACATTACCATTTAAGGATGTTGCCAATACGGCCGTTATATTACCCTTGCTTGCCAGTCATTGTGAGAATGGTTTTGAAAAGGGAAAAAATCCAAGGCAGATCATTGATGATTTTTTCAGCCAGCATACAGGGCTGAAAACCGAAAAAGAAAAAATTGACGTTCTCTTCCGTTTTATCCAGTTCATTGAACGGCAGGTGGTGCTTTTTGATTCCATCGAAGATGCCGCTTTTTCCAATGTGAATGACCTGGAAGGCGTAGGCAGCCTGCGCTACCTTTTCACGGAAACCCAGCAAAAAAAACGCGTAGACCAGCTCAAGAATAAGATGGAGGACTTCAAAGTCCGCCTGGTGCTTACCGCTCATCCTACCCAGTTTTACCCTGGAGCTGTACTTGGCATCATTACCGACCTGGCGCAAGCCATCAAGGAAAATGACCTGACTTCTATTAACCTGCTCCTTCAGCAATTGGGCAAGACACCTTTTTTCAAAAAGGAACAGCCTACGCCCTATGATGAAGCGATAAGCCTTATTTGGTACCTGGAGAATATTTTTTACAAGGCGATCGGCAATATTTACAGGGAAATAAAATCGCATATGCCCGAAGACGGCGAAAGCGTAACCGTGAACAATATTTTTGACCTTGGTTTCTGGCCGGGCGGCGACCGGGACGGCAATCCTTACGTGGACGCCGAAACCTCCCTGCGCGTAGCCGACAGCCTCCGCGTGGCCGTACTGAAATGCTATAGCCGCGATCTGCGCCGGCTCAGAAGAAGGCTGACCTTCAACCAGGTTGACAAAGTAATTGGCGAGCTGGAAGAAAAGATGTACGACATTTCTTTCCTGCAGAAAGACCCCTCCATCCTCCCGACAGACGAGCTGTTTCAAAAGCTGCTGGAGATACGGGACATTGTCATAAGACAGCATAATTCCCTGTTCATAGATCAGCTGGACAGCCTCATCAGCAAAGTAAGGCTGTTCGGTTATCATTTTGCTACGCTGGATATACGCCAGGACAGCCGGGTACATCACCAGGTGTTGCTGAACATCATCCGGCAGTATAAAAAGAACACAGGCAATGACCTGCTGCCCCCGGATTTTGCCGAATTACCTTCGGGACAGCAAATTGAGTTACTGAGTAAGGTGGAAGGCAAACTGAATCCGGATATCTTTGATGATAAGATCACCCGCGACACCCTTGAATCCATTTACGCGATCAAGACCATCCAGGAAAAGAACGGGGAGCGCGGGGCCAACCGGTACGTAATCAGCAATTGCCAGAGTGTGCTGAATGTCATGGAGATATACGCCATGATCCGCTTATGCGGCTGGAGCCGGGAAGAAGTAAAAATTGATATTATCCCGCTGTTTGAAACCATCGACGACCTGGTGAATGCGCCGGACATCATGGAAGAGTTATACCGGAATCCATACTATGCCGAACATCTTCGCCGCAGGGGTAACCGGCAAACGATCATGCTCGGTTTTTCCGACGGCACCAAGGACGGCGGATACCTGATGGCCAACTGGTCTATTTATAAAGCGAAAGAGGCATTATCGGCGGTATCATACAAATATGGCATTAAAGTGTCGTTTTTCGACGGACGGGGCGGCCCTCCTGCCCGCGGCGGCGGAAAAACTCATAAGTTTTACTCCTCGCTGGGTACGGAAATCGAAACCGCCGAGATCCAGCTCACCGTACAGGGGCAGACCATCAGCTCCAATTTCGGCACGATTGAATCGGCGCGCTTTAACATGGAACAGCTCCTTACCGCCGGTATCTCCAATGAATTATTCGCTGACACCAAGTACCAGCTTAGCGACGAAGACAAAAATCTGCTTCAGGAGCTGGGCGACCTGGCATACGACTCCTATAAGGAACTAAAAGCTCATCCGAAATTCATCGAATACCTGGTAAGGGTAGGTACGCTGAAATACTATGGGAAAACCAATATCGGCAGCCGCCCTACCAGCCGCAAAAAATCAGACGTTTTCCGCTTCGAAGATCTGCGCGCCATTCCTTTCGTCGGCTCCTGGAGCCAGCTGAAACAAAATGTACCCGGCTTTTACGGGGTGGGCACCGCCTTGTCCCGGTTCGAGGAAATGGGGAAAATGGATGCAGCCAGGCGCTTGTACAAAAAATCCGAATTCTTCCGGACGCTCATTGATAACAGCATGATGTCCATGTCAAAATCCTATTTCCCCCTTACCCATTACCTGGAAAAGGATCCCGAGTTCGGCGAATTCTGGAAGAAATTGTACAGCGAATTTAAGCTCACGAAAAAATATCTGCTCGACGTTTCCGGCTCAGATGAATTAATGGACAGTTATCCCGTAGAAAGAGCGTCCATCAAAATCCGGGAAAGGATTGTGCTGCCCCTGCTCACTATTCAGCAGTATGCACTTAACCGTCTCCACGAACTCGAAAACAATGATCAGGACCCTGAATTACGGGCAACGTACGAGAAAATGGTAACCCGTTCGCTCTACGGCAATATCAACGCCGCGCGGAATTCAGCTTAATGTTGCTTTGCAACGGTTTAAAGTTTATAGTTTAAGGTTTTTAGGTTATAGTCTCTAGTTTAGAAGTCACAGTTTATAGTTTGGGGTTTAAGTTTGTAGCTTCGAGTTTTTTATTAGCGCTTATAGTTTCGAGCTTAAAGCATCTACCTTAAGTCTTCTAGTTTGGACTTTTTAGCTTTAGGCTTAAATTTTTAATTATTGGTTCGTTGTTGATGGCCATAGTCATTAGCTCGGCCTTTTTAGTCATTGCTTCAAGTTTAGTTAGTTTCTGAAGTTTTGGCACTAGTATTCAACTCGCTTCTCGTTTGTCATTAATGGTTAGTTTGAGTTTTTGCTATTTCTTTTTTGGTGGTTTGCACAAGCTTGTTGGTGGTTTGCGCAGGCTTAGACAAAAGCCCAGGCATGCAATTTCGAAGGTTGAATCCGGAGAACTCCTAAACACCCGGTAAACGTTAGGATTTGGTTCCAAAGGCAGAACCCAAAAACCCTTACAAACTACAAACTAAACAACCCAATAAAACAAATTCCGAAGGCAGAACCCAAAAACCCTAAAAACTACAAACTACAAACTACAAACTAAACAACCCAATAAAACAAATTCCGAAGGACGAACCCAAAAACCCTAAAAACTATAAACTACAAACTATAAACTGATTACATTAATTGATTTGCAAAAGCTGGTAAAGGTCTGTACCTTTGCGGCCAAAGAACGTTCTTTATTCCACTTATCCAGAAAGACCGAGGGACAGGCCCGTTGACGTCTTAGCAACCCTTCCAGGCGGCATAATAATGCCGGGGAAAAGGTGCTAACTCCTGACAGATAAGTTGTAAGAGTTTAAGATAGATTAAAATCATTATATCGAAACCTCTTCTGACAAGTCGGAAGAGGTTTTTTTATTTTAAGTTGACAAGGAAAGCATGAGTGATAGTTCTAAAACAAGACTAGGCGTTTTCGGCTTTGGCTGCGTTGGCCAGGGATTGTATAATGTGCTGAGCCACAGCAAGGGTATAAAAGCCGAAATTCGGAAAATTTGTATTAAAAATGCAAGCAAAAAGCGCTCGCTGCCCGAACATTATTTCACTCTGGATAAGAACGAGCTGCTGTTTAACGATGATATCGATGTGATCGTCGAATTGATCGATGATCCGGTTGCTGCCTTCGAAATCGTAAAAACTGCCCTTCAAAACGGGAAAGCGGTGGTGACGGCCAACAAGAAAATGCTCGCGGACAACTTTGAAGAATTGTTCCGCCTGCAACTATCGTCTAATGTCCCCCTGCTATACGAAGCTTCCTGCTGCGGATGTATTCCCATCATCAGGAACCTTGAAGAATATTATGACAATGATCAGCTCAGCGCGGTAGAAGGAGTATTCAACGGTTCCACCAACTACATCCTCACCAAGATGTTCCGGGAAAACGTGAGCTTTGAAACCGCCCTTTCCGAAGCACAGGTAAACGGGTTTGCCGAATCGGATCCCAGCCTGGATATCGACGGCTATGACGCCAAGTACAAGCTGGGGATCATCCTTGCCCACTCTTTCGGGCTGTTTGTGAAACCCGGGCAGCTATTCAATTATGGAATCACCCATATTTCGGACTTTGACGCAAATTATGCGAAAGAAAAAGGGTATAAAATCAAACTGATCGCCTTCTGCCGAAAAATAGGCAACACCATTGCTGCCGGGGTACTTCCCAGGTTTATCACACCGGAAAGCAAGCTTTTCGGCATAGATTACGAATACAATGCCGTGATGGTGGAGAGCATTTTTTCGGAATATCAGTACTTTGTAGGAAAGGGCGCCGGCAGCAACCCTACCGGTTCGGCCGTGCTTTCCGATATTTCCGCCCTTACGTATAATTACAAATACGAATACAAAAAATACCAGCTACACGAGAACCTTCAGGTGAGCAATGACTTTTTCATCAACCTCTATATCCGCTATAACCCGGCCAATCCCCTGCCCCCTGATATTTTCGAAGAAGTACATGAGCAATACGTAAGCCATAACAATGCGTATATGATAGGAAGCGTTCATTTTGACCGTTTGGTTAATTCCGGCATATGGGAACGGGAAGACGTAAATATCATTACCGCCGCTGAGCCTGGGATTCATGGTGCCGCCGCCGCCGCTGGCAAAAGCCAGGAAGCAGAATTGGCCATCAGTAACAAATAAGGAATAAGACTGAGTGACAGGCCCTGCGCGCGGTACGGGTTTAATATACCCGGACTCGCTAAGGCGATTCTCCGTTCGGGAGAATCAACATCGCTCGCTGCGTGTATATTAAACTCGTGTACCGCCCCCCCGCACGCGGGGCTTGCTTAATCTGATGCTTTATGCGGATTCCGGAAGGGGACGTGACTGACATTTTTTACCAGCAAAAAACAAGCAGATTTGGGGCGTACAAATTTAGTGATCGCTGCACTAAAGTTCCCAAATGCTGCTTTTGCGGCGAAAGCTCACGTAACGGCGAATGTCCAGCACGATACCGGCAAGAAGATAGAAGATGATCGGGAAGCCCACAGCGAGAAAAGAGGAATAAATAAAGAATAGACGAAGTTTTCCAAGGGAAATATTGAAGCGGTCGGCAAGGTAAGTACAAACACCGAACGACTGTCGTTCAACATAGCTTATCATCTGCTGTAGCATAGACAAATTTACATCTTTTCCAGCAAATGCTGCATTTCTTCCTGTAATTTCTTTGCTTGCATTCTTGCTTTATCGGCAAAATCTTCTGCGCCGGATGCATAAATTATTCCTCGGGACGAATTTACGATCAACCCGCATTGGCCGTTCAGGCCGCACTCGGCAATTTCGCTCAAATTTCCACCTTGGGCGCCGATACCTGGAACCAGCAGGAAATGATCAGGAGCAAGTTTACGAACATCTGCAAAGGCATCCGGCTGAGTGGCGCCTACTACGTACATCAGCCTGTCAGGGCCTGCCCATTCCCTGGAAGTAGTAATGACCTTTTCGAACAGGAAGTCATCCTCGGTTTCCAGGTATTGAAAATCCTTGTTGCCCTCATTAGAGGTTAATGCCAGCACAATTGCCCATTTGCCTTCAAACCCCAGGAAGGGGGCTACGCTGTCAATTCCCATATAAGGGGCAACAGTTACCGAATCAAAGTCCAGGCCGGAACTTTCCGGCTGGAAGAATGTCCGGGCGTACATCAGGGAAGTATTGCCGATATCGCCCCTTTTTGCATCTGCAATGGTAAATATTTCTTTAGGAATGTACTCCAGCGTTTTACGCAGGCTCTCCCAGCCGACAACGCCGCGGCACTCATAAAAAGCGATATTGGGCTTATAGGCGATGCAAAGATCCTTGGTCGCGTCAATGATCTGCTTGTTGAATTCGAATACCGGATCTTCTTCCTTCAATAAATGGGAAGGTACTTTATCGATATCCGTATCGAGGCCTACGCATAAAAAGGAGCGCTTTTTTTTAATTTCTTCAAAAAGTTCTTCACGTGTCATTCTCTCTGCAGGTTTTCCTGCAAAATAAGCAAATATTTCCGTCCCTTCCCAAGCAGGGTGCGATCATCATATTTTTTTAAAAAAATTTGAAAAACAAATTATAATCCCTACTATTGCAGTATAATCTCAAATGCCTCTTACAAGGAATCATTCGTCTTCAGATAACCCCGTGCATTCAAAATCAAATCCATCGTTTTTTCTATATACGTGTGCGGATGTCTGACGCCTATATCAGTTATTTAATATTATTTTCATGTTTAACGAATCAGAATTAAACGCTAAGCTCGTAGCTGAATTAAGGGAAATCGCAAAAACCCTGAACATCTCCGACTATGATGAGCTGCGTAAACAGCAATTAATCCGCAGCATAGTGGAAAAGCAAAAGAGCGAAAGCGAGCCTGCTGAACCTTCTGCCCCTTCTCCTGAAACAGCCGAAAAAACAAACGGCTCAAATTCAAATTCAAATACCAGCGCAAACGGCAATGATAAGGCTAAGCGCGGACGCAGGGCGCGTATAAGAAAAGGGGATGAAAAAGGAGAGGAAAAAGCCGAATCCCCCTTAATGGCCAGTGAAGAAAGGTATTCCGCTCCGAATAAAGAAGAAATAGTACAGAGATCAGCCGGCGGTTCTGCTTCTGAAGCCGAGAGGATCCCTTATTCCGAAAAAAGACCGGATAAAGGAAACGAAGAGAAGAAAGCGCAGCGCCCGCGTGTAGAACAGCCGGCCAGCACCTCTTCCCTGGATTTTGATAATGTAATCATTAATGAAGGCGCCCTGGAGATCATGCCGGACGGGTATGGCTTTCTGCGTTCAGCTGATTATAACTACCTTACCTCGCCCGACGATATTTATGTTTCGCAATCGCAGATAAAGCTTTTCGGACTAAAAACCGGTGATACGGTAAGGGGCAATATCCGCCCGCCAAAAGAAGGAGAAAAATACTTCCCGCTGGTAAGGATCGAGGCCATTAACGGCCGCGGCCCGGCAGAAGTGCGGGATCGTGTGCCTTTCGATTACCTGACGCCGCTTTTCCCGTATGAAAAGTTCAACCTGGTCACTAAAATGGATAATTATTCCACCAGGTTAATGGATCTCTTCACCCCCATCGGGAAAGGCCAGCGCGGTTTGATCGTCGCTCAGCCGAAAACCGGTAAAACCCAGCTACTGAAGGATGTGGCCAATTCCATCGCGGCCAATCATCCGGAAGCATATTTGATCATCCTTCTGATAGATGAACGGCCGGAAGAAGTTACGGACATGGCACGAAGCGTCCGTGCTGAAGTAATCTCCTCCACCTTTGACGAACCGGCGGAAAGGCACGTGAAGATCGCGAATATCGTTCTGGAAAAAGCCAAGAGAATGGTCGAATGCGGACATGATGTGGTGATCCTGCTGGATTCCATTACCCGCCTTGCACGCGCCTACAACACCGTGGCTCCGGCTTCCGGAAAAATACTTTCAGGCGGTGTGGATGCCAATGCCCTGCATAAGCCAAAACGTTTCTTTGGCGCTGCCCGTAAGATCGAGAACGGCGGATCGCTCACCATTCTTGCTACCGCCCTGATAGATACCGGCTCCAAAATGGACGAAGTAATTTTTGAAGAGTTCAAGGGAACAGGTAACATGGAATTGCAGCTTGACCGGAAATTATCCAACAAGCGTCTCTTCCCTGCCATTGACATCACGGCTTCTTCTACCCGCCGCGATGAACTGTTGCTTGATAAGGAAGCGCTTCAAAGGGTATGGATTTTGCGGAACCATCTTGCGGATATGAACTCCCAGGAAGCCATTGAATTCCTGCTTTCCCAGATGCGCGGAACCAAGGATAACGACGAGTTCCTGGTATCAATGAATAGTTAACTTGCGACACTTACCAAATTTAATCACTTGTCTTAATCTTCTCTCCGGATGCGCTGCAGTAGTTTTTGTGATGAAGGGAGAAGTACAGACAGGCTGTTACCTGGTATTCCTCGCCGCCTTTTTTGATTTTTTCGACGGTTTGGCGGCAAGAGCGCTGAATGCATGGTCATCCATCGGCAAGGAGTTAGATTCCCTTGCCGATGTGATCAGTTTCGGCCTGGTGCCCGGCCTGATCATTTTTCGGCTGCTCCAACCCGGCGATTTCCCGGTTCCGGGTCAGGAATGGGCCTTCACAAGTTTTCTCGTCACGGTATTTTCTGCACTGAGGCTGGCCAGCTTTAATGTGGACGACCGGCAAAAGAACAGCTTTTTGGGCTTGCCTACGCCGGCCTGCGGACTCTTCATTGCTTCGCTGCCGTTTATTCCGGACCTTTTTCCGCAGGCGGGAACGTTCATTGGCCATCCCCTTTTCCTGCTTCCGCTCACCCTGATGCTTAGCTACCTCCTGGTAGCCCCTCTCCCCTGCCTTCCCTGAAATTCAGCCGGGAAGACAAGGCCGGGAACCGCTTTCGCTATATTTTCCTGGGAATATGCCTGCTGTTAATCCTTTTCCTTAAATTTGCCGCAGTCCCGGTAATCGTTGTGCTGTACCTGCTGTCGCCGGTGGTTCTTCGGGCAAACAAAGTTTAAAGGAATTCAAATCTCATAGTTGGAAAAAATGAAATTTATTGCCGAGATCAATGTAATGCCTCACAAGGAAATTCTGGACCCGCAGGGGAAAGCCGTAACTAAGAGTATGGTAAACCTGGGCCTGAATGAAATTCAAAACGTCCGTATTGGAAAGCACATTACCCTTGAGATTGAATCACCGGACCAGGAATCCGCCCGGGCAAAGGTAGATGAAGCCTGCCGGAAACTGCTGGCCAACCTGATCATGGAGTCTTACGATTTCACGCTTCGGCAGGCCTGAAAGAACGATAACCGGATAGCGTCTACGAATCAGCAATTTTCTCTGCTTCCAACCGGTCAGGGCAAATTTCCAGTAATTCACGTATTGTTTTATCCAAAACCGGATGCAGCAGATCCGGAGCAATTTCATTCAAGGGAACAAGCACGAAACGCCTCAGGTGAAGCCAGGGATGAGGCACGGTGAGCGTCTCTGTATTGATCACCTTTTCACCTGCTAAAAGAATATCTATATCAATCGCTCTTGCTTCCCACTTTTCCTTCCGCACCCTTCCCAAAGCCATTTCCGTTTCAAGGATACGCTGAAGCAGCCAGGTTTCCTGGCCGGGCTCCATATGGAAGGAAAGCACCTGGTTCAGGAAGCCCGGCTGATCCGTTTTCCCCCAGGCAGCAGTCCGGTAAATACCCGAAACTTTTACCGGCTTTCCCAGCAATACTTCCAGCTTCTTTAACGCAGCCTGCAGGTTTGCCTGCCTGTTTCCCTGGTTACTTCCCAGCGAGAGATAAACTTCACCCATTCCTGCAATTTTAACATATTTTCAACAAACTGGCTTAAATTTTGGTACCATTGCATATAAATTCTACATTGCCATGAAGCAATTCTTCAAATTCATGTTCGCCTCCATGCTGGGGGTATTTTTTTCTTTTCTTCTTTTGCTGGTGTTCTTTTTCATCTTCCTCGCTGCGCTGTTCAGCGCCGGAGCGGCGGACGAAACGATTACCCTTTCGGGGAACACACTGCTTGTCGCCTCCTTTAATCAGAATATTCCCGAAAGAACGCCGCAAAGCCCCTTCCCCGGGCTGGACCTGCCCGGCGTCCGGAATGTCACCGGCCTGAACGACATCCTTGCCAATATCCGGAAAGCCGAAAGCGATAAAAACATAAAAGGCATTTACCTTGATCTGAGCTATGTCCCGGAAGGGCTGGCAACCATCGAAGAAATACGCAATGCCCTGCAAAAGTTTCGCGAAAGCGGAAAATTCATTCTTGCCTATGGCGAAGTATATTCCCAAACGGCCTATTACCTGGCTTCGGTAGCCAATAAAATATACCTGCATCCGGAAGGCGCCCTGGATTTCAGCGGCCTGAGTACCGACGTGGTATTCTTCAAAGGTTTGCTTGAAAAGCTGGAAATTGAACCGCAGGTAATACGCGTCGGCGCTTATAAATCGGCTGTGGAACCCTTCACCGAAGAACAAATGAGCGAGGCCAGCCGGGAACAGATGAACTCTTATCTCCAGGATCTTTACCAGCATTTTCTGGCGTCGGTTGCGACAAGCCGGGGAATCAGCAGGGACAGCCTGCACCTGATCGCAGACAGCTTGCTCGTGCGTCAGCCTTCGGACGCCCTGGCCTACCGAATGATAGACGGGTTGAAATACAAAGACCAGGTAATTGCCGAACTAAAAAAAATGACCGGTACCCCTAAAGAAAACGACATGGAGACAGTTACCATGGGAGCATATACCCGCGCAGCCGGTGAAAGCAGCTCCAAACAAGGAATACCGGAGCGAATAGCTGTTATTTATGCGACCGGCGAAATAGTAAGCGGAGAAGGAAGTGATTTCCTGATCGGTTCGGAAAGGCTTTCAAGGGCCATCAGAGAAGCGCGGAGGGATGACGAAATAGAAGCCATTGTACTTCGCGTTAACTCTCCCGGAGGAAGCGCGCTTGCTTCCGACGTTATTTGGCGGGAAATGAGTCTTGCTAAAGAAGAAAAGCCTGTGGTAGTTTCTATGGGTAATACGGCCGCCTCCGGAGGATACTATATTTCCTGCGCGGCCCATAAGATAGTAGCCCAGCCAAACACCCTTACCGGCTCCATTGGCGTATTTGCCGTTATTCCCAATATGCAGGGATTTTTTAACCATAAATTAGGACTCACCTTCGATGGCGTAAAAACCGGCGCATATTCAGACCTGGGAACCATTACCCGTCCCCTGACTCCCGGTGAAAAAGCCATTGTCCAGGAGTACATCAATGATGTTTATGCGGACTTTACCGGCCATGTCGCCAAGGGCCGTGGAATGACGCTTCCCGAAGTGGACAGCGTTGCCCGGGGCAGGGTTTGGAGCGGCATAGGGGCGGTAGAAGCAGGCCTGGTTGATACTCTTGGCGGCATCCGGGACGCCCTGGAAATAGCAGCCGGCATGGCCGGCACAGAAAATTACCGGGTAATTGAGTATCCTTCCCAAAAAGGCCCCCTGGAAGAATTACTGAACAATATGGGCGGAAATATCCGCACCTGGATGGTAAAACAGGAACTTGGTGAAAATTACCGGTATTTTGAAACGCTGAAGCAGCTCCCCCGCCTTTCCGGCGTCCAGGCCCTGCTCCCCTTTGAGATAGAGATCAGGTGAACGTTAAGATATAGCGAACCGCCGCAAACAACAAAAGCCCCATACCGGGGCTTTTAGTGTGGAACGTACTGGGCTCGAACCAGTGACCCCTGCCCTGTCAAGGCAGTGCTCTGAACCAACTGAGCTAACGTTCCTTTTTCCGGCGCCTGCTATTCCTTGCGGGAATGCCCCTGACTTCAGGAAAGCTCCGCGCACCGGAGTACCTCGGGCCTGCCGGTTTACAGAGGGAAGATCCTGGCCCCGGCAGCAAATATAATAAAAACTGGCATGGAAGTAGCCTTGTAATTTCCATGGAGCCATTTGTTATTGCGGAAGGCAAATCACCGGTTATTACAGCAGCTATCCATGAGGGACATATGATAAGGGAGGAATTGCTCCCCTATATGAACCTGGAAGAACATGAGCGCAGCAGGGAGGAAGATCCTTATACGGACTTTCTTTCGGAAATATCCGGCAGCCGGGTAATAGTGAATATTTCCCGGTTTGAAACGGATATGAACAGACCGCGTGAAAAAGCAGTGTACCTTCGGCCGGAGGATGCCTGGGGGCTGAATGTCTGGAAACAAGCGCTTCCCCCGGAGCTGATAAACCGCTCCCTGGAAAGTTATGATGCTTTTTACACGGGCATGAAAACGCTTCTTAACAGTATCATTGACCGCTTCGGGCATTTCGTCGTACTGGACCTGCACACCTACAATTACCGGCGTGAAGGGACAGCTGCGGAAGCCAGCGAGGCCGACAACCCGGAGATCAACATAGGCACCGCTCATAACCATCCCCGCTGGAGCGAGCTTACCCGGCACTTCATCCAGACCCTTTCCGGCGCAAAGATCAATGGGCAAACACCCGATGTACGGGAAAATATCAAATTCAAAGGCGGGGAATTTTCCAGGTGGATCAACCGGAACTACGGCGCGTTCGGCTTCGTACTATCCATCGAATTCAAAAAGACATTCATGGACGAATTCACGGGTATCGTGGATATCTATCATCTTCGGGATATCCGGAGAGCCCTGAATTTCACGATGGATGAGCTGGCAGAACAACTGGAATTAACAGGGAGTAAATAAACGATGGAGACAGGGCAGAAAAAAATAGGCGAACGCATTTTGAACAGGCTGAAAAAGGATAAACCGGTCCACGTGAAGCTGCCCGGGGGCGGTATCATCAATATGGACAGCCCCGTTCCTTTTTTGCTGGTCTACAGGATGCCGCCGGATGAAAAAGACCTGTTTACCCTGCAACTCGGAAAAACCGAATCTTCTTATCTTATGGCCGAAGGGTCCTCTGACCTTTCCGCCCTGGTAAACGAACTCAGCCAGGAGCTTGCCGACCGCTTCGGGGCCTTTATGCTGCTGGAAGTCTGGGTTACCGATAAAAAGGACGCTGATGATTTCACCGTTCATTTTAATCACGAAGGAGCTAAGAGCATTGCCGAAAGCCTGCAGTCTGAACTGGATGCCATACGCATCGGAAGAACCCGTCTCAGCGCTTCTCTGAAGGAGGGCGGATCTCCGGCGCCGCCATATTTTTCACCGGTGCTGAATAAAAAGCAGGCTAAACGCTCAGAAATTATTATGGTAGGGCTTGAAATAAAGCCCATTTACATAAATCCCGACACCGGCAGGTCCTACCCGCTTTTCCTTCGCGAACTCAGGAAAGCGTTTGGAAAAGCCGTCCGGAAAACCTTTTTCGAATTTATCCGCCTCCACACTTCCCATAACGCTTCTCATTTTGAAATGCTGGGAAAAACGGTGATTGAAGACATTGTTTGGGATATCGACAAGGAACTGGCAGGATACAGCAACCAGTTCAACTTCCTCTTCCTGGTCACTCCTGTGAATCTGGATGAAGCCTGGAAGGCGTTTGAAAAAAGTGATTTCCGGAAAAACCCGGTGTTTCACTACCGGCCAATGCCCATTGATCCGGAACTGATCAAGCGCAAGCTGTACAACCTGCCCATCGAAAAAATATCGGATCCAACTATCGCATTCTTGTTCCGGGATAAACGCAAGGAGATTGACCGGATGCTGAACATGATGGCCGAACGGGAAAAGCCCGATTTCATGCATAGCAGCCTGCAACTTTTCGGTAGAATTGACGATCACCTGGTAGAAACCGCACAAGCATTGCTGGTGGCGATTCCGCCTCCCGGAGACGACCCGAAAAAAAAGTTTCTGACAGCCGAGAAATTCGCAGCCATGGCGCGGGCGGAGCTAAAGTACCTTCAAAAGCAATGTCCCGATATGGCGAGCGAGGTACATATCCGCGAAGACATTGAAGGCATTCTCGTTTCCCGGGGGGTATTATGGATCAGCGATGAATTCAAAGTGAGCCGGGAACGCGCAAAGGGGCTTATCCAGCATGAAGTGGGGACACATATCGTGACCTATTACAACGGCAAGGCCCAGCCCTTCCGGCTTTTTTATACCGGGGTCCCGGGTTACGAGCAATTGCAGGAAGGCCTTGCCGTGCTGGCCGAATACATCATGGACGGCCTTACCAACCAGCGGTTAAGGACGCTCGCCGCCCGTGTAGTTGCCGTCGACTACATGGTGACGGGGCATTCCTTCGTAGAAACTTTTCACCTGCTGAGGGGCAAATACCACTTTCCGCCGAAAAACGCATTTACTACCACTATGCGCGCCTTCCGCGGAGGAGGGCTCACCAAAGACGCCGTGTACCTGAAAGGTTTTCTCAACCTGCTCGAATATATCCGCGGAGGCCGGGAACTGGAACCGCTGCTGATCGGGAAAATACAGGAAGATTACCTGCCCATTGTCGAGGAACTCATTCACCGGAAGCTGCTGAAGCCTATCCCTGTTCGCCCGCGCTACCTGGAAAAGGAATTCCGTGAAAAGACCGAAATACTAAAAAAAGATATCACCATATTTAATATGATCGGGTAATGAAAATAGGATTCATCGTTAACCAGGTAAAAAAAGAAGACCCCAACTTTACCACTACAGGTTTAGCCTGGACTGCCCATAAGCGAGGTCATGAAGTGTATTACATGGGTGTGGGCGATCTGGCCTACTATTCTGACGAACAGGTAGGGGCTCATGCACGGAAGGTCCCTGACAAGAAATTCAATACGAGGGCCACTTTCATGGATGGGGTAAAAAGTGCCGCTAAGGAAAAGATCACTTCAGCGGGGCTGGATGTACTGATGTTACGGAACGACCCTGCGGAAGATATAGAGAAACGCTCATGGGCGCAGAGCGCAGGCATGATATTCAGTCAAATGGCGGTCAAGCAGGGCGTCATTGTATTAAACGACCCGCAGGCCCTTTCCACGGCGATCAATAAAATGTATTTCCAGCATTTCCCGGAAATTGTCCGGCCAAAGACCATCATCAGCCGGAACGTCGAGGACATTAAAGCCTTCTTCGAAGAAACCAGGCACAAAATGGTGATGAAGCCCCTCCAGGGTTCCGGGGGGCGAAACGTATTCCTGGTCACTAAAAAAGAAGCGAGCAATATTAATCAAATGTTTGAAGCCATCAGCCGCGATGGTTATGTCGTTGGCCAGGAATACCTTGAAGAAGCAAAGCAGGGCGATATCCGCCTGTTCCTGATGAATGGTTCCCCTATTGAAGTAAAAGGCAAAATAGCCATGCTAAACCGGCTTCAGAAAGAAGGAGATATACGAAGCAATATACATCGCGGGGGAAAAGCGTTCAAAGGGCAGATTAGCGATACCATGCTGGAACTTGCCGAATCCGTGAAACCCAAGCTTATCAAGGACGGAATGTTTCTCGTTGGGATTGATATCGTGGGCAATAAGCTGATGGAAATAAACGTCTTCAGCCCGGGCGGCCTCGGCAACGCTTCCGAGCTTCACAAGACGGATTTTATCACTCCCGTAATTGAAGCCATTGAAAAGAAAGTAGCCTACAAAAAGATCTATGGAGACAATATCTCCAACGTCCGGATCGCCACCATTTAAAGGCCTGAAGGCGGCGGCTGGGGCGTCGTAACGGGGCCATGCACCACCAGGCTGCCGTCGTCCAGTATCTCCATCCGGTCAATGAACACCATTCGTTCGTTGCCCGTAGCGGCTGTCCTGCCGTGGTAAACGCAAAACATTTCCGTGCCGTCCGGCGAATAAGTAATGCTGTTATGGCCGGTCCCGGTCACATTCCCGCCGATGGCAGTATTCTTTTCCAGCACCGGGTTATTGGCTGCTTTTACGTAAGGGCCCAGCGGAGAGGTCGCAGTCGCATAGCCAACGGCATAATTCTGCCCGCCGAAATGGTTGGCAGAGTACATCATATAATAAGTATCGCCCCGCTTGAACGTATAGGAGCCCTCGGTCCAGCGCCGGTTCACCTCATGAGAAGTCACCGAACGGCTTTCCCATTCCGCCTGTTTGTCGTCCATTTTTACCGGCGGCCGAAGCAATAAGCGGGGCTTCCCTTTTACCCCTTTGAAATCGGGACGAAGCTCTACCCCGTATACCCAGCTTTCTTCAATTTCGTCATACCAGCCCTTTTCCCTCGCCCAGTCAGCCACTTCGCTTTCCACCGCGTGTTTGTAGCAGCAGCGGGAGTAATACAGGTAAATTCTGCCATCATCGTCAAAAAATACGTTGGCATCAATGATCGGATATCCCGGGTCGAAAACCGGCTCGTTCCGGATGTCCTTAAAAGGGCCCGTGGGCTTATCGGCTACGGCCACCCCTATCCGGAAATTTTCCAGCTCAGCAGTGGGATTATCCCGCCATTGCGCGCTGTAAAAGAGATAATATTTATTCTTCACTTTATACACTTCGGGCGCCCAGAAAGCGCCGATGCACCAGGAATCTTCCGTATTTCCATGATATACCTGCCCTTTATATTCCCAGTTGACCAGATCAGAAGAAGCATAGGCCGAAAAGCCGTCCTTTGCGCCGCCGCCAGTCCCGTACATATAATAATTTCCGTCGCTGGTATCATACAGAACGAAAGGATCGCCAAAGGCAACCGGGAGCGGATTTCTGTAGGTTTCCTGGGCGCATGCGCCGCTTATACTCAAAACCAGCCCAAAAAGGAGAAGCATTCTCATTTTGCTTTATTACTTTTGTGTTAATGGAGAACAAGATCATTGCACGGACCCTGCGCCTGCTTTCGCAACTTATGGAACTGCACGATGTCAATCCGTTCAAAGTGCGGTCCATGTCCAATGCAGCCCGAAAAATAGATAAATTTCCGCAAACAATCAGCAGCCTGAACCCAGACGAATTGGAAAAGATTGAAGGGATCGGAAAAAGCACCGCGGGGAAGGTCGTGGAATTGATCGAGACCGGGAAGATCAGCGAGCTGGAAGACCTTCGGGCGGAAACACCTGAAGGAATTATTGAACTTCTTTCCATTAAAGGCCTGGGGCCAAAAAAATTACAAATCTTATGGAAGCAGCTGGGCATAGACAATGCCGGCGAGCTTTACTATGCCTGTAACGAAAACCGCCTGGTAGAAGCAAAAGGATTCGGAATTAAAACGCAGGAAGAGATCAAAAAGCTGCTCGAATTCACCATGAACAACCAGGGGAAATTCCATTACTCCGCTGCCGCCGCCTTCGGCCTGGAACTGGAGAACTGGCTTTGCGGCCAGGCAGCGCTGAAGCAGCTGAGCCCCACCGGGGAGTTCAGGCGTCGCAGCGAAGTACTGACCTGTGTGGAGTTCCTGGTTTCGGCAGCCGGTGGAGAAACCCTGCTAGCAGAGCGGCTTTTTACCAGCGGCCTGTTCAGGGAAACGCCCCCCGGCCTGGACGGTCAAACCTGGACCGGCTATTCACTCAGCGGCATGAAGGTTTGTATACATTTTGTTCCCGAAGAAGAATTCCCCTACCGCTTATTGTGCAGCACCGGAAGTAACGTACACCTGGAACAGCTGCGACAGGTAAATTCCCTCGAAAATTACCGCACAGCGGCAAGCGAACAGGAAATTTACCAGGGCCTGGGCCTTAATTATATTGTACCTGAATTACGGGAAGGTTTGCAGGAGGTGAGCTGGTCGGCCAGCCGGCAGCTTCCCCGCCTCGTGGAATACGAAGACCTGAAGGGCTGCCTTCATAACCATACGACCTACAGCGACGGCATTCATACGTTGGAGGAGATGGCCCTGCAATGCATACAGAATGGCTACGATTACCTCGGCGTCTGCGATCACTCCAGGTCCGCTTTTTATGCCGGGGGGCTTTCCGAAGAAAGAGTAAAGCAGCAACAGACAGAGATTGACCTGCTGAACAGCAAGCTGGCTCCCTTCAGGATCTTCAAAGGGATTGAAAGCGATATCCTCTATGACGGCAGCCTGGATTACAATGATGAGATTTTGGCCAGCTTTGATTTCGTCGTCGCCTCGGTGCATTCCCAGCTTAAAATGACCGAAGAAAAGGCCACCAGCCGCCTGATCAGCGCCATCGAAAACCCATATACTACCATCCTGGGGCACCCTACCGGCCGCCTTTTGCTGGGAAGGCAGGGCTATTATATTGACCACGAAAAAGTGATTGATGCCTGCGCCGCCAACCAGGTGGTGATCGAGCTGAACTCCAATCCTCTCCGCCTGGATCTCGACTGGCGCTGGATACAATACGCCCTGCAAAAGCAGGTAATGATCGCGATCAACCCTGACGCACACCGCAAGGAAGGTTTGAAAGATATGCAATACGGGGTTTTGGCGGCGAGAAAAGGCGGGCTCCCGAAAAGCGCCTGCTTTAATGCCCTGACGCTTGAACAGGCAGCGACATGGTTTAAACTCAAAAGAGAAAAGGCAATAAAATGAAAGTATTCATCAACGGGCAGGTTTTCGATGGGAAAACATTTAGCGCAGATACCTGGGTATGGGTGGACAAGGGCGAAATAGTGCGTACAACGCCCGCCCGGACAGGCCTTCCGGGGGGCGCAGAACCGGCAGGCCGGGTTGATGCCAATGGCGGGCAGGGCGCTGCGGGCAGGGCCGGCGACGCAGAACCGGCAGGCCCGGTTGCCAATGGCGGACAGGGCGCTGCGGGCGGGGCCGGCGACGGTCATTCATATACAGCCGGTGATGTGCCGGGCGACGTCCCCGAAGTTATTGACCTGCAGGGAAATTACCT
The DNA here is from genome assembly GCF_008033235.1 of Anseongella ginsenosidimutans. Lineage (GTDB taxonomy): Bacteria > Bacteroidota > Bacteroidia > Sphingobacteriales > Sphingobacteriaceae > Anseongella > Anseongella ginsenosidimutans. Next base: position 3,828,694 of record NZ_CP042432.1, read on the forward strand.
GGTTCCCGGGCTCATTGACCTTCATGTGATGGGCGGTTCCGGCATTTATTTTTCCAATGAACCTACTGCGGAGGCCGTTGAAAGTATTTCGGGCGCTCATTTAAGGTACGGGGTCACTTCCTGGCTGCCAACGCTCATTACTGCGCCGCCGGAAACGATCTTTAAGTCTATTTCAGCTGTCCGGCAAGCCATGCAGCGCCTGCCGGGGAACGTACTGGGGATGCACCTGGAAGGCCCCTTCCTTCATCCGGAAAAACGCGGGGCGCACAAGGAAGTACTCCTGCGCAAACCGGATGACGCGCTCCTGGATGATATCATTTCGGAAGGAAAAGACGTCATACGCGTCATTACCATTGCCCCGGAGCTTTTCACCGAGCGCCAGCTGGAGAAACTGCTCGAAAGCGGCATGCGGGTAGCGGTAGCGCACTCCATGGTCGGATGCCGGGAAGCCATGCACTATTTCGACAAAGGGATCGGACTGGTTACCCATCTTTATAATGCCATGCGGCAATTCAACAGCCGCGAACCCGGCCTTGTTGGCGCGGCGTTCACCCATCCTTCCATCAGGGCGGCCATTATCGCTGACGGGGTGCATGTGGATTTCGAAGCGGTAAAGATCGCCCAGCGCCTCCTGAAAGACCGCCTGTATCTTGTTTCGGACTGCACCTTCATCGATTACCCGTTTGATCATTTCGAATTTGAAGGAGTGACCGTATACAACAAGGATGGGAAGTTCATTAACGAAGAAGGAAAACTTGCCGGCTCCTCCATCACCGTCTATCATGCTATAAAGAATTGCGTAGAACAGGGTGTCTGTACCCTGGAAGAAGCGCTGGCTAAAGCCACTTCCATTCCCGCATCTATTATGCAGATGGAAACCCGCATAGGGGTCATACAGGAAGGAGCCAGGGCCAACCTGCTGGTACTGGACAAAGACCTTCAAAGGAAACAGCAGTGGCTCAACGGCCTGCCCGTAAACCAGGGCGACAACCTTCATGTAACTTCCGGGAATTGAACAAGCCAGCTAAGATCCTTATTATCCGCTTCAGCTCTATCGGCGATATCGTGCTGACCACGCCTGTCATCCGCTGTCTAAAACAACAGCTGTCCGGGGCCGAAATCCACTACGTCGTCAAAAAGAAGTTTCGGCAAGTACTGGAACATAACCCCTATATTGACCGCCTGCACTTCTTTGACGACAATCTAAAGGAGCTGATCCGCGTCTTCCGGGCCGAACGTTTCGACTATGTAATCGACCTTCACAAAACGATACGTTCCTACCTCCTCAGATGGGCCCTGCAACGGAAAACACTAACTTTCCGGAAGCTTTCCGTAGAAAAATGGCTGATGAATAATTTCCATATCGATCTCCTGCCTAAGGACCTTCACATTGTGGAAAGGAATCTGGCCTCCGTGCTGCCGCTGGGGGTGCTGAATGACGGAAAACCAGTAGACTATTTCGTGGGGCCTGAAGACGAGGTATTCTTAACCATACTGCCCGAAAGCCACCGCAGCGGGTTTATTGCTTTTGTCATCGGCGGGCAACATTTTACCAAGCGTCTTCCTGTGGAAAAGATCATTACTATCTGCAGGGAAACTGCCCGGCCGATGGTGTTGTTAGGCGGGCCGGAAGATATGGTCGCTGCCGCGGAAGTATTGGAACATGCAGGCAGCCACGTGATTTCCTTATGCGGCAAGCTCAGCCTGAATCAATCAGTGTCGCTGCTCCGGCAATCCACGCTGGTAATGGCGCATGATACGGGCCTGATGCATATTTCAGGGGCATTTGACAAGCCGGTTATTTCTATATGGGGCAGTACGTCCCACCGGCATTTCGGCGTATGGCCATACCTGAGTACCGACAGTTATATTGCCGAAATAAACGGGCTTCCCTGCCGGCCCTGCACCAATTTCGGCCTTCCGGCTTGCCCGCAAAAACACTTCAAATGCATGCTGCTTCACAATGACCAGCTTATTGCGGAAACGGCAAAACAAAAATTCGACCGGCATTTCCTGCCGCCGGCGGGCTAGTGTTAAGTTATCCCGCCGTTATTTCGTAGAATCCATCCGAAAACAAACTGCCGGCAAGTTCCCGCAGCCGTTCAGGCTTCACGTCGCGAATGGCCTCAAAATAACGATCGTAATACGTATAGTCCAGCCCTGAGAGCAGCAGGTTCTTCAGCTTGTCGGCATGAGAGAACACGTTTTCAAGGCTCCCTAAAAAGCTTCCCAGCAGGTAATTACGGACCAGGTCCAGTTCTTTTCCGGGTATCAGGTCATTCCTGAGCCGGTCCATTTCCAGGTAAATCTCCTGCAGCGCCTTTTCGCGTACTTCTGCGCCTACTTCCGTGGCAATAAAGAACAAGCCGCTGTTCCTGAAGGAATGAAGCCCGGAGCCGATACCATAGGTATAGCCTTTATCTTCACGAATATTTGCCATAAGCCGCGAACCGAAATATCCTCCAAGCACCGTATTGAGTACCTGCAATTCCGCATAGTCGGGGTGAGCCTTGGTTATCGCCGGCTTCCCAATCCGGATAGCCGATTGCAGGGAGCCAGGTATTTCCACCGGATATTTCCCGGGAAGGCCGGGTTGTAAAACAGGCTCGTAAGCGGGCACCGGCATTGCAGGCCAGTCACCGTTTCCGAAAAGACGCTCTACTTCCGCGGGAACGGATGTCCCGGCTTTCCCCGAAACGATAATAATACAATTAGCCGGACTGAATTGCTCATGGTATCTCCTGATCAGCGCCTGGCGGTCTATCTTTTCAAAATCCGACGGTTCCACGGAATATCCATAAGGGCTGTTCCCGCCAAAAACCGCCGCATTAAACGCCCTTCGGGCCTGAAATTCATTCTTTTCAAGGCTAACCTGCAATTTCTGAAGGCTGTTCCGGCTAAATACCTCCAGCTCCGCCGCCGGGAATACTGCTTCCGTAAGCACTTCCTTTACAAGGGGAAGCGTATGCTGCAGTTGTTTGTTAAGGCTATGCAGGGTAACAATCGTATGGTCCGCGCCGTTATCCGCGTTAAGAAAGGCGCCGTAAAAATCAATAGTCTCCGCTATCTCAGCGGCAGTATGTTTAGCGGTGCCTTCCAGCAGCATGCCGGCCAGCGCCCTGTTCACCAGGGGCTGTTCCGCTTCCCAGCCGGTATGCGGAAAAATGAATTCTATCCGTACCACATCCGCGTCCGCACCGTCAATAACATACAAACGGGCGCCTCCCTTCAGTTCCGACCGGACGGGTTTTAATAATTGAATGGGTTTTAAGGGATTATTTTCAGGGGCAAGCGTCCTGTTGAGCATTCTGTTTCTTTAATTAATTTACAAATTGATCTATCATGTTAATCATACCGGCCTCATTTGTACCGGCGCGCCTTGGCAAGCTTCAATTCGCCAGGTAGTACAGTGTCGAAGAATTTTCGGGGCGGAACAATTCCGCCGCTTCTTCCCGGATGGCTTCCCGGGTCACGGCCGCATATTTCCGCATTTCATTATTGTATTCGCCGGCATCGCCAAGAAGCTCGAAAAACGCCAGGTTCATGGCCTTGTCCAGCAGGTTCATTTCAGAGAACACAAGCGTCGATTCGATCTTATTCTTTACCTTGATAAACTCCCGTTCCGGCACTTCTTCCCTGGCAAGCAATTCAAGTTCGGCAGCAATAGCTTCTTCGGCAGCTTCCATAGAGGTTCCTTTTATCAGCTTTCCTTCCACCACAAAAAGGCCCGGGTCCATGCTTCCCATCACGTAGGCGTTTATATCGCTGAATAATTGTTTTTCCTTCACCAGTTTCTGATAAAGGCGGGAAGAGGTACCCCTTGAAAGCACATCTGAAATAAGATCGGCCGTATAGAAACGTGCATCGTTCCGCCCGCTCATGTGCCAGGTTTTATAAATAGCGCTCACAGGCACGTCCGCCCGGACGGTTTTGCTGCGGGCTTCCGCCTGTCTGGGTTCAGCTGGCAGCTCCCGCGCGGACAGGCCGCAAGAGGAGATCGGGCCGAACCATTTTTCGGCCATTGCTTTTACCTGCGCAAGGCGTACATCCCCGCTACCACTAATATGGCGTTGGAGGGCTGGTAGTATTTTTTAAAAAAAGCTTTTACGTCGGGCATGGAAGCATCGGAAATATGACTGATCTCTTTGCCGATGGTGGCCCAGCGATAGGGATGCTGCCGGTAAGCCAGCGGCCGGAGCTGCAGCCAGACATCTCCGTACGGTTGATTCAGGTAGCGTTGCTTGAATTCTTCAATAACCACGTTGCGCTGCACATGCAGGCTCTTTTCAGAAAATGCAAGACTCAGCATCCGGTCCGATTCCAGCCAGAAGGCTGTTTCAAGATTCAGGGCCGGCACTTGTATATAATAATTGGTTATATCATTGGTCGTAAACGCATTATTCTCCCCTCCCACCCGCTGCAGCGGCTCATCGTAAGCCGGGATATTTACCGATCCGCCAAACATCAAATGCTCAAAAAGGTGCGCAAAACCTGTTCTCTCCGGATCTTCGTCACGCGCCCCTACATTATACAGGATATTCAATACAGCCATTGGAGTAGCCGGATCTTCATGCACCAGCACTTTTAATCCGTTGTCCAATATAAAACGTTCAAAATGTATCATATCAACAAAAATAGAATTTTTATCTTTGTACACATGGAAACCTCAAAACTTCTGGAGCGTGCGCTTAAGCTGGACTTTCTTTCGCTGGAAGAAGGTATGTGGCTTTATCATAACGCCCCTACGGCCGATCTTGTTTATACAGGGAACGCGCTCCGGGATATCCATAAGAAAAACAGCCGGCACGTTACCTGGATCATTGACCGTAATCTGAATACGACCAATGTCTGCATTGCCAATTGCAAGTTCTGCAATTTTTTCCGGCGGCCCGGCCACGAAGAAAGCTACATTACTGACATTGAAACCTATAAGCGGAAAATTGACGAAACCATCCGCTACGGAGGGGAACAGTTGCTGCTGCAGGGCGGCCATCATCCCGAACTGGGCCTCCGCTTTTATACCGGCCTTTTCCGGGAATTGAAACAACTTTATCCGCAGATCAAGCTGCATGCCCTGGGCCCGCCCGAAATTGCTCATATTGCCAAGCTGGACGGACTCTCCCATACCGAAGTACTTAGCGCACTAAAGGAAGCAGGGCTTGATTCTTTGCCTGGCGCCGGGGCGGAAATACTTAATGACCGCGTACGCCGGCTGATATCCAAAGGAAAATGCAGCGGAAGGGAATGGCTGGATGTTATGCGCGCTGCTCATCAGCTGGACATTACCACGTCGGCTACCATGATGTTCGGCCACGTGGAAACCATCGAAGAGCGCTTCGAACACCTGGTATGGCTCCGTGAGGTACAGGCCGAAAAACCTGCTTCCGCCAAAGGATTTCTTGCGTTCATTCCCTGGCCTTTCCAGGATGACGGCACCCTGCTCCGGAAGATCCGCGGCATTCGTAACACTATTTCAGGCGATGAATACATCCGGATGATCGCCCTGAGCCGCATCATGCTGCCGAATATTGAGAATATACAGGCTTCCTGGCTCACCATCGGCAAACAGGTGGCCCAGCTTTGCCTTCATGCGGGGGCCAATGATTTTGGTTCCATTATGATCGAGGAAAACGTAGTGTCCGCCGCCGGCGCGCCTCACCGCTTTACTTCCAGCGGCATACAGGAAGCCATCAGGGAAGCAGGATTCATTCCGCAACTTCGCAATCAGCAGTACGAGTACCGGGAAATGCCCGCCCTCATGGAAGAACAAGTGATCGATTACTAAGTTGAATCGTGCAGAATTGAACCCGCCCATGTATCCGCTGTCAACCCCGACTTTTCCACAAAAGTGGAATTATTCCCGGAGGTATTTTCCAAAGAAATTTAAATCTTGCAAAAAGAATCGTGGAGTACTTGCATCAACATATTGAAGCGCTTATTTTTGCATCAGAGCAAAGCATTACTGCTTCGGAGATAAGCACTTGCCTGAACATGATCTTTAACCAGGAATACGAGGCGGGGCAGATCGAAGAACAAATCGCATTGCTCAGGGAAAAGTACCGGAAAGACGAATTCTTTTTTGAGCTGGCCCGGATAGACAATGGTTACCAGTTCCTTACAAAGAATAAATTTGCCGGTACCTTAAGTGTGTTATTTCAGCAAAACAATAAAAAGAAACTGTCGAACGCTGCGATGGAAACGCTTTCAATCATTGCCTACCAGCAGCCTATCACCAAGGTAGGTGTGGAGCAGATACGCGGCGTCAACTGTGATTACAGTATTCAAAAGCTACTTGAAAAAGATCTGATCACGATCGCAGGCAAAAGCGACGCACCAGGCCGTCCCATCCTGTATACCACCAGCCGGTTATTCATGGATTACTTCAAGCTCGGAAGCCTGGAAGACCTGCCCAAGTTAAAAGACATTCAACCCCAGGAAAACGAAATAGGAATTCAGGCAGAAAGCTAAACCTTCTACCCCCGCAACCTGAAAATTTTTGAAATTTTTATTTGAATTAATACCCATAACATTTGTAACTTCATGTAAGCTAAAGCTAATTGAAAGAGGTAATGAAAACGCCTAAAAAAAACGCCAGGAAGATCGTGACCAAGGGACCCGCTTCTGGAGATAGCAAAAAATCAAAAATGAAACCTGTAACCAGCAAGGAAACGAAAAATTGGAAGAAACGGGCCCTTGATGATGACGATGACGACTTCGATCTTGAGTTCGAAGAAGACTTTGATGAATTGGATAATTTTGATTCATACGATGACGATGATCGTTACTGATCACCGGTAACCCGCATACGTGATACAAACCATAATAAGCCCCTGGCAACAGCAGATTGCAGGGGCTTTTATATCCCCATTCATTTTTTGCTATTTTTGGGGCTTAGTTAGCGAATATGCGAATAATCGAAGTAAAAGACGCCCGGTCAAAACGGGAATTCCTGGAAGTTGCCTCCCTGATCTATGCAAAGGACCCTGTTTGGGTACGCCCGCTGGATACGGAGATCGAAGCCGTCTTTGACCCGGAAAAGAACAACTATCATTCGCATGGGATCGTGACCAGGTGGTTATTAAAGGACGACAAGAATAATCCCATAGGCCGCGTAGCGGCATTTATCAATGAAAAAAAGGCCTGGCTCCCGGCCCAGCCTACCGGAGGGACAGGCTTCTTTGAATGCATCAATGATCCGCAGGCCGCCCGTATGCTTTTTGACACCTGCAGAGACTGGCTCGCCGGCCACGGAATGAAAGCCATGGACGGACCTATCAACTTTGGCGAGAACGATAAATTCTGGGGCTTGCTTACCTGGGGTTTCACCCACCCGTCCTTCGGAATGAGCTATAATCCGCCCTATTACCAGGCGCTTTTCGAGGATTACGGCTTCAAAAAACTCTACGACCAGGAAACCACCCATATTAATATCACCATTCCCTTCACCGACCGGTTCTCGAAGATCGCTAACTGGGTAATGAAGAAACCCGGCTACGAATTCGAATGCTTCAACCCCGCAAAGGCGGACAAGCACATCAGCGACATCGAGGAAATTTACAATGACGCCTGGCAGAACTTTGACAGTTTCTCCCCTATTTCAAAGGAAACCCTCTACGAACAGTTCCACGAAATGAAGCCCATCATGGACCCCAACCTTGTATGGTTCGCTACCATCAAGAATGAACCGGCGGCCTTCATTATTTGTCTTCCCGACGTCAATCAGATCATCAAAAAGTTCAACGGAAAAATGGGCCTCTGGGAAAAACTCCGCTTCCTCTATTACAAACGAAAGGGCACGATGAACCGCATCCGCATCATCGTTCTTGGCGTAAAGCAAAAATTCCAGAATCACGGCCTCGAGTCCGTATTGGTAAAAAAGCTCCAGGACTATACCATTCCCTCCCATAAGTACGTAGAAGCCGAGCTTTCCTGGGTAGGCGATTTCAACACCAAAATGCAGGCGCTGCACGTAGCAACCGGCGGGTCGCCCGGAAAAAAACACCGCACCTATAGATATATTTTCCCTGATTAACAGTATCCTAAGGGCATTAACGAAAACAAAACCAGTAATTTTATTGGTAAAATAAACAGAAGATCGTACCTTTGCAGTCCCCGACAAAAAAGGGGATATATTTTTAAGATTCCGTAGCTCAGCTGGTAGAGCAACGCCCTTTTAAGGCGTGGGTCCTGGGTTCGAGCCCCAGCGGGATCACTTACGGTACCGTCCAGTCCGCAAAGCCACTCATCATGAGTGGCTTTTTTCGTATAAAACCGTTCATTCTTAACGGTTTCCGCAAAAAAGCTTACCAGATAAAAACAAAGTATTACAGCCAAAAAGGGTACCTATTGAGGGTACCTTTTATTTGGATAATTTTGGTACCCTCGATTAACCCGAAGGTTTGTGTGTGTAGGGTTTTAGGCATTGTTCACCTAAAAATTGTGAGGTATGAAGGTTAATGAAAAGCTCGCCATCCGGCGGGAAAAATAATCGTAAACATAACGTGGGCGTACCGTTGTAGGTTCTATTTTATTTCGAAGCGCAACCCAAGCGCATACTTCACCCGTGTTTTGGGCTAGGTTACTTTTTTGCCTTTTCCGGAAACAACAGGGTATTGCCAAAAGGGTCATGGACCTGTATACAGGGCGCATTCCACGACGCCTGCTCAATTCCCTGTCTATTGTACTTGTACTTCCGGTTCTTCGTCAATAATTTTAGATTCTATTTTAGAAAGCAGTTCTCCGATTTGATCTTTACCAATCGAAGAACGATAAGACCCGCTTTTTAAGCCTTCGTTCCTTAAACGGCAATATGTGTTTTAAGCACCTTGTCCTTCCAGAAAATCTCTTATCAGCGTCAGCACTTCATCAAAATGAGTGTCCAGCACGTCGTGCCCTCCGTCTAAAATGTGGATTTGTGCTTCGGGCAGGTCACGTTTATAACAGGGAGCTTCTTTTACGGAGAAAAATATTTCATATTTTCCCCAGATGACCAGGGCGGGTGGTTGGTGATTGCGGAAAAATTCCTGGTACACGGGGAACATTTCCAGGTGAGTTTTGAAATCACAATTTAATTCAAATTGCCTTTCGATATTGCCCGGCCTCTTCAGGAATTCCCAATCAAGCATCCACAGTTCCGGGCTGACCCTGGATACTACTTCTTCGGGGAGGCCGCCGAAATATTGATTCTTTATACCTTCTGCGCTTAAGAATTTAATCAGTTCTTTCTTTTTTTCAGTGGTTGGGTGGTACCAAAAGTCAATATATTCGTCCCATTCCGGGCCCATACCTTCACGATATGCATTGCCGCTCTGGACAATAATACCGGCAATCTTTTCGGGGTGATTTACGCATAATCGAAGCCCGATGGGTGCGCCGTAATCATGGAGGTAAATAAAGAATCTATTTAAGTTTATTGCCTCGGTTAGTTTGTTTATCAAAGAGGATATGCTCCCAAACGTATACTCAAAGCTATCTGGTACGGGAAATTCACTGAAGCCGAAACCCGGATAATCCGGGGCGACTAGGTGATACTGATCGGACATAGCAATCATCAGGTTCTTGAAAGCTACTGATGAGGTGGGAAATCCATGTAAAAGCAGCAGAGATGGGTTCTTTTTATCGCCGGCCTCCCGGTAAAAAAGATCAATTCCATCAATTTTGATGGTCCTGTTGTAAATTTGCCTTGACATTACCCGACTAATTAATAATTTCCCCCTTGTTATTTGCCAGTTTTTCCTGCCATTTTCGAATGTCTTCGGGTGTTTGTTTTATCCAGTCTGTAATTTCGCCGACGATCTTTAAAGGTTCCGGGCTGCGGTAAGAACGTGTCAGGTTGCCCGGAAATTTTTTGTTAGTCACGTTCGGGTCATTTTCAAAGCTTCCTGTCGGTTCAACAATATACACACGTTCAGGTCCGTCGCCTTTAGCTAATGACGCAGCGAGTCCGGCTCCGTTAAGCAGGGCCGTGAAATAAATATGGTTCATTATAAGTTCAGTCTTATAATTAGACTTGCCCCCCGCTGTCAGCAAATCACCAACCTGCAAATCCGCTTTCGTTCCGTGAAAAAAGGGGCCCTTGTCAGACGGTTTGTCCCGGAATTCTTTTGCTAATTCCCGGTTCTTTTTTGCGCTGTCATGGTCACCTAATTCTTCATAGCATTTGGCTATGTTTGAATACAGCGCAGGAAATGCACCCTGAACCGCGTCATCATTTATTTTCAATGCATAATGCAAATCTGTTTCGAGCCATTTTAATTGATCGGAAACACTTTTCTGATGTCGGGCCACATAATGAGCAGCAATAAATTTTTCAAAATCGTCGGTAGCTTCATTCCATGCTTGAAGAAAAAGCCGGCTTGCTTCTTCAGGTCTTCCATTTTCTTCCATGTTCATGCCCTGAATACACAGCTTAACAATACTATTGCCCGGGTTGAATTCCATTTTCTTATGATTTATATGCAAAAAGTACGTCAGATATCTTCGTTTCAAATCGTTTTAATGATCTTGGCAGGTATCCCTCCCGCTACCGCGTTGTCCGGCACATCTTTTGAAACGACCGCGCCGGCTGCCACTACTGCATTCTCCCCGATTGTTACTCCTTGCAAGATAGTTGCATTCGCACCTATCCAGGCGTTTTTCTTAACATGAATGGGCCTGGCAATCAGGGTTTGACGGTCACCGGCGGCTAAAGGATGCCCTTCGGTCAGCAAGCTTACGTTCGGAGCAAGCATCACGTTATCTTCGATAGTAATTCCTCCCAGATCAAGAAACGTGCAGTTAAAATTGATAAAGACGTTCTTTCCTATCCTGGTATTCTTTCCATAATTGATTTGAAAAGGCGTGAAAATCGTTGTGGAATCATCTATCGCCGAGCCGGTTATTTCCGCCAGTAAGCGCCTGCTCGCACTTGTCTCCACTACATTATTGAGCTTTATCAGAAGCTTTTTCGTTTCTGTGCAGGCTTCCCCGATTTTGTAATAATCGGGATTGTTAAACGGGATGGCTTCTCCGGCTAATATGCGTCTGAAAATATCTTTCATGCCGGCACTTAACCTTTTTTACTGTCTTCATACGTGGGGCCGTACATACCCGGGACCTTATTCCCTGTTGCACGAAGGTAAACGATCATTTCACCGCGATGGTGATAAATATGGTTGAAAAGGAATCCGCGCGCCACGATGCCCCTGGGCATGGGGCCAAGAACCACCCTGTCCCCTACCTTCATGGTCCAGTTGTCTTTTAACTTTTCCTCGGTAAGCGAATTCAACGCAGTTCTGGCTTTTTCTACATTGCTTTCAAAGAGCGCCAGGGTAGCTTTGATGTCATTCGTATCGCCCCGTTCAAGATTATCAGCAGCCAAATCATAAACGTCCCGGGTGAGTGCGCCTACATACCAATAGTAAATAGTGGCAATATGCTGTGCCAGCTCACCCATCGTCCAGGAATGTTCCGAAGGTTTATAGCCCAGGTCCTTTTCCGGAATCGCCTGCAGCAGTTTGCGCGTGCTGTTTACTTCATGTTCAAATTCCTGGGTTAAATATTGGAGTATCATATCACAACGGTTTTGACTGAAAATAACAAAAATGGACGAGACTAAGTTTTAACGCAGTTATTGCAAATTACCGCGAGACCTCTATTTTAATCTTCCGGCCTTTCATTTTTTCGTCTTTTACCAGCTTTGCCACACGTTCTATCTGGTCTCGCGCTACAGCGGCGTAAGATGAATGGTCAAGTACTTCTATGAGGCCAAGGTCTTCTTTAGCCAGTTTGCCTTTTTTAAGCAACAGGCCTACGATGTCAACCTTGTTGATCTTGTCCTTTTTCCCGGCGGCAATATACAGCGTAGCCCAGGGAGAGGGGCTTGGTATAGCTGCTTTTTGGGGCAGGTCTTCAATTGCAGGCAATTCGCCTAAATAGTCCGGTTTTTCACCAGGGGCCAGCAAAAGATACGACGTGCCTTTGGCATGCATCCTGGCTGTGCGGCCGTTGCGGTGCAAAAAAGCCTCTTCAGTCTGCGGCAGCTGGTAATGAATTACATGCGCGATCTCAGGGATATCCAGGCCCCGGGAAGCCAGATCGGTAGTGATCAGGATTCGATGGCTTCCATTTCTGAACTTTATCAATGCCCGCTCGCGGTCGTCCTGATCCATGCCTCCGTGGAAAATATCATGCGGCAATCCCTTGTCCCACAGCAAATCGCTGATACGTTCAACGGCATCGCGATGATTGCAAAAGACCAGCGTGGGCTGATCGCCGATCTGGCAGACCAGCGCGAACAGGGCATCCAGCCGGCGGGCAGCATCTGTTATCACTGCTTTCTGCTCAAGGTCCGGCGCGGATGCGGCATCGCTTAAATAATCAAGTGTTAACGGGTTGGATATGCCGGTAAAGGCCGGTATTTCGTCCATCCGGGTGGCCGAAGTGAGCATGCGCTTCTTTACAAAAGGCAATTGCTTAATGATATAGGCCATGTCTTCCTGGAAACCGAATTCAAGCGCTTTATCAAATTCATCAAGCACCAGCGTACTGACAGCAGCAGGATCAAAGCTTTTGCGGCGCAAGTGATGGGCTATGCGTCCGGGTGTGCCAATAAGGACCGCAGGCGGCTGCGACAGGTTGTTTATTTCCGTCTTAACCGCGTGGCCGCCATAACAGCAATTCACTTTAAACCCGCTGCCCAGGACCTTGAAAACCTGTTCTATTTGCAGGGCCAGTTCCCGTGAAGGCGCAAGTATCATTGCCTGAACGGTTGAAACGTTCGCGTCAAGTGAACTGAGCAAGGGCAATAAAAAGCCTAATGTTTTACCCGAGCCCGTGGGCGACAGCAATATAAGGTCACCTTTAGAGGCCGCGGCGATAGCAGTCTGCTGCATTTCGTTAAGGGCGTCGATCTTTAAATTATGAAGCGCTTGCTTTATCATGATACCTTGTGCAAGATAAGCATCATATAATAGAAATTTCTTTCAATTTTTTTTGATATTAGTCGAAATGAAAAAGCAAAATCTTTCCAGAAGGCAGTTTCTTGGTACAACTGCCCTTACTGTGGCCGGCCTGGCGCTGGCTTCGAGGCCGGTATTGGGTATGCCGGCATATATCCGGAACCTGGGAAAACCAAACTCCTTGTTTAAAGGTGTCCAGATAGGTGTGATCACTTATTCTTTCAGAAGTATGCCGGGCAGCGCCGAGCAGCTCCTTCAATACTGTTTGGATGCCAATGTGGGGGCAGTTGAGTTAATGGGGGATCCGGCTGAAGCTTTTGCAGGTGCCCCGCAGGCGCCTTCCGGCCCGCGGGAGTCGGATGAACAAAAGGCGGCACGTGCAGAATACCGTAAAAAACTGGCGGAATGGCGGGCAGCTGTTCCCATGAAACGGTTTGAACAGCTTAGAAAAATGTACAATAATGCCGGCGTGAAAATCTATGGATATAAACCAAGCGCCCTGGGAGTAAACAATACGGACGCAGAAATAGACTATGCGTTCCGCGCCGCCAAAGCGTTGGGAGCCAACCAGGCCAATGTGGAATTCCCCCGGGATCCGGGACAGACCAAACGGCTGGGAGCTATTGCTAAAAGGAATAAAATCTATGTCGGCTATCACGGCCATACGCAGCAAACCTTTGATATGTGGGATGGAGCCATTGCCGAATCCCCCTATAACGCGGCAAATTTTGATATGGGCCATTATGTAGCTGCGGGATTTGATCCTCTTGCCTTTATAAAAGCGAAGCATAAGCATATTGTGAGCATGCATACCAAAGACAGGAAATCAAAGGCCCATGGCGGTGCTAACCTCACCTGGGGGGAAGGCGATACTCCTATTGTTGAAGCCTTGCGGCTAATGTCCCGGAATAACTATAAATTTCCGGCTACCATAGAACTGGAATATGAGATCCCTTCCGGCTCCGATGCGGTAAAGGAGGTGGCCAGGTGCCTGGAATACGCAAGAAAAGCTTTAGGCGCTTAACAGGCCCGGTGCCCGCCGAACGTACGTACAGCAGCGGATACTTTCTTTCAGGTGCCGCTGGCGGCAAACTTCTTTGAACCGGCAACGCAAAGAATAACGCCAAGGGTAATACCCAGCATGCCAATACTTACTTGTTCCCCCAGTAAGGTGGCGGCTAAGGCCAATCCGAAAAACGGTTGAAGGAGTTGCAGCTGGCCTACCGCTGCGATACCACCCTGGGCTAATCCCCGGTACCAAAAAATGAAGCCGATAAACATACTGAACAGGGAAACATAAGCAAGCCCTATCCAGGCGGATACGCTAACTGCTGCGAGCGAGGATGGCAGCAGGAAGAAGGCCAAAGGCGCCATAAACGGCAATGACAAGACGAGCGCCCAGGAAATTACCTGCCAGCCTCCGAGCGCCTTTGAAAGCCTGGCGCCTTCTGCATAACCCAGGGCGCATAATATAATTGCCAGCAACATATAGATATTACCAGCGGGAGCCACGGAAAGGCCCTGGGCAACCGCATAAGCGATGACAAGCAAGCTTCCTGTTGCGGAAAATATCCAGAATACCGGGCCGGGGCGCTCCCCTCCGCGGATTACACCGAATATAGCGGTTGTAAGCGGCAGCATCCCAAGGAAAACAATGGAATGGGCCGAAGTAATGTGCTGCAATGCCAACGCACTAAGCAGGGGAAAACCAGCTACCACGCCCAGCGCCACTACCGCCAAAGAAAAAAGCTGTTTTCCCGCAGGGCGTTTTTCCCTGAAAATCCACAGGAAACAAAGTGCAAGAAGGCCTGCAATGCTCGCCCGGGCCACGGTTAAAAAAAATGGCGGCAAGGCCAGGACAGCGACCCTTGTTGCGGGAAGTGACCCGCTAAATATCAGTACACCTATGAACCCATTGATCCAACCGCTGGTGGTATTTTTCGTTTCCATTTCGGCACAAAAGTAAACATGAACGGACATAGTCCCAATTGCCGGGACGCCTCAATTTCATATCTTTACCGGGTTAACTCATTTACACAAGAAATGACCGCAATTCATTCAGAAAACAAGTTAAAGCACGAGCAGGTACAATACCTCGAATTCCTCTCAAGGGATCTTGCAAGGGCCAAAACCTTTTACACGAAAGCCTTTGGCTGGAAATTTACCGACTACGGCCCCGGCTACACGGCTTTTGAAGGCGAGTATGTTGACGGAGGTTTCACTACAGGAGACCCGGTCAAGGGAAGCATCCTGGTTATTCTCTATTCAAACGACATTGAAGCAACAAAAAACAAAGTAATAGAAGCCGGTGGCGTCATCGTAAAGGATACCTTCGCATTCCTTGGCGGCAAACGCTTCCATTTTGCAGATCAGGACGGCTATGAACTGGCCGTTTGGTCAGAATAGGCTAACGGGATATCTTATCAAGCGCAATATTTGCGCTGATCCCGATCTGTTCAATGAAGTTCCTGTCATGCGAAATTACCAGCAGTGTACCCTTATAATCTTTTATCGCCAGGGTTAACACCTCCAGGCTCTGGATATCCAGGTTATTCGTTGGTTCGTCCAGTATGAGCATATCGGGCATGTTATTACTGATCCCTAAACAGCAAAGCGTCAGTTTCATTTTTTCTCCGCCGCTTAAGCCGGCGCACTTCCTGTCCCATACTTCCGGTGAAAACTGGGAATAATGCAGCAGCGATTTCAAATCATGTTCCTCCAGGTTGCCGGTATTATATTTTTGAACCTGCTCAAACAGGCTCAGTTGTTCATCAATCAGCGTATAGTCCTGGTCCAGGTATAAATAGCTGAATTCCGCCTTAAATATCTCCCCAATAGCAGGCTGAAAGCGGCCCATTATGAGTTGAAGGAGCGTCGTTTTACCAGAGCCGTTTTCGCCTTCGATCCTTATCCTGTCGCCAGACCGGACCTGGAAGGAGAGCGGCGGCCAAAGGTTCTTTTTCTCGTAAGAAAAACCGATCTTCCTCGCATCAACCAGGACTTTTCCCTGATGGAGGCCGGATTCCTTTAGATTGATCCTTAGCGCCTGGGATTGGCGGATCTGTAACCTGGTCTGCCGGAGGCTATCGGCAATATCATGCACTTTCTCCTGGTGGGCACCCTGCAGCCTGGCTGTACTCTGTTCGGCTTTTCTTTTAAGATTTCCGGCCACGATACGCGGCAGTGAATGACTTTTGCTCAGGGATTTCCCCTTCGCCTCCATTTTCTGTCTTTGCGCCGTCATATCCCGGGCTTTTTGCTTCGCCTGTTTAAGCATTTTAGCTTGTTCATCCAATTGAGACTGAAGGGCATTCAACTTGCTTTCCTTTTGCTCCCTGTAAAAGTCATAATTACCGCCAAACAATTCGACGCCGGCCGCGCTCAGCTCAAGGGTGCTGTCCGGCGGGCTTAACAGCGCCTTGTCGTGACTGACCACCAATATCGTTGCCTTGCTTTTCCCGATAAAATCATAAAGCAAGTCGCGGCTTGATGCGTCCATGTGATTGGATGGTTCGTCCAGCAGGATGACTCCCGGAGCGTGGACCAGCAAACCGGCCAGGAAGACCTTGGTTTTCTCACCCCCGCTGAGGCTTTTCATCCTTTGCCATAAATCAAGGTGTTCAAGACGCCAAAATAAAAGCGCAGCCTGAACCCTCTCTCCTATTTCCCAGTCATCCTCCAGATCGGCAAAATTGCCGGCGGCGGCATCACCTTCCAATATAGCCCGCAAAGCGTTCAATTTTCTTTCCACCATTAACGCTTCAGCTACGGAAAGATGATCGTATTGCCCCAGGTGCTGCGGCACGTAATAAGCCTTTTCGGAAAGAATAACTTGCCCGGCCGAAGGAGGAAGCCATCCGGCGATGACCTGTAAAAGAGTTGATTTTCCTGTGCCGTTATTACCGACTAACGCAACCTTACCCCCTTTTGGAATAGTAAAATCCAGATTTTCGAACAAAGTTTCCCTGTCGGGATGCAAATAGCTAAGCGATTTGATCGTGACGCTCATAACAAAATGAAAAGAATAAAATAATAGCTAAGTATTGCTTTCAACAGCAATTATTCCGTTGGGTTGGAATTCATGACGGCTTAACCGCCTGTTTACTTAGTTATTTTCATTGGTGCAGCTTTTCGTTTACGACAGGCAAATATAGCCAAATTTTTGGCTAATTTTGAAAAGCATGGATCACGTCTATACGATTCCCGGGTTCGATATATCAGCGCTCAATGAAATTTTTGTACAACGGCATAGCGGAGAATCGCTGCCTGTTGAACAAAAAGGATTCCGGGACCTGAATATAGAAAGCATTGGAATTAATTCCGCATTATTCTCGCATTTGGAAGAAGCCGGCAGCATCGAAACCTGGCTGGTCCAGCAAGATACCGGTCTTTACCTCTCCTGTTCCTGCGCCGCACTTACTGAAAAGCTCTGCCGGCACCAGAGCCGCGCGCTGCTGGCAATCAGCCGCAGAACGGAACTCCGGATATTTTTTGACGCTGCCTTAAGGCATGAAAAACTCAGGGACTTCGCTCTTCCTTACGGATTGCAGCAGGAGCAAAACCTGGATACATATTTCCGGGTAGAATATGCTAACGGACAGAACGTCATCCGGCCGGCATCGGCGAACCTGTTTCCCCTGAACAGGGAATATACCCTGCAACTCCAGGACCAGTTCTCTGCCGGAAACCAGGGAAGCGGGATCGTTAAACGTTCCGAAGATCATATAATGCTGCTGGTCTTTAAACAGCATAAATACTATAAGCACCTCATTATAGAACTGGCGGAAGCGTCCCTTACCCAAAGCGGAAAGCCTAAAAACCCGGTAGTACCCGTAAATGCACTGGAAAAAATATGGAATGCGGTCAGTCCCGCTGAATCAAAATTCTTCAGCGCCGTCCACCTGTTCCGGAATAAAGCCGCGGACGAGCAGCCGGGGATCACTATCGAAGCCCTGAAAGCCATCCTGAAAAATCCGCTCGGACTTCCGCTTTACCGCCATGAGGCTGCCGTCTCTGAAAATATGACCGCAGCTTCCCTGAGTCCCCTGCAGACCGGGCATACCTTGTATGACTTGCAGCTGCAGGTCGTTAAAAACGATCCCTTTTATGAACTTACCGCCGAACTGGATATAAGCGGATCAAAATGCCGCCTTGAGGATACGTCCGTCCAATTTGGCTATTTTCTGGCTGCCGGGCCCTCCCTTCACCTGATTGGCAACACAAAGTTGCTGAATGTGATCTCCTTCCTCAAAAAACACCAGGACAAGCTGCTCATTCATCAATCAAAATACCACGATTTCAGGGATACCGTACTTAGCAGGCTGGAAGAAAGCACAGCCATTGATTACGCCTATCTGCCACCCGCCAGCCTTGAACAGCTTATGGAACACCAGCTGGACAAAGCACCGGAAAAACTGCTCTACCTGGCGGATTCCGGAGCCTATGTAGAGCTGAACCCGGTAATGAGATACGGAGATATTGAAATACCGGTCCTGAGCAAAAAACAGATTTACCCTAAAGGCATTAAAACCGGATTCCGGGTAAACAGGGATAAGGAAGCTGAAATAGCTTTTACTTCGCTCGTAATGAGGCAACATCCTTATTTCCATGAACAGGTGGAAGAACAATTACCCTATTTCTACCTCCACAAAAAACATTTCCTGGATGAAAAGTGGTTTCTGGACGCTTTTGAGGAATGGCAGAATAAAGGTATTCGCATATTCGGGTTCAATAAATTGCAGAAGAACAGTCTGAATCCGCATAAAGCAAAAATTACCGTCAGGATCCTGAGCGGCACGGATTGGTTCAATGCTGAAATAGCCTTGCAATACGGAAACAAAAAGGCCTCTTTAAAACAGGTCCATAAAGCCATCAGGAATAAAAGCAAATACGTACGCCTGGGAGATGGAACAATGGGCATTCTACCCGAAGAATGGATAGAAAAGTTCCGGGACTATTTCAGCGCCGGGGAAGTGACGGATAACCATATCCGGATCGCGAAAGTAAATTTCAGGGCCGTTGGCGAACTATTCGAAGAGGAAGTCCTGGATAATGCCGCGAAAAAGGAACTGGCTTTACTGGAGTCGAAACTGGCGAACCTGGAAGGTATGGAAGAAGCGGAAGTTCCTGCGGAGCTGAACGCCCATCTGCGAGCGTACCAGAAACAGGGCCTAAGCTGGCTCAACTTTCTGGACGACCACCGGTTCGGCGGCTGCCTGGCAGATGACATGGGCTTGGGGAAAACGCTTCAGATCATTGCTTTCCTCCTGCTGCAGCGACAAAAACGAGGGCATACTACGAGCTTGCTGCTGGTGCCCACTTCCCTTGTCTTTAACTGGAAGCAGGAGATTGACAAGTTCGCTCCTTCTTTAAAAGTATTCACGCATTACGGGCCGGACAGGAACGGCCATACCAGGGAATTCGGGGATCACGAACTCATTATCACTACCTACGGCACCCTTCTTTCGGATATTTCCTTCCTGAAGGATTTTTCATTTAATTACATCTTCGCGGACGAATCGCAAAATATCAAAAACCCGGATTCGCAACGGTATCA
The DNA here is from genome assembly GCF_008033235.1 of Anseongella ginsenosidimutans. Classification (GTDB taxonomy): domain Bacteria; phylum Bacteroidota; class Bacteroidia; order Sphingobacteriales; family Sphingobacteriaceae; genus Anseongella; species Anseongella ginsenosidimutans. The sequence goes on from NZ_CP042432.1 coordinate 3,848,188, forward strand.
GGCAGCCCGCCTGCTTAAATCAGCGAACAGGATCGCCATTACCGGAACCCCGGTGGAGAACAATACCTTCGACCTCTTCGGACAGCTCTCTTTTGCCTGCCCCGGCCTGCTGGGAAGCAAACAGTATTTCAAGGAGATATACGCCGTCCCCATTGATCAGTTCAAGGACAGGAAACGGTCCAGGGAACTGCAGGAAAAGGTCCGGCCGTTTATCTTGCGGAGGACGAAAAAGCAGGTAGCCGGCGAACTGCCCGAGAAAACCGAAATGGTTTTGTTCTGTGAAATGCCCCCGGAGCAGCAAAAAATATATACCGCTTTTGAAAAAGAGTTCCGGGATTACATTTGCAGTAAAACGAATGAAGAACTCCCCAAAAGCTCCGTTCATGTACTGAAAGGCCTGACCCGCCTCCGGCAGATCTGCAACTCCCCCCTCCTGCTGAACGATGAGGAGATCAACGTTAAAGAATCCGGAAAAATGAACGTTCTCCTGGAGCAGCTGCTCAGCAAATCAGCCAATCATAAGATCTTAGTTTTCTCGCAATTCGTTTCCATGCTGGACCTGGTCAAAAAAGAGCTGGAAGAAAGGGGGATCGGCTATTCCTACCTTTGCGGCAGCACCAGGAACCGTGAGCAGGTCGTCCGCGAATTCCAATCGGAGGACACCAGGCGAATCTTCCTGATCAGCCTGAAAGCAGGAGGCAACGGGTTGAATTTAACGCCAGCCGATTATGTTTACCTGATAGACCCCTGGTGGAACCCCGCAGTAGAGAACCAGGCCATTGACAGGATCTACCGGATTGGCCAAAAGAAAAATGTCGTGGCTGTCAGGCTTATCTGCTCAGGGACCATTGAAGAAAAGATCATGAACCTGCAGGAAACAAAGAAGGAATTGTTTCATAACCTGATCAGGAAAGACAACTTGCTTAAATTACTAGAGCTGCGTTAAGCGTGAATTGTCGCATAAGTCGCAGGTATTGTTCCCGGCAACGCGAAAACCAGTCTACACAGCGGTGACCACGGGCCACGCTTAACGCAGCTCCGGAAAACTTCAGCTAACCGCCAAACTGATGTGTGCCAGGTGATGCTCCAGGTGCCAGGCAGACATGGCAATAGCCTGCGCCTGGTTGATCGTATATTTCCTCACCGGGTGATAATAAGCGATTTTCAATTGCTCTTCGGTCAATGAACGGAGCAAAAACAGGTATCTTCTGGTAATTCCGTCGAGCATCAGTAAGGAATCCTCCACCGGCTCATCGCGTGCATCCGGAGTAACCGCCCAGCCGTCCATGTCAATAAGCGTCACTTCTTTATAGTCGGCTTCCGTAAGCGCTTTTTTCATGCGTAAAAAATGAAGTAGCTGGATATCGGCCACATGGTGAACGAGCTGCTGCACGTTCCAGCTTCCCGGACGATATGTTTTCGAGAGATCTTCCGGGGGCAACATTTCCATCAGCAACTTAAAGCGAAGCGGCGCTTCTTCAATGACGGCAATCATCGAATTAATTTCTTCCCCGGAATATTGCTCTTTTCTTACAAAAGGCCCGATAGGATATCGGAGATGATCTGTTTTAGTGCTTTCCATGCTTAAAGATAGCCAAAAAAATGGCACATTTTTCCAATTTAAGCGCCTGGAAATACGTTAAATTTGGATATTAAACATAAAAAAATGAATATCCCAAAAGAACACCAACGGCTGATGCCCTATTTCATTCTGAAAGGGGCTGAAAAATTTATTAACTTCACTACCGCGGTCTTTGGCGCAGAGCTGATAGCCAGGCACCAGCAAGAAGGAGGCGAGGGCATTATGCATGCGGAGATCAGGATCGGCGAAACGGTCATCATGTTTGCCGAAGCGACCGAACAATGGCCGCCGCAGACCGGCAGTATCTTCATTTACGTGGAAAATGCCGATAGCACATATGCCACCGCGCTACGGGAAGGAGCCGTTTCTGTAATGGAGCCAGCCGACAAGGGATACGGAAGAAGCGGCGGCGTTAAAGATCCAACCGGCGTAACCTGGTGGATCACTTCCCTATAAAATGAATTATCAGACTTTCAAACCAAAAGCAGGACTGGCGCATCTGGTCAGATTTTTCTGGATCCCCGAGGGAAAGCGGCCTTATACGCATTTTTCTCTCCCGGATGCCGGGAAAACACGGTGAAGCTATTCCTTCGTTCACGGCAGGCCTGCATGCACAAAGCCATAGGCAATGCCCGGCATAATAAGGAACGCATCCGGTTGCTGGAAACTTTCATCGAAAAGTGCTACTTAAAAAAAGATCAGGCTATGCTGCCCGTATTCAAATCCATTCAGCTAATTATCGAAAAAAGAGGTTTGGTAAAGATCGCCGACCTTCCTCCGGCTGTCTGCCTCTCCGAGAGACAGTTTAAAAGACAATTCATCCGCAATACAGGTTTTACCCCAAACAGGCACATTTTATCAATGATTTCAGGGAATTTTCCGGCATTTACCCAAAAAGTTTCTTCTCCGGCAAATCAGGTGTAACCGTCTGGAGAGACGTTTTGGCATCGTTCCGATAGGAAAATCCTACCTAAAAACGCAGTAAAGGCATTTTCTGGAGGGCTTGCAGCAGCAGGAATACTGTTAGAATAAAATAGCCCGCGGCAAATAACTGTACACTGCGGTTATTCTTAGCGATATAATAGCCAAATAAGGGCAGCACCTGCAATGAATGAATGCCTATGAAATGGGCAACCCGCAGATCGCCGTACTGGTTGCTCCAGTTAAATACCGGAAGCCCGGAACCACCATCCGGTGCGCCCACCGTATGTGAAAGAAGGGAAGCCATGACGCCGCCCTCAAAAGCAAATACTACAAACAGGACAATACCCAGGCGAATGCCCCATACATAAGACATAGGGATATCAAATTGCCTTTGTTTGAAGAAATAATAGCCGATTACCCCCGTCCATGCCGTCAGCGTAGAAATGGCAATACCCATAAAGATAAAAAGTGACTGGTAAAAGGGAGTGCTGATATTAAAATGCGACAACCTTCCATTGGCGGCCTGCCAGGTGATGATCACCTGCTCAATGATCATCACGACAACAACGGCCCATGTATAAATTCTGACGCGGGCTTTGTTGTTAAGGTACGCCAGGAGCCAGCCCATTGTCCAGCAAAATATCCAAATGGAGAAAAAGAACTTCATAGGCTTGATCCAGGCATTAATACCCAATACAATCGTCCCGGATGTTTGGGTCATAATGATGCTGACGATACCGCCGATGAAATATAACCAGCCAAAATAATAAAGAATGGGGTTTCGCTTTTCTAACTCGATTAGAAATTTCATGGGTCTACAATTTTCTGCGATCTATATAGAACGCAGGAACAAGATAAATATTGAAATGCAGGTAATCAACCGGGTGTTATTTAAAGTTTCGCCCTTTATGGATGACTTTGCCTGCCTGTGACAATAACTTGGTCAGGTTAAAACAGCGTTTGACAACCACATGGATCACCTCGCCTTCAATCTGCAGTTTACCCTCTGCCATCAGCAAGCGGGCGGTAAGGATTTCCTTCCGGTATTTATCGAAAAGCTTTTCCCAGACTACCAGGTTGGCAAATCCGCTTTCATCTTCGATGGTGATAAATACGACGCCCTTGGCGGTCCCGGGTCTTTGACGGACCGTTATCAGCCCGCAAATCTTTACGGACATGCCATTTTTCATCGTGCCTAATTCTTTTGTTGGCACCACATGCAATAGGTCCAGCTTTTCTCGCAGGAAACTAACCGGATGGGCTTTCAGCGACAGGGTGGTACTTGCGTAGTCATGCATCACATGTTCCCTTTTGGTCATTAAAGGCAGCATGACCTGGCTTTCTGCATCATCTTCCGGCAGCTGCCCCTCAAATAAGGCAACCGGCCGGACTGCTAATGCAGCCACCTCCCATAAGGCTTTTCGCCGGTCAAGCCCTAAGGAACGAAAAGCATCCGCGTCGGCCAGCTTTTCGAGCGTGGCCTCCCGGACGCCCGCATTCCGGAGAGCGGAAACATGAGTATATTTTTCCGCCCTCCCGCTAATCAATGACTTTATCTCTTCTTCCTGCATTCCTTTTATCTGTCGAAAACCCAGGCGGAGGGCATGGTACTTACCCGCCGCTGCTTCCAATGTATGGTCCCAGCAGGAATGATTAACATCCACCGGCAAAACCTTAACCCCATGCTTCCGGGCATCGATCACGATCTGAGCGGGCTGGTAAAATCCCATGGGCTGGCTGTTGAGCAGGGAGGCGGCAAAAATATCCGGGTAATAGCATTTGAGCCAGGAAGAAACATAAACCAGCAAAGCGAAAGAGGCCGCGTGGCTTTCGGGGAACCCATAACTTCCGAACCCTTCGAGCTGCCGGAATACGCGCAGGGCGAATTCCTCCGTGTAGCCCTTAGCGGTCATGCCGTCCACCATTTTTTTCCGGAAACGGCTAACCTCGCCCTTTGCCTTAAATGTGGCCATGCTCCGTCGCAGCTGGTCCGCTTCCGCCGGACTAAAACCTGCCGCCACGATGGCTATTTCCATCGCCTGCTCCTGGAATAAGGGCACTCCTTTGGTTCTTTTCAAAATATCCCTGATTTCTTCAGAAGGGTATTCCTCGGGTTCCTCCCCATTACGCCGGCGCAGGTAAGGATGCACCATATCACCTTGTATGGGCCCGGGCCGCACAATGGCTACTTCAATCACCAGGTCGTAAAAATTATTGGGGCGAAGACGCGGCAGCATAGACATCTGGGCCCGGCTCTCAATCTGGAAAACCCCCAGCGTATCGGCATGGCTAATCATTTCATACACCGCCTGGTCATCCTGGGGAATGCCGGCCAGCGTAAGGTCAAGTCCGTAATGCTGTTTTGCCAGATCAAACGCTTTCCTGATACAGGTCAGCATTCCCAAACCCAGCACATCTACTTTCAGAAAGCCTAAGGCTTCCAGGTCATCCTTATTCCATTCCAGGCAGGTCCGGCCTTCCATACGTGCATTCATGATCGGGCACAGATCATGTAATTTTCCCTGGGTAATGACAAACCCGCCTGTATGCTGGCCTAGCTGACGGGGAAAGCCCATCAGCTGCCCGGTGAGTTCCAGCAACTTTTTCAATTGCGCGTCCCCGGGATCAAAGCCCTGTTCGGCAAGGCGCTTTTCATTGATCCCCTCGTCCCACAAGCCCCCGATAGCGCCGGAAAGACAACTCACCGTATCCACCGACAATCCCATTGCTTTTCCTACATCGCGTAAAGCGCCTTTTTGCCGTTCCTGTGTAACCGTAGCCACAATAGCAGCGCGATCCCGGCCATATTTTTCATAAATATACTGGATCACTTCTTCCCGCCGTTCATGTTCGAAATCAACGTCAATATCAGGAGGTTCATCCCTAGCCTCGGACATAAAACGTGCAAAAAGCAGCTTGATCTTCGTTGGATTGACCGATGTAATACCTAAGCAAAAACAAACGACCGAATTGGCGGCAGATCCGCGCCCCTGGCAAAGGATCTTCCGTTCCCGCGCAAAGCGGACATAATCATATACTGTAAGAAAGTAAGAAGCATAATTCTTTCGTTCGATAAATGCCAGTTCCTGGCCGATGGTTTCCCTGATCTGTTCAGGTATTTCCGTTCCGAACTGTTCAGCGGCGCCCTTCCAGGTAAGGAAGGTTAACTCTTCCTGCGGCGTACGCCCGTCCGATGTTAATTCCTCCGGATAAACATATTCCAGGCTGTCCAGGGAAAACCGGCAGGCTTCCGCGATTTCCAGGGTACACTTGATCGCATCAGGGTACCTGCGAAATAACCGCTGCATTTCTTCCATGGGTTTCAGGTATCTCTCCGCATTTTGATGCAGCTTAAAGCCGGCAGTATGAATAGTGCATTTTTCGCGTATGCAGGTAAGTATATCCTGCAACTCACGCCGGCCCGGCTCATGATAATGAACATCTCCCAGGGCCACCATAGGTATGTCCAGCTGCGCTGAAAGCTGGGATAAACGAAAAAGCTTTTTCCCATCGTCTCCCTGGTAAGCACGGTCCGCACCTAAATAAAGCTCCCTGCCGAAGGCCTCCCGGTATTCCCTTACCTCCTTTTGAAAGGAAGGGGCCAGTTCGAAGGAAGGGGTCAGGCCGGCAGGCGGCACCACGATAAGCTTCAGCCCCTTGCAATGTGCATAGACATCCTGTTTATATAACCGGCATTCTCCTTTTTCCGCACGCAGGTTCCCGGTGGTCAGTAAAGTTGAAAGCCTGCTGTAAGCCTCCTTATCAGTAGGATAAGCCAGCAGGCCGGGGCCGTCCGCCAGGTCCAGGCGACAAGCCGGTATCAAGCGTACCCCGTGCTTCTTGGCCGCGATATAAGCACGAACAATACCTGCCAAGCTATTCCTGTCGGTGATGGCCAGGGCCGGGTACCCGCATGCAGCCGCCTGTTCCACCAGCTCTTCCGGGTGAGATGCCCCCCGGAGGAAGCTAAAGTTCGAGGTGACCTGTAATTCTATATAAGTATTACGCAAAGAATCCATGGATAAACCATTGCTGCGGCTGGTTACCGGCATAATGCCCTGAACGGAAAAGCCAGTAACGCTGTCCCTGCTCATCTTCCACATAATAATAATCCCGGCGTTCTCCTTTCTCCAGCCACCATTCGCGTTCAATACGTTCCGGGCCATCCGCTTTCCTGACCTGGTGGACTTTACCTTTATAACGGAACAGCATAGGCGGGTAATCCGGTACGGGTGCGGATACCTCGATCGCTTCAGGCCTTGGCAGCAAATACGCAGGCCGGGGGCGGCCGGAAGGCCAGCTGATCGCAGGCTTTTCCCCGATGGAAGTGGCTTCCTTAAAAGATCGTTCCGGCCAGTGATGCTCATCGGGTAAATAACGATGAATGATCCCCGCGCCGGCCTTTCCGGCCAGCCTGTCCAGCAACTCCGACAAATCCCGGTCTTCAAGGCCCGGTTTCCCGCTCCAGAATGCTTCCTGCACAGGGTCCGCATCTTCTACTTTTATCGCCTGCAGCAGGAATAGCTCTATTCCCAGGCCCGGTTTGATCTGCGGTATTTTCAGTTCGAATAGTTTGAAGATATGGCCTGCGCCTGAAGTTGCCCGGTTAGTTCCGATGCTTATCTTTATCAGCTTCCCGTCCACCCGGTAACAGGTGAGGATGGCTGTACGCAACCCTTTACCTTCGCCTGAAAGCCGCTTGCAAAGCATTTCCAGTAACCGCTGCAGTGCAACTTCTATCCCGGCAGCCGTGCGAATAGGCTCCAGGCAAGGCAGGCGTTCTTCATAGGGAACGATAGGCTGTAAAGGCTGGATATATTCCTCTTCCTGGCCAAGCGCCTGGCGCAGCCTCCGCAACAAACCTTCTCCAAAGCGCTTTTGCAGAGCAGTACGGGGCATTCCTATAAGATTCTTAATCCGGTAAAGCCCTAATTTCTGCAAACGTTGCACGGTACCCGGTTCCAGGCGCAGCGCGGCAGGCGGTAATGATAAAAGAGCCTCCGCCTGCAAACCGCTTTCAATAATTGGCGTAACCTGTCCGAAACGGGATACTGCCCAGGCAGCGCCAATGGTATCGGCTATAGCCGCCCGGACATCATAGCCCTTGCTTTTCAGCCTGGAACCGATCTCTTTCAGGTAAGCCCTTTCTCCGCCCCAAAGGTGGGCACAGCCGCTTATATCCAGTATCAGCCCGTCCGGATAATCTACTGTAATGACCGGCGTATAACGAATACACCACAGCCCCAGCGTTTTCAAAAGTTTCCCGGACAGGCCCGGTTTATCCTCAAACACCTGTAAACCGGGAAGGAACGCTTTGGCATCCGCTACTGCCGTTCCGGCGGCTATCCCCTGCGATTCCGCTGACGGGCTGGCTGCCGTGATGACCATACGCCCCCGTTCCGGCGCGGCAAAAACAAAAGGCAGATTCTTAAGCAAGGGCTGGCGAAGAACAAACCAGTCCGTTGTTAAATGACGAAACCATATCGCAGCATAACGTTTTGACATTACATTATCCCGTTTTTCGTTCCTTCGCCCGTTCGTGCAGTGATTTCTGTGCAAGTTTTTGCGCCGGCATAAACCGGCCTGCCGACCATTCTATCAACCAGGCGCCCGGATTGCCATTCCGAACTTTCAATAGTTCCACCTTCCACCTTGGAAAACCCACCCCCGGCATGCCTTCCTCCTGTTCGCTCGGCGCCGGCCTGATCCGCCAGCGGGCTGCGCAGGCAGTTGCTCCCGGGCTGCGGGAATTATTCCGGATAACGAATCCAGTCACCTTGCTTTTTTCAACTGCCAGCTGAAGCCGCCTGGATTGAATAAAATCAATTTCATGCAATTCGCCAACGACAGCGGCAAGCCCATTGCATTTGAGGGCTTCTTCCATTGCCCAAAGCACATCCTTTTCCTGCCGAAGGTCTGCAAACAAGATTCGGTCGGGTTCCACGCCAAATGCTTTTAGGGCCGGAGGGAAAAGCTTCCGCGATACGCTGATCCACAGGCAAGCCTGGCCGCTTCGCATCAGGGAAGCCAGCAAGCCGGCCATAAAACCGCTTGATGCAGCCGCCTGTTCAGGATTTTCGCTTACAAATTCATGGATGCTCCCAACCGGGAACACTCCATTCGGAAAAGCGCTTTCAACCGGGCCCAATCCAATTGCATCTGCATGGCTTTGCGGCGGTTTAAACCCCTGCCAAAGCAAAAGATCTTTTTGCAATTGGCTGATAATCGCATTTTTGTTCCCCTGCATTGCAATCATGTTCTTTATTATTGCTATAATTGGGCAACAAATATAATGCTAATTTTTTTAGCATTGATAATAACTTGAATACATTAGCGTTTTTCTTAATTAAACTCGTATAAAAAAGCATACTATGGTAAAATTGACTGACCAGGAAGTCATCAGGCACTATGAATTACGCAAACAAACGCTTACTGAAGAACTGAGCAAAGTAGAAGCCGTGCTTTCAGCATTAACCGCCCGTGGAACCGCGGCCAAGGCAAATGCCAAAGCTTCGAAGGCTAAAGCGGGGCCGGTCAAAAAACGAAAATATACCCGGCGCGCCCAGGTAGCGCAATCCGCTCCCTCCTCTCCTGCAAAAGCTAAACCCGAAGGCGGCTGGGACAGCAAGATCAACGCCGCTCTTAGCCAGATCGGTTCCGGGAATAAAGAAGAAATTGTGCAATTCCTTGCCGGCAAAGAACCTGGTTTAGCCCCTGAAAAAATCAGGAAAGCCATAACGCTGCGCCTTGCCGTTCTGCTCAAAAAAAATAAGCTCAGCGGAGAACAGGCCGGAGATCAGTATCGGTACAGCCTGGCATAAAAGAATCAACCCGGCAGGTTAATCTCCTTCCATTACATTCCGGTATATTTCTTCAAAAGGCAGGCTTCTGTGCCGTGTCCAAAGGGAAGAAAACTTTATTTCCATGCTCTTCAGCAAATGGACGGCCAGCCCTTTTTCCATTTCTGAAAGCTCATTAACCAACATTTTTGCGCTTTTATTGATTTCTTCGAAACACGGATCAATCATTTCCTCACCTTTTTCCGTGAGCATGATCCTTTTAGAGCGCTTGTCTTCCTTGTCCGCTACTTCCCTGATCAGCCCTCGTTGCTTCATCCTGTTAAGCATGTCCGTTCCGCTTGAAAGTTCAAGCAAATTGGCATAAATAACCTCGCTTTTCTTAGGGTTCTTTTCCTGCCTGATCGTACACAGCAGCCAAAATTCTTCAATCTGGTGAAGATCCGTCCCCTTAAGGGCCAGATTAGCATAAAACAAATGCAGTTTGCTGATACGCCCGATCGTTCTCATCATTTCTTCCTCAATACTATCGGGAATTGCCCCAGTTACCGGCATTTTATCCTCTTGCTGCCGGGCAAGGTAATAGCGGCAAAAATCAGCCATGTTCCCCTCAGGATAAGCCTCCTCGAAATCCGCCCATTCAAGAACCAGTTGCACAGTTTTATTTTTCATGAATTTGCTTTCCATTCGCAAAGGTACATGGAATGCCACACGATTGCTATATTAGTATTCTCAAGAGAACAATTTCATTATGAAGATAGCAACCTATAATGTAAACGGCGTCAACGGCCGGCTGCCCGTACTGCTTCGCTGGCTGAAGGAGACGGCACCTGACGTGGTTTGCCTGCAGGAATTAAAAGCCCCGCAGGAAAAATTCCCGGAGCAGGCGATCCGGGAGGCCGGGTACAATGCAATATGGCAGGGACAGAAAAGCTGGAACGGTGTAGCCATCCTGGCGCGCGATAAAAATATACAGGAGATCAGGCGGGCGCTTCCGGGCGATGAAGAAGACAGTCATAGCCGGTATATCGAAGCCCAGATTGAAGGAATTTCCATCGGATGCCTTTATTTGCCGAATGGCAACCCGCTCCCCGGACCGAAATTCGACTATAAACTGCGCTGGTTTCAGCGGCTGACCGAACATGCTGCCGGGCTCCTCGCAGCCGGCACGCCGGTCGTACTCGCAGGCGATTACAATGTAATGCCCACCGACCTGGACGTTTATAAACCTGAAAGATGGATAAATGATGCACTTTTCCGGCCGGAAGTCCGCCTTGCATTCAGGACGCTTGTGGACCAGGGCTGGACCGACGCCCTGCGAAAACTTTACCCGGAAGAAAAGATCTATACCTTTTGGGACTATTTCCGGAATGCCTATGGACGCGATGCCGGCCTGCGGATTGATCATTTCTTGCTTAGCCCGGCTCTTGACAAACGCCTCCTGGCCGCAGGCGTGGACCGGCATGTACGGGGATGGGAAAAGACCAGCGATCATGCTCCCGTCTGGATTGAACTGGCCGGCGCATGAAAGATAAAACGCTAAATATGACCGTTATCGGCTGCGGAGATGCATTCTCCAGCGGAGGCCGGCTCCAGACCTGCTTTCATATACAGGCTCCAGGTGGCACTTTCCTGATCGATTGCGGCGCCTCCTCGATTGCGGCGCTGAAACAGCGCGGATTCGATTTAAGGAAAATAGATACCATCCTTATTTCTCATTTTCATGGCGACCATTACGGAGGCTTGCCCTATTTTCTGCTCGAAGCCGCTGTTTTTGAATGGAATGAACCGCTTACTATTATCAGCCCGCCGGGTTGTAAGGAAAAAGTGGCAGCTCTGCTCGGTATACTGTATCCTGGCAGCAAGGTACTGGAAAAACTTCCGCTTCGCTTCCTGGAATACCCTGATAAAGGGGAACTTGAAGCCCGCTATCTCCGGGTGGAAGGGTTCCCGGTAACACATGCCCCGGCAACGGATCCGCACGGCCTGCGTATTACTACCGCCGAGAAAACCATCAGTTATTCCGGCGATACCTGCTGGGATGAGAACCTCCTTCCTATTGCAGAAAATGCCGATCTGTTTATCTGCGAGTGCAATTTCTTTGACACGAAATCCGCGGCTCACCTTGATTATCAAACATTAACCGGGCATCTGCCGCGGCTCAGCTTTAACCAGATCCTGCTTACCCACCTGGGGGAAGAAATGCTGCTGAACCTGGATAGCGTAAAATTGCCCTGCGCTGAGGACGGGTTGCTGATCAGGGTATGAGGGAGCCGGAAAATTACCCGTTAAAATGCTTAAATTAGCCTTTGCATATCTAAAAAATACAGCTTATGGACTCACGTCGTGATTTTCTGCAGAAACTTGCCGCTTCGGCGGTTACCCTGCCTTTTTTGCCAATTACCGCTTCTGCAGCCCGGAACGCTTTTTATGGCCAATCCTGCCAGGGGCCTGTTTTGCGGGTAGCAATTATGGGGCTCGGAAGTTACGGGACGCGTGTTGCCAAGGCAATGCAATCCTGCAAAAGGGCAAAACTCACAGGGCTTATCAGCGGCACGCCTTCTAAGATCAAAGACTGGCAAGCCAAATACAATATCCCTGAAAAGAACTGTTATAACTACGAAAATTACGACCAGATCAAAGATAACCCGGATATTGACGCCGTATACGTCATTACTCCCAACGCCCTCCATCGTGAGGGTGTTCTCCGTGTAGCGGCCGCCGGGAAACATGCGATTTGCGAAAAGCCGATGTCTGTAAATGCTCGCCAGGGACAGGAAATGGTAGATGCCTGTCGGAAAGCCGGGGTAAAATTACTGGTTGGCTACCGCATGCATTTTGAGCCGAACACGCTCGAAATCGTCCGTATGCGTAATGAGGGCGAATTCGGGAAGGTCCTCTTCTTCCAGGGACTGAGCGGCTTCCGGATCGGAGACCCGAAGCAATGGCGGCTCAATAGGGAACTGGCCGGAGGCGGAGCCATGATGGATATCGGCATTTATTCCGTTAACGGCGCACGGTACATGACCGGTGAAGAACCGGAATGGGTCACCGCGCAGGAAACGAAAACCGACCCCGTAAAATTCAGAGAAGGCGTGGACGAAACCATCCAGTTCCAAATGGGCTTTCCCTCCGGAGCGGTAGCTTCCTGCCTGTCCACCTACAACATGAACAACCTGGACCGCTTTTTCCTGAACGGAGAAAAGGGATATGCCGAACTGCAGCCCGCTACGGGTTATGGCCCTATAAAAGGCCGGACGAATAAAGGCGAACTAACCCATCCTCACATTGCTCACCAAACCATCCAAATGGATGAAATGGCGGGAATCATCCTCGAAAATAAAAAACCGGTTATTCCTGTTAACGGCGAAGAGGCCGTTAAAGACCTGGTCATTATTGACGCGATTTACGAAGCCTGCAGGACAGGCAAAAGGCAGGCATTGAGTTTGTAAAAAAAATATAACCTTTTCATATGGAAAGGCGGGAGCTTGTGCATCTTTTTCCATATAAAGTAATGGCCATGAAAAAATTGCTCGCCTCCTGTTCACTTTTTGCCGTTTCCCTTTGTTATTTCCAAAGCCAGGCACAGGCTCAGCTTGAGCTTCCAGCGGCGCCCGGAAAGCACGCAGAAGCCCGGAAACAGCTCCCATTATACTCAGAAGTACAAATTGGAACAAAAACGGAAACCACCTTCCGGGTGTGGCCGGAAACGCAGGAGCAGGTAAGCCGGGGACCGGAAGCAAAGGAAACACCCGGAGTGCAGCATCGCCACCTGCTGGTAGCGAAAGTCCCCAACTCTTATAACGGTCACCTCCTTATAAAAACTCCGGACAAGAAAATGAGGCATCTCCGCGTATTCCCGAACCCGGATACCTCCGGCAGCAAAGCACCAGACATTGCAAAGCCTTTCCTCATCCCGGAAAAACCCCCAAAAAACGACCGCAGCGAGGATTAAAAGCCTGCTTTATCTCCCGGCTCCTGCCAGCTGCTTCACACGCTGACGGGAAAATTGCCAGGCTCTTTGAACTGAACTGTCCCGGCTGTCAAGGTACCGTTTGTAGTATTCCAGCGCGGTTGCGGGGTCGTCCCTGTAATAATCATAGATCCGGGCTATCTGGTAATCCAGTATCCCTTCTTCTTTATATGTACCGGCGGTTTCAAAAGCAATTAGCGCTTTATCGATCTCCCCTTTTTCTTCGTGGCTCAGGCCCAGCTGCTGGTAGTAGAAGGAAATATTGTCCGAGATACCCAGTTTGATCGCTTTTTCCAAATGAGCAATACTTTTTTCGGGACGCTGCAAATGCCTGTAGGAAACGCCCATCATGTATTGGGAATATTCATCCTTCTCCAGCAATTCGGCGGGAATTCTTTCGAACCAGGAAATGCTCCTGTCATATTCGTTCAGTGCGTATAGCGCATTCCCGGCCAGCCGTATATTGCTCAGGCTGGTATCGCCCAGCAAAAAAACGGCTTCCAGGGCAGCGAACGCCGAATCATACTCCTTCTGGTAGTATTTGTTTTTCGCCTTCAATGATAGCAATTGCGTATCCGCCGTATCACCGGCGAGCGAGCGGTCAAGGAGGCTGTCGCAGCGATTGAACTCCTCCTGTTCAAAATAGATCATTGCGAGCGCCATTACTACTTCTTCGTCATCCGGATTCAAGCGGTTTGCCTGCTCATACAGGGGAATTGCAAAAGGAAGCAATCCCGATTTATACAAGCAATAAGCACTTTGTTTGTAGAAATAGCTGTTCAGGCTGTCTTCCCTGCTCAGCCTGTTATACAAAGTATGCGCCTTGATGAATTCTTCTTTCCCTTTATAAAGGTCCGCAAGCCGGCTTAGCGTAGTCTGGTTAAGGGAATCCAGCTTAAGCGCACTTTGATAAGAAAGCACCGCTTCCCGGTACATTCCCTGTTTTGAATAACAATAGCCCATCAGATTGAAGGTTTCGATCGAAAATGTATCTTCCTTCCTTTTTGCCAGTTTCTCCAGGGCTTCCGCATACTGATGCCGGCTGACAAGCGTCCTGATATCCAGGGTGGAATCTGCCGGTTGCTGGGAAAACCCCGGATAAACGCCTGCCGTTAGTAATAAAATCAATAAGGTTTTCATCTTAACTATTTTTGTAGTTAAAAATAATGTGTTTATAGTTCGAATCAAAATCCTCTATTTATTTAATCGGATAAAGTCGCAAAGACATGAATTCCCGGGAAATGCAGCAAGGCGGATGGCAGGCAATTCGCGACAATTTTAAAAAGTACACGGAAAATAACTAAGGCGGGCAATTATTATCGCCCCGGCAGCATACTTCCGGAGCCACGCAAGCCGTATCTTTTCATGATCAGCTCCTTTATTTCTTCCATCGGGTAATCCGCCCTCATTACCATATAACCGACGCCAATTCCATCCAGGAGGGCGCTTAGCAAATAAGCTTCTGTTTCCGGATCTTCGTAGTCTAATGACTTGAAAACCTGCGCCAGCCCTGACAGCCATTCGTTCCGGATTTCTTCAATCTCCTTTTTAAGCCCCTTCGTCACACCGGTTTGTAGTGTCAGCGCGAGCATGAGACGAAAGGACTTCGTTTGATGGATGACATACTTCATAGAAATATCGATCATCCTTTCCAGGAACTCTTCCGGCGACAGGGAATCAACCCCTTCGTACAAAACATCTCCCTCTTCTTTCAACCGGGCGAAAACCCCTTTTAAAATATGCTCCTTGTTCTCAAAATAATGATAAATAAGACCTTTGGAGACATTCGCCTTTGCGGCAATGCTGTCTACGGGGGTTTGGCTGTATCCCTTTTCGGCAAAAAGTTCAAATGCGGCAGCCAGAATCTTCTGCCTGCTTTTGTCCTGTCCTCCCTCGCGCCTTTTTTTCTGTGCTGCCATGAATCAGTCAATTTCCAGGATAGTTCCGGCGATATAGCGGGTTTTGTTATCCTTATTGAAGTAATAGACAACCAGTACGCGGTGTTTATCCAACTGAACGGGCCAGGTATAGCCGATATCGCCGTTGCCGCCGTCTTCCCGGAGAATAATTTCCGGCGCTGTTTCAAAATCGGTGCATTCAGCATTCAGAATACGGGCACGTATGCCAAAAGGCGGGTGGCGGTAGCCGTAGGTGAGCAATACACGGTTATCGGGGAGGCGAAGGGCGTTGAGGGGATGGCCCCGGAAGCCCATCGACTCCCATTTACCAAAAGTTTTGCCACCGTCTTTCGAGCGGGCAATGCAAGCCTGGTCATCGAATCCGGCCGTACGCAGAAAAGCGACGACATCACCTTTGGGCGTTTCGTAAACCGACGTTTCGTTAAAAGCCACCTTTTCGTCTGCTGCAACCGGGGACGTGTATTGCCAATTGCGACCCTCATCATCAGAGATCAGCATATGAACCGAGGTTCTTCCCGATGTATCCGTAGCAGCAACCGCCCAGTAAATACGCCCGTCGGCGCCTTCATACAAAGCGCCGCGGTTATAGGCCGGAAGAGGGATCCCATAGGCATTATAATGCTTTTCAACCGGTACCTGCGGAGGGTAAACAGGCGGTTCCCAGCTATCTCCTCCGTCGGTGGAACGCAGCAGGTAACCACCCAGAAAAGTGGCCGGCCCTGCTTGGAAAACAGGCTTTTTAAGATTAGGTATTCCGTCGGGCCGGACAAAGGCCCAGCCATAACTCGCGCATAAAAGAGTGCCGTTACGCAGCTGGAGCAGGCAAGGGTCCTGCGAGCCGCCAAAAGGATGCGCATAAAGGAGTTCCGGCTCCGCTGTCCAGGTTTCCCCGTCCGCAGAACGGACCATCACGAGGTAACTGTTCGGATCCACATGCATATTGCCCTTTTCACCGAAAATCGTTCGGTCAGGGGCTCTTCGAAAGGCAACCAGCAGTTCCCCGTCCTGCTTCCTGACCACCGAAGGAAAAGAAGAATAAAACCGGGCGTCTTTATAAATCACAAGGTCTTTGATTTTCCGTACTCCGGCGACTGTTTGGCCCCCATTTGATTCAGCTTGGCCTGCATTTGATTGAGCATTGCCGGCAAAAGGCAATAAAAGCAGGAGAAACCATAGTAAACAGGACGATATGATGTATTGAAAGGTCATATAATTTATTGTTTCTGCCCCAAAATACGGTTTTTCCACTTACATTTGCCACGCTCCCCCCAAGAGCGCGCATGAAATGAAATTAGTAGAAGTAAAAACTAAACGAGAGGCCGAGGAATTTACCAGCTTCCCTGTGAGGTTATATGCCCGGGAAAGTAATTGGATAAGACCGCTTGACAAGGACGTGGAAGCTGTCTTTGACCCTGACCTAAATAAAAATTTTGAGAACGGGGAATGCATACGATGGATCCTCCGCAAAGAAGGAACGATCATCGGAAGAGTCGCAGCCTTTATAAACAGGAAAAGCCTCCACAAGGAAAATGAGCAGCCCACCGGCGGAATGGGCTTTTTTGAATGCGTTAATGACCAGGAAGCAGCTAATGCCTTAATGGAAGCCTGCAAAAAATGGCTGGAAGAACGGGGGATGGCCGCCATGGACGGCCCGGTAAACTTCGGGGACCGGGACAAATGGTGGGGGCTGCTGGTAAAAGGCTTTGACCTGGAGCCGAATTATTTATGCAACTATCATTTTCCCTACTACAAAGAATTGTTTGAGAACTTCGGTTTCCGGGAATATTTCCGGCAATTTACTTTCCGCCGGAACGTCTTTGCCCCCGTGCATCCGCGCATCCAGGCAAAATCAGCGATTGTGAACCAGGATCCCGGCTATACATTCGAACACCTGAAGTTAAACCGGTATAAAAAATACGTCAGCGACATTACCAGTATTTACAACAGGGCCTGGAGCAATCATGAAGGAGTAGCAGCCATTACGGAAGCCCAGGTAGAAAGCATTATAAAAAAGGTGAAGTCCATTATTGACGAAAAAATCATCTGGTTTGCATATTATAAACAAGAGCCGGTAGCCTTCTATATTAACCTGCCCGAAATAAACCAGGTTTTCAAGTATGTAAACGGCAAGCTGGACCTGCCGGGAAAGCTGAAGTTCCTGTGGCACAAGTGGAGAAAAACCAATCGCAAAATGCTGGGACTGGTCTTCGGAGTGGTACCGGAGCATCAGCGCAAGGGTGTGGACGGCGGAATCATTACCGCGTTTTGCCAGATGGTACAAAAAGAATATCCGCGGTATGATATCCTTGAAATAAACGGTATCGGCGATTTCAACCCCAAAATGATCGTAGTAATGAAACAGGTAGGAGGCGAAACTTGCAAAATACACGCGACTTATCGTTATTTGTTTGATAGAAGCCAGCCTTTTGAACGAATGAAAGACATCAGATAATTAAGGAATAATGGATTGGACCCCTGCAAGCGAACGATACGAAACGATGAAATACAATTACTGTGGTAACAGCGGACTCAAACTGCCGGCCATTTCTTTAGGGCTATGGCATAACTTCGGCGATGACACCGCCCACGCTGTGAAACAGGCAATCTGCCGGAAGGCTTTCGACCTGGGCATAACCCATTTTGACCTGGCCAACAATTACGGCCCGCCCCCGGGAAGTGCCGAAGCCGCCTTTGGCCGTATTCTGCGCGAGGATTTTGCAGGGCATCGCGATGAATTGGTTATTTCCTCCAAGGCGGGCTATAATATGTGGCCTGGCCCCTACGGAGAATGGGGAAGCCGCAAATACCTTGTTGCCAGCTGCGACCAAAGCCTCCGGCGCCTGGGTGTCGACTATGTGGATATTTTTTATTCTCACCGTTTTGATCCGAATACGCCTCTGGAAGAGACAATGATGGCGCTTGACCATATTGTACGCTCCGGAAAGGCCCTTTATGCAGGCATTTCCTCGTATAATTCAAAACGTACCAGGGAAGCGGCGGCTATTTTAAAAGAACTCGGCACCCCCTGCCTCATCCACCAGCCCAGCTATTCGATGCTGAACCGCTGGATAGAAGAGGACGGGCTACCAGTTACCCTCGAAGAACTGGGAATGGGCGCGATCGTATTCTCTCCCCTGGCCCAGGGAATGCTTACCGGCAAATACCTGAAAGGGATTCCCGAAGGAAGCAGGGCCAGCCAGCATAAATCCTTTAATCCCGGTTTTCTCTCTGATGAAAACCTGGCGAATATACGCGCGCTGAATGCGATTGCTGAACAGCGCGGGCAAACCCTGGCTCAAATGGCCCTGGCCTGGGTATTGAAAGATCCACGCATCACCTCGGCGCTCATCGGCGCCAGCCGGCCAGAACAGGTCGAAGACTGCGCAAAGGCCATACGGAACCCGGACTTCACGGAAGCGGAACTTGCGGAAATTGACCGCTACGCCCGCGATGCCTCGATAAACATCTGGGCCGCCTCGGCGGAATTGCCGGAAACGAATTAATTACTATATTTGGACCGTTGTATCACGCATACAACCTTTAATGTTACTGTAGGGGTGCCCGTCGTAACGGCGGACTGAGATCATACCCTCAAACCTGATCCGGGTAATACCGGCGTAGGGAACAGAGCTTGAACTCTTCATTTTTCATACCGTGGTTTCCCGCGGGCGCCTCATTGTTTTTATTAAAACGATTTCTATGGAGGTGTTCATTAATCAACAATCTTATTTACTGCCCGAAAACAGCAAATTGGCAGCTGTACCGGACCTTTTAGGCATTCTTTCTCCGCAGGGCATTGCGCTGGCGGTAAACAACCAGGTGATCCCGAAAGACAGCTGGTCCGGGTTTGAATTGCAAAAAAACGACCACATCCTCCTCATCCGGGCCACCCAGGGAGGGTAAGTCCGTAATTCAAATCTAAACATCATGAAAAAAGAAAAAAACACGACTCCGGGCCCAATCAGCACGGATCCCTTTCCCGCTTCTGAAAAGATCTATGTAAATGGCCATATACATGATATCCGCGTAGCCATGCGTTCGGTAACCCTTCAGGATGGCAGTAAAAACCGCGCTGTTAGCCTGTACGACACCAGCGGGCCTTATACTGATCCCAGGGCTCATACGGATGTCCGGAAAGGCCTTGACCGCCTGCGGGAACCTTGGATCAACCAGAGAAAAGATACTGAACAGCAACGTTTAACCGATCCCGGCCTGGCCGGTTTTCGCTTCAGCCAGGAACGGCCTACGCGGAAAGCGATGCCAGGAGGCAACATTACGCAGATGCATTATGCCAGGCAAGGGATCATTACGGCTGAAATGGAATACGTGGCCATCCGGGAAAACCAGCGGATGGAAAGCTGTTTTGAAAAGGATAACCGGCTATGGCGCCAGCATAAAGGACAAAATTTTGGTGCGCGTACCCCGGAAGGGCTGATCACGCCTGAATTCGTTCGTGAAGAAATTGCATCCGGAAGGGCGATCATTCCTGCGAATATCAATCACCCCGAAAGCGAGCCGATGATCATCGGGCGGAATTTTCTGGTGAAGATCAATGCGAATATCGGGAACTCGGCTGTCAGCTCCGGTATTGAAGAAGAGGTGGAAAAAGCGGTATGGGCCTGCCGGTGGGGAGCCGATACCATTATGGACCTTTCAACCGGGAAGAATATCCATGAAACACGCGAGTGGGTGATCCGGAACTCGCCGGTTCCCGTGGGGACAGTACCCATTTACCAGGCCCTGGAAAAAACAGGCGGCAAAGCAGAAGAGCTGACATGGGATATTTTCAGGGACACGCTCATAGAACAGGCCGAACAAGGGGTCGACTATTTTACCATTCATGCGGGCGTACTGCTTCGCTACGTGCCGCTTACTGCGGGGCGGCTTACGGGGATTGTTTCCCGGGGCGGCTCCATCATGGCGAAATGGTGCCTGGCCCATCATCGGGAAAATTTCCTGTACACCCATTTTGAAGAGATCTGCGAAATCATGAAAAGCTATGATATTGCCTTTTCGCTTGGCGACGGGCTCCGCCCGGGTTCTGTTGCGGATGCTAATGATGACGCCCAATTCGCAGAACTGGAAACCCTGGGGGAACTCACTAAAATTGCCTGGCGCCATGATGTGCAAACAATGATTGAAGGTCCGGGACATGTCCCGATGCACCTGATTAAAGAAAATATGGACCGGCAGCTAGCTGTCTGCGGCGGAGCGCCGTTTTATACCTTAGGCCCGCTTACGACCGACATAGCGCCCGGGTACGATCACATAACGTCAGCTATCGGAGCCGCCATGATCGGATGGTACGGCACAGCGATGCTATGTTATGTCACTCCTAAGGAGCATTTAGGCCTTCCGGCCAAAAAAGATGTAAAGGACGGCGTCATTGCGTATAAACTCGCCGCGCATGCTGCGGACCTGGCCAAAGGGCACCCGGGGGCACAATATCGCGATAATGCACTCAGCAAAGCCCGGTTTGAATTCCGCTGGGAAGACCAGTTCAACCTGTCGCTTGACCCATTCACCGCCCGGGAATTTCATGATGAGACGCTTCCGGCTGAAGGCGCTAAAACCGCACATTTCTGTTCCATGTGCGGCCCTCATTTTTGTTCCATGAAGATCACGCAGGAACTGCAGGAATATGCACAGGAAGGCATGCAGCAAAAATCGGCCGAATTTAAAGCCGGGGGGACTAAAATCTACCAATAATGCAGCGCAGGAGAACATATGGGAAAAGAAAAGCAGGAAATTTCCGACTGCTGGTGATCACTCCCGCCCTGCCGGTTCTGGGAGAACAAGCCATCGTACGGGATCTGTTCGGCGCCGGGCTCTCCGGCCTGCACCTGAGGAAACCCGGCCTGGATGTAAAGGGGATCAAAGCCTGGCTTCGGTATTTTACGAAGGCCGAAAGGTCAAAGATAAGGGTACACAGCGGGGACGCGTCGCTGCTGGAAATGGGTATTGCAGGCCTTCATCTTCCCTTTCATGCCCTTGACAAGTTTATCTGTGCAGGCGGCGGTATTACGGCTTCCATCCATAGCTGGCAGGAATATGCGGAACTGGAACGAACCATTGAATATGCTTTTATAAGCCCCGTTTATAAAAGCCTGTCCAAGCCCGGCTACGCTGAGAACAAGAATACCTGGAATCTTCCCGCTGTTCCTCATGTACCAGTCATTGCCCTCGGAGGCATCCGGAGCAGGAATATCGCCAAAGTCATACAAGCCGGGTTCAGCGGCGCCGGCCTGCTGGGAACCGTCTGGCAACAGCCGGAGCGGGCTGTCAAGGTGTTCAATGCAGTTAAAGACCAGGTAATGTCATGGATTGATGAAGGATAAACGCTTGCAAATACTCGTAATAGCCGGTTACGATCCAAGCGCGGGGGCCGGTATACTTGCCGACGTAAAAACGGCGGAGAGTAATTCCGTTTACGCATACGCCGTCTGCACAGGCTTCACCTTCCAGAACTCCAGCCGCATTGCCGCTGTTCGCTGGTTCAGCGAAGAGGACATTTCCACACAGATCCGGCTATGCTGCGAAGACACCCTGTTTGAGTGGGTAAAACTGGGCATTACCCAGGATCCATCCATGCTTGCGGGGATACTCGGCAGCCTCCGGAAATACTGTCCCGGCGTAAAGATCATCTGGGATCCGGTACTTTCTTCCAGCAGCGGCACCACTTTCATGGAAGGCCTCGGGGCCGCGGATTTTGAGCGCCTCCTGCCACAGGTATTCATGATTACACCTAATCTGCCGGAATTATATGCGCTGTACCCCGCCGGTAATCCGGAAGCTATCTGCGCCCGCCTTTCACGAAAAACGATCGTTTACCTGAAAGGAGGGCATGATAAAGACTGGCCCGGCAGGGACCGGCTGTTCATCCGGGGAGTTTGTCACACCCTGGCTTCCGGAATTGCTGAAGCATTTCAAAAGCATGGTTCCGGCTGTGTATTGTCCACAGCGCTTACCGCCAACCTCGCCAGGGAATTTGCAACGGTACCCGTTGAAGCCGATTCTGCCGTAGTGAAAGCCGCATTAAAAAGCAAACAGTACACAGAAGCATTCCTGAATAGTCATCCCGGCCGCTTAGGATGGCACAAAGCATACGAAAATGAATAACGAGAAAATAGCACGCCTGCACTTTATTACCCTTGACGATTACCGGACCCCGCCCGCGCGACAGGTACTGCTTGCCTGCCAGGCAGGAATAAAGTGGGTGCAGCTAAGGATAAAAGAAGGAAGCAGAGCATTTATCCTTCAGGCCGCCAGGGAAGCCCGGGGTATCTGCGATCATTACCAGGCGAGGCTTATCATCAACGATCATCCCGATATCGCCCTGCAATGCGGCGCTGACGGCGTACACCTGGGTCAGCAGGATATGCCTGTTGCCAAAGCCCGCAAGATGGCGGGCAAACTGATCATCGGCGGAACGGCCAATACGCCGGCCCAGGCCCTGGATATGGCCCGGCAGGGCGCCGACTATATCGGTGCAGGCCCCTTTCGTTTCACCACCACGAAGAAAAAACTTTCGCCCATCCTGGGCAGGAAAGGGATCGAAGCCATCCGGGACCAACTGGACCGGGAAGGGATGCCCCAACCCCTGATCGCCGTGGGCGGCATCCGTATCGAAGACCTCGAAGAACTCCTCGCGCTGCGCATTTATGGGATCGCTGTCTCAGGAACAATTGCGCGGGCCGCGGACCCATTGGAGGTAACTAAAAAATTGGAAAATTACTTTACTAAACTAAAAAGCGATGTTGGAAATAGCTGGTAAAAAATTCACTTCCCGTTTGCTGGCAGGGACCGGAAAATTCGGCTCCTATCCGCAAATGGAAGAAGCCCTGCTCGCGAGCGGTACGGAACTGGTAACTGTTGCCCTGAGAAGAGCGGAGCCAAATGACAGGAGTGATGGTATCCTGTCTTATCTCGCGCATGCGCACATAAACCTGCTGCCGAACACTTCCGGCGTCAGGAATGCTGCGGAAGCCGTGTTCGCCGCCCGCCTGGGCAGGGAGGCCCTGGAAACCAACTGGATAAAACTGGAGATCCACCCTGACCCCAGATACCTCCTCCCCGACCCCGTGGAAACACTGAAAGCTACGGAAGAACTGGTTAAAGATGGATTTGTGGTACTGCCCTATATTCATGCCGACCCGGTGGCCTGTAAGCGGCTGGAAGAAGCCGGCGCAGCAGCGGTAATGCCCCTGGGATCTCCCATTGGCAGCGGAAACGGACTGAGAACAATTGATTTTCTTGAGATCATCATTGAACAAAGCAGGGTGCCCGTGATCGTTGATGCCGGTATCGGCGCTCCTTCTCATGCCGCACATGCGATGGAAATAGGGGCCGACGCTGTATTGGTAAACACCGCCATCGCCGTCGCCGGCAACCCGGTCAGCATGGCGGCCGCATTCCGCATGGCGGTAGAAAGCGGGCGAAGTGCTTTTGAATCCGGGCTGGCCGGCAAATCCGGGACAGCCATTGCCAGCAGCCCGCTCACAGCCTTCTTAAATGAATGAGCTATGCAGATTTTTTCGCATTGCCCGGAACAACAATACCTGCGAATTATGCGACAGTTCACGCTTAACGCAGCACTATTTAAGCAATCATGAGTTTTCAACAACTTTTTAACCGGTATAACTGGGATCAGGTAAGCAGGGATATCCTTTCTAAAAGCGCACGGGATGTAAGGCAGGCGCTCAATGCCCCCCGGCGAAACCTGGAACATTTCAAAGCATTGCTGTCTCCCGCCGCACTCCCTTTCCTGGACGATATGGCTTCTCTGAGCCGTCAGCTCACCCTGAAGCGCTTCGGCAAAACCATACAATTATATGCCCCGCTATATGTCTCCAATGAATGCCAGAATATTTGTACGTATTGCGGCTTCAGCATGGATAATCGCCTGGAAAGAAAAACCCTTAACGAAAAGGAACTGCTGGCCGAAGCAGCATATATCCGGGAAATGGGTTATGACAGCCTGCTGCTGGTCAGCGGAGAAGCCAATAAAACGGTAGGGACGGATTATTTTGAGAAAGCCCTGCAACTGGTAAACCCGGTATTTTCCCAGGTCTCCCTGGAAGTACAGCCGCTGGAAGAAGAAGACTACCGCAGGCTGATCGGCCGAAAATTGCACAGCGTACTGGTATACCAGGAAACATACTGTCGCGAAACCTATGCACTGTGCCATCCCAAGGGGAAAAAGTCCAACTTCGATTACCGCCTGGAAACTCCTGACAGACTTGGAAGAGAAGGGATCCATAAAATCGGCCTCGGAGTACTGCTGGGGCTGGACGATTGGCGAGCCGACAGCTTCTTTACCGCCTTGCATCTGGGATACCTGGAAAAGGTTTATTGGAAAACACGTTATTCCATCTCTTTTCCGCGGCTACGCCCCTGTGCAGGAACAGCAAACCTGTCATCAGGGATCAGCGACAGGGAACTGGTACAATTGATCTGCGCTTACCGTTTATTGGATCAGGAAGTAGAACTCTCCCTGTCCACGCGGGAAAACGAGCATTTCAGGAATAACGTGATCAGGCTGGGAATTAATTCCATAAGCGCCGGCTCAAAAACTAACCCGGGTGGATATACGGTTGCCCCCGGCTCTCTGGAACAATTTGAAATTGATGACACCCGCTCCCCTGCTCAAATAGCCCGCATGCTTAGCGCCGCAGGTTATCAGCCGCTGTGGAAGGACTGGGACCAGGCACTACAGCAGCAATGAAAATGACCGCATTTAGCAAAGAAGAACTGGAACGCTACAGCCGGCAGCTGATATTGCCGGAACTGGGGCGCGCAGGCCAGGAAAAATTAAAGCAAGCCCGGGTACTGGTGATCGGGGCCGGGGGCCTTGGCTGCCCGGCCCTCCAGTACCTTGCCGGGGCCGGCGTGGGAACAATCGGAGTTATCGACGGAGATACGGTTGCCGTAAGCAACCTCCACCGGCAGCTGTTGTTCACCAGAGAAGATGCCGGCAAGAACAAAGCATTGGCTGCTGTAGAAAAGCTTTACTCCATTAATCCCTTCATACAAGGGAAAGCGTTTCCGTTCTTCCTTGACGCAGACAATGCCCGGCCGCTGATTTCGGACTATGACCTGGTGATCGATGGAAGCGATAATTTTTCAACCCGTTACCTGGTGAATGATGCCTGCGTAATAAGCGGAAAGCCTTTTATTTATGCCGCGCTTCATAAGTTCGAGCTGCAGCTGGCGGTATTCAATTGGAAAGAGGGCCCTACCTACCGCTGCCTGTACCCGGATCCACCGGCCGAAGGTGAAATGCCCTCCTGTGCGGAAGCAGGTGTTATTGGCGTCCTCCCCGGTTTGGCGGGCATTATGCAAGCCCTGGAAGCCATTAAGCTCATCATCGGGACAGGACGGCCACTCTCCGGCCAGCTGCTGATCATGGATCTCCTGAACCATCACCGGCAGCTTGTAACCCTGCCGCTAGTGCCGGAAAACCGGGAAATAAAAAGCATTCATCCCGTACAGGTCAACTGCAAACCAGGAAACGTACCGGAAATCGACATACAGCAGCTTGAAAAATGGCTCGCCGGGGACTTGCTCCAGTTAATTGACGTACGCAGCCCTGCAGAATTTGAAGCATTCAGACTGAACAAAGGTGAAATAAACCTGCCGCTCGATCAGCTGGAAAGTCACCGGCATTTGCTTGATCCCGGCAAACGCATCGTTTTTCTTTGCCAGACAGGCAGCAGAAGTAAAAAAGCGGCCCGCCTGCTGAAAACAGTAAATGAACGCCTCCGGGTTTTTTCCCTGAAGAACGGCATTAGCAATTTGTCGGGCTAATTTCACATATTACCCGGCAACGATCACCTTCACTCCCCTTTCCTCCAGCAATTCCACGGTCTGCGATGAAACAGCATTGTCTGTAACGATGTAATGTACCTGGTCCAGCCCGCAAACGCGACCCAAACCTCGTTTCCCGAATTTGGAACTATCCGCCAGTACGACTACTGCGCGAGCGGACTCTATCATCTTCTGATTCAGGCTAGCTTCGGTAAAATTGGTAATGGACAAGCCGAACTCCAGGTCAATACCGTCCACACCAAGAAACAAGAGGCCGCAGGAGATATCTTCCAGGGTATGTTCGGCGGAAAACCCTGCTACTGAAGATGAACTCGGCCGGACTAGCCCGCCCAATTGCATTACTTCCACGTTCGGACGATTGCATAATTCAAGGGTTACCTTCACGGCGGGAGTGATCACGGTGAGGTGTCTGGGCGGGTAAAGGTAACGCGCAAGGCCAAAAGCAGTGGTTCCCGATCCGATGATGATGGAATCATTGTCTCCTACCAGGTCTACGGCCGCCCTGGCGATCTTTTGTTTTTCTTCGGCATTTATCAGCTCTTTTTCATTAATGGGCCGCTCCACAGCATAAGGATTATTAAGAGATCCGCCGCCGCGGGTACGAAACAAGAGGTTTTTTTCTTCCAGCAGTTTCAGGTCCTTCCGGATGGTCACTCCTGAGACTTCCATCAGATCACTTAACTCCTGGATGCTTACCCGTCCGCTTTCCTTAAGTCTTTGAAGAATGAATTGGTGCCTTTCGGTAATATTCAGCATATGACAAAAATAAAGATTAAATTTTTTTTAATTTGCCCGATATGGATTCAAGAAGAGACTTTCTAAAGAAAACGCTATTACTTTCCGGGGCAGCCGGCATTTCAGGCATTATGCCGGCTTCCATTCAGCGGGCGCTGGCCATTAACCCGGCCGAAGGCAGCAGTTACCTGGATGCAGAACACGTAGTGATCCTGATGCAGGAAAACAGATCTTTTGACCATTGTTTCGGAACGCTGCGGGGAGTACGGGGATTCAATGACCCGCGGTTCATCCACCTACCCGATAATAAGCCGGTTTGGCTGCAAACCAATAAAGCCGGCGATACCTTTGGCCCCTTCCATCTTAATATGCGCGACACCAAAGCTACCTGGATGGGTGATACGCCCCATTCGCGTTCCAGCCAGGTGGATGCCAATAATGAAGGAAAGTATGATAAATGGCTGGATGCCAAGGAGAAGGCAAATTATCCCGGCGTTCCTTTGACCATGGGTTATTATACCCGCCAGGACCTCCCCTTTAATTACGCAATGGCCGATGCATTCACCATTTGCGATCAGCACTTCTGCTCGGCAATGACCAGCACCTGGCCCAACCGGCTGTACTTATGGTCAGGTACTATCCGGGGCGAACAAAGCGGCGAGGCAACCGCATACATCAGGAATGAGATCCCTTACGGAGACGCACACTGGAAGACCTTTCCCGAGCGGCTGGAAGATAACGGCATTTCCTGGAAAGTTTACCAGAACGATATCACTACCGGCGGCGGTTACCAGGGCGAAGAACGTTCCTGGCTGTCCAATTTCGGCTGCAACCCTCTGGAATTCCTGTCCCAGTTCAATGCCAGGTTCGCTCCCGGCTATGTCAAAGGCCGCGAACGGCTGGTCAATTCCCTGCCGGAAGAAATCAGCGCGTTGGAAGAAAAGATCGCTTCTATGGCCCGGGAAGACAAAGGTTGGGAAAAGGCGCAGAAAGACCTGGCTGCAAAGAAAAACGCATTAAAAGCCGCCCGGGAAGAACTGGTAAAATGGAGCCGGGAAAATTTCGAAAAGCTTCCCCGGGAAACCAGGAACTTATATGAAAAAGCGTTTGCTAATAATGCGGGAGATGCGGACTACCGGAGCCTGGCTACCCTGGACTATGAAGAAAACGGGGTAAAAAGGTCGCTCAGCGTTCCCAAAGGAGACGTACTTTACCAGTTCCGGGAAGATGCGGGGGCTGGGAAACTACCTGCGGTATCCTGGCTGGTACCCTCTCAGAATTTTTCAGATCATCCTAGCGCTCCCTGGTACGGCGCCTGGTATGTTTCGGAAGTCCTGGATATACTCACTAAAGACCCGGAACTCTGGAAGAAAACGATTTTTATACTAACCTATGATGAAAATGACGGCTATTTCGACCATATCCCGCCCTTTACCTCTCCGGACCCGGAAAACCCGGCCACCGGAAAATGCCCGGAGGGAATGATTTCAAAGGGCGAAGAATACATCCGCCTGGAGCAGGAGCTGGAGCAGGGCCTTTCCAAAAGGCAGGCCCGCGGGGGACCCATTGGCCTCGGCTACCGGGTGCCCATGATCATTGCTTCACCCTGGAGCAGGGGCGGCAAAGTATGTTCTCAGGTATTTGACCACACTTCTCCCCTGCAGTTCCTTGAAAATTTTGTAAACCGGAAGTTTGGAAAGAACATCCGCGAAGAAAATATCAGCCCCTGGAGGAGGGCCATCTGTGGCGACCTCAGCGCAGCATTCAGCCGCTACGAGAAGGAAAAATCAACAAAGCTTCCCTTCCTTCCCAGGGACCCCTTCATCGAAGACATTTACAATGCTAAATTCAAGGATGCGCCGGCTACCTTTAAAAAATTAAGTAGCGAAGAAATTGCAAAGATCAAAGCCAATCCCGCTTCTTCGGGCCTTTTACCCAGGCAGGAACCAGGAACACGCCCTTCCCGTCCCCTGCCCTACGAACTCTATGCGGACTGCCGGCAGGGCCCTGACGGAGGGATAGAAATTGAGATGCGCGCCGGCAATAATGTCTTTGGTAAACAATCTGCAGGCGCTCCTTTTAAAGTGTACGCACCGGGAAATTACCTTTCAGCCAGCGCGGAAAGGGACGGCGGCAAATCATATGAAGCAGCCAGAAACTGGGACTTTGCCGTGCCTGCCGGCCGGCAACTGGCTGAACAATGGCCCTTCCAGGCATTTGAAGAGGGAAAATACCACCTGCGTATTTACGGGCCTAATGGTTTTTTCCGCGAATTCCAGGGAACCGGCCGCGATCCGCTTTCCGTTGCCTGCGATTATGAGCGGCATAAATCCCGAAAAAAGGGCCTTACCGGCAACGTGGAACTGACTATAAAAAATTTGAGCCCTGACAAAGCGCAGACCATTGTCATCAGCGATCAGGCCTATAAAAGTAAGCCGCTTTCAAGAGAGCTGGCAGCGGGCCAGGAGATCCGCCTGGCCCTGGATCAGGAGAAAAGTTATGGCTGGTATGATTTCACGGTTACCAGCAAAGAATACCCCGGCTTCATCTTCCGTTACGCCGGAAGGGTGGAAACCGGGGAAGAAGGTCTAAGTGATCCCGCAATGGCATGAAAAAGCTACTCTACACGTTATTTTTCATCGGCGCCGTACTGGCATTTTCCAGGGCAAATGGTGAAGTTACCCTTAAGCGGGACAGGCTGGAATCGCCTGCGCAAGGCCGCCCGGAAACACGCTCGCAGGACAGCCTGAAAATCAAATGGTGGAACCCTTCACAGCATTCTTCCCCGGTGATAGAGGGGCAGGCCTGGCCCGGTGAAGTCGCCGGCTTTTACGACCGGCTTCCCGCCAGGGCTCAGAAAACAGTAAGAGAAGCTGTTTGGGATCTTTCCCGTGAATCAGCCGGCCTGCTTATCCGCTTTCGCAGCGATGCCCCGGAAATACAGGTCCGATACACAGTAGAAGACGCCCTCGACATGCCCCATATGCCCTCTACAGGGGTCAGCGGCCTTGACCTCTATTCACCGAACGAAGACGGCCAATGGGAATGGACCGCGGGGAAATATAGCTTCAAAGACACCATCACTTATCATTTTCAATCGCTCCCGCATGGCAATAAACGGGAATATCACCTATACCTGCCCCTTTATAACAAAGTAAAATGGCTGGAAATTGGTGTGTCCGGCAATGCGGCACTGGAACCCTTGCCTCCCAGGAAAGAAAAACCAATAGCGATTTACGGTACTTCCATTGCCCAGGGAGGCTGCGCTTCCCGTCCGGGCCTGGCATGGACGTCCATCCTTGGGCGAAAACTCAACCGCCCTGTCATTAACCTCGCCTTTTCCGGCAACGGCCGCCTGGAAACCGCGCTGGTTGATCTGCTGGTTGAACTGGATCCTGCCCTGTTTGTCATCGACTGCCTTCCGAATATGTCGGGCTTTCCCGACGATACGATTAAAACCCGGCTGACAAATACCATCTCTACTCTTCTTAAAAAAAGACCCGGAATCCCGGTGCTGGTGACCGAACATGCCGATGCCGACATCAATTCCCTGAATACCTTACGGGAAGGCGGTTTTGACCGGGTGAACAAACTGGCAAGGGAAGCGCTTACCCTCCTGAAGACCAAAGGATTACAGCCGGTCCACTTGCTAAGCGCTGAAGAGATCGCACTTGGCATTGAAAGCACGGTAGACGGCGTACACCCGAATGACATCGGCATGATGGAGTATGCTCAGGCTTATGAAAAAGCGATCCGGGACATTTTACATGAAAAGGACCGGTAGCGCAACGTTCTAGCGTTTGCTTTCATTGTGTTAAATTTACTTTTCCAATTAACGGGAAAATTATCGTTTTCGATGATCTATAGCTAAAATTTTGCGGTTTCGTTAAAAATGTCGCTACAAACAGGTTTCAATAGATTTAATTTTGTTACAAATGATTTATTTTCCTTTATTTGCTGACCGGAGCTTTTGCTTTCCGGGACGGCGGCGATAGCCGGATGCAACCAAACAACCAATATAAATGCAAACCAATACACATTCCGAAAATTCGCTTCTCAGCAGGATGGGACTTCCTCCCGGCCTCAGCTGGGGATACCTGGGCGTCCTGATCTTCATGATGGGCGACGGAGTAGAACAAGGCTGGCTCAGCCCTTATCTTATAGAACAGGGTATGAGCATCCAGCAATCAGCCACGTTATTTACTGCCTACGGGATCACAATTGCCGTTTCGTCCTGGTTTTCCGGCGTACTGGCCGAAGGATTCGGGCCCAAAAAGACCATGATGGCCGGGCTGCTCCTCTATATCCTTGGGACAGTAGGTTTCGTGGGTTACGGACTGAACGATCTGAATTTCGGGATCATGATCATCACCTACGCCATCCGGGGCTTCGGCTACCCGCTTTTCGCATACTCCTTCCTGGTCTGGATTACCTACAGCAGTCCGCAAAAGGCGCTGGGCAGGGCAGTTGGATGGTTTTGGTTCGTCTTTACAGGTGGGCTGAACGTCTTCGGTGCCTATTATTCCAGTTTGGCCATTAAACATTTGGGTTACCTGGACACCTTATGGAGTTCCATTTTCTGGGTACTGGTAGGCGCGTTTTTCGCGCTTGTACTGAACAAATCGAAATTCCCTTCGGAAGCGGCCGGAACTTCCTCAAAAATGCAGGAACTGGCAAAAGGCTTAACGATCATGCGTGAGGAGCCTAAGGTACTCCTGGGCGGGCTGGTAAGGATCATCAATACAACCGCACAATTCGCCTTCCCGGTATTCCTGCCCATGTACATGGCCGAACACGGGTTCTCCACTACTGAATGGCTGCAGATCTGGGGGACGATTTTTACCGCCAATATTGCCTTTAACCTCATATTCGGCTTCGTGGGAGACCGTTTTGGCTGGCGCAACACCGTTATGTGGTTCGGCGGTGTGGGCTGCGCCTTCAGCACGCTCCTGTTTTATTATTCCCCCCTGCTTTTCGGGAGCAGCTTCTGGCTGGTTATGCTGGCAGGTGTATTATGGGGCGCCCTGCTGGCGGGCTACGTTCCCCTGTCGGCGCTGGTGCCTTCCCTGGTTCAAAAGGACAAGGGAGCTGCTATGGCGGTATTGAACCTGGGCGCTGGCTTGCCGGTATTCGTAGGCCCGGCAATTGTCGGACTGTTTATCGGTTCGGTAGGTAATTCGGGCGTCATCTGGATACTGGCTGTGCTGTACCTGGTCAGCGCCGTACTCACCCGGTTCATTACCCTTCCGCAAAATGCGCGTACTGCCCAGCACGCCGTAGAAAATGCGGCCGCTGCGCCTTCGGCCCTGCCGGGATAAATTGCAGGGCAATTAGCATAGAAAAAAAATCATCGTCTGGTAAAGGAGAAAGAATGAGAATACTGGTTACCGCGCCGTACAATGAAAACGGCTTGAAAGAATTGGAAAACGCGTTAGGGGAGGTAATATACAAACCCTGGAAACCTCACGGAAGAGCTTATAATGAGGAGGAATTACTTTCGCTGCTGAAAGATACGGCAGCAGAAGCATTGATTACTGAGCATGATCATGTAACGCGGAATGTTATCGGGCATTTTCCTGAGCTGAAATTCATCGGCGTATGCCGCGGGACGCCTTCGAACGTTTCCCTGGAAACGGCGGCGGAAAAAAACATCCCGGTATTTCATACCCCCGCACGCAATGCCCAGGCGGTAGCGGAAATGTTCCTTGCCAATGTGATTACCCTGATAAGAAATACATTGCCCGCTCATGCCTGGCTCACCGGAGGAAACTGGGAAGAAGGGGCGCATACCTCCTACCTGGAATTCAAAGGAAACGAACTGGCGGGAAAAACGATCGGAATGGTAGGATTTGGGGCCATCGGGCAGCTTATCGCCAGGCTGGTCAGCGGATTTCCCTGTCCTATCCGGTTTTACGACCCTTTTGTAACAACCTTCGATCCGGCCTTTCAAAAGCTAAGCCTGGAGGAGGTGTTTTCCGGAAGCGATATTGTATCAGTTCATCTTCCCGTAACAAGTGAGACCCGGGGGATGATCGGCGCGGATCTGATAAACAGGATGCGGCCGGGCGCCATCTTTGTAAATACCGCCAGGGCGGTGGTAGTTCAGCGGGAGGCGCTGCTGGATGCGCTGGAAAACGGGCGTATCCGGGGAGCCGTACTGGATGTTTTTGATCACGAACCCCCTGATGAGATCGACTACCGGATCATTCGTCATCCCCGCGTACTGGCTACTCCCCATATAGCCGGCGCCACCCACGAAGTGGAGGATCATCATGTAAACATTCTGAATAAACAGCTTCTTGCTATATTTAGCGCTAAAACCGGGTTAAGCCAATGAATACGAAAGCAGCCTGCATGGTAATTGACACCGGAACCGGAAACCTCCGGGTAGCCATTGCCGGCCCCGACGGGACCATACTGGGTATTGAACGGGAAAACGTACAGTACGAAAAGGATCCGAATTATCCCGAAGCGATTTACTTTGATCCGCAGCAGCTCTGGGAACAAATTCTAAAGCTCAGCGGTAAGGTATTGGCAAAAGTTCCCGGTATTTCCGTACGTGCCGTTACGGCCACCAGTCAGCGGGAAGGCATTGTGCTGACCGGCCGGCATGGAGAACATCTCATCGGGCTGCCCAATATTGATCACCGCGGCCGCGAGTGGGAAGGTATGATCCCGGATAAAAGCCGCGTTTATCAATTAACCGGGCGGTATCCCACATCCCTTTTTTCGGCGCTTAAAATGACCGGAATCCATCATCGCAGGCCGGAGATATGGGACCGGTTCTCCACCTTCATGAGCATTAGCGACTGGGTGCAGTTCCGGCTAAGCGGGGTCATTCACTACGAGCATTCCCAGGCCTCCGAAACCCTGCTTTATGATGTGGAAAGGGGCACCTGGTCAGACGAATTGTGCAGTTTGTTCGATCTTTCCCCCGCAATACTCCCGGAGCTTCGGCCTTCGGGCAGCATCCTGGGAAGCGTATTGCCGGAACGGGCCGGCGAATTGGGTATTTCAACCGATGCGCTGGTAATCGTGGGAGGGGCCGATACCCAACTCGCCGTGCGAAGTACCGGGCCCTCGGTTGATGACGTGATCATCGTATCAGGCACCACTACTCCTATTGTCAAAGTGACCGGCAATTACGTGACCGACACCGGGGAAAGAACCTGGACCAATCGTCATACTTCGGAAAAAGAATTTATACTTGAAGCCAATGCCGGGGTCACCGGTTTGAATTACCAGCGGCTAAAAGAGATCTTCTATCCGAATGAAGGCTATGATGTTATTGAAACGGAGCTGGCGGAAACCGATCATTCTCAATGTGTTGCCTCGCTGGGTTCGCTCGTTGCCAGCGAAAAGGCGCCCCTTACACGGGGGGGTTCATCTTTGACGCTCCCGTTTCGCACCGGCTCACAAGGAGCAGCTTCGTGTTCGCTACCCTTTGGGATATTGCCTGCAGCATCCGGGAAAACTATTCCATTCTTTGTGACGTACACGGGCACCAGCAAGACCATATCTGGGCTTGCGGGGGAGGCGTTCAAAGCCGTACTCTTCGCCAGTTTATTGCCAGCCTGCTTAATAAGGAGATCAGGATCAGGGACAGCTACCGGCAGTCTTCGGTAGTGGGAGGTGTATTCACCTGCAGCCAGGCCCTGGGAGAAACGGAATACCCGCCAAAAACTACGGAGACCATTAAGCCTCAACAGCAGGCATACTACAACGAACTTTACGTGGAATGGAAACGAACCCGCGATACCTTTAAACAGGCCTACCGGAATGGATAGTGCAACCGCTTATTTTATAGGGATAGACATCGGCACACAAGGGGCGCGCTGCATACTGGCAGACGAAAAAGGCAATGTTCTTGCAGGAAGCGAAGAACCTTTCCCGCTCAGTGACGCGTCGCGGGAAGAACAATCACCGGAAGCCTGGTGGAACGCTTGCCTTTTTACGCTCCTGAAACTTGTCGGGGATGTTAGACGCGGCATTGACCTTTCCGCCGTCAAAGCCCTTTCGGTCACTTCAACTTCAGGCACTGTGATCCCGCTCGACAAAGCAAACATTCCCCTTCACAACGCATTGATGTACAGCGACAAGCGTTCGGAAAAAGAAGCACTGTGCTGCCGGCAAACCGCGCAGCGCTTTTATCCGGAAGGTTTTACCGGATTTAACAGTTCCTGCGGCTTACCTAAAATACTTTGGTTTGCGCAGACCTTTCCCGAAAAGGCCGCCCGGATTGGCCGCTGGGCTCATGCGGCGGATTACATCACCGGACGGATCAGCAACACCTGGGGAATAAGCGATTTTACAAACGCCCTGAAATCAGGGTTCGATCTGCAAAAGGAGCAATGGCCGGCTTACCTGCATGAGCAGCTTTCTCTTAAAAGGGAATGGTTCCCGGAAATAGTTCCTTCCGGTACGCCCATTGGCACAATGGACCCTGTCCTGGCCCGGGAACTGGGATTGAGAGAAGGCATCCGGGTAGTGGCCGGCATGACCGACGGCTGTGCGTCCCAGGTTGCCTCCGGGGCGGTAGAACCAGGAACCTGGAATACGACCATTGGCACTACGCTTGTCGTGAAGGGCGTAACCCGGGACGCGCTAAATGATCCGGAAGACCGTTTTTATAGTCATCGCCACCCGGAAGGTTACTGGATGCCAGGCGGGGCCAGCAATACAGGCGCGGATTGGGTGGGAGAATTCAGCAAAATACAGGACTTGCAGGTTTTGGACAAACAGGCGGCAAAGCTATTGCCCGGCGGACAATTGGCCTATCCTCTCCGGCAGGAAGGAGAACGCTTCCCTTTTATCGCCCCGCACGCAAGAGGCTTTAGCCCGGAAGGGCTTTCATTGCCTGCTGCTTTCCTTGCCAACCTGGAAGGGGTAGCTTATGTGGAAAGATATGCCTTTGAACTGGTAGAAATGCTTAGCGGCGAAAAAGTGAAAGCCGTATATTCGGCCGGCGGCGGAAGCAGCAGCCTTACCTGGCTGACCATCCGGAGTAATGTACTGAACAAGCCTGTTTACCTGATGAAAGAAGTGAGCGGAGCCATGGGCGCCGCCATTCTTGCCGCTTCCCGAACCCATTTCGGTTCCCTGGGCCAGGCGGCGCGCTCGATGACAAAGGTCAGCAGGAAGATCCTGCCCGTTCCGGAACTGGCGGCGCCATATGAAAGATACTATAGCGCGTTCATACGATTGATGCAGGAAAAAGGATTCATGGATAAGGAAAAGGGACATGCTTAACGTTTATTTATTGCGGCACGGGCAAACCGGCTGGAATGCGGACGGCAATAAATATTGCGGCCGTACCGATATCCCGCTCACTCCCCTGGGCATTGAACAGGCAGGCCGCGCACGCGCGCTTTTGGAAGGGATTGAATTTGAGAAAGTATACGCGTCCCCGCTCGAAAGAGCGCACCATACTGCCACAATTGCCGGGGGCGGAAAGCCGGTGGAAACCGATGAACGCCTTATCGAAGTAGATTTCGGAAGCTGGGAAGGAAAAACCCGGGCGGAATTTATCCTGGAAAACGCTGCGCTTTGGAATAGCTGGTGCGATGACCCTTCCCTTACCCGCGCAGGCGGAACCGGGGAGACCGCCCTTGACGTGATCCGCCGGGTGGACGCTTTTTTCACTGAAGCGTTAAAACGGCATTGCTTCGGCTTGGAAGAAGCCGCCGGTTCAGAGCCGGCTCCGGACAAAAATATCCTGGTAGTGGGACACAACGGGATCAACCGCTTGTACCTGGCCTGGAAGCTGGGTATGCATCTGAAGGATTACCGCCGCCTGGTACAGGAAAATTCCACCGTCACCCTTTTCAGCCTGGATGAACATGCTGAGCTTACCCTTAAAATGCTGAATAGTCGTTAACCCCTTAATAATCATTTTATGCCAGCTACATTTAAACAAACATTCCTTTGTCGTTTTCTGACAATGCTCTTCGCCGCCTTCCTGGCAGCTGCCGCCGGAAAGGAAAGCATCGCCCAGTCTCAGGCGATCCACGCGATCGACGTTAGCAATGCCCGTCAGCTGCATAAATTCTTTCAGTACACCGGGAATGACATTCCTCTTATCAGCGGGCACCGCGGAGGCATGACTGAAGGTTACCCGGAAAACTGTATACCCAGCTTTGAAAATACTTTGCGGCATACGCCTGCATTTTTCGAAATTGATCCCCGGCTTACAAAAGACAGCGTGATCATCCTTATGCACGACGCCACACTCGAGCGAACGACTAATGGCACAGGAAAGGTCTCCGACTATACCTGGGAAG
Organism: Anseongella ginsenosidimutans; assembly: GCF_008033235.1. Taxonomy (GTDB): domain Bacteria; phylum Bacteroidota; class Bacteroidia; order Sphingobacteriales; family Sphingobacteriaceae; genus Anseongella; species Anseongella ginsenosidimutans. The sequence goes on from NZ_CP042432.1 coordinate 3,885,225, forward strand.
AACTGAAAAAACTCCGGTTAAAGGACAAGCACGGTAACCTGACAGAGTTCCGAATACCTACCCTGGCGGAAGTGATCGAATGGAGCAAGGGAAAAACGATCATCAACCTTGACAAAAAAGATGTCCCCCTGGAAATGACCGCTGATATCCTGGAAGCACACAAGGCCACGGCAAATGTCATGTGTACCGTTCATTCCGCCGAACAAGCGCTTTATTATTACAAACGCAATCCTAAAAGGATGTTTTCCGCCTTTATCCGCACTCCCGAAGAACTGGAAGCTTACGAAAAGACGGGAATCCCCTGGAAAAATATAATGGCATATATTGGCCCCAAAAATAGTCCCGAAGCACATAAAATGCTGAAACTGCTTCATGCCAGAGGCGTCAAGTGTATGATCTCCGCCGCGCCGTCCTATGACAAGCTCCCGGATTCCGCGGCCCGTGCAAGCGCTTACCGTGAGATCATCCAGGACGGAACCGACGTAATAGAATCAGACCTTCCTATTGAGGCCGCCGCCGCCATCAGGGAGCTATCGCCGGAAAAAGCCGCTAACCGGAAATTCTTCCGCAGGCAGGAGCTGAAAATCACAAAATCTTTATAAGCGTAACGACAACTCCGATAATCACCACCGTCTGGGCAAGCATAAATTTCATCAGGTCCACTTTCCCATTGGAAAGCTCCTTTTGAAAACTTTCTTTTATCCCAAAGATCTGCTTTTGCAGCTCATCCTTCACGCCGGCGATTTCCTTACGAAGCTCATCCTTCACGCCGGCGATTTCCTTACGAAGCTCAACTTTAACGTCAGCGATTTCCTTACGAAGGTCATCTTTCACGTCAGCGATCTCCTTGCGAAGGTCATCTTTAACGATAAACGTATCCTGCTTCGTGGTAAGAAGGGCAAGATGCTGCTTCAGTTCGTCTTTCACTGTATTTTTAATTCCCTTTACGACCATTTGGGCATCGTTTTCCCCGAAAACGCGCCCAAAAACCTTGTGTAGTTGTAATTCATGAGTAGACATAATAACAAAGCTATCCAAAGCGCCGCGAATTCGCAAAAAAAAATTAAACCCAAAAGGTTTAATCGCTGTTATGGCCTTGTATCCAGAGACAGAATATAGGTAACCATTGCTTCTGCGTCTCCTTCCGAAAGACCCGGATGCGGGATCATGACCGCATAGCCCCATGCTCCGCTTCCGCCATTGATCACTTTGGAAGCCAGCATTTTAATATATACCTGGTTCAGGGGATACCTGGCGGCGATGTCGCGGATGGCCGGCCCGCGGGCCTTTTCATCATCCCGGTGACAAGTATAACAGTCCGAATACCCCATGAGTACTTCGCCTTTCCGAACAACTTCTTCCGGGATGGAATCATTTTTTCCCGGTATTTTCCTGATATAATCCACTTTCCGGCCTTCAAGCAATCCGATAGCCTTTGGATCCTTTTTAGAGGAGTCCTTGCAGGCCGCCAGGAAACTGCCCGCAAGGGCCAGGAATAAACAAACTTTCTTGATCACTTCATTCCCTCCGGGCCTTGCTTTAGGAAAATATTAGATAAGCTACAGCCAGCGTGATCAGGATATTCAGCAGCTGGGCCGTAATAAAGGCCAGCGCAGGGCGGCCGTTATCCATTTTAAATATTTCGGCGAAACGTGTTTCCAGGCCAATACACGTGAAGGCCAGGCCAAACCAGACGGTTTGAATACCTTTAATAGAACCGCTGGCTAACTTCACCGTTTCCGCTGACAGCACGAACGAGAAAAGCAGCGAAGCCAGGACAAAACCGAGTACAAACTTGGGGAAACGCTCCCAGATCGTTTTCAAAGTAGGCTTTTCCACCGTGCTGTCCTTATTACTGTACGTCCAGTAAAGGGAAATGGCAAAGGCCGCAATTCCGAGCAATACATTTTGGGAGAACTTAACTACTGTCGCATATTTTACCGCCTCTTCTCCCAGCAGCGTACCCGCCGCTACTACCGCTCCCGTTGTATCAATAGTGCCGCCCATCCAGGCGCCGGCTACGGCAACCGGCAGGTCAAGCCACATGGCAATATAAGGCATGAACAACATCATGGGAATCGCTACCACCAGCACGAGGGAGATGACGTAAGATAATTTCTTGCTATCCCCTTCTATGGCTCCGGAAGTCGCAATAGCAGCGGATACGCCGCAAATAGAAACTGCGCTGGAAACCATCATCCGCAAATCATCGTCCAGGCCGAACTTCCTGCAAATGAAATAAGCGGAATACCAGACGGCAAATACGACCACAACCGATTGCAGTAATCCTAATGAACCGGCCTCCACGATATCACCGAAAATGATGCGGCAACCCAGCAGCACCAGCCCGGTTTTGATATAATATTCCGACTGAAGCGCGGGTTTCGCCCAGGTGGGCACACTAAGTACATTCGAAATAAACAGACCCAGCAACAAGCTGAATAAGACCACTTCCAGTCCCAGATCGGAAACTACGTTGTTTCCCGTGATAAGCTGGGCCAGCAGCGTGATAAGAAAAATAAAAAGCATTCCCTTCAGGCTTTTGACAAACTGCAAAGACTGTCCCATGAGTACGCGGCCAAGCAGGTAGCTGAAAAGGATCCATACAAATAGCCCGGCCAGGATCAGCCACAGGGATCCGGCGCTGAAAAGGGCCGCAAGTTCATTCCCGCTGCCCCAGGAAAGTTTCGGAAATGCAGGACGCAATCCTGCCAGTACCACGAAGATGCTCGCAAAGGCGATGACAACAGTAGCCCAGTCTTCGGATAGCTTAAATTTAGTATTCATTCTATGGTTTGTTATTTATTTTAAAAATATCTTTCAATGCCCGGGATGCGGCATGGAAACCACACATACCATGCACCCCGCCGCCCGGAGGCGTGGAAGAAGAACAAATATAAATGCCTTTGGCAGAAGTTCTGTAGGGCGAATAACGTAGCGCAGGCCGGGTGAACAATTGCCCGGGCAGGACAGCGCCTCCGTTAATATCTCCTCCAATATAATTAGCGTTGTAGCCTTCCATAGCGGCCGCGTTCATTACGTGCCTGGCCAGGATCCTTTCCCTGAAACCTGGCGCGAACCGTTCTACCTGTTGTTCAATCGCCTGGGTCATATCTTTATCCGACCCGTTCGGCACATGACAATACGCCCAGGCCGTATGTTTCCCTTCCGGCGCCCGGGAAGCATCAAACAGGCTTTGCTGGGCCAGCAGCACAAAAGGCTTTTCGGCGTGTTTCCCTTTCCGGGCCAGGTCTTCGGCAGCTGAAATCTCTTCAAAAGAATTTCCTAAATGAAGGGTGCCCGCCCTGTCGCAGCCCTGTGCCTTAAAAGGAACAGGCGCATCCAGCGCCCAGTCAATTTTGAATACCCCGGGGCCGTAACGGTATTTCTCCAGCTGCCATTTATAGAAAGAAGAAAACCGGTGGCCTGCTATCCGCAGCAGCTGCTGCGGGCCTACATCCAGCAGCACGGCCCGGGAAGATGGCAGCTCCGAAAGCTTCTCCACCTGGAAGCCCGTTTCAATTTTACCGCCGAGAGACACAAAATAAGCAGCGAGTGCCGAGGCTATCGCACCGGAGCCCCCCCTGGCAACCGGCCAGCCGCTAAGATGCCCCGCAGCTATTAATACCAGGCCTATGGCAGAAGTAAGGGAATGGTGCAAAGGCTGCATGGAATGAGCCGCCATTCCCGCCCAAAAACCTTTCGCTTTCAGAGAAGAAAAATTTCCTGCGATCCGGGCAGCCGGCTGAATCCCTTTCAGGCCGAAGCGGGCCATTTTTAAAGGATGCCCCGGGAAACGAAGCGGTCCCAGCAGGGCATTCTCAATAAAGGACCAGTCCCTGAGCAGCGATCCTGTCAGGTGCAGGTAAGTTTTCGCGTCTGTTCCGAATTGCGCGGCTGTCTGGCCCGGATGACGGTGTAAAAATGCGGCGCTCCCATCGTCAAAAGGATGAGCGGCCGCTGTTTCAGGATAAATGAATTTTAAGCCATGTTGCTCAAGTGGAAGTGTTTTAAAAAAAGGCGAAATTGCCGCAAGTGGATGAACCGCGGAACAGACGTCATGCAAAAAGCCGGGCAAAGTAAGCTCTTCGGTACGCATCCCCCCGCCAACGGTATTTCTGGCTTCCAGCAGAAGTACCGACAGGCCGGCCTGCTGCAGGACAATAGCAGCCGCCAGGCCATTTGGGCCGGCGCCTGCAATGACGGCATCGAAATCTGTTTTACTCATTCCCGCAATGTCCCCGGCAATATAATTATTTATGCTACCAAAATAATAGTGTAACACCTAACTTTGTCCCATGAACTGGATAATTCTATTGATTGCCGGTCTTTTCGAGGTTGGCTTTACCTTTTGCCTTGGAAAAATGAAAGAAGCCGCCGGCGGCGCGCTCACTCTTTGGACGCTGGGTTTTTTTGCTTCTCTTTCCATGAGTATGTTCCTGCTTTACAGGGCCACCCAAAATCTGCCTATTGGTACGGCTTACGCCGTATGGACCGGAGTAGGCGCGGTTGGTACCGTGTTAGTGGGGATCTTCGTATTCAGAGAACCCGCTACTTTCTGGCGCTTGTTCTTCATCAGTACCCTTATTGCCTCCATTATCGGTTTAAAATTCGTTTCTTCCCACTAATTACTACTATCGCGTCAAAAAGGAAAAGGTACTGACGCTGTGTTAGGCCTCAACTTCCCGCACTAGGATTCCGAGGTGGTTCCCGAAGTTTTGGGGTCTTCAGAAGGCATGCTGAAATAATTGATCACCCCTCCGGCGATCACTACGCGTACCTGGCGGTCGCTCAGGCGGTTCGTTAGCTCGTATTGAAGCCCTTTGGTATGATTATGAGCCACCTGGTTTCGCTTATTTTGAAGGTTCCCGCTTATATTTTCAAGCCGGATGATATCTCCTTCCTCAATCGTATCGTAATCCGCGGGATGCACAAATTCAAAAGGCATAATGCCGAAATTCACCAGGTTCTGCCAGCCCAACCGGGCGTAACTTTTCGCCATGACGGCTACCTGTCCCAAATACCGGGGAGCAATAGCTGCATGTTCCCGGCTGGAACCCTGGGCGTAATTTTCAGCGGCCACCACGATATGCCCGCCGAAACGTTCCCTGGCCTCGAGGGCGCGCTCATAAAACGTTTCGTCAATCCCCGTATAGGCCCAGCGGCTGATCTCGGGAATATTGCTTCTTAACGCCAGGACCTTTACTCCTGCTTTCATGATCTCATCTGTGGAAATGTTGTCGCCCATTTTCAACAGCACGGGAACTTCTGCCTCACGCGGCAGTTCGTCGAATTTCGGGAAGGTTTTAATATTAGGCCCTTTTTCGAGCGATACCTGTTCACCATCGCCCGGCGGAGCAAGTAACATTTCCGTATTGATAATCTCCTTTTCAGGCCGCTGGTACCTTTTATAAGTAATTCCGTAGCGTTGCTCCAGGTCCCTCGGATCGGTGATCCTGCCGGTAAGCGCGGAAGCGGCGGCGGTTTCAGGACTGCAGAGATAAACCTTATCATCCAGGGTACCCGACCTTCCCGGAAAATTCCTGGGAACGGTACGCAGGCTTATTTTACCGGTGGCGGGGGCCTGCCCCATCCCGATGCAGCCCATGCATCCCGCCTGGTGAAACCGGGCGCCGGCGCTGAACAGGTTGAAAAAGGATTTAGTGGCGATCAGGTTCTGAATGACCTGCCGGGAAGTAGGGTTTACATCAAGGGAAACAGCCGGATGAACCGTTTTCCCGCCGAGGATCTCGCCCACTATCCAGAAATCACGAATACCCGGATTGGCGGAAGAACCAACCACCGCCTGCGCAATATCCAATCCTTCCACTTCCCTCACACGCACGACCTTTCCGGGGCTGCTCGGACAGGCAATCAATGGCTCCAGGGAAGAAAGATCAATTTCGTCCTCCAGGTCATATGACGCTCCTTCATCAGCCAGCAACTCCACCCAGTCGCTTTCACGATCCTGCGATCGCAGGAACCTCCGGGTTTCCTGATCCGACGGGAATACCGTCGTCGTGGCGCCCAGCTCCGTTCCCATATTCGCGATCACATGCCGGTCCATGGCGCTCAGGTCTTCCAGTCCCGGGCCGTAGTACTCCACGATCATTCCGCGGCACCCCTTTACATCATAACGCCGCAGCATCTCCAGGATCACGTCTTTGGCGCTTACCCAGTCAGGCAGCCTGCCCGTCAGTCTGACACCCAGCACAGAAGGCATCTTCAGGTACAAAGGCTCCCCCGCCATCGCAAAGGCTACGTCCAGCCCGCCTGCTCCCAATGCCAGCATGCCCAGGGAACCAGCTGCCGGAGTATGACTATCAGACCCGGCCAGACTCTTTCCCGGTATCCCGAATCGTTCCATATGCACCGGATGACTCACCCCGTTGCCGGCCCTGCTGTACCATATCCCGAACTTGCGGGCCGCTGAGCGAAGAAAAATATGATCGTCCGCATTACGAAAATCGGCTTGCAGCAGGTTATGATCCACATACTGAACAGACACTTCCGTTTTTACCCGGTCTATATTCATGGCTTCCAGTTCCAGCATCACCATCGTACCGGTCGCGTCCTGGGTAAGGGTTTGATCTATTTTAAGCGCTATTTCCTCACCAGGCAGCATTTTTCCATCCAGCAGATGAGAGGAGATCAATTTCTGTGAGACATTCATCGGATCAGCCATAATTAAGGAGTTTGCAGTATTTCCGGATCAGGAGAAAATGGCAAAAACTCTGCCAGCGGCTGAAGCCATGCCTGTATCGCATTTGTTACCGATATCCTTCTTTTAGCCTGCAACATTTTACCTGGAATGATCGTCCAACGTACAATTATTATTTAATTTCGAATTAGAATGACCGCCAAAACCCCCTTCAGAAAACTGCTGTTTAACAGTATGCTGCTCCTTTTACTGCTTATTGCAGTTACTCCCTCCTATTCGCAGCAAACAGGTTCAGCAGCAAGTCCCGGGCTGTCCGGTAAGACCGGAACGGTTTCCGTGACCGGAAAAATTACTTCCGAATCCGGTAATCCAATAGCGTTCGTGAATATCGCCCTGCTGAAAGCCGGAGACTCCAGCCTGGTTACCGGCACCGTCAGCGACTCAACGGGAATATTCCTGCTGGAAAACCTGGCTTCGGGCAAATACATTATAAAAGCAAGTTTCCTGGGTTATGAAAGTGCTTTTTCCGGGCCTTTCCAGGCGGGAGGAGCAGCGCCGGCGCATAACGCAGGCACCCTGGTCATGAAGCAGGATACCGGCCTGCTGCAATCGGTAACGGTAACCGGTCAGAAACCCCTTATCGAACAAAAGCTCGACCGTACCGTACTCAACGTGGAAAACAGCATCCTGGCGCAAGGAAATACCGCGCTGGAAGTACTGGAAAAAGCTCCCGGCGTCATGGTAGATAACGACGGAAATATCAGCCTGAAAGGAAAGCCTGGTGTGCTGATCATGATAGACGGTAAACCTACCTATCTCTCCCAGCAGCAGGTAAGTACCATGCTGCAAAGCATGTCCTCGAACAATATTGCGCGCGTGGAAATCATCACTAACCCTTCGGCTAAATACGAAGCGGCTGGTAACTCCGGGATTATAAACATTGTACTGAAAAAGAACAAGAATGCCGGTGTGAACGGCAGCGCCAACGCCTCCTTCAGCCAGGGAAAGAAATACCGGGCCGACGGGGGGCTTAACCTGAACTACCGGAATAAAAAACTGAACATATTCGGCAATTACAGTTACGGTCAGCGAATGGGCGATCGCCAGCTCGACATCAGCCGCAATTTTTTCGTTTCCGGCAGCGATATTATCGACCGCAGCTTCCTGCAGGAGGCTCACATGAAAATGCCCTCGCATAACCATTCCGTAAAAGGCGGCGTTGACTATTATCTCGATGAAAAAAACACCATTGGGGTAATGCTTAGCGGAAACATTGGCGAATGGGAAAGCGATAACCCCACCCTTAGCAGCATCTTACATCCGGATGAAAGCCTTCACTCGGGTTCCCGTTCGCTGAATGTAACCAGTAATCACTGGAACAACCTCACCTATAATTTTAATTACAAACACATGTTTGATTCGGCGGGAAAAGAACTCACCGCTGACATGGATTATTCACGGTCGGATTATGGCTCCGACCAGAATTTTCATACCGATTTTTTCGATGCCGCCGGTGAAACCGTCAGCCAGGCATCCGTACGGCGCGGCTCCCTCCCTTCGCTCACCGATATTTACGCGGGAAAGATCGACTATGTACATCCCTTCAAGAACGGGATCAAACTGGAGACCGGCTGGAAGAGCAGTTTTGTGACAACGGATAACAACGTCCGGTACGACAGCCTGGCAGGAAACAACTGGGTGGTTGACCATGCCACCACCAATCATTTCACCTACCGGGAGAACATTAATGCCGGCTACCTGAATTTCAGCAAGGACTTCAAGGGTTTCAGCCTGCAAATAGGCCTCCGCGGCGAGCAAACTATTACAGAAGGGCACCAGGTCACGACCGATTCCCTTGTTAAAAGGAACTATTTCCAGTTATTTCCCAGTGTTTTCCTGCGGAAAGAATTGAACAAGAATCACCAGCTGCAGCTGTCCTACAGCCGACGCGTCAATCGGCCCGACTATGAAAGCCTTAACCCTTTCCGTTATTATATCGACCCATACACCTATGAAGAAGGGAATCCTTACCTGGAACCCCAGACGACCCATTCAATGGAATTCAGCCATGTATTTAAAGGGAAATTCACTACCACCGTCAATTTCAGCCACACCGACGACGTAATGACGGAAGTGGCCCGGCAAATTGATTCCACCAATACCACATACGTTACGCGCGAGAACCTGAGTACGCAGAACAATTACGGCCTCAGCATCACCGCTCCCGTTCCCATCACCAGCTGGTGGATGTCCAACAACTATTTCAACATCTTTTACAACCAGTATAAGGGGGAATATCTTGGTGACTTTGTCAATACCGGGCTGGCTTCCTTTAATTTCAACTCGCAGAACACCTTCACGCTCAAAAACGGCTTTTCATTGGAACTGAGCGGATTTTACAATTCGAAAGCTGTTTACGGCCTCCTCATTGCCCAACCCATGTACATGGTTTCAGCAGGAATCCAGAAAACCGTGCTGGATAAAAAAGGCACCATTAAATTCAATGTCAGCGACGTATTCAATACCCGGCGTTTCAGGGGCGATATCCGCTACCAGAACATGGATATCGGTATCCGCAACACCTGGGACAGCCGCATGGGCACGCTCTCGTTCAGCTACCGTTTCGGCAAGGAGGACATTAAACCCGCCCGCCGCAGGAATACCGGCAGCGAAGCCGAGCAGAACCGCATCCGCGGCGGGGGTAACTGACAACGATAGAATTTTCTTTTTTGAATGTTAACGATTTCGGCAAATTCCCTATAGTAGGAATTTGGTCGGGGGACTGTAATGCAAGAATATTTGCTTTAGCTATTTAATTTTTAATGATTATCCGCAATTATACCTGGCCTTTCCGTACCATGTATCGGCAACAGCAGCAACTATAAGCCGATCAAACAACTCTTTCCCAAAGTAGCGTCGGTTGACTTTATAGCAGAACTCATCGAGGTAGTTCTGAAGGTAGTCTGCTTTCACCTGATGGTTGATGCCCAAAAGGGCACGTTTAGCATTACTGATCATCGTATGCACCCAGGGTAGTACCTTGGAGGCTTCCTCAGGCTTAACGGTTCTCCGGACATGTTTGGAGACAATTTCGCTCAGTCTGTTAAAACCGCGCCACCCATCGCTCTTGATGGTCGTCACCGCCCGGGTACCACCCTGAACGGCTTGATTTACCGTAAGTGCTGAACTGTCAGGCACCACCACCATTTTCACGTAACGGAATGAAGATGATTTCTTATGCTTCTTGGGACGGCCTACTTTGGGTTCCACCTTGGCCATGACCACGACTTTGCTCTGCCCCTGGCTGCCACGGCCTCTTTTGGGAGGTTCATCGTCTTTCTCCTCTGAATGGGTCTTGAAAAAAGCATCATCCAATTCCACCACCCCTTCAAAATCATACTGCTCATCCCGAATGCCCATTACCGAGCGCAGCTTGTGCATCATGGCCCAAATGGGCTCATACCGTTTATGACCCAGCTGGCGCTGAAGTTCCAATGCCGAAATCCCCTTCTTGGTCATCGTCATCAGGTAAATCGCATATAACCAGTATTGAAACGGAAGTTTGGAACTTTCCATCACCGTTCCGCTACGAAGCGTTAGCCGATAACGGCAGCGTTTACAGTCGTGCGAATTGTAGGTCGTATTCCAATAATGCTCCCGGCTACCACATTTCTTACACACGATGCCCTGACGTTCCTTTATTGCTCTAAAATGAGCAATGCAGCTCGCCTCGTCAGGATACCGTTTTACAAACTCTATAAAATTCATAATCGCTTCTTTGATGCCCTAATATAAGCATTTAGGTAGTATTACGGACAATCATTTAATTTTTTTAACTTCATTATCCAGTTACTTCTCTTTTAACTAACCGCAAATTTAAAATGTTCGCTATTTTATTTTTCGGACTCCTAGCAGTTAATCGCAAGTGCATAAGAAGCATGCATAAAAATCCAACCCAGATTTCAAAAAAAGGTGTAACTGTTCACAATAACATTCTACTAGTGGCCCCCTTCCGATGGATATCGCGAAGATATTTGATTGTAAACCAAACCATATAAGTTATGAAAAAAACTTTACTCATCTTCAGTATCTTGTCTGCAGTTCTTAAAACAACATTATCGTTTTCGCAAACAACAGATTGGCAGTGTAAAACAGTAGCATCTGAGCAAGCTATAATCACTGATCAGTTCAAGATTCAAGGAATTTCACCCTTGGTTCCGTCTCGTCACATTGTTCGTCTGTATTTTCATATTGTTCGCAGAACGAACGGAAGTGGGGGTTTAACCACCAGTCAAGTGAACACAGCCCTTTCAATTCTCCGAAATGACTTCTCAAACACCGAAATCTGTTTTATTGAAAAAGGGCGATCGTTTGTTAATAGTGATTACTACTATGATTTTTATACAGATCCAGCCGCAAAATTCCCTCAGCTCATAAATGTTAATCATCAATCTGACGCAATAAATATATATCTATTGCCGCCATCAGGTTGGCCCGGAGCTGGTAAAGCCCAGGGGATTCGGACAAATGCCTTAGTCGTTGATGGATACATGGCTCTCACATCCGTAATCACCCACGAAGTGGGGCATTGTTTAGGCCTTTATCATACTCACCATGGAACTGTGAGTGAGGAAGGCGACCCTGATCAATGTCCGGAGTTGGTAAATGGTAGTAATGGACATAATTGTGGTGACTACGTTTGGGATACACCAGCAGATCCAAATAAATGGTCAGGTTGTCTGTATAACGGTCTTGTTACTGATGCGAATGGGCAGCCGTACAACCCTGATAATGATAATTTAATGTCTTATGTTGACCCGGGCTGTTTAGACGTATTCACTTCTGGTCAAATTGAACGTATGCATGCCATGATTAACTCGAATTACCCAAACATATTAGATAATGTAATTGTTAAAATGCCTGTTTCTGGACCAGAAGTCGTTTGTTCTTCCGAAACATATACAGTTGCTAATACTCCTCCTGGTTCTACTATTACATGGACTGCCAGTCCTTCAGGTATTGTCTCCATAACGCCAAATGGCACAAGTGCAACCGTCACTAAAATCAACCAGGGACACTTCACATTGAAGGCCACGATTACACATTCCTCTTTTTGTAATAGCCAACCAATCGAAGTGGGTTTAGCAGATATTCATGCAGGAACCTATACCAGCAGCGATTATCCGATCATGGGACCATATATCGCAAACTGTAACCAATACGTTTACTATTATACAGATGAATTGCCAGATGCAACTAATTATGACTGGTTTTGGCCAGCAGGCTGGACTTACGTAAGCGGCCAGGGAGGGCCATCCATAACCTTAATAACGAACAACAATAGTGGCACAGTAGGACTTCGAGTTGACAATATATGTGGCCTGGCTGGCAGTCCATTTACAAAATCAACCTCTATAACCGGGCCATGCTTTCAAATTTCTGTTTATCCAAATCCAGCTAGGGATAAAGTAAATGTGAAAATTAGCGATATGAATGGAGTATTGGGCGAAAAACCATTGGCTTATTTCGCAGAAAAAATGCCTCTAATAAAAGAAGCCCATCTGTATAACTATTCAGGTATTTTAATAGAATCGGTACGATATCCGGATGGAAACGAAAAAGTCGTTTTTTCTACTGTTGATCTTCCAGCGGGAAACTATATTATCCGAGCTACCGATGGAAAAGACTGGGGGAGTACAAACTTAATTATTCAATAAACGCTAGCTGTATGCGAAATATGCGGATTAGTACTTACCGTCGAAACCTTGATGCTTGACTCCATCTTGCTATCTTTGGCTCTTGTTATTCATATAAATAATGAAACCCCGTCCTTCCTTACTGGTCATTGAAGAAGACTGCCTGCTGCTGATGCGTTACAATTATAACGGGCGCAGGGTGTACGGCATCCCCGGCGGAAACCCGGATGAAGGCGAGTCCCTCCAGGACGCCCTTATCAGGGAACTACGCGAGGAACTCCAGGTGGCCGTTCAGCCCGGCGACATGATATTCTCCGCAGAAACCGTTCGGCCCGGAAAGCCGGATGCCCACGTTCTGCATTGCCTCTTTGAAGGAAAAATCCTTGAAGGCCGGCCGGCCCTCGACCCGGCGGAAACGACTGCCGCTGCGATAGAATGGATCCCGGTAAGGGAACTGGAAACGCTCCATCTCTATCCTCATCTCGGGAAGGCAATTGCACAATGGCATCGCGAACAACTGCCGCACAAGACATACCTCGGAGCCATTCTCCAGCCCTGGGCATAAGTTACCCTGGGTTTTTCAGCCCGGGATTGAGTAGGAGGCGAAATTGTTAGATTTCGCCGTCCTCTCACACCACCGGACGTACGGTTCCGTATCCGGCGGTTCCAGTGCCTACTGTTTTCTTGTAAATCAAATATCTGTCCAGCAGGCTTTCTAAGCCAAGGTGTCGGAAATACTTCTTAGGAAAGGCTTGATTCATGTGGCTGGCCCCGGAATTCCACCATGGGCCGCGGTCGTTGAACGAAGACTGAACAGCTCGCTCCTCCGACAGCCCTGCGGCCATCAGACGCAGGCGTCTTGTCCACCTTCGTTTCCATTGCCGCCACTTGATCAGTCGTAACCGCCTGCGGATCCATTCATCCAGCTCCTCCGCAATCCCTTTCATGTCCGCTATACGGTAATAATTCAGCCAGCCCCTGAGATGAGGGTTGAGCTGTTCAGTGATAAACCTTCCTATGTTTCTCCCTCTACCTTGCCTGAATAGCCTCTTGAGTTCCTGCCGGAGACGTCTCAGGCTCTCGGGGGATACCCGGATCCCCACCCCGCCTTTCTTCCAGTAGAAGCTGAAGCCCAGGAATTTTCGTTTTCCCAGACGATCTGCCTTGCTCTTTTCCTTGTTCACTTTCAGCCGCATCTTCCCTTCCAAAAAGCGTGTTAATGAGGCATATACCCGTTCCCCGGATTGCCTGGTTTTCACGTACACGTTGCAGTCATCAGCATATCGGACAAACTTATGGCCCCGCTTCTCCAACTCTTTGTCCAGTTCGTCTAATACGATATTGGACAACAGCGGCGATAGCGGTGACCCTTGAGGAGTGCCTTTACTGCGTGGTTCCAGCACCCCGCCCTCCATTATACCTGCTTTCAGGCAACGGTCTATCAGGCGGTGCAGCTGCCATTCTCCCCGGGTCTTTTCCATAATCCGGCTCATCAGTCTTCGGTGGTTGACCTCGTCAAAAAAGTTTGACAAGTCCATATCCACTACGTATTTGTAGCCCTGCTCCTGATAAGTCTTTGCTTGTTCAACTGCGGATGATGCCCTGCGCCCTGCACGGAAACCGTAGCTCTGATCTGAGAACGTGGGTTCCCAGATCGGACTCAATACTTGCTGGATAGCTTGTTGGATCAGCCGGTCGGTGACCGTGGGGATACCCAGCATTCGCTGGCCTCCTCCCGGCTTCGGTATGGTTACCTTCTTTACCGGCTGGGGGCAGTAGATGCCCCCTTCCAACTCTTCTTTGATTCGTTGCCAGTGTGTTTGGAGATACGGCCGCAGCTGGCTGACTTCCATCCCGTCTATCCCCGCCGAGCCTTTGTTGCCCACTACCTTTCGGTAGGCAAGCTCCATGTTCTCCTTACTAACAATTTCCTCTATCAGATACTTCTTTACTGGGGTCGGATTTTCTACCGCGGGTATAGAAGTATCCGCACCAGGTGCTTTCCCGACCACTTCCGGTAGTCGTCCTTCACCCCTGGCCAAATGGCTTCCACCATTCGCTTCTGCTTCTTGCTTCTGTAACATGATAGCTCCTTCCCGTAATCATTGGTTCGGCCCTTCGTTCCGGATAGTAGAACTACTATGGCCTCTGCTGACTCCTGATCGCTCAGCCGGATGTCTTCATCCGGGTTGTTCCTTACAGGGATACCGCACGTCCCCTCCGCTAACTTTCCGATCAGGTCTCCCCGGGTAATGCACAGCTCCTTCACGCTTATACCTGCCGCATCTACATCCATGCCTTCCGGATAAGTACAGGACTTTAGAGATGATGGCCTCCTTGTCCGGCATGTATGCCTTATATGCGATTCCTGTTCGTCAGGCCAACGCTTTGCCTTCGGCTTCCTTCAGATTCCACCTCGCGATGGACACCCTTGCCGCTCGGCTAACAGTTCCCCTTACCGGGCCTGTAGAGGACTTTCACCTCCGAGAGGCTGTGCCCTGCCGGGCACACCAAAAAAAGCCGGAGTATGGATTCAATGTCCATGCTCCGGCTATAAAACAATATGACGACCTATTGATATCCGGGATTCTGCGTTAGGGTTGTTTCGCCATCGACCCTACTTATATCGATCTGCGCCTGTGGAATCGGATAATACTCGTTCTTGTCATTGGTGAAGCTGGCACCAGTCACATCACTGGTAACCGATCCTTCATAGTCAAAATAAGCATCGAGTACAATCTTGGCAATCCCCCATCTAACCAGGTCAAAGAATCGGTGGCCCTCCATCCCTAATTCCAGTCTCCGTTCAAACCTGACAGCTTTTCTGGCTTCTTCTTTATCGGCGAATGCAGGATAGAGATTGATTTTATAGTTTGCGGCGGGCGTATTTGTAAATCCTTCCAGCGGATTTCCATTATCAACATATGTATGCACCCAGCCGTCTTCATTTGCCGCCCGGCCTCTCACCTGATTTATATACTCCCTGGCTTTTTCAAGGTTATCTAGTTCAATTTCGGCTTCAGCTGCCATCAGAAGTACATCAGCAAAGCGGATAATCAGTACGTTATTTGCAGTACCGGGAGCCCAGGAGCTTTGATCCGCATTTGCCTCCTGCGTTTCCTGCCAATAAACGTACTTTTTAGGAGAATAAGGGCCTCCATAAGACTGCAGCCGTACCCAATTTTGCCCTCCATGAAGCCCCCAGTCGAGATAAGGCAGCTCACGGCGACCAACGGTCCAGTCAAGCCGCGGATCAAGTGTTCCTGTATATGGTGTGAAAGGGTCACTGCTATTAACCCCCATATCATTTTTAACAGGGTTCGCATTATAGTTTTCTAAATAGGGCAATCCCGTCGCAGGATTGGTTTTGAAAGAATTTACCAAATCCTGGCTTGGTTGAAAAAAGCCGCAACATCTGAAAGTAGCGTTATATGGAAAGTTCAGCATGTTTCCGTCATTTGCGTTGGATATGCCATTAGTTCCATCATGGGAGACCATTTGTATCGCAAATACAGATTCTTTGTGATTTTCCCATTGCGCGTAAAAAACCTCGTAGTAGTTGTCAAGTAAACCATATGCAAGGCCATTGGATGTTTGCCCTTCTGTGATTACCTGATCAAATACTGCCTTGGCTTCGGCATATTTTTTCTGGTATAGATAGGATTTTGCAAGATAAGCTGCTGCAGCCCATTTATTCGCTCTTCCTACCTCGGATTGGGTTGCCGGTAAATTATCATATGCAAACTTGAAATCCGCCTCTATCATTGGCCAAACATCCTGATCATTCGGCTGCTGATAAATAGTAGTGGTTTCATCGATCCAGGGGACCATATTGAACATTTTTTTTAGGTCGAAATAGAAATGAGCTCGCAGGAATTTTGCCTGCCCTTCTATATTTGTCGCTTCCGCCTCAGTCAACTCGCCTTCTGGCATAGTTGCAAGGACCGCAAGCACCGAGTTAGCTCGTGAAACACCTTCGTAGTCCGCGCGCCATTTATTATTCAGAAAACCATTGCTGGCATCCGTCCGGAAGGTAGCAATAGAATTAATAGCGGGCTGATCGCCGCCATCGCTGCCTTTATGTGCATCTCCTCCGGCAATATCGCCATATATCCAGTTACTCGGCGCAACCTCCCATGGATTCCCGTTTCCGCTCCCATCCAACGCGCCATAGGCACCGATCAGCAGCGAATTAACACCCTCCTTTGAAGCAAGAACCTCATCCGACAGCGAGCCCAGCGCGGGTTGTTCAAGATAAGAATCACTGCAAGAATGTACGGCAAGACCCAGGGTAGCGGCCCCAACTATTAATAAATAATTTAACTTTTTCATTTCGCACGTATTTAATTTGCGCAATAGGTTAAAATGTCAGGCCCAGACCTAACAAAAACTGTTGCATATTAGGATAAGCTCCTTCATCAATCCCAAAACTGACGGTTCCACCCGATATTTCCGGGTCAACTCCTGAATAGTCTGAGATCGTAAAAAGATTTGCGGCCTGCAGATAAATTCTCAGCCTGCTGATCCCCATTCTGTCAAGCGTTTCTGACGGAAACGTATATCCGAGCTGCGCGTTTTTTGCCCTGAGGTAAGAGCCTTTTTCAACGTAATATGAGTTGGGCACCCCGTTAGTACTGACGTAACCGTCCTTTTCCTGGATAGGAGCGATCGCATTGTGGTCTTCTTTTGTCCAGGAATCATAAAGCGCGGTATGACTCTTTGCCCCTTGGAAAGAGGCGTTAAAGTCGTGCCACCATTTTAACTGGTTCCATATATCATTACCCGCTGTCCCGAAGAGGAAAAAGCTGAAATCAAACTGTTTGTATTTCAAACCCAGGTTAAGCCCATAGCTGAAATCAGGGTTAGGATTACCCAAAACCGTTCTGTCATCAGCCGTTACCATACCGTCACCGTTTATATCGGCGTAACGAAAACGCCCCAGGCCGATATCTGTCTGGTAAGTTCCGGTAGGCGACCCTGCGTTAGCGGCCGCAATATCTTCTTCGGTATTCCAGAAACCTTCAATTTGATATCCGAAAAATGACCCGATAGGGCTTCCAACCTGGTTCCGGACAATAAACGAACCGTTAAACCTTCTTCCATCCGTATCAAAATAATCCGCGCCGGCAGAAACCTTAAGTATTTCATTACTATACGTAGTAAAGGTGACCGTGGCATCGAGCAGCAGATCTTTGGTTATATCGAGGTATGTTGTCGCTGACAGATCCAGTCCTTGATTTCTCATCTTTGCGATGTTAATGAAAGGCGCAGTAACGCTACCGGCCGTACCTGGAAGCGATGGATTGTAAAGAAGATCATCCACGTCCTTGCGGTAATATTCTGCCGTCAGATCCAATTTACCTGAAAACAAGGTGGCGTCAAGCCCTATGTTAGCGGTTATGTTCTTTTCCCATTTAGCATCCGGGTTTCCGACACGATTTCTTCTGAAGCCTTCTGTTATGCTGTTATTGCTTCCACCTATATCGTAATAAGAAGTGGTTCTGTCACCCGAAAAGGTAGTAAACGCATTGTCAGGAGCGACATTCATCTGGTTTCCCATCACGCCATAGCTTCCTCTCAGTTTCAGTTCGTCCAGCCAGGGACTGTTCCAAAACTCTTCTTCGGATATACGCCATCCGGCGCTTACAGCAGGAAACCAACCGTACTGGTATACCTGGAACCTTGATGAGCCGTCACGACGGACAGTAGCGCTTAAAAGATACCGGTCTTTAAAGGTATAATCGACCCTGCCGAAGAGTGAAAAAAGTGCATCCTCATATCGACCGCTTGCGTTATTCCGCGTTCCTGAACCTGATCCCAGATTGGTAAAATCCGGGTCAAATGAAAAATACCCCTGGGTGGATCCGCTAAGGTTTCTTCCCTGATTGTGATAAGCTTCTGTACCTGCCAGTACAGTAAGATCATGCATATCATTGAAGACCTGGTGATAGGTGATCATATTAGTCCACGTCCAGTTATTCCCATTGTAAGAACTTTCATTGTACGTGTTCGTAGGAGTGTTCTCCTTATTTTCATATTCAGGATAGGCAAATGATTGTGCAAATCCTGAATAGAGTTCACCTCCAAACTGGGTACGAACGGTAAAATGTTCCGCAAAGTCGGCTTCGGCGAAAATATTCCCAAAGATCCGGTAAGCGTTTGCTTTATTATTGGCCGTACGCTCTAATATTGCGACCGGATTCCTGGCATTCCCAAGCTCTGTTCCAGCTGAGCCTGCATAATTCCCCATAATGTCATGTACAGGAATAATTGGCTGTTGCCGGTACGCATGTCCTATTCCGCTACCTTCCGTCAATTCGGCAATACGCGGATTATCTATTACGGAAAAGGAAATATTTTCACCTATTCTTATATTGCTGCTTACATTATACTGGCTATTAGCCCGTATCGTATATCGCTTCATATACGTATTGATAAGCGTTCCCTCCTGATTAAAATAATTCATTGAAAAGAGGTAATTTCCCTGTTCCCCGCCCCCGCTTACCGAAAGGTTATGACTGGTCATCGGCGCCGGATCGAATATCTCGTCAAACCAATTGGTTCCCTGCTTATTGGCTTTAACAATGCGATAAAAGCCGCCAACAGCGTCCGAATTAGTATAAAAGGGATCTACATTGTAATCTTCAATATCAACCTCTCCTTCCATTGCTCCGTCTGGCTGAATGTAGTCGGGTAATCTCGGCGTACTGCCGTTTCCATACTGCACATCGTTTCCTATGTTTGCCGGATCGGCCATCCATTTAAGCTCGGCCATTTCCATGGGTGAAAGAATGTCCCAGACATTGCCGCTTGGCGGAAGCTGGGTACCGTAGTAGGCATCGTAGGAAACTTTTACTTTACCATGTCCTCTCTTGGTGGAGATGATGACTACGCCGTTGGCGGCCCTGGAACCATAGATAGATGCGGATCCGGCGTCCTTCATTACCTGCATAGTGGCAATGTCATAAGGATTCAGATCGTTGATGTTTTCCGTTGGAACGCCGTCCACTACAAAAAGCGGGCTGTTATTGCCGAAAGTGTTGATCCCCCTGATACGGATCTGGGGAGGATCTCCCGGCTGGCCGCCGCCAAGTACCGTAACCCCGGCGGCACGGCCCTGCAGCTGCGTGGTCACATTAGCCGTGGGCTGTTGTACCAGATCCTGCACGTTCACTACCGATACGGCGCCCGTCAGGTCCTTTTTCTGCTGCGTACCATATCCGACTACCACCACCTGTTCTAAGCCGGCCACGTCGGATTCCAGCGCAACATTCAGCACCGTTTCATTACCGGGAGCCCTTTCAACGTTTTTATAACCCAGGAAAGAAAAAACAAGTGTTTCTTCCGGTGAAGCGGCGAGGGAATAGTTTCCTTCAAGGTCGGTAGCGGTTCCGCGTGTGGTACCCTTGATCGTAACGGCTACCCCGGGGATAGGATTGCCGCTTACCGCGTCGGTCACCTTGCCGGTAATCGTAGTTTGGAGCGGCCGGCGGAGGTCGATCACCAGGTCCTTTTTAACCTTTCCCGGGGGGGACGAATGATTTTTCATTTTTCCTAGGACGATGCGGTCATTGATCACATCATAAGCGATGCCTTTGGAATGAAGTAATTCGTCCAGGACCGTTTTAAGGCTGGCGTGCTTTGCCTTAATACTGACAAGGCCTTCGGTGCTTACCACGTTTTCGCTGTAGACGAATTTGATCCTGGTTTTTGCTTCCAGCTGGGAAAGGACTTCCGTCAGGCTGACCTTTCGAACGGAAATATCCACCTGTCGATCAAGTACATGTTGAGCCAGGCCATCCTTCGCGTAGGAAACACAGGTAAACAAAATGGCTATGACTAATTGGCTGAACGTAATTCTCATGATTTTACGCCAATCGATTTGTACAATAAAATTCATAAATTTGAGAGTTTCGTTGTGAAAAATGAGACAAATTGTCCCCCTTCACTTTCAAAAAAGTGTTAGATGATAAAGGGGGATGATGATTTTGCCGGGAGTGGAGGCAACACTCCCGGTTTTTTTTACTTAGATGGGTGGTCTTTTTTTCATATGCTTGGGTTTGGTTTTTAATATTATATATCCAGTTTCAGGATGATCTCCTTTCCTTTCATCTCGTAGGTTAAACTCAGGGATTTTTCAAGCATCTGCAAGATATCCGGAAGATTCTGATTGGTAAAATCCGCCTTCAGGATATAATTGTTCAGTTCTTTGTCCGTTTCAGCTACTTTCAGGGACACGTCAAACTCTTCATTAAGAACTTTCACTACCTGGCTCACCGGGGCGTCATTAAAGGAAATCGTATTCTTTTTCCAGATATTAAGTTCCGGTTGCTTTTTAGTGCTGTAGGGCTGTTTTTTAAGCTGCTTTTCGCTTTGCAAAAAAACCGCCTTTTCATCTTTCACCAGCAGCAGCTCCTCCTTGCCTCCCTTGTCGGACTGTGAGGGCAGGCTCACCGAAACCTGCCCGGTAAACACCGAAACTTCCGCAGAAGGACCGTTTTTAAATGCTTTGATATTAAAACTGGTTCCTAATACCCGGGTTACCAGGTCGCCGCTATATACCGTAAAGGGCCGGGAAACGTCCGGGCTTACTTCAAAAAATGCCTCTCCCGACATGCTTACTTCTCGCTTATCAACCGCAAATTCCGAGGGAAAAGAGATCCAGGTTTCCGGCTTTAGCCAGACAACGCTTCCATCGGAAAGTGTCTGCCGGAGAATGGTCTTGCAGGTGTTTTCCACCAGGACTTCTCTTGCCTCTTCTTTTTGCACAATTTCACCAGCGTTTTTCTCTCCTGGTGACGAAAATTCCGCGGGAACGACCGGTCTGTCCAACAAGACGCCGAGGGCGATCAGCAGTAACAGGGCTGCGGCGGCGGCGCCCAGGAAAACCGGCCTCCTCCTGGTTGAAAACAGGGTGGGCCGGGGTAATGCATTATGCATGCGAAGCCGCTGCATCACCTCATTATACATCATTTCCTTTAGTGAGGTGCGTTCTTCAGGAGAAAGAACACTCATGGGTTCAGCTTCCTGTTCGAAGGAATCATACCATTTCCGCACGAATGCCGCTTCTTCAGCTGTACATTTTCCGGCCAGGAAATCCCGTATCAACTCCGGTGAAATAATTCTTTTCATTAAATTGGTTTAAGGGAAGCCCCTTTTAGTCTAAGTCAGGTCAAAGCAGCCTATCCCCTACTCCCTGTAATAAAAAATTTACATTAATTCATTCAGGAGTTGTCCGGAGGTAGAAAAATCCGGCAACTACAAAAGGAAGAGAGAGGCGATGCTGTCCTTAAGGCCGGCCCGCATTAGCCGCAGGGCTTTTGTAATATGATTTTCAACGGTCTTTTCGGAGATATTCAGTTCAAGCGCTATTTCCTTGTTGCTCTTTTGCTGCTTCCGGCTGAGTTCGAATACCTGCCGGCATTTTTCGGGAAGCTGGACGATTTCTTCCTCCAGCTGCTGGCTGAGATCGTTAAGTAAAATGGTTTCTTCAGTAGAATTATCTATCCGCAGCGAAGCTTCCGGCAGGGTACTGCGGTAATTACGTCTCACCAGCTCCTTTTCAATGTGATTAAACACCTTATAACGGACGGCAGTCAGCAGATAGCCTTCAAGCGAGGCCCTGATCTGTAATTCTTTCCCGCTTAACCATAAGCTCGTGAAAAGGTCCTGTATTATTTCCTGGCAAACCTCCCTGGATTTTACCCGCTTATAAGCCGCGCTATAAAGCCTGGACCAGTAACGGTTGTAAATCTCTTCGAAAGCGGCTATGTTCCCCTTTTTCAGTAAGCCTGTAAGATCATTATCCGAAAGCTTTTCATAATCTCGCATTCCGCCGGTTCAGATTAATGGAAGACAAGTCACAAAATTGTGACCAAAGCCCTGTCGGTTAAATTTCGCGAAAAAAATTAACATTAACAAAACAGGCGGAAAAATGCTACAAGTGTCCGGTGCGCCCTGGCGTTGCAATGGCTGGCCTGACAAATACTAATTTTCCTTTTCCAGCGGGCGAATACGAGTGACCAGCGGAATCGTAACAAGGGAAACCAGTGAAGCGAGGATTCCCACCCAGCCAAAATGGTATAGCTTACCGTCGGCTCCTACTACGACAATCAGGCCCGCAAGCATGGTGGCCAGGCCTGCAGAGAGCTGCTGCACCGCGGAGTTAAAACTCATGAAGCTTCCCCTGTGTTCCGGGTTCACGGTAGATGTTATAAGCGCCAGCCCGGGAACGCTTCTTCCCGATACCAGGATAAAGAACAGGGTACAAGCGCCTACCGCCAGCGGCAGTGGCATAACGCCTATATGGGTAACCAGCAGGATAGGAAGTACGGAAAGAATGCAAAGTATGATCAGCATTTGCCTTTTTCCGTATTTGTCGGATAGCTTGCCGATGATCTGCGATGAAACAAAGGTAAACGCCCCTCCCACCAGGTAGTTATAAACAAGTTCCATTTCGGTCATCCCGACATTTTTTACAAAGTAGGGACTGATAAATGGAATGACGGTGAATCCCGCGATCATCATTAGCATCATCAGCACCAGGGCCCGCAACTGGTTAGGGTCCTTTAAGATAAATTTTAAGACTGAAACCGGCTTCAGGAGCGGTTTCTCCTGCAGGTGCATTTTCATGGAAGGCAGGCCGAATAACGCGATCAGGAAAACGATCGCCGAAAACAAGCCAAGGCTCAGGAAAGGCATATGCCAGTTAAACTCAGCCGCCAGCCACAGCCCTATTGGAACGCCCATGACCGAGGCGACGGCAAATGCGGCCATCACTTTCCCCATCGCGCTGCCCCTGCGCTCATAGGGAATATAATCCCCCACTATTGAATAGATCAGCGCACTGATCACCCCTCCGAAAAGGCCGGTAACGACCCTCGCAAGCAGCAGGAAAGTGTAGTCCGGCGCCAGCGCGCAGAGCAGGGTCCCTGCCGTGAAGCCGCCGAAAGAGGAAAGTAATGCTTTTTTCCGGTCAAAACGATCGATAAAGAAGATCCCTATAAATCCGCAGATCCCTGCGCTGATGGTATAGGAAGAAACAACGAGGGCAAACTGCGTGGCATCAATGTCAAAAATCCTCATTAACTGCGGCCCCATGGGCATCACAATCACAAAATCGAGGATATATGCGAAATTAATGGCTGAAAGGATCAGCAATAATAAGGTTTCGTTGAATCGTTTTGGCGCTGTGAGCATAAAGGATTAAACACCAGGCCAGCCCCTCTGGTTTACTCCTGCTGATCATTTTCCTGTATCTCCTGCCAGATCAGGTCTTTTAATTCCTGTATGCCCTGGCCGGTAACAGATGAAATAAAGATAGCCGGAAGTTCCGAAGGCACTTCTTTTGCCAGCTCCCGCATCAGTTCCTCATCGAGCAGATCAGCCTTCGTGATCGCCAGGACACGGGGCTTATACAGCAATTCGGGGTTGAACTTTTCGAGTTCTTTCAATAATACGCCATATTCTTCCCGGATGCTGTCGCTATCGGCGGGCACCATAAACAGCAATGCCGCATTCCGTTCTATATGGCGCAAAAAGCGGATGCCTAAGCCTTTGCCCTCAGAGGCTCCTTCTATAATTCCGGGAATATCCGCCATTACAAAAGACCGGCTGTCACGGTAGGATACTACTCCAAGATTGGGTACCATGGTCGTAAAGGGATAATCGGCAATTTCCGGTTTAGCCGCAGAAACTACCGAAAGCAAGGTAGATTTACCGGCATTTGGAAAGCCTACCAGCCCTACATCCGCCAGTAATTTGAGTTCAAGAATATTCCATATTTCCTGTCCCGGCTCGCCAGGCTGGGCGTAACGCGGCGTTTGGTTGACGGAAGATTTAAAATGCCAGTTTCCCAGCCCTCCTCTTCCTCCGGGGGTCAGGATCGCGGTTTGTCCTTCCCGGGTGATCTCCATGATCGTTTCCCCGGTTTCCGCGTCCCGGGCAACAGTTCCCAGGGGTACTTCCAGTATAATGTCTTCCCCATCCGCCCCTTTCTTCTGCTGAAAGGAACCGGGTTGCCCGTTCCCCGCGATAACGTGCTTTCTGTATTTAAGATGAAGCAAGGTCCACAGCTGCCTGTTTCCCTTTAAAATAATATGACCTCCCCGCCCGCCGTCGCCGCCGTCGGGCCCTCCTTTAGAGGTAAACCGGTCACGGTGAAAATGAGCAGACCCTGCTCCTCCCGCACCGGAACGGCAGCAGATCTTCACATAATCAACGAAGTTAGGGGCAGGCATCTTTTACCAGCTGTCAATGACGGAACAGACTTTCCGGAAAATATCGTCAATACTGCCAATGCCGTTCACAAAGGAATATTTACCCTGCCTCTGGTAATACTCGGCAACGGGCGCGGTTTTGTTCCGGTACTCTTCGATCCGTTTTGTGATCACTTCCGGCTTGGCATCGTCCGGACGGTCCTGTTCCAGGGCGCGCTTTGCCAGGCGTAAGCGAAGTTCTTCTTCATCCACCTCCAGTGCGATCATCCCGGATATCCCGCTATTCCGGGATTCCAGCAGCCGGTCCAGCGCTTCCGCCTGTGCAACCGTACGGGGAAAACCGTCAAAAATAAATCCGTTGGAATCCTTGCCGGCATCCAGTTTATTATTGATCATCCCGATGACCACTTCGTCGGGGACAAGAATGCCCTGATCCATCAGCTTCTTCGCTTCCAGCCCAAGCTCCGTTCCGCCCGCGATCTCGCCGCGAAGAATATCCCCCGTGGAAAGATGTACCAGCTGGTACTTGTCAATGATCTTTTTCGATTGTGTTCCCTTCCCGGCACCCGGGGGGCCAAATAAAACAATATTAAGCATAGGCAGGCAAATCTAAGGAAATTTAGCAAGTATCCAGATAAAAACTGATGCCGGAGAGCGTTGTTTTCCAGGACGCTAGCCGCGGGCAAATATCAACAACAAGTTTATACTAACAAGTATATATATCTGATAAACAGATAACTATGTAAAAATAGTACGAATCCGGACTATCTTTGAAAAACGACAGTTGCCGGCAATGTATTTATCTTATAAACAGAAGATTACCTAAAACCAGGTATTAAAGCGTCACATCAACTGAATCCCAGTTAAAATATTGATTTGCATTATGATAACAAATATTTTTAACGATACCCCCCACCAACTCCATGTCAGCCGGCAATTCTCCGGCAGCCATTTCCTTTCCGAAGAGGTTGCAGAGTATTCGCCGGAAGTATTCATGACGGGGGTAAGAAAGGAAGCTGCGGGAATCAGTGAGCATGCCTACGAACCTGCTTAACAGCCCCATGTTGGAGAGTGTGTTCAGCTGTTTTTCCATGCCATCCTTCTGATCCAGGAACCACCAGGCCGCCCCCCACTGGACCTTCCCCGCTACGGACCCGTCATTGAAATTTCCGGCCATGGTAGCCATCACTTCGTTATCGGCGGGATTCAGATTATAGAGGATAGTTTTAGCAAGCCGGTTATCCCGGTCAAGCCGGTCCAGGAACCGGGCCAGCCCCGCGGCCTGGGGAAAATCGCCGATTGAATCCCAGCCGGCGTCTGCCCCCTGCAAGCGCATCATGCGTGTATTATTATTCCTTAGCGCGCCAAGATGATACTGCTGCACCAGGCCATTCTCCCAATCCCAATGGGCAAAGTGCAGCAGCATGGCTGATTTGAATTTCCTGCCTTCCGGCAGGTCCGGTTTCCCACCTCGAAGAACCTTCATATAAATCGCTCTGATCTCGCTTTCGGTAAAATCTTCTGCATACATCTCTTCCAACCCATGATCGGATACCCGGCATCCGTTCCGGACAAAATAATCGTGGCGGCTTTTAAGCGCAGAAAGAAAGCTATCAAACGTGTTCACCGCCATTCCGCTTACCTCCTCCAGTTTTCCGAGATAGTTCCTGAAAGTCTCAGGATCGGAAATATTCATCGCCCTATCGGGAC
This sequence comes from Anseongella ginsenosidimutans, assembly GCF_008033235.1. Taxonomy (GTDB): domain Bacteria; phylum Bacteroidota; class Bacteroidia; order Sphingobacteriales; family Sphingobacteriaceae; genus Anseongella; species Anseongella ginsenosidimutans. The sequence goes on from NZ_CP042432.1 coordinate 3,911,510, forward strand.
GGAAAGCCGGCAGAACAGGGATTTCAAACGCTTCTTCTTTTAGCTGCCGGTGGTATTCCAGCGAATCGAGCGGATCATCGGTGGTGCAGATCAGCGCTACCTTCATCCTCCGCAGCAGGTTACGCACCGAAAAAGCAGGAGTCTGCAGTAAGTCCGAACACTCCCTGTAGATTCCGGCGGCCGTGCGGGGATTAAGGACTTCGCGTATATTAAAATAGCGCTGTAACTCCAGGTGCGTCCAATGGTAAAGCGGATTGCGAAGGGTGTACGGAACCGTTTCGGCCCATTTTTCAAATTTTTCAGCATCGCTTTTTGCGCCGGTGCAATAGCTTTCATCCACCCCGTTGGTCCGCATGGCCCTCCATTTATAGTGGTCCCCGTAAAGCCAGATCTGTGTAAGGTTTTCAAACCGGTGGTCTTTTGCTATCAGCTCCGGCGGAAGGTGGCAATGATAATCTAAAATGGGCATAGGCGCGGCATACTCATGAAAAAGCTGCCTTGCTGAAGGAGTACTCAGCAGGAAATGTTCATCCAGAAATTTTGTCATGATAGCAACAGGTTGTTTTATTGGCGGGTTAAGTTCATTTCGCTTGCGGCAAGTATAAAGGCGCCAACTCCTTTAGGGTCGTTTACAACCACTGGTTCGGAAAGATAATATGCATAGCTCCCGTCCCGGTAAGGATCTCCTCCAAGCCCGGAAACAGAAACCGTCCCTTCCAGGTTGATCAAACCCTCTTCCGCCTTGCTGATAAAACGATCAAGAATGGCTTCATAGCCGGAGCTGACTGTTTCCATATACTTTTCAGGCAGGTAACCATTCCTCACCCCTTTTGCCAGCGCGTACACGAACATACAGGAAGCGGAGGCTTCCGGATAATTCCCCTTTCCCCCGGGGCGGTCCAGCACCTGGAACCAAAGCCCTGTCCGGGTATCCCGGCTAGCAGATACCGCTGCCGCGAAACGGTTAAGGATGGCAAGGAGGGAATCCCTCTTCGGGTGATCCGGAGGAAAATAATCCAGCACATCTACCAGGGCCATGCCGTACCAGCCCATTGCCCGGCCCCAGAAATGCGGCGAGCGGCCCGTTTGATCGTCTGCCCATTCCTGTTCACCGGATTCATCCCAGCCATGGTACAACAAGCCGGTTTTAGCATCCCTTGAATGCTTTTCCATCAGGATAAACTGCCGGGCGATATCATCGAAAGATCCTTCCTCATTAAATTCCAGCGCGTATTCCGCGTAAAAAGGCTCGCCCATATACAGGCCGTCAAGCCACATTTGCCAGGGATAGCGTTTTTTATGCCAGAACCCGCCCTCTGAAGTACGCGGATGATGCCGCAACTGCTCGCGCAGGGTATCCGCCGCGATGCGGTACTTTTCCTCGCCTGTTTCCCGGTACAGAAACAACAAGGTCTTACCGGTATTGATGTTATCGATATTATAATCTTCTATCTTATACGTGCGAATGGCGCCGTCCTCTTCTATGAAATAGTCAACGCTGCTGCGGATAAAATCAAAATATTCCTGCTTCCCGGTTGCTTTCCATACCTGCTCTATTCCCTTCAGCACAACACCCTGTTCATAGGTCCATTTTTCCGGATGGCCTTTACCATCCCACAAGTGCTTTATAGCGGAAACTGTCATCAGCTCGGCGTAATCCTTCGCCGGCGGCCCCTGTGCAAAGGCAGTAAACAGGCAGCAGAATAGCGATGCGCCGGCAAACAGGCTACCATGGAAAAATTTACAACGTTTCATAATTGTTCTCCGTTAACACGTACATTTTGCAGCGAAAGATCTTCAACCCCTTCGGCCACGTTCGCCTTCTTTACATTTTCAAACCGGGAGTTCTCAATCCTGATATGCTCCACCGGATGCGCCGGCTCCCCTTCGATACGGACGGCATACTCCGATTTTTCACAACTCATATTTTGCACCAGCACATTGCGTACAGTAGAAAAATGGGATCCCCGTTCATCGCTGTAGAACATATTTATACGAATGGCGGCCCCGGACACTTCGCCCACCTCTATATTCCGGAGAAATACGTTTTCCACGATGCCGCCCCGGTAAGAATTGGACTTGATTCGCAGCGCCCGTTCCAGGTTAGGGCTGCTCATCCGGCAGTTTTCGGCAAACACGTTCCGGACACTACCTGATATTTCACTGCCAATCACCACCCCTCCATGACCGTCTTTCATTACGCAATCGCGAATGATGATATTTTCGCTGGGCACATTCACTCTTCTCCCATCATGGTCCCTCCCGGATTTAATGGCAATACAATCATCACCCGTATCAAAATAGCAATCAGCAATCAGCACGTTTGACGAAGATTCAGGATCACAACCGTCGCTGTTAGGGCCGTGGCTGATCACCTGCACCCCTTGTATGGTTACATTATTACACAGCACCGGGTTCATCACCCACATGGGTGAATTGCGGATGGTGACGTTTTCAATCAGCACGTTCCGGCATTTGTAAGGCTGGATAAAATTGGGTCGCAGGTAGCTCCCTTTCCCGAATATGCGTTCCCGTACCGGGACGCCGTTCTTTGCCAGCGCCTTCATACTGTCAATGGCCGGCCCCTGCCATCCGGCGTCTTCACTACCTTTTCTCTTCCAGGGCCACCAGTGAAGGCTATCGGCTTGCCCGTTGAGCGTTCCACTACCGGTTACAGCAATATTTTCCTGCTCGTAGGCATAAATAAGCGGGGAATAGTTCATAATCTCTACCCCTTCAAAGCGGGTATATACTACCGGCAGGTAATCATCCGGGTCGGTACTGAAGAGTACTTCCGCGCTATCTGCCAGGTAAAGGTTCACGTTGCTCTTCAGGTGAATGGGCCCGGTCAGGTACTTCCCGGCCGGCACCACTACCCTGCCTCCGCCAGCTTCATTGCAAGCCCTGATGGCTGCGGCAAAGGCCCCGGTACAGTCAGTAGCGCCATCGCCCTGCGCCCCGTAATCCGTTAGTAAAAAATCCCGGTCCGGAAAAACAGGAGGCTTAATGGCCGCCATTATGCTATCGGCTTTCTGCCAGGGATCATCGCCGGCGGCGCCTTGGGCAGTTCCCTTGTTGCAGGCGGTAAATGCCGTGATGCCGACAGCGAATGCCAGCAGGAACAGAAATCCGCTCTTGCCGGCGAACCAGCGGGATGTTTTCGTTCGGTTCGTTCTCATATTCACTAATAGCCAGGGTTTTGGGGAAAATCCTTGTTCGAATTCAGGTTCAGGGCATCCTGGGGAATAGGACGCAGGATCTTGTCCTGCCCGTCCGGTCCTGTAAACGGATCAGGAATATTACGGACATCCTTATTGTACCGCATGACCCGTTCCCGGAGGGTGCCGGTACGTTTCAGGTCAAACCAGCGATGAAACTCCCCGATCAGCTCGCGTGCCCGCTCGTCAAGGATCTCTTCCAGGGTCACCTGGGCGGGGTCCGTCAGTACCAGGTCGCCGGCATTCAGCTCCGCCCGCCGCTTTACCTCGTTGATCCGGTCCATGGCTGCCGGGAGGTTCCCTGCCTTAAAGTACGCTTCCGCGGCTATGAGGTAGGTTTCCGCCATCCGCGCCAGGAAAATATCCCGGACGCTGGTGCCGTTACCGAATACGCCGGGACGCGGATCGTCAAATTTCCGCACATCGGGGATCATGTTATCGAAATACTGGATGGGTTGCTCCCATCTGTTGATCGCCGGATCGGCCTGGATCAGTTCATAGGGCAGGATCTCCGTAGCGGCACGCTGCGCCGGATCAGCTGCCCGCCATGCCGCGGTATCGGCTACTTCCCATGACTGGGGAAAATACCGCCGCACCACCAGGTTCGATCTGTCTGCTACGTCGTAAAAATCATAATAGCGGTCATATACCTGGTTCATAAAAGATCCTTCCCACCGCAGGTCATTCGCGCTGAACAGGTCATACACATAGGAAGTTGGGATAAGGGAATAAGTCCGGTAGGGATAACCCTGCTGCAAGCCTTCTCCGCCATGATAAGGGCCGAAATAGGCGCTTTGTATGCTTCCCGCGGGATCTCCGTCCAGGTTCAGTGAACCTTCGTCATACTGAATCGAAAATAAAATTTCGGGGTTCTGATCATTTCCCGGCCAGAAAAGGTCATGAAAAGAAAGAGAGGAAAGATCATAGCCACCGGCTGCTTCGTCCGCAAGCTGCGCAGCCATGTCAAAATCGCTATCCGCAGCAAATGTTTCGTAGCCCCTTGTAAGATGTACCTTGGCAAGGTAATGCAGGACCGCCCGCCTGGATACCCTCCCGAACTCCGGGTTTTCTTCCACAAGGGAAAGCGCTTCGTTCAGTTCAGCGAGGATGAAGGCATATACCTCTTCCGCAGAAGCCCGGCTGAAACTGGTTTCCGGCCCTGTGAAGGCTTCGGTAACCAAAGGCACCCCCCGAACGACTGTACCAGCAAAAAATAATAATAAGCGCGGAGAAATTTAATCTCTCCCTTCCTTGCCGGAAGGACGGCGGTCTGCTCCGTGAGTTCGCTGTAATAATCGCCCACGTTGCAAAGCTGGATAGCGCTGTAACAAGCTTTATAAAAGTCGCCTACTGCCCCTTCGGCCGGAGAGAGCGTCTTATAACTGGTAAGGCCGGTGGGGCCGGTTCCCCTTCCGTCCACGTACATATCCGTTCCGGACATAAACATCCAGGGCGCGCTGTAAACATCGCGGAGGGAGGAATAGGAAGCGTTCACCAGGTTCTCAAAGCCTGCGGCGGTAGTATATAAGTCATCGGACAAAACATCCGTCTTATTTACTTCGTCCAGGTAATCACTGCAACCTGAAAGGGAGAACACGATGGCCGTTGCTATAATAGTCTTTTTCATCTCTTTGCTGCTTTGGTTAAAACTTCAGGTTAACACCCACCTGGTAGGTAACGAAGCTGACGCCGCCGCTTGAAAGGCTGGCATCGGCCCATTCCGGATCAAACCCGTCATACTCCGTGAAGACGAAAGGATTCAGCACATTTGCATATACTCTTAAGCTTCCGATTCCAGCCCTTTCCAGCATGTCCGAAGGGAAATTATAGCCAAGCGTTATATTTTTCACTTTCAGGAAGCTGGCATCCCGGTAATAACCCACGCGTGAATCCTTCCAGTAAATTCCGGCGTTTTTCGGCTGGGGATACATGCCGGATGTCCTGGCGGAAGTAACGGGGTTTTCCTGCATGTACCAGTCAATATCCAGTTTGCTCCGCCCCCTGTCTTCATGGTTGGTGAACTCGGCGTGAAAGGGGCTGTACACGAACATGCCTTGCCTGGCAATCAATGCGACAGAAAGGTCAAATGCCTTAAAGGTAAGCGTGGTAGAAAGGCCGCCTGTCCAGTCCGGCATTTTGGTTCCGATAATGGTTTTGTCCGCTTCCGTTATGGAACCGTCGCCATTCAGGTCCCGTACCCGGCCCTGACCCTCGGATTGCCCGAAAGCGGCTGCCTCTTCGGCTTCCGCCGCCTGCCAGACACCGTCCGCCGCCCAATTGTAATAGCTGTTCAGCGGAAAACCTACTCTTACAATATCATCCGCATCGTATCCGTCTCCCAGTTCCTGGAATATTTCGTCCGTGTCTTCATAAAGGGCAGTTACCTCGTTATTATTCCTGGCGAAATTAATGCTGGTACTCCAGGTCAGGTCAGGAGTACTGATATTTACGGAAGTCAGGCCTACTTCCACCCCCTTGTTCACCACCTCGCCGATATTCTGCGGAATAACGCCGTAACCGGCCTCAAAGGGAAGCTGCCTGGAAAGGATCAGCTTTTTGGAGACCTTATTGTACACGTCCACCGAACCGCTGAGCCGGTATTTGAAGAAAGAGAAATCCAGGCCCGCATTCAACTCCCCGGTACGTTCCCAGGTGAGGTGCCGGTTGGCAATTCCCGTGGGGCGAATGCCGCCCATCGGCGTGCCGCCGAAATCATAGTACGTAGGCGTACTTGCCCTTGCCTGTGTTTCATACGGCCCAATGACCTTGTTTCCGGTAAAACCGTAACTGAGGCGGAGCTTCATATCGTCTATGAAACCGGCGTTCTCCAGGAAGGCTTCTTCCGATAGTTTCCAGCCTAATGCGGCCGATGGAAAACTTTCCCACTTGTTCCCGTCTGCCAGTACGGAAGCCCCGTCCCATCGGTTGGAAACCGTCAGCAGGTATTTATCCATGTAGGAATAATTCAGGCGCAGGGCGAAGGATAAGATCGTTTCCCGGGCGTAATCGCCATCCACCTGCAGGGTGGTCAGATCGCCGCCGGAACCCACGTTATGGTAACTTTTCGCGCTCATGTCCATGCGGTCCTGGGACATAAAGCTCACTTCATCCCGGAACATGTTCATCGAAACAAGGCCCATGGCATTAAAACTATGCTCGCCGGCCGTCTTGTTATAGGTTACCTGGTTATCCCAGATATAGGAGAATGATTCCGTGTTCTCAATCTCCCCTCCGGGCTGCCCGCCCACCCTTCCTTCGGAATCAGTGCCGAGGAACTGGCCGTATTTATCCAGTTTATACCGCGGAGAGAAAGTGGTCTTCAGGCTCAATCCCTCCAGCGGAACATACTGCAGGAACACATTCCCGATCGCATAATAAGTCCTCGTTTCCTGGCTGGCGTTGGCCATGTCTACCAGGGGATTGACAGAACTGGTGAAATTAATATGATAATTGCTGCTGGTGCCATCTACGAGGTCTTTACCCGGCTGGACGATCAGTTCCCCGTCTTCCGTATTGTAGGGGCTCATGAGCGGGTTCATTCGGAAGGCATTCACCATCGCGTTTGGCGCCCCGGCCTCGTAATCGGCCAGGGCAAGGTTCAGGTTAATGCCACCACTCCATTTTTCATTCAACTGCTGGTCTATGCTGGCCTTGAAGTTATACCGCTGGTATTTTTCATTGATCACGTTTCCTTCTTCCTGCTGGTAACCCACCCCGAACGTATAACCGGTATTATTGCTCATCCCTGACAGGGAAACCCAATGATTAGCCTGGCTCCCGTTCTGTGTCACCAGGGAAGGCCAGTCCGTAAAATCATTTTCGTCCAGCCTGCGCTGCATTTCATCACTCTGAGTATTGAACCCGGGAGCTTCCGGCACCGGGTTCCCCCGGGTAATGGCCTCACTGATATAAGCATCCTGCCGCCAGTTCATCCATTTATCACCGGACATGAATTCCGGCATACGGGCAACGTTTCTCACCCCCATATAACCGTCATAAGAGATCACGGCCTTCCGGTTCACATCGGCGCCCTGCTTAGTCGTGACCAGCACTACCCCGTAGGCCCCCCTTGAACCGTAAATCGCGGCCGAAGAGGCATCTTTCAGAATATCAACCCGCGCTATATCCTGGGGATTAAGGAACTCAATTCCATCGGTAATGACCCCGTCTACCACGTAAAGCGGGTCGCGCCCTCCCTGAATGGATTGCTGCCCCCTGATCCGGATGTCAAATCCGGCTCCCGCACGGCCGCTGGAGTTGGAGATATCTACTCCGGCCACCTGTCCCTGCATTGCCTCTACCGGGTTCAGCGCCCCCCGGCGGTTTAATTGTTCATTATCCACCACGGCAACCGCTCCTGTTAGGTCCTTTTTCCTGACCGTACCATACCCTACCACCACCACCTCATCAAGGCTCTGCACATCGGCGGCAAGCTGAATATCCAGGCGGTCCCCGCTTAGGGGCGCGGTCATGGTCACATAACCGATGAGGCTGAAAGTCAGCGTTACCTCCCCGGGGGAACTGCGAGCGTATAGTTTCCGTCTATGTCGGTTTGGGTGCCTCCTTGCGCTCCCTGGACCTGCACCGCTACTCCCGGCAAACCGGCCCCTGATTCCTGGTCAGTAACCGTACCGCTCACCTCCCTTGTCTGGGCATATGACGGAGCGGCGCAGGTGGCAAGCATCAGCATGGTGAATAGTAATTTTCTCATAGTAATTGGTTTAAGGCATTACCTCCATCCAGACCGGAGGCTTCTAAACAAGTTTACAGAGATATGCCCCTTAAAAGAAATAATCCTGCCGATTTATTTACGCAATCGTTCCCGGCAACGTTCCCGGCAAAATTTCGTATATTTAAAGGTTATACTTTCTAACCGCAGCCAATGAGATATAGCGCCGTTACGATAAAAGACCTTGCCAGGGAACTGGGCGTTTCCACTTCCACCGTGTCACGTGCCCTGAGAGACAGCTACGAGATCAATCCGGAAACCAAGAAAATGGTGATGGAATGTGCAAAAAGGATGAATTATCAGCCCAACCCCATTGCATTAAGCCTGAAAGAGCGAAAAAGCAGATCCATTGGCGTGATTGTCAGCGAAATCGCCAATAGTTTTTTTTCCAAGGCAATAAACGGCATCGAATCCGCGGCGCATGAACGCGGGTATAATGTGATCATTGCGCAAACCCAGGAATCCTACCGGAAAGAACTCAGTATACTGGAATTCCTGGCTTCGCGGTCTATTGACGGCCTGCTGATCTCCATTGCTACCGAAACCAGGAACATGGAGCATTTCGCAGCCCTACACGCAAGAGGCTTGCCGTTGGTGTTTTTCGACAGGATCACGGAAGACATCAACACGCATACGGTCGTAGCGGATAATTTCCAGGGTTCATACGAGGCCACTTCGCATCTCATAGGGAACGGGTACCGCCGGATAGCGCATGTCACCAACTCAAAAAACCTCTCCATTACCCAGGAACGGCTCAAGGGTTACCGGCAGGCATTAAAAGATCATCAAATACCGGCGGATAAATCCTATGTCCAGTATTGTCATCACGGCGGAATGATCCACTCGGAGCTGGAAAACGCCTTTAATAACCTGATGGAACTCCGCCCGCTTCCCGATGCTATTTTTGCCGGCGGCGATAAGCTTACCACAGGCTGCCTGAAAATACTTCGTTCAAGGGGCATAAAGATTCCCGAAGAAATGGCGCTCGCAGGCTTTTCAAATTCCGATCTCGCGGAAGTAACCGAACCACCGCTGACCGTCGTAAAACAGCCCGCCTTTGAAATGGGACGAACCGCTACCGAACTGCTGCTGGAGCTTATTGAAAGTAAGCGGCCGGTAGAAGAATTTGAGAAAAGAAAATTCGCAACCCGGCTCCTGGTTCACCGCTCATCCATCCGGCCCGCACTTACTTCAATAGGTTGAAACACGCGCTCCTGCCCACGCCAGCTTTGACGGATCGATGAACTTACCGGCATCCCGGATTCTTCGTCATTGCACATTGCTTTTCAAGCTCAGGACAGCGAGCGCCGGATATTCTTCAGCTGGTGAATATGCCGCTGAGTATGATAAAGAACAAAGTTAAACGCTTCCAGGCGGGTCACATAACCCAGGACGGGCAGACTGAAACTGGTGCAGGTTTTGGTCAGATCCTCTTCCCGGACAGCCTCAAGAACACGCTGTTTGATCGTGGCCAAAGCATCCAATTGCGCCCGTTTTTCATGAACCTCCTTAACCGGTAATACAAAATCGGGGGATTTCATTTTCGTACTGAAATCCAGGAAGGTTGTCCGGATGCCGTCTACCATTTCATCAGGCTTTCTTTGCGTATCCATGCAGGCTCCCCGGATAAGTTCGAGAAAACCGGAGTTCGCCAGGATCATATGTTCGGCTACCTGTCCGGGTGTCCAGCTGCCTTCAAAGGGAACAAGATCAAGTTCTTCAGGCCGGAAAGCGCCCAGGGTTTCCGGGAATGCGAGAAGGGTTTCTTCAAGCTGTAGGTAAAGATCGGAATTCTTCATCTTTCGTATGATTTGTATATAAGTAAAATTACCATAGCCTGCGGAGATCGGAAAGGTGTAACTATGCCAGTTTAGGGGGTCGGATGCGACAATTTTCGCTAATAATTGGAAATCCGCGTATCCTGTATTTAATTTGCACCACTATTTATATTTAATCTAAATAAAAATGAAATACACCCTCCTTGCTTTTTTTATCAGTGTCTGCTTTATGGCCCGTGCGCAGGAAACCTCGCCCGGGGCCGCCGGTCAGGCTTTGACGGGAAATAACAACGCGCAGATCAGGGGCCGCATAGAAAGGCCGGACGGGACGGCGGTAGCCGGTGCAAATGTGTTACTTGAAGGCACCCGGCATACGGTTTTTACAGACGCAGACGGAAGATACCTCCTGGAAAATATTCGCCCGGGCGCCTACCTCCTGAAAATTATCGCATTGGGTGTGCCCCTTACCGAAAAACAGGTGAACCTGCAACGCGGAGAGCAGGAGGAACAGCACTTTACCCTCAAAAATGCCGCAGCCTTGCTGGATGAAGTGATCGTAACGGCAGATGCAGCGAGTTACAAGCCGGGCCGCCTTTCCAATTCGCTGCGATTGAACGAGCCGCTCCTGGAAGTGCCGCAGAACATCCAGGTGATTACTTCCGCCGTGCTGGCCGATCAGCAGATCATCAGCATGAGCGATCAGCTGATCCGCAATGTAAGCGGCGCTACCCGCGTGGAACATTGGGGCGATCTGTATACGAACATTACCATGCGCGGGACACAGATCCAGGCCTTCCGGAATGGGTTCAATGTGGTGAACTCCTATTGGGGCCCACTGACCGAGGACATGAGTTTTGTGGATCATATCGAATTCGTAAAGGGGCCCGCCGGCTTCATGCTTTCAAATGGCGATCCCAGCGGGCTCTATAACGTAGTGACAAAAAAACCAACCGGACAGGAAAAAGGTGAAGTGAATCTTACCCTGGGCAGTTTTGACCTTTTCAGGGCCACGCTCGACCTGGATGGCAGGCTGAGCAATGACGGGAAGTTGCTCTACCGGCTGAACCTGGCGGGGCAGAATAAGGGTTCTCACCGGGATTTTGAATTCAACGACCGCTACAGCATCGCGCCGGTGATTTCCTATCAAATAGACGAGGATACCAAAGTCACGGCCGAATACACGCTTCAGCATGCGAAAATGACCGATGTTGGCTCTTTTTATGTATTTGATACAGAAGGATACGCGACGCTCCCGGTAGGTTATACGCAGGTGGCGCCGGGCCTGGAGCCCACCCGCATCAATGATCATAGTGTTTTTCTGAATTTGCAGCACCGGTTAAGCCCCGGGTGGAATCTTACGGTGCAGGGCGCCTGGTTCAGTTACCAGCACGGGGGCACTTCCTTGTGGCCGGCCGCCGTCAATCCCGACGGCACCATGATCCGTTCTGCAGGGATCTGGGATGCGCAGAGCGAAATGACCATGGGCCAGGCATTCCTGAACGGCGAGCTTAGTACCGGGCCCGTGAAACACCGCATCCTGGCCGGGATAGACATGGGCAACAAGAACTACCAGGCCGACTGGGGACAGTCGCACCCCCTTGATACGGCCGGAGGCGGGGAGTTTCATATTCACGACCCTTATTACGGCGTACCGGCAAACGGCTACCCGGAATTTGACCGGGTTACCAGCCTGGAAGCAAGGGCCGTGACCGCCGGGGCTTAATGGACCAGCAATATACCGGCATCTACGTACAGGACGAGCTGGGTTTTCTTGATAACCGCATTCGTTTGACCCTCGCCGGACGTTACACCTACGTATCGCAGTCGGCCTGGGGAGATGCCGCAGAAACCGCGGAGCATTTTACGCCGCGCATCGGGCTTAGTGTTTCCATTGATAAATCCACTTCTTTTTATGCACTTTATGACCAGGCCTTTCTTCCGCAGAACGGCCTCCTGAGCGGCGGCGGCGAAGTAAAACCAATTACCGGCAACAATACCGAGCTGGGTATCAAAAAAGACTGGTTCGATAGCTGGAACACGACGCTGACCGTTTACAGGATCCTCAAGAAGAACGAACTGACCGCCGACCCCAACAGCCCGCCCAACTCGGGCCTGAGCATTGTGCTGGGCGAGAAAACCTCCCAGGGAGTGGAATTTGACCTCCGCGGAGAGATTACAAGGGGCCTTAACCTGGTGGCCAATTATGCCTATACGGATTCCAGGGTAACCGAAGTGGCGCCCGGCGTTCCTGATATCAGCGAAGACGATATTGTCCCCGGTTTTGCCGCACACACCATCAACGGCTGGCTGAGTTATCAGATCCAAACGGGGCCGCTCAAAGGGACAGGGATCTCCGCCGGCTTTACCAACCTTCTGGACAGGGCGACGGACTCATGGAGCGATTCCGATGTCAGGCTGCCTGATTATTTCCGGCTGGACGGCGGCTTATTCTGGCAGGGAGAGCATTTAAAGGTAACTGCTAATGTATTTAATATCCTGGATGAGTACCTCTACAGCGGCTCCTATTACTCATGGCTGAACGCCTTTTACTGGCAAACCGAAGCGCCCCGCAATTTCCGGCTAAGCGTGGGGTATCGGTTTTAACTGGCGGCCGGCGGCCTTCCCGGTGTTTCTGCTACCGCGAACGGATCTCTTTTTTCATAAAATATACATAGGAAAGCGCAAAACAGATCACGGTGACAGCGATAAGCCCGGTCAGCTGGGGCCAGACCAGCAACAGGCTTTGCCCCAGCGGCAGCGGGCTGGGAATAGCCCCCACCACCTGCGCCCTGGTAAGCGGGCCAAGGCTTCGAACCGAAGGCATCAGCAGGGTCAGCGTTGCATCGCTGAAAAGCTGACTGGGTGAAAGATCCTGCAGGAATAGAATAAATTTCTGGTGAGCCAGCATTTTTCCGGGGCCCGCCATTGCTCCGGGTTGGATGACCCTGGCGATCACGTTCACGATCATGCCGTAAAATACGCTGAAAAACACCCATACCGCAATGGCTGACAAGGCCGAAGTAGCCGCCTGGCGGAAACGCACCGAAAATAGGATCGACAGATTCAGCCAGAACGCCACATACAGGATACTGAGAAGAATGAATACCAGGATGCGCATAAATTCCCCGGGCGCAGGCGGGATCCCGATAGTGATCATTCCAAGCCCCGTCACCAGGAAGGCCAGCGCGAAAAACAAAACGCTGATCACTACCAGTGCAGCTACAAACTTGGCGTTGAGCAGGTAATCCCGGTGGATGGGCTGGGACATGATACGGCTGAGAGTTCCCTTGTTCTGCTCCGAGTTTACCGCGTCAAAGCCCAGGCCGATACCCAGCAAAGGCCCCAGGAAACCAACGAATACCACGTAAGAAGGGAGCGTCCCGTCCGTAATCGTGAATAACTTCAGGAAAAAGAAGGCGCCCTCGGGATCGTTTGGCTTTACCGCTTCCCCGATATTGGTCAGCGCAGTATAGAGCGAACCCAGGCAGGTTAACGCAATCAAGCCAATCAGAATAATAAAACGCCAGCTTCTCACATGGTCGGAGATTTCCTTGCTGACAATTACCCAAAAAGGATGATCATTAATTTTCTCTGCCTTCCTGGAAATAGCGGTGATATATGTCGTCAAGTCCATATTCTTTTCGATGCAAATAAGTTAAACCAATGCCGGATCCCACGATCAACCGGGCGATTTCCGGAGTGATATCCCGGGAGCAGCTAATGCGCAAAAGGTCTCCTTTCCCATTAACCGACACGATCCCATCCAGTTGTTCCAGGCTTGCCCTGAGCTGTTCCTGTCCTGCGGGAGCCGCGTTCCCGGCGGTAAAGGCAAGTCCGGCTTCGACAACAAACGGCTCGCCGGCAAACAGCTTCGCGGATAATTTTTGAATATCCCCTTCGGCAATCAGCTTTCCGCCCACGAATATGCCTACCCGGTCACATACTTGCTGGATCTGGTGCAGATGGTGCGAGGATAGTAGTACGGTGAGTCCTTCTTCCCTGCTAAGTTTTACGATAAGGCCCAGGAATTCCCGCACACCCTCGGGGTCCAGTCCCAGGGTGGGTTCGTCCAGGATGATCACGCGGGGATCCTTGATCAGTACATCGGCCAATCCCAGGCGCTGGCGCATGCCGCGGGAATAATTGCCGGTCTTCTTTCCTCCCTGTCCGGCGAGGCCCACTTTCCCGAGCATCCGTTCCGCCTTCGCTGCAGCTTCAGTTTCCGGCACTCCGTTCAGCCGCGCGGTATAGACAAGATTCTCCAGCCCGCTGAGTTCCTGGTAAAAGCCCATATCCTCCGGCAGGTATCCCACTTGTTTTTTCACCTCCGCCGGGTTATGGGTGGAATCAATGCCGCATACCCGCACCCGCCCTGAACTGGGTTCGGTGAGCCCGATCATCATTAAAATCGTTGTTGATTTTCCGGCGCCGTTGGGGCCCAGCAGGCCGAATATCTCTCCTCCGGAAACCGACAAACTAAGATGATCCACAGCGGTGAAGGACCCGTAGTTTTTTGTAAGGCCCTCCAGTTCTATAATTGACTGGTTCACGCTTACCTCCTTCCGTATTTGCGGAACAGCCGGAACACGCTTCCTAATGCGATCAGGATGATCAGGATACCTACCCATCCCCATAACATGGACGTTTTTACGGACACCCGGAAGGAAGCTTCGGAAGTAGCTTCCGGCGTATTGGCCCGGAGCGTGGTCACATAATCCCCCGCTATTGCTTTATTATCGGCGTTAATGGTAGCGGTCACGCTGGCTGTTTTGCCCGGTTCCAGCTGCGCAACACTTTCCGGCTCAAAAGCCACCTCCCAGTTCACGGGCGCAGAAGCGCTAAGGTCAATATCCTTGAGGGCGGAAGAACCTGTGTTCCTGACAATTAATTCAACTTTTTCATCACCGCCGGCGGTTATTTCAGTACTCAGCAAGCCGCTCGGAGTAGATAGTACCAGTTCATAGGATCCCGTGATCACCACTTCCAGGTCAAGCGAGGCCGATGTAGTGCTGGTGGCCGCCTTCACCGGTATCTTGTAGGTGCCTGCCTTGATCTGGTCAGGGGGATTCACTTCCACCGTGATGCTCGCAGTGGAATTCGGCGCTATATTCACAGAAGTAGCCTGTTTATAATTCGGTTTGAATACCACACCCCATCCCCGGGGCGCGTCCGCCCGCAGGGCATACAGCTGCTCGCCGGCCGTGCGGTTTCTTAATTCGGTATTAAAGGTAAAGGTGGCATCCGCCGCACCTTCCATATTTGGCTGCTCGCTGGTAAATTCCGTCTTAAAGGTACCCTGCTCGGATACCGTCACGGTAAGAGGAAGCACGTCCTGCCCCCCGGCCACCAGGTTGAAGGTATAGGTTCCCTTATCCACTTTCAGGGGAACATCCACAGTAAGGTCCAGGGTCTGTTTCTCTCCCGGCAACACGGAAAGCTGTTCCACGCTCCATCCGCCGGATTTGAGATCGTATTCCCAGCCTTCGGGAAGTTTTGACAGGGACAGGGAAGCTTTGCCGATCCCGCCGCCCTTATTAATAAGCTGAACAGCGTAATCGATCGACTCCCCCGGGGGAACCGAAATACTGGTATAAGGTGTGTAAAGAACAAGGCGCTGCGCACTGGCTGGCAGGCTTCCGGCAAACAACAGGCCGGTCATAAAAAAAGCAACGAAAAATTTGTACGGTCTTGTACAGATCAACATGAAGAATTCCTCCTTTTTTTTTAGTTAAAAAAACCAGTGGGTGGCAAATACAAGCAACACGTCACCAGAGAACGAATTAATCTGTTTTCAGCACAAAGGGATTGAAGTAATCGCTTATGTCATGCCCGACCCCTAACGGGAGGGTTAACATAGGATCTGGTTTCAGCAGGCCTAAGTTATAAATGCCATCCGGAAATTCAAAGAGACCGGGCAAAAAACATAAGTGTTCAGGCTTAACAGAACACCAGGCCCGGACCTCAGCGCATTCTTTTCGTTAATGTTGGGATCACTAAGGAAAGATCGTGGTAAACAAGTACACAGCCAGGATCACCAGCAATACGATACCCTGCAGGATATTCGTGCGTCCGGCATTAAATGATATACTTATCGTAAATAATGAAAGCAGCAAAAGCGCCGTGGATTTCGTATCAAGGCCAAGAGTAATTGTATACCCGGTAAAATAGGCCAGGATAGCTACTGCGGGAATAGTAAGCCCGATACTCGCCAGTGCAGAACCCAGGGCCAGGTTCAGGCTGGTTTGCAGCCGGTTTTTTCGTGCTGCCTTGATCGCCGCCAGCCCCTCAGGCAGTAAAATGACCGCTGCGATAATGATGCCCACGAGGCTCTGAGGAGCATTCAAGCTGTAAACAGCCGCCTCAATGGCAGGAGATAGTTTTTTTGAAAGCATTACCACCACCACCAGGGCTACCAGCAGAAAAATGAGGCTGCTAATCGCCGTGGCGACGGAAGGAGGTTCCATATGTGCTTCCTGATCGCCCGGATCTTTATCCTCGGGAAGAAAATAATCCCGGTGACGAACTGTCTGCGCCGCGACAAAACTGCCGTATAATACCAGGGACACCGCTGCGATGAACAGCAGCTGCCCCGTTGAATAATAAGGCCCCGGCGTGGTGGTCGTATAATTGGGCAGCACCAATGTCAGGATAGAAATAGCTGCGAGAGTGATCAGCGATGCGCTGACCCCTTTTTGAACGAATAACTGTTCCTTAAAACGGTAGCCGCCCAGGAGCAGGCACAAGCCAATTATGCCTGTAAGAATGATCATAATCGCGGCGAAAACGGTATCTCTTGCCAGGGCGGACCCCTCCGCTCCTTCCGACAGCATGATGGAGACGATCAGCGAAACCTCAATAATGGTAATGGCCAGCGCCAGGATAAGCGTTCCGAAAGGCTCGCCAACTTTATGCGCTACCACTTCTGCATGATGCACGGCAGCCAGTACGGCGCAAATAAGCAGCCCGCCCATGACCGCCATAAAGATCCCGCCTTCAAAATTTCCGGAAACAACCAATAAAGCGAGGCCAAGGCATGGGAAAACTACGGTCCATAAGGGCAGGGCGATCCTTAATCGCTTATTTAAAAAATATTCATGCGCCATCAATCGGGGGTTTGATGCCTAAAATAAGAATTTTATTGGACGGTGAGGCTCCCCGCTTCCGCCTCACATGCCTTTTAATACAATGTAAGGGCAGCTGACCGTCGTCAGGTAAACCGGTCCGCGGGTATAGCCTGAAGGGGAAAAACATTCGTAGGGAGCGTTGAAGCCCCTTCCCTTCCTGAAATCGTTTTTCCTTAATTCGGCGATGTATTCCTTTATTAGCTGTTTTGCAAGTTCCCGGTCCACCCTGGAAATGGCATAGCTTACCCAGCCGGAAGGCGTTCCCCAATAAGCCCCGTTCTGATAGGTATTCTTGGGAACGATCGCATTTTCCCATGCTGTCTGCCCGTTGAAGTCGTCTGTGGTGGGTACATGGCGGATGCTTCCTTTATAAGCCAGCGAGCCCTCTTTGTAAAGTTTTGCCAGGTGGCGGCACGCGCTTTCCATTTGTTCACCTTCCAGGATGCCCAGGTAAACGGCCAGGGCGGTTGCCCATACGTCGGGCTGGCCGCTGGTTCCGGTCGAGGCCAGCAGCATTCCCTGTTCATTCCGGAACAATCCGGGCAAGGCTTTTTTTATGGCCGCGGCTATTTCCCGATAGGCCCTGGCCTTTCCCTGGTTCCGCAGCTTTTCAAAAAGCGCGGAGAGCTGCATTGCCGCCCGGTATTTCAGAATGGAGGGGTAAACAAGATCACCGGTAATTCTTACAGCATCCCTGAAGCCGAAGTCCACCCCCCTGAAGCCCATCGTGGTGTACACAATATGGTTATCGCTCCTGGCCGGAGGAACTTTAAACGCGATCTCCAGGCGGTCGATGAGGCTGAAACCGTCTATTTCTTTCTCCAGGATCTTTTTATCCGAGGTTTGTTGCACATAGTAATGAGCCATATGTATAAAGTAGAACTGATCCCCGTAAGGAGGGAACTTCCCGAATTCCTCCACTCCCTGAGCTTCATAGTCGTAGGTACCGGGAAAGTAAATCGGCAGGAGGTCATCTACCCTGATATGGTCTGCGATAGCTCCAAAAGGCACCATGCTTCCCCTTTGGTTATCCAGGCCTGGTCGCATTGGGTGGATGCGGTGAGCAGCAGCATATGTTTTTGCTCTTCTTCGCTGATCAGGCCGCTTTCCAGGGTCATTGCATAATCCCTTATCCAGAAAGAGGGGTACGTTTCCCGGCCCCCGGGCCTTACCAGTATTCCTCCCGTATTATTTTTTCCAAAGGGGGCGGGAAGCGCCTGGCCCGGCAAGATGCGCGAGCTGTCCAGGACCGCCCTGGTGATACCTTCCAGGAATTCAAAATCGGACCCGTCAATAATACTGTGTTTATCCTGCCCCGGAACAAGCACAGGCGATAAAAGGCCGAAAAGCAAAAAAATATTAAACCTTCTCATTTATATATCTTAATTCGTTCAACCGGATTAAAACTCTCCCCGGAAACTGACTTCCATCATATGATTGCTGAGCGATCCCGACCAGTTTTCCAAAATCTTAATGCGAATGTACCTGACCCCGGGCGTATCTTCAGGAAAAGTAAAGCTTTCTCCGGCAGCACTGTAGTCGATGTCCTCCTGGGTCACAGAACCTAAGGGAAGGCCGGAGGGCTTGATGGATTCGCATTCAGCGAGTTTGACCCAGCCTGTAAAACTACCGTCAGGGGCAGGTTCATTGCTTCCCCATACCTCGAATCTCTTTAAATTCCCTGCGTTATAAGGCATACCTGCCCCCTGCCGTTGCCAGATCTTCATTTCACGAAGCACCGCTTTTACTCCCAGATCAAAGGTAAAATACTGGGGGAGCATCACTTCCGGCGTATGAAAGCCGCTTCCTTCCGCCGTATTGTGATCCCAGAGAAAAGGCAGCTCCCATCCCCAGGCGCTTCCAACGTCACCGGGAAGATAAACCGGGCTGAACCTTGATTTATCCAGTTCGCGGTAAGTCATCTCCGGTGCCGGAATGATTGCATAATCCGTGCGGAATGTATCAATGGCGCCGGTATCGGGCAGGTGCAATGTCCGGTAGCGAATGTCGGTGCCGGCTTTGTAAGAAGGTAAACGGGTTAAAGAAGTATCTTTAGGTACGAAAAGGTCCCGCTCCGCGCCATCGCCGGCCGTGTAAAGGACTTCCACGCCCGCTTCCAGCCCTTCGGACTCATGCCATTTTATACTTGCAAAACCCGATCCGGCTATGAACTCTGTCCGTTCTACCGCCCTGTTAAGCAGGGTACTCCTGTAATTGTTACCATATGCATTTGCCTGCGCAAGAGAAGGAATAGAAACGTTGTGATCTTCATCGTAAGAAACGACGCTGAATTCATAAGTACCTTCTTCCAGATCGGAAATAGTCACGCTGTTGGTGTCCGGAACATTGAGGTTGCCGGCATGTGTTGCAGGTACGCGGACCGAATCATTCCCCTGGTTCCAGAATACATTGAAGTAGACGATCCTGGGATCTGTAGTGAGCCAGGTAAGCAATACCCGTTTTTCTCCCGGGTAAGCCCTGATCGAATCCGCCCTGGCAGGATAAATGATCTCGCCGTTAGACATATAATCTTTATATTCTTCGGATTTACTGCAGGCGGCGAGAATAACCAGCGCCATAGCCATACAGAGGTTCCATGTATATTGCGTTTTCATTTGATTATTTTTTAAACAATTATTTTGCTTCGGCGCCCCAGAAAGCGACCTGCATAATATAGAAGCTTTCCGCCCCGCTCCAGGTCTCGAGTACTTTGATCCGGATATATTTCACGGCCGGAGTTCCCGCCGGGAATACAAATTCCTCTCCGGCCCCTACCAGCGCCAGGTCTTCCGTGGAATTTTCACCCATGGGCAAGCCGGAAGGTTTCACCGATTCTCCTTCCAGTAATTTTGTCCAGCCCTCCCAGCTTCCGTCCGAGGCAGGTTCATTGCTTCCCCATATCTCAAACTTTTTAATATTTCGGTCGGTAAACGCTACCCAGCTTCCCCTTTGCCAGAACCTGAACCTGCTAAGCTTCGCTTTTACGCCAAGGCTGAATGTGAACCATTGCGGCCATTCCCCCGGAGCCGTGTGAAAACCCGGCTTATCCACGTTGGTGTTATTGACGATAATCCCGTCCCAGAT
Source organism: Anseongella ginsenosidimutans (assembly GCF_008033235.1). Taxonomy (GTDB): domain Bacteria; phylum Bacteroidota; class Bacteroidia; order Sphingobacteriales; family Sphingobacteriaceae; genus Anseongella; species Anseongella ginsenosidimutans. The sequence goes on from NZ_CP042432.1 coordinate 3,931,443, forward strand.
ATTGGGCATAACCCAGCCCCAGGCCGGGGCCTGATCCGTAGGAAGGACATATTCGCGAAACTGTGTACGGTCCAGCTGCTTTTCAAAGATGGGTTTCAACTCCTTTACCAAGGTATCTGACCTGTTATCCCAGCGATCCTTTACGTAAACTGCGAATTCCCTGCTGAGAGTGTCATAGCCCCGGACCGAAAAATAGCCGGCCGGCTTTTGCGTGTAGTAAATATCGGCCGTCTGCCAGTCGCCCGCCTTGTCCTTTGTCAGCATAATGATATTCAGCTCCCCTTCCGCGGAATTTTCGAAGCTCACGGTAGCTCCGCCGAAATCTGCATTAAGATCCAGGGAGGCGTAGGCTTCCATTACAGGAGGCATCAGCGGCTTTACCTTTATATGGACAGGTTCAGATACCTTTTCGCTACGACTTACCGCATAAATATTCACGTTGTATGCTGTCGTATCGCCGAATCCCTGTATTTCCATGTAATTCTGGTAAAAGGAGGCCTTGGTTTCCCTTATCTCCCCGTTAATTTCAACTTCAGCCTTTACATAAAGAAGATTTTTATCGGCAGGAAGCTTATAGGTCAGCTTCACGGCTCCCGGAAGCGGCTCCACGGTGATATTGGAAACAGGCCCCGGGGCCGGCGTCCCGGCGTCAAAGGGGCCGATGGCGTTTTCTTTACAAGCTGTCAAAAAAAGACAGCAGCCCAGGAAAACCGGAAGAAAGTATTTTTGCATGTTCATATTAATCAAATTAATATCGGAGGTAAACTACCATCCTGGATTTTGAACCAATTTTTTATTCCTTATCAGGCTTCCTTCACTGATGGGCCAGAAATATTCCTTCGTCGTAAATTGACGGGTAAACAAGGTCCTGACCCTGTAATAAAGCTCCGGCTCCTGCTGCGCAATGTCCCAACCCTGAATATTTCCGCTGAAGGCTTCCCGGGCTTTCTTCCATCGCCGGATATCCCAGTAACGGTGTCCTTCAAAAGCAAGTTCTATGAGCCGTTCCTGGTGAATAATACTTCTGAAACCCTGTTTGGTAGTATATTTTGCACTTTCCCGGGAATAGGTGGACCAGGACTCCTCTACGGATTTCAGGCCCGCCCTTTCGCGGACAAGGTTAATCCATTTATATGCTTCCGGCGAAGGGCCGGAATATTCATTCAAGGCCTCCGCATATAGCAGGTACAGGTCCGCCAGCCTCATGACCGGCCAGGGATAGGAAACGATACTATAGCCGCCGCCATCGCCCGGCTGGAGCAAGTTCTGAAAATGCACTAATTTTTTAGGCCAGTAGCCGGTCACAGAGAATAATGAAACGGATAAACGTCCCGAATATCCTCCCGCCCTTGCATTCAGCGTCCAGGCATTATTATCGTCATATTGCCCCTGTCCGTACCAGGTTCCCCCGTCAAAGCCAAGGCTGGCGTAAAAGCGGCTCTCCCTGTCAAAATGCAGGGAAGCCGTCGGATAGCCTTCCTGCAGGTTGTATCTATCTTCTGCCGCGGCAGTTTTTATCGCGTACCTGTTTTCATAATCCCAGCTGATGTCTTCACTAATGGGGACGCCGTTTTCCGTGTAAAACAACTCGGCGATCTTTAATGTCGGTGCAAGCAGCGACCGTGCCCCCGCGTTATTGATCTTTTCGGGATCAACCCGCGCCTGTGAAAGAGCCTGCATCGTATTGGAAAGACTGTTCGTATTTCCCCAGATGATCTCGCTGTTCCATCGTTCGGCCACGCTGTTCCGTATACTCATCTTAGTGGCAGTGACCTCTGAAATAGGATTGGAGAGTACGGAAGGGTTAAAAACATACAGCTCCAGTCCGGCTGATTGGCAGGCTTCAATCGCCTCCTTACAAGCATCCGCCGCTCTTTTCCACTTTTCCGGATCATAGGCCGAACTAAATAACAATTCTCCGTCCGGGTTCCCGAAAGAGGCGTAATCCGAATTGCCGTTAAAGAGGGGGCTTGCCGCTTCAACCAGGATCTTTGCTTTTACCGACAAGAGTACAAGCCGTGTAATTCTGCCATGCTCGTCGTTCTCGTTCTCAAGGACAAGAGGAAGGTCAGGGGCCGCCTCGTCCAGCAAAGCGATCACATAATTAAAAACGGAGTCGACGGGTTCTCTTTTTACCTGCACCTCATCCACGCCGGTGGAAATATCCAGGTTCTCCCGGATGATGGGTACGGGGCCGTACATTCTGAGCAGCCAGAAATGATAATAGGCCTTCAGGAATTTCGCCTCGGCGATCCATCTTCTTTTTTCACGCTCCTGCATCCCCGGAACGGTGGCAATATTTTCCAGGAAAATATTGCAGTCACGCAATCCCTGGAACAAGGGCTGCCCTCCGTCCCGTCCTTCCCAATAATTCAATCTCGGGTTCACAATCCCCTGGTTTCCCCGCGCCAGGTACTCGAAAGGATCGTTATAATAGAACTGGGGAGTTTGCGGATAAGGCAGCCAGAACTCGTCGCCCGCGACAAATGTATTAGTGGCCGGATCGCCATGACCTGGCATATAGGAATAACAGGTAAAGAGGTACTTCTCCGCTGTCGTTCGGCTGGTAAAGGCATTTTCTATCGTTGCCACTCCATCGGGAACCACATCCAGGTATTTCCCGCAGGAGCAAAGCATCGTGGAAAGCACCGATATATATAGAATAAATTTCATATTGTTCAGATTATAATGTTACGTGAACGCCCAGGTTCAGGACGCGTTGTACGGGATAGCCAAGTCCATAGCCGCCCATTTCCACATCCCATAACTTAAACTTGCTGATGACGAACAGGTTGGTTCCGTTCAGGTAAAACCGTGCGTTGGAAATACCGATTCTTTCCATCGCGCGCTCCGGAAGGGTGTATCCCAATTCCACGGATTTCAGCCGCAGAAAATCACCATCCCTCATAAACCAGTTGCTGCGCTGCACATTGTTTTCATTGACCGTGGGGCTCAGCCTGGGCCATAAGGCATAACTGTTCCGGTTTTCCTCCGACCAATAACTATCCGCGTATGCTTTCAGCAGTTGCGTTTCATTATTAAAGGGGGAAGTAGCTTCCGCATCTATCCAGAAGGAAGAGCGGGCGGAACCCTGGAAGAAACAGGACAGGTCAAAGCGCTTAAAGCCGGTGGAAAAGCCGAAGCCATAAATAATCTCCGGGTCAGTTGGATGCCCCATTGCCACCTGGTCGCGCTCGGTGATCTGACCGTCACCATTGACATCGCGGTATTTGATATCCCCTCCGCCGTAGGTTCCGAAATTCTGCCTGGGTGAATTAAACGTTTCCTCGTCATCCACAAACAGGCGTTCGGCAATATATCCCCAGTACTGAGACAGGGGATAACCTACCCGGGACCTATAGGCTTCCTCGTATTGCGGCTCTTCATAGACTTTGAACTCGCTGGCCGCCAGCGTAAAGTTGCCGCGTACCTTCAGCCAGAAATCATCCCGGAAGAAGTTTGAATACGTGAAAGACCCGTCAATGCCCTGGGAAGCGGCCTCACCTACATTTGCGCGTACGACTGCCGAGAGCCCCATGGTTTCCGGGATGGACTCCCTGTCCATCAGGATATTGGACCTGTATTCATGGAAGTAGTCGGCTTCCAGGGTAAACTTGTCCTTAATTTCAAGTTCTATCCCGATATTGGTCTTTTTCGCCTCCTCCCAGGTGATATTCCGGTTTGAATACCGGGAAACATCCACCCCGGTCCGGTGATAGCCATTCAAGGTACCAAAGGTGGCATCCCTGTCCGCGGATTCCATGTCAACGTTTGAGAGATAGAAGAAGCGGTCGTATTCGCTTCCGATTGCATCGTTCCCTACCAAACCATAGGTTGCCCGGATCTTCAGCAGCGAGATCACCGGCCGCACAGGCTCCCAGAATTTTTCATTGGAAATATTCCAGGCCACTCCCGCAGAAGGGAAAAACCCGAAACGCTGCGATTTATGAAAACGCTCCGAGCCGTTATACCCGAAATTAAATTCGGCATAGTACCTGCTGTCATAAGAATAGGTAGCCCGCCCGGATATCCCGGCGTTCCGGAAAGGCAGCGACCGCTGTAAATCCCCGGCGTTTCCGGAAAGCCGGTTGCGGATGATCCCGATCAGCATAGCGCTGAGATCGTGCTTTTCGGTAAACAGCCGCTGGTAAGTGAGAGAAGCCTGAAGGTAGGTCGTTGATTCGATATCCTTGGCTCCTCCAACCCAGTCGAGGTATTCTTCCCCTTCCGTTTCATTTAAGCCGGCCAGCTGATAGGAATCCGTAAAGCGGTCGTAGCCTCCGATCGTATAATAAAAAGGCACGTACTGCCGCGTTACATCAAAATAAGAATACCTGGAAGTATTGAAGATAGCGCCGCCCTTTAATCCCTTTGCGATAAAAGAAAAGTCCTGTTCCACTTCAAACTGGGCATGAAGCTGCGATCTTGAATATTCCTTATAGCCTTTCACCAGGTTCGCATAAGGATTTACGTAGTTTGCATCCGTCCCAAAATTGCCAAACAGGACATGCTCTATATGGCTGTGCGCCTCATCCGCCTCATAAAAGGCAGGAAAAAGAACAGGGTTAGTATGCATCACCTGGTGATAGACATCACTCCCGCCGTTAATAGGCCCGATGTAATCGTCAAAATTGCCGGAAAGGCGTACCACCACTTCCGTGGTTTTGGTCATATCTATATTGATATTCGACCTTAAACCGTATGTTTTCAGGTTTACATTGCTGTTAAAATTATTCCGGCCGTCTACTTTCAGCACGCCGTTATCCTGGTTAAACGTTCCGGCCAGGTAATAACGGGCAACTTTTCCACCTCCGCTTGCGTTCATATTGAATCGCTGGTTGAGCGTGTAATCTTTAAAAAGCGCATCCTGCCAATCTGTAGCCGGGTACACATAGGGATTCCCGCCGGCAGCCGTCCTGTCTATTTTACTCTGTAAATAAGGCTGGGGAGCCAGCGCATTCCTGGTCAGTACGGCTTCGTTCCCCATTTCCATATAGGTGATCGGATCTGCAAGTTCAATATTCCGTGTGGGGGCGGAAATCGAATTTTCCAAACGCATTGATATGCTTATTTTCCCTTCCTTTCCCTCCTTGGTCGTTATCAGGATAACACCGTTGGCTCCCCTGGCTCCATACAAGGAAGTGGCGGTTGCATCTTTCAATATGGAAAAACTGGCAATATTATCCGGCTGAAGACGCGCAAGTTCTGTGGAACTTACTTCAATCCCGTCGATAAGTATCAGCGGATCCTTTTTATACCCGAAAGTAGTTACTCCGCGAATAAAAAAGTCGGCATTGTCGGCCCCGGGCTCCCCGCTGCGCTGGTAGGCGATCATGCCCGATATTTGCCCGGCCAGCGCCGTGGTGAGGTTACTGGACGGGATTTTGAGATCGGAAGGATTCACCGTAGTGACCGCACCTATCACATCCTCTTTCTTTTGTTCTCCAAACGCGACCACCACCACTTCCTCAAGCGCAGCAGTATTTATTTTTAACTGCACCTGCAGCTCCGGCCTGCCCATTACCGGCACTTCAAGCGTGGTATATCCGATCAATTCGAACAGCAGGGTGGCATTCTTATCGGGAATCTCAAGAATGAACTTGCCGTTCTGATCAGTAGCCGTGCCAATATTGGGGCTACCTTTTACTGAAATGGCTACACCCGGCAGAAGCCCCACCGAATCGCTTACCGTTCCCTTGATCTCAATACCTGCAGAATCCACGGCCGCCTCCCTGACTGCTCCTGCAGACAGTATTTCGTATTTGCTTGCCTCCACAGCAGTCGCATTAAAGCTGTAAATACCGCTGACGAGTAAAACAAAAAGAAAATAGCCGCCGAAATGAATTCTTAGTATTTTTCTTTTCATAAAAATTGGACTTAAGTTTAGCGCCAAATGTATCTTATATTACACCGGGGCGCCTACACATTTCTTACTGTACGCCAATACAATTTTGACCGATATTATCCCATAATCATTTATTTTAATTATAATCGTATAGAAAAAGGATGATCGGAATGAAAGCAATTCTCCAGAAAGTGCCGGTATCACCGGATTCTTCTTTTGCCGTGCAGGAATTCAGGTCATCTTATTTTGATGTTCCCTGGCATTTCCATCCTGAATATGAACTGGTACTGGTAATCAAAAGCGAGGGAAAACGGTTCGTGGGTGACCATATAGCGAACTTCGCGCCGGGAGACCTTGTCCTGTTAGGCTCCAATCTTCCTCACTGGTACAGAAATGACGCGGCCTATTATCAAAACGACCCGAACCTGGAAGCGGTATCAATCGTTGTCCAGTTTACGAGAGGCTTTATCGGCGATGCTTTTCTTCAGAGCCCGGAAGCGCAAAAGATCAGGCAGTTATTTGACAGGGCCGCAATGGGCCTGGAGATCGGCGGGGAAGCCCGGGACCGGGTCAGCTCCATGATGAAGGAATTTCATTCCCTGGAAGGAATGAACAAGTTGCTTCAGCTATTGACCATCCTGAACCACCTGGCCAGCTCCGGCGAATGCAGCGCCCTTTCCCATCAGCAGCTGACGAAGCTGAATATTGAAGATTCAAAACGTATCAATAAAATTTATGAATATGTCATGCAGCACTTTACGGAACCTATTTCTACTGAAGACGTGTCAAACCAGGTAAATATGTGTTCGGCGGCATTTTGCCGCTATTTTAAAAAAAGAACACAGAAAACATTTATTACTTTCTTAAACGAGATCAGAGTTGGCCATGCCTGCAGGCTGCTCGCTAATCACGACCTTCATATTACGGAAATTTGCTACAAAAGCGGATATAACAATGTATCTCATTTTAACAGGCAGTTCAAAGCCCTTAAAAACATGACCCCTCAGGCTTTCCGCAAGCACCACTTCAATAATTTCTGAAAGCTAATCCGGCAACTCTCTGAAGGCTACATTCCGGTAAAAAACTTCGGCATATTCTGATTGCAGCAGGATTTTGCCGCTTACCGAATCGATATGAATACGGGTATTGGGAGGGATCCTGTTCTGATGAGAGATTTGAAAGACGAAAAATGTTTGTATTTTTAAGCTGATTCCCTCTTACAAAATGTACATCCCGCAGGGCAATTTGGCAACAGATACAGGCGAAATAACCGCATTCATGCAGCGGTTCAGTTTTGCCGCAATTATTACGGCCAGGAATGGGCTTCCCCTGGCAACGCATTTACCTTTTGTTGTCGTGACAAATGGCAACGACATTCTGTTAAGGTCACATTTTGCCAGGGCAAACAGCCAGTGGCAGGAAATTCAGGATAACAAAGAAGTATTGGTGATTTTTTCGGAACCGCATGCCTATATTTCCCCTAAGCATTACGAAAAGGAATTAAATGTCCCTACCTGGAATTACATCGCCGTGCATGCTTATGGCCAGGGCCGCATAATCAGTGAAACAGCAGCGGCATTCGCCTTGCTGGAGCAAACAATCAATACTTACGAGGCCGAATATAAACGCCAATGGGACAGCTTACCATCCGATTATCGCTTAAGAATGTTAAAGGGAATTGTAGCTTTTGAAATTGCCGTTACGGACCTGCAGGCCAAGAAGAAATTGAGTCAGAACAAAACGGAGAACGAACAGCGGCGGATTATTGACAGCTTAGCGAAGAGCGGGCGGGATAATGAACAGCAAATTGCGCAATATATGCAGGAAAACCTGAAGGGCCGGCACGTATGATGTCAAAAACGAAAACGATAATACTTACTGGTCTTTTAGCCGGCACGCTGGATATTTTGTGCGCTATTTTCATTTTGGCAAATGGAAATGCAGAAGGCGTATTCCGTTTCATTGCACAGGGAGCTTTCGGGCCAGCCGCTTATGAAGGCGGAGCCGGGATGATCTTTTTCGGGGGCCTGTTCCATTACCTGATCGCTTTTTCATTTACCCTGGCCTATTTTATCCTTTCACCGCATATCTTTTTCCTTAGAAAACGCCCGGTTGCCGGCGGCTTGCTTTATGGGATATTCGTCTGGTGTTTTATGAATTATATCGTACTGCCGCTTAGCCTGAATCCTCCGGGCGCATTTAGGATAGAGGCCGCCTATAAAAACATCCTGATTTTGATGTTTGCCGTTGGTTTGCCGATTGCGCTGATGGCCCATAAGTATTACCGTTCGCGATAGCTCCGGAATCCTGGGTTCTCCAACAAAATTTGCCTTTCCGAAAAATAGATCCTATATTTGACTGACCGGTCGGTTTGTTTGTAGTTTGCGTATCCTGGCCGGTTCAACTCCTGTAATATGTTAAAGCAGACAACTCTTAGCCAGCAATATGAACAAGCACGTGACGACAGTCTCCGGGTACTGATCGTTGGCGCCGGTATCGCCGGCATAACGGCAGCACAGATGCTGCGAAAAGACGGCCGGCACCCGGTTCTCATTGAACGAAATACTGGCAATACCCACCCCGGTTATATGCTGGCGCTCATGCCGATGGCGGATGCGGTATTGGATGACCTGGAGGTTCGGGCGCAATACCGTGAGCGAAGCGTGGCATTAAGCCGCTACCGGGTTCACACGCATAAAGGCAAGCTGATCCGGGAAGATTCCATGGCGGAAATATTGGATCGTTACGGTGACTATCGCGGTATCTCCCGGGGCGAATTACTGGAAGTGTTGACGACCGAAGGATGTGACGTAGCTTTTAATACAACCGTAACCGCCATACAAGAGTCTGATGGCGTATCCAATGTGCTACTTAAAACGGGTGATACTTTTCAGGAGCTGAAATTTGATATCGTCATCATCGCCGACGGCATTCATTCCTCCACGCGCAGTCTGGTACTGGGCGAACGTAAAATAAATACCGTGGATACCAAATGGGGCGGCTGGGTAGTCTGGGCGCCGGAAGATGCCGATAAGGACCTTGGCGAAGAACTCTGGGGAGCGGGTTTTTTCTTAGGCGTTTACCCGGTCAAAGGCAATCTGGGCGTTTTTCTGGGAGGCCCCCGCAAGGATACACAAGCCGGCCCTGGCCCCTTTGTCGGGGAAGTCCGGAAAAAGTTGTCCACGATCTCTCCCCGCGCCGAAAGCTGTTTGCAAGCTGTCACTAAAGCATCCGATCCGTATTATTGGCCGTTGAACGATTGCCGGTGTCCTCAATGGGCTTTCAGCCGTACCATCCTCCTCGGCGATGCTGCGGCGGGCTTTTTGCCTACTGCAGGCATCGGGGCAGGTATGGCGATGGAATCCGCATGGGTGCTTACACGTATGCTGCGACATGCTACCGGGGAAAATGTAAGAACGCTTCTTCGGGCATATGAAGAATCGCAGCGTCCAAGAGTGGAGGCGGCCCAGGGGAATTCCCGCGGCCTGGCAAAGATGATGTTTCACCGGAGCAAGGCGCTGGCCATCCTGCGCGAGCTGATGTTGCGGCTGGTCAGCGTGGAAGCGGCCATCAGGCCCATCCGGAAACTGGTTGCCAGTAAGCCGGATCCTGACCGCATAGCAGCAAATTGCCTCAGTGGGCAGCAATTCCAGCATTCAGCCAGATAAGGGGATGCCTCACGGGCAGATTGCGGATCACTTCTTCCACTTCCGGTGAATGATCCAGCGATTTCCAGGTCTCCAGCCAGCGCCGGTTGTCAAATGCTGCCGCCCCGAAGGCCAGGAAAGGGTGCGCTACCGGCCAATGGTCCCAGTACATCACATCGGGCGGATAAGGCCAGGCAGATTTATCTGCCACGTAGGGATAAAGGAATCCGATCCCTTTTTTAATGGAACGGCCGTCCGCCGTTTGGTATTCCCATAGATTGTCCTCCGGAACCGATAATATCTGGCAGATCATGGTCATGGCATCCAGGTTGAAAAGCGAATAACCATAGGGCTTTGTCCGGTCCAGCTCCCGCGGAAAGCTGCCGTCGGCGCCCATCTGATCCGGCAGGAGTACGTTTTTGTAGCGCTCACGGCAAAACTCCATTACTTCCCGGTTTCCCGTCAGTTTGGCAAAGGAAGCTACCTGCATGACCCAGCAGGTGCCGTGATTGTTTTCGGCTTCCATTTCATCCTTTCCATAAGGATGGCTGGTAAGCCAGTTAATATATTCCTCGAACCAGCCTTTTATACCAGCAAGCGCCTTTTTATCAAATGCAGCCGAACTTTGCATGGCCAGGACACCCTGGGCCACTTCCATCAGGTGAATGGTATCGATAATGCCTATCCCCCTTCCTGTAACCCTTCCTTTGATAGCCTGGGCGTATAACAGGTTCGGGTTCATCAAGGTTTCGGGATTGGTAAACCAGGCTTGAAGGTGCAGCAAGGCATGTTTTACATATCTTTCTTCGCCGGTAAGCCGGTAGGCGGATGCCAGCGCCCCGATGATCCGGCTGAAACGGATCATTGCATGCCGGTGTGCCACGAAATTATCAGGGTTGGTCATGCCGTCGCGGCGGATATAGGGACCATCCGGGTTCTCCGGATCAGGCCACCAGTAATCCCCTTCTGAATAAAAATCGTGCTTCCCGCCGGCGCTGCGCACCGAAACATTCGCGGTTACGGTTGCCGGCTCCTGCTCCAGCGCCCAGGCGGCTTCCTGTATAACCTGCTCCCGGAGTACGTCCTCCATTTCTTTTTCGAATGCCGCCGCTATCTCCGGTTGCTGAGCCCTCGTTTGCACACAGCTTGCGATATGGAGTACAAGAAAAAAAAGTAAAGCCTGCAGACCTCTCGTCATGGAATTATCTGAGCTCATCATCCTCCGTCATAAATGTAAAACTTACCTTCCCCACGGTGTTCGGCTTTCCGGCCTCTGCGGCTGAAATGCGCCCCTCCCATTCCTTTCCGTTATTCTTTTCCACGATTATTTCCCGGAAGGAATATTCGCCTCTTTCATAATCATAGCTAACCCCGTCATCATCATACAGCATATACCGCCCCGGTTTTTCACCATAATGGCGTATTTCCAGGTCGGTCTTTTCGCCCTGGGCAGGCGCATGGAGCAGGGGCGGCATCAGGGGAATGATCCCTCCGTCCTTTACAAAAACCGGGATCTTATCCAGTCCGGGACTAACAGTGATCACTTCTCCCCCGCCAACGTATTCCCCCGTATAGAAATCATACCATTTGCCCCGCGGAAGAATCACTTTGCGGCTTTTCTCCCCCGCAAACATCGGGGCTACCAGCAGGTATTCTCCTGCCATGTACTGGTCCTTTACTTCCCGGGTAAAGGCTTCTTCATATGGATTTTCTTCCAGGCTGCTGCTTTGTACCACGCTTTCGGGCCCTGCGGCAAAGCCCTCTTCCAGGTTCATCGCCCGGAAGGGAGGAATGCCCTGGAAATGATATTTGGCAAATTCGCTGTACCAGTAAGGCATCATCCGCATTCGCAGCAGCGCCATTTCCTTTACGGCCGGGGCCACTCCCGGGAAAGACCAGGGCTGGGTGCCGCTGGACCAGGCATTGATCATTGCCATGGGTGAAAAGACTACTGACTGAATCCTGCGAAGCCATTCTTCTCCTGTTTCCGAAGCGCGGACTTCCGGCGTCCACAGCACTCCGGCAAAGCTGCTGTTGATCAGCGCTGTAATAAAATCGCGATGATCATAATAATCGTTGTACAGGACATAGGGAAAACGTACCCCTCCCCCGTTCGACGCCCTTACCAGGCCAAAAGTCCGCGTGTTTCGCTGCCGGAACATTTCCGTGCTGTAACGCTGCATGAGGAGTCCGTAGGTCTGGCGCATCTGCTCCGCGGTATGACCGGAAGGGAAAGTAGCCACATCCGGCCAGAGCCATTTGTCATAGCCGTCCACTTCATCGATCTTATAACCACTCACCCCTATATCCGCCTGGTCTTTTTTGAGCTGTGAAAAAAATATCCTTCTGGCCTCCGGAATCGTGAAATCGGGTACTGTCCCCGCCCAAACGGTATGCGATCCGGTATACCGGGCTATGGAGTCCGCAATGGGAGATGCAGGGGATACATAGGGATTGATCCATAGATTTAAACGGATCCCTTTTCCAGCATGTCCATCACAAATTCGCCCGGTTCGGGAAAGCGGCCTTTATCCCACTCGAATGTGCCGGGGTAGGACTTGCTCTGCCACCCGGGTTCCAGGCCGATAAAATCCAGGGGATATCCTTTTCGGGCAAAAGCGTCCGCTTCCTTTTTTACATCTTCCGCAGTTGACAAGCGGTGTACGCGCTGGGTAAATCCCAGCCCCCAGCGCGGCGGCAGGCATCCCCCGCCATTGAACAGGTTAAACCTCCTTACGGCATCCAGGGAACCCGGTCCTCCGAACACATAGATCTCTGCTCCTTCCGCCGGGACGAGCATTTCAACCGCGTCAGAATAAGGGCGGGGTGTCCAGTTCTCGTCCGTATTGCGATCCCTTGCGACGGGAGGATTTTTGCTCTCTTTTCGTACCGCGGTTCCCGCGTACACATCAATATAGCGGGCGGAATTAATAAATACCCCGTACCCTCTGGAAGAAACATAAAAAGGCGTAGGCGCATGCGTTCTTCCGTTGTCCTCCCCATCGTAATGGTCAACATGGAGCCGGAGTATCCTCCCCCGCTGCTGTACCGTCTGGAAATGAAGGCCGAAACCATAGATCTGTTCCTTCTTCTCCAGGGGAAAACGCAGGTAGGTTTTCCCGTCAATTATTTCCGCGGATATTTCGCGTTCAGAAAAAGGAAATTCCGCCGTTCCCATTGCCGCCAGGGCCTCCTTTCCCGGTTCGGAGCCGGAGGCTTCCAGCAAATCGTATGTTTCCGGTTCCCCGACAGCCGCCTTCCATATCCCTGGTTCAATTTCTGTCCATACGGGCGCTTGTGCGTTTACAGAAAGGGCCAGGCTGATAAAGAGAAGGAAGAAGAGTGCGTTTGTTAGTTTAGTCATTATCTATCACGTGTTCGATTCTTTTATCGGGGATAAACCAAATTATGGCAACCAATAAAGTAAAGGTAGACATTACAATAAATAATTCTGTTGTTTTTTGACAGCAGGCTTAGTAGCTTTACAGGACTAAATGGATCCTAACACGCCGTATAAGGAGCAGGAGCTTGTAGAAGGACTGTTGCAGAAGAAACGATCGGCAGCGGAAATACTGTATGACAGGTACGGTAAATCTTTATATGGAATTATCCTGAATATTGTCCGGGAAGAAGAAATAGCCGAAGACCTGCTGCAGGAGGCGCTCATGAAAATATGGGGATCTATTCAAACATATGACAGAAATAAGGGTACGCTGTTCACCTGGATGTTAAATATCAGCCGTAACCTGGCTATTGATAAGGTGCGCTCCAAAAACTTTCGCAACGATCATCAAAACCGTCCGCTTGAAAGTGCCGTACATAGCATTGATTTACAAAGAACTAACCTTCCTTTTACAGAGAGCATAGGGTTGAAGGAATTAGTAAGCACATTGAGAACGGAACACCAGGAAGTCATTAATCTGGTATATTTCCAGGGGTACACCCAGGCGGAGGCGGCGAAAGAGCTGGACATACCGCTTGGGACGGCGAAAACGCACCTGAGAAATGGGATCTTGTCGCTCAGAAAACTATTTAATGTGGATCACCGGAAATAAATGGACATAAGGGATTACATATCGTCCGGCATTCTTGAACTCTACGCCTGCAATGCGCTTCCAGACCAGGAAAGGAAGGAAGTGGAAGCAATGATCGCGCAATACCCGGAGCTGGCGGCTGAACTGAGAGAGATTGAACATGCCCTGGAAGGAATGGCTGAAAGAACGGCTGCTACTCCTTCCGCGGGAGCGAGATCGGCATTTTTAAATGCTATCGAAGAAGATATTGAAGCAGCAATCCCGGATAAAGTAAGACCGGATAAAGCAACAATTGTAACGGGAGAAATCAACGGCAACCGGAAACTGACGATCTATAAATGGCTGCTGGCGGCTTGCATTGCGCTGCTCCTGGTAAGCTCCTTCCTGGCTACTACTTATTATAACAGGTGGAAGAACAGCGATGCAAGGGTATTAAGCCTTCAGCAACAGCAGAACCTGCTGGCCAGTGAAAACAAGGTACTGAGCAGTAATTATGAATCCGCGCTGGCCAGGCTACGAAATCCTTCCACTAAAATAATTACCCTTGCAGGTACGGAAAGCCATCCGGATAGCAAAGCAATGGTCTATTGGGATCAGAGCAGCGGAGAACTGGTACTTGACCCCTTGTCGCTTCCCGAACATGACGAGGACCACCAGTACCAGCTATGGGCCATCCAGGGAGGAAAGCCCGTAGATGCCGGGGTATTCGACATTTCAGGCGACACTACGCTATTAACATTAAAGACTATTCCTGAAGCCGAAGCATTCGCTATCACCCTGGAACCGCGGGGCGGAAGCGAAGCGCCTACCCTGGATCAAATGGTAGTAATCGGAAAAATTTAATTTTTTTAAATCCAGGCAGGACTCTTTTCCGTAAGTGTTTTCATAATTAATATAAATCCTATTATTATGAAACACGAAGACGTCCAGGGCGTTTTTCAGCGCTACCTGAATACTCCCCTAAACAGAAAGCGATTTTTAACCATCTCCGCACTTTCGGGCGCTACCCTTATGCTGGGTACCCAGGGTTGCCAGGATGATGATGTCCCTATGCCTCCGCCGGGGGCCATTGATGTAGGAGAAGGCGATCCGGGTATCCTGAACTTCGCCTATGCGCTTGAACAGCTGGAAGCTGCTTTCTATATCAAGGCATGTACCTCTTTCTTCAGCGGGGCCACGGGCGAGGAAAAGCAAATGCTTACCGATATCCGCGACCATGAGATCGCCCACAGAGACCTTTTCAAGGCGGCGCTAGGCCAGGGAGCCATTCCCGGTCTGGAGTTCGATTTTTCAGCGGTGAACTTCACCCGGCGCGACAGCGTTTTGGGCACGGCGAAAGCGCTCGAAGATACCGGCGTGGCCGCCTATAACGGCGCCGGACGCTACATTGCCACAAAGGATTACCTTATTCTCGCCGGGAAGATTGTTTCGGTGGAAGCCAGGCATGCTGCTGCGATCCGCTATTTACTGAATCCGGGTTCAGCCGATTTTGCCGGGGACGATGTAGTCCAGGCCTCTACCGGGCTGGATACTTCCAGGACCCCGAACGAAGGCGGAAGCAACAGCATTGTAGCTACAGCCAATAGTTTCCTTGTTACTAAAATCTCAGCAACCCGCTTACCCTAAAATATACAGATATGAAAGCGCTCAAAATTTTTGACGACATAAGTAAAGACATGCGGAAAAAGGACCTTTCCCGCAGGGATGCCCTGCGCGAAGGCCTGAATTTCGGACTCAAAAGCGCCCTGATGGCCCTGCCCCTTGCGCTGGTAGAATTAAAAAGCAATAAAGCATACGCGCAAAGCGGCTCAGGCGTCATCGACGTATTGAATTACGCGCTCACACTGGAATACCTCGAAGCGGAATTTTACCAGAAGGGCCTTGACAGCAACGGCCTCATATCCGGCGATCACCGTCCTGTCATGCAGCAGATCAGCAAGCATGAGACCGCCCATGTGGCCGTGTTAACCGCCACCATCCAGGACCTGGGAGGCACCCCCGTGAGCAAACCCACCTTTGATTTTACTGCCGGAGGCACATTTGCCGATGTATTCAGCAATTACGAAACATTTCTTGCGCTTTCCCAGGCGTTTGAAGACACCGGCGTCCGCGCCTATAAAGGGCAGGCCGGTAACTTGCTTGGCCAGGAAGCCATTACTACTGCCGCGCTGAACATTCATTCGGTAGAAGCGCGCCACGCATCCCAGGTGCGGATACTAAGGATGCAAAAAGGATGGATCACCGGCAACAGTAATTCCGGCTTGCCCGCAGCCATTTATGCCGGCGAGGAAAATATCATGCAGGGGGGCGCAGACATGACCTCGGTCACATCCGTATCTGAAGACCGGATAACAGAGGCTTTCGACGAGCCGCTGACCATGGACCAGGTATTAGCCATCGCAGGCTTGTTCATAAAGTAACGCTGATAAATCCATGGTAAGGAGAGGCCCGCACATGGCATTTGCCATTGCGGGTCTCGTTTTTTTTTAGCTCCGTTCCCGCCTGGCCTGCCTCAAAAATAGCCAAGCGTCACGGCTATATCTGGCCTTTCCGAGTGGAAGGACTCCACTCCGCTGCCGGTCACTTTTGTCTGCCATAAGTAGAGCGACCGGAGTTTCTCCAAACCTTTCAGCGCGGCCAGCCCTGCATCGGAAACAGCCGTACCGTAAAGGTTCAGATAGGTTAATTCTTTCAGGCTGCTCAGCGAAGCAAGGCCTTTGTCTGAAACAGGGTTACCGGAAAGGTTAAGCCGGCTAAGTGAGCCAAACTGTCCGATCACGGCGAGATCGTCATCCTGTACATTCCCTTCCGAAAGGTCCATCCAGGCGATCTGTTCCTTCAGCGGCAGCAGGGAGGTAATATCCATTTCCTGCAATCCCCGGCCGGTAAAAGGCAGCCGTACTTCCAGGAAATTACTTCCAGGCGCAATCCGTTTAATAATAAAATCTTGTTCCCGCGCCGCCTGCAGGGCAATGGTATCCGCGGGCGCGGCCTGCAGGCCCGGAAGCCGGCTTTCGGAGGTATTCAAACCCAGCATCCTGGTCAGCCTGGCGGCTACCGGGTTTTCCACTTCCATATCGGCCAGAAGGCCCGATCCGGGAGCCCCTTGTTCAATCCACCACCTGATAAGGGCCAGTTCATCTTCGTCCAGCCCCGGCTTTCCTTCTGCCGGCATGAATTCTTCATGATCTTCCGGGAGCGTGACGCGCCGGTAAAGCTCACTCTTTTCAATATCACCGGGGACCACCGAAGGGCCGCTTTCTCCTCCTTTTAATAGTTCTTCATACGTACCAAGCAGCAGCCCGCCTTTTATTTTACCCGGGTTATGGCAGCTCTGGCATTTTGAACGGATCAGGGGATGAACGACATCCAGGAATATATCGGCGGAATCGAGGTGGATAACCGGCGGCCGGGGTACGGGCTTTGGGCCAAGCCCCGCCATCATCCGCAGCGGGTCGGGCGCATGCTGCAATAAGTATTCCGAACCGTGGGTGAGGTTCCCTCCCTTATGCCCGGTAAAGAACAGCAGCGCCAGCAGTGCCAGGAATATGAAATGGCTGTAATTTGCCGGCATCTTTGATTTTTTCTTCCACCGGGTCCTGAACCAGTACACGGCAAATGAAAAAGCGGCTAGCAGGATCCCTCCCCATTGGTGCCAGAAAAGAGCTTCAGGGTCGTAATCCCCCTCCCAGGCAAGAAGGTATCCGAGGACGCAGGCCAGCGCCGTGCTTATTGCTCCCAGCAATAACATAAAGTCGAGGGCCGACGCCAGGAAGCTGTATTTTTCTTTCTTTGACAGAAAAGCGATCAGGATTGCCGCAAGCAAGATCCCGATGGGCAAATGCACAACCAGGGGATGGAATCTTCCGAAAAAAGAAATGATATCCATTTTCAGCTCAGAATATCATGTACTACTTTTCCATGCACGTCGGTCAGCCGGAAAGGCCGCCCCTGGAATTCGTAGGTCAGCTTTTCATGGTCAAAACCCAATTGATGCAGGATGGTCGCGTGCAGATCATGCACATGGACCCTGTCCTTCACGCCATAATACCCGATCTCATCGGTTTCCCCATAGCTAAGCCCCCGCTTTACACCGGCTCCGGCCATCCACATCGTGAAGGCTTCCAGGTGATGATCCCTGCCGTTAAAACCTTCGCCTGTCCTTGCTTCCATCATGGGCGTTCTTCCAAATTCCCCGCCCCAGACCACCAGGGTTTCGTCCAGCAGCCCCCTTTGCTTCAGATCCCGGATAAGCGCTGTCATGGGCTTGTCAATTGCCTCACAAGACCTCCTCATTCCTTCTCCTACGCCGTTCCCTTCCCCCACGCCATGTGTATCCCAGCGGTTATCGTACAACTGAATAAACCGGACGCCTTTTTCCACCAGCCGGCGCGCCAGCAGGCAGTTATTGGCAAAAGAGGCCTCTCCCGGAACGGCGCCATACATTTCACGGATATAATCGGGTTCATCCCCGATATCCATCACATCCGGCACCGTTGCCTGCATCTTAAAGGCCAGCTCGTACTGGGCAATCCGGGAAAGTATTTCCGGATCGCCGATGTTTTCGTATTCCTGCTGATTAATTTCGTTAATGATGTCAATGGAACGTTTCCTCAGGTGATTGTCTATCTTATCTGGATTGGAGAGAAAAAGTACCGGCTCGCCCTTCGACCTGCACTGCACTCCCTGATACACCGTAGGCAGGAAGCCGCTTCCCCAGGCGCTTTTACCGGCGCTGATGGAACCTCCGCCTGAAGTAAGGACAATAAAACCCGGAAGATTCTCATTCTCGGAGCCCAGGCCGTACACGGTCCAGGATCCCAGGCTCGGCTTACCCAGGCGGGAGCTGCCTGTCTGCATGAGCAGCTGAGCAGGGGCATGGTTGAACTCATCGGTATGCATGGCCTTCAGAAGCGTGACCTCATCGATCACTTCAGCAAACCTGGGAAGGTAATCCGAAACAAAGGTACCGGAATTGCCGGCCTGCAGAAAACGCGAACGGGGCCCCAGGAGCTTGGGCGTACCTTTAATAAACGCGAAATTCTTTCCTTCCAGCAAAGACTGAGGGGTATCTTTACCATCCAGCCGCTGCAATTCAGGTTTGTAATCAAACAGCTCCAGATGGGATGGCCCGCCCGCCATGTGCATAAAGATGACACTTTTAGCTTTGGGAGCAAAATGAGGAAGGCCCGGGATGAACTTTGCCGCGTTACTGCCTGCTTCGGGCGTAGAAAACAAGCCCTTGCTGCATCCCAGCATGGATCCCAGCGCCAGGGCGCCCAGCCCGGAGGTACATTTTTTCAGGAAATGACGCCGGCTGTTGTAGGCAGCCCGCCGGTAAATCGCTTCTTCCAGAATGTTCATTTTATCTCCCATTATATTATCTCCTGGTGACGAACTCATCTAAGTTAAACATTACATTGGTTACTACCGTCAAGGCGGCGAGCTGTGGGTCCTTTTGCGCCGGTTCGGTTTCGGCCGCGAGCAACTTTACTCCGCTGCTGTCGCTTTGATAGTAGGAAAGGCTTTCTTTATAAAGCCCTGTGAGAGCGGCTATTTTCTCTTCTCCGGGCGGCAAGGCTGTTATTAGCTGCAGGTTTTCCGCTATTCCCTTTTCCACATTGCCGGGATATTGCTCCAGGATATTTCTTGCCCAGGCTTCGGCGGCAGCTATATAGGCCGGGTCGTTAAGCAGCACCAGGGCCTGCAGCGGCGTATTGGTTCGTATGCGCCTGGAAGTGCAAACCTCCCTGGTGGGGCTGTCAAAGGAGATCATGGAGGGATAGGGATTCGTTCTTTTCCAGTAGGTATACACCGCCCGCCGGTATCTGTCTTCCCCTTCGCTTTCATGCCAGAATGTTCCGCCGAAGGCCCTGACGCTTGCGGGCTGGTAAGGCATTACGCTGGGGCCATGCATTTTCGGACTTAATAGTCCGCTGATGGCAAGCGCCTGATCGCGGATCACTTCAGCAGACAGGCGGGTCCTTGAACCCCTGGATAAATAATTATTGTGAGGATCTTTCTCCAAAGCTTCCTTGCTGACTGCGGAACTTTGCTGATAGGCGGCAGACAAAACGATCTGCTTCAGGAAAGATTTTATATGCCAGTCATGTTTATCCCTGAACTGTACCGCAAGCCAGTCCAAAAGCAGTGGATGCGTAGGAGCAATACCCTGACTGCCGAAATCTTCCACGCTCTCGACAATTCCAAAACCGAAGAGCTGTTCCCAAATCCTGTTTACAAACACCCTTGCCGTCAGCGGGTTCTCCCCTCCCACCAGCCACCTGGCAAAGGAAAGCCGGTCCACATGGTCGCCCGGTATGCTGCCAAGAGCGGCGGGTATGCCCGGTTCTACTTCCTGCGCCGGGTTCCTCCAGTCTCCGCGATCAAACAAATACGTTTTGCGGCTCTTTTCCGGCGGCAGTTCACGCAGGATAGGCGTGTATAGCGGTTCTGTCTCTTCAATAGCGGTTATTTTCCGCAGGCTTTCCGGGCCCATTTTTTTGTAAAGAGGATCTTTTTCATGGTAAAAGACCCAATCCATTCTCAGCAGGTCCTGTGCAAACTGCTGGTCTTTCTTAAAATAATAGTAAATGTCCCGCTTTCCTGCTACCGGCGTAATGGAAGCTTTTGCCACCACCCAGGTTTCCGGCGCATTTCCAGGGAAGCCTCCGGCGGTTACATCCAGGGTAACTTCCCCTATTTGCGGCCCCAGCGGGCTGTCCAGGTGTATTTCCACAATGGCTCCATAGAGTGAAGCATAACCGAATGAAATGGCTTCCACCCCCGTCAGGTCCACATCTTCAAACATGATCCAGGAACTGTCCTGTACCTGCCAGATAGATTGCTGGTCATGTGAAACCAATTCGATAAGGCTGCTTTTGTCCTGGAATTCTTCGGCTTCGGTTTTCCGGTAGCCGATGCCGGTCAGCAGGGATTCCTTTTCCCGGTAGAGAAATTGCTTGTCGCCGGCAGTTCCGGAAGCAGGGTTGTCGCCCGCATGTCCGGCCGGATGGCTTTCTCCGGCACTTGCACCAGCAGGATGCTTATCCAGCTTCTCTTCCAGCCAGTTCAAAAGATGGTGGACCTTTTCCTTATCCTCCGGCTTGTAGGTAAAGAGCTTGGGCTGTTCATTATACAGATCCTTGTCGGCAGTATTATTGAAAATGGCCATTGCGCGGTAAAAATCCTCGTGTTTGATCGGATCATAGGTGTGACTATGGCACTGCGCGCAAGCCATGGTAACACCCTGCCATACTTCGAAAGTTGTCCCCACCCGCTCCAGGACCGACGCCACACGGAATTCTTCATCATTCGTTCCGCCTTCATCATTGGCCATGCTGTTACGATGGAAGGCCGTTGCGATCAGCTGGGATTCCGAAGGCCGCGGCAGCAGGTCGCCCGCCAGCTGCTGGATCGTGAACTCATCAAAGGGCATATCCTGGTTGAAGGCATCGATCACCCAGTCCCTGTATTTCCAGATATTCCGGTGAAGGTCTTTTTCGTATCCCTTTGAATCTGCGTAGCGGGCCAGATCCAGCCACATGCTTGCCCACTTTTCCCCGAAGGCCGGAGAAGCCAGTAAAGTATCCACCACGCGTGCAAAAGCTTGCGGATCCGTATCGGCCAGAAAGCGGTTATAATCTTCTTTGGACGGGGGAAGGCCGGTAAGATCCAGGTGTACCCTTCTCAACAGTATTTCCTTCTCCGCTTTCCGGGAAGGCTGAAGGCCCATTTCTTCCAGTTTGTTAAAGATAAAGTGGTCTATCCCATTAACGGCAATGGTATCAAAAGTTGTCTCCGGAGGCTTAATAGATGTCTCAGGCGGAATAAACGCCCAGTGCTTTTCCCATTTCGCTCCCTGATCGATCCATTCGGCAATGAGCGCTATTTCTTCTTCGCTCAGCGGAGGCGCATCCAACGGCATTCTCATGGAAGTGTCCGAATGAGTCAGCCGCTGGATCATTTCGCTGTGTTTGCTGTCGCCCGGAATGATAGCGGGCTTCCCGGACTCGGTGGGGCTTTGGCTTCTTCTTCAAAAAGCAGGCTGAAGCCGCCTGATTGCTTAACTCCTCCGTGGCAGGAAATGCATTTTGCGTTGACGATCGGCCTGATATCCCGATTATAGCTTATTTGCCTTGTTTCGTTACTATTACAGGCCGCGAGGGCTGCCGTTGCAACAAAAACAAGGAGAATCACAGGTCTTTTTCGAATCTGCATCATATTGGCCGGATCAGGTTACACAAATGTATCCATTGGCCAAAAAGATAAAAATGGATAATCTGGGTTATTTTTTGCACTTTTTGACATGCGGCAAATCTTCAGAAGGCGAATTCCGCCGGGATGAATTCTGAAGGATTAAGTTCCAGGAAATCGTTGAATTCCCTGATAAAGTGCATCTGGTCGAAGAAGTTGTATTCGTAGGCTAGCGTAGTCCATTTTGCAGCGGGGTTACTGATCTTACTCTGGATAAGACTATGAAGGCGGATCATCCTTGAATAGGTTTTCGGGCTCACGCCAATTTCCTTTTTAAAATTTCTTTCCAGCTGCCTGGCGGATAAATAATTTTTTGTTGCCAGGTCCCTGACATAGGCCTGCCCTTTCCGCTGTATCAGTTCCTGGGCGATCTGTTCAGTGATCCCAGGCATAGACCTGCTTTTAAGCGCAAGCGGGAGCAGGTACTCTTCCACAATTTCCGAGCAGGCGCTGATATTGTTTGCATATAACATCCGCCCACAGATCGTATCGAAGGGTAACAGGCCGGTATCGGCGCCCGGCATCGCTTTATCGGTGAACCGGTCCATAGGAATACCCGATAAGCGGTACAGGCCTGTGGGATGAAAGCGTATGGTAAAGGAAATAAAACGCGCCCTCAGGCGGATAATGTATTTTTTACAAGTGCGCGGCCCCCGGATCGTGCAGCGCGTGAATGGAATTGGCTGCCCGGTATGACAGTCGATGGTCTCAAAGGGATGGCCGATAAAAAAATCAATGGAACTGGCCGGCCGGAAAGGCATGGCTTTTTCTGTATAATTATCACCGGGGGTGAACAGGCTGCGATAAATATAACGGCTGATAAAGGGCTGCAGCAAGCTATGAGGCAAGGCCTGTGCGGTCAAATTCTGCGGGAAGGGTCCGGCATCCATTTTTCCCAAGATCTTAATTGCTTTCTCAAATTTATTAATTATCCGGAACTCTCAGCTACCCGGAATATAATTTTAAACCCCTATTCGCACCCGCGATTATTACCAACACCAACCGCTTAACAACCTGTGCAGCAAACATCCGGCACTTTGGTTAAACGGGAGGTCCGCAGGATACGGTAATGGCCCAGCGCATCGCTTACCGGGCTTGGACCCCGGATGATCTCCGCCGTGCGCGATTCGCCCCTTTGTCCGAATCGTTTACCGTACTCCCGGCTAAAGGCAACTTTCTGCTCGTCGCTCATCAGGTTCACTGCCGACCGGGCTACACGGGTTTGGCCCAGATCTGTCATGTGTTCGAAAATATTGGTGATCTGGGGGAGCGTTTCTACAACAAGGACACTCAGGGAAGCTTCCTTTGGTAAGCCAAAGGCGGCCAGCAGCTGGGATACTTCTTTATTGTTCCAGACCGTCGTACCGTATTTAGCGGCGCTTTTATTCTTTTTGGCAAAGTCGGTCAGCTTGAGAAAATTACCGGCCTGCAATAAGGAAGCCTGGCCTTTCGCCGTTTTCAGCGTGACCTGCTGAAGCAAAGCCAGCTGCTCTTCGGAATAATTCTCATGTATGCCGGCTTCTTTGTCAGCTGCTACCTGTATCCGCCAGTCAAGGGGGCGGTCATCCAGCAGGATATTCCGGTAGTCCATATTGTCGGCCTGCTTTACCTGTGCATAAAGCAGGGCCCATAATTCGGTCCTGGGCGGTTTAGCGGTCACATTTTTTCCATCATGTACGGCGACGGCATAAGGAGCGGTTACCCAAAGCTTGTCCCCGTCCCTGTCAGGCATGCATGCAAGCGCAGGAGCCGGATGCTGGATGCCCTGTGATTTCAGCCGCCTCCCAAAACGCCCCTGTGCAGTTGTCCAAACCTTTTCAGGTTCCTGGCCCGCCGCCGCCGGAGGTCGCTGAAAATGCCCGACCCGGAATTCGTAGGTAAAGAAGCCGAACATTTCATCACTATTCGCATGCAGGCCGGGAGGCAGCGGCAGGATATAATGCACATCGCTGGAAGCACTTTTTATCATCGGCTGCATGGCACTCAGGCCGGCAAGGTCATTGGAAGAAGCCTGTGTGATAATACGTATCTGTTCAGGGTCGAGCGGCAGCGGCGGCTCTTCCGGAGCGACAAAAAGCGAAGGATCGTTATTGCTTATCAGCTGATCGGGCGCATTGGCAAGTACCCTTGCAAAATAGGTATCCTGGGGATCTTCGATAGGTTTCTCAAACTCGATCCAGAGGAAACGCCGGCGGGATTCCGAATTCGCATACTTCTCATCGCGTACATATGGCGAGAGGGCCAGGCCGGCCGAAACAATGACGGGAACCTGCGCGGGAGTACTTGTAATGGGAAGGGTCATTTCCAATACCTTAGGATCGTCCTTCTGTATGGCATGGTCCGCTTTAAACCGGGCGTCAATCCTGTAACTCACGTTAATCGTATCAGGGAATGCCGGGTTGCCCCCCTGGGGGTCATCCTTCTTTGGTTCCACCGCATCAATAAACACAATCCGGGTTGAATTCCGCTGCGGATTGTCCAGGGACTCAAAAGACGCTGTGCGGACCATTTTTATCCGCCCTATTTCCGCCTCTTCTTCAAGCGGCTGTTCGTCATGCGTGTACCCCCTGGTACGTTTTATCGTGAAGCCATTTGTTTCCAGTGCATCCCACATCCAGTCCCTGTCTATTTCAAGGCTGATACAGCAGAGCCAGTGGTTATACAGATCACTCTTGGATGCAAATGTTACCGAAGAGCCATCGGGCGCCAGCGTATGCCGGATGCGGCTGGAGCATCCGAAAACTACCCGCTTGCCCTTGGCGGCGTTTAGCGTGAGGCCACTGCTTTCCAGGTTAAGCTGACCGGCCAGCTGCTGCACGTTACTGTTTTGGACAACCTGCTCCATGCCGAAAAACAGGGTGGTCAGTTTTCCGTCAAAGACTGTTTCTGCATCCGGGCGCATGAAAATACCCTGCAGCTCCGGAACCCCGGCAGTTTGTACCAGCAAACCAGTTTCATCTTCGGACGGGTGATATAACATCACCGTAAAAGATTCTCCATAGCGGACATCCAGTAATTTATCGGTGTTGTTGACCACTCCATAATAGGCGCTTGTTTCATTTTCCGAAGCTTTATCTTCACAGACGGCACGGATAGTAAGCCGGATGGTTCTTGCCGTAGGAAGTACCAGCCGGGAAAGGTTATCGATATCATCGCCAAGGCCCAGGTCCTGTACAAGATTGAGTTCAGCGCCCGTATTCAGCACTTTGTCCGGGCCTTGAACATCCTTGTATTCAATGGGAATGTTCAGTGTAGCTTCGTAATTATCATCGTTGCCGTTTACCGGCGGAAAAAACCGCCTGGTCGTATACAGATGTACAAAATCATCCTTTCCATTCAGGCTGTCAAGCTTGTCCAGCTTTAAGGTTTCAATTTCTACCGCGATCTCGAGGTGGCTTACATCAGGATCGGCAATTCCAAGACCTACACGGTGTTCGGCATTATGGCTGTGGTCTGCGTCATCCTTATCCAGGCTCAGGTTTGACTGGTCCACGAGCCGCTGAATGGGATCCTGGTATTTACCGGTATATACAACAGCAGGGTATCCCAGTTTAGGCCGTTTGACGTTCAGTTCGTTTAAGGCCGAGGGGCCGTCCGTGCCGATAACCGGGTGCAGTTCTCCCGGCGCGGCGGTTGGAATGGCTTCTATTTCCTGTATTCTTGGCTGAATGGGGGCGATAAATCTTTTAAACTGGCAGCTAGCGATATCGGTTGGGGTTTCATTAACCGGCTTTTGATCAATACCGGGAGTTCCCCCGCTTACATCCTGCATACGTACCCTGAACTGGTAGTTTCTGCCGTAACGCAGCCGGGCGGCAACAGGGCCGGGATTGTACACCTGGTTAAGATTATTTTTGGCTCCGCCCGTCACTCCCGTTCCTGTGGTAACCAGGTTCCCGTCTTTATCCGTCGCGGGCTGGGAATCAGGATCGGCATCCACATTGGGGTTCGCGGTTTGGTAAACCGCAGCGGCATCTTCATCCGGCAAGACCATGCTGTGGCCATTCCAGTTGGCAAAATACATGGGCAGCCAGTAAGGCTGCGGCTGGCCGGTCACCTGCTCGGCGCCGTCCAGCTGCACGGGGTACACCTGGTAGGGCAGTTCTCCCTGGAAGTCGCCCAGCCCGATGAAATCACCAGGCGCAGCGGGATCCCTGGGGAGGCTTATCGGCTGCTTGCTAATTACCTGGTTCAGGGATTCCCAGGAGTTTTCCGGTTCTCCTTCATTTGCCGTTTCGCGAACATCAATGATATAGCCGAATACGCCAATAGGGGCATCCAGCCGTTTGCCGGGATTTGCTACCGACGAGTCGGTCATCAGCTGCCGCATGTACCAGATCAGGATCTGTTCATCATCCCAGCCCAGCCTGACCCCGGTATCCTTCACCGGGTAAGATCCGTCTGCTTCCTCCACCAGCGGATCGCGATGCGGCGCCTGGTGGCAATGAACAATCTTGGCAAAGCCATCATCGTACTCGGCAGTTTCAATGAACAGCTTATCGTAATTACCGTCATGACTGTTCAAAACCGGGTAAAGAAGGGGTGCAAAAACCTGCCTGGGCTCACCCGGCTTTAAAGCCGGTATCCTGGCGGCATACCGTTTAATGAACGTATCGTCTGCTTCTTGCTGCGGGCTGAAACTGCTCCCCGCAGCCAGGTCTATGTATAAAAAACCGCCCTCGGGAAAGGTATTTTCGTCGATGGCTAAGGTGGTTGAATAAATGAATCCCGCCGCCCTGGCCAGCAAAGGCTGCCTTAAAATATGGGCGAAGACTTTTCCCCAACTGATGATATCTGAGCTTTTCTGGAAACCCGGATGAAATTTGGCAGCCTTTACCGCACAATGGTAGCGGTCACCGGTAACGGCGTTCGGCGTTCTGGGCGCGCGTTGTCCCGTTGCTTCAAAATAGCTTTTGGGCAAGTGCTTGAAAACGGTAAATGCTGCCGGCCTTGCTGCTTCAAATTGCCTTTCCAACGGTATATTCTGGAGGTTCGCATTGGAATTCACCATGCCCGGGTTAAAGATCTGCAAATGCTTAGCCATTGCCTCAAAAATTCCCCGCAAATCATCCGGGGCAACTGTGCTTAGCGAAATGGCTTCATTAAGCGGTTTGGGCTGCGGCAGCGGGTTGGCTCCAAACCCCTGGATAAGCTGGGCGCCAAAGGAAAATTGTGCGTCCGCAAAGGCAACGCCCGCATCGGGGATCTGCGGCTCTTCCCCGACAATGATGGGATTGAGCGGATTGTGATCACGCGGAAGCACTACTATATTCAGCTGCAGTTCATTCCCGTCAAAGAACTGCGGGAATGTCATGATGGAAAATCGTTGGTTGGGATTCATAACCGTACAATCAAGCTATCTGGCGTTGTTCCTGCCACGATTCGGTGAAACTTATGTTAATAATAAATGCTATGCTGATGTCCAGCCCGAAGGTTACCTGGCACTGAAGATCGGTACGGGAACCGCCGCCGACCTGTTTTTTGGAATAGGTGCCTTTTGCTTCGATACGAATGGTAATGGAAACAATGCCGCCGAGGATCTCCGCATGGCCTTCAAACAAAAGAAAGGCGGACACTTCGACGATACCTGAAGCGATAAAGATCTCCGCCCCCACCACAAAGAGTATACTTACATTGCCGGCAACCGGAAGCCCGACCACGATCTGGGCGCCGAAGCCGAATTTCATTCTCAGCGAAGGGCCTATTTTGGTATCGGCGGCAATATCCACGTTTGCCTGCCCGATCGCGTAAATCGTGGCGGCGGAAACCGAAACGCACATGACAGACAAGCGCGCATAGAATCCCAAAACGCCCCCGGCGCTGGGAAGCAGCTCATTGGCATCGGTGGTCACTTTCAGGGCGGCGTTAAAGTAGGCGCCTATTTTCAGGCCTGCTTCCAGCTTAAACGGCGTATTGGGATCATTATAAACGGCGTCCGGAACAGGAAACCGCAAAACCGGGATCTCTTTCGAGGCTTCGAATTTATATTCCCAGCTTCCGGCCTTGTTGCTCATTGCCAGTTTCAGGCCATTTTGTACTGCTTCCCCATAGTTGCCGTCCTGCAGGCTTTGAAGAATTTCCAGCAGGTCTACCAGGGGATCGAGTTCAGGAGCGAACTTCAGATCCGGTTTCGGGTACGTGGATTCCTTACCGTCCTCGGAATCCCAGTTGCCCCGGATGGTCATCAGCCGTTTGATCCCGGCCAGGTCTATCACCAGGCCGATATTGTTCATTTTGCTCTTCCAGCTTTCAGCCACTGAGTTGATGTCGAAGTCCAGTGATCCCGCTTCCTCCACATTCCCGTTTTTGTCCTTTTTATCGTATTCGATATAGATCCTGAAATTGCCGTCGCCGACGTCGATCAGTTCGAACTCCGTAGGCAGGTCAAAGGCCTCTTCCGGGTTATGCAGCAGCTGAAGCCCTTGCTGTTTCACATTATTGATGGTATCCTGGATATCCATCAGTTCAAACACATCTTTACCCAGGTCTTTCAGGTTGCTGGTGTTAAAGGGAAATGCTCCGTTCTTTTTCATCAGGACAGCCTCTCCAAGGATATCCCCGGCAAGGTTTTCCGCCTCGCCGATATTCGGGAAGATCCCTTTGGAATTGACAATGCGGAAAGCGTCCACGAAAAGCGGCGGAGTTTTGCTTAACAGCTTTTTGGTCGCCTTTTTAAAAGAAGGTGTCAGGAACAAGGCCTTTTGCGTATCGGTGCTTTGCAGGAAACCGTAATTGACCGTATTCGCCGCCGGTTGCCTGAGCAGTTCCGAAGGTTCTGCAATCCGGGTAAGCACATCTTCAACTGGTGTGTCAATTTTAACGGTATTGCCGTCTTTTACCACGCGCCCTTCGCGTATCACCGGGATGCTTAAATTGGCGGGAACCGGGCTCACCTCGCCGCCGCCCCTTTCATGTTTCACCATGCTCCAGCTGCCGTCTTTTGGCAGCAGGACGTTGCCCCGGCCAGCTACGCAGAAAACGGGATCGGTACCGTTCGCTGCAAATGAATTGCTGAAATCAAAACGGCTTAAGCGCATTTTCTGGGTACTGCCGGCCAGGTCCACTTCACAGTCAATGGGGCCGCCGATGGTTCCCTGACGTGTGACTAATTTTTGCAAAGCGGCGTTGTTCAGCGGAAATCCTTTGGGGCCCAGCTGTACAAATCCCAGGATCCGTTTGGAAGGCGTTACTTTTTCCTCCCCGTCCGCAGTAAGTTTGGTAGTTATGCCGGAAACCGCGCCTTCTATATCAATATCCGCGTCGAAATAAACCGGCTGGAGTTCTATATCATAATTCTTTGGCGTAGTTATTTCCTTTCCAAGCTGGTCAACGGACTCCTCAAAGGTGACGTTCGCGGTAAAAGGCTGGACCTGGTTCGTTTCTATAATATTATTTACATTGTACAAGGCCCTGACAAGCCCGGGATGTATCTCGAATTCGGCAGAACGTTCTTTTGCGATGAGCTGCGGCTCGGGGCTTTCCGGTGGCCCCCGGGGAAATCAGGATTATCTTCATAAATGAAATACCTGAAATCAAATTTGCCGTCACTTTCGGCCCGCCAGCCGCTGTCAAAGCGGTAGACATAGCCGCTGCTTACCCGGAAAAGCGTAATGGTACGGACCACTTTGATAGCCCAGGGGTACAGAATGCTTTTTACCTGGATGATCTCGTGTGAACAGCGGCCTACAAAGACATCAAATTTAGCCTGGCTGGTTTCCGCAATGGCCGCCTTGGTATTCAGCCAGTTGCTGAACATACTCGCACCGTAGCCGCTCAGGTCCATCCTGGTTACCGGTACCCCGCGCTGTTTGAACAGTTCAAAGGCATAATTGCTGTCGTAAAAGAATTCGCGGTTAAAAATGCTGCTTACACTGCCTCCCAGCGTGCTGTTGCCGGTAGCATTGCCCGCCATGTCCAGGATGTTATTGACCTGCACGGTGGTACCCATAAACATTTTGCTATCGCCTTCCCGCAGCGGAACGCCGGCATCCATCCTCAGCTGCAAGCCGGACTGCATGTCGTTCTCAAAATCTATTTTAACTTCGCTGAGGTCGCCGCCTTCACGCGAAACATTACTGTAAACGTAGTTTTCGCTTAAAAGCGCCGCCGCCTTCAGGCCAAACGGAAGCGTAAAAAAGGAAAAGGCTTTAAAATCACCGCCCGCTTTTCGTTTATCAAGGAGGAAATTTGTAACAGGAAGCGGGGCCAACACCACCGGTTCCATACTGTTGTTTAAGATATGCGACGGCCCTCCGTCATTCGGGTAATAATTGAACCCGCCGGCAGGGTCGCCCGGAATAGGCCCGTCGGGAGGAGGGGCCGGCGGCGACAGGTTGAACACAGGCTCCCAGGATATCTGCGGCACGGTAAAGGCCTTTACATTGGCGCCGGCGCTTACAACATCCATGCCCTTCACCTGGACGGGAAAAAAACTGGAAGAGCTTTCGCCGGTCGCAGGATCGGTAGCTGTCGATACCCTGAAATCCCGCCGTGTCAGGAGGTCAAAACTAATACCGAAGAGATCGGCATGGGTACTTACATCCAAAAGGGCGAACAGGTCCCGCTTGTAACGATTGGTTTCTTTATCCCAGTGCGACCCGTAATCTGGCAAGGGCTTAGCATGTGTGGCGCTGACAGCCATCCTGGCCCTACTCGTACCCGATGTCGTAAAACCTGCGGGGAGGCTGGTGATCCTGGTGGAAAAATCAAGGCCGGCAAGCCGGGAAACTGGGCTGTTAATATCGGCCGCCGCGAGGCCGGCTGCAAGGCCACCATGCGGGCCTTCCGGCGAGGGCGATGATGGCGACACCGGAGACAGTGACCCAGGAGAAGGCAACCCGGGTTCCTGCGGTTCCTCCTCTTCGGGTTCATCCAGCGAAATGCCCGCAAACTGGTTGTTCAAGGGCGCAAAATGAAAGGACACTTCTACCTGGTCCTGATCCGCAGGAGATTCAGCATTCACAGGATCAGCCATGCCGCCGGACCAGGCTACGCGGCAGACAAGCCAGGCAGTTATTTGATTGGACTTCGAAGAGCTGCCTGTCAGCCGGCCCGCTGCCGGCCCGCCGATTTGTCTTTTCAGGATGCCAAGATTAGCGGCGTAAGGGTCCGGCAGCGTTGGAATATAAGCCAGTAAGCCGAATGTAAGAAACAGGAACCCTTTTTCGACCTTGCTAAAGTCTTCATCCAGGGAGCCGAAAAGCAGGCAGCCATTGGGTTGTGTCACCTTAAACAAGGCATTGCTGAGCGCCAGCGCCATTTGTTCGGGAACAACCGGGTCTTCCTGGTTTAGCTGCGCATCATCCAGTATCAGGTTATCGTCAAATAAGTAAATAAGGTTACCGGCATTACCGGCGGCAAGGATCAGGATTGATTTCAGGGAACGAACGGCAGGCGGTTCCTCATTCACTTTTACCGGGCGGTCTATTTGAAAAGCAGCATTGGAAGATGTCATCAGTAATTCTTGTCCACCCGCATTACTGACATAAAAAAACGGTGTATTTTCTGAAAAAGTCAGGTTTACATGAGTACCGGCTTTATTTTTCCCGTCATCCCACAGTTTCAGAAACTGGCTTGCATGGAGATTACCGGCAGTAAGATCGGTGATCAGCAGCTGTCCCGGGCCTGCCAGGAAACCGGGCATATTCAGGGCGAACCCGCCCCCCTTTAAACCCGCCCACTGATCTGTCAGCCCTTTTTCGCCTTGCATGAACATCTCGCCGGTGCCCGCGGCAGCCGTTGGCATGGATACATCAATGGCGGCCACCGGCAGCGCCCAGCCGCTTTTATGGATCTTCGCACTTCCGCTCAGCCTGTTAAAGACCGATGCGCTATCTTGTATGACAAGATCCTCCTCAGATGCGGTAAAAGGGAAAAAGATGCGCTGTATCTTCGGATCGTAAACTGTTTGCTGTCCGCCGGCCCATTCGAAATGTATTTTTTGCCCATACAGTTCCCACGAAGCGCTACCCGCTTTATCGATCGTTCTTCCGTTTCCCGAAAAATGAAACTCCAGGATTTCGGGTAGCTCCAGGTTCATTTTCCGCGCATCAATGCCATAAGGGCTGTCGTCACCGGCATCGCTTACTTCCTGCTGATCCAGGTTCAATTGAACATTGACAACGGCGCCCGCGGAAACCGTTAGCTTATTATTGATAGTCTGGGGCTTGATACTCAGGGTGATCTTTCCGCCGCTGATGGCAAGGCCGGTGTAAGTTCCGGGAGGCGCATTCGGCGCCAGCATCCGGGCATTGATCCAGATACTGCCTTTTACCAGGTTATATGTCTTTGAAAGGTTGATGCCAATGGGAAGCCCCCGCGGGCCATCATAGCACCGCCTTCTTTTACCTTAAACAGCAGCACTGGATCCGCGGTTCCCTGCATGTACAGGGTAACGAGTTTTTCCAAGGGATAAAAGTCATACCAGAACCGTCGCCCGTCTATGCTGGTAAAAGGCCCGAACGACCGCTCGGCCCTGGAACCGGCAGCCCAATCGGCCACAGAATGATGCAGCAGCTGCTCACGAACGGGAACTTCTCTCCTGTATACCCGGTACGCGGTTTCCTTCTTTTCACTTACGCGGTTCTCCGCGATCGCCCTGATCGCTTTCCTTTGCTCCCCGGCAATCGCATCATCCGAAAACAAGTCTGATTTTTCAAACGAAAACGCCGTCCGCCCGGGCTTCGCTGCCTCTTCTTCTTCTTCGAAAGCCGATCTTGATAAAAGCCTTTTTAACTGGTCGAAATTTTTCTGCTCTTCAGGGGTTTCAATGTTCAAATGTCCAATGAGTCCCTTCAATGTGTTGCTGATGCGCCGGATTTCCATACTGTTTCAGATAGCGGGTATGTCATAAAGTTAACTTGCGCTACTTTCAGTAAATAGTATAAATGCGACATCACAGCCAGGGACATCACGCCGGCGCCAGCCAAACAAAATCAGGAAATTTGATATTTTTGCCGTTCTTCCACCTCTTGGCTATTATTAATGAAAGTAAAATGAAAACAGGTCCGATGTTATTTTTAAGCTTACTGCTAGTGTTCAATGCCTGCCGCGGGCAGGAAAACCCGGAAAATGGATGCGAACCTGATATTTCAGTTGATGAGATATCGGCGGAACTCACCCTGCGGGATATAGATTTTGAAGAACCGGCCCTGCTGGATGCCATTATAGAAAATAACAGATCTTATATTTATACCGATACATTGGCAACGCCGATAAAATATGTAGAAGAAATAATATTAAGCAATACTGAGTTAAAATCAACCAAAGACCTGCACTATTTCATCAACCTTAAAAAGCTGATCCTTCACGACGTCAATATATCCTGCATCAATCTGTCAAACAATATAAATCTTGAGCAACTACAGCTCCCTGATAACCATCTCAGGACTATTGACCTTTCCAACAACACGAAGTTAACAGGGTTGAATCTTGGGGGTAATGCCTTAGAAACCATTGACTTAACCAAAAACCCCTTAATAGAGCAATTACTTTTGAATAATAATTTGCTACAGGCTATTGAACTCGGTAATCTTGAAAATCTTAAGGGCATCAATGTTTCTTTTAATCAATTGACCGAACTGGATCTGAAAAACAATCCTGGTGTAACCCATATAAACGCTCAAAAAAATGCGATCAGCGCGATCTCCACGGCACATTTATATAAATTGCATGAATTGACCCTGGCCGACAACAAGTTAACGGAGATTGATCTTAGCGCAAACGAATCGTTGTCTGATGTAGTGCTTTTTAACAACCAGATCAGCGCGGTGAAGCTTCCTAACACCTACATTGACAGGATCCTGTTGGCAAACAATAAAATTGTTGACATCGTCTTACCCAAGGACATGGGATTCGATACATTCTGGCTATATGATAATCCTTTAAGCAAAAAGACCCTTAAGTACCTGGAAAAAATTGGCGGGATTTCCATAGGAAACGAATAAAGCCACTAACACGGCCCATCCTGAACCGCGGGTATGAACCGCATGCATGAACAGCCTGCATGAATTGATAAGTTAAACGGCAAATTTTGTCTGTTTGGATAAAATACGTACGTTTGCAAAACATACCAATTAGTATGTTTTATGAAAAAGGCTGAAACCACACGTTTATCCATCCTTGAAAAAGGATTCGGCATAATTTACCGCAACGGTTACCAGGCGACGAGCGTGGATGAGATCATTGCCACTACGCAGGTGACAAAGGGAGCGTTCTATTATCATTTTAAATCGAAAGAAGAAATGGGACTGGCAATGATCAGGGAGCTGATGTACCCGGGTATGTACAATGCCATGGTAAAACCCCTGCTTGAGTCCGATAAACCGGTATTGGAAATTTATAGTATGATGAAAAATATCCTATTGGAGAATGAGTTCTTTGATGTAAAATATGGTTGTCCTGCCATAAATTTAACGGAGGAAATGGCCCCGTTAAGTCACTCTTTCCATAAGGCGCTTGCGCAGTTGACTACGGCATGGAAAACCGGTATTGAAAAAAGCATTTCAAAGGGAAAAGAAGCCGGAAATATTCGCCAGGATGTCGATCCGGAACAAGTCTCCTGCTTTATACTTGCGGGATACGGCGGTATCCGTATTATGGGCAAAATAGCTGGCAGGCCCTGTTATACCATGTACTTGAAAGAATTGAAAAATTACCTGGAAAGCCTCAAATAATTTTTTTTACCAAAAACATACCAACTAGTATGTATTATATTTTGCTTTCTGTTCATGCTTTAGTTAAATGGCTGGTGTTGCTTAGCCTTCTGTATGCGATCATCCGCGCTTTTCATGGCTTTCGCTCAGGGGCTCCTTTTACGCAAACCGACAACGCTGTCAGGCATTGGACCGCAACGATCGCCCACATTCAATTACTTATTGGTACGGCCTTATTCCTTCAAAGCCCCCTGGTCAAGGTTGCGTTCAGCGCCGGTACCAGCACCGGCGATGCATCCTTCTTCGCATTTATTCATAGCAGTATGATGTTTGCCGCCATTGTACTGATTACCGTTGGCTCGTCATTGGCTAAACGGAAGGCAAAGGACCGGGATAAATTCCGCATTCAGCTGATCTGGTTCTGCCTGGCCTTACTGATCATGCTAATTGCCATTCCCTGGCCTTTTTCACCACTCGCCCAACGACCCTTTATCCGTACATTTTAATTTATGATCCATTTATTAAAAAACAACATCGGCCGCCTTCGTATTATTGGTTTCCTGGAAGGTATCTCACTGCTGGTCCTGGTCTTTATTGCCGTACCGCTTAAATATGGCTGGAACGAAGCCTCTTTGGTAAAAATGATCGGCCCGGTACATGGCCTGCTATTCCTGCTGTTCGTTTTTACGACGCTTGGTGTCGGCATTGAAAAGAACTGGAGCCGCCCGGTGACATGGAAGGTATTGATCGCCTGCATGATCCCCTTCGGCACATTTTACATTGATCGGACTATCCTGAAAAAAATGCAGGAAAAACGGCCGGGATGAATCATATTTTTTGTTATGTTAGCGTAAATCAGACTAGAACAGAATGGAAAAGGACAAAGCAAAACTTACCAGGCAGACCGGAGCGCCGGTCCCGGACAATCAGAACACGCAAACCGCCGGTCCCCGCGGCCCCATGTTAATGCAGGATTTTTGGTTCCTTGAAAAAATGGCCAACTTCGACAGAGAAGTGATCCCTGAAAGAAGAATGCATGCAAAAGGCTCAGGCGCATTCGGCACGTTTACCGTCACACATGACATTACCCCTTATACCAAAGCCAGTATTTTCAGCGAAATCGGCAAGCAAACCGAAATGTTTGCAAGATTCTCTACTGTCGCCGGTGAGCGGGGAGCCGCAGATGCGGAGAGAGATATCAGGGGCTTTGCACTGAAATTCTATACCGATGAAGGAATATGGGATCTGGTCGGGAATAATACACCGGTGTTCTTTTTCCGGGATCCGATGAAGTTCCCGGATCTGAATCACGCGGTAAAACGCGACCCCAAAACCAACCTAAGGAGCGCTAACAATAACTGGGATTTCTGGACACTGCTTCCTGAATCATTGCACCAGGTCACGATTGTCATGAGCGACCGCGGTATTCCTAAAGGTTACCGTCATATGCACGGTTTCGGAAGCCATACCTACAGCTTCATTAACCGGGACAATGTGAGGCATTGGGTAAAATTCCACTTCATTACCCAGCAGGGAACCGAGAACCTGACTGACGAAGAAGCCGCAGCGATCATCGGCACAGACCGGGAGTCGGCGCAAAGGGATCTGTTTGATGCAATAGAACGGAATGAGTTTCCCAAGTGGAAAATGTTCATCCAGATCATGACGGAAGAAGAAGCAAAAACCTACCGCTTCCACCCCTTCGACTTAACAAAAGTCTGGTCAAAAAAGGATTTTCCGCTTATTCCCGTGGGAGAATTCGAACTGAACAAAAACCCCGAAAATTACTTCCAGGACGTAGAACAGGCCGCGTTCAATCCTACCAACAACGTGCCGGGAATCGGCTTTTCTCCAGACAAAATGCTGCAGGGAAGGCTGTTTTCCTACGGCGATGCGCAGCGTTACCGCTTAGGAGTAAATCATTACCAGATTCCCGTTAATAAACCACGATGCCCCTATCACGCATTTCACCGGGATGGAACCATGCGCGTCGACGGCAATTACGGCTCCGCTAAAAATTATAATCCCAATAGCTATGGGGAATGGCAGGAACAACCAGCTGCAAAGGAACCGCCTTTAGAACTTGAAGGAACGGCATATGCGCATAATTTCAGGGACGACGACGAGGATTACTTTACCCAGCCCGGCGATCTGTTCCGGATCATCAAAGCCGATGGCAAGGCGGACCTGCTGTTTAAGAACACAGCTGCCCAGGTAGGTGGCGCCGAAAAATTCATCCAGATCCGCCACATCAAACACTGCTATAAGGCAGACCCTGAGTACGGAGAAGGTGTTGCAAACGCGCTTGGCATCACAATGGCCGAAGTAAACAGTTTCGACATGACCCCTTATGACAAGTGGGCGCCGAAGCCGACCAACGGATAGTTGTAAAAAAACCAGCCTCCCGGACAATACCGGGGGGCTTTTTTCTGGTTATATCATGAAGAAGCTAACGCTATGTTCTTTACTGCTGTGCCTGGTTGCCCTGCTCCTTTCCTGTACCGGGCCAAGGCAGGCAGATATTATCATCAGGAACGGCATGATCTACGACGGATCCGGCGGAAAACCCTACCGCGGCGCTGTGGCAATCACCGGCGATAAGATCACGGCGGTAGGCGACCTGGAAAATTATCATGCGCCCGTAGAAATAGATGCAAAGGGGCTCGCGGTAGCGCCGGGCTTTATCAACGTCCTCAGCTGGGCCTCCTGGACGCTGCTGATAGATGGCAAAGGCGAAAGCGATACCCGCCAGGGGGTGACCCTTGAAATATTCGGCGAAGGCACCTCCGCCGGGCCACTTAATGATGAAATGAAATCACAATATGTAAAAGATTTCCCTTCGGACAAATACGACACCACATGGACTACGCTTGGCGGTTTTTTAGCGATGATGGAAAACAGGGTCACGCCCAACGTTGCCTCTTTCGTGGGCGCCACTACCATCCGGAGGTATGTTATCGGGAATGAAGACCGGCCGCCCACCGCTGCTGAACTTCAGCAAATGAAAAACCTGGTGCGGCAGGCGATGGAAGAAGGCGCTTTAGGGCTGGGCACTTCATTGATCTACCCGCCCGCCTTTTATGCGCAGACAGAAGAGCTGATCGAAATGGCCAGGGTAGCAGCGGAATACGACGGCATCTATATTTCCCATATGCGGAATGAAGGGAACCACATACTCAAAGCCCTGGATGAACTGATAAGGATTGCCGACGAGGCAGCAATTCCGGCACAGATCTACCATCTTAAAATGGCAGGCAGCAATAACTGGAATAAATACGACCGGGTAGTCGCCAAAATCGATTCCGCAAGAGCCGCCGGCCTGGAAATATCCGCCAATATGTATATGTACAATGCTGCCTCAACCAGCCTGAGCGCCACCATGCCACCCTGGGCGCAGGAAGGCGGGTTTAATAAATTCCTGGAACGGCTGAACGACGCTCCCACACGCAACCGCATAAAAAAGGAAATGCTAAGCCCCTCAGACGAGTGGGAAAACATGTTTCTCAATAGCGGCGGCCCCTCCGGCATTCTCCTGAGTAGTTTTGAAAATGAAGAATTACGGAAATATACCGGCAAAACCCTGGAAGAAGTGGCGCTGATGAGAAAGCAGTCACCGGAAGAAACCGCCATTGATCTTATAAGAGAAGATAGTTCAAGGGTAGGCGCGGTTTATTTTATGATGTCCGAGGAAAATGTGAGAAAACAACTGCGCCTTCCCTATATGTGCTTTGGTTCGGATGCAGGCTCCATTGCCCCGGCCGGAGGCTTCCTGAATTCCAATCCCCACCCCAGAACCTATGGCAATTTCGCCCGATTACTAGGCAAATACGTCCGTGAAGAACAGGTAATCCCCCTTGAACAGGCCATCCGCGGCCTCACCAGCCTGCCTGCGGAGCTTCTCGGGATCTCCAAAAGAGGAAGCCTGAAAAAAGACTATTATGCCGACGTGGTTATCTTCGATCCGGAAACGATCCAGGATCATGCAACCTATAAAAAACCGCACCAGTTCAGCACAGGCGTACTGCACGTTTGGGTAAACGGCGTCAGCGTACTCAAAGACGGCCAGCATACGGGCGCTACCCCCGGACGCGTCGTGAAATTAAAAGAAGAATAATTTAGCTTCAGGAAGGGTTCTTACATGAATGGCTACCAATTTCCTCAAAAAGTGGCCTATGCGATGAGCCGCAGTATCCACGGCCCTGGGAGTCAAAGGCATATTAAATGAGATCCCGGGCAATTGTCAAACCAACCGTCCTGCAATCATAGCTTTTAAAGGGACAGACTACTTCATCTACCACAATGGCGCCCTGAAGGAGGGCGGAAGTTACAGGCGTTCGGTTTGTATTGACCGGGTAGTCATGACCTCCGAAGGCATTCAAACTCCTTCCGGTACTGCAATAAAATCCGGGAATGCCGGCTTTACGGAGTGATCATGATATGGGCTTTATAGGTGCCTTCGGCCATCAGCCAGGGCATGCCCGGGCCAGCGGGCTTGTTTGACAGGCCTAAATCCGCGGCCTTGGCGTAGGGAATGTAAATGACATAACGCCGGCTGGCATCGCGTATTTCCCCGGTTTGGGGATCGAGATTTTCGCGTTCGCCGGAATAGCCGTAAAACGTAGTGGGTGTTTTTGGCATGTATAGTTTTCCGGCCTTGATTTCCGCCTCACGGATGGAATCGCGTTCGGCGCCTTTCCCCTGGGCAATGAGTTCCCTTCCGCGTGCCATGAACGGATCCAGGCTTTTGGGGTAGGCATATGCTTGCAGCGTACTTTCACCCTCCTTGATCTCGGGAGCTAAACAGATAAAATCATTGCTTCCTTCGCGAAGCGTCACAAATTCGCCGTTAGCCGAATAACCATACACCGTAGCACCGTCGCGCTTTCCTTCGGGAGCCGCCATCAGCGCTACCTTAATCAGGACATCTTCAGGAAGGGCTTGGGAAGCCTGTTGCGCCCTGATGGAAAGCGTAGCCGTGGAAAGCCAAACCATAAGGAATATGGGGAAAAAGAACGTTTTCATACCTGTCTTCCGTTTGATACTAAGATAGGGAATATCTGCCAAAAGTCGTTATCTTGGGCCGAAAAAGACGGACATGAGAATAATTTTAACACTAACGTTTATCGCGGCAATCAGTTTTACGGCTTTTTCGCAAGACGTCCGGGAAACCAGGATAGAAACCCGGGCTCAGGCTCAGGTTCCAACGTATTCATATGCATATATCTCCGTCGAAGGCAAAATTTTGTCGAAAAAACTCAAAGTAGAAGTTGATTTAGGCGATACCCCGGAACAGATCAGAGAGGGCGAGGAATACTCCGAAATACTAACCAACAAAAAATCATACGCGGCCATATTGAATTATATGGTCGAAAGCCAGTACGAACTTGTTGAAACACTTGAGCGTAACTATTCTAAGGAAGGTACAGGCGGAACCGCCGGCATTATTTTTATCATGAAAAAACGGAATAACTAACTACCTCAATAAATATCCATGCTTCGACTTACCGGGCCTGAATAGCTACCGCGCCTGAATAGCATACCGGCCTGAGGCAAACTTAACAGCCGAGGAAACCGATAATTTTACAAAATATTTGCACAACCAAATGGTTGTACTTACATTTGAGCAACCATTTGGTTGTATTATGATTGAAAGAAGAGACGTTTTTCAGGCAATTTCAGATCCTACGCGGAGGGTTATCATCCATAAATTAGCTCAGGGGCCGCTCAATATCGCCCGGATCGTGGAGGACTTCGGTATGAGCAGGCAGGCCATCGCCAAACACATCAAAGTTCTTAAGGAATGTGGCATGGTTTCCATTACTCAAAAAGGGCGTGAACAGATTTGTGAAGCCCGGATCGATCAGTTGGATGAAGTTGTGGACTGGGTAGCTAAGTCCCGCAAGCTGTGGAACCAGCGCTTTGAAAAGCTAGATCAATTTCTTAAAGACACTAAAAAGTAAAATTATGAACACCGGCAAAAAAGAACTCTTAATCAGCCACTTGTTCGATGCCCCTCCGGAAGTAGTATTCCGGGCCTGGACAGATC
This sequence comes from Anseongella ginsenosidimutans, assembly GCF_008033235.1. Taxonomy (GTDB): domain Bacteria; phylum Bacteroidota; class Bacteroidia; order Sphingobacteriales; family Sphingobacteriaceae; genus Anseongella; species Anseongella ginsenosidimutans. The sequence goes on from NZ_CP042432.1 coordinate 3,971,924, forward strand.
CCGAAAAACTAAAACATTGGTACGCGCCTGATGGCTGTACTATTGAGTACCGGCATATCGAAGTCAGGCCTGGCGGCAGCTTTCATTCCTGCGTTCATGACCCGGTCTACGGCGATTGCTGGATCACGGGAACATACCTGGAAGTGTCCGCTCCGGAAAAATTAGTATTCACAATGTTGCTTTCGGATAAAGATGGAAATGATGTGAGTTCGGCGGCTGCCGGAAAGCCGGAAGACTGGCCGGAGCAACTGCTTACCACCGTTACTTTTGAGCCGGTAAAGCAGCAAACCAAGGTAACCATTCATCAAACGGTTCCGGAAGAGGAAGCGAAAAAGACCGGCGCTTACCAAAGCTGGATCAAAATGTTTAACAAGCTTAACCAGATGCTGGTAAATTCGAAGTGAGCCTCCCCTTTGGCCTGGTACGGCATGCATCAATGGCTGAAGGATTTTACATACAGAATCGAATTGCAATGGTGGATATTCGCCCTTACAGGCCTGCTTGCCGTAGTAATCGCTTTACTTACCGTGAGCTTTCAGTCAGTAAAAGCTGCCCTTGTAAACCCGGTGAAGTCTTTAAAGTCGGAATGAATCTTTTTTCTGCCTGGCGGCTTCCGCATAAGCCCATTCCAAAACGTCCTCCAGGGTTTTAAACAGGCGCTTCTTTCTTTCTTCGGTTTCGGTTCCGATTTCACAGAAGCTTCCTCCGGTGGCGTTTGAATGCAGCGCCACATAATAGACTCCACCCAGCAACAAGGCAAGGATAGCCCGTATATCTATATCCGTTTCCTCAAAAAAAGGATCAACCAGCGCAAATAATTCCGCCCCGAGCTTTTCACGGCCGCCGCTGATCTCCCGCATTAGCCGGCTCTTTTCACTGATCTCCCACAAAATGATCTTTTGCGCTTCCGGCGACCCTGACAAATGCTCGTAAAGGTTTTGCAGGATCGTTGACATGAACCCTCTGCCGTAGTCGTCCCCGCGCCGTCCGGCCAGCTCGCTGATCGCCTCCCGAAAGGCCATCCAGTAATCCTTCCCTTTTACGTAGGTCTCTATCAGGTTATCGGTAGTCCCGAAATAACGGTAAATCAGCTTCTTGCTGACGCCTGCGGTATCAGCAATACGATTCACTCCCAATTTGGTGTACCCCTGCGTGCGGATGATATCCCCTACCGCCTGGATCAGCTTCATCTTGGTGCGTTCCTTGTTCCTGAACTCACCCTCCGGAATCTTACTGGCCATTTTTCAGTTTTGTTTATAACCTCAGATCACGAAAATACTACTTATGTCCCTTACTGGTAACATTTTTTGTATATGTCACCACTTGCAAAGATTTCAACCTTTACATTTGCACTAAGAACCACCAGCATGAAAGCAAATTTTTACCTTATCACATTACTGCTAACCGGCCTTGTCATTTCCTCCTGTGAGAAGGAGGATTTTCATTACGAAGACGCTTTTGACACCAGTTATCGCACGTGGCTGGATTTCAAGGAAACGAGCAAAAATTCCTATCAGTACATGGTTACCGGCGGCACCTGGGCCGGATCGTCCTGGCGGACTATTATTACGGTGGAAAACGGGACGGTGACACGACGCCAGTTCATGTACGATGTATTTCACGACATTGTCGCTCCTTCCGGCGGCTGGGGCCAGGCACAAATCCGGGACATACTGGATCTGATGGGCCTGACCGGAGAGGAATTCGCCGAAATGAACGGACGGTCGCTGGCAGAGGAGCTAAGTTGGGTGGAAGAGGGGGACGAGGTGGGAACGCGTGGTCCCGCCGCGGCCGCCCCGCCCAGAACCCTGGACGAGATCTATGAGGCCGCCCGCAAGGTATGGCTGATAAAGAGGGACGATGCCAAAACCTATTTTGAAGCAAATAATGACGGTCTGCTGTCCTCCTGTGGCTTCGTCATGAATGGCTGCCAGGATGATTGCTTCAACGGGATTACGATCACGTTCATAAAAAAATTGCAATAATCAACTATCATATGATACGCTTTCTCCCTATCCTGGCCCTTTTATTCATACTGGCTTCCTGTTCAGAGAACAAAGACTGCTGTGTGATCATCGAACCGGTGGAGGACAACCGCATAGACTTGTGGTCCGGTGAAGACACCTTGTTAAGCCTACCCGGCGATCTGAAGGCTTATACCGTGTCATCCGACGAGGAGGAAGTAGCCGGGATAGAAGTGACAGAAGAAGGTATTCTGATCTCTGCAGAAAATTTCGGCGCCACCATCGTACATGCCAGCGACGGAGCGAACCAACTCTTCGCCTGGACTGTACACTCGAAGATCATCCGTGGTGATTGGGCGATCATGGAGGGTTACGGGCCCTACAAAAACAGCGTTATTGTGGAGGCGGAAGACGCCGATTTTGCTGCAGGTTTAAGAGAAGAACTACTGAAAGGAATTGCCCGCCATTACTACTTCAGGTTTATGCCCTACGTAAATACCCGGACATTCCAACTGGATTCTGCCAGGTTTATCCAATTATCCGCCGGAACACCACTCAGTCTATACCGGCGTGGCTACTTTTCGTTCAGCGATCTTACACTAGTTTTAGACAACCTTGACCAGGAGAAAGAAACTTACCAGATCATCCCCTACAAGGATCGGTCAATCCTGGGCCTTTTACAGGATCTGACGGACTACTACCGGGATCTGCACCCTGATAAAGGGATTCGGAAAGTCACGCTGATCCGGCATTTAAAAGAGCATTTACCTCCGGGATAGCATCGGACAATGGTCCGCGGCCCCGAAGGTTGAAATTGTTGAAATGTTACCTAAAGGCGTTTTCCAAACTCCCGGCGGAAGCGCCCGATCAGTCAGCCATCTTCTGAAGGCGCTTTAACCAGCCGTTTCTATTTTATTCCGTTCTCAGGGATTTTACCGGGTTCGCCAGCGCCGCCTTGACGGATTGAAAGCTTATTGTTAGCAAAGCGATCAGCGCTGCCAGCGCCCCAGACAAAGCGAATATCCACCATTCGATATCGATCCGGTACGCGAAATCCTGAAGCCAGCGGTTCATGGCATACCAGGCAATACCTGATGGCTGATGGATGCAGGCTATTATAACAAGCAATTTCCAACGTTGCTAGTCATTCCAATAATCTTCATCGTAATCATGATAGAAATCTTCAGGGTGCCGGCTGATCGGAACATCTTTTACAATCAGGATATTTGCACGGCCAAGATCTACATTGATCATAAAGGAGGGAATCTCCGCTGAAAAACGCCAGTTGCCGCCATCAAGGAATACATAACCTCCCCGGTATGGATCATAAAATGTACTGTAATCGCGAAAATACGCATGATAACGGGCTTCATACCGATGTGCCCTGGCCCAGCCCGGAAGACCATGCTTATGCCTTGCCTTTAAATATTCCTTATGGCGTTTTGATGATTCGCGGTAATATTCTTCTTGTTTCTTCCTGCGCTCACGAGCATATTCAGCCCGCTTCTTATCGCGTTCACGGTAATATTCGTCCCGCTTTTTATCTGCCTCTCGCCTATGTTCCCAGTATTTGTTATCCTTTTCATAACGCTGAGCCTTCACCTCAGCACGCCCCGCAATCAGCAGGGTTGTAGCTGCTATCGTAATAAATACGGCTTTTTTCATGATTTTACATTTAATGAAGTAACCGAAACCAAAAACCGTTCCATATGGGGACTTCGTATAAAATGATGTCAGTGGTTCGGCTTTCCAGTATTATTTCAAATTGTAAAAACATTGACTTCCAATTGCACCACCACCGTACTCTAATGCAAGGGTATCAGAAAGCATGATCTGGCAATTACGGTAGGCAATATCTTCTCCCCAGGGCGATCCGGAGAAGATTAAGGTCGGCATTGAGTTCCAGGAAAGCTGTAGCGAACGAACAGCGATTAGTCAACTGGTTTAAACAAGAGCCTGGAAAACATGTAAAGGTCATTTTTCCATACTTTAAAATTATGCCCACCCGGCTCGATATAATAAATATGGGGTACCTCATGATCCAACAGGTATTCATGAGTTTGCTGACTAAATCTCAGTAGTTCGTCCTGATCTCCACAGGAAATCCAAAGCAGCTTGAGCTTTTCTTTTGCAAGACCAGGATCAGGCACCAGCGTGTGGGGATCTTTCGTATTCGGAGCAGCAGAAAAACCGCCCACCCAGGCAAATTCATCTAAATTACCCAGTCCAAAATTCAACGCCTGGCCTCCGCCCATAGACAGCCCGGCGATGGCGCGGTACTCCCGGCTACTTTTTACCGGGTATTGCTTTTCAATAAAGGGGATCAGGTCGTCCAATAAGTCACGCTCAAAAGTAGCGAACGCCACCACCTTTTCCCGGGCCATGATATCGCCCGTTGCCCTGTCATCTTCCATGGCGCGTCCATTAGGCATGACCACGATCATGGGCGCTAATTTTCCGTCAGCGTATAAATTGTCGAAAATCACCTGGGGGCTCCCGCCACGAAGCCACTCTGTTTCATCCCCTCCAATTCCGTGTAAAAGATACAGCACGGGATAGTTCTTATTCTCAGAGAATAACGGCGGAGTATATACGAGGGCTTTCCGGGTAGTCCCCACGGTTTCAGAGGTATAGCTTACGGTATCTATATTTCCACGGAAAATATTAGCACGTACCTTATCAAATCCCCGGGGAGCCCGCTTTTCAGCTACCTGTCCATAAGCACATATATGGAAAATAGTGGTTCCCACCAGCATAAAAACGATTTTTTTCATCACTTTCCGGTAAAATAAAGTCTATGTAAACAAACCTAAACTTTATGCCTATTCTAAGCTATGTGTTTTTTTGCCAGTGCTGACTGTATTTTATTGGAGAATTTTCAATGTGCCTTATTAGGAATATTGTGGCTTATGTGATCAACCATGGCATTTTTACTGCCGGATGGTAATAATCTTGCCCTTCATGACTGGGTGGAGACTACAGTAATACTTTACGTCTTCTTGAACAACACGCTCAAACGATTCCCCTACAGGAATTGGACCAGAAGTCCATGCTTTCTCGTTTTCTTCGGTTACATCGTGGATGACAATCCCCTTGTTTATGAATACAACCGTATCGCCGACATGGACGTGGATTTCCGAAGGCGTAAATTGCATTTGCTGTAACGTTACTTTTACGCGTATTGGCGTATGTTGCGGTTTCTGGCTGCATCCGCCCACCATCCATCCAAAAAGGAGGACGGTGGGAAGCAGCCAATTTATTATTTTCAGCTTACTCATTTTGAAGCATCAAACGCTTTCTGCACCATTTTGGCGTGATCCAGGTGAGCTTTCAATGCAGGCAAGACATTTTTAAGCAAATCCTTGAGTTCACTGTTTTCTGTTTCAGGAATTAGCAAGGTCTCGACCGCACCAATCACTGCTTTGTGATAGGCGACTTCGTTATCAATATAAACCTTGTCAAATGCTTTGCCCGACAATGCCCGCAGTTCTTTTTGTTTCTTCCCGGCCCCCTCCAGAAGCTGCTTGCTGACTGCATTGTTCTTTGGCGTAACACCAAGTTTTTTGGCAAGCGCGGCGGCTTGCTTAATGACAGCGGTATGGTCATTAGCCATGGTTTGCGCAAATTTCAGGATATCAGCATTTCCCGATTTCTCTTTCGCAATGGCTGCATAATCGATATCAATCTGGTTGGCTACCACAGCTACATGTGCCACCTCGGCGTCGGATAGCTTTGGTGTCTCCTGAGCATAGCCCACGAATGCGAACAATAAGAGTGACGTAGTCAACAGGGCTGATTTTTTGAAATTCATCTTTAGTTTTTTCATTGTATTATAATTTTTACTAACTGAATGAATAGAGTCGCCCATGCTGAAAAAGGTTACATAAGCCGCCAAGCTTTATATTATTTGATTCTGAGTACAGATCTGTCCGGAAACGGACGGTAAATGTCCGAATAAGAACACATTATCCGGAAAGGATCACGTAGAAGTGTATATGAGCAGTCTTTCTGAAATGGCAGCTTTCTTGTATTATACAGACAAAGCCAAACCATGCTAAGAAACTACTTCAAGATTGCCTGGCGATCGCCTTCCTTATCGCCGCCCCCGCCGCTTATTATCTGATGACAGGCTGGCTGGAACGATACGAGTATCGCACCGAAATTACCTGGTGGATCTTTCTGGCCACCGGCATTGCGACTTTGCTGATCGCCCTGCTGACCATCAGTTACCAGGCTATCAAAGCTGCTGTGAGGAACCCGGTGAAATCGCTTAGGTCGGACTGAAATAATATGGTGGAAAGATACTTGTGGTGGCACCCCCTTGCTGCGCGACAGCAGGCTCCGCTATAACGCAGTGGCCGAAGAGCCATGCAGCTCCGAGCGGGGACCGGCGGATTCTCCTCACCTTCTGTCATGCATTAATCTGACCAACGATATAAACCTGGAACAGCTTCAACTTAATCTTCCTCCTGGAAAACATCTTCGATCGCCCGCGAAAAGAACCGGGCAATTTTAAAGGCAAGAGGCAAACTTGGATCAAATTTCCCTTTTTCAATCGCGTTGATAGTTTGCCGTGAAACATCGACAACGACCGCTAGCTCGGCTTGCGTCATGTTCCGTTCTGCTCTTAGTACCTTTATACGATTTTTCACCGATACCTGATATTGCTGACAACTACTCCAATTAAGTAAGTAATACCTACAAGCATGATTAAAAAAGATATTTCGGCCTCAAAAGGTATGACATTTGTTATATCCAGGATGGAATAACTCATGCCTCCAACCACGCCGACACCAAAGGCAATGGCCATAGCATCTGTGTTAACTTTTTTTTGCAATTCGTCCAATCCATTGATGTACTTCCTGTTCATAAGGATCATGCCGATACCAACTATTGCATTGATCAAGATGAATATGAGTGAAATCCCGGAATTATAATCCCAGATGACTTCCGGGCCGAATGTAGCTATAGCCACAGTAAGCACCCAACTCCCTGTCCAATAGGCTAAATGCCATGTGTTCTTTCTTGTGCTGGCTTCCCGTTGATTTGTTTTTGCATCCATAACAATTAAACTAATTTGGTTTGACCTTAATGGAAAGTTTTATTGATGCGAATATACAAACAAAAAAGACAAAATCAAGTTTACTTTACATTAAGTACATAAAACTTTACAAAAAGCTTACTCAAACATAGGGGAAGATGAATCACATACCATCCTGGTTCGTCCCTGTTAACTTATTTCCGTCACATATAGTCAGGGGTCTGTCACATTTTTAAAATTGGTTTTCCCGGATACTCTATGTTTACCAAAAATTTAATAAGGTATGCGAGCCAGGTGTAACTATAATTCATCCTGGTACCGGCAAGTCAAGGCCGCGATGAGGCAGAAGAATCAACAGCGCATTCAAAACTAAAACAACCCGAAATGAAAACAATGGAAATCGCTCGTCTATTGACATGGAAAACTATGGTCCTTTTTATTGTACTGGCCGTTATGTGTAAATCGGTCGCTGCTCAGGACCTGAATACTTCAAAACTGGACGAACTGCTCACTTACCTGGAAGACCGGAATGAGGCAATGGGCAGCCTGGCAATATCAAAAAATGGAAAGCTTTTATATGCCCGGTCCATAGGCTACCGCTCTGTCAACAATGACAAAAAGATACCTGCTGACCGCGATACAAAATACAGGATATGGTCAATTACGAAAATATTTACGGCGACAATGATCCTGCAACTGATCGAAGAAGGAAACCTGAAGCTTGAGACTACCTTAGATCAGTTCTTTCCTCGAATAGCAAATGCAGACAGCATAACCATTTTGCACATGCTCAATCACAAAAGTGGAATACATGACTTTACAGATCCCGGTCCCGAAAATTCAAGCTCCCCGGATAGCCAGACGCAAGCTCGTATGGTTGATCTGATTTCAATGTTCAAACCAGACTTCCGACCCGGCGAAAGGTTCCAATACAGTAATTCCAACTTCCTGCTGCTGGGATACATTGTTGAAAAATTGGACGAAGTAACTTACAGTGCAGCCCTTCGGAACCGGATCTCCTCCAGGATCGGCCTTTCAGATACCTACTACGGACTGGATGCGCTGAGATCGATTGAAAACAAAGCGTTTACCTATCGATTGCAGGAGGGTCAATGGATCGCGGTGAACGAAGGGGACTTCAGCGCCCCGGTCCCCGGAGGAGCAGGTAGTATCGTGTCCACACCTTCTGATATGGTGAAATTTATCGAATCATTGTTCAGCGGCCGGTTGATTACAGAAAATAGCCTGGCCCAGATGACCAATATAAGCGAGTTCTACGGTTTGGGTATTCACCTGGTGCATAGCCAGTCGTCTGCAGGTTTTGGTCATGGGGGCGGCTATCTTGGGTCTTACTCAAATCTGGCCTACTATCCTCAGGATCGCCTTGCAATAGCATACTGTACAAATGGACAGGTCTATGAAATGGACAAAATACTTTATCATGTGCTGCAAATCTGTTATGATAAATCCTATGTACTGCCATTCAACAGGCCGAGCATTCAGTTAAGCAAGAATATCCTTCAGAAATATGCGGGCATTTACGAAACCCCAAAGTTCTTACTCACTGTGACAATGGAGGGCAATCATCTTACGGCACAACCCGCAGGGCAGCAAAAATCTACCTTGGCTGCCTTTGCAGAGAACGGTTTCTTCACACAAGAATTTAATATAGAGATCACATTCGGCTCCGATAAGACGGGAAAGACAGACAGCGTGTTTATCCGACAGGGCGACCGGAAAATGGCAGGAAAGAAAATCAAATAACCAGCGACCGCTCCTGTCGGTTATCGCGGGCCGGTATGGCGCCCGGTGGACAAGCAGATTAAACTTATTCGATTTTTTAAAACAAAGAACAATGCTCTGGCGAAAAAATACCGGTTTCAGGCCAGCATGTGATCATTATACTGATTAATACAATTTGACAAATGATTTTTAAATAAGTTATTTACATTATTTCATACCCTCTTTACTTTTAAAGTCCGTGATGGTCTTTCCATCATAACGATACACTCCACTTCCAGATCCAAACCAAATACTTCCATCGCTAGCTTCCAAAAGTCCCAAAAAAGCTGGTGGTCCTGACAAGATTTCGGTTACAGTAGGCTTTTTGTTGTACAAGGACTTGTGATCATAACGAGAAAGTGCCCAGGCCCCGACGTTATTAGGATTTACCGAACCAGTAGTCCAGATGTTCCCTTTCTTATCTTCGATGACAGCATAAGCCCCCCTCTGCGAAACCTTAGCAAAGGTACTGCCGTCATAGCGCCAAAGACCATTAACGTCACCGAACCAAATGCTTCCTTTTTTATCTTCGATTATTGACCAAGTGTTCTTAAAGAGTTTACCGTCTTTGTTTTTTAAAACAGTAAATGTTTTTCCATCATAAAAACAAGGCCCATCCCCTGTGGCAATCCATAATTTCCCAGTTTTGTCTTCCATGATAGCCCTACCACCATTATTGGGAAATCCGTCTTTCGTTGTAAAATTCCGAAAAGATTTCCCATCGTAAAGGCTTAGTCCGCCTCCGCCGAACCAAATATTACCGGCTTTATCTTCATAAATAGACATAACCAGATTATTGGCGAGGCCCTCCCTGGTTGTAAAATGTTGAAAGGATTTCCCATTGTAATAATAAACCCCTGAATCAGTAGAAGCGAACCAAAGGTTTCCGCGTCGATCTTCCAGTACATCCCAGTATCTGCGCGAACCTATTCTACTTGTGAGATTGGTAAACGATTTTCCATCATATCGAAAGACACCACCCCATGATGCAGCAATTAAAATGTTTCCGTTTCTATCTTGCTTTACATTCCGAACCATGGTGCTGGGCCCGTAAGAAGTGACTGTGTCCTTGATATTGTAATTGATATTATCTTTATGTGGTTCTGTTTGCTTTTGTCCGCAGGAAGTGTGAAAGACAGACATTAAGAACAAAGCATATACGTGTATGTATTTCATAATTTATTTATTTTGGTAAAAGCTTCACGGTTCCAATAGCGGACAATGCAGCTCCTTTCTTTCATTTTTTTAAACACCAGGACATTTTTTATTTTTCATATCATATCAAAGTTTGATGCAGTAAAATTACTTTGATATCTCCACCGTGGGGAACTTGGATTGTAAAAAGAAATGTAAACTTTGTAAATAAATCGTAAATAATATGTCTGACAGCCGAAATCTCCTCTCCGGGAAAGGAAAGTACCTCTGCGGGTTGATATTACTCGCATTTATCGCTGTGATCTGTGCGGCTTTCAGTATGAGCGGTAGTGACGACTTTGCTATCGCCAGAAGGGAAGTTTTGCTCCGCAGGATCGGACACGAACTACTCTTACAGTCGGGCGACAGTACATCAAGAGTACTTCCCGTAAAAAAGATTGCAGAAAATGAGTACCAGATCAGGTTTGAGAATGATCTTACTTTTCAACCGGACTCCCTGGTTAATACAATTCAGCGTTTGTTAGCCAAAGACCCGCTCGCAAGTGATTACGTCGTTAACGTACTGAACTGTGGCAATGCCAGTGTAGCTTATGGATATGCTATATCAAAAAATAAGAAAGATGATATTGTAGCCTGTATAGGAAGGAGACAACCCGTAGCATGTTATAAGATTAACATTAAATTCAAACCGTCAGGAATAGATACAGCAAAGAATGGATATCTTCTGGGTAGCCTCCCATTTTTAGCATTTGTTGGTTTTATCCTTTTGAGATCGGTCAAGCCACGGAGAGTTTTACCTGAGGATGGTCAGAATACGAGCATGTTTACTTTGGGATCAGTTTTGTTTGACGCAAAGGATCGTAAGCTTATAGTAAATGGAAAGACAATAGACCTGACCGGAACCGAAACCCGTCTACTGCACATTTTCGCGTTGTGTCCTAACGAGACTATAGAGAGAAGCCGGCTGCAAAAAGAGATATGGGAAGATGAAGGTGTCATTGTGGGGCGCAGTCTGGACATGTTCATATCAAAACTTAGAAAAAAAGTGGAAGTAGAGCCGAATATCAAAATTGTTGCTATTCGCAGTAAAGGATATAGGCTTGAAATTAGTTCTTAAGAAGAATCTGACACAAGTAAAGGATATGGATTCCCTCGCTCGGGGCTCCATCCGTTAAAGGGGGATCAGCAAGGTTTTTTGGCAGTCAAGATAAGCGGAAACTACCGTATCATCTTTCGTTTCGAGAACAAAAATGCTTATGACCTTGATTACATAGATTATCATTGAAAGAGTTTTTATAATATGTTACAGCGTGGAATGCTTCCGGAACATCCGGGAGAAGTGTTAAAGGGTCTTTACCTTGAATCACTCGGGATTTCTATGACGGAAGCGGCAGCGAGGCTGGGAATAACCGGCAAAGCATTATCCCAGATTGTAAATGGCCGTATGGGAATTAGTGCTGAAACGGCAGTACGCTTATCAAAAGCGCTTAATACCAGTCCGGAACTTTGGCTGAATATGCAGCGTAATTATGATCTGTGGATTGCCGAGGAATGAATGCATGATGTTGAGATCAAGCGTATTGATTGAGTAGGAGGCGAAATTGTTAGATTTCGCCGTCCTCTCACACCACCGGACGTACGGTTCCGTATCCGGCGGTTCCAGTGCCTACTGTTTTCTTGTAAATCAAATATCTGTCCAGCAGGCTTTCTAAGCCAAGGTGTCGGAAATACTTCTTAGGAAAGGCTTGATTCATGTGGCTGGCCCCGGAATTCCACCATGGGCCGCGGTCGTTGAACGAAGACTGAACAGCTCGCTCCTCCGACAGCCCTGCGGCCATCAGACGCAGGCGTCTTGTCCACCTTCGTTTCCATTGCCGCCACTTGATCAGTCGTAACCGCCTGCGGATCCATTCATCCAGCTCCTCCGCAATCCCTTTCATGTCCGCTATACGGTAATAATTCAGCCAGCCCCTGAGATGAGGGTTGAGCTGTTCAGTGATAAACCTTCCTATGTTTCTCCCTCTACCTTGCCTGAATAGCCTCTTGAGTTCCTGCCGGAGACGTCTCAGGCTCTCGGGGGATACCCGGATCCCCACCCCGCCTTTCTTCCAGTAGAAGCTGAAGCCCAGGAATTTTCGTTTTCCCAGACGATCTGCCTTGCTCTTTTCCTTGTTCACTTTCAGCCGCATCTTCCCTTCCAAAAAGCGTGTTAATGAGGCATATACCCGTTCCCCGGATTGCCTGGTTTTCACGTACACGTTGCAGTCATCAGCATATCGGACAAACTTATGGCCCCGCTTCTCCAACTCTTTGTCCAGTTCGTCTAATACGATATTGGACAACAGCGGCGATAGCGGTGACCCTTGAGGAGTGCCTTTACTGCGTGGTTCCAGCACCCCGCCCTCCATTATACCTGCTTTCAGGCAACGGTCTATCAGGCGGTGCAGCTGCCATTCTCCCCGGGTCTTTTCCATAATCCGGCTCATCAGTCTTCGGTGGTTGACCTCGTCAAAAAAGTTTGACAAGTCCATATCCACTACGTATTTGTAGCCCTGCTCCTGATAAGTCTTTGCTTGTTCAACTGCGGATGATGCCCTGCGCCCTGCACGGAAACCGTAGCTCTGATCTGAGAACGTGGGTTCCCAGATCGGACTCAATACTTGCTGGATAGCTTGTTGGATCAGCCGGTCGGTGACCGTGGGGATACCCAGCATTCGCTGGCCTCCTCCCGGCTTCGGTATGGTTACCTTCTTTACCGGCTGGGGGCAGTAGATGCCCCCTTCCAACTCTTCTTTGATTCGTTGCCAGTGTGTTTGGAGATACGGCCGCAGCTGGCTGACTTCCATCCCGTCTATCCCCGCCGAGCCTTTGTTGCCCACTACCTTTCGGTAGGCAAGCTCCATGTTCTCCTTACTAACAATTTCCTCTATCAGATACTTCTTTACTGGGGTCGGATTTTCTACCGCGGGTATAGAAGTATCCGCACCAGGTGCTTTCCCGACCACTTCCGGTAGTCGTCCTTCACCCCTGGCCAAATGGCTTCCACCATTCGCTTCTGCTTCTTGCTTCTGTAACATGATAGCTCCTTCCCGTAATCATTGGTTCGGCCCTTCGTTCCGGATAGTAGAACTACTATGGCCTCTGCTGACTCCTGATCGCTCAGCCGGATGTCTTCATCCGGGTTGTTCCTTACAGGGATACCGCACGTCCCCTCCGCTAACTTTCCGATCAGGTCTCCCCGGGTAATGCACAGCTCCTTCACGCTTATACCTGCCGCATCTACATCCATGCCTTCCGGATAAGTACAGGACTTTAGAGATGATGGCCTCCTTGTCCGGCATGTATGCCTTATATGCGATTCCTGTTCGTCAGGCCAACGCTTTGCCTTCGGCTTCCTTCAGATTCCACCTCGCGATGGACACCCTTGCCGCTCGGCTAACAGTTCCCCTTACCGGGCCTGTAGAGGACTTTCACCTCCGAGAGGCTGTGCCCTGCCGGGCACACCATAAAAAAACCGGCTTTGTCGTATTGCAAAGCCGGTTTGTACACCCGTAGGGATTCGAACCCCAAGTCTTCTGATCCGTAGTCAGATGCTTTATCCAGTTAAGCTACGGGTGCATTTAGTTCCATCTGTTGAAACTTTTCCGCCGTGGCGGGTTGCAAAGATACGAAGATAATTCGAAATCCTAAAGATCAACCTTCAAAAGAGAAAGGAAATTCAACCTCGTACGCGCCTCCAGGTATGCCCGCATGCCACAATACGCGCAAAAACCCCGATACTGGGGCACAATCGGCGCGTCCCGGCTTGCCGCAGCCGCTTCCGCACCTCCTCTATCCGCACACGTATACCCTCTTAGAACGCGGGCGCACTTCCCGCACCTCCGGCATTCACGCGCGCTCCCCACCTTCTCCGGGCTGCCCTGCGCTCACGCCAGCATCTTATTTTTTACTCCCCTTGGGTTTGGAAATGGATTCGCGCATGTCGGTGTCGGCCTGGATGTTTTGCATGCGGTAATAGTCCATGATGCCGAGGTTGCCGTCCTTGAAGGCTTCGGCCATTGCTTTTGGTATTTCTGCTTCGGCTTCTATTACTTTGGCGCGGGCTTCCTGGGCTTTCGCCTTCATTTCCTGTTCCTGGGCTACGGCCATGGCGCGGCGTTCTTCGGCGCGGGCGTTGGCTACTTTGAGGTCGGCTTCGGCCTGGTCGGTTTGGAGTTTGGCGCCGATGTTTTCGCCGATATCTATGTCTGCAATATCAATGGAAAGGATTTCAAAAGCGGTGCCGGCATCCAGCCCTTTTTCGAGTACCAGTTTGGAGATGCGGTCCGGGTTTTCAAGTACCTGTTTGTGGGTGGCGGAAGAACCAATGGTGGTAACGATACCTTCCCCTACCCTTGCCAGGATGGTTTCTTCGCCTGCGCCGCCAACCAGCTGGCGGATATTGGCTCTTACTGTAACTCGTGCCTTGGCAATGAGCTGAATTCCATCCTGGGCCACGGCGGCCACGGGAGGTGTGTTGATCACCCGTGGGTTGACGGAAAGCTGCACGGCGTCTGATACGTCCCTTCCCGCAAGGTCAATGGCGGTTGCCATTTTGAAATCGAGCGGTATATTCGCTTTATCGGCAGAGATCAGGGCCTTAATTACATTATTAACGTGCCCGCCGGCCAGGTAATGGGTTTCTATTTCGTTGGACGTCAGGTTCAGGCCGGCTTTGGTGGATGTGATCATTGCATTCACAACCAACGCGGGTGGAACTTTCCGCAGGCGCATCAGCACCAGGTTAATAAGGCTGACTTTTACCCCGGATAACAAGGCGGTGAACCATAGGTTTACCGGGAAAATATAAAGGATCAGGAAGAAGGCTATAATGCCTCCTACGATAAAAAGTATAGTGATAGCGTCCATAACGGTGTTCAGGTATTATTTATGGGGTTGAAGATAGCTGTTTTTTTACGATTTCAAGCCCTTCTTCGAAAGAATGCGGGTGGTAGTTGAGTTCCCGGCGGGCTTTATCCAGGATAAAACCTGTTTTCGGCGGCCTTTTCGCAGCCTGGTTAAGCGTTGCGGCCGGAATGGGAGTGATTACGGACTCGTCAAGGTTAAAAAAGCGGGCTACCCGCTGCACGAGTTCGAGTATGCTCATATAATCTTCTCCGGAAACGTGGAAAATTCCCCGGGCACGTTTTTTTGCGGTCAGCACGCAGGCTTCGGCAAGGTCTTCGGCCAGGGTTGGCATTCTGAACTGGTCATTGACCACATTTATGGGTTGCCCTTTTTCCAGCGCTCCTTTCGCCCACAGGACAATATTGGAGCGGCTCATATCCTGCACTACTCCATATACGATAATCGTTCGAAGGATCGCCCATTCGGCGGAGGATTCCCGGACGATCGTTTCCGATTCGAGCTTTGTGTTGCCGTAATAGCTGAGGGGGTCCGGGTGATCTTCTTCCCTGTAGGGGCCGCTTTCTCCATTGAAGATAAAATCGGTGGAAAGATGGATAAAAAATGCGTTCTGTTTTCCGGCGGCATTTACAAGGTAGCGCGTGGCATCCACGTTCAGGCGGCGGCAGCCTTCGCGGTCTTTCTCGCAGGCATCCACATTGGTCATGGCGGCGGTATGGATAATAACGTCGGGCCGGTGCGTCGCAATCACCTCCTGTACCTGGTTTTCGTCCCGGATATCCATTTCCCGGTAGAGATAGCCGCCTTTTCCGGGATACCGGTCAGGACCTTTGGAGGTGGCTACCAGCTGGTATTCAGGGTTATCTTTAAGCAGGCTGGTGAGCTTCTGGCCAAGTAGTCCGTTACTGCCGGTGACAAGAATAGTTTGCATGGGACGAAAATAGTATTTTTATCTTTAGCTCCGGAAACAGCGAGGAATATGAAAGCGATCATTATCACCCAACCGGGCGAACCGGGAGTGCTGCAGCTGGCGGAAAGGCCGGTTCCGGTTCCCGCCGCGGGAGAAGTGCTTATAAAAGTAAAGGCTGCCGGGTTGAACCGGCCTGATATCGCCCAGCGGAAGGGAAGGTACCCGGCGCCCGAAGGAGCCCCCGCGGACATCCCGGGATTGGAAATTGCGGGTATTTTGGAAAGTGTCGCCGAAAAAAAGGACGGCGCAGGCGGCCGCTGGAAAGCCGGCGACAGCGTTTGCGCACTGGTAAGCGGGGGCGGTTATGCCGAATATTGCTGCGTTCCGGAAGGACAATGCCTGCCATTGCCGGAAAATTTTTCTTTTGCCCAGGCGGCATCCCTCCCCGAAACTTTCTTTACCGTATGGAGCAATGTGTTCGATCGCGGAAAACTTCAAAAAGGAGATCACTTTCTTGTCCACGGTGGCTCCGGCGGAATTGGTTCCACGGCTATCCAGATGGCCAGTGTCTGGGGTTGCCAGGTATTCACCACCGCCGGAACCCCGGAAAAATGCCGGTTTTGCGAGGAACTGGGGGCTTCAAGGGCTATTAATTATCATGTGGAAGATTTTGAAGAGGTGATGAAGGGACTTTACCCCTCGCCTGCCCTGAGCGTGATCCTGGATATGATCGGCGGGGAATACACGCCTAAAAACCTGCGCCTCCTGGCCGATGAGGGCCGCCTTATACAGATCAACGCGGCGAAAGGGAAATCGGCGACAATTGACCTGCTGGAAATCATGCGGCGGCGGCTGGTGGTCACCGGCTCTACCTTGCGCGCCAGGGACTCCGGCTTTAAAAGTGACATTGCCCGAAAGCTGGAAGCAAATATATGGCCTCTTTTATCAGAAGGCCTTATTCTTCCGGTCGTGCATGCTGTTTTTCCGCTGAAAGAGGCGGCGAGGGCACACGAACTGATGGAAAGCGGCGGGCACCTCGGAAAAATAGTCCTGGAAATGCCCTGATCAGTACGCCTGATTTTCTTCCGGCCCGGCCTTTTTTCTTAAAAAAGAAAAGACTAAATTTGCGGCCGCAAACGGGGGCTAGCGAATTGGCCCGGACAATATCATTTTAAAGAAAAATCGAAGAAACAATATGCCAAACGTTGGAAAAATCGTTCAAGTCATCGGCCCTGTAGTGGACGTTAGCTTCTCCGCGGAAAATGCTGAACTTCCGAAAATTTATAACGCGATTACGGTTGCCAAGCCGGACGGCGAGGTTTTAGTACTGGAATGCCAGCAGCACCTGGGGGAAGACCGCGTGCGTACCATTGCCATGGATTCTACGGACGGGCTGGTTCGCGGCATGGACGTGACCGATACCGGGGCGCCGATCAGGATGCCGGTAGGTGATGAAATAAAAGGACGATTGTTCAACGTGGTTGGTTCCGCTATTGACGGGATCGATACAGTTGCCAGCGAAAAAGGTTACCCCATTCACCGCCCCGCTCCCAAATTTGAAGAACTTTCCACCGAATCGGAAGTACTTTTCACCGGGATCAAGGTAATTGACCTTCTGGAGCCTTATTCCAAGGGAGGAAAGATTGGTTTGTTCGGGGGTGCCGGTGTTGGTAAAACGGTACTGATCCAGGAACTCATTAATAATATTGCAAAAGGACACGGAGGATTGTCGGTATTTGCCGGAGTTGGCGAACGTACCCGTGAAGGGAATGACCTGCTGCGCGAATTTATCGAATCCGGCGTTATTGACTATGGAACCGAGTTCCGCAAGTCCATGGAAGAAGGCCGTTGGGACCTGGACAAAGTGGATAAGGAAAAGCTGCTTGAATCCAAGGCTACCCTCGTATTCGGTCAGATGAACGAACCTCCGGGAGCCCGTGCCCGTGTTGCCCTTTCAGGCCTTACCGTAGCGGAATATTTCCGTGACGGGGATGAAGAAAGCGGCGGCCGCGACGTACTCTTCTTTATTGACAATATTTTCCGTTTTACGCAGGCAGGTTCGGAAGTATCCGCCCTTCTTGGTCGTATGCCTTCGGCGGTAGGTTACCAGCCTACCCTGGCCACCGAAATGGGACAGATGCAGGAACGGATCACTTCCACCAAGAGGGGTTCCATTACTTCCGTACAGGCTGTATACGTACCTGCGGATGACCTTACCGACCCGGCGCCGGCGACTACATTTGCCCACCTGGATGCTACCACGGTATTGAACCGTAAAATATCCGAACTGGGTATTTACCCCGCGGTAGACCCGCTTGATTCTACTTCCCGGATTCTTACCAAAGAAGTGGTAGGCGAGGAACACTATAATTGCGCCCAGCGCGTGAAAGAGATCCTGCAGCGTTACAAAGAACTTCAGGACATCATTGCGATCCTGGGTATGGATGAACTTTCCGAAGAAGATAAGCTTACCGTACAGCGTGCCCGCCGAGTACAGCGTTTCCTGTCGCAGCCTTTCCACGTGGCCGAACAATTCACCGGTATCCCGGGTGTGATGGTTGACATTAAGGATACGATCCGCGGTTTCAACATGATCATGGACGGCGAGGTAGACGACTATCCGGAAGCAGCCTTCAACCTGAAAGGAACCATTGAAGATGTAATCGAAGCCGGTAAAAAGATGCTGGCTGAGGCACGGTAATTTCGAAATCTGCGCTCAAATCTGATTTTTATGACGTTAGAGATTCTGACTCCCGATAAAAAGGTATTTTCCGGGGAAGCTACTTCGGTAACTGTCCCCGGAACCCAGGGTTCCTTTACGGTGCTGAATAATCATGCTCCCATCATCTCCACCCTCGAAGCAGGGGAAGTTAAAGTGAAAGGTAACCAGGGAATGGAAACCTTCCACATTAATGGCGGAGTAATTGAAGTACTGAAGAATAAGGTAGTTCTGTTGGCGGAAAGCTTATCTTAAACACGCCCGCCGGTCTGTCCGCCTGACCGGCGCGGTTACTGCCATCCGGGCTCCAAAAGTATCCGGAGCCCGGATGTTTCAAAAGCCCCATCCTATCCCGAAAGAAATATTCTGTATTTCCGGCCCTTCTCCGTCAGCAAAAATGCTCTTCGGGTAATAGCGGCAAAAGACGGAGAAGCCATCATAACCTACGCGTCCAACCCAGGCATACCTGAATTCTCTTAGGTTGAAATTGTCATCCACCTTGGTTTTACCCTCTTCCTGGCTACGCTGCTTCATACGGCCCCTGAGCAGGAATTGCGGTTCAAATCCACCGGTAAATGTTACCTTATTGAAAGTAACCAGCTGCAGATTAAAAGGCAGGGTCAGGTATTTTGCCTTGAATTTATTCTTGGTAAAGTGGATGGGCTCCTCCGTGAAGGTCACATATTCCTGTTCCGGCTGAAGGGTTACGTCATTCTCCAGCGCCCAGTCATTATAGTCCAGGCCCAGCGCAAAATTCATTTCCACGAAATCAGCTGGCCGGAATTTCAGGTTCAGGAAGCGGATCTGTACATTGGTGGAATTGCCGAGTTTCTGTTCAAAATCCTCCATTTCGGGAGCGAGATTCAGGTCACCGTTAACCATAAACGCGTTGAATCCCAGGTCAAAGCCTCCGAGTATGCCGAAATCGAAGACATCTTTCTCCTTTTTCTTTTCATCAGTATCTTCGTTTTTGTCCTGGTCCCTTTCTCCGAAAGTCAGTTCAATACCATCCCCGCTGATCTCTACCCTGGTAGTTTTCACGATCACTGTATCCTTCTGATGTTCCAGGCTGTCTGCTTCCTGGGCGGTCAGTGATCCTGCGGCAAGCACCGCCGTTGTCAGCAATAAATATCGCTTCATATAATTAGAATTACTCATTATCATCAGTTCTTTTCCTTGTGTGATTTCTTTGCCGGCTTGTTGTAGGAGATCGTCAGCAGGCCGAGGTCGAGGCGAACCCCGTTCCATTTGCCGGAATCCGCATCCTTTCCAACGCGTATGAATTTATCTTCGCTCCGGTCAATTGCGGAAGCTACCATATTAAGGGCTTCGCCCACCCCGCTCAACTCCCTGATTTCCTCCGGCAGCTGAACCATCTTTTTTCCATCCTTCCCGGCGGCAAACTGTTCATTCGCATTAGACCGTGAACCGGCAAGGGCCGTTCTCTCCGTGACATCCGGCGCGCCGTAACTCCGGCCCTCTAATTCTGCTGCGGTGGGCGCCAGGAATGCAAGTTCCGGGTCGGCTGTTTCGGTCATGGGATCAATACGTTCGGTAACAGGCGATGAAGACGGCGCGCTGGTCAATACTTCTGCCTTTGCAGGAGAAGAACTCCTTTCAGGGGCAAAACGTTCAGTAGATCCTGCTTCCGCCGGCTGCCTGTCCCGGAGCCCGGTATTATCCGGTGAGGCCGTTGGCCGCCCGGTTGTGCCAGGGCCAGTGCCTGGCCGCCGGGCTATTTCCAGGCCTGACCCTTCCGGCGCTGCCTTTTCTACCGGACCGGGCCCTGGTTTACCAGCTGCTTTACCAGGCGGGGTCTTCTGCCCGGCTTCTACCTGCCCGGATCCATATTGCCCGCTCTCATCCTGCCGGGTTCTGTTTTGAGCGGGCTTGTTCGGTCCGGCTGCTTCCAGTCCGCTTTCGCTCTGCGCACTTCCGCTCTGCGTACTTTCGCTTTGCGCATTTTCGCTTTGCCTACTTTCGCTTTGCGTACTTTCCTCCTGCGAGCGGCTTCTATTAAATACGGTTACTCCTCCCCTGCGCGATCTTGTTATGGAGTCCTTTTCGCCAAGGCTGGAAACAATCTCCTTTTCGAAGGGTCCCTGGTACTGGTACAGCCAGAAGCCCGCCGCGGCGAGCAGGCAAAAGCTTGCGGCTATTTTCAGCCAGGCATAACCGGCTTTTTTCTTCCGGATCGCGGGGCCGTTAATTTCCTCGTCAATATTTTCCCAAAGCGCTGCAGGAGGGTTTACTGAAAAATCCTGCATTTTTTCCCTGAGACGGGCGTCAAACTCCTTATCCTGCTGTTGTTGCATAATTATGATCCTCCCTTCCGGCAATCATCTGCCTTAAAATATTCCTGGCGCGGGCCAGTTGTGATTTCGAAGTACCTTCCGTGATCCCGAGCATGGAAGCAATTTCCTTGTGACTGAACCCTTCAATAAGGTGCATATTTAAAACTGCCCGGTAGCCGGGAGAAAGCCTTTCTATCAGTTTTAGCAACTCTTCGGCATGGATCCGGTCAAGCACGGTTTGCTGATCGCTGAGGCGCTCGCTCAAATGCTCATCGATGGTCTGCAGCGGCTGCATCGAGGCTGTTTTCCGGTATTGTTCAATACTGGTGGTTACCATAATACGCCGAAGCCATCCTTCGAAAGAACCTTCTCCCCTGAAATCATTGAGCTTCCTGAACATTTTAATAAAACCGTTTTGCAAAATGTCCTGCGCATCTTCCGGCGAACCGGCATACCGCAAACACACCGCATACATTTTTGGCGCAAACAACTCATACAGCTTTTTCTGGGCTTTTCGTTCGCCCTGCCTGCATCCTGCTATAAGTTTATCAAGTACGGAGTCGTTCACCAAAATTGCTTTAAGGTCTTGTCGCGATAACAATACTAAGATGATCGGTGGCCAAAAATGGTTGCACAAATCTAGAATAAAATTGATGTAAAGACTTTTTTACTTTGCTCATCGCCTGATCTGGATGACTTTACGCTAAATTAGTTCAGCAGAAAAAACATTCCTGTAATAACCCGCACATGAAAAAATACGAAGCGCTTAACAATTTACTGGGCTGGACTTGTTTTGCCATTGCCCTGGTCACCTACGTATTAACACTCGAACCCGTTGTCAGCTACTGGGACACGGGCGAATTCATTGCCAGCATTCATCGCCTCCAGGTACCGCATCAGCCGGGTGCGCCCCTTTTCCTGATGCTCTACAAGGTATTCATGCTTTTCGCCGGAAATGACCCCAGCCAGCTAGCCTGGTTTGCCAACCTGGCTTCGGCCGTTATGAGCGCTTTTACCATCCTCTTCCTTTTCTGGACCATTACGGCCCTGGCGCGCCGGCTTGCCGGACCGCGGGAAAAAGATCTTTCTGTATCCTCGCTCACAGTAGTGCTTGGAGCGGGGCTTACCGGCGCGCTCGCCTATGCCTTTTCCGACACCTTCTGGTTTTCCGCAGTCGAAACGGAAGTGTACGCCCTTTCCTCACTTTGCTCAGCCATCACTTTCTGGGCGATCCTGAAGTGGGAAGCAGTAACTGATAAGCCAGGAGCGGGACGCTGGCTGTTGCTGATCGCCTACCTTACGGGGCTTTCCATCGGGGTTCATTTACTGAACCTGCTGGCCATTCCGGCCCTGGTGCTGATCTGGTATTTCCGCCGGTACAGCTATTCCCGCAAAGGTTTGTTCCTGGCACTCGGCGGCGGAATTATCATGCTGCTGCTGATCCAGTATGGCATTATTCCCGGAAGCGTTGCACTTGCCGCCCGGCTGGAATTGCTCCTGGTCAACGGCTTCGGGCTGCCCTTCCACTCCGGCCTGGTATTTTTCATTCTGCTGCTGGCCGGCGGACTAGCCTGGGGGCTGTATTTTACCGCCAGGAAACGTAAAGCGGCGCTCAACACAGCTCTTCTTTGTCTTACTTATATTTACATCGGCTTTGCTTCCTATGCCATGATCGTGCTTCGGGCGCAGGCGGGAACCAATATCAACATTAGCAAGCCGGACAATGCCTTTGCCCTGCTCCATTACCTGAGCCGGGGGCAATACCTCCAACAACCCTTGCTTAACGGTCCTGATTTTACCTCTCGTTTACTTCCCGTAGAAGAAAGCAGTACGCCCGAACTAGGCAAATACCGGCGCAAGGGCGATACCTGGCAGCCGGGAGCCTTCAAAGAGGAATTGAAATACGATCATACCTCCTTTTTCCCGCGCATGTGGTACTCCAATCGTGCAGATTTTTATCGCAGCTGGCTCGGCCTTGCGGAAAACGAACAGCCTGATTTCATGGATAACCTTCGTTTCTTTTTAAGCTACCAGGTGGGCCATTTATATGGCCGCTATTTTATGTGGAATTTTGCCGGAAGGGTCAACGATACGCAAGGCAATTACGCCGGCACCCTCGACGGGAACTGGATCAGCGGTATTCAACCGTTCGACGAGCTGCGCCTGGGCAATATGGAGCAACTCCCCGCCCGTATTACGGAGAATAAAGCACATAATACCTTATTCTGCCTGCCCTTACTGCTCGGGCTGGCCGGCCTTATGTACCAGTACAGGAAAAACAAAAAGGACTTCATGGTGATTGCCTGTCTTTTCCTCTTCACCGGGGTTGCTATTATCGTTTACCTTAACCAGTACCCGCTTCAGCCCCGTGAACGCGATTATACATTTGCGGGCTCTTTTTATGCCTTCGCTATCTGGATAGGACTGGGAGTGGCCGGTGTACACCACCTGTTGTCCACCCTTGTCCGGAAACTGAGCCCGGCAGCAGGCAAGGCGGCGGGGACGGCGGCGAGTAAGGCGGCGGGCGTTTACCAGCTTTGGAACCTGCGCCCCGCGCTTGCTTCCTGCCTTTCTGTTGCGGTTTGCCTCCTGGCGGTGCCGTTGCTCATGGCGGTACAGGAATGGGATGACCATGACCGCTCCGGCCGGACCTTTGTAAGGGATATGGCCTATAACTACCTTACCGGCCTGGACAAGAATGCTATTCTTATAACCAATGCGGATAACAATACCTACCCGCTTTGGTACTTGCAGGAAGTGGAAAACGTTCGCCCGGATGTACGGGTGGCTATTTACCAGTTCTTTGGTTCAGACAGCTACGTAAAGCAGATGAAAGAACCCATGAACGAGTCCGCGCCACTGCCGCTGGCGCTCGGCCCCAACAGTTATGCTGAAGACGCACCCGTATTTCTACCCGTCATTGACAAGGGACTGAAGGGATATGTTCCGCTGAAGGAAGTGACTGCCTTTGCCGGCACGGACACCCCCGCCTTCAAGGTGATGCTCAGCAACGGGAAATCAAGCAATTATTTTCCCACCACTAAATTCAAAATAGCCGTGGACCGGGAAAAAGCCATTGCTTCCGGCGCGGCTGAAGAAGGAGAAGCCATTGTACCGGCCATTGAATGGGAATACAAGGATAATTATGTAAGCAAGCCGGACTTGTTCCAGCTTGACCTGCTTGCCCACCTGGACTGGACCCGCCCCCTGTACCTGGCCAGTACTTCTGCCAGCACCGTGACGCTGGGCCTGGATGATTACTATCGCAGTGAAGGCCTGGCAGTACGCTTAACTCCTGTAAAAGATACGCTGACCACCCGCGAAGGGGATTTCCGGACGGGGACCAGTGAAATGTATGCCAACCTGATGCACAAGTATCGCTGGAACGGCTTAAAGGACGATCATTTGTATGTCGATTCGGAAACGGTAAATATGATCAATCACTACCGCAGCCTTTTCGCCGACCTGGCCCTGGCCAGTTACCAATCCGGCCAAAAAGACACCTGCATTGCTGTGCTGGACAGGATGCAGGAGGTGCTGCCCCCCAGGTTCAGCCATCCCAGCGCCCCGGTACACAATATCAATACCCTTACGCATATTCAAATGGCCAACTTGTATTACGAATGCAATCAGCCGGCAAAAGGCGACCGTTTAATGCAGGAAGCCCGGGCCTTCATCACCGACAGCCTGGATTACTATGTGTCGCTGAAACCTGCCCGCCGGCGCACCTACCAACAGGACATTGGCATTGGTTTGTATGCGATGGAACAAATGAAAGCCAGCGCACAGGCCCACCGCCGCGAACAGCTGCAAAGGGAACTTACCGCCGCTTATGAGGGCTATCGCGCGATTCTTTAGGCAAAACTGTCATCTACAGATTACAATTTCATTGTATTTTTGTAATTTGAAGATTACAAAATAGGCCGCACAAAAAGCTATCCTGGCCATTGATGACATTGAAACCGGCCTTGAGTTTGACACGATTGGGACTTAACTAACTGATACTCAGTAGTGGGTTCTCTGATTGGCTCTCTACAAATGAGGATTTATAGGTAATTAGCTAGCTGCGTTTGGGGAAGAATGGGCGGGAGTTGTTTCAATCCCAGTTTTTGCTGCAGAACGGCTTCTTTCCCCTGGGGCTTGGAACGAATGCAGACTTGCTCCTGATTGTGTTGCAGCAAACTCACTTGCATTCTTTCCAGGGTTTTGCGCAGCTCGTTTTCGGTGAGCTTCACCTGGGATTGGTTGATTTTCTGCAGAACATAATTCTGCAGGGTAAAGGCGATGTAGCAAAGACAGATATGTCCCTGGATCCGTTTGTCGGTCCAGTGGAACATCGGACGGGTTTCCAGGTGGCTTTTAAAGGTCCGGAACGAATGTTCGATTTTGTAAAGCTGTTTGTATTGTTCCAACACGGCCGGGACGCTCAGGGTGGTATTGTTGGTGCTGATGGCCAGCAGCCCGTCGTATCTTTCTGATCGGGCGATTTTCTCCTGATCCAGCGCGTAGGACCCGCCGCCCTGCTTCTGCAGAAAGAAACGTCCTGCTTTTTTGTCGATCAGCGAAGGATGTTGCAGCAGTTTTTGGGCAGTCTGGAGCCGTTCTTCCCGATCGGATTTGTCTTTTGCGGCCCGCTTGGCCGACCAGGTGGCGATAATTTTTCGACCCTCATGAGAGATCATCTTATACCGGAGTTTGATTTCCTCGCCGGTGTGATCGGAGTACACCCATTCGTGCTGAAAGGCCGAATGATCGAGCAAGGCTGATTGCACGCTGCGGGGAAGTGCTTTTAACCGTTCTCCCACGATGAACTCAAAGCCGTTCTCGGTGGTCAGGTCAATATTCTTTCTCGAGAGCATGCCCCGGTCGGCCACCACGATGACCTTGTCGATCTGATAATGCGCTTTCAGATCGCAAAGCGCTTGCCCGAAGGTGTGCCCTTCGAAGGTGTCTCCCTTAAAGATGCGATAACCGATCGGGTTCTTCTCTTTATCGATCATCAGGCAGAACAGGATTTGTGTGCGGCCTATTTTTCCGTCCTTGCTGAACCCCTTTTGACGCAGCGCTCCTTCCTGCTCGACCTCGCTCTCAAAATAAAGCGTGGTCACGTCGTAAAATACAACGTCCAGCCGCTGGCTGAACATGTCCCGTCCGGTCTGAAAGATCCGCTCCTGGATCAAACGCTCGTTCTCGGCCAGGCGATCCAGCGCCCTGTACAAATGATGCAGCGATACCGGATCAACCCCGGCGTACTCCTGCTGGTTCAACCAGTTGCTTCGTTTGCTCGAGGGTTCCTGCAGCCGCTCCAGCAGCATCAATAGCACGGCATTCCTCAGGTCGAACTCCAGCTTTTGTTTGCGGGCGATCCGCCGTAAAAGAATATCCAGCCCGTAGTGGGAAAACACCCGCTTATAAACCTGGGCAAATCCGTAATTGTAACGGGCAAGCTCTTCGATCTGACCGGTTAAAAGCGCTTTCACTTCACCTCCGCCCAGTTCGTAAAGCTGAATACCCATTCTGCGAAGCTGCCCCGGGGTATAATCTTCGGCTTTCCCCAACGAATACAGCACCCGGCTGGTCGGCTTGCCTTCGGCATTCCGGTAGCTTTCCAGAATGCGTAAATAGGTGCCCGATGGTTTGCGCTCTACTTTCAAAAAAGCCATTACACAAAAATAAGCACCCTGCAATTGATTGTAAAGGGCCTCCGCTGACATCGGCTCTCTACACTTTTTTCCGACAAACCCCCAATACGTCTGTCATTGGCCGATTTATAGTGTTTTTTTGAAAGTGCGTGTCAAACTCAAGAAAAAGCTATCCTGGCCATTGATGACATTGAAACCGGCTATCAAAATAAAATACCTCTCTGGCTTTTCGGATTCCTGTACTGACGCGCCGCAGGGCGGCTGCAGACGGTTCAAGCGGCAGAACTTAAGGTACCTCTCTGGCTTTTCGGATTCCTGTACTGATGGCAGGGCGGCTGCAGACGGTTCCAGCTGCAGAACTTATGGAATTGCAGATATCGGGCCGGAGCTGCGAAGCCTCCGCAAAAAATGAGCGTTTATTCCGAAGCGCCGCCCGGAAAGCTGAACAGCTCGAAGAAGCCCTGGTAAACCAGGTAGAGGCTCATGGAATAGTCGGCGTAGCGGCCGTCGAAATCCCAGAAGGGCTCCAGGCGGGCGCTGACAAACAATTCATCGGCCAGCGTAAAATCCTTTTTCAGGCGAAGGAACAGCAGCCTGCGATCGTCTTGTTTCAGCCCGGCATGATCGATATTTGAAGAAACGGATTGAAAAACGGGGGCGCCGGCAGGAGCAATGAACTGATGTCCCTGCCAGTAGGAAAACATGGCGTCCAGCCACCTGGTTTCCAGGCCTGCGTTCAGGTACAACGCGCTTCCCTGCTCATAAGGGCTTTGATCGCTGCTGCTG
Source organism: Anseongella ginsenosidimutans (assembly GCF_008033235.1). Taxonomy (GTDB): domain Bacteria; phylum Bacteroidota; class Bacteroidia; order Sphingobacteriales; family Sphingobacteriaceae; genus Anseongella; species Anseongella ginsenosidimutans. The sequence continues at coordinate 3,999,122 of NZ_CP042432.1, forward strand.
CTAAAGCCGAGTACGTAGTTTTTTGTAAAGAGTTTTTCAACGGCGCCTTCCCTTGTCCAGGCATACTCAAAACCGGCGGCCAGATTTAACAGGGTCATTACCGGAAGGGAAGTGGTGTCTATCTGCCCTCCGCGATGCCAACCCAAAACCTGGACAGGTAAAGACAGGGAATGATGCGCTTTTTTCAGCAGGTGCAGGGAAGTGCTGCCGCCGCCAAGTATTTCTTCCTGTTCCGCGGAAGGCTTGTAGATCATGTTTTTCCAGCTGATCCAGATATCGGTGCTGTGCCGCGGCCGCGCAAATTTCAACTGGGTGCCGTACTCGAGGGGCTCTGTGATGCTTTTATCGTAATCAAACAGGGGTTCTATGTACCCGTGCGACAAATGAGGGTCAATAGCGCCGTTGATAAAACTGATGCCGTTCTTTTCATACCGGATAGCCAGGACAGGCATGATGTCCTGAAAGCCTTCTTCTCCGAAGTCTTTGGAAAGCAGGATGCCGCCGTGCAGGGAAAAATGCTTATTGGGCCGGTATACCAGTTCCGGCCGGAGCTGCAGGCCGTAATACGTTAGGCCGTCCGCAAATTCATTGAAATACTCGTAATTCCTGAAATAGTTAAAGCTGAAAAGGTTCAGGGAAAGGGTGCGTTGTTCTCCTGTTCCGGGAAGAAAACGTTGCTCCAGGCGGCTGTTGTCCAGCTGGGCATACAGGGGAGACAGGCAGGAACATACTAATACAAGAATAAGAAAGCAGCGCATGTAACAAGTTTACTTCAATTCAGGCGATTCCGCAAGTAGTGCCTGAGACGCCACCAGTTTTGCGTGACGAATGCAGTCGGATACCGCGATTCCGCTGATAAAATTGCCTGAAACCACTAATTTTCCCTTCTTGGTTTCTTTTTTGATCGCTTCCAGTATTTGCATGTACCCGGTATTGTACTGGGGTATCGCCTGAGGCCATACCTGAACGAAAGACGCATCAGGAACCCGGAACCGGCTGCTTTTCAAATGTACCGCCAGGGTTTCCCGGGCTATGGAAAGGAAATCTTCCTTGCTGTAACGGAAAAAATCTTTCATCCTGCTCCCGCCGATCATCACGGTAAAGGAAGCGCCTTTATTCACCGATAATTCGGGAAAGGTTTGATCATTGAAGATACAGCCCAGGATCGGCTGTTCCTGGCCTGAAGCTACCAGGTAACCAAAACCTTCGGGCGACGCGGGCTTTTCATTAAAGTTTAGCGCTACCAGGGCGATAGGGGCGTATTCCACGGACTGCAGGCAGGTCCGCAGCGGCTCCTCCACCATGCCAGCAAGTACGTATGCGGGAAGCGTACTGATCACTTTATCGTAAGAGGCAAGCAGGGGATCCAGGGAGGAGATTGCCGTTTCCAGCCGGAGGTTCGGCGCCAGTTCTTCCGCCAGCCGGTCACATATTTCCTGCATACCTCCCCTGATACTCAGCAAGGGCGTTTTCTCCAGATCGCCGAAGGAGCCCTCAACTTCGGCCTCTTCGGCAGGCTCCGCCAGGAAACCCTTTAACACGCTTCCATACTTTTCTTCAGATTCGATCATATGAGGGATCACCGCCCGTGCCGATAACTTCCGGATATCCCCGGCATAGATACCCGTAAAGAGTGGATCTGCCAGCGTTTCGGCAAAGTAGGCGCCAAAGCGGCGTTCGACAAATTCATAAACGGTTTCGTCATCGCTTTGCGCTGCAGGGACCTTGTCCAGGAATTCCTTCCTCAGGGTCTTCCATGCTCCCTTCAGCAGCCTTGACCCGAAAAGATCAAGAGGGCCGGAAGGCAATTTTTCCAGCTTTCCGTCCATGTACAGGTAACGTTTCCGGGCGGCCTTATTCGCCTTGATCAACTGTTCCTGCAATCCCAGTTCATGGACCAGCTCCAGGAAATACTTTCCTTTTCCCTTAGGACGAATACCCCTCGGCCCCAGCTCGGTAATATGGCCGCCAAGGGAAATACTGCGGATATTGCCACCGGCCTGCTCCCGTTTTTCAAAAATATCCAGTACTATGCCGGGATATTTTTTTTTCAGGTACCAGGCGGTGGTCAAACCGGATATACCGGCTCCGAGTATCGCTACTTTTGCCATTTATATTCCTTTACAAGATCCACGGCATATTTTATATGCTCGAATGGCATGTCGGGCATAATTCCGTGCCCCAAATTGAAAATAAAACCGTCTTCTTCGCTCATGCTATCGCACAAACGGTAAATACGTTCCTTTATTACGCGCTTTTCAGCATAGAGGATATGGGGATCCAGGTTTCCCTGTACGGCAATCCCCTTGGGTAGTGAACGTTTCAGGGCGGCCAGGTCGGCGTTCCAGTCAACGGAGATCACGTCGGGCTTTGCCTGGGCCATAAGGGGGGCAAAAACAGAACTGCCCTTACAAAATGATATGATGGGAATATCTTTCCGGTTCAGGCCGGAAATGATCTCTGATACGTACGTGTGGGCGAATTCCCGGTAATCGTCCCAGCTAAGGCTCTCTGCCCAGGAATCGAAGAGCTGCAGGGCGTCCGCTCCTGCTTCGATCTGCATATTCAGGTAATCGGTCGTCACCCTGGCGATCTTTGACAGCAGCTCATGGGCAAGGGCGGGTTCATTGTGCAGCAGCTGTTTCGTGATCTTGAAATCCCTGGAAGATTTTCCTTCCACGAGATAGCTCATGACGGTGAAAGGCGCCCCGGCAAAACCGATCAGCGGAATGCGGCCGTTAAGGCGCTGCTTCACAATGCGTATCATATCGGCCACATAGCCTAATTTCTCAGGCACATCCGGATTCAGGAGCGCGTCTATACCGGCCTTGTCACGGACAGGATTATCAAAACGCGGGCCGGCGCCGTTCTCAAAACGCAGTTTTCCTCCCATTGCTTCTGCCGTCACCAGGATATCGCTGAACATGATCGCCGCGTCAATTCCCAGCAGGTCAACGGGCAGCATGGTTACGTCGGCGGCTATTTCAGGCGTACGGCACATTTCCAGGAAGGAATGCTTTTCCTTAATGGCCAGGTATTCTTTCATGTACCGTCCTGCCTGGCGCATCAGCCATACGGGCGGGCGGTGGGTGGGCTGTGAAAAAGCCGCTTTTATAAAGAGTGAATTTTGCATCAGTCGGTATATTTATAGCCTACTCCCCTGATCGAATGAAAATGTTCAGGGTTCTTCGGATCCTTCTCAAAGTACTTGCGGAAGGAAAGAATAAAATTATCAATGGTCCGCGTGGTGGGATAGACATCATAGCTCCATACCGTTTCCAGTATCTCGGCACGCGACACTACCTGACCCCGGCGCTCGGTGAGCAATTTAAGCAGCATAGCCTCTTTTCGCGTGAGGGCGGTTTTGTTCCCCTGCCCGTCCCGGATCTCATAACTTGAAAAATTGATCTCCTTTTCCCCAATCCGGTACGTTTCGGACGATCTTCCTCCCTCCGGCTGCAATCCGCGCCTGACCAGGATACCTACCCTTAAAATAAGCTCTTCCAGGTTAAAAGGCTTCGTCAGGTAATCGTCGGCGCCCTTTTTCAGCCCTGTAATGCGATCTTCGCTGGTATTTTTGGCAGTCAGGAACAGGACGGGAACAGTAGAGTTTTCGAGCCGGATCGCCTCGCAAACTCGGAAGCCATCCATTTCAGGCAGCATAACATCCAGGATCACGAGGTTAAAACGCTCCTCATGGAACACTTTCAGGGCTTTTTTGCCGTCGGTAACGCTGGTGACGTGATAGCCTTCCAGCTCGAGGTTCAGCTTGATAGCCTCCAGCAGGTGTTCTTCGTCCTCGGCAAGTAATATGCGCTGCGTCATTCCCTGTCAATTAATATTTCAAATATAGTTCCGGCGGGCCGGTTATCCTTTACCTGGATAACAGCGCCGTGATTGTCAAGCACCTGTTTGACAATGAACAAGCCCAGGCCGGTCCCCTTGGTGGCCCTGGTTTCTTCACTTCCTATGCGGTAAAATTTATCAAAGATCTTTTCCTTTTCTTTGTCCGGGATCCCCTGGCCCTGGTCCGCCACCCGCAGCACCGCCTTTGGCCCGGCTTCTTTCAGCTCCAGGTGTACCGCAGCCGCCGGTGGCGAATATTTAAGCGCGTTCTCCACAAGATTGGAAAGCGCCAGGGAAAGCGCAAACCTGTCACCATACACCGGGATATCTCCGTCGATCCGGGCCTGCAGCCGCTCCTTTTCGGGCAGGTTCTGCCTGATCCGCTGCAGCACTTCTTCCGCCAGCGTGGAAAAATCGAATCTTTCCTTGGGAAAGGTATAGGATTTATTCTCGATCTTGGTGGCAATCAGCATATTTTCCACCAGGTCGTCCAGCCTTTCAATATCCTTAAGCGAATTTAGCAGGAAGGCCCGCTGCTTTTCCGCTGATAACTCTCTCCGGAGAATGGTTTGCAGGTAGAGCTTGATGGAACTCAGCGGCGATTTCAATTCATGCGTAACCGAAAGCAGGAAATTTTTCTGCTGCTGGTGCAGTGCCGCTTCTTCATTAATGGCTTTGTGCAGGCGATAAGCCCCGTAAAAGAGGAGTATGACGAAAACCGCACCTTCGCCAATGATCATTGCGCTGCGGGCAGGTTGCGACTGCACCAGCAATACCCCCCACCATATCAGTTCGGCCAGTGCGTAAACGACCAGAAAGTAAAATATGATGAGCGGACGTCGCATGGTCACGATTCCATTACTGCTTTTTAAACGTTATTTCCAGCGCTTCGAAGATAGCTCTTTTTGCCTTTTCCAGTTCAACCTTACTATGTGCTGCCGAAACAAATCCTACCTCGTAGCCCGAGGGACCCAGGTACACTCCGCGATTCAGCAGTTCCCTGTGAAATATTTTGAAAAAGCCCATGCTGGCCGGATCAATTTCAGCGGCCGCCCTGATGGGAGATGGAGCCGCGAAAGCGAACCAAAAGAGGGAGCCCACCGACTGGATCTTAAGAGGATAATTACGGGCATCGGCAAAACGCTCAATGGATGCGGCAAACTCTTCCGCCTTGCTGTTCAGGTTTTTATAAAAGTTATTTCCCTGAAGCACTTTTAGCTGGGCGATTCCCGCGGCCATGGCCACCGGGTTCCCCGAAAGAGTACCTGCCTGGTAAACCGGGCCGTCAGGAGATATTTTTCCCATTACTTCCGCGCTTCCGCCGTAACATCCTACCGGCATACCTCCGCCGATCACTTTTCCGTAGGTGACCAGGTCAGGGCGGATATCATAATAACCGGCAGCTCCGTCCATTCCCAGGCGAAAACCGGTAATAACCTCGTCCAGGATCAGCAGGGCGTTGTGCTGCGTGCAGCATTCCCGAAGTTCCTGCATGTACCCGGCTTCCTGGATCAGCAGGCCGTTGTTAGCGGGGATGCCCTCAATAATAACAGCGGCAATTTCATCCGGATGGTCTTTAAACGCTTGTTTAACGGCCTCCATATTATTCAGCGGAGCCACGATGGTTTCCCTGGCGAATGCTTCGGGCACGCCCGCTGAGGTAGTTTCTCCGAAAGTTACCAGGCCGGAGCCGGCTTTTACCAGCAGGCTGTCCGCGTGGCCATGATAACATCCTTCGAATTTCAGTATTTTATCGCGCCCCGTAAATCCCCGGGCAAGGCGAATGGCCGACATAACCGCCTCGGTACCGGAACTAACAAACCGTAGTTTTTCCACATGAGGATTATGTTTCCGGATCAGTTCCGCGAGTTCATTTTCCAGCCGGGTGGGTGCGCCGAAAGTAGTCCCGAGCGAAACAGCTTCTATGATACTTTCCCGGATAGCCTGATGATTATGGCCAAGGATCAGCGGCCCCCAGGAGCAGCAAAAATCAATGAACTGGTTATCATCTTCATCCCAGATATGGCAGCCTTCACCCTTTTTAATGAACAAAGGCACGCCCTCGACTGATTTGAAGGCCCTTACCGGCGAGTTTACCCCTCCGGGAAAGCATTTTTTCGCCTGTTCAAACAGTTCGTCCGAACGTGAGCGGCTGATCTCTTGCTGAACAGTCATGGTAGAATATGCATCCTCTCTTTTTTCCTTGTTGAAAAGTCCGAACATATGAATTACAACCAGTTTTTTTCTAAAATATCCCGCGTATGATAAGTGATAATGATTCCGGCGCCTGCCCGGGCAAAGGCGTACATATTCTCCATCACCATTGCCCGCTCGTCCGCCCAGCCATTCATTGCCGCCGCTTTTACCATGGAAAATTCGCCGGAAACATTATAACAGGCCACAGGCAGCGTTGTTGCAGCACGAAGGGAAGCAATAAGGTCCAGGTAGGCCAACGCGGGCTTTACCATAAGTATATCGGCTCCCTCCGCCTCATCCAGGGCCGCTTCCCGGAGTGCTTCCCGCGAGTTCCTGAAATCGAGCTGGTAGGATTTCCGGTCTCCCTTGCCCGGAGCAGAATCCGCCGCTTCCCGGAAAGGCCCGTAATAGGCCCCCGAAAATTTAACGGCATAAGACATGATCCCGGTGTTTACCAGGCCCTCTGCGTCCAGCGCCTGCCGGATTGCGCCCACCCTTCCGTCCATCATATCGGAAGGCGCCACCATATCGGCCCCGGCCCTGGCATGACTAAGCGCCATCTTTGCCAGCACATCCAGGGTCGGATCGTTCTGGACATAGTCGTCCTGCAATATCCCGCAATGCCCATGCGTAGTATAAGCGCATACGCAAACATCGGTAATAATATAGAGCTGGCTGCCGAAAGCCTTGCGCAGCTGCTTTATTGTTTCCGGAACGATGGAATGCGGATCATAGGCGCCATGAGCGTCCGCCGACTTTTCCTCCCCTACCCCGAACAGCAACAACTTATTCACGCCGGCTTTCAAGCCCTGTTCCACATCTTTCAGCAGTTCATCCACCGAAAAATGATGGATCCCCGGCATCGACGGAATAGCATGTTTCACTCCCATCCCCGGAACCACAAAATAAGGATACACGAACATACCGGCAGAAAGCTTCGTCTCCGCCACCATATCCCTGATAATTTCATTCTTGCGCAACCTGCGCGGACGCTGAACCATTCCCAAACCAAAAAATTAAAACCAAACTTCTTTGACCTTTAAACCTCAACCCGTAAACCATTGCAAAGCAACAAGGCAAAAACTATAAACTTCTTTAAACTTTAAACCTTGAACTTTAAACCTTAAACCGTTGCGAAGCAACGAAAGGTAAAAACTATAAACCAAAAACTATAAACCTTAAACTTTGAACTTTAAACTTTGAACTTTGAACTTCAAACCGTTGCAAAGCAACAAGGCAAAAACTATAAACTTCTTTAAACCTTGAACTTTAAACTTTGAACTTTAAACCGTTGCGAAGCAACGAAAGGTAAAAACTATAAACCAAAAACTATAAACCTTAAACTTTGAACTTTAAACTTTGAACTTTGAACTTCAAACCGTTGCAAAGCAACAAGGCAAAAACTATAAACTTCTTTAAACCTTGAACTTTAAACTTTGAACTTTAAACCGTTGCGAAGCAACACCTAAACAAGCTCAAAAACAATCTCCGCCAACCCAACTTCATCCGGCGAATAAGGCACCAGGTAATTACTGACGCCGAATTCTTCCAGCTTCTGCCCTGTGGATTTCCCGATGGCGATCACTTTCTGATGCGCATCTATCAGGTAAGGCCCCAGGTAAGCTTCCACATTTGAAGGGCTGGTAAAGATCAATACGTCGGCCCCAGATGCATCCGCATCCTCATTGGCAACCGTTTCATAAATAGGCAGGTCAATGATCCGTATGTCGTTTCCGAGTTCCCGCTGTATGGCACGCAGGGAATCCTTTGCTGCGGGGAATAAGACCGTTGTCCCGGCGGCTTCCCGGCTAAACTCACGGGCTACCCGGGCCGTATCCGCGCTGGTCCCAACAAAGGCCGGTTCCCTGCCGTTCTCCCGCAGTTCGCTTTCCGAACCCCGTCCCATGACGCCGATCTTCGTCTTTTTCGGAATGAGGGGTTTTAGCCTGAAAAAGTAATCAACGGCATTCCTGCTGCTGAAAAATATCCAGTCCACCCGTTTCAGGATGGAAGAGCTGAAGGTTGTAATGACGGGAAAGGTCCTGATCATGGAGCTGCCCGTTATTTCAAGGCCTTGTTTACTCAGGGCACGGTAAAAATAACTGTCTTCCGAAACTTCCCGGGTAATGAACACGCTTTTTATCGCCTTTTCCTTTTTCAGGTACTTATCCACGATCCGGCGGGCCAGCCCTTCGGTATCGTAAGCGCGGGTATGGTACCGGACCGGGTAATCATCGTCGTTTCCGGCGCGGGATACCCAAACCAGGTATTCGCCGTTTTCCTTTACGCAATAGGCGCCAATGGGCATTCGGCAGCCTCCTTCAAAAAGATGCAGCACCTCCCGTTCCACCCTGATAGTATCCTTTACCTCAGGATGATGGATTTTCTCCAGTATTTTAGCCAGTTCGGTATCTTCTTCCCGTATCTGCAGCGCGAGTACGCCCTGAGCGGCTGCGGGAACAATTTCCTGGGGAGCCAGTTCCTCTACATGCAATCCGCTCAGATCTACTTGCAGGCGCTTAAGGCCAGCTTTAGCCAGCAAAATGGCGTCATATTCGCCGTCGCGCAGCTTCTGAACGCGGGTAGGAACATTCCCCCGAATGTCGGACAATTCTATATCCGGCCGGTACGCAAGCAGCTGAGAGCGGCGGCGGGCCGATGAACTTCCAACGATCGCCCGTTCCCTCAGAGAGAACTGACGGGTAATATCCACTCCGTCAGGATGGATAAGCAGCACTTCAAAAGGCTCTTCCCGCTGTGAAACCGCGGCGATCACAAGACCGGGGGGTTGCTCCGTAGGAAGATCCTTATGTGAATGAACGGCAAGGTCTATCGACCCTGCCAGCAGTTCGTCTTCGAGTTCCTTGGTGAAAAAGCCTTTTCCCACCAGTTTGCTGAAAGTCAGGTTAATAAAACTATCGCCCTGAGTTTTAATGATCCTTATTTCCGCTTCTACCCCAACGGCGGCCAGTTCATCTTTTACGTGATTCGCCTGCCAGAGTGCAAGTTCACTTCCCCTTGTTCCAATTATAATTGTGCGCTGCATAAATTTTTCCCCGGACCGTCTATAGCAAATATCCGGCCGTATGAAACATACCCTTAACGATTAATAATTGCTTTTGCTGAGGAGGATATCCTTCGCCATGATCATGGGAACGCTTACATAGCGCTTCTCCATATAATTCAGGACTTTTTCCAGCACCTCCCGGGAGTTCGGATCCAGCTGCTGTATATCATTTACAAATACCGTGTTCAGCGCCGACGTCCGGATCTCCTTGATCTTATGCGGAACTTCCCTCATAGCCAGCTCAATCTGCCGCTGACGGAGTATCGGCCGGAACTCTTCCACATTCCGGGCAATGATCGCCTCTGCGGCTTCCAGCTCCAGGTACCTTTCATTCATATTCCGGCGTACAATGTCCTGCAGGTATTCCATACCAATGAACTGAACGCCGTCCGCATTCCTGAGCGGTTCCGCCGTATCGGAAGGCAGGGCCAGGTCCACGATGATCTTCCCGGATGTATCCCCGGCAAGGAGGTTATGGTAAATATCCGGCGTAATGATTGGTTCTGCAGCGCCTGTACAGGTGATGATCACATCAAAGCCGCCCCGGTACGTGGCCAATTCCTCCAGCGGAAGCGCCTTACCTCCGAGTTCGGCGGCGAGTTCCTCCGCTTTGCTGAACGTGCGGTTAAAGACGGTAAAATTTGTGGAACCATGCTTCCGGAGATATTTTGAAAAGAGTTTGTTCGTTTGTCCGGCGCCAATGATCAGCATTCTGGCTTCGGGAGTTGTTTTCAGGGTTTTCAGTAAACGGTAAGCAATGGATACCACGGATACCGGCTTCTCGGCTATCCGGGTATGCGTGTACACTTCCTTCGCGGTTTTTACCACCCGGTTCATGATCAGGCGAAGAAAATCACCGGTCAGCTTCATTTCACGGCAAGCTTCGTACGACTGCCTGACCTGAAGCAGGATCTCCTTTTCACCTACCACCAGCGAATCAAGGGAACTGGATACCTTCATCAGGTGTTCCAGCGCCGGAAGGCCCGCGTAAACAGCGGCCTTTTCAGCAAACATCCCTATCTCCGCCTCATTCAGGACAGGGTAAAGATAGGCCAGGATTTCAGCGACGGAACCGGCAGGCGCCAGGGACTGGCCGGCAAGCGGGCCATCGTGATGTAATCCGGAAACATAAATAAGCTCCACCCTGTTACAGGTTGCGATCATCATTAATTCAGACCAGCCGAAACGATCTTTTAGGGCGCGAAGCCGTACAGGTTTTTCTTCGTTTCCGATAACCAGCTTTCCAACTTCGTCCAGTTTAAGGTCACGATGTGTGAATGCTATTATATTGAGTTTTCCCAGCTCTTCCATTTTCGCATACAAATATGCCAAAACCTTCTTGTTTCCATTGTCATCCGATTGTCAGATCAACTATTTAGAATATATCTAAATAATGTCCGTAACAGAATTGCACATTCTCGGGTTTGATTCTTTCACTTTCAAACATTTCATTAGATTAGACGTTTATCGAATAGTGAATTAACTACTTACTCTATAGACTAATTTAATCAAGCTACAAACATGGCAACACTCAGACTAGGCGACACTGCGCCTGACTTTCAGGCCGAGACCACCTCAGGCCCTATCAGTTTTCACGAATGGCTGGGAGACAGCTGGGGCGTATTATTTTCGCACCCCGCCGATTACACTCCTGTTTGCACCACCGAATTAGGAGCGACAGCCAAACTGAAAGAAGAATTTGACAAAAGAAATGTAAAGGTAGCCGCGGTAAGCGTGGATCCCCTGGAATCCCATCACGGCTGGATCGGCGACATTAACGAGACGCAAAACACGGAAGTGAACTTTCCCCTTATTGCGGATAAGGACCGGAAAGTAGCTGATCTTTATGACATGATCCATCCGAATTCACTTGAAAACGCCACAGTCCGGTCGGTTTTCGTGATTGGCCCCGACAAAAAAATAAAGTTAACCCTTACTTACCCCGCTTCAACGGGAAGAAACTTCAATGAGATCGTAAGGGTCATTGACAGCCTGCAGCTGACGGCGGATTACAAGGTTGCCACTCCTGCCAACTGGGTGGATGGCGAGGACGTGATCATTACAGGCGCCGTAAAAGACGAGGAAATCCCGGAGCGCTTCCCGAAAGGGCATACCCGGATTAAGCCGTATCTGCGCACTACTCCCCAACCCAACCGGTAAACCGGTACGGCGATGTTAAGTTGCCCCTGGCGGCATTGCGCAATGGTCACGTAGCGCTGCTACGATCACATTGCGTGGCTTTGCCAGGAACAACTTAACGCCGCCTTACCTGAGGCTTACAAGGACAGCCCTTTATAAATAGAAACTGCTTTCATGATTGAAGGCAGTTTTTTGTTTTGGTGCATTTTTGGATTACTGGGTGTCGGCGCTGATATTCATCATCCAGTTTATGCCGAATTTATCGTTTACGACACCAAAAATGTCGCCCCAGACTTCTCTCCTAAGCGGTACGATGATTTTACCGCCTTCTGCAAGGCCGTCAAACATCCGCCGGAGTTTTTCTTCGTTGGTGCCGCCCAGCGCAAGGCTGATTTTCCCCCTGCCTTGCGGGCCGGCTTCCGGATCGTCGCTGGCCATGAGGTCGATATCGCCGCCCATCAGGCTCGCGTGCATAATGCTGTCTTTCGTAGCTGCAGGGCAACTATGGTTAACTTCGCCATACGTCTGCATTTTCAATTCTCCTCCGAACAGTTGCTGGTAAAAAACCATCGCCTCCCGGCAGTTTCCGTCAAATAACAGGTAGGCGTTCAAACTTACTTCTTTCATGATTTCTAAAAATTGATGCAGGTAAAGGTAAGGGTGGAACTTTTACCAGGAAGGGTATGAAAGCGGCAATCTCAGGTGGTGATTGCGACTTTTATGCAGGTTCGACCCAGTTGCCGTCTTCCCTGATCAATCCGATCAGCTCGTCAACGGCATTTTCGGTATTGACGTTTTTTCGGACAACTTCTTTTCCCCTGTACAGGGTGATTTTGCCCGGCCCGGTGCCCACATAGCCGTAATCAGCATCTGCCATTTCTCCGGGGCCGTTTACGATGCAGCCCATAATGCCTATTTTAATGCCTTTGAGGTGACTTGTCCGGCTGCGGATCAGCTGAGTGGTTTCCTGCAGGTCAAAGAGTGTGCGCCCGCAGGAGGGACAGGAAATATATTCGGTTTTGGAAATACGGGAACGGGTGGCCTGCAGGATCCCGAAGGCTGTGCTTACTATTGTTCCGGCGGGTATATGGACGGCGTCTAACCACAGGCCGTCCCCCAGGCCATCCACCAGTAATGCTCCTGCATCGGTAGCCGCATATAACTGGAAAACCGACAGCGAGTCTTCTGCAGGTATCTCTTTTTCCGCCGGTATTCCGGGGGAATAGGAACGCCGGATAATAACGGGTGTATCCAGGCCAATCTCCATTAGCCGGAAGAAGAAGGCACGCTGCTGCGTCATACTTCCCGTTTCCAGCACAAAAACCAGCGTGGCGTCAGGAACAAGGCGGGCAAAGAGGCTGGTGTCTGTATCCACCGGGCTTATCCTGACCAGGTTGAGCGAATGGTCTTTCTTTTCGCCGGCTTCTCCGGCCAGCACGAATTCTTCCAGGCTGAACAGCGGATGGCAATTGGTTTTATCAGGAAGCGTCAGCCAGGCGGAATAATCATACAATTGCTTCAGGTTCCCCGGCATTGAAAAAGACGGAATCGTGCCACCCAGGTAAACAAAGTCAACGGATTGTTCGCCCATGTGATATTTATCCAGCACCGGCGAATACAGATAACCTGCCGCCGCGAGTACGGCCGGGTCTTTCAGGTGGCCCGCAGACAAATCCAGCACCACCCGGGGCACCTGGTTTCCGCCAATGAAGGTATTCAATTCAGCAGAAGCGCGCTTATTATACTCATAAGGGCTGAAACCGGCTGGAAAGCACTCATGAACATAATCACCAGCAGCCGGCGGCCGCTCGCTTTTCTTCGGCTCCGCCCGCAGGCTGCGTTCCCGAATATGATAACGATTGGCCAGTTCCCGGGCCACCGGTACTTCAAATTCCGGTTCCTCGGTGAGCGACACCCGGATAGTATCACCTAATCCATCCTCCAGGAGCGTTCCGATACCCACCGCGGACTTTATCCGGCCGTCTTCCCCATCGCCTGCTTCGGTAACGCCGAGATGCAGGGGGTAATTCATTCCTTCAGCCACCATCGTTTCTACCAGCAGGCGATACGCCTGCACCATTACCTGCGGATTGCTGGCCTTCATGGAGATCACCAGTTCATGGTAATCCAGGTCGCTGCAAATGCGCATAAATTCCATGGCGGACTCTACCATTCCGCGTGGAGTATCCCCGTACCAGCTCATGATGCGGTCGGAAAGCGAACCGTGATTCGTGCCGATGCGCATAGCGGTACCGTGTTCTTTGCATATCCGCACCAGGGGTTCAAAGCGCCTGCGAATGCGTTCCAGTTCCGCCTCATAGGCAGCCGGCGTATATTCTATGGTTTCAAAACGTTTTTTGTCGGCAAAATTTCCCGGGTTCACCCGTACCTTCTCTACGATCCTGGCCGCAGTTTCCGCTGCATTCGGGGTAAAATGAATATCGGCAATGAGGGGGACCTTGTACCCCCTGCTGAGCAGTTCCTTTTTTATAACTGCCAGGTTTTCGGCTTCTTTGATGCTTGGCGCCGTGATCCGTACGTATTCGCAGCCTGCCTCCACCATCCGTATCGTCTGCTCCACAGTGCCTTTCGTATCCATCGTATTGGTCGTGGTCATAGACTGGATCCGGATGGGATTCTCCGCACCAAGGGGAATATCGCCAATGTATATTTCCCGCGTCCGGAAACGGGAATATTCCGTGAGGGAATTGCAATAGGCTCCCTGCAGGGTTCCGGCCATTGCAGCTCCCTTAATTTCCTTTGTGTCTATTGCGTCCGGGCGGGCCATGAAACATTAATTTTTACAAAAATACGAAGAATTTCAGGAAGAGCCTTTACCCAGGCAGCTCGTTACGTCACCCGGGGGCGTCGCCTGATATTACCGGGCGCCTGATGTCATCTGGAGTGTTGCCTCACGTGCGGGTGCATTGCCTTACGTCTCACCGGAGCGTCGCCTGATGTCGCTCCGGGCGTCGCGTCGTGCCTGATCACTCAGAGATGAACGACCTTCCCGGTCCGGACCGATTCATCGCAGGCAAAAGCGATCCGGAGGCTGTTCACGGCATCTTCCATATGGTCGGCCAGATCCGTATCTTCGAGGATGGCTTTCAGGAAATAGCGTTGCTCACGGTTGCAAAGTTCCTGGTGATCGGGTTCGTCCTGCAGGTTGATCCAGGTGTCTTCCCGGGAAAAATGCCCCTCTTCATTTAGCTCCGCATGATGTACACGAATGGATTCGGTTTTGGTATGTGCTTCGACAGAATCGGATTTCCCTTCTCCCGCGGCATCTTTGGCAACGATGGATACCGATCCTTTCGGGCCGATAATGTCTTTCACAAAAAACGCGGTTTCACTCATCATGGGCCCCCAGCCAGCCTCATACCAGCCTACGGAACCGTCTTCAAAACGGATCTGCAGCTGGCCGTAATTATAATTTCCAGCAGGGATCTCATCTGTCAGCCTTGCACCGATGGCGCTGACCTGGACGGGCCTTGAACGGGCTACCTGGCACATCACATCAATATAATGCACTCCGCAATCTACGATAGGACTCAGGCTTTTCATGAGGTTGCGATGTACATCCCACGCTTTCCCTTCGCTTTGCTGGTTAAGGTTCATGCGCATAGCCAGCGGCTTTCCCAGCTTGTGCCCCTCGGCAATAAATCGTTCCCAGGAAGGATGATGACGCAGAATATAGCCTACAACCAGCTTTTTACCGGCTGTCCGGGCCGCCGCGACCACGTTCTCCGCACCGGCGACCGTAGCCGCAACCGGCTTTTCTATAAATACGTGTGAACCTCTTTCAAATGCCTTTACAGCATAACTTTCATGAGTGTCCGGATAGGTGGAAATGCTGACGGCGTCCGGAGCCGTTTTTTCAAGCGCCTCTTCAAAACTGTCGAAAAGCGGGTATATATTACCCAGCTTTTCATTGAGTACTTCCTTGCTTTTACCGGTAGATACCAGGCCGCAAATCTCAAAACCGTCAAGGGTATGGTAAGCGATCGCATGAGATGCGCCCATATTGCCGCAGCCTACTACGAGTACACGTACAGGGGATTTCTGATTGTTCATTTTTTAGTCGATCTCTTCGTTTTCCGTAAAATCACCTTCAGGCAGTTCCAGCGCTTTTACGGGTTGAATAGCGTTCCCGGCAATGCCTTTAATGGAGCCGTACATATCTATGGTATTGGTGATGACCTTTTCAATTTGTTTTTCGCGTTCCTTCCAGATACGCTGCATGGAGCGTTTTTCGCTTTCCAGGGCATTTTTCATGGAGGCGAAGCCTTCTACGATGGCTTCCACCTGCATACGAAAGGTATTGCTGGTTAGAAAATCATACAGCAAATGCATCTTATCGCCTTTATTTTCCTGGGAAGCAATGGCCAGGCTAAGCTGGATAACGGATTCCCTCAGGACAGTACAGAGCCCTTTAAATTCTTCATAGCTGCAGATCCAGATACCTTCTTTGATACCCATCCGTTCCAGGCTCACCGGCATGGCATTGGTGACCAGCACCCCGATATCCGCGCCTTTCTCGCGCATATCCGCCTTGAATTTTTCTATCCAGCCAGGTTGAAAATCTTTCGTGCGCTTGCTTTCGTAATAAATGCGGCCGCAGCACTGGCGGGTATGCGTATTCACCACCTGGATGCAATCACCGCCGCGTGCGCCTTTTTTCACTTCTTCAATCAGATCCAGCGGAAACTGGCCGGCCAGCCATTCTTCAATGGCCAGCTCCTGGACTTCTCCCTGAAGCTGCATGGAGCCCTGCTCCTGCTTCCGCTTCATTTCCTCGGTAAGCTTCCGTTGATCGTCAAGTTGTTTCTGAAGCTCCCGGATGCGAAGTTCATTCCGCTCCTCTTCCGTCCGCTTGATCTTTTCCTTTTCGGCCAGCAACAGCTCATTGAGCTTTTTCTGTGCCTCCGCTTCCACTGATTCTTTCAGCTCGGCCTTTTCCCGTTTCAGCGTTTCAACTTCCGCCCTTGTACGGTTCAGCTCCCGTATCTGCTCGGATTTTTCGTTCAGTTCCTTTTGCAGGGCCTGGAACTGCTCGGATTGCTCTTCGGCCAGCTTTATTTTCAACCTTTCCTCAATGGCCCGCTTTTCTTCTTTCAGCTGCCGCTCCAGACGTTCCTGGAATAACTCGTTTTCCTGTTTCTTCTTTTGCTCGAAGGCTTCTTTTGCCTCGTTCAGCTTTTCCTGCTCCTGCTCGAAACGTTTTTTCTCCGAAGCCAGCTGTGCCTGGTATTTCTGCCTGATCTCTTCTTCCAGCTGATGCGAAAGGATATCCTGGACATCCACCGAGGTGCCGCAATTCGGACATTTTATTTGGGTAGTGTTCGTCATTTCCTGTCTTGAATGCAAATATAACATTCATGGGTCAAAGATCGCATTTAAACCTTTTTGCTATACTTTTTTGTTGGGAAGTCATTTCCCCGTTGCCTACATTTGCTATACATCTTCACATCATGAACACGGCTATTTATGAACAATCAGGGCACGGAGCTATTATATCAAACGAAGCAAATCTTCGACGCATTTTCACTCCCCGGAATAAATTGATTGCCGGTTTCTGCGGGGACATCGGGATGATCGAAAAATACGGTTCCGGGATCCGGCGCGTGTTCAGTCATTTTAAAACAGCCGGGTTGCCCCCGCCTGAATTCAGAAATATTTTAGAGGGCTTCCAGATAACCATATTTGACGGGAAGAAATCGGGCAGGGTAGCAGGTAGCAATGAAAGACAACCAATTAAGAAAGGAATAATAGAATGCACCAATTAAATTCAAACCTGTCGTCGTCCCGGTCCCGCGAAACGTACTCCTGGTATCCCCGCAATGAACTATTTGTGAAAGGCATCATTGAAGATGTCTTCGATGATTTTCTGCAGTACTCCTTTTGCGGGGCAGACAAACTATTTGACCTGAAAAGGGGCTTTGATTTCCTGGATGATGAACTGGAACTGCTTTTTCCGCTGGAAGATTCCTGGAAAGAACCGGTTTCGCATATAGACAAACTGGTCCGGGGATATACTGCCGAAGGGGAAGATGTCTATTTTCTGGTACATTATTATGCGGGCGACAACCCCCGGCCGGAATTATCAGAACGGGTGTTTAACTACTTTTTCAAGGTCTGGGACTTCTATGGAGAAATGCCAACGTCCGTTCTTTTCACAGGTGGCAAAAACAATGATATTTATCCCTGCGGATTTGCACAAAAGTACCTGGGTTCAAAAATGGACTTTGAATTTAACAGCTACAATGTGCTTGCGCAGTCTCGTCATAAATTGAAAAAGAGCAATAATTCGTTTGCCAAGGTGCTTCTGATCGTTAAAACAGCATTGGAAAGCCCGGAGAACATCGAGGACGAGCAACTGCTGCGATTAAAGCTGAATTTGACCCGGCACCTGCTGAGCAAACAAATACCGGAAAGAAAAATGGCTGCCCTGATAACTTTCCTGCGGTATTATCAACGCTTTCATAATACAGACATGAATGGAGCTTTTGAAGCAGCCATTATGAAATTATTAACTGAAGAGTAATGCTAAGGTTCGGGACTGGGTTCTGCCACGGCGGCGGCTTTTTTTGTTCATTGGTAGTGTTAGCAGCCGCTGGTGTTTGCAATCATTAATGCTGCGAGTTCATGCTTGACGCAGCATTAAGTGACAATCAAAGGAACAGATCGAGCTGGTTGGCCGCTCGTTTCACAGGGCGGGCAGCATCGGGTTGATTAAAATTGGAGATGCCCAGTCCCAGCAACCTTATTGCCTTTCCCTGAAGGTCCGCTCCGGCCAAAAGGTCCGCTCCTACCTTCCTGATGGTCAATGCATCGCAAAAAGGTTCTGGGAGGGACCGGCTGCGGGTCACCTGCTTAAAATCGGTGAATTTGAGCTTTAACGTAAGCGTTTTTCCTTTTAACATACGCTTTTCAAGGCGGCCGGACAGTTTTTCGGCCTGCCGGTCCAGCTCCCTGAGCAGATCGGCCGGCTCCGCCAGGTCCCGGGCAAATGTATCTTCAATACTTATAGATTTAATTTCCCTGGAGGGCTGTACTTCCCGCTCGTCGATGCCCCGGACGATCTTATAATAGAACCGGCCTGTTTTCCCGAAATGCCGGACCAGCTCTTCTTCGCTAAGCTTTTTCAGATCGCCTCCCGTATGGAGGCCCATTTGTTTCATTTTACCGGCTGTTACCTTTCCTACGCCAAAGAACTTTTCTACGGGCAACTGCTCCATAAAAGCTTCTATCCGGGAAGGCCCGATAAACGTCAAGCCATCCGGCTTTTGAATATCAGAGGCGATTTTCGCCACGAATTTATTGACAGAAACACCGGCCGAAGCGGTAAGCTGCAGCTCTTCTTTAATGGCTTGTCTTATTTCGCCGGCAATCTCCAGGGCAGAACCTATTCCTTTCTTATCCTCCGTAACATCAAGATAAGCTTCATCAAGGGACAGGGGCTCGATTATATCGGTGTACCGGCGAAATATTTCCCGGATCTTAGCGGACACTTCCTTGTAAACGTCAAAACGGGGAAAAACAAACAGGGCTTCGGGGCAAAGTTCCAGGGCTTTTTTGCTGGGCATGGCTGAGCGCACGCCGAATTTCCTGGCTTCATAACTTGCGGTGGCTACCACACCGCGCCCCTGCGGAGGCCCGCCCACGACAATGGGCTTCCCGCGGTATTCAGGAAAATCCCGTTGCTCCACCGAAGCATAAAAAGCGTCCATGTCAATATGAATGATCTTGCGGTGCATCATGGATCAGGGTTTAAATGTACAATTTTTACGGAGTACCCCGGGCTGCCGCCGCGCAAATAGCTGACAGCTTGCAAATAAGCGCTAACAGTATTACTTTTAATCCCCTATTCTGCTCAGCACATGATCCAGCCACACGCAGAGGGCGTTATCCTCTTTCTCCATATCCAACCCGGCGCCTCAACAACCGAAGTAGCCGGCCTGTATGGTGATTCACTCAAGATCAGGGTACATGCACCGCCCGTTGACGGCAAGGCTAATAAAGCCTTACTGGATTTCCTGACAAAATTATTTGACGTTCCGCGCTCACGGGTTCAGCTGCTGAAAGGCGAAACCGGAAGAAAGAAATCGGTGCTGATCAGGGGAATCTCCCTGCCAGCGGCAAAAGCCGTTCTACCGGAAAAATAACCATGCTGCCCGGGCGCTAAAAATGCTGCAGCTGGTACCCGTACACGACCACATATCCGAAAGCCAGTACCAGGAGTATAATTGCCACATTGTAGATCACCTCGGTGCGCCTGGAGATAAGGTTCATGCCTATCAGGATAAGAATAAGCGGCCATAGCCGCCAGATATCGCGTGTACGCCACCAGATATCGATGACTTCGAAATTCTCCAGGATGAGCAGGGCTCCGAACAAAATGAAGAAGACGCCCCAGAATATGTCACGCGCTTTCATGGTTTAGAATTTATCGGTATCGTCCTTACCTGGATCCGGCGCGTTCGCTGGACCAGGCGGGGGATTCATTGGGCCACGCGGAGGGGTCGCCGGCGGCGTGTTCGTTGGACCCGGCGGAGGGATCATTGGCCCACGCGAATCAGCCGGCGGCGTGTTCGCTGGATCCGGCGGGTTCGCTGAACCCGGCGGTGGATTCATTGGCCCACGCTGCGGGGTCGCCGGGCCCTGCTCCGGATTTATGCCTGAACCTGCCGACGTTCCGGGCCCTCCGGCAGGCGGTTCCTTTGGCCCGCCCGGAGGGAGGGGATCTTCTTCCGGCCCGTATCCGGGTGCTTTTTTGGCGGCAGAAGAGATAATAAGAACGCCCACGATAATGAATACTACCGGCCAGATTCTCCTGAAGTTGAACCAATAAAAAAACTCGCGGAACCAGGGTTCCAGGAACTCGTCCATCAGGAAAAAAACGCCAAGGCCCACTAATATCCAGCCGATCACAGCGGCCGACCGCCTCCCCGAGGGCTCATTGCCTTCCGGGCGCTGAACAGGATTTTGAAGCGGCGGTTCCGGAGAGCCGGGACTGACCGGGTTTACGCCGCCGGGCTGGCCGGGCCGGACCCGGTAACCTGTACCCGCCGGCATCGCTATCCATAAAACAATATATATTAAAAGTCCCGCTCCGTGAAAGAAGGTGGCTAATACAAACAGCAGCCTTACAATGGTGGCATCAATTTCCAGGTAATCGGCCAGGCCGGCGGCCACTCCGCCGATCATCTTCCCCGGCATATTCCTGGTCAGTCTTTTTTCCATTTTTGAAATCGTTTTAATATAGGGTCAATGATACGACGATCATTTTCCTTTCCGGGTAACAGTACCCATAAAGCAATATACAAAAACAGCCCCAAACCCAATGCCATAAAAAGTACGATAAAAAGGAGGCGAATGAAAAAAGGAGGTATGTTAAACTGCTCGGACAAGCCTGAAGCGACTCCACCCAATAAGCCGGTTTGAAAATTGCGATAAAGCTTTTTACGCATACCGGCTAATATACTAACAAGCCGATAATAATAGGCGATCATTTGCGGTCATTTGCCTTCCTTTTCCATTTCCCTTTGTATTCCCCTGAGAATATCCGCCATGGACACCCTTTGTTCGCCCTTTTCCAGGGCCGAAAGACATATATACTGCACAATGTTCAGGATATGCGAGCCGGTCAGCTCGTAGCCGGAAGCAATCGCTTCCAGGTCCACGTCCTTTTCCAGACTTACAGCGGCCGGGAAAACCTGCTGCCATAATCTTAAACGTTCTTCCGCGGAAGGAGGCGGGAAATAGATGATGGAATTAAAACGTCGGATAAAAGCTTCATCAATGTTATTCCTGAAATTGGAGGCCAGGATAATAAGCCCTGAATGAGCTTCGATCCGCTGCAGGAGATAGGAAACTTCCTGGTTGGCATATTTATCATGCGCGTCACGAACCCCGGTCCGCTTGCCGAAAATGGCGTCCGCCTCGTCAAAAAATAGTATCCAGCCTTTGTTTTCGGCTTTGTCAAAAAGAGCGGCCAGGTTTTTTTCGGTTTCACCGATGTACTTGGACACCACCATGGAGAGGTCGATCCGGAATACTTCCTTTCCGGTATATTTACCAAGCAAGGTAGCCGTCAGTGTCTTACCGGTACCGGGCGGACCGTAAAACAATACCCTGTATCCCGGCTTGAGCCTTTTTCCCATTCCCCATTCCGACATCAGCGTTTCGCTGTTCTTTATCCAGTTTTCAAGTTCCCTAATCTGCAGCCAGATCCTCTCACTCAATACCAGGTCGTTCCATTCCATTTGGGTGCTGATATGCTCCGCCGGAAATTGCGTACTTAGCCTGGGAAGCGCCACCTTACCTGTTGTAAACACCTCGGCAAACTCCGGTTCCAGGATGAGCCGGCCGCTTAACAAGGGCTCGCCCGGCGGCGGCAGTTCCAGTGAAAGCACTTTATGTTTAAACAGACCGCTTTGTTCGCCGAACAGCTGTAAGAATTTCAAACGTTCATCCAGGTCCGGGCCAGCTAAGAGAAACATCGCCGTTTCACCTGTCGGCAGCATAGCGCGGTGATTTACGCCTTTTATACCTCCGAATTCAGGGAATTCGCCGCCTTCCGGAAGGCAGCGCTGAACCATTCGGTCAAAAAACCCGGGAATAATATGAGGTACCAGCGCGGTCAATACCAGGAGCATTTCTTCTTTGGAAGGTTTAAACTGTTTCACAAATCGCGCAAAGGGAGAGGTATCCTGCCCGGAAGGAACCGGAGGCGGCTCAAAAACCGGCGCTTTTTCCTGGAAATACGCTTCCAGCCAGACAGCAGCATAGTTTTCCAGGTATTTCAACGCGGCAGCCAGGTAACTACTTCCCGGCTTGCCATTTTCGCTGGACGGAAACGCCTCTTTCTCCTTTATTATAGTATTCGCATTTTGCATCATCAGGATCGTTTTAATCCAGGAAAACACTTCTGAACCAGGAAGGCGCTTCTACGGAGAAATCCGCATTAAATTCCAGTACAGGAACTGAAGCGCCTACCGTGGATGTGTTCAGCTCGAGGTCGGTAATTTCCCACCAGGTGGGATTATTAAGTTTCAGCTGCGCATCGATAAAACGGGGCGACGCGAAATTGCTAAGTGTGGTGGAAATACCGGGAGATAAACCGAACAGCCGGAAGAAATCAAAATTATACCGCCAAACTGCCATCGCGGAGTCTGAATCCCAAAGATCGAAAACACCGCGATTAATAAAAGGCTGGCGCATCGAAAGGAAATCCGGGCTCGCGGAAGGACGGAAACTAGGCGGCGCAGCCAATTCAGGGTCGAGAGAAAGCGGCTGCTCCGCTTCCTGTCTTTGTAAATGCGAAGCCGTTAAGGCTTGCCGTTTTGGCGAAATGGCGGGCAGCGCGGGTGAAATGGCGGGCGGAGCAGTAGTTGCGGAAATACCGGGATAGGCGCCGTTCACCAGCACCTTCTCGCACTCGTCGCCGGAAGCCGCCAGCGCGGAAGCACCCGGAGGCGGGGGAAGCTGGGTAACTGTAGCGGGAGTTGCTGCCGGCGCATTCTCTGTTGCCGCCGGGAAAGAAGCGACAAATATTTCCACCCGGCGCCAGTTATCCGGATTTCCCTGCAATGCGGCGGGAGGTGGCTGCTGATCCCGAACACCGGTGGTGGAGCGGAACCTGTTAACGAGCGGTGTCGCCGGATCCTGCCTGTCCAGGTGCCTGTTGGCGGGCACCCGCCCGGCAATAAATGCTTTCACGGAATTTGCGCGCTGCAGGCTTATACGGTCATTAATGGCATCCGTGCCACTCGGATCCGTATGTCCGGTAATATTTACAAAGAAATCATTGGTGCGGATAAGATTAGTAGCCAGGAACAATTTTCGATGCTGCGCAGAGTCCGGAATACTAAAAGGGCTTATCCTGTTTGCGGGGTACCCGCTGATGACGATACGGGCAAAGGATTCGCCCCGGTGAGACCCTCCCGACGCCAGGCCACGAAGATCAGATGCAGGAACTCCCTGCTCTGTGGCAATCAGATTTTGAATATTCACCGTAGGGTCATGCACATCCGTAGTAAGCCTGCTGGCGTCCGGCGGGTGTGCCTGCAATTCCATCAGGGCCGCATGCCCGCATAGCTCATGGCCAAGGATCTCTGTATTCGACATAATAACACGCCTTTCGGCAGGCCCTGCTGTCCAGTTGCCGTAATCAATGGGTGCGTTAGGTCCCGGAACAACCACTACCCCTTCCGATTCAAGGGTATGCGGGCTAACCACGTCGCTCACCAGTATCCTCCAGTTACCTGATCCGCGCCTTGTCAATACATGCAGGCAACAGCATCCCGCCGGATTATTTCCGGCCGCCAGCTGCCCGGCGGTAGCGGAAGAATCAACCGGCGAAACAAGGCCTGTTGAGGAATCGGTTTGAAAACCGGGACAAAGATCTTGCAGTAAACCTCCCACATGCGCTGTACGCTCGGAAGGGCGCAGCCGGCTTGCCGGATCGCTTGCCGGGTTACGTCCCGGAATACTGTTCACAAGATAGGGGGGATAAGTAGGTTCGGCAACTAATTTAGTTTGTATAACAGGCTTAAAAAATTGCTGTTCCGGTCCCGGCCGGGAAATTCCCGGCGCTTTATTCACCTGCGCAGCCGGGTTTGATCTGGTGCCTGAGGATGCCATCGTATCTATATATTCGGCAAGCCGCAGGCCGCCTTTGCATCATCCCCGATATCCACCGCGCTGTTTTCACAGTCATGCCAATATTCATGCAGAATGGTTGCAGCAAGCGCCCACCGGCTCCTGATGTTGAACAACTGCTCGGTAACCGCGTGATGTTCCCCATTGGCGCCGTCCGTCAGTCCGTTTCCGCCTGAACCATCGGCCTCCCGCCACATCCAGATGACCGCCCGGTTGTTTAAGTCGGCCAGGGACCTTGCCACGTCGCAATTATCTGTATACCATTGCTGGCATGTCTCGGAACGCCAGTCGCTTCCTGCCACCAGGCGGTCTACGATGGCCATTGCTGCATCCATTCCATTGGGGCCTTGCCTTTCGGCAGCGGTAATTTCCCGGAAGGTATTTCCGCCGGAAGTATTGTGGTCCCCGGCCCCATAGGTCCAGCGCTGAAGGTGGCCGCCATCGCCGCCCTGCTGCACCACATGGGTCAATTCATGTGCAAGCAACTGCTTACCGGCTATTGTACCGGGAGCGAATTCTCCCTGGTTAAAATAGATATCACTGCCGTGCGCAAATGCCCGGGCGTTCAGATCCCTGCTTAACTGCACCGCTTTTCCGCCGGTATGTATCTTAACACTGCTGAAATCGGCGCCAAAGCGGCTCTCCATCCAGCTGCGTGTTTCCTGAGGCAAAAGTTTTCCGCTTCCCTTACTCGCCTGCAAAGATGAACTGAAATGCTCCCCAACGCTTCGATCCCTGTTTACCGCTTTGCGTTGCAGCAGGGGGGTAATGCTTGCTCTGACCGGTTTACGCTGTAACTGCTTTTTTTCCTCTTCCTCGCAATGGGCACATTTGCGCTGAACAGGCGCAGTTAAGGAAGCAGGCATACGCATTACTTTATCTGCAACCGCATCCGCTTCCCTTTCGTACCGGTCATTAGGCGCATTGACCGTTAATTTAGGTTGCACGGCCGCGGGCGCAAAAAATGCGCAGCCCTGCCCGCCGTTTGACTGCCTGGTACCGGCCTGCCTGTTTCTCTGCTTTACCTGGTGTTCCATACTATTTTCTTTTATGGTATTCTTCCGTAACCTAATAGTTTATCCATGCGTGTTTTCACATAGGAAAATCCCGCCACATTTGCTGCCTTATTCCCTTCGATCGTATACAGAAAGCCGTCCTTATAATGATGGACCAGGCCAATATGCCCCAGGCCGGAAGGCAGGCTCACTCTCCACCAGCAAACAATATCGCCCGGCTGAGGCAGCTCATCTTTATCCAGTGTCCACCCTTTCTCACGCAGCTGGTTGTAAATATTCCTTGCTCCCGCCGAATAGCGAAAAGGCATATCTTCTTTGCTGCCGCCGGCGGCCTGCAGGTAACACCAGCTCACGAAAGCGGCGCACCAGCTATAGCCTTCTCCAAGGCCCGTTGGCGCAAGGTACTTTTTCACCCAGGGGCCTCTGTTGTTTCCGCCTTCTTCCCCCGCTCCGCTATTCAGTTCATCTATGGCAAACTGCAAGGCGCTGCGGCCGGCCGCGGATCCGCCGAATGAGCTGTCCGGGAAAATGCCGTAATTAATAACGCCTTCATAAACTTTTGTCTTCGGATTTTGCAAAGCCCACCAGGTGAGCGGCCC
The DNA here is from genome assembly GCF_008033235.1 of Anseongella ginsenosidimutans. Lineage (GTDB taxonomy): Bacteria > Bacteroidota > Bacteroidia > Sphingobacteriales > Sphingobacteriaceae > Anseongella > Anseongella ginsenosidimutans. The sequence continues at coordinate 4,024,648 of NZ_CP042432.1, forward strand.
CACTTTCCCGTCAACAGCCAGCGGTTCCCCGTGCTTGTCCAGGTGGCGGCTCTGAAAATTCCGCACCGCTTTATAGGTGGTATGATCAAAAATACCGGTAACGGGCAGGTCATAATCCAGTTCCCTCAGGATTTCCTGGAGTTCTCTGATTTTTTCGCCCTCCTGTCCTTTTTTCAACAGTTCCATATTATGTCCATTCTACGGTTAAAATTTCTTTCATCCAGGGAGTTTTAATGGTGGAAAAGCCCCAGGGCAATTTAGCCAGCAGCACATCAGGCACTTGCTGGTCCGCCTGGAGCAGCCAGCCTTTCTCCCTGCCGCTTATTTTTCCAGGCCGCTGCAGAAAGGCTTCGCGCAGCCCCTCTATACTGGTGTTCCTTAAAGCCTTCCAATGGCCGATCACCGATTCGAGCAGGTCATTCGCTTCTTTTTTCTCAAAATCACTCAGAAAGATATCCAGGGGCAAAGGAGCTTCAAGGGGAAAACCGGCAAGAAGCTTGTTAAGGAACAGGTCATGTTCGCTGTAATCATCCTGCCCGCTGGTAAGATAGCGGGTTAATACGATGGAGCGCTGCAGCATTTCCCGGGAATCCCACTTGTTGTTCACGGTATGGCCGGTATTTTCAAATAAATCACATAAAAAGGGATGCAGTAATACAAGACCGGCGTTATTAATGTACACCGGTTCTTCAATCAGCGGCGGAACGGGTTTTTCGCGGGGCGGAAGGTTCAGCATCTCTTTATGATAATTGAGTACAGGCTTTCCTGGAAGCAAGATAAGGTATTTCTCGAGGACCTCCGGCAGTTTCATGAATACGGGCTTATGCTTTTCTTCCAGCACCCGCACCACTTCCTGTGAAAGCGCCTCGGAAAGGCGGTGTTTTCTGATCTCCCGCCCGTTATGCAGGACGCTGAGCGAATGTAAAAAAACAGCAGGATGTTCGTCCCGGGGAAGTCCCGACAGGTGAAAGATGGCATTCCAGTTCTTCCGCATATTCCTGATCTCAGCAGGATCCCAGCCCTTTTTTATCAAAACCGGAAGTATGTTTTTTTCGGGAAGCAGGTACACCAGCCTTTTCACCGCATTCAGATCGGAAGCCAGCAATTCAACCAATTCCCGGGTAAAATCATCCCGGAGATCCGGCCCCTGGCGATCCAGGAAACTGACGGACCTTAAAAAACGACGCGAGTTTTTCAATAAGTCCCGTAATTCATTTTTCAGCTGTTCTTTACTTTCATGGGGTGAATTCCAGGGCTGCACGCCGCTTTTCAGATAGTGCAAAATAAAACCGGCCCGGCGCTTCCGCTCCCCGGCCCCCTGGCCTTTTGCTCCCGCACGCGAAACACCGCTAGCCCCTTGCTCCCGGGCCGCTTCCCGGTCGAGAAAGGTTTCCAGCCGGCGAATAACGGAGTTTACAAACGTGTTTTCCCAATTATCCGCGTCCAGCTCCCCGGCATCAATGACCAGATGAGGTATGCTTATCAATGGGCCGGCGGCGTATTTTTCGTCGAAAAGTTTTTCCATGGCCGGTACCAGCCGCAGCCGGCAAACTTCCGAAAGTTCTTCCCGGATCTTAAATGCATCTTCCGTCCTGTCAAACTCAACGTCCACCCGCTGGATCCTGATGCGGTGAGTAACTTTGTTATTCGCTGTCATGATCGCTGTCATTGAATGGTTGAATTGTCAAACTCTTCTCCGCTGCCCTGGTATTTCCTGAACAGCTGCGGCGTCATCGTAAACTTCTGCTCATTCGCGCAATTCCCGGAGGGAAGCTGATGGTTCACATGCAGGCTGATGCTGAAGTCCAGCCGGGGGCTTAACCCTAATTCCGACTGTTTCACTTCAACCACCTGTGTGGTAAAAGAACGGCTGATCCTCCCCTGGGTGATCGTCCATGTATAACCGGATGCATCCGTTTGCCTGGGTTTAAGGACCAGTAAATTGTCCGTATCCATCCACTTTATCTGCATAATAAATGAAGCATCGGCAACAACCACCCGCAGGTCAAGCCCTGTGCCCATGTATTCCAGCCGGTAGTCTTTGGTAGACTTAATCCGGTGCCTGGCGGGAACGAAGTCCATTTTCCCCGCAGCTGCATCCATGCTAATGATCAGTTTATCCGGATTTTTTATTTCTTCAATTGTTTCGGGGAAAGGTTCAATGCTGAATTCATATTCTTTCCGGTCATTTACGCAAAAAACCCGTGGTTGCAAGTCAAATTGAGGATCGGCTGGTTTGCGCAGCGTAATAGTCTGTTTGGCTTCTGCCATACAGGAGGCGTGGTTGACCCTGAGGGTTACGACAAAGCTTGCTTCACTTTCCTCCAGGCGGTAGGTGTGCCTGGGCGAAAATTCGGCTGAAGTGGCGCCGTCGCCAAAATCCCAGCTTACCTGCCGGTTCTCTTCGTCCGTAAAACCGGGGATAAATTGTACAGTGAGATCTCCCATATCCCGGGTCTTGAAATCTACCTGGAACTTTTCGGCAATACGAAGGTCAACGCTGGTACTTCGTCCGTCGGCCAGCGTATAAGTGAGGGTATTCATGCCGGCTGCCAATCCTTCAGGCGAAAAGGCAAAGCCGTTCTCCTCGCTTATTCCTCCCGCGGAAGCTGTTAATTTCCCTCCGGCAGGCGATACGGTTACCGGGTAAAGCCGCGAATCGTCATTACAAAATTCCGTGGGCCTGATACGAATGGACAATACTTCTTCCGGGGTTGCCGGAAGCACGTAAGAAACGGAGGCACAGCCGGAACAGCAGATATAGGGCAGGTAGAAATCAGCAATTACCGCTTCTTCGGCTACGCGGAAATCAAGGGGTTCTTCCCTGTCCGGAATACTTACCAGGATATCGCGGATCCTCTTCCTGTTATCCGGATCCATATCCCTGCACGTATCCATAAACGTTCCGAGCGCCTTTTCAAATTTTCTTAGTAATTGCGGATTGTTCACGTAGGCTTCCCTGATCAGTTCCTCCGTACCGGCTGCGCTGCCAGTAGCAAAAGAACCGCGTTCAGCAATCGTTGAGCCTGCTTCCCGGAAAGCAGCGCTTTCTGCCGCTGAAACGGTTCTTTCCCCTATTGCGGTTAGCCCGGCGAGCAGCCTTCGCGGCGGGCTTTCATGGTAAACCATGATAAAAGTACCGCCTTTTGGCACCCCGGCTTTATGTTCAAGGCCAGGATGTTTTTTTGCATAATGCATGAGATTGGTCAGCAGGCGAAGCTCGCGTAACCTTCGCTGGTATTCTTCTTTAAGCGCTTTCAGACGGTGATCCAGACAGATATAGATCAATGTACGTATCCGGACCGTCAGTTCGAAAAAGCCCAGTTCCTGCAGGCGTTTAAGCAGGGCCTGGTAATTCTCGTTTCCGGCATCCAGGCGCTCCAGGGCCTCGCCTATCCGGGCAAGGTCCCCTGCGGCATCCACTACGGCTTCATAACGTGGCTGGAAGAGTTCCATATCCAGCTGGCCCAGCTCTTTGTTTGCAAGAACCTGGAATAATCTTTCGACTGAATGAATAAAGTAAAACAGGGCAGCATAAAGCGCATGATCATTGAAACCGGCCGCACTGACGGCACTGGCTGCGCCAGCAGCGGCGCCGGTCCTCCCCGCCGTTGCACCGGCAGCGCCAGAAATACCGGCGGAAAGATCAAGGGCGGTAAACCGATTAAAGGATATCCGCCTGCTTACGAGATTCAAATAAGCTTCTCCGACGCTTCCCTTCTGCGGCGGGCAATGACTTTTGAGAAAATCGCCCGGTTGAAACGCAGCAGCCCTCCCGGCCAGTGTTTCGCCACCCGAAAGCACTCCTGCCCTAACCCGCGCCTGGTAGGGTATTCTTGCGGCCATGCATTGGAATTCACCGAATTTGCATTTCATTTCGGCCAGCAAGACCCGGTAAATTGATTCCAGGTCCCGGAAATGACATTCGTGATCGTCTGCGTTAAAGAAAGCGCTGATCGTCGCCGTTGATAAGGCAAGGGCTTCGAAAGGCAGGTTAAAATGATCGCGGCGGGCAAGCAGGGTTTGCAATGCGGCTGTAACCGGCTTCCCGATATGGCCCTCCACACGGAAAAAGTTATAGGTTTCTATATCATAGTTTAAAGGGTTCAGCACCGTATCCGCGCTGCTGTATTCCCCCGCGTGATAAGACAAATTGCTGTCCGCTCTTCCCCGCCGGGTCTTTTCCCAGCTCCAGAGCGGATACATAGCACCGGGATCGTAATAATAGGGAATACACCGCTCCGATAAAGGATGCTCCAGGTACCGGCTGGGAGTGATCTTTACTTCGGCCGGGAAAAGCGTTTTTACGTGTGGAACACTGAATGTTTCAATGATCGCGGCGAGGCGCTTAAAAAGAAGCCTCACTTCTGAAACCAGCTGCTGCTGACCGTTAAAAAGCGGGGAATAAATAAAGTAATGCCTGTACGATGATCGTACATGATCTGTCGTATCCCTGTTGGCTTCGCCCAGCATTAAATGAAGCGGGAACAGGTCCCTGTCCGGACAGCATTCGGTCTGTACATCAACGATCTTATATTCGAGTTCGTGATAGGCCTTTATGATGTCATCGATCCAATCATAGAAATACTGGATAAAGTAGGGGTTGGCCGTTTTGATATGGGAAAGCGTGTCGTTAAACCTGGAAGCCACCTGCTCAAAAGGATTGTTCTCCGCACCTAAAACAGGCTGGTAACGGTAATAGCAGGCATTCAGCGTTTCTGCCAGCTGCTTTAAGGTACTTTCGTCAACAATTCTTAAGAATGCTCCGAAGACGTCATTCGTATTTTTCAGTTCCCGGGCCGGCACGTTAAACCGCCGCAGCTGCATGTCCTGCTGAGCCGCCCGGCTGAGGCGCGGTTCACGAAGCCGTCTGCCTGGAACAGATTCGAAGCGCGGGCCGCGGGTTGCAGCTTCCCGGAACGCCCGGCTGTGACGCGGGTTCTCGGAAACATCCCGGAGTACCCGGCTGAGGCGCGGGTTCGGGGAAACATCCCGCAATCCGGCTGCCGGCCGCCGCAGCAAGCCGCCCGAAAGTTCGCCGGCAGGTTCCCGGACGCCGGTAAATTCGTCCAGGTCTTCTCTTGAAACCAGCAAAGGTTTTACCCGGAACTCGATCTTGTCGCCTTTATCTTCACAGTCGATCTCGATGCAGTTTTTCAGCGGCTTTTCCTTCATTTCAAGCAAAAGGACCACGATCTTATCCTTCACGAAATCTTCCCGGCCTTTCAGCGGCTGTCCGTCCTCCGCTTCCAGGGATTCTTCAGCGGTGAGCAATTCCCACATATGCCAGTCTTCATACACCGGCTTATATTCCGGTGAGAAGTATTCCGGAAGTGTGTACGGACGCGAATAAGTATAGATTTTCCGCTCCTGGAGTACCAAGTAGCCCTCTGAAGTTACACCGCAGCCTTTGCCTATCTCAATGCTTTCGGGACCTGCTTTGATTTCGAGGCCGCACACGATTCCGATGCCGATCAGGCGGTTCCTGGTCAGGCGTCCCTGTTCGTCAAGATAATTCACCACCTGGTTCAGGTGTTCGGCTGTTAATACCTGGTCAGCTACGAAGACAGGATATGTGTTATACTCATTCATCGTTATTGGATTTTATGTATGTCCCCAGAATTGTATTATTCAACAGTACCGGGTTGGAAGTACCGGTTTCGCAATCATGCAGCTGCGCCAGGGGATATTCGCTGTGCATCCCGCTCAGAATATCAATCAGTTTATTGCTGGCAAGGCGAAGCCCTTCCTGGCCGGCCGGATCCGGTAAAATACCGGCTTCCAAAGCGGCAAGGGCTTCCATCCACTCTTTATAGGCGCGTTCAAAGGCATTCATAAGCGTATTGTTCAGCCAGCAGATCTTCAGCATGCAGTGCGCAGGCGTCTCCGTTCTGGCCATGGTTTCGAAATAATCCCGGAATTCCACGGCCTTAAAGCGTTCATGCCAGTAGGGAAGAACAATGGAAATACGGAACGAATAGGGATCTTCCTCCCCGCAGAAATGACAGTTTTCACCCAGGCATACCTGGAACAGCTTGTAAATATCTTCCGGCGCTTCCCCCGGCAGTTCAGGGGGAGAAAATCTTGGGCGCAGCAACAAATGTTCTACCAGGTGCAGCCCTTCGCCCGGGCAGTCTTCTCCCATTTTCGCCGCAATTTCAAGCACGGCGGCATCGCGGGAAGCGGCATCGGGGAACACTTCTCCGCTGACAGCAAGCGCCTGGCCGCTCTCATTTACAAGGTTGAAGGCGAAGGCCCCCGGAACAGCCCCGGTGGATTGGTACGCGGCAACATTGCTGAGCAATCCCGCCAGTTCTTCCGTAATTCCGGCAATTTCCCCGGGCGCTGCGTACTCCTGCAGTGATTTCAATAAGACTTTCCCCTCCTCGTCCACTACATTGAAAAAATAGCGCGGCGGACTATCCTCCGTTTTTTGAATATCTATATGATGCAGGCAGAATAAGAACCTTCTGCTAAAATCATCCATTCCCGAGAGGCGTGCAAGCCGTTTTTCGAGGCCGGAAACATTTGCCGTATTCCAGGCTGGTTCCCGGTAATTGAAGGCTTGTCCGCGTTCCCTGCTGATTACGGGGTAATCCCGGAGGAAGGCGATCTTATCTTCTATCAATGCCTGAGCATCAATTTCCTCGTATTCATCGGCGTTCCGGTAAGCATAGAGCATTAAAACATACTCATTGAAGGATTCTCCGAAACGGGCCATCAAGTGATCCAGGAAACGGTTGCGCCGCTCATATAACAATTCCGGGCTTTCCAGCAGGAAGGCCCGCGCCTCTTTCACTTTTTCAGGGTCGGCGGGGGCCGGAGGCTGAAACACCTGCTTCAGGCTTGCTGCATCCCTGTATATTTCCCCGGCGCCGTTCATCTGAGCCAGGTACTGGCCAAAATAAGTCTGGCTGAGGCTGCCCTCCAAAGAAAACAGGTCCTTTGCATGAGCCAGCTGCGAAAAGAAATCCGCCAGTAGCTGATCAAAAAAACGAAGGTAGGCCTTTAGCTGCTGCGCCTGCGCCTTCCTTTCAGGCCCCGCAGATTCGGGAAGCCCGTAGTTGCCGATCCCATAGGTCATGGGGAATTCCTGCTCTACCGACACATACTCGCCGGCCTGGCGGAATGTCCCCATGGGCATCGGAAAATCATCGGCGCTGCCCTTTAATTTATCCTGGCTTGCCAGCCCGCGTAAATAATTAAGCGTGTCCAGGCTTTCATTAAGCCGGGGCCGGAAGGGCAGTTTACCTTTAAAAAACAAGACTTTGGACCGGAAAACAGACAGCACGGGCTTGCAGCCCTCATCCATTTTCAGGCACCAGCGCTGCCCGGCCTGCACCGGCTTCCCATCGGCTCCGTATTTTGTGAGCAGCACATTCTTCACCGTCAGCACCCCTTCGATATCCATGATGAAATTGATGATGTCCGATACCAGGATGACCGTTCGGGGGCGGGTTTCTTTTAGTTCGTCCGTTTTGATAAAACCGTGGGTCAGCACCGGCCCCTGGAAGATCTCCTGAGCCGGCAGCCCCTGGTCTGTCAATTCCTTCAGGGTATAAAAATTGACCCGGGGATCCAGGTAATTTTCAAGTTCAAACAACACGCGGGCATATACTTTCTCAATATCGGCCCCGGCTTCCACCTCGATATCCGCGCAAATCGCAATATCGCGTGTGCAAACGGTCTCCAGGGGGAGAAAATCCTCGCACAGGTTCCTGTTCCCGTGCAGTACTGCTTTAGCCTGGCTAAGTATGCCGGCTATCTTTTTTAGCTTCGCCTGGTAGAGGCTGAACATGGCAGCCAGCTGTTCTTCGTCATTCAGCTGAAGGCTGACCTCGCCTTCCACGGGGCTCAGATCCTGTTTCCCGGGAATGCTTACGTAAAATTCCAGTGTTTTTATGGTAGCCCCGGCAGACAGTTCGAAAGAAACCCTCCAGCCGCCATCCAGCTGTGTTACCTGCTTATTTGCCAGCGTAGCGGGGTCCGCAGACTGGAAAAAGACATGATCGGCCTCCTGCCAGGCAGGGAACAGCAGCTGGAATATCAAGCCCTGTAATTCTTCGCCTGGAAATTGGAATACCAGGCCGCCGTTATTCAGATCGCCGAACTCATCGCTTTCTTCCAGGTCAAGGACTACCCTGTACAGCCCGCGGAGTTCGATGGAATGCTCGGTTTTTTCATATGTGAGCATATCCTTTTTGCAATGGGCAAAGAGAGACACTTCCTGCGATGGTTTCCCGGCAAGCTGCAGCTGCTCATCCCTGAACGGATAAAGCCAGGCATTTCTTACTCCGTCAATATCCACCAGCAGCTTGCGGTAATCTTCCACCGTGAGCGGGGCGGCGCTTAATATTTCTTTCGCACTGAAGAAAGCCTGCTGCTCGTCAATGCGGCCATTCTTAGCGGCGAGGAGGTCTTTTATATCGAAAGCGGTCCGGTAGCCGAGTTCGGTAAGGGCATAGCACAGCACTTCAAGGATGGTGACACCAGGATCATGCGAATTATAATCGGTCCACAGCTTGCTGCCCAGCTCTTCAATATACCGGAGCCCAAGCGACCGGAGAAACTCATAATCCAGGGCCGGAGCGAGTTTCCTTGTCTTGTCAATATAGATTCCTTCGCTTAGCATGCGCATACGTTTTCGTTGATGATATGTGGATAAACCTTGTCTTCCGCTTTTACCGATACAAATACGGACCGGGCGGAGCTTGCCAGGGCTTCTTCCAGGTCATTTGACCGCAGGCCACCGTTGATGCAATACATTTTTACGCAGCTGATATGATCCACGTAGGGCCTTTCCTCTATAAAATTGATCAGCGCGCTTTTACTCAGCCTGCTGCCGAATTCAATATCGCTTTCCGTGTCAAATGCCCAGGGCGCCAGGAATTGCTCAAGTTCCATGCGAAGCTGCCGGGTGAAGAAGGCCATATCGTCGCTTCGGTACTGAACGTTGAATTCGAGTTGTATTTCTTCGAATAAGGGATTGCATACCTCCAGTTCCACATGGGGCGAGGCAATACCGGAGAGAAATTTCTTTATATCCTCCAGCAGGCCCAAACCTGCGCTGGGCCTTAAAGGATCAAAGGCGTTCCTGCCATGCAAATCGGGTACCGGTACCAACAGCACGTGTCCCGGGCTTAGTTCATTATTGCTTTGTGCATGATTAATGCATTTCACTTTATAAATGCCGGGAAACTTTTCCAGTACCAGCCGTTCATAATCCCAGATCGAAACCGCCCGCTGCTTATGACGCAACCTTTCGCTTACCCAGCGGTACCAGGACGCATCGTCCTCCCGGGCCCTTCCTCCGAAAGAAGCATAGGGCTGCTCCACCTTTTTAATAGCCGGGTTACTAAGCAGCAGTTTGCTGATGGCTCCGGCGGGAAGCACCTGCTTAAAGCTATTTCCTTCTCCTTTATAATCCTGGAATTCTGCGGTCGCCGCCTGCGCGGCGACGGTGATGAGGCGGGGAATTGACTGGGTGTTTTTTGCGACGCTCGCCCTGATCCAGTGCAGCTGTTCGTCCATAAGGGTGCTTTTGCTGCTGGCTGCCGGGGGAATGGAGAACCTGATGATCCCCGATTTAAGCAGGCCGCCGGTTTCATCAGCGATCTCTTCCTTTTGGAAGGGTTTCCATTCATTTCCCGCAGCCAGGTAATGCCATACAACATCCTGTTGCGACGCCGCCGGGTCGGCCGTGCCTTCGGCCACCTGGAACAGCAAGGGTAGTGTCTGCCCGGTCTGCAATTCATCCAGTCCAATGAACATTTCGCCTTCGGCGGGAAACTGCGGCAGCAGGTGGCCGGGAAATGCTTCGCCCGGCAAGCCCGTATAACCGAAAGGAGTCAGGTGAATGAAATTCCCTTTGTCCGGCCGGTTGAGGTCCAGGCCGGTGCCTGCCTCGTAATTGAGGCTTATTTCTTTCACCCGGGGCGTATAGGGTTCCTTTATATCTCCCATATCAACCGAAGTGGTGGTGATTCCGTCGCTATTGGTCGCCGAAACCACCGCTATGCTTTCGGCAAGCCTTCTGGGATAGTCCGCATGCCCGAAGCTGCCTTTCAATATTATTTTGAGAAAACCCCATTTGGAAAGGGGCGAATAGTTGTTCGCGGCTGAATAGTCCCCCTGCACGTCCAGCTCCGGCAGCTGAAACTGCAGGGTCGTTTTCTTTTCCGGGCTGCTTCCCGAAAGGGCAAAAAGCGATTGAGAAGGTGAAAAAACCTCTTCTTTCCAGCGGGCATCCTCCAGGTAATGGATTTCAACCGGCGGATTTACGTCGAATGTTTCTGTCAGGGTTTCATGATTATCCCAGGTTAAAGCCAGGCTGGCATGTACCTTTCCGGCAGGACGCCGGGCTTTCATGAACAATTCCCGGCAACCCATGATGAAGGATGAACCCTGGTGCGGAGCCGGGCCGAAAAGCTCAAAGGGTTTGGCAGGGTTAAGCGATCCTTCGTCATTTTCAATAAGAAGGCTCTTAACACCTTCAACCGTTACTTTTAAATGGATCCCCGAGATTCGCAGCCGCCACAGTTCATCGTCTGCCCTGCCTTCCCGCAATGTAAAAAGCGCCATAGGAATCTCTTGCTCAAACTGATACCCATGTACCTCCGGAGACCAGGACGTTACCGGCGGGTCTCCTCCGTCCAGGGTAACCTGCATGGAAAAGGACTGCCCGTCAGCGGCCACGGTAGTTTTCCCGGCTGCGGAAAGCGGCTCAAACCAGCCTTTTTCGGCGCTCAATTGCACCCTGAAAAGACTGTTCAGCCTTGCCGGGTTCAGCCTGAAGAATTCCCCTCCGGTTACCTGGAAAGTAAAAGTGATCACCCGCTTTCCCTCAGCCAGGAACAAATAATCGGAAGCAATGCCGAATCCGGCTCTTGCAAAGGCCCGGCCCGGCTCCCCGAAAGCGTTCCAGCTTTTATCGGCATGCAGCAGCGGGCCTCCCATTCCATCTCCCGAATTTGCCACAAAACCAGCGGAGATCCGGCTGCCGGAAGTTCCTTCTTCCCGCGTTGCAAACGTATTTTTAAGCGCGGCCACTTTCCCTTTCCCGAGGATGGCCTGCTCTTTCAGGCTGTAAAACAGCTCCTGTCCGTCCCGGTCCTTTCCGGCTTTAAACACCGTTCCCTGTTCCAGAAGTACGCCGGCGCTTGCTGTTTTAGCCAGTTCGAACAGGAGGTGTACCTGGTCGGGTTCCGGGTCCTTTTTTGTTAACCGGAGAATTTCCCGGTAATACAGGTCAAGATGCCTGGCCGTGAAGGTATTGAGGCGCTCCTGCGAAATCCTGAACAATTTAATGAAGGTCAGGAAAAGTGCGTAATGCGGGCTGTGGCCGGGAAATTCATCCATCGTCCGGTCCAGGTGGGCCGGGGCGGCGTTCACTATGCGGGCCAGTACTTTAAGATACTGGTCGGTAATGCCGGTGAACAGGTTATGCGTGGCGATATTTTTTATTTTCAGGCCAGTGCTGGCCCCGGTGAACACAGGAGTAAAAGGAGGCCCGGCAGGATCATTCCAGATGCCGGAAAGATCTGTCGCATGAAAGTCCTGGGAAAGAAGCAGATCGCGCGGCCGGTCATTGAAAAGAAATGTGCCCGCAGGATCAATAAGGCCCTGATTGACCGCCTCCGCGTAGTATTTTTTAAGCCGGTCGAAATATTCCGGCAGGCCGGAACGAACGGTATTTCCCAGGACCTCCTTAAATTCAACATCCGCGGGAAGTGCCTGGTAATAATGATCCAGCAAAAGGGTAATGGAAAAGCAAAGGTCAAAAATGGTTTTGAAATAGTTTTTCAGTTCGGTTTCCTGCGCCGTGGCGCTTGACCTGATCTCCGAGTAAATATCCTTCGCATAGGTGATGTATTCCTGTATGTCAAGACGCGTCAGCGTAGCCAGGGTAACCGAGACATCCATCAGCATAAAGGGCCTCCAATCGCCTTCTGCCGCATTATGCTTGTTGTAATAATGAAGAAAGGCGGCATACTGCTTTGCAAAGAGGATCAGGTCCGGGTACTCCCGTTCATCCACGCTAACAAAGCCGGGCAGGAGAGCGGCGAGGACCCGCTCACCCTGGTTTACGCCCGGCCGTTTCAGGGGATTGGTATTATTACAAGGACTGCTCATCTCACTTCACTCCCTTCGTTTTTATAGAATGGGAATACATAATTGGCCCGGGAATTCGTCCGCTTCACGGTATAGTCCACGATGATCAGGATGCGCCCTTCTGATTCGCCGGAATCGTCCAGGCTTATCCCGTTCAGCCTGATCCTGGGCTCATGAAAAAGAATGGCGGTTTTTACCAGGTCTTTGATATAGGCTTTAAAGGTAGTGGTCAGGGATTCAAAAACCAGTTCATCCAGGGCGCAGCCGTAGGAAGGCAGCATGACGCGCTCGCCGGGTCGCGTACTCAGCAAAACAGCCAGGCTGCTTTCCACATCGGCATGATCGCTTAACATGGCCGTTTCCCCGCTGATATTATCAAAGGAAGGAGGAAAACTCCAGCCGGTACCTAAAAATGAAGTGGGCATCGTTTTATTTTTTAATCCGTTTTCAGCCTTATTTATCCGCCGGTCAGCAATTATCCGCCGATCAGTACCGTGGGGCAGCCTGCTATAATGCTCCCGCCGTGTGCAGTCATGTCTCCCATGCGTGCTGCCGGTTTCCCGCCGATAAGGACGGTCGAAGATCCGGCCGCGATCATGTCGGGGGGGCCCGCGCACACGCACATATCTCCGAGGGTGGCCGCCGGAAGGCCGCCTGTCAGTACCGTTACCGTTCCCGGCGGAAGCACCGGCCCGCCCACGTGCGGGGCTCCCCCGGGTTAAGCAGGGGGCAAATGTGCATGTCTGTGATCCTGGCTGCAAAGGGCATTTTATTAGTTTATTTTTACCAATCCACCTTTAATTTCCGTCAGGCCGGCGCCGTTGATCTTTACCGAAGCGCTTTTAATTTCGGCGCTCCCTCCCCCGGCGGTTATTTCGGAAGCGCCGGCCGATACACCGAACTGGGAAGAAGGGCTGAGAAGGATATTCACGGCTTCGAGTTTAATGTCCGCGGCCGCTTTCAGATTCAGGGAGGCGGCGCTGTCTATGGTTATGCCGGCGGCTTCCATCCGGATACTGTTCCCATGCTCGTCTTCCACGCTGATGGCGCCGGCACTATCATCCAGTGTAATTTTTTTTCCCGCGGGAGTTTCCAGCGTAAGTGAGCGGTCCGCGTCATGAAATATCATTTTAATGCCTTCCCTGCTCACATAGCCTTTCTCCGGGTTTGCGTTAGATGCGGTGAGCGGGGCGGCAAGCGCACTACTGTGCAGCATGCCCAGGATTACCGGGTGATCGGGATCGTTATGAAGGAAGCCTGCGATCACCTCGTCGCCAAGCTCCGGCCTGAAAAAAGTACCGCGTGCATTGCCCGCATCCAGCGTTGCAACACGCATCCAGAGGCCTTCCTCCGCCGGATTGACCAGCGGCAGGCGTACCTTTACCCGGAATTCGCCTTCCGGGTCTTCCAGGTCGGTCACAATGCCTGTCTGCAACCCCTGAACGGACGGGAACCAGCCCGATTGGGCCGATAAATGAAAGGGATTCAGCTGCTCGCTGAACCATTCGCCCGGCATGCCAAAATTCACCGTGGTATGCCAGTTGCCGCCCGCATATTCCTGCCGGACCGCGGAAACAAAAACAGGTCCGGTAAAACGTTCCCCTACCCCGTTGATCGTAATGAAATCTCCGGGTTTTACTTCCCTGAATCCCTGGAATCTGACATGTCCCCTGACTTTCGACAAACGGCTTTTCAGCGTTCGGGCGTTCGCCCATTCTTTTAATACGGCGGATTCCGCCTTTCCCGCGCCGGGCAGCAGGTATTCTTCCGGGCCGGTGATCTCCGAAAGGGATGCCGGGCTGAGATTGCCTGCCGAAGGCGCTTCCGGCTCATCCGACGTGTTTTCGGCCAGCTCCTGGTTACTGTAGTCCCAGGATCTCGCTTTGACGTGCGCTAATTGCTCCCTGGCGTCAATTTCTGCCTGATAGTCGATTATCGTCGCGCCGAAAAGGAGGTCAAGTACAGCGGGAGCAGATAAGTCGGGTTTTTTCAGAATGATCTTCCCATCTTCCACCAGGCAGATCCTGCCGGTCCGGTCCATCCGGGAAAGCATAAAATCCCAGTCGCTTGTATTGAACTGAACGGCCTCTTTATACCGGACGCCGGTACTTTCAATTTCACTTTCAAGTCCGTAACGTGCAATGATTTCTTCGGCAATTTCCGCGTTGCTAAGATTTTCAAAATGCTTGTTTTTCTTACCGATGGTAAGTTTCACGGCTTTGTCCCTGCATTCAATGAGCAGTTCCGCTTTCCGGGCGGATATTTTGTTGGAATGGGAGACGATTATGCCGCGAAACAGACTGTTGTTATCATTGCGGTAGCCGATCCTTATCTCAATTTCGTTTCCCGGGATCAACTCTTCCCGGTTGCTGAGGGGGAAGTCTCCCAGGGAAGGATCTCCGTCACCGATCCGGACCCTGGCTAAAGGGATCTTGTTCACTTCCTTTTTTATGTCAATGGAAAGCAGGGGAATGGCCCTTGAAAGTTCGGCTCCATTAACTAGAATGGCGCAGGTAACGACATCCGCTTTTTCCGTGTGAGGTATAGTCCTGGATACTGCCATGTCCGGTTATTTTAATGGAGGAAAATCAATATTCTTTCCCGCCGCGATCTTTCTGAAGCTGTCGAGCCCGTTGGCAAGCGCCACGTCCACGTAATAGGCGGGTGTATCGTATATTTTATGCGCCATCAGGTCCAGGCGGTCACTCCCTTCAAATGTGCGCTGGTGCGTAATGTCCGGAGAAGAAGCGTCTTCCATAAGCACCCGGTGGTCAGGATTCACCCATTCTTTCATGCTCAGGGTGGCGATCACTCTCAGCGGGGTACCGTCAGGTTTGAACAGCTTGTATTCCAGGTCCAGCGATTCCAGCGTTCCCCTGAAAACTTCTTCCCCCAGGTGATCACCAGGTATGGATTGCGGTGCATTTCCCCGTGATAGTCCAGTACCAGGGCCTTGAGCTTTTTCACCTCTTCAGCTACTTCCACCGGCTTGGTACTCCCGATCAGGGAAAGATCCGCCGCAGAGGTTTCCCTGATGGCCCCCGTACCGTCTATAAGTATCTCGAAGTTCCAGGTATTGGGCGCCTGCCTAAAATACTTGAGCGGGCTGCCGCTGGCTCCTGCGTTTTCATCCTGGGCCAGTTCCAGCTGGTATTTATAAGTATAGGACGAAGGATTCACCCGGAACGTATAAGGTTCGGCTACGGGCGTACTGCAGCTGGCATCTGTGTACGCCTTTATCAGCATTTTCTCCAGTTGGCCAAGTGGTATCATCAGCGTTCTTTTTTATCGTCCAGCAATTGCAGGATCTTTTCAATGCAATCTTTCACCAGTTCCTTTCGCATTTTTTCGTACTCGCTCCTGGTGTACTGGCTCCAGCCGGAAGGAGCTATTTGCCTGGGGGCTACTACTGCCTTAATGTGCAGTTCTTTTATTTCGATGGGCATAAGACTGTTTTTTTTGCGTGAATCATTACTTCCGCCTAAATGGCGGCGGCATTAAGGCCAGCGGCCAGGCCGGCGGACTGGTTCAGTATGTTGAAATAGTTATAACTCAGCACCAGCGTTTCAATGGCCACCTGGCTTTGTTCGGCATTCAGGCTGCTGAATTCCACGCTTTTGGGAATCGCATTTACCACGTACCAGGACTGCACGGGAATATGCTGATCATTCAGCAGGGAAACCAGCAGGTTGGTTGGTTGAAATTCGAAGTGCTGAACCGCGTTGATGCACCATGCCATGATCCCAGACGGCAGTTCAAACATTCCCCGTTTCAAGGTCAGATCGGTGTAGCTGGTCTTTACCGGCAGCTGGTGTTCGAAGCGGTTCTGCCCGCCTTCGCGGTAAGGTTCCATTTCCATATTAACCGAAAGCCCGCTTACTTCCTGGAAACGGAAATCCTGCGGCAGCTGGGGGAAAAGCTCAAAGGCCACTACGAAATGAAAACCCGTTAAGGGATAAGTGCCCGGGATAGCCATAATTATTCGTTTTGGATGGTCAGGCCTTCATGAGCCAGCTCCATGGTTTCCAGGGCGACATCATTCCCTTCGGCGGTCAGATCAGTGGGAGTGACTTTCAGCGGCCAGGCATTTTTTACCTTCCAGACCACCACCGGCTCATGGTTCTCATTCAGCAGGCTGATCGTGAGGTCGCGCCGTTCTATCTGGTTCATATTTACGGTGTTGAACCAGTCGTAAAACTCGTTGTCCCCGGCAAAGGTGCCTCGTTTCAGCGTAATATTGCTGAACGTGCGCTGGCCGGGCATTTTCACTTTCGAAAATTCGGGGCTGGCCCCGTCCCGGTATTCAATCACCTCGGTAGTGATATCCAGGCCGGTTACTTCGGTAAACCCGATCTTGCTGCCGCCCCATTCGACCTGGAAATGAAATTTTGGAATTGGATAAGTTGCCATTATATTTAATTTAAGTGGTACAATCTTTAAGATTCCTGCATTTTATGACTAAAACGCAATACAATGAACTCTGCCGGGCGAACCACAGCCATGCCTGTCTCCACGATCATCCGCCCTTCCAGGATATCCTGCGCCGTCATGGTTTGCCCCAGCCCTACCTTTACGTAAAAAGCATGTTCGGGCTTGGCGCCGGCAAGGGCGCCCGCGCGCCACTGAAGGGTCAGGAAATTCTCGATCATCGCCCGTACTTTAACCCAGGTATTGGCATCGTTCGGCTCAAAAACAAAAGGCTCGGTGGCTTTTTTTACCGATTCCTCCACCATATTGAAAAAGCGCCGCACGCTTACGTAACGCCACTCGTTGCTGTTCCCGTCAAGCGTCCTTGCCCCCATACCAGGGTACCTTTGCCGGTAAATTCCCGGATCGCATTGATTGACTTCCCGGTAGTATGAACGTTCAGGCTTTCCTGCTCACGGTCGGCCAGCTTCAGGCAAGGGCCCGATACGCTCCTCAGGCTCACATTCGCCGGCGCCTTCCATACGCCCCGGGTACGATCTGTGGCGGCGTAAACGCCGGCGATAGCTCCTGAAGGCGGCATTAAACTGCTTTCCCTGCGGACGCGCTCATAGGCGACCTTATAAAAAGGATGTTCCTTAAATAGTTTTTCTTCCTGGCGGGCGCTTCGAAACAGGGCGCTTTCGGCCAGGCGCCTGAAAGCAGCGGCTATTCCATCGAAAGCGGTCTTCAAAACGGAAGAGTTACCGGCTGCACGGCCTTTTTCAAGGTTGTTCCCGGAACTTTGGTAATCAGCGGGATCGGCGGGAACGGTCGCCTGGCTTTCGCCGCCTAGCCATTCGGTCCCGTAAAGGGAACTATAGTCCGCTGCCGCGGTCACCAGGCCGGAGACCACCGCATTGGCCTCAAAACCCGCCAGGTTAACCAGGTGCTGCTGAAGTGTGGTGTCTGCCTTTAAAGACGCAAGGAGTGACCGTAGGGTCGCCGGCGTGGCGGGGTCGCTTTCCAGCGAGGGGAAAGCCAGCGCCATTTCCCTGGCAAACCGCAGCAAAACCGTAAACCGAGCTTTAATATTACTTCCATTGGCGGTGCCGGCATTGATCCCGTCTTCTCCATTGAGCAGCTCTTCGTAAAGGGCGGTAAGGTCATAATTATCCCTGTTCAGGGGCAGCGCGGTGACTTTGCCGAAAACCTGGTTCTCTTCCGCCAGCCTTGCCTGGAAATCGCCAACCAGGTTGCTGACGTCGGCAATGGCCACCGGGTTTGGGGGTGTGGCGTCATCTACCACTGCAATACGGGTAAAACTGACCGTTTTCTGGTAAAGAGAATAGAGCCAGGGGTAATAAGCCGCCACGTATTTCAGGTTTTCGGTGCCCGTTCCGTTCCGGAATTCCTCAAAAGGCGCTCCTGTAATACCGTCCTCTGGAAGATAACCGTCCACGATATCCAGGATGCCGAACCGGTCTTTCAGCCGGCCGCACTGGGCCGCTATCTGGGTGTGTACCTGCGCGGCGCCGGCGGCATCTAGTGAAACGCTGTCCGGCACAAGCAGGATGGTGGGTTCGTCCGCCTTTTCCACGGCCTTTAAACCTCCACGTATGCCGGAAGCATCATCGGCGCCGTATTCCACGGGGTCTTCATAACTTCCTACCGCCACCACATAGCAGGGGCCGCCGCCATTGTCAAAATAATGGCGCAGGGCATCATAAAGAAAATACTTTCCCGGATTTCCGGCTTCGTCCAGCGGATTGATTTGTTGGATCCTGAAAGCGGGGTCAACCACTACCTGGTAGCTTGCCGGCTCATATGCACCCCCAAACAGGACGCTGAATTCAAGGAGCGAAGAGAGCCTGACGGGCGTGTTGATAAGCGAGCTGCCGCTTTTATCAGCCGTCAATTGCGTGTACCCGACAAAAGCCGGAACAGCGGTGGCTACTGCCGCCACCGAGGGCGGGAACAAAGCAATTTCTTCAAGATAAACGCCGGGTGTCTTATAAGCCATGATACTTGATTTTTAAATCTCAGATGAATACGTTGTCAGGATTCCTGCATTTTATGGCTGAAACGCAGGATAATGAATTCCGCAGGACGGACCACAGCCATGCCTATCTCCACGATCATCCGCCCCTCCAGGATATCCTGTGCCGTCATGGTTTGCCCCAGGCCTACCTTTACATAAAAAGCATGTTCGGGCTTGGCGCCTGCAAGGGCTCCCGCCCGCCACTGAAGGGTCAGGAAGTTCTCGATCATGGCCCTCACTTTAACCCAGGTATTGGCATCGTTCGGCTCGAAAACGAAGGGCTCGGCCGCCTTTTTCGTCGATTCTTCCACCATATTGAAAAAACGCCGTACACTAACGTAACGCCACTCATTGCTGTTCCCGTCAAGCGTCCTTGCCCCCATACCAGGGTACCTTTGCCGGTAAATTTCCGGATGGCGTTGACGGACTTTCCGCTGGTGTCCACGTTCAGGCCTTCCTGATCCTGGTCGTCTATTTCTACTACCGGCCTTCTGACATAATTCAGGCTCACGTTGGCGGGTGATTTCCAGACCCCTCGCGTGGCATCCACACCGGCATACACGCCGGCGATAGCGCCGCCCGGAGGCAAAATAAGCGGCAGGCTGGCAATGGCATCCTTTACCCGGTGATAAAGATCATTGAAACTATGGAAGAGTGATTTGTCCTTATCTGCCTGCGAAGCGGTATCCGGAGCCCTCAGGACCGCATTTGCCGGAACCGCCGATCCGGAGACATTTACCAGCAGTTCATCGTAATTATAGGAAAGGCTGGTTTCCAGGTGCGGGTAATAGGCTGCTCCGTAGCGCAGCGAATTAGTACCTATATGGCTGCGAAAACCGATGGTATTGTCGTTTATGACACTCGCTTCACCGGGAGCGTTGAAATCTTTATGCCCTCCCTGAATATCGCAGATCACAAAGCGGTCTTTCAGTAATTCGCATTGGGCAAGGGCCGCCTGGTACACCCCGTAAAATTTGTCCGTATCCGAGATTCCTTCTGCATCCGGGAACACCAGCAGGGTGGGTTCGTCTTCCCTGGCAATGGCATTCAGCCCGGCAGTATGCGCGGTATCGGAAATAGTTTCCGAGCCGTCATCCGGCCCGATGGATACGATATAACAGGGGCCTCCCCCATTGGCAAAGTACAATTGCAGGGCATAATACATTCTGAATAAAGTACCGGGATCGCTTATTGAAACCGTCGTCCCGCCGGCGGCGGAATCAACTGTAGCCGTGAAGGTTTCCGTCCTGGCTCCGAATACAAGTTCGTATTCGACCAGGGATTTAATTCTTACCGCCTTGTTCAGAAGGGGTTCCCCGTTAAACTCTGTTTCCCGCGTATATCCGATAAAAGCCGGGATAGCAGTTTCTACCTGGGCTACGGAAGGCGGAAGTTTAGGTACCTCGTCAATGTAAACACCAGGGGTACTCAGCGCTGCCAGATTTATCATAATTGTATTTTTTATGTAATAAAATTTATCCTGTATTCGATTGCTTCTGCCGGGGCTCTCCAGGCATCTTTATAAATATCCACCATTCCCTGAACCCCTGCGGCCAGGGCGGCTTCATCCGGAATCAGCTTCTCCTGCAGGGAAGGGCTTCCTTCCAGTACCACCAGGTGGGCGCCTCCCGGAAATGGGCGAAAATCCAGGCTGGCTTCCCCCTGAAGCGGGGAAATCGGGCGTGACAGATAAAATTCCATGGCCGCCCCTGCACTGATCTTTCGTGCTTTCACCGCGGTATATTGGCCGGGAGTAATAGCTGCCGCAGGCGTGTACGTACTCAAAGCGGCCTTTTTTTCATCAGCCAGGAGCGGGTCAGGCAGCAATTCGAGTATATTGCCGGACAGATCCGCGTCTATTTCCCCGGTGGTGGAAAGGTTATTAGCATAAAACACCGGCTTACCAAACCTAAGGACAGGATCATTAAAAATGCCCGGGATCCGGAAAGGATCTCCCGGCTTCGTACTCAGCCAAAAACTGAATGAGAGCGGCCGGTCGATAGCATAAGCGGGCGCCCAGTTCGTACCGTTCAAAACCTGCCTTCCAAAGCCGGTCAGTTTCCCGCCGGTAGTCCTGGTAATAAAGCCGTAGTTATCAAGCGCCTTCCTGGCAGCCGCCGACGGAAGCACACTGAAATCTTCCGCCGGCTGCCCGTTGATCAGGACGGCGATGATAAATTCGGGTTGATATCTCCAGGAGAACGTTTCCATTTGTCAGCCGTTGTTCAGGTTTGCCGCCCCAAGGTTAATTTCTTCGACCATCGCGGAAGGAACTTCATCAGCGTCCTGTATAATGCAGACCCGCATCTTGTACACCACCGATGGAATATATTTCCCGCCCATAATCCCCCACAATTGGTTAAGTTCCGTGAAATTGGTCGAGTAAAGATCAAAAACGACCTTGTTCAGATCCAGGGCGCCCAGTTCAGGAGTATCAGCTGGGGTGAAAACAAACTTCCGCTGAAAGAAGGCGATCACCTGGGAGATCCGGAGAAGCGCGGTGCCGTAGTTGTTCTTATTCGATCCGAAAAGCAGGTACACATTCAAATGGATTTCCGGCTCGCGTTCCTGCACCCGCGGAAGGCCGTCCTGGTTAAGGGAGGGGCGCCGGAAAGGAATGTTCCGCAGGGAGCCTTCCTGTTCAATATTGACAACCGAGGCTATCACCCTGTCGGTGAGGCTTTGGGCGGAAGTATCCTGGAAAGCGTCTATCAGGGAAATATTCCCGAGTACTACTTCTGGTTCCGCCGTGCCTATATAGTCGTTGAGGCGGGAAAGGATCGCTTGTATTGCCTGGTTAATCATATCCCAAAGGTTGGCTGCCGGCGCCGCAATTTCAAGGTAGCTGTCACGGTTTCTCAGGTCAGCAACTACGGAGTTTAAAAGCGCAGTTTTACGGTTTCGGCCGCGTATAACTACGCAACCGCTCATTTATGTAAAAACAAGCACTTATAAATGCTATTTTTACTTTAAATTTTTAACCATATCCAATAGAATCATGCAAACAAAAGAACCGGAATTCCCTATTACCGGCAGAGAGGGAGCCCCCATTGACATGAAAACCGCAACTTTATGGACCAGGAATTACAGGCGGATGCGTCCTGACGAACGAATATCCCATTTTTTCGGAAGGGTTCACCTGCAGGATATTCTTGACCAGGAGGGTTGTATGGGGATCAGGATCTACTACGCAAACAGTCTCCGGCTAAATGCCTGGCAGCAATTCCTGTTAAGTATCAGCAATTTTATAAGGAAGGGGCTTGCCAATGCCGAAGGGGAAGAACACCTGATCCTGGTTGGCTCAAACCGGGAAGGAAAAGACCAGCTGCCGGAAACAAGCGCGGGAAGCGAACCGTCGCAGCAAAATATCGTCACCAGTGGAATACAGACCATGTCTTTCCGGACATCGGCAGGCAGCGGAAATGATTTCAAAGTTATTGAACAGTCCAATCCCTGCCCCGGTTCACCCGGATGTCCCAAAAACAGTCTTACCGAGGGCTGATCTTTAAGCCAATCTGATGGGAGAACAGCTATCATTGAACGATCTTTCCGCGGCATCGGCATTATTGCCGGTGCTTGCGGGGATAGTGAATTTCCGCCGTCTTGACCGGACCGTGAAAACAGCAGCTGTCTTCTTTATGGTAGCTGCTTTGTTTGAACTGATCCTGGTACTGACAATAAGAATGGGCATTGCCAACAATATGCCGCTGCTTCATTTGTTCATCGCTATCAGCATCGTTTTTTTCAGCATCATTTATTACCGGGCATTTTACAGCGCCGCCTTACGAAAGGCGGTGTTGTTCATGGGGCCGGCGGCCTTGCTGGTGATCGTGGCAAACGCCCTGTTGATTCAGGGCATATGGCTGTACCCTTCACTTTCAAACACCGTTCAGGGCATTATGCTGATCAGCTTTTCTTTATTATATTTCTACCAGATCTTTACAAGGCAGGAATATATTCATATAGAAAAGCAGGCCCTGTTCTGGATCAATTCAGGGGTGCTGATCTATTTTTCGGTAAACATATTCCTGTTCATGCTCTTTAACCTGGTTATCGCACAGCAACGGCAGGAATTATACGCGATCCACTCTGTAACGAATATTTTTTCAAACATTTTATACGCGATAGGATTACTTTGCAAACCTCCGAAAACAACCTGATCCCCGTACTGATCGTTGGCACGCTCGTCATTGTGGCACTCATCATCTTTTTATTCCTTTTCGTCATTATTTACCAGAGAAGGATGTTAAAAAGTCAAACCGAGCTGCAGCAGCTTCAGACAGAGCAGCAAAGCGACCTGCTGAAAGCGGTTTTTGAAGCCCAGGAAAGCGAGCGAAAAAGGCTGGCCGAAGACCTGCACGACAGCGTGGGCCAGGTACTTTCGGTCATAAAATTCAACCTGCACCGCCTGGAAAAGGTCTGCGAAAACAAAACTGAAACCAGCGATCTGATGAGGAATACGCGGAACCTGGCCGAGGAATGTATCCTGGAAATCCGCAATATCATTCATAATATGATGCCTCACCTGCTTACGAATTTCGGCCTGGCCGAAGCGCTGAAGGAACTCTCCCGTAAGGTAGAGCAGCGCAGCGGGATCCAGGTGGATTTCGGCAGCACGCTCAGCGCCCGCTATCCCCCGGAGATAGAGATCACCTTTTACCGGATTGCGCAGGAACTGTTCAGCAATGCCATTAAACATTCAGGCGCAAGGGAAATAACCGTAACTTTATTCAAAGAAGAAGCCCGGTTAATCCTTTGCTTCCATGATAACGGAACAGGATTCGATATACAAAAAGTAAAACACGGTTTCGGGTTGAAGAATCTTAGCAGCCGCCTGCAGCTGGTGGACGGCAGCCTGCAAATTGATTCGGATTCCCAAAAAGGCACTTCCGTAACAGTTATAGTAACTCCCCCTGTATGGAATCAATAAAACTTGCCATTGCGGACGATCATAAAATTTTCAGGGAAGGCCTCAAGGCCATACTGGAAGATCAGCCGTCCTTTCAAATCATCATCGAGGCCGGCAACGGAAGGGAACTGGCAGACCTTCTTCCGCTAAGAAAACCGGATGTGGTCCTCATGGATATAAAAATGCCGGTAATGGACGGAATGCAGGCTACCGCCTATATTCAGGAGCATTTCCCGGAAGTAAAAGTGCTGGCGCTTTCCATGTATCATGAAGATAAATACATCGTAGACATGATGAAAGCGGGCGCGAGCGGTTATATTCTGAAGAATGCCGAACCCCGGGAAATCATCGAAGCGGTAACGACCGTTCATGCAAGGGAATTCTATTTTAACGAGCGCCTTTCCGTTACCCTGGTCAAGCAGCTGATAGGCGGGCGGGCGGGCCTCCGGGAAGACGGGCAGCAAAACATTGCACTAAATGAGCGCGAAACAGAAGTACTGGGACTCATCTGCCAGGAATACAGCAACCTGGAAATAGCTGAAAAGCTGTTTTTAAGTGTCAGGACCGTGGAGGGCTACAGGACCCGCCTTTTTGAAAAGATCGGCGCAAAAAATGTAGCAGGGTTGGTGATCTTTGCGATAAAACAGGGAATTATCTCCGTTTAGGACCAACAAAAAAACGCCATCCCGGTTAAATGCCCGCAAAGGTTTCCTTCCAGAAAGGCAGGGTAACTACTTTTAACCGATCCTTTTTTAGTAACAGGGAGCCCTGGAGCAAACGGGCGATATCCGTGATCTCCTTTCCGGAAACGGCTTCCATCTCCTTCATAAAATAGAACAAGAATGCCTTTTGGTCATTTTGTTTCCGGCAGGCTACCAGGGTCAGCAATAACTTTTCATAAAAATGATCGTCGCTTACGCCTAGCCTGATACGCAGGTGCATATGGAAAACAAGCAGGTCTGCAACCATTTGCTTGTGGAAGGGGCATAATGTGTCGGCCAGCTGTAAACAGATGATATCCGGATTATCCTTTACCTGAGAAACTACTCCCATTCTTTCGTATACGATCTTAAAGCATAGATTACTTCAAAAGTATAATATTTTTTTATATTAAGAAAGTTTTGAGAATTCTTTGTCAGTGAACATCAGGTAAAATTAATTATGAATTAGAGTTACATGGTTGGCGTGATAAGCAATTCTTCAATGGTCGAATGAACACTTAAACGAAAAGCGCCCACTATAGCAGAAGCCACATCGGCGGCAGTAGCAAACCGGCTCGCATCCACCGGAACTCCTTCCCAGGAGGCGGTAAGGGTGGATCCGGGAATCACAGAGGTCACTTTAACGCCAAAAGGCTTCAGTTCTTCCCGGAGCGTTTTGGAAAGCCCCAGCAAGGCGTACTTGGAAATTGTGTATGAGCCTGCCGCTACCACCGGCCGCAGGCTGGCCACGGAACAAATGTTGAAAATATGCCCGCTTTTCCGGGTTTTCATGCCCCCGGAGAAGAAACGCGCCCCATGGTAAGCAGCCAGCAAGTTCAATTCGAGGGTTTCTTCCAGCAAGCCTTCCGGTTCCTCCAGCAAGGTGGCTTCCCTGTACACCCCCGCGTTATTTACCAGCACATCAACATCCCCGAAGTTTTCCCTCGCCTTTTCAAAAAAGGCAATCAGTTCCTCCCTGCGGGAACAGTCTGCAGGGAAAGCGATGTGCCGGGCATCCGGATTTACCCGTCTGAGTTCGCCGGCTGTTTCGTCCAGTTCTTTCCTGCCGCGGGCACAAATGGCCACAGCCGCCCCCTCCCCGGCAAAAGCCAGCGCAATCGCTCTTCCGATCCCTTTGGAGCCTCCTGTTATTACTACGTTCATATTTATCTGGAAATATTTTTCTACATTTAACTGCTAAGATAGGGGTCCACACGCACTCAACCCTACGTGTTTAGTTAAAGTGCTGCATTTTACTTTAACTTAGCGCGAAAACAAATTTAAAATTGTTTTAAATGGTTTTTTATCATTTCGGAAGATACATCCGCTTATTGAAGTCAAGCTTTTCACCGCCTGAGAATTACAGGATGTACTGGAAAGAACTGACCGACGAAATGGTATCCATGGGAATCGGCTCCCTGGGCATTGTAGCGGTCGTCTCCGTCTCTTTCGGTGCGGTAATGGCTGTTCAAACGGCCTATCAGCTGACCAGCGACCTGATCCCCAAAAGCCTCATTGCCACTATTACCCGGGATTCCTCTATTCTTGAACTGAGCCCCACTATCGGATGCCTTATTCTCACCGGCAGGATCGGATCCAGGATTGCTTCACAGATAGGCACCATGCGGGTAACCGAACAAATAGATGCCCTGGAGATCATGGGCATTAATTCACCGGCCTACCTGATCCTGCCCAAACTGATCTCCGGCATTACAATGATCCCTCTGCTGGTGATCATTTCCATGTTCCTGAGTATCATGGGCGGCCTTGTTGCCTGTTCTGCTTCCGGGGTACTCAGCACACAGAGCTATTTGCAAACTATTACAGAAGGTTTTATTCCCTTCATGCTCACGGTGGGATTAATAAAATCCTTTATTTTTGCCTTTATTATGACCACGGTTGCGGCTTACCAGGGGTTTTATGTACGCGGGGGCGCCCTGGAGGTAGGCGAATCCAGCACCAGGGCCATGGTGGTCAGCTGCATCATGATCCTGGTCGCCGATTACCTGGTGGCCCAGATATTATTGTAAACGCGCTATGATCGAGTTGAGCAACATCACTAAATCCTTTGGCGAAAAGACCGTGCTGGACGATATTTCGGCCTCCTTCCGGCCGGGGATCACTAACCTGATCATCGGCGGGAGCGGCTCGGGCAAAACCACCTTATTGAAATGTATGGTGGGCCTTCATGAGGTGGATAGCGGGGAAGTATGTTATAGCGGCAAGGACTTTACCAAAATGGATTTCAGGGAACGCATTCCCATCCGCAAGGAAATAGGCATGCTGTTCCAGGGCTCCGCACTTTTCGATTCAATGAACGTCGAACAAAATATCATGTTTCCCATGGATATGTTCACCACCATGAGCCTGAAGGAAAAACGTGAGCGGGTAAATTTTTGCCTGAAACGGGTGAGCCTGGATCCTGCCGATGTAAACCGGAAAATGCCGTCGGAGCTTAGCGGGGGCATGAAAAAGCGGGTAGGAATTGCCAGGGCCATTGCCCTGAAACCCAATTACCTGTTTTGCGATGAACCTAATTCAGGCCTTGATCCCTTAACAGCGATCGTTATTGACAAATTGATCTACGAGATCACAGATGAATACAATATGACCACGGTAGTAGTGACCCATGATATGAATTCAGTCATGGAGATCGGAGAAAATGTGATCTTCCTCCACCAGGGCAGGAAATGGTGGGAAGGGACCAAAGAAGAGATCCGCCGGACTGACAATAAGGAACTGAACGATTTCGTATTCGCCACTTCCTTTGCTAAAAACATGAAAGAAGATTAATGCTTCAGCTGCTTACTCCCCTTAACTGGAAAGATTACGAACTTATTGACTGCGGCGCTTTTGAAAAGCTGGAGCGTTTCGGAGACCTTATTCTGGCCCGACCCGAACCGCAGGCCGTCTGGGACAAGGGGCTAATGGAAAAGGAATGGGAAAAATCCCTGGATATCCGCTTCCGCCCCCGGGGCGCCACGACCGGCAACTGGCTGAAAAAGAATCCTTCCCTCCCGGACCGCTGGCACATTCGTTATCAGACCGGGGAGCTGGACCTGCAATTCCGGCTCGGACTCACTTCCTTTAAGCATGTAGGTATTTTTCCGGAACAGGCTGTTAACTGGGATTTTATAGCCGCCTCTATTAAAAAGCTGGAAACTCCCGAACCCAAATTCCTGAACCTGTTTGCCTATACCGGAGGCGCTTCCCTTGCCGCACGCCAGGCCGGCGCGGATACTACGCATGTGGATTCCATTAAACAGGTAGTCACCTGGGGCAATGAGAACATGGCGCTATCTGGCCTGAAAGATATCCGCTGGGTGGTGGAAGACGCCATTAAATTTGTTAAACGGGAAGTAAGACGGGGCAAAAAATACCAGGGCATTATCCTGGACCCTCCTGCCTACGGCCATGGCCCCAAGGGCGAAAAATGGAAACTGGAAGACCATATCAATGAAATGATCGGGGAAGTAGCTTCGTTGCTGGATGAAAAGGAACATTTCCTGGTCCTGAATACGTACTCCCTGGGCTTTTCCGCCCTGATCGTCGAAAACCTGTTAAGTACTTCTTTCCCGGGCGCTGAACCGGAAGTGGGAGAATTATACCTGCAGGCCGGATCCGGGAGTAAGCTCCCGCTGGGAGTATGGGGAAGGCTGAGCAAGCTGAACCGGTAATAGCCCCCTTTGCTGCGCTTTCTTTCATCAATTTTAATTTTATTTGGATTGCGTCTAAATAAACCCGATATTTGGGCCAGTTATTCACATGGAAGCAGCAAGAATTACACAAGCGCAATTGGAAGAAGTATTCAGCACATCTGCCGGGGCCGTTTATCAGTCGGATGCCGAAAGGTGTTTGTACATAGATTTTGCCGGAAAGCATACCAAGCTGAATTTCCTGTGCCTGGTAAGGCTCAAAACCGCGGTAGAAAAGGTAGATATTGAGAAAATGCTGCTTGATGCCGCGGCGCCTGACCTGGAGATCATCTCCATTTGCGCCTGCGAGCATTGCTTTGTACTGGATGCCACCGGGATCCTCGCCCTCAGGGAACTGTTGCAAGGCGCCTTTGTCATGTTCAAGCTGAACCACCTCATCAAGGATTGCCTTTACCGTCTGCCAGGCAGCTTCTGCATTTAATCAAGACTAATTCCATATTTCATCGTCTGATTGCTTTCAAAACTTATTAGCAATAACTTTGTAGTATTGATAACAGGAGTAAATAAGTTATGAAAGATCTGATTCGCATAAAAAGCATGCTTTCCACTGAAACGGAAACGCATCTTAATCAACAGATAAAGAAAGAGGCGTTTGCTTCTGCCATCTATCTTTCCATGGCCGG
The DNA here is from genome assembly GCF_008033235.1 of Anseongella ginsenosidimutans. Lineage (GTDB taxonomy): Bacteria > Bacteroidota > Bacteroidia > Sphingobacteriales > Sphingobacteriaceae > Anseongella > Anseongella ginsenosidimutans. The sequence continues at coordinate 4,053,153 of NZ_CP042432.1, forward strand.
ATGGTGTGACCGTAACGGCTATGAGGGAGCTGCCGACCATTTCTACAAGCAGTCCGACGAAGAAAGAGGGCATCAGCTGAAATTATTCAAATTCCTTTCGGATATGGGAGGAACCGCTGTTTCGCCGGAAGTGACCGGCATCAAGCAGGAATTCGGCTCTTTCCGGGAAGTATTTGAAGAAGCCCTGGAACATGAAATCACGGTAACCCAGTCTTTCAAGAATATTATGGCCCATTGCCATAAAGAAGGTGATTATGCTACGGCCGAATATCTCAATTGGTTCCTGAAAGAACAACGTGAGGAAGAATATGTGGCCCGCCGCATCCTCGAACTCTTTGACGTGATCGGCGAAAGCGGCACCGGACATTGGGATATTGACCGCCAGATCCATAAGATCGAATACCACGAAGCTTAATTTTAAGATAAATAAATTTAAGGGGCAGCACGCATTTGTGCCGCCCTTTTTTATTGATCATGAAAAAGGGACCCGGTCAGGCAGTTGAAACTTCTATGCTGATTTCTTCGATGATGTCGCTTGCAATAACGGCGCTCGCCGGACGTTTCCGCGCGGCGCTGTCTCCCGCCTTTCCGTGAAAGTACATCCCAAGAAGAGCCGCGTCACGGGGGTTGTAACCCTGGGCCAGCAAGGCAGTGATCATTCCCGTTAGTACGTCGCCGCTTCCGCCTTTGGCCATGGCGGGATTACCGGTAGAATTAAAGTAACAAGTCCCATCGGGCGCCGCCAGGCAGGAATGCGCCCCCTTCAATAGAACATGGGCCTGGTGCGTGGCAGCAAATTCGCGCAGGTGATGAAAGCGTTCATAACTGTTTCCAGCTTCGCCGGCCAGCCGGCTGAATTCTTTTACATGGGGTGTAAGCACTGAATTTTCAGGAATGCGGAAGCCGGGCTCCGTTTTAAGCAGCCCGGCAAGCAGGTTAAGCCCGTCTGCGTCAATGACCACGGGTTTCCTGAGCGCCTGCAGGAATCGCTTGTAGCCTTCCAGGGTCTTCGCTTCTGTACCAATGCCTGCCCCTACTCCCACTGCTGTATATTTTCCGGGACCAAAACTGAATACGGGATAATCGTCGGAATTATCCGGGAGTACCATTGCTTCCGGAACAGCGGTTTGCAGAATGGGATAAGAATGCTGGGGCACGCCCACACTTAGCAAGCCTGCTCCCGAACGGAGGCAGGCCCGGGCGGCCAGTATCGCTGCCCCGTTCTTGCCCCTGGACCCGGCAACAAGCAAGGCATGCCCGAAATTTCCTTTGTGATCGAATTTATGCCTGGGTTTGATGAGCGGATCTATGAAGGCCTTGTCTATGTATTCCATGTCCGAGCTAAGACCGGGCAGGAAATCAGTATGGAGTCCTATGTCCAGTACGCTCAACGTTCCGCAGAACCTGCCGGCATCCGGAAAAAGGAAACTGGTTTTGGGTACCTGGAAAGTAAGGGTCGTATGAGCGGTAACAAGGTTCTTATAAATGGCGGCATTCCATTGTTCAATGTCCGCCGGCAAGCCGGTGGGTACGTCAATGCTGATCACCTGTCTCCCACTGTTATTGATATAGTTTACCGTTTCTGCCAGCAAGCCTTCCAGCGGCTTACTGATACCTGAACCAAGCAGGGCGTCGATGATCACCATCCGGCTGCCGGAGTCCGGCTCCTGCATTTCCGCATTTTTGTCCCGCCCGGGAAGTGCGGCGAGCTGATCGCCGGATACGACCTCATGGACGGGCACTTCGGGCACATTTTCCAGTCTTTTCAAGTTCAGGGAAAAGTCATCGGACCTGCGGTTAGCATGTTTCAGGACAACGACATCAACCCGGTAGCCATACCCGGCCAGCAGCCGCGCGATCACCAGGCCGTCCCCTCCGTTGTTACCAAGCCCGCAAAAGACCAGGAAGGCATACTCACGGCTGAAATGCCGGATCAGGTAGTCCGTACAGGCTCTCCCTGCGCGTTCCATCAGGTCAGGGGAGGAAACCGGCTCATGCCGGACGGTAAAAGCATCCCATTCCCGTATTTGCTGTATGTTGAGCAGCTTCATTTTTTTTAAATTTTAGCTGCCCGGGCCGGACAGCCGCCTTTCGCTTTCATGTATTTTCTTTAAGATCTGCCGCAGGGTCTGCTTCAGGTGCAGCTTTACGATCTCACCCATATTACTGCATTTCAGGAAATGCGGGTTCTCATAATATGCTGCCAGTTCCTGCGCAAGTTGCTGCCGCTTTTCCGGAGGCGATATCTCATCCTTCAGCATCGGGTCCAGCAGTTCCTTCAGGCGGTACCGTGAAGATCGCAGCCGGTTCACGATCAGCGCTCTTTCCTCCTGCTGGTATTGCAGGATGGACTCAACCTTCAGGTATTTCCGGCTCAGTTCCATCAAGGGTTGATTCTCCCTGAAACATTTGGGCCGGTACATATCCAGCCGCCCGTCATACGACTGCTGGTCAAAATCAATGGCCCGTACGCGGAATTGCGAAGCCTCGAAATCAGGAGTAATGTCTATTACGTAGTTATACGACCGCATATCTCCTAATAAACGGATAAAGCAGCGTTCATTGAACTTGATAAATTCTTTCGCGATCCGGGTTTGATTAAAGGGATTATCATCCAGGTGCTTCTTAATGAACATATCCCCCGGAATTCCGGCAATATGTTCCTCAATGAGCGTATTCCCGTCTGTGAAGTAGCTGATCCTGTTCGGGGAAAGAATATGTTCCAGCTCCAGCCCGTAAATGCGGGAAGCGTCGGCTACTTTTACGTAGAAATGATCATAATTATCGTTCAGGTTGTTGACAATGCGTATCCTGAATGGCTTGGAATTTCCAAAAACGCAATAGTCTACCCGGGCCACCGAAAGATCTTTCAGGAAAGAAGTATCGCCTTCGGTCTTTAGCTGGGCATAAACCAGGGCCAGCGCGGGATATAATTCCCGTATATCGGAGGGATCGTAATAAACCGTCTCCCACAGCAAATCGTTGCCTGAATTATCGTAAAGCGGAATAGAACCGGCGAAATGCAAAAGGTCATTGTAGGAAACCGGCACCGCCACTTCCCTTCCGTAATGGCGCAGGTATTTCCTCAGTTCGCGGCTTACCTTGTAAAAAGGCTTCTTCCGCGAAGGTTTGAGGTCCCCCGTAGTAGAAAAAGATGAAAGCAAATCCGGTTGGTTTTAAATTTACCGAATTTAACAAGATTTTAGGAAAGCGGCGGCGATGACCCGTCTTTTCGCAGTAAAAAGTATTATTTCTCCCCGTTGATACTGAAGGAATGGGTAATTTCAGCTGTCTCGGCCAGCATGGCGTAAACCGAACAATACTTTTCTACCGACAACTGAATGGCTCGTTTTACCTTATCCCTGTCCAGCTCGCCGGTAAACTGGAAATCCATCCGGATGGCCTTAAAGACCGCTGGTGTATCGTCCACCCGTTCTCCGTCCAGGACAATTTTCAGATCCTCAATTACCTGTCTTTGTTTTTTCAGGATAAGTATCACATCAATGGCGCTGCATCCGCCAAGCCCCATTAAAATAAGTTCCATCGGCCGTGCCCCCGCTCCTGCAGCCCCGATATCCCGGGATCCGTCAATATCTACCTTTACCCCTTCGGTGCCCACCGCCTCAAAGTGGAACGCATCGTCTATTCGTTGAAGTTCTACACGCATCTCAAATTATTAGTTTAAAGTAAAAAGGTTAAAGGTTAAACTTGAAATCCGGCTCAAAGTTTGGATTAATTAAGAAAATCCCGGTACGGAGGCTGAATAATCTTTTGGAATTAAGTTTCCATTACGTAAATTGCGTAACGTAAATTACGTAACGCAGGTTGCAAAGTGTAGATATCATGAAAACACCCACTAATCCATTTGTCCTTAGCGGATATTACGGTAAAAAATGGTTTTGCGATCGCGAAGAGGAACTGACTATATTGATGAAACACTTGCAAAATGAACGAAACGTAGTCTTGTATTCATGGAGGAGAATGGGAAAGACAGCACTTATTCGTCGTATTTTTGAAGAAGCAAAACGCCACAACGAAACCGAATCTGTTTATGTAGATCTATTAGCCACACAGGATCTAAAAGAAGCAGTCCGCGCTTGGCGCCCCAAGCAGCGTAAGTACGGCCCTGAACGCTCTTCAAAAAAAGGAACTTGTTATTCAGGAAAATGGTCATTACTTCGTTCATGACGTACTTTTGGCACGGTGGCTGGAAAGGCTATAGTAACCGAGGTTACTGTGGCAAGGGTTACTATAATCCGGGTTGATCGTTACTTCTAGAACAAAGGTGACAACGAATCATCAAACATGCAGCCCGCATTCCTTACGGGAGGCGTGTTCCCACCACCAGCGGCCCGCGCGGAAATCTTCTCCTTCCAGGACGGCCCGTGTGCAGGGCTGGCAGCCGATGCTGGGGAAGCCCTTATCGTGAAGCGGGTTATAGGGAATGTTGAAGCGCCTTACGTATTCTTTTACCTCTTCCAATGTCCAGCTGAAAAGCGGATGGTATTTAACCAGTTCATGGCCGGCGTCCCATTCGGGATTTTCCATGGTGGTCCGGTTGGCGGATTGTTCGCCGCGGATACCAGTGATCCAGCATTGCTGGCCTTTCAGGGCACGGTTGAGGGGCTCAACCTTACGGATAGCGCAGCATTCTTTGCGGTTCTCTATGGACTCATAGAAGCTGTAGGGTCCTTTTTCGGTCATTAGCTTCTCCACGTCCGCCGCCTGGGGCGAATACACCTCTATGGGTTTCTTGTACCTGTCAATGGTACGGTTCCATACATGATAGGTTTCATTGAACATGCGGCCTGTATCCAGGGTAAATACCCGGATGGGAAGATCGTTTTTAAAGATCATGTGCGTGATCACCTGGTCTTCCCAGCCGAAGCTGGTAGAGAATACTATTTTGCCCGGAAATTCTTCCGCAAAAGCGCCTAAGGCTTCCTCGGCGGAAAGGCCTTCTATCTTTTTCTTCAATCCTGATAAATCCATCATATAAGAATGATATTTTCTATAGAAATAGTAGATTATTTACCGTGACTACCACTTCTATTTTTTCTGTTTTTACCTTGTTCACTATTTAACTCCCTGAGCCTGTATTGAAGACTTTTCCAGGGCGCCGGTTAAGTCGGCGATAATATCTTCCACGTCTTCCAAGCCTACGGATATACGGATGGAGCCCTCCTCAATAGCAATAGCAACTCTTTCCTCCGGCGTTAATTTTGAATGCGTGGTGGAGGCCGGATGCGTTGCAATTGTCCGCGTATCGCCGAGGTTGGAGGTAAGCAGGGTCATTTCCAGCGAGTCTAAAAAACGCCGGGCCCGCTGGTAACCGCCTTTGATGACGAACGTAATAATTCCGCCGCCATGCTTCATTTGCTTTTTCGCAAGCTCATATTGCGGATGCGAAGGCAGGAAGGGATAGCGTACGCTTTCTACTTCGGGGTGGGCTTCCAGGATCTCCGCGATCCTGAGGGCGCTGCTGCAATGCCGGTCCATCCGCACGCCCAGGGTTTCCAGGCTTTTGGAAACCGTCCAGGCATTGAAAGCGGACATGGCAGGGCCCGTATGCCGGATAAAGAACATCAGCTGATCGATCAGATCCTGCCGGCCTACCAGGATGCCCCCCAGCACTCGGCCCTGGCCGTCCATATATTTAGTAGCCGAATGACTTACAATATCAGCGCCGTAGTGTATGGGTTTCTGGAGGTAGGGAGTGGCAAAGCAGTTATCCACGTTCAGGATAAGGCCGTGCTTTTTTGCCAGCTTTCCTACCCATTCCAAATCTATCAGTTCCAGGCCAGGATTGGAAGGCGTCTCCAGGAAGATCATCTTCGTGTTTTCCCGGATGGCTTTTTCCCAGTCTTCCGGACGGGAGGCATCTACGTAGGTATGGGTGATGCCCCAACGGGGGAAAAGGCGGGTAAACAGCTGGTGGGTGGAACCGAAAATGGAACGGCAGGAAACCACATGGTCGCCGGCGCTTAACAGGCCGGCAATAGAAGCAAATACCGCGGCCATTCCGGAAGCGAAAGCAAGCCCGGCTTCGGCCCCTTCCAGGGCGCGTATCTTTTCAATGAATTCGCTGGTATTCGGGTTGGAATACCGGGAATAAATATTCCCCTGCTCCTCTTCGGCAAACAGGGCGCGGCCTTGTTCCGCATTATCAAAAATAAAGCTGGAGGTAAGGTATAGCGGAACGGAATGTTCCCGGTTGTCCGACCGTTCAGCCTGGATCCGTACAAGTTTTGATTGGTCTTTCATTGCTTCTCGCTGGATATTACGGCTGCGAATATAATCTTCCTTCTTTTCATTTGCCAACACCGCCGTGATCTCATTCAGCTTTTCCACCTTATGGGCAAAATCTCCGTTAAGGCCCTTTCGGATAACTTCCAGGTTATCCAGGGATTCGTTGATATTCTCCGGAATGGACTGGTTTAAAAATTCCTTTACTCTTTTCGCCACCGTCGGCGATTTTCCATTGGTGGAAATAGCCAGCTTCAGGTTCCCCTTTTGCACGATGGAAGAAAGATAAAAATCGCAAAGGTCCGGAGTATCGGCTACATTGGCAAGGATGTTCCTGGCAGCGGCCATCTTCCTGATCTCCAGGTTCAGTTCCCTGCTGGAGGTAGCGATGATCACGAGGTCTTGTCCCTCCAGGTCAGTGGCTTCAAATCCCTTTTCAAGCAAGAGTACCCCGGAATGAGCAGCAGCAAGCGTCCTGACGCCCTCGCTTATTTCCTTTGCCACCAGGGTAACCGCCGCGGCAGGGCTGTTTCCCAGTAATGCGGAAAGCTTTTCCAGGCCCACCTTTCCCCCGCCGACGACCAGTGTTTTAAGCTGCTCCAGCTTTAGAAAAACGGGAAATAACCGGTTACGGCCTGTACCTGCTGCTTCCGCCATGTCCTGTTATAAATTGTTAATATAATCGTAGAACTCCCTGATCTTGTGAAACTCGGGATGTTCCGCCACGACTTCGCCGATAACGATCACAGCTGGATTACCTACCTGCTTTTCGGCAACGACTTCCCGGATGGTTTCAATGATGCCAATCGCGGTTTTCCGGTCGGGCAAGCTTCCGTTCTGGATGACAGCTACCGGCCAGTCCTTTTTCCCGGCATTCTTATACACCTCTATGATCTCGTCCAGTTTTTTGGTTCCCATCAGGATAATAACGGTGGCATCGGACCGGGCGGCCCGGGCTATATCAGCGGAAAGTTCCCCCTTGGTATTCGTGCCTGTGATCACCCAGAAGCTTTCGCTGACGCCCCTGCTCGTGAGGGGAATCTTTTCCAGTTCCGGCACCGCAATACTGCTGGAAATTCCCGGAATGACGGCGGTTTCAATATTATAGGATTCGGCATGATAAATTTCTTCATACCCGCGTCCGAATACAAAGGGATCGCCGCCTTTTAAGCGTACCACGTGCCCGTAATGGAAGGCAAAATCCACGATGAGATCGTTTATCTGCCGCTGGGAATACGCATGGTTGCCGGCACGCTTGCCCACAAACACCTTTTTGGCGCCTGCAGGGGCAAACCGCAGCAGTTCTTCACTGATCAGTGCGTCATATAGTACCACATCCGCCGTAGCCAGTGTACGTATCCCCTTTAAGGTGATCAGTTCCGGATCCCCGGGGCCTGCTCCTACGAGGGTTAGCTTTGGATGTTTAATTGTCCCGTTCATTTTAGCTATTCGTTTCAGCCAGTTCGCGGTTTTGCTCCCGGAAAGCAATGGCATTCCTGAGAAAATCGGCCGCTCCTGCTATATATTCTACGGCAAAACCTTCGCCGGGTTCATTTTTATTGATCCTGGTCACATGTTCCCGGAAGCCTTCAGGGAAAGTGAACTTTCCGGCTGCCACATACCGGCTGTCAAATTCGTTCATTATCTTGATCTGGGTGCTGGGGTTCACGCCCTCGTCCAGTAAGAGTGCTTTTGCGGTATTGATATACAAGCCATAGCCATGATAAATAGCGTCGGCGTATCTGCCGGCCTCGAAATTTTCCTTCGCCAGCTCCAGCTTTTCTTCCGAATCAGCTAAAAGCGTAGCCACCAGGTCTATCACCACGCTGGCACACTCCCCTACGCCTATGGCGGTGGCGAACTGTTCGTCCTGTCCCCAGTCGATGAATTCATCCGGCCGAAGGGTGCTTGTATCGGCCAGGGGTTTCAGCAACTCGTAGAAATATTCCTTGCTGCGACGGTCATAATAATCATTGAAGTATTCCCCATCCTGGCTATTAGCCTCGTAATCGCGAAGCACCAGCCTTAATACATCCGGCCCCCTTTTACTGGGTACCTTGATCACTTTCTCAGCGGTGCGGCCTACCCCGTCGCCAACGATGCCTCCGCCCAGTAAGACCTGGAGGGCCGGGTACACCTTACCGGCGGCCTTCGCGGAACTTCCATGGAAACCGATGCTTGCAATACCGTGCTGGCCGCAGGAATTCATACAGCCGCTGATCTTTATCTTTATGTCGTTATTGTAAATAAGTTCGGGGAATTCATTGGTTATCACCCTTTCAAATACCCTGGTCACGTTCATGCTGTCGGAGATGCCCAGGTTACAGGTATCGGTTCCCGGACAGGTAGTCACGTCCGCCACGCTTTCAAAGCCGGGTTCGGCCAGTTCAAGCTTGTCCAGTTCGGAAAAGAGATAAGGCAATGCTTCGGGCCGCGCGAATTTCAGGATAAGACCCTGGGTGGCAGCCACCCGGATATCGTCCGCTACATAGTCGCGCACGGCGCTTACCAGCTTGCGGGCAGTGCCTGTGCTGATATCGCCCGTCTGCACTTTTATCGATACTTTATAAAAGCCCTTCTGCTTTTGCTCGCTCACATTGGTCTTTAACCAGGCCTGGTATTTTTGCTCGTTCTCTATCTTTACTTCCGGTACAGGCCTTTCCGCCGGCGGCTGGGTTTCCGGTAAAATATGCCGGTTAATAGGATAGCTCTTCGATTTATTGGCCACCCGCTCTTCTTCCACCATCCTGACCACTTCTTCCAGCCCCAGGTTAGCGATCAGGTATTTCATGCGGGCTTTATTCCGGTTATTCCTTTCGCCGTAGCGTTCAAAAACGCGGATCACCGACTCAATATAGGGGATCACCTGGTCTTCAGGAAGGAATTCATGGACCAGCTTGGAGGTCATCGGCTGCGCTCCCAGGCCGCCGCCGATCACCACTTTGAAACCGCGCACTTCCGTGCCGTTTTCCTGGCGAAGTTTCGGGATCAGGCCCACGTCGTGAATGAAGCTCCAGGCCGTATCGGATTCCGCGGAAGAAAAAGCAACTTTGAATTTCCGGCCCATGTCCTGGCAAATGGGATTACGCAGGAAATAACGGAAAGTTTCGTATGCGTAGGGCGAAACGTCAAAAGGCTCATCGGGATCAATGCCGGCAATGGGAGAGGCGGTTACGTTCCTTACCGTATTCCCGCAGGCTTCCCGGATGGTCACCTCGTCCTTGTCCAGCTGCGCCCATAGTTCGGGTGTACGGTCCAGGCTTACAAAATGGATCTGGATATCCTGCCGGGTGGTCAGGTGAAGATTGCCGGTTGCGTATTCATCAGAGACATCGGCAATGGCAAGCAGCTTTTTAAAGGTCAGGAATCCAAAAGGTATCTTGATCCTGACCATTTGTACTCCCTTCTGCCGCTGCCCGTAAATTCCCCGGGCCAGCCGTAAGCTGCGGAATTTTGTTTCCGGAATAGCTCCTTCATGGAAGCGCCTGATCTTCTTTTCCAGCTCAATGATCTCTCGTTCTACCACAGGGTTTTCCAGTTCAGTCCTGAAACTTTGCATAATACCTTCTTGTTTTGATTAAAAAAAAGGCCCTTTCAACTTCGGTGGAAAGGGCCTTGACATTTCTTGTATATGATTTACGATATAGTCATTCTCTTCCGCCGCTTCACGAATTCCTTCATACAACAATTACACATCCCGAAAGTGTTAAAAGAATGGATCATCATTTCTTTTTTTGTAAAGTGCAAATATATATATAATCTCTATGGAAGTGGTAGTGTTTCCGCCTATTTTTTTTCGGCGGAAATATTTTGTTTTGATAATCAAGGGGTTAATTTCAAACTGCTGCTGAGTTCCTTTTCCCTGCTAACGATATCAGCAATGCTTGTTTCGGTAAGGATCTGCAGGGCTGCATCCCTTACGTCAATGAATACATTCCGGATACCACAGGTAACCTCGTCTTTGCATTCATCGCAGCGTTCGTAAAAATTCAGGCTCACACAGGGAAGAAGGGCTATGGGCCCGTCGGTAACGCGCAGTATTTGCACGAGCTTGACTTCCGCGGGGTCTTTAGCCATGTAATAGCCGCCCCCGCACCTTTCTTACTATGCAATACTCCCGCGTTACGGAGTTCAAGCAGGATCAGTTCAAGAAATTTTTTAGGGATTTTTTCCTCCTCTGCCAGCCTTGAGATCAATACGGGCACTCCCTTTTCACTTTTCGCCAATGCCACCAGCGCCTTTATAGCGTATTTTGTCTTTTTTGATAACATATTTATCCCTCTAAAATAGGAATTTCTTTTTAATCCTCTGGTATTTTAAAATGAATGCCTATTTTTGCGTCCCTTACAAAACAGATCCTGCCGGAAGTTGTTTTGTGATATTATTGCCCGATAGTATAATGGTAGTACGTCAGATTCTGGTTCTGATTGTCTAGGTTCGAATCCTGGTCGGGCAACCATTACCCTCCTCTCCTCTACCGGCCTCCGGGTTCCCGGCTTAGCGGCAAGCATTGCTGTTGCGGGCGCTACGCTAAGTGTTGCGGGCGTCAAGTGTTGCGATCACCTAAAAACGGAAGCCCAGGCATATTCCGGCACGGAGATCGATGAATGTACCGCTGATGTCCGCCCTTGTGCCATTATCATCCACTTCCACATCCGTTTTCATTCTTCGAAAGTCAAGGTCTTCCAGTTCCCTTCTCACCGCCTCCTGCTCTTCGGGGCTTAAGCTTATCTTACCCCTTAGTTTCCCGCCCGCCGGCCCGGCTGCTATGCCCACTAACCACCAATCCAGGTAAAGTTTCTCACCGAGCTTCCACTGGACCCCGGTAAGAACACCTGCGGTAATCTTATTCAGTTTCCCGCTTACTGGTATAGTCTTCCTTACCTCCTCCCCTTCCGGCCCTGTTAGTTGATATTCGTATTCGGGTAAATTTCCCTGGTAATGCGCAAAACGAATATACGGACCAAGGTAAAATCCCCGCGGGGCGCCAAGCTTGCCAGGGTAATAACGTCCCTCTGCCGTTACGGCCACATTACTAAGCTTGGCATTTTTCCATTCCTCGTAAACTTCCTCTCCGCCGATAAAAACTTAAGATCTTCAAGCAGGGGAACCGGGCCTTCCGGCATAAAACGGAAACCGCCTGCAAGCGTAAACCTGTCATCGATCCTGCGTTCATACTGAAACGAAAAATTCCGTAACACCGGTGAAGCCAGGTTCATCTTTACGATGTTTCGCCCGCTGCCGTCCGCGGAAGCAGAAACGTCCTGTGCAGCAGGCCGCCCGGACCAGCTGCAAAGAAAGATCAGCAGGATAAAATATTTTTTCATCAGAATGATAATATAGTGATAATTCGTCTTTCCCTGGTAAAGACGACCCTTTTTTGTATTTTTGAAACAATCCTTATTCCTTAAAAGATAATCTATGGGGCATTTACCTGATTTAATTCGAGATTTAGCGCTCATCCTGGTCGCCGGTGCAATTACGACCATCATTTTCCGGAAAATAAAGCAGCCTCTGGTATTAGGTTATATCATTGCCGGATTTCTTGTAGGCCCGCATTTTGAACTCATACCCACAGTCGTTGATAACGCGAACATAAAAACGCTGGCCGATATCGGCGTGATCTTCCTTTTATTCGGGCTTGGCCTGGAATTCAGCTTTAAAAAACTTTTGAGGGTGGGAGGCGCGGCTTCCATCACCGCTTTCGTAGAGATCATTTTTATTACCACAACCGGTTATTTCGCCGGCCAGTTAATGGGCTGGACAACCATGGACAGCTTGTTTTTAGGAGGCATGCTGGCCAGTTCATCCACGACCATTATTATCCGCGCTTTCGATGAACTGGGAATGAAAACCAAGCAATTTGCACGGATTGTCTTTGGCGTCCTGGTGGTGGAGGATATCGTGGTCATTCTGTTAATGGTATTGCTTTCTACTATGGCCGTGAGCCAGCAATTCGAGGGTTCGGAGATGCTGTTTACCGTGCTGAAACTTTTGTTTTTTCTGGCAGTTTGGTTTATTTCGGGTATTTTCCTGCTGCCTACCCTTCTGAAGAAGGCCCGGAAACTGCTGGATGAAGAAACCCTGCTGATCACCGCAATCGGGCTTTGCCTGGGCATGGTCGTGCTGGCTACCCAGGTAGGTTTTTCGGCGGAATTAGGGGCTTTTATTATGGGCTCCATTATCGCGGAAACTACTTCGGCCGAAAAAGTAGAACACCTGATCAAGCCCGTGAAAGATCTCTTCGGGGCCGTGTTTTTTGTTTCAGTAGGCATGATGATAGATCCAAGGGCGATAGCCGAATACGGCCTGCCGGTGCTGGTGGTGACCCTGCTGACCCTGGTCGGGAAACTGTTCAGTACCACCCTTGGGGCGATGTTGTCCGGACAACCGTTGAAACAGTCCATGCAGGTTGGAATGAGCATGGCCCAGATCGGGGAATTTGCCTTTATCGTTGCCACGCTGGGGCTTTCCCTGGGAGTGATCTCCGATTTCCTTTTCCCGGTAGCGGTGGGCGCTTCAGCCATTACCACCTTTACCACGCCTTACCTGATCAAGCTTTCCGGCCCTTTCCACGATTCTCTTGTAAAGGTGCTTCCGGAAAAATGGGTCAACGCTTTAAACGCCTATTCTTCAAATACGCAAAAAATACAGGCTGAGAGCGACTGGAAGATCGTGCTTAAATCCTACGCACGGATCGTCGCGACCAACGGGGTGATCATACTGGCGCTGATGCTGCTGTCTTTTAATTTCCTGATCCCTTTCCTTGCCCGTAATTTCCAGGATGACATGCTCAGAAATACGCTTGGCCTGGTCATCTCCTTAGGTATCGGCGCTCCCTTTCTGTGGGCCCTGATGGCCCGGCGCCCGGACAATATTGCCTATAAGGAGTTATGGACAAACAGGAAATACAACCGCGGCCCCTTGCTGATCATTGAAATTCTGAGGAACGCCCTGGGGATCCTGCTGATCGGCTTCTGGGTGAACCGCTTCTTTTCCACGCTGGTAGCCTTGCTGGTAGCTGTTCCAATCATTATCCTGGTAATGGTCATTTTCTCCCAGCGTATCCAGACCCTGTACCGCCGCCTGGAAGGCAGCTTTTTAAGCAACCTCAATGCCCGCGAAAGAGCCGCTTTGGAAAATGAATCACTTGCTTCCGAGGTGCTGAAGCGGAACTCCTCCCTGCAGCCCGCCCTGGATCCCTGGGATGCGCATATCGTGGACCTGGAAGTGGGACAGCAGGCCGCCTATGCCGGCGAAACACTTAGAGACCTGGGATGGCGGGAAAAATACGGGATTAACGTCGTGTACCTGAAACGCGGCGAGAAATTGATCCATGCTCCCGGGAGGGACCAGAAGGTGCTGCCTTTTGATCATGTGGGTATTATCGCAACGGATGACCAGCTGCAAACCTTCATGCCTGTATTCAATGCCACCGAGTCTTCCGCCGGCGCCAATATTACCACGGAAGATATTGCCCTGCAAAAGATCGTGATTGACGAACACACCAGCCTGCGGGGCCGGACGCTTCGCGACTCAGGCATACGTGAGAACCTGAACGGCCTCGTTGTGGGAATCGAACGGGACGGGAACCGGATCCTCAACCCCGATTCCAACATGAAATTCGAATGGGACGATATTGTCTGGGTAGTTGGAGACAGGAAGCTGATCCAGCATCTCCGGGACCGGTAGATCCGGCGTTATCCGCTCCGGCAGGTGATAGAAAAAAGAGAGGCGCGTCAATGTATAACGCGCCTCTGGGTACCTGCTATTTCTTATACCGGGAATTTATTGCTTTTTAAATTCCCCGTCAGCTTTGATCTGCACCTCGTCGCTGAGCATGGGCGGCGAAAATTTGGAGCCGATGCCAAAGTCAGAACGTTTCAGGGTTCCGGTCAGCTGGAAACCGGCGGTAGACGAGTTATCACGGTCGCTTACATTGGTTCCCCTGTACCACAGGTCCATGGTCACCGGCTTAGTGACACCGTGCATAGTAAGGTCGCCCGTAAGTTTATACCTGTCTTTTCCGGCTTTCTTAATTCCCGTACTTTTGAAGGTGATCTTGGGAAACTTTTCCACGTCGAAAAAATCGGCGCTGCGTAAATGGTTGTCGCGCTTTTCAATTTCGGTATCGATGGAAGCGACCTCAATGGAAAGATCAAAGACCGCATCACTGAAATCTTCTTTAGCAGCTGTAATGGTGGATTCAAAACTGTTAAACAAGCCCGACACATCTGAAATTCCACTATGCGTAATGGAAAAAGCGACCTTGGAATGAGCCGGATCGGCTTGCCAGGTGGATTGGGCAAAAAGTACCGAAGTACTCAGCAGGGCAATCGCCAGAAAGGAGAGGATTTTTTTCATATCTAAAATTGTTTGTGTGCAAAGTTACAAAGGCGGAACGATGTAAAATAACAATTTAAGACAGAAAATCCAAACAGCAGCAGATTCCCCGGAAATGTTCCCTGGGCACAAGAATTTCTTCCGTCTGCGAGTGTTGCGTGGATTATTGTGCGATCACACGTGTGGCAATCACTAGCCGGTTATTTTCTTTGCCTGTTTCACCAGCTGTTCCAGCAACTTGCGCATCAGGTCTTTCGCCGTTTCGTCGGTAAGGTTGCCCTGTTCGTCGAACTTGTCTGCCGCGTTAGCGATCATTACCTCCGGCTGGTTTACTGCATGCATATTCAGGAAAACGAACATTTGCCGCAGGTGGTACTGTGCCCGGGCCGTGGCGATAGCGCCTATGGAAGCGCCCATTACAGCTGCCGGCTTCCCGTCAAAGGCATTATCGCCGTAGGGCCTGGAGGCCCAGTCAATGGCATTTTTCAGCACGCCGGGAACAGAGTAATTATATTCCGGCGTCACAAAGAGAATAGCGTCCGCTTCCCTCACCTTCTGCTTTAGTTCCACGATCTTTTGAGGCGGATTATTTTCCTCGTCCTGGTTAAAGCCGGGAATACTGCCTTCCAGTTCGAAAACTTCCAGCACCGCTCCTTCGGGTACCAGTTTTACCGCTTCCTGCAAGGTAGCCCGGTTGAAGGATTGCCGCCTCAGGCTTCCGGCGATACCGAGAATACGAAATTGAGAATCCATAAGCTTTTTGCTTAGCGATTGCAAAAGCTGTACCGTATTTTTGCCGCATGTCTGCGAATGCGCTTTACGGAGAAGCAAATAAAACGGTTAAACTGGCCAGCCCCATTATCCTGGGGGAGCTGGCCCAGATGACCCTGAGCCTGATCGACACGGCGATGGTTGGAGCGGTAAGTTATAAGCAGCTGGCAGCGGTGGCGCTGGTAATGAGCGTGGTTAATATCCCCTTTATCTTCGGGATTGGCATGACCATGTCCATTTCGCAAATGGTGTCGATGGCGCACGGGCGCTACGACAGCCAGCGGGTATCCCATTACTTCTATAACGGTTTCTGGCTGAGCGCGGCGACTGCCCTGCTGATCTTTCTCGGACTGGAATTCGGACGGAATATTCTTTTTCACCTGGACCAGGATCCGGAGGTGGCCCGCCTGGCCGTGCCCTTTCTGCGCATTACCAGCATTTCGGTGATTCCCATGCTTTTGTTCATGGCCCTGAAGCAGTTTACCGACGGCCTTGAATATACCCGGACGGCAATGATCCTTTCATTGGCGGCACTGCCGCTGAACGCTTTCCTGAACTGGCTGCTCATTTTCGGCAACTGGGGATTCCCGCGGCTGGAACTGGTGGGCGCAGCCTGGGGAACGCTGATCAGCCGCAGCCTTATTTTCTTTATACTGGCCGGGATCATCATCAGCCATAAACGCTTTCGCCGTTACGTGGCCGTAAGGCGGAACCAATGGAAATTCAAGTGGGAGACAATGAAAGAATTACTGCGCATAGGCGTTCCAAGCAGCCTTCAGGCGGGAATGGAAGTAAGCGTTTTCGCGGTTTCGGCTATCCTGGTGGGCACGATCGGCGCTATTGAACAGGCAGCCCATCAGATTGCCATGAATTGCGCCGCCTTTACCTTCATGGTTTCGATGGGATTGGCACAGGGAGGATCCATCCGTATCAGCAATGCCTACGGGCGCGGTGACCGGCTAAAAATACAACAGATAGGCAAGAGCAGCCTGCTGACGGCACTGGCATACGGCCTCCTTTGCTGCATTGTCTTCGCCGTTTTCAGGCGGCAGCTGCCCCTGCTGTTTAATGATAATGCGGCCGTGATCAGCCTTGCCGCTACACTTTTGCTGTTTGCTTCCGTTTTCCAGATATCGGACGCCACACAGGCCGTGAACGTGGGCATTCTGCGGGGCATCAAGGATGTCAAAGTCCCTACCCTGCTTGTAGCGGTTTCTTACTGGATCATTGGCGTTCCCTCCGGTTACCTGCTGGCCTTTCACTTTAACATGGGCGCAACCGGTATCTGGAGCGGGCTGATCATAGGGCTGAGCCTGGTATCCTTCTTCCTGACCCTGCGTTTTCTGAAACTCGGAAAAGAGGCTCGGCTGAATTGATCAGTCCCCGATCAGGTGTACGCTCCGGTTGACAAATGCTGTCAGTTCGGCGCCGCTGAGCATGCCCCGGGAGAGCAAGGCCAGGTCAACCGCCTGCCGTGCAAGCAGCGCTTGTTTCTCCTGGTTCTCCGCATTCAGTATCCGTAAAATGAGGGGGTGATTGCCATTCACCACCACCTGGTACCGGTCGGGCATATTGCCGTAAAAACTCATTCCTCCCGTCTTCGCCATTTCCTTCATTCGCTGGGTGAATTCATCAACGGTTACGGTAACCGGAGCGTCTCCCGGGCTAAGGGACTCCACTTCCACCGTCATATCCGGCTTATCCACCGCCCTGGCAAATACTTCCTTCACCCCTTTTACCTGTTCCTCGCTCAGCAGGGTTTCGGTTGCTTCCTCTTTAGGGATCAGTTTATCGGCCACATCCGAATCCACTCTTTTCAGGGAGGTCTTTTCCAGTTTTTGTTCCAGCTGGCTTACAAAATGGTTGTCAACCGGGGAATCCAGCAGCAACACATCATAGCCTTTTTTTGCCGCCGACTGAATATAGGTATCCTGTACCGCGGGATCTGAAGAATAGAGGTAGACCAGGTTGCCGTCTTTGTCCGTTTGCAGGCCGGCCGCCTTTTCACGGTATTCTTCAAGGGTAAAATGTTCTCCTTTTACGTTGGTCAGCAGGCCGAATTCTTTCGCCTTTTCGTAAAACTTTTCATCGGTGATCATTCCGTATTTTACGAAGAGGCCGATATCCTTCCATTTTTCCTCGTATCCCTTCCGGTCATTCTTGAAAAGTTCCGACAGTTTATCGGCGACTTTTTTACTGATATAGCTATTGATCTTCTTTACGCTGCTGTCGGCCTGCAGGAAGCTGCGGGAAACATTCAGCGGAATGTCCGGCGAATCGATGATACCATGCAGCAGCATCAGGAAATCCGGGACAATGTCTTTTACCTCATCGGTAATGAAAACCTGCCGGGAAAAGAGCTTGATCTTATTCCGCTGGAATTCCAGTTCATTCTTTACCTGCGGAAAATAAAGAATACCAGTCAGGTTAAAGGGATAATCTACGTTAAGATGGATCCAGAAAAGCGGATCCGGCGACATCGGGTAAAGTTCCCGGTAAAATTCCAGGTAATCTTCATCCTTCAGGTCGGCGGGCTTCCGGGTCCAGGCGGGCGAGGTGTTATTAATGATATTATCGCTCTCCACCTGTTTGTACTTCGGCTTACCTTCTTCATCCTCTCCGTCGGGCTCCTGTAAGGATTTCGTGCCGAATTTAACCGGAACGGGCAGGAATTTACAATACTTGTCAAGGATCACCTGCAGCCGGTAGCGGTCCAGGAATTCTTTCGCGTCTTCGTTGATATGAAGAATAATGTCTGTCCCCCGCTCCGTCCGCTTTCCTTTTTTTATTTCAAAACTGGTGCTGCCGTCGCATTCCCAATGGACCGGCTCCGCTCCTTCCTGGTAGGAAAGGGTTTCTATTTCCACCAGTCCCGCCACCATAAAGGCTGAATAAAAGCCCAGCCCGAACTTCCCGATGATCTCACCGGCATCCTTTGCCTTTTCATACTTTTCCAGGAATTCGCTGGCGCCGGAAAATGCGATCTGGTTGATATATTTTTTTACCTCTTCAGCCGTCATGCCAATACCGCGGTCTGAAATAGTGATGGTCTTTTCCTTTTCGTCAAATGCAACTTCCACCCTGAGATCGCCCAGATCTCCGCTGAACTGCCCCAAAGAGGATAGCCGTTTGGCTTTCTGGGTCGCATCAACTGCGTTGGAGACCAGCTCGCGCAGAAAGATCTCGTTATCAGAGTATAAAAATTTCTTAATGATGGGGAAGATGTTCTCCGTGTGAATTGAAATAGTTCCTTTTTCCTGCATGATCTTCTGATTTGAAACACCAGCTCTTCCGCAAGTCACATTCCAAAGTGCGGAAAACAGTCAAATTGGCAGACAAATGCTATCTTTACCCGCAAAAGTGTTCATAATGCGACTTGAAAGACATCCTGGTTTCCTGTGCTTCCTCGCCTTTGTTTCCCTGCTCTTGATTTCTAATCTGCCGGCAGCCGCCCAAACCCTGTACGTGATGAGCTATAATATTCATCATGGGGCCGACCGCGCGGAGAAGCCGACCCTGGAAGAGATCGGGCGCTTTATCAAAACATCGGGAGCGGACCTGATAGGATTGCAGGAAGTTGACAGCCTTTGCGGGCGTTCAGGCAACGTGGACCAGATGAAAGAGCTGGCGGCGATTACCGGGATGCATTATGCTTTTGTCAGGCACTTCGCTTACGACGGAGGCGCCTATGGGTTGGGCATACTCTCCCGCTACCCTGTTTCCGAGGTGAAAAATCACCGGATCACCTCGCTTTCAAAAGCAGGAAAGGGTTCGCTTGCCTTGCTTTCGGCAGTCATTACCTTACCGGGGAAGAAGAAAGTGCAGTTTGCCACCGTCCATTTCGCCCTTGATCAACCTACCCGCCTCACCCAGTCCGGTGAAACCATGGAATTCTTAAAAGGTTCGCTCCCGGTAATTCTTACCGGCGACCTCAATGCCGAACCAGGGCAGGAAGAAATTACGCAGTTGGGGAAGATTTTTTCGTTCGGCGGCCTTCACAGCGGGCCCACCTATCCCGACCAGGAGCCGGTAAAAAAAATCGATTACATCCTGGTGAGCAAAGACCACCTGAAAAAATTTACGCGAACAAAGGTATGGGAAGGCGTTCAGCATTCAGATCACCTGCCTTTATCAACTGAAGCGAAGCTGAGATAGCAGCCGCCTTTCTGGCACCATTATGGGACCAGGTTGTTTATGCAACCTTTATCAGCAACCGACTTTACAAAACTGGCCACTTTCCGGTCTTCGCCGGCCATTTCCATCTATATTCCCACGCATCGATCAGGGGTGGAAGTGAACGAGCTTCAGGACGCGCAATTATTCAAGAGCCTGCTCCAGGAAACGCGGAAAAAGCTGGATGAACATGGAATGAAAAAGGGCGAAATAGCCCCTTTGGTCCAGGCAGGCGCAGACCTGTTGGAGGATGACGATTTCTGGCGGAACCAGCAGCAGAGTTTAGGCGTTTTTATGGGAAAAGATTTTTTCTTCGCTGTAAAAATGCCTGACAAGGTAAACAGCGAAGTTTTTGTCGGCCCCCATTTTCATGTGATTCCCCTGTTCCCGCTGCTGAAACCCAAGCCTTTTTTCTTCCTGGTGCTTAGTAAAGGGAATGCCCGCTTTTTCCGCGGCAACCGGTTTGGAATAGGGGAAATGGAGGTGAAGGGCCTTCCGAACGGAATCGATGACGTCATCCATTTCGAAGAAAAAGGCGGGCAGCAAACCTTCCGCCGCGGTGGCAACAAAGGGAAAGCCGCCTTCCACGGGCACGGTGCAGGCCTGGCGGACGAAGACGAATACATTGCGCTGTACCTGAAAGAAGTGGATCAGACGCTGATGACTGAGGTGCTTGCCGCAGAAAAGGCGCCGCTGCTGCTGGCGGGAGCCGAAGGAATGATCACCCGGTACAGGCAGGAATCCCGCTACCCGCATGTGGCGGCAATGAGCCTCCCGGGGAATCACGAACACGAGAATACCAGCGACCTGTTTGAAAAAGTCCTCCCGGTACTGCAGCCCTATTTCGAAGAGGATACGGAAAACGCGTTAAAAAACTATTATAATCATTCTGCCACTTCCCTTTCTTCTACTGATCCTTTCAAAGTATTCGCTGCCTGCTTTTACGGGAAGGTTTCCGACCTCTTCGTGGATGCGGGCCTTCACATAAGGGGCGTGTTTAACCCGGAAACCGGGCAGGCGAGCTTCCGGGAAAACTTCGGTATAGCTACTGACTGCCTTGTTAACCAGGGAGCGGTCCAGGCCTACCTGGCCAATGGCAATGTGCATGTGCTGAAAAAAGAAAAGATGCCGGAGGGAGGCAAGGTAGCGGCGTTTATGAGATATGCATAAATTTCTCAAAACAAACAGAAAGCGAGGTACTCATGACAACAAACCAGGCGCTGAATTTTGATAAGTACGCACAGGAAGGCAACCTGTTCATGCACGAACTCGGCGAAATGCTCAACCACCCCGGGGAGCAGGATCGCGCCCAGGCAGGGAGGCTGCTTCGGGCTGTTCTGCATACCCTCCGTGAGCATATCAGCGTAGGACAGTCCCTGAACCTGATCGCCCAGTTCCCCATGTTCCTCAAGGCGATCTATGTGGATCAATGGAAGCTTTCCGCTGATCGGGAAAGGATAAAAACGATGGAAGAATTTACGGGGGAGGTAGAGAACAAACAGCGTGAAGAAGGAGAAGTTAATTTTGACTGGAATGAACCTACCAGCACGCTGGTGGAAAAGGTCCTTATCTCCCTGGGCAAGTATGTCTCCGCGGGAGAGTTAAGCGACGTAGAAGCTGAACTTCCCGGCGAAATACGCCGCTTCCTGCAAGAGCGCGTGGGCGGTGAATAAAATTAATGCACGACTATGCAAAAATCAGAAGAAAAAAAGCCGCTGCAGCCTCCGCAACACCAGGCAAGACAGCCGGGTCTTGAGTCGGAGATGATCCCCCGCCCGGAATACGAAGGCGGACCCAAAACCTTTGCCGGCAGGCTTGAAGGGAAAAAAGCCATTATTACAGGAGGCGACAGCGGGATCGGACGCGCCGTAGCGGTGGCCTTTGCAAGGGAAGGCGCCGATATCTGCATCGCCTACCTGGACGAACAAAAGGACGCGGAAGAAACAAGAGCAGCCGTTGAAAAATTCAGCAGGACCTGTATCCTGGTACCCGGGGACCTCAGCAAGGAAGCCCATTGCAGGGAGGTGGCAGCTACTGCTGTGCGGGAACTCGGAGGCATTGACATCCTGGTAAATAACGCAGCTGTCCAGTTTCCTCAAAAAAGCCTGGAAGATATCACCTCCAGCCAGTTGGAGCAAACGTTCGCGATCAATATCTTTGCTCATTTCTACTTAAGCAAAGCCGTGCTGAAGTACCTGAAAGCGGGAAGCAGCATTATTAATACAACGTCGGTAACCGCCTACCGGGGAAGCGCCCATCTGATCGATTATGCGGCTACCAAGGGGCCATTGTATCCTTCACCCGTTCGCTCGCGTCCGCACTGGCCGAAAAGAAGATACGCGTAAACGGCGTGGCTCCCGGCCCCATATGGACACCACTGATCCCGGCCAGCTTCCCGGCGGAACACGTGGCGGAATTCGGTTCCGATGTTCCGCTAAAACGCCCCGGACAGCCGGAAGAAGTAGCGCCCTGCTATGTTTTCCTGGCTTCTGAGGATGCGAGTTATATGACCGGGCAGGTACTCCATCCGAACGGCGGAGAAATTGTTAACGGTTAAAAGCTGGCATATGCAGGAAGAAGACAAAATAGAACCCGTAAAGTCCCTTCCGCAGGTTAAAGAAAACCTGCCTTTACAGCGAACCGCCTTTAAAATACAAAAAGTATGCTGGGTAGTGATTTTGGCAGTTACGCTGCTGATCGGACTGGGCTTCTTCGGTAACGGGCCGGTAAGCAAGGTTATGTCGGCGAAAGAGAATATCACGCTGGAATACGAACGGTTTTCAAGGTACCAGGGCCAGATGAAAACAACCATTCATTTAGAGGGCGGCCCCCGCATCGCGAATATCCGGATTCCTATCACCTACCTGTCCGGTTTCAAACTGGAAACGGTATTTCCGGAAAGCTATGAAAGCAAAATCGAGGGCGATGCTATTGTTTATTCCTTTGATACTGGAAATAACCAGTCACTAACCATCCATTTCTTTGCTTGTCCTGAAAGATCCGGCCTTATCGAAGGAACCTGGACGGTGAACCAGCAGGCCTTCCCCTTAACCCATATTATTTATCCCTGAACACATGAACCCCTTAATCAGAGGCGTTGTTATTTACATCTTTCTCCTGGTATTGTTCAGGATACTTGGAAAGCGCAGCCTTTCCCAGATAACGACTTTCGATTTTGTCTTGCTTTTGGTGATCGGCGAGGTTACCCAGCAGGCCCTGCTTGGCGAGGATTATTCCATGACCAATGCCCTGGTCCTTATCGTGGTCCTGGTAGGCGTTGACCTTATATTATCAAAGTTAAAAGATAAGTTCAGCCTGCTGGCAAGAATGATCGAGGGCAGTCCGCTGATCATCGTGGAAAATGGCAAGCCGCTGAAAATACGAATGAAAAAGTCTGGTGTTGACGAAGAGGACATCCTGGAAGCAGCCCGCTTACGGTTCGGCCTCACCAAAATGGAAGAGATCAAATATGCCATCCTGGAACGGGATGGAGAAATTTCCATTATTCCGGCGGAAAAATAACGCCGCCCGGGACCACGACAACATAATTAGATATTATGGAAAGAGATTCTTCAACCAAGAGTATCTGGCAAACGCTGGAAAGCCCCGTGTTACCGCCGACGGTCCCCGGCAAAAACGACGTTTTTGATGTGGCGGTCATCGGAAGTGGCATTACTGGTTTAACTACGGCCTTCCTCCTTCAGGAAGCCGGCAAAAAATGTGTTCTCCTGGAGGCACGCACATTGGGATACGGGACCACCTCCGGAACTACCGCCCACCTGAATACCTATATTGATACTTCCTTTCATGCCCTGGAGAAAAAGTTCGGCAAAGAAAATACGCGCCTCACCGCAACCGCCCTGAAAGAAACCGTGGCAATGGTTTACGAGCTGGTCGCCCGCCTGGAAATATCCTGTGATTTCCTGTTCCGGGAAGGCATTGTTTTTTCGGGCAATGCCGAAGAGACCAGGGAGCTGGAAAAGATGGCGGAAGCATCTCTGGAGGCAGGCATCCCGGTTACTATGCCAACGGATACCTCGCTGAACGTTCCTTTCGAAAAATGCCTTTCTTTTCCCCAGCAGGCGCAATTCCATCCAATGAAATACATATATGGCCTTGCGGCAAAGTTTATAGAAGCGGGCGGGCTTATTATGGAAGAACAGCGGGTTACTGATATCGAAGGAGATGACAGTCCTTACCTGCTGTTAACGGAAAAAGCCCCATTGCGGGCCAGGGAAGTAGTTTATGCAACTCACATTCCTCCGGGTGTAAACCTGCTTCATTTTTACTGCGCGCCTTACAGGAGTTATGTGCTGGGAATGCAGCTGCAGGAGGAAGATCAGTACCCTGAAAGCCTTGTATACGATCTCCAATCCCCTTATCATTACTTAAGAACGCAGCAAACAGACGGAAAAAATTACCTGATCCTTGGCGGGGAGGATCATAAAACGGGTGAAGGTGCTGATCCCGGTCAGTCCTTTCTCCGCCTCGAAAATTATGCGAGAACTCATTTCGGAATACGTTCGGTTGATTTCAAATGGTCGGCGCAATATTATGTTCCCGCTGACGGGCTTCCCTATATCGGGCGCCTGCCCGGCAGAACCGGGCCTGTCTACGTCGCCACCGGCTTTGGCGGAAACGGCATCACTTTCGGCAGCCTGTCAGGAAAAATCATTTCAGATCTTATTATACAAGGAAGCAGCCCCTATGAAGAACTGTTCCGGCCGGGGCGGGTAAAGCCGGTGGCCGGCTTTAAAAATTTCCTGAAGGAAAACGCGCAGGTAATAAAACACTTTATCACGGACAGGATCGTTACGGGAGAGCTGCAAAACCTGGCGGAACTGGACCGCGGAGAAGCTACGATCGTCAACTACCAGGACAAAAAGCTGGCGATGTACAAAAATGCCGCGGGTGAAATCATGGCTCTGAGCCCGGTTTGCCCGCATGCCAAATGTTTTGTTCAGTGGAACCCGGCAGAAACCAGCTGGGATTGCCCCTGCCACGGTTCCCGTTTCAGCCCGCAGGGTGACGTCCTGACAGGACCCGCCGTAACGGGCCTGGAACGCGTAGACACCCGGGGGCCGGAATTCCGGGAACACAAGAAACCGGGGCAGTAATGAGCGATGCATTCCAGAAGTAACGCTGCAACACCATGATTCGGGCAATAGCGGGCAATAGCGCGTTGTAAATTAGCCGCGGAAATTGCTTTATTCGTCCGCTGAATCCCGGTCTATCAATTTATTAAATCGGCTTTCCCCTCCTCCGGCCCCTTCTTCCTGATAAAGAAAGGCAAGGTTTTTCTCCTCGAACTTTTCGAAAAATTCCTCCCAGGAGATCTGTTCCAGCGCCTCCTCTTTTCCATCAGGAAAATCGATCCTTAAAAGGCCGGGAGCGTCATCCTGGCCCGTGCTTTTCACATGCGCTGGTTTTCCGCCTCTTTTTTCGGCCCATTCCCTGATAGTGGTATGGTCAGTAGTGATGGTTGATCCTTTCGACGACATAATGGTTATACTTTAAGTTTACAATTCCTGTTTCGGTGGTTTTAAAAAACTTCGGCCGGTTCCCTTTTCTTTTTCGGTTTGGCGCTTGTTTTTTTAGCCTTTTCCTTTACCGCTGCCTTCTCCTTTTCCAACTCTTCCGGTTCCATTTCAAGCTGTTCTATTAATTTACGCAGCAAGCGGATCAACCGGTTTCGCTGTCCTTTTTCACTTACGCTCCATTTATCCTTATCCGCCCGTTTATGGGCCAGCTTGTATTTAAGCCCTGTCATAGCAGTGGTATAGCTGTTCGCATCCAGCTTCCGTACATGCTGGTGCGCGAGGATATACCAATGGTATTCGGTCCCAACGGGTACACCCGAGCCTTTAGGGGCTTTGCCTGCCCGCCGTTTGGTTACACCAAAGGACATTTTCCACATGTCCGGGGTTAATTTGGTTTCTTTCCATACTCCCTGGTCATAATGCCATTTATGTCCCCGGCCAATCTTCATCCCCGTATAAAGCCGGCCTTCGTATTCCTTGAATTCGTTATAGGACACGGAAAGATCCTTTTCCGCTTCTTTGTCTTGTCCTTCTTTGTTTTTTCCAGCCCCTGCTGAAGATGGTTTCTTTGCCATTAGCTACGGTTTTAGTGATAGCTTCTGATAACCTCATCAAAAACGACAAAAATGGTGCCCCCTCCTTGCGCCGCCGGACCTGCTTTTCGCTGAGACATTTTCTACACAACTGTTTCATAAATATCCCGTCAAAACCTGCGTAAATACCCCGCCACAACCTGCGCGAACCCTTTCCGCCCGCCCAGCCGCTTAAAAGCAAAAGCAGCAAGGTTTTGGAATAAGAGAAAGGAAAACAATGATCATGGAAAATACCTTTCAAGCGAATCCGCCGGTTGGCGGAACCAATGTAATTAACGTGGGAAAGCTGGAGCGAATGGCCTCTATAGGAATGGGGATGGGCCTTTTATGCAGCGCTCTCCGAAGCAAAGGTTTTTTTAAGTATGCGGCCATTTTGGGGGCCGGCGGCTACCTGCTCTATCGCGGAGCCTCCGGGAACTGTCCACTCTCGTCCAGCATGGGGATAAGGGGCGGACAGGGCACTAACCTGCACGGAAAACGCGCTGCGCTTATTGAGATCAACAGCTTTCTTACTGTGAACAGGCCGAGGGAAGCTGTCTATACTTTCTGGCGAAAACTTGAAAATCTCCCCCGCTTTATGACTCACCTGGAAAAGGTGGAAGCAACCGATGAAAGGCATTCGCGTTGGACGGCAAAATTCCCCGGCGCCCCCGGCAGTATCAGCTGGGACGCAGAGATAATCCGGGATGAAGAAGGCTCTCTGATCGCCTGGCGCTCCCTGCCCGGCTCAACGATTGAAAACGCCGGAGAGGTGACCTTCACAGATGCTCCCGGCGAGCGCGGAACGGAAGTAGAGGTACGCATCAGCTATCGCCCGCCGGCCGGGAACCTGGGTGAGGGTGTGGCCAGGCTTCTGAACCCAGTTTTGGAGGATCTGATCAGGGAAGATATCCGCAATTTCAAGCAGTACCTGGAATCAGGTGAAATACCCGCTATCAAGGATCAGGCTTCGGCAGGGCAAACCCCGGGATCATAAAAGGGTGATGCGCTGCCTGCGGGCGGTATTCACACCTAATGATCCTGGCAATTAACCAGGATGCCTTCATTCCCTCTTAGAGTGATCTTATTCGATACTTCCGCACCTTCTTTATCCGGGTGTGTGCCTAGCGCTACTTTCCCGTTAACTTCTATATCGTTTATCTCCAGGGATTGCCGCCTGGAACCCAGGTTAAGGGCAACCAGCCACTTTTGTTTTCCTTGCCGCCGGATATAGGCAAGTATGTTTCCCTCTGCTTCCAGGGGCCGGAAATTACCTGCGTTTAAAGCGGGTGTTGTATTCCGGAGTTTGATAAGCCTTTTATAAAAGCGAAGCATGGAATCTTCGTCTTCCAACTGAACGCTTACATTAACTTTTTGGTAATTCCTTCCCAGGGGCAGCCAGGGTGTACCATTGGTAAAGCCGGCATGGTCTTCCGCATTCCATTGCATTGGGGTTCTTTCAGGATCCCGTCCCAGTCCCAGGCCGGGAATATTCTTTTCATGCGGGTCCTGGATCTTCTTCCGGGGAATAAAGACGTTTTTCATGCCCAGCTCATCTCCATAATACATGGTTGGGGTGCCGCGCAGGGTCAGCAGCAGCATTGCAGCTATTTTTGCCTGCTTAGCGCCCACGCGGGTAGCGATCCGGTGTTTATCATGATTTCCAAGTACCCAGTTGGGCCAGGCGCCTTCCGGCAGCGCGCCTTCGTACTGGTCAATAGCGGCCGCAATTTCCCTCGCATCCCAGGGAAGCGTGATCAGCTGAAAATTAAAGGGCAAATGCGCCTCTTCATTATTATCGCCGTAATACGTGACGAGCGATTTTACCGGCAGGTATATCTCTCCGATGAGTACGCGTTCCTGGTACTCATTGGTTACCTTGCGCATGCCGGCAACAATATCATGCACTTCAGGCTGGTCCACCGAATAGGTAGGCAGGAAACGCATATAGGGCGACATTCCCTTGGTAAAAGCGGGGTTAGGCGGGTTGTTCCTGAGGCGCTTATCCTTGATCATATGCCACATAACATCTACGCGGAACCCGTCCACTCCTTTGTCCAGCCAGAAACGCATCGTATCGTGCATTTCCTTCTGAACTTGCGGGTTCCTCCAGTTCAGGTCTGGCTGTTCCTTCAGATAGGAATGAAAATAGTATTGTCCTGTGGACTCATCCCATTCCCAGCCGGAACCGCCGAAAGCACTCAGCCAGTTGTTAGGAGGCCCTCCCCGGGAGCCGGGTCGTACCAAAGGTACCAATCCCTTTTCGAATTATCCCGCGAGGACCGGGACTCTGTAAACCAGGGGTGTTCTTCGGAAGTATGGTTAGGCACCAGGTCCATGATCAGCTTCATATCTTTCGCGTGAATCTGTTCCAGGAGCTGGTCGAAATCTTTCATGGTGCCGAACAGCGGATGAATGTCTTTATAATCGGAAATATCGTAGCCGAAATCTGCCATCGGCGAAGGGTACACCGGGGATAACCATACCGCCCTGATACCCAGCTCCTGCAGATAATCCAGCTTGCGAAGGACGCCCTGCAGATCGCCGATCCCGTCATTATCCGTGTCCATGAACGACCTTGGGTAAACCTGGTAAATGATCCCTTTATGCCACCATAAGTGATTTGTTTTCGTACGCTTCATTTAAGAATAATTTAGGATAAGAATGAGCTGTAACGGAACCAACGGTATCCATATTTATTGAGGTGGATCCTTCTGGACCCCGGGTCAAAGGCTTCGTACACCTTATCCCCGAAAACATCGATCAGGTGAATTATTTCTTTGTCTGCCAGCGATTTTCCTTCAAGCACAATATCGCATTCCCGGGAAGAGAAATTGTGAACGGCCAGCGAAAACCCTTCTTTCCATCTGCAGCAATGAATCATTACCGCGGGATCGCCGGAAGGGATTATCTCATATTCGCCCCTTCCGAATTCAATGCATTCTTTACGCACGCTAATAGCCCGCTTTATCCAGTCCAGGAAGGAATTCGTTTCGCGCATCTGGCGGTGTACATTTAAGACCTGGTAGCCATACTCACCTTCGCGGATAACGGGCATCACCAGCTGCTCCGGGCTTGCCCTGGAAAACCCGCCGTTTTCTTCCTCAGACCATTGCATAACTGTACGTACGCTATTTCGTTCCTTGAGACTAAGATCATCCCCCATACCAATCTCATCGCCGTAACGGAAAACAGGCGTACCCGGCAATGAAAACAATAAGCTGTAGGCAAGCTCCAGGCGCTGCCTGTCGTTTTTAAACATGGGCGGCAGCCGGCGTCTTATCCCCCTGTTATAGATCCGCATGTTTTCTTCCGGGGCGAAGGCCGCGTAAACCTCCTCCCTTTCTTTTTTCTTCAAACGTTCCAGGTCCAGTTCATCATGATTCCGAAGGAACGTGGCAAACTGTTCCCAGCCTCCCGGACGGGGTAGTTTCTTCAATGCTTTGATCACCGGCCCCGCCTCCTCCCGTGCAAATGCCAGGAAAAGGAAATTATCCAGGTAAAAGTTAAACAGCATATGCATCTGGTCTGCCTCTCCGAAAAAATCGCGGTAATGTTCCGGCTCGGTATCTACTTCGGCCAGCAAGAGGGCGTCTTTCCTTTGTTCTTCCACGAAATTCCGCCATTCCCGGAGAAGATTATGCGGGTCATGCCCGAATTTTTCTTTCCCTTTTTCCCGCAGCATATGTGGAACAGCGTCCATCCGGAAGCCGGCAACGCCTAACTTGAGCCAGAAACGCATGATCCACCTGATCTCTTCCTGCACGTCGGGGTTGGTCATATTAAGATCCGGCTGGTGACGGTAAAAAGTATGGTAATACCAGGCCTGGGCCATCTCATCATATTCCCAGTTACCTCCCTGCTCTTTGCCGAAAACAGTATCCGGGCTGGATTGGCGCGGCTCGTTTTCCAGCCATATATAATAGTTCCTGTATTTGCAATTTTTGTCTTCGCGGGCCCGAAGAAACCAGGGATGCTGGTTGGACGTATGGTTTACCACCAGGTCAACCAGTACCCGGATGCCTCTGTCCCCCGCCTTATCCACGAATTCAACGAAGCTCCCGAGGTTTCCAAGGTCGGGGTCCACGCTATAGTAATCAGAGATATCATATCCGTTATCTTTTTGAGGAGAAGGATAAAAGGGCTGCAGCCAGATGCAGGTGATCCCCAGACCGGCCAGGTAGTCCAGCCTGTGTTCAAGCCCTCTGAAGTCGCCTTCTCCATCGCCATTGGAATCCATAAAAGTTTTAACGTCCAGGGAATAGATGATCGCATTCTTATACCAGTTGCTGGCCATACTGTTACGGTTTAAAAATGGGTAAAACCTTATCTCCGAACACTTCAATGAATTGCTCCTGTTCGGTATTTACATTATGAAGAATAATGAGTTCAAAGCCCAGCTGCGCGTAACGCTCAATCCATTCCGCATGCACTCCCGGTTCAGCGGAAATGTGGACATAACGGTCCAGGTCCGCAGGCTTTATAAATTTTGCCGCCTGTTCGAATTGCCAGGGAAACCGCAGCTCGCTTAGCATGCTACTGTTGAAAATATTGGACTTCCATTGCGAAAACGCCCCATATCGCGCCTTTTCATCATTGCTGTCATAGGAAAGCTGTACTTTTAAAAACATCGGTTTTCCGGCTCCTCCGCCTTCCTGGAAAGCCTCTACTACCTTTTCCAGCTGATCCATTGGCTGAGAGATAGTAATCAGCCCGTCAGCCCAGCCCCCCATCCAGCGCGCCGTTTCCGGGGTAATGGCGGCGCCGATAACCGGGGGGATTTTTTCGGGAAGCGTGTATAGCCTGGCTTCTTCCACTTTTACGAGACCGTCCCAGGTGACGGTTTCACCGGCCCACAAAGCCCTGATAATGTCCACGCATTCCTTCAGCCGGTCGTTACGGATGGCCTTGCCCGGCCATTTTTCGCCCGTAATTGATTCGTTCAGCGCCTGCCCGCTCCCCTGTCCGAGCCAAAACCTTCCGGGATACATCTCGCATAACGTGGCCGCCGCCTGTGCGATAATAGCCGGGTGGTAACGCTGACCGGGCGCATTAACGATACCGAAATTCAATGAGGTGGCCTGGAAAGCCGCACCGAGCCAGGTCCAGGCGAAGCCTGACTGGCCCTGCTTCCTGCTCCAGGGGCAGAAATGATCAGAAGAAAGGGCCGTGTGAAATCCGGCCCTTGCGGCAAATAAGGCATAATCAAGCAATTCACCGGGCCGGAACTGCTCGTGGGAAACATGGTATCCAATTTTTGGGTTGGCAGGCATATCCGAAAACAGTACAGAATCATGCCAGTTTGCCGGTGGCGCCTGCCGCGCCTGTATTCCGGGAACCTATTTTTCTTTTGGCTGCTCAAAAACCATATAGCTCTTTATTTCTCTTACCTTGCCGTTTTCAAGCTCATACACATCGCAGAAATAACTGTTTTTAAGACTGCCGTCCTTTTCTTTGCTGGTCACCGAACCGGTAGCTGCAACTTTATTCCCTTCTTCAATAATGTCCTCAATTCCGCTGGAAGTCATTTCAGGAACTGATTTAAAGAATTCCCTGATGGCATCTTTTCCCGGCGCCAGGTTAAAAAAACCCGGCCACCCCATTTTTACATCTTCTGTCATATATGACAAAGCCGTTTCCAGGTCTGCGGCCAAAAAAGCGTCCACGACCTTTTTTACTGTTTCCTTGTTGTTCATTGTTTTGAGTGTTGATTATGTACAAAAATGGCAGGATTCTTTTTTATGCGAAGGGTGCAAAGACGGCAATCTTCGGGTCAAATGCGACGCCCGAAAAAAATTTCTTTCAAAAACAGGAACCGATCAGTACCTTTATCCAAACAATAAGATTATTTTAATATACGAAGAGACCTATACGTCAATCCTCATTGAATTCTTTCCTGAAAGCATACCAGCTAGTGTGCCGGGATGCTTTTCCTGAGCATTTGCCGTGCGGATCTTTACTTCTTGCCTATGCTGAAGAAGATTTATCATTATCTGGCCGGAGATAGTCTATCATACAGTTTTGAACACCGGGTGTTCAACCTCACCAGTTTCATTATTATGGTATTTGGTATGCAAGCCGCCATTCTTAATTATCTGATAGGTTTGCATATAGTTACCGTTTGGCTGGCCATATCCGGCTCGGTGGTATCTGCCTCACTTTTTTATCTGTCACGGGTACGTAAATGGTTTACGGCGACTACCATTTTTGTCTTTATAACGGCCACTATCTTCGTTCTTGGAGGATCGTATTTTTATAACGGCGGCTCATCAAGTCCTGTTTTGTACTTTTTGTTCGTGCTTTTAAACATCTTTTTACTGATTGCTTCGCGAAAACACCAGCTGTTAATTTACGGACTGCTGGCAGGCGCCATCCTTGCTCTTTTATTGCTGGAATACTATTTTCCGGAAATGGTGGTGCCCTACTCCTCTTTTGAGGAGCGGATGACTGATCATATTACCTTATTAATTTATTGCCCCCTCTTCACCATGGTTGTTATTGTCCTGTTTCGCCGCAGTTATGACTGGGAACAGGAAATGGTACTGAGGCAAAAGCAAAAACTGGAAGAAGTTAACCGCATTACAACAGAAAAGAACGAATACATCGAATCGCTCATCAGGGAACTGCATCACCGGGTGAAAAACAACCTGCAAATAGTATCCGGCTTATTGTCGCTGCAGTCCAACCGCCTGCAGGACAATAATGCGAGAATGGCGCTGGAAGAAGGAAAAACCAGGGTGGACGCCATAGCGATGATCCATCAAAAACTTTATATGGATAACGCCCTGGCTACGGTAAACATAGAGGAATACCTTAGCAACCTTTCTTCTTCGCTGGCGAATAGCTTCGGCTATGATGCCGCCTGCATTCATACAGATATCCGGTTGAATAACCATTCAATGGGTATTGACATGGCCATACCCATCGGCTTAATAGTAAATGAGCTGGTAACCAATTCCTTTAAACATGCTTTTCAGGAAACTACCGAACCCCGTATAGTAGTAAGCTTACAGGAACGACAGGAAAAGCTGCTTGAGTTAACCGTTGCCGATAATGGAAAAGGGCTGGGTGATCCGGAAAAACTGAAAGATTCAGATTCCTTTGGCATGAAGCTGCTTCGGATACTGGTTGAACAAATAAACGGGGCAATGACCATCCGGCAAGATGCAGGAACCGCCTTTACTATTGAAATACGCGCCTGATACGATGAAAAAAAATGCCTGTGTCCTTATTGTCGAAGATGAGCTGATCACCGCTGAAAGCATTGCCGAGTTGCTGGCCCAGGAAGGATATAAAATAGCCGGTACCGCCAAGGACGCCGCGAAAGCGCTGGATATCTGCGCGCTGGCAGAAGATACTCCCCAGGTTGTTATTTGTGATATCAATATCAAAGGAGAGATTAAAGGAATATCGTTGGCAAGGCAGCTGAAGGAACTATTCGGTTGTGAAATTATTTTTCTGACTGCCTACTCGGACACAAAAACACTCAAAGAAGCGTTTGAAGCCGAACCGGTCATGTATGTGGTAAAACCTTACAGCGACACCCAATTATTGGTAGCGGTACAAATGGCCTTTCATAAAGTATTTAAAAAAGAGAATATAGACAGGGGCAGCAAGCTGGTGCTTACCGAAAGGGAAAGAGAAATTGCCCAGCTGGTGGCTGACGGCCTGGCTTCCAAACAAATCGCCCAAAAGCTTCACATTAGCGTTGAAACGGTAAAAACCCACCGCAAACGCATGCTGCAGAAAAACAGCATTTACAATTTTCCCCAGCTGGTTTATTTAATGACGCAGGAAGCCTGACCTTGCAGAGGTATACCTCCGGAGGTTATGGTTTTAAAATGACTTCGGTTGCTCCTGTGGCTGATCCGGGCATTTCGCCGCGGACCTTTTCGCCCCGGAGGCGTTCGCCGGTTTCACGGTCAAACCAGTCGGTGGTAAGGTTTGCGGGGATATTGTCTTTTGTCTCTTTTTGCCATTGATGCAATACAGCCCGGAGCTGTTCCAGAGCTTCCCGGTATTCCGGTACGGAGGCAAGATTTACCAGCTGCATGGGATCCTTTGCGTTATCATACAGCTCCTCATAAGGTCTGGGAGCCATAAAGATGTCATTCTGGGCGGCTGTTAGCCTGCCCTCATCGCGTAATTTCTTCAGGTCGTCAAATGAGGGACTGGTATTTGAATCCGCGGGACCCTGGTTGCTCAGGGATGGGCGAGCATTGAAAATATAGAGAAATTCGCGTGTCCTGACCATTCTTTCATAAGCTTCGTAATCGTGCCAGTTGTGTTCCGCGAATACATGTTCCCGGAAAGGAAGCGAAGGGTTGCTGAGGAGTTTCCTGAAGCTCTTGCCCTGGATTGCCCGAATAGATTCCACGCTTGCTATTTCCAGAAGCGTAGGCGCAATGTCCACCGCGCTGATCATGCTTTCGCTTACACTTCCCGGGTTATTTATTCCTTCTGTCCATTTTATAATGAAAGGTGTTTTTATGCCGCTATCGTACAACCTGGTTTTGTCACGCGGAAAGGGACGCCCGTTATCGGCCATGATGAGGATCAGGGTGTTCTTTTCAATACCCTGCGCCCTGAGTTCTTTCACTACTTCGCCTACGTAATGGTCCAGCCGCGAAATCTCATTGTAATAAGATGCAATATCCTCCCGGGTTGAACGGGTATCGGCCAGGTACGGCGGCACGATTACTTTATCAGGGTCATGCGGCGTATCGAAATCGTCGGCCTGCCATTTCCGGTGTGCGTCGGTGGAGGCAAACCATGCAAAGACAGGTTTGTCCCTCGGCCTCTCCCGTAAGCACCTCACCCATCTTTCCTCGCCGCCGGTTCCAGCTTCTTTCAGTTCATAAGCTTTGTCGAAAGCGCGTAAGGCGGGGGCGCCAAAATGAGACTTCCCTGCCTGCACCGTATAATAACCGGATTCTTTTAAAAGCAACGGAAAAGGCACCTGATCCTCCGGCAGTGGCGTATGTAATTCCGCTGCGCCTGTGTTGTGCGGATACCTGCCGCTGAGTATGCTGTTCCGGCTCGGGCTGCAGGAACTGATGGTTAAAAAGGCATTTTCAAAGCGAATACCTTCTTTCGCAATTTTATCTATATGAGGTGTCCTGACAAACGGGTTGCCATAACACCCGATATCGTTCCAGCTGACATCATCAGCAATGATAAAAATAATATGGGGTCTCTTAAGGGCCTGCCCTGCCGCCGGCTGAGCGGACAGCCCTATCAGCATAAAGAATAAAAAACTTCTTTGCATGTAGTTATTGCCCGTAAAAAATATAGCGCATTATATGCAATTTATAAAAAATCAGCAAATGTATATGCTATTGCATATAGGCAGAAGACCTTATACATCCGGGTGAAACCCTGGGGAGCCAGGTTCACTTCAGAAGCTGAGCGAAGCAATGGCCCGTCCAGGGAAACGCCCTTTAGACAAGTTACCGGTAATTACCTGACTTCCATGCGGAGTTCTTCCTGCATGAGATGTGTTTCTTCGTCGTCACCAATGGTGTATTCGTAAGACAGCAGGAAAACGTTGTAGGTCCGGCCAAAAGATTCTTCTTTGGTGAAGGTATTCGGATAATCCGGATCGTCATTTATTTGAGTCACTTTAATATTCTTATATGGTGAAATCAGTACGCGGTTGTCGCCGGTG
This sequence comes from Anseongella ginsenosidimutans, assembly GCF_008033235.1. Classification (GTDB taxonomy): domain Bacteria; phylum Bacteroidota; class Bacteroidia; order Sphingobacteriales; family Sphingobacteriaceae; genus Anseongella; species Anseongella ginsenosidimutans. The sequence goes on from NZ_CP042432.1 coordinate 4,088,465, forward strand.
ACCTCCAGTACAATGGCCGTTTCATTGATCTTATCGACATCAGGCTCGTATGACTCGTTGCCGGCAATGACCCGTACTTTATTGCGGCTCAGGGGAAACATTTTTTTATTACCCGCGGTAACCGCGCTATCGAGGAGCCCGCGCATGGCATACAGACCATCGTCGGCTTGCGACGCGTAATCGTTTTTGAGAAGCACCTGGTAGAGGATGGTATTCTTATCCGCATTGATTTCATAGGCCGGATTGCTTTCCATCTTTAATGCAATGAAATAGGTGGTATCAGGGGATAACCCCTCCGGATTGATACTGACCATTGTTTTTCCTGTGCGTTCCCCCGCGGGAATGGTAACCGTATAGTCGGGGATTTCATAATGTTTCCCGGGCAACAACCGGGCGTACAGGCTGGAATCCGCATCGAATAGCGACCTGTTGTATAGGTCGAACTGTGCGGGATCCTCTGTTAGTTCAATGACGATATCCTCATTGGTCGCATGAGTCCCGCCGGCGGACACAGCGATATAGCCGGTAACGTCCTCTCCGGTAAGGGGAATTTCCTCTTCGAAAGTGTTGTAGTATTCACTACTGATGAGGGCGACCACATTTTTGTACATTTCCTTTTCGAACAACTCCTGGTCTTCACACGAAACTGATATCGTGGTAAGAGAAAGGATGGTAATTGCTATATAAATCCGTTTCATCTGTTTGTTTTTTATCGGTTAGCCTAATAGCCCGGATTTTGATCGAGTGAGGGCAATCTTCTCATTTCGGCGCGCGGTATGGGTACCCACACCAGCTTTTTGTTTACTTCCCGGGTGAGGAATGATGAGGTGCCCGGAATGACCCGTTGATAATAGGTTTCCTTTGTGGCGCCGTCCGGGTTCATGCCGCGTATGGGCTCCCGCTCTGTTTGCTCATAGATGCCCCAGCGGCGCACATCATAGAAGCGCCTGTTTTCCCACAGAAATTCGACCATGCGTTCGCGTTCGATTTGCTTTTGGACTTCATCCACACTGCCGATCTGGCCGTTTGTCAGCCCGGGCAGCCCGGCCCGGTAGCGGACCATGTTGAAGGCCCTTTTAATTTCCTCCGCGTCGCGGGATACCGTGTATTGCTGTCCGCCTAATTCTACCGTGTGGCTGCTCTCCAGCTTATTGAGAGCCTCCGCGTACGACAGCAGGATCTCCGCATAGCGAATAATGGGATAAGCTTTGCGGATATGCCGCGCACCCGTACCCAGCCATGCGTCCATGGGATGGTTGAATTTTTTGATAACGTATCCGGTGATCGGGTAATTCGGGGACGCGGCGCTTACTCCGCCGCGGCCATCGGCGCCCTGGTAATAATACATGGCGGTGTAGTTATTCGTCTCCGTGCTGGACAGTGCTTGCCAAACGGCTTCATTGAAGCCGACAGATGCGTAAAACCGCATTTCCCGGTTAGCATACATATTATACACCCCGGAATTGAGCGGATACCCGGAAAAAAACCGTGGTTCCGTAGTAAAGCCGGTTTCCGAATAATACCCATCGCCCGCAGCCTCCTCTATGGTGCGGCCATCGTCCATCAGGTAAGCATCAACTACTTTTTGAGTCACACAAAAGCGCCCCCAGCCACCGAGTGAAGGCGGGAACGAGCCTTTGCTGATGTATTCATTGATGTAACCGGTGTTTCTGCCCCAGATCAGCTCAGGGTTAATCGCAGCAACGGCTTCACCGGTAAAAATATCTGAATATGATTTAAACGCGTCAATGCCGGCGGCGCCATTCGGAAAGGTATTGTAAAAATCAGGATCTGACGTGACACCTTCGGGCAGGGCAGGCGTCTTATCATCGGCTGGTACCGTATAAAGCCGGTATTTTCCGAGGTCTATTACCCGCTTTGCTGCCGCGGCGGCCACCGCCCAGCGACGCTCATCGTATTGCTGGGATACGTAGTGTACACCATCGGTTGAGCGCGTCCAGTTACCAAAATAACTACTGGCCACCGGACCGCCATTGAAGAGGGGACTGGCGTGGATCAGGCGCAGCCGCGCCACCAGCGCCAATGCGGCTCCCCGGGTAGGGCGTCCAAAATCCAGGATGGAAACTTCATTGGGAAGTAACAGGGCCGCTTTTTCAAATTCCCCGCAGGTATATTCCATGGCTTCGTCGTAAGTGGCTCTGGGCCGGTCATAGTATTCGAGGGGTTCGTTGGTATTAACGACCTCATCGCCCAGCAGGATCGGCGGACCAAAATCCACGAGCAGGTTGTAATAGGCGTAGGCACGGATAAAGCGGGTATATCCTTCGATCCGGAGCCGGTCTGTATTCGAAAGGTCTTTGGGGCGGTCGAGGTTTTGCAGGATGGAGTTGCATTTCCGGATGATCTTGTAATAGTTGCCCCATTGGTTGAGATTATATTCGTTTGATGACCCGCCGCCGAAAAAATCCGGACTTATATTCCCGGTAGCGAAATCCATCCCGTAATAAACGTTTGCCGACCCGCCGCCGGTAAGCCCGTTAAAGCCCTCATCAGTGGCCATGGGCCCCGGGGTATAGCCGTAGCGAATGGTATTTGATTCGTCAGGAAACATCGCGGCAGCGCCCCACATATAGGCCTCCATGTAGCGGGCGTTTGCGAACGCCGAATCAATGTTAAATTCATCGTCAAAATAATCATCGATATTCAGGTAGTCTTTGCAGGAAGAGGCCACGATTATCAGCTGGATAATAAGGGCCGCTTTAGCGATGCGTTTTATAATTGAGGTTTTCATGTCTTTGATACTGTTTTAAAGATTGAGATATACCTGGAAGGAATAGGTGGTTGGTATCGGGTATTTACGCCCGTTCCAACGCGCCTGCTCCGGATCAAAGATCTTCACCTTATCCCAAACGTAGAGGTTATTGCCTATTAACTGCAGGTCCATCGAGGAAATACCGATCTTTTGCAGGAATTGCGGATTCACATGATAATTCAGGGTGATCTCCTGTAAACGCAGGTAGCGCGAGTCTCCCTGCCAGAATGAAGACAGCTGGCTGTTATTGGCATTGTTGCCATATTGCAGGCGCGGAAAGCGCGCATTGGGGTTTTCTGCCAGCGCCGGGTCAATGCCATGCGCCAGGGCATAATCCATCGGGATCCACCGGTTAGCCGGGTCAGCCGCCAGGGTAAGCACGTTGCCCGAGGTGCCTTCGAAGAAAGGCATATAGCCCATACCGTTGACGCGTGTTTCATCGTTTACCGTAGTGCGCTGCCCCACGTAGAAGAAGGAGGTTCTTCCGGTACCCTTGAACAGTACGCCAAGCGTCAGGTTTTTGTAGCGGACTTCCGCACCCAGGCCGTACATCAGCAGTGGATAAGTGCTATGCGTCAGCGGTACTTTATCCAATTCATCAATCAAACCGTCCCCGTTTACATCCTTGTATTTGATGTCACCCGGCATCACCTCTCCAAAGGTTTGCTGAGGGCTGTATTTGATGTCTTCCTCGTCTTTAAACAAGCCGATGGCCTGGTATCCGCGGATAGAACCGTATGGGAAACCATTGTACTCCAGGTAAGGGTACTCCAGGTAGGCCTGTTCCCAGTTTTGTACAATATTTTTGGAATAGGTGAAATTTCCACGTACCGTGACCCCGATGTCGGGCGACAACTCGGTGGTATAACTGATGTTTCCGTCCGCCCCGGTGCTTTTCATCCGGCCCACATTGGCAAAAGGATTGGAGACGACACCTACGTATTCCGGTACCTGGACCCTTTGCTGGAAAATGCCGTTACGCTGATCCTGGAAAAAGTCGATGACAAAATCCAGTTTGTAGTCAAATAGCTTCCCTTCTATCCCGATATTGGATTTGATGGCGCGTTCCCAGGCAAGGTTATCCGCCCCGATCCTGGTTTCGTTAATGGTTTCGATGTCTCCCACACCCCATACACCTCCCGAACCTACATTGACCTTGGTCAGGTAAGGAAAGCGGATGTCGGAAATCCGGTCGTTGCCCACGGTACCGTAGGAAGCACGGATCTTCAAATAATTAAGCCAGGGTGCGGCTTCTTTCATAAAACCATAACTGGTAGGAACCCAACCCACAGCGATTGATGGAAAAAAACCGTACTGCCTGCCCGGCTGGAAATTTTCAGACCCGGTATAACCGAAATTGACATCCAGCAGGTAGGTATCCCGGAAACCATAGGTCAGCCGGCTGGATACCCCCTGGTAGCGCAGCGGAATGGCCTCCAGGTTGCTTGTAGCGTCGTCGGTATCTTTCGCATCACTAATGTAATAGTAAATTAGTCCGGATACGCGGTGGTCATCGCCGAATATCTGGTCGTAGTTAATGACGGATTCGAGGTGGTATTTACGGTACTGCCGGGTAGACCTGTTATAGGAAGCCGATTGCTCCTGTACCGTTTCCTGCATAATAAGCGATCCGTTATAATCCCTGCCCAGGGCGGTGTAGAGCGCAGGCTGTATATACCTGCGTTCCGCAAAAAAGCTGTGAATATCATAAGCGCCCTGCACACGGAATTTGAGCCCGTCCAGCACGCCGGAAAGATCCTGGTTAAGGGCCAGCGTTGATTTGCCTTTGAATACCTGGTTGGAGGCCTGGCCTGTGCGATTGATCATGACATATGGCGAGGATTGTTCTCCAGTCCCCGGCCCGGTAACAGGCCATTGGAATACTGGCCGGGGATCGCCAGCGGCGTGAGCCGCGACTGCGCACCCCAGATATAGTCGGTATTGGCTATGCCTGGCTGGTCCAGCTTGGATAAAAACCCATCCGACCCCAGGTAGACCGTCGTCGTAGGGGTCAGGTTGATATCCAGGTTAATCCGGTAGTTATACGTGTTGAAGCCCACGTTCGAACTGTAAACGCTGTTTTCATCTACCTTATAGGCCGCCGTTTCGCTGTCGCCGCCCAGGCTCAGGAAATAGCGTGCTACTTCACTCCCGCCGCGGCCGCTGACATAGTAACTCTGGCGCCAGAAGTTTTTGTTCAGGATTTCGTCCTGCCAGCTCACATCCGGGTACATGTCCGGATCCAGGCCATCCCGGATGATCCCCATTTCGGTTTCATCATAGAGCGGTGAGTCTCCCCGGATAATACTGGCTTCATTGGCCAGGCGTGCATAATCATATGCGCGCAGGTATTGAGGCAGGCGATTGAGCCGGGAAAGGGTGGTATTGGCACGGGCCGTGATCTGGATTTGATCCACAAGCCCTCTTTTTGTCGTGACCAATACTACGCCGTTAGCGCCCCGCACCCCGTAAACGGCGGTAGCTGAAGCATCTTTCAGGATGGAGAAACTCTCGATATCCGCCGGATCGATGGTGTTCAGGTCGCCTTCCAAACCGTCGATCAGCACCAGGGCGCTGCTGTTGGCGCCGAATGTGCCAATGCCGCGCACCCAGAAATCGGCAATGTTCTGCCCTGGCTCACCGCTGCTTTGCATAGAAATGACGCCTGCCGCCCGTCCGCCTAAAAGGTTGGAAATGGATGCAGCAGGAGATTGCAGGTCTTTAACGTCAACGGAAGTAACGGCGGCTACAGAGCTGATTTTTCGCTGTTTTCCCATCCCCACTACGATCACCTCGTCCAGTTCCTGGCTTTCAAGTGTAATGGTAAGGTCGCTTTGATCTTCGATGGCTACATATTCCTCGCTGCTAAAGCCCACAAAGCTAAAGATCAGGCGATCGCCATACACCACCTGGATGCTGAATTTTCCCTCCTCATCGGAAGAGGTTCCCACTCCTACTTTGCCTTGAACATAAACGCTCGCCCCGGGAATCGGTTGGTTGCTGTTATCTAAAACAGTACCGGAAATGATCAGCTTCGTTTCCTGCTGCTGGGAAAACAGCGGGGTATACAGTAACAGTAGTAAGGCTAAGATCTGTATAGTTTTATTCATCTTTTTGCAGGTTTTCTTATTCGATAACTAATTTGCGGATGCGGGCATTGCTCCAGTCGGCGATATAAATATCTCCTTGCTCATTAACCGCCACGCCCCATGGGTGATTGAACAGGGATTCAACGGGACCGCCATCCTGGTAACCCGCGACACCGGGTTGTCCGGCTACGGTAGTGACGATATTATCGGCGGATACCATGCGAATGCAGTGGTTGCCATAATCCGCCACGAACATGTTTCCGTCGTTGTCAAACTTAATCCCTTTCGGATAGTTGAATATCGCATCCTCCAGCGGGCCATCGCGGAAACCACTGCCGCCGGGAGCATTGAGCCGTTTTACTCCCTCCTCCGGATACCGGAGGTCTAAGACCAGAATGCCTTGCCGGTAGGTGGTAGGGCGGGCATTGGAATGGAGGGTAAAATACAGCAGCCAGGGCTTTTTCGGGTTGATCGCCTGTCCGTATTGCGATCCGTAAGGCCCCGCACCGTCGCCGTCCGCCGGGCCTATATGAACAATCTCCCCTTCCATCGTCTCGGGGTCTACTTTAGCAACCCTTCCATCCCGGAACCGGGTATAAAGATGCCCGTCCCAGGGACAAAAACTTACAAAGTTGTTGTACCGGTCGGCTGTCACGATGGAGTTCAGATCTTCGTCGGAGAATTTGATATTTTTTTGGCGGGGGTACCAGGCCTCGCGGGGGTCGAAGGTAAAAAGCACTTCCTTTACCGATTCGTGAGCAGCGGTTACCATACCGGTGGCGCGATCCACGCTCAGGCCGTTAGCGTATAAAATACGCTCGGCAGAGGTTTCTGCCACGATCAGCGGCGTAACAATATTCTGCTCTTCATTGATCCGCGCTACCCCAAAGGAACCGCCATCCCGCCAGGACATAAATATATTGCCCTCGGCATCCAGCTCCAGATACTTGCCATATATCTGCGCCTCGGAAAGCGTACCTGCCTGAAAGGCTGTTTCCCCGTTTCCCGTGACAGTACTTACCTGTGCCTGGGTATGGTATGTGAACGCTTCGTCATACACCACCGAATCTTCCCCGATAACTACCGAAATGCGGGGATCCTCACCCGGAAGCCGGGGTACGATGGCATAAATACGATCACCGTTTGACGAAATAACCGATGCCTCGGCGTGATTGAAATACACCTTGATCTTTGATATATCGTTACCGAAATTACCCCCGTTCAAAAGGATCTTGTCACGCGCTCCTCCTTCCGCAGGCGCGAAAGACGTTAACTGGACGGGTTGGTTGGGATCATGTATTTTTTTGGGAGTTTCTGCTTCTTTTTTACATGCCGAAAGGCAAAGCAAGCAACAAAATACTCCCGCCGATAAGCCGAAGATTTTTTTCATTCGTAAATAATTTGTGTTCAATAATTAAAGTTTAATGGTTTTTTGTTTTCTCGTCATTTACTTCCTGATTTTTCAAACCGCAAAAAAAGCGTTGGCAATTAACCCCAGCATTGGCAAGGGGTTAAGAAACCGTTAACTCTTGAGGTATATCAGGAATGGTTCAGGCTTTCAAAAGTTAATTTTCAAACCGAAGATAAACTTTCGATTTGAAATACCAAAACAAAATAAAACAAATTAAAACAAAAAATAAATCCTCATGGCGGTTTTCGGGAATTTTTCGAAACATTTTGCAACAGTATGCAAGGGGTGAAATAAGCATACGAAGTCATATCTGTCCGGAAACGGACAGGATTGTTCATTTCCGGACAGCGCAACTCCTCCGTGTGGCCACCGGCCTACTTTACACCACTACCCTGATGATCGCCTCCTGTTCAGCGAATCCAAAGGAAGACGATCCCGCCTCTGGAAACCGCCTTTCAGCTACACCCCCGGGAGATTCCGCCGATCTTGAAAACCTGCTGACCCTTTCCAATGCCGAACGCGTATTGGGGGAACCGGGCTATTTAAAAGACCACAGCCTTACCGTAGAAGAGGACATTTCGGTTTACAAAGCTGCCTATGCCGCCGGCAAAGATCGACGGGCAGGAAAAAGGGGAATACTGTATGTGATGGTGGAAGATTACTCCAAGGTTTCATCGGCCGAGGAAGTTTATGCCGATATAAAACGAGCAAATGAAAACCACTCCGGGGTGAAGATACTCGCGGATCTTGGGGACGAAGCCTATTTCCATACGGACGGAAAAAACTTCTATTTTATCATTGCCCGGAAAGCGGGAAAAATCCTTCGCCTAAAAATCAATAGAATAACCAGCAACACTTCGCTTGAGGAATTCAACCGGATCGCGCGGGAAATTGTGGCTTCGCTATGATCGGTTAAAACTTTAGCGGCCAGAAAATGTCCCTTCAGATTCAGGAATAACCCTTGATGACTTATGCGGGAGAAATCATCCCCTAATATTCCTAACCATAAAAAATTATTGAGTATTTTCATCCAGCGATACTGGCAATTTAAACTGGCCCTGGCCTCTAAAATCTTTCATTTAACCCGTTTTTGCCATTGCTTGCCACTATTCTAATTTAAACTCAATGATGATATCGTATAAAAGAAATCGGCTTATTTTTTGGATTCTGGGGATTCATTTCTTAGCTATATTTCCAAGCTGTCTTCAGAAGAACGAATCGACCATCAGTTCTGAAAATTTGCTGTATTTAAAAGATAAATATAGCATCGAAACATTGAATTACTTTTATGAAACGGTTTTCCATGAGGACGACAGCAAAGAAAAATTCGATATCGTTACAAAACGGGATTCCGATCTTACGGTTGCAATTTCAGGCGATCCAACTGAAGAGGAGATAGGATATGTAAAAAGAGCGATCTCGGAGATAAATGACTTCAACCTTCCCATCAAGTTATCTCTGGCTGATACAGGTGAATCCGCATCCATGAAGATTTTTTTTGGAGATTTAAAAGAAGTTCACGCCTTTTTAAAGTTAGACAGCGTTTCCATAAGTAATAATGATGTCGATAGACATTTTGGAATGGGGATATCAACCGTTTATGACGGTGTTATAGAGGAGGATGAGGTCGGCATTTATTTCGCTGAAAAGGACCTGGCCTCTTCAACCAGGTACAAGGTCGTGCTAGAGGAAATCGTACAATCGCTTGGTGTCATAGGCGATAGTTATAACTATCCGAGCAGCCTTTTTTTTCAGAATTACAATCCCGCTAAATCTTTAACGCCATTAGACATTGACGTGCTGTCATTACTCTACGAACCGGCAATTCCTGCAAATTATACGAGAGAGTCATTTGAAAAGAACTTTGCTGATGAGCTATACGTTGTTAATTCACACCGAAAGATTCAAAACGTATTGGAAAAATACCCGCAAACTTCCTATGATGACGTAGAAAAATGTTTTACCAACGGCGTCTTGTTAAAGCACCCTAAAGAAACAAATATATATTTATATGGAGATACACAAAAGAAAGACTCACTCATCATAGAGGATGCAATTTTGGCCCTTAATGAGATATCTCCCAATATAAATCTCAAACTCACTGAGTCACCCGCTATTGAACCCGATCACGGAATTGTCCTTGTATTCCGTCAACTGAATCATCAAAAAGCGCCGATACACGGCAAAAACGAAGCAATTGCGGGAATAAGCTGTATGTTTCAAAAACTCATTAAAAATAAAATAGTACTTTCTTTCAACGCAACTGAACATGCCCAGGAATTAAGGCAGCGGAGTATAGTTGATGCAATCTATTACGGTTTGGTGCCAATTGCTCAAGAGCCATCTCGTACTAACGAGTTGTTTAAAGCTAAGGGGAGTGGAATCGAATTCGCCCCACGTTATGCCAGTTTATTAAAGTTGATTTATTCCAACGAATTTATAGATGGCCTGAAACTAAGCGATTTTACGGAAATCAAAATGAGCATGGGCAAATGAATATTTTGTAAGGCCAGGTACACGGATTTCAGAATCGGCCCTAATTCAGTGATTAACGATCGATATGCTGGCTAAAAAGAAAGGCAGATAAAGATGTAAAGGGATTTGGCTTCGGGATTTAGGGTTAACGTTGTCTTTTATTTTGCCGGTAATACAACATCCCTGTTTCCTCATCCAATGACCATGTGGAAACTATATTTGCCGTAAACTTGTTGGTTTCAGTATATGCGTTACCTTCTACCTTCAGGATGACATAATCTTTGTTGTCATGCCTTGATGCTTTTTTTTCTTCCACCGTTGGATAGGGGTTGCTCCGGATGGCTAAATAGAGATTGTCTACTTTGTCAAAAGGCTTGATTTCTGAATATACGCCCGGGGGAATCACCACCTCCCCGGTTTTAGTGTACAAGCCAACGTGTTCCTGAACCCCGTCTTTCGTTTTCTTTTCCTGTCTTACGAATAGATGCCCGGTTCTTAATACCTTGATGCTTTTATATACCGGAGGAAGAAGCTTTTCGCCCTTCCAGTTGAGCAGGCCATGTTGAATGGATGTATCTTCCTTAAAGACGAAGCATTCAAACCCAAGCTTGGTGATTCTCCCGAGCATAGATTTGCCTTTTTCGAGAAGCAGGATCTTTTTCCCGCTTAAGCTGTATAAGTATCCCTGCTTCTTATCATCACTTGCAGCAATAAGGAATATGTCAAAAATGCCTTTTTCTTTGGACCTGTAGGCACCACCATAATTTTTCTCCAGGTAAGGGGTATCTTCTTCCTGCGGATCGGTGATCATGCCGTTCAATAGTTTAATAAATTTGTATTGTGCAGGGATAATGGTATTTCGTCCCTTTTTCAATCCGGTTTTCCCTTCCCCGTTGGTAAACAAACGATAACCCAGGTCATTCAAATGCGCTTTTATCTCATCATCGTCCATCATCTCATACTTCAGGTGCGATGTACTACGGTCAGTAGTGTCCTGCTTATCCGGGCCGGGCGAGGTAAGCAGGCTGTCTACCTTCTTTACCTTTTCGGCAATGGACAAACCCTTGTTTTCTTTTAGAAAACCATCTATCCTGCGCAGCTCGTCATGCTGAAACCCATCCTCGTAGTTGCTCGAGTTCCGCGATGCCAGCTTATTGAATTGCAAATCGTAAATATCCTGCCGGCCCTTTTCGGGGGAAAACTGGTAGGAGGCTTCTTTAAACTGCTCGTAAAAGCTGCCTTTGCTAGTGTCAATGGCCTGAAAAGCTGTGTAAAACGGGATGTTTTCGTAAAACCGCTGTTTGCTTAGATTGCCTTCATAGGCAATGATAAAGGTGTATTGATGCGGAAGGATCTCTTTACCGGCGCTATCAATAATTCCCTGGAAAAAAGTGCTGTCGCGCGAAATATAATACTGCTTGCTTTCCAGTTCAAGAGTTATTAAATCATAATAATGAGGTGGAATCACAAATTTCCCCTCTTTATTGATTACTCCATAGAAATTACCTTTTCGCACAACGGCTCCGCCCTGTTTGAAACTTCTGGCATAATCAAATTGAAAATCAATGACGACGTTATTGCTTGCGTCAATATAGCCCCATTTTTCATCTTTATTTACCGCAGCAAGCTCTTCGGAGAAACCGCTTGCCGAACAGTATAGCGGGGGGATGTTTTCGGCATTGTCGTATATGTTTATGAAGCCACAGGCCCTTTCGGAGCAATCGTCAAAGGAGTCAACTACATTCTGCGCTCTTATTGAAAGGGACGCTGTTAACAGGAACAAAAAGAGGGTGGTATGTTTGAATACTTGTATCATCTTCGTTTTTTTACATACGCGCAATACGAATTCCACACCGGGTCATAATTGTCGTCCAGAAAATATTCCAACCGAATCCTGGTGACGGTTTGGTTATTAAAGGAGTCCCGGCTGCACAAAGACATGCTTTGATCGCTTTGGCTGGCCAACCATTCTACAAATTCCTCCTGATTTTCAAAAGTGATAAGAACAGGATATGGTCCCATTCCGTCGTTTACCTCGCCAAGGGTAAATTTTCCTTCAAAAAAATACAACCCGGTGCCGCAATAATCACGGTGTGAAAGGCGAAGCCCGCCTGAACCCACATAATACCCGTCCTCATTAAGTTCTATGGGGTCTCGTTTTAATTTTTCTGCTACTTTTCCGGCAAGTTCCCGACCATAGTTTTCCTTGTCTAAGGAATGAAAAATTTCGAGATCTTTCTCGCTGAGGTTCGGGCGTGCTATTTCGGGAAAGAACGATTTCATTTATTTCGGTTGTTTACTTTCTGAATGGGAATATTATGCTGTTGCAAGTCATTGACCATTGTTGTAAAGGTTATCCTGCTCACCGCGTCGTTTCTTCGGAGCAAATTTAAAGGGCCGGAAAGGCCTGAACAATTTTCAGCCGCATAGACAGCGACTACAAGCCTTGAGGTAAACATCTACAAAGCATCTACGAAATTTGGCACATGTCCTGGCACATTTAAAATCTACCCAAAACTTACAGAAACACCGTTCTAACGGTTTTTTACAATCCAGGTGGCACATGTATTGGCGCATGCCCAAACATTTGATACTCCGTTGCTATTTTCAGCCATTGCGGCGTCACGCGTATTCACTGCCCGACACGCTTCAGGTGCTATTTTGCCAGGCTGATCAGGTGGCAACACCAGAACCATATCTGGCATGTCTTTTGACCCTTTCAAGCTAAATGCCGTTCCATTGAAAAAAGTTATTTTTTTCATGCTTGCCTTTGTTATCCTTTCTGCTGTTTTAAGCGGCTGTTACCGGATGCGAGCGTCAAAAGGCGGGGGTCAAATCCAGGCTGCCCGGCCAAGGATCATCAATGCAGCGGATATCAGCCTTACACCCGGGTATAAAATTGAACCGGTAGCGAAGGTGGCAAAATACTGAAAGTGTCACTCACGGGAGAAGTGGAAACGCTCGTCGATGATTTACCCGGAATGGGCGATCATCATACCAACGGGCCTGTCATTAAGGAGAGATACATTTATTTCGCACAAGGTACGGCCACCAATTCAGGAGTTGTCGGCGAGGACAATGCCAAATACGGGTGGCTGCTGCGAAAACCGGACTTTCACGATATTCCTTGTGACGATATCGTGCTTACCGGCGAAAACTATGCTTCCGCCAACGTATTAACCGATGGCCCCAATGATACCGCGACTACCGGCGCCTACGCTGCTTTCGGCACAGCCACTTCAGCCGGGCAGATTATTAAAGGCCGTGTTCCGTGTACCGGAGCCATTATGAGGATTCCCCTGGAAGGAGGTGAGATCGAGCTGGTAGCCTGGGGGCTGCGAAATCCGTTCGGGCTTGCTTTTTCTCCCGGCGGCCAGTTGTATGCTACGGAGAATGGCTATGACGGAAGAGGCAGCAGACCCGTTTGGGGAGCGGGCGACGTTTTATGGGAAATAAAGGAGGGCATGTGCTTCCTTGCACGAGTAACAGGCGATGCTTGATTATCTTTAAGGGAATGTATAGCGGCCAAAGCGAACAAGATGTGGGCCGGTAGAAGATGGCGGTAAAAAGCGGACTTTACAGCAGGCGGATCAGGATGAAGCCGCAAGATGGTTTTCCATATGAGAATTCCTACAACGCCGCTGGCAACGCCAATGCCTAAACCGGTTAATAGCGAAGGCCGCACAAACCCTCGCTTTAGTAAAACGTGGTAAAGATGGGTCCAGGCGGCGCCCATGGAATAGTGGGATAACCAGCCCGTTATAGCAGCATTTTTACTGTTAAGCGGGGAAAGCCGGTGAATCATCGACCCCAGCAGTCTGGGCTCCTTAAAGTTTTCCCTTAACAGGTATGACAAAAGATAACTGAACGACGTCATCAACGAAGTTGCCTTGACCGAGGCCAGCAGCGGTTTTTCGGCAGACAGCAGGTAATTCACATTGCCGCCATCGATTATCCATTGCCTGGCTTCGTCTAACCCGGAAAGACAATAGCTTCTTATCGCTCCCAGGAATAGCGGACTAAGCCAGCTATATACATTGCGTACCCAATCTTCATCGGATACAATGGCCATTCTGTTCCATTTACTGAAATGACGAAAGCTGATAAGCAGGTAATCTAGGAGCGCAGCCGCGCTATAGCGCTCCATTTTTGTTTTGAGGACAACGATGAAGTTTATTTTTCCATAACGGGCAGCCACCTGGTCTACTCTGCGCATTACAATTCGCTCATATTCAGCATGGTTTACACGGCCTGTGGCTTCATAGGCCACTACATCGTCCGGATATTCACTAAGCAGCCTTAACATCATTATAATTTTTAAGTCCTATCGTATGCTACCTGTTACAACCCTAAAAAATTGTTCCAAAGCGTCTGGTGTTGCAATTACTAACCTGAAGGAAATGGTCAATCGCTCAAGTGGATTTCCTTTCGGTTATTTTCCTGACCGCTTTTGATGCATTTCTGCCTGAAATTATCGCCCCTTCCATGGTAGCCAGAAAGGGTTGCTTTACGTAATCGCCTGCAAGGAATAAGTTTGGAAAGGGAGTCATGGTGCCAGGCTTTCCTTCTTCATTTCCCGGGGACAAGGAATAAAAGTCGTCCGGATGAAATACCGTCCGGTAGCGACACCACCCGGTCTACCGGCCAGGCAGATTCACTCAGTTCCAGCTGCAGATTTATTTCCGGCATCGTTGGCAGCGCCAGTAATTTCTGAAAAAGACGCTCGTCAATTGTCGATTGCCTGATTATCCGCTGGGTTGCGCCCAACGGCGTGGCGAGTACCACGTGGTCGGAAGACATGCGCTCTCCGTTTGCCACCACGCCTTTCAGCTTACCATTTTCGATGAACAGCTTTCCCCGGTAACCGGCGGCCTGCAGTTCCAGTCCTGCTGTTAGTCCGGCCAGACCGGCACCTGCAATGATCACTTCTGCCTTTTCCATAATGATCAAGGTCCTGCCTGAGTCGCACGCTCATGTTTCTGTGCCGCACTATCCGCTTCATTCGTAACAGTCAGCTGGCGGACCTTCCCTTTTTCCCAGGCATTTGCTGCGGGGTCAACCTCCGGCATCGGGATGTCGGCCCGTTTTGCTTTCACTTCTTCTGTGGAAATGCCAAAACGGCGGTCCCTCTCCGCCAGAAGCTGCTGGTGAAGCTGACCGTCTGCGGTAAAGCCCATCATGATCATCGGCGAGCCTACGGGCAGAGTCCGTTCCTGGTCGGTATGCCAGGTGTGAATGGTCTTTCCGTACGTAGATACCAGCTTTTCCATTAATTCATGTTCGGCAGCATCGGGAATACCCGGGGCAATCAGGGTGCCCGACTTCACTTCGAAATGATGAGAATGCCAAAGCAGTTTCTCTTCCCCGGGAAGTGTTTTGAATAGTTCTTCGGTGATAATATATTCAACGCCCATCAGCTTGGCGTCCTTTCCGTTCCCGTCGAAAATAATGGCTTGGTAAACATCTTCGTTCAGCTGCTGCACATAGTGGTGGGCTTCCATCTGTGCATCCATGTTCCCGTTATAAAAATGAAACCCGTCCAGGTAAACACTGAACTGCCGAAGCGGCGTTTCGTCCTGCAGCAATTCGGCGCCGGTGTTCAACACCTTATCTTCAGTGGTTTTCTCGTCTCCCGGAGCCCGGGTATTCGATGAAGTATTTTTTCCTCCGCAGGATGTTAGCATGCTGGCGGCCAGCAGAAAGTGGAAAACTGAACTTGTTCGCTTCATTTTTCAATTATTTGTTTTCCCGGATGAGCGGGAAAAATGAAACAACTGTGTAAATAATATCCCCGCCGTGGAAATATCCTTTGCAGGGAACCTACCTATACCCGGGAGACGAAGGGCGCCTTTATCGTACAGAGACTAACAGCGATCTCCAATATCCCGACAACCAGGTGAGGCAGAAATACCATTCCCGCGAAACCGAACAGCCAGGGAGAAGCAGCCAGGAAAATGCCGGACAGCAAATCGATGGTCAGATGAACAGGCATTGGTATCATCTTCACCAGCCCTCCCTCGTAATTGGTAAACAAGGACATAACAAGGGCAACCAAGCCAAGAATGACCGGTATCGACTGCGCCGGCCCTCCGGTGGCAAAGTTGAAAATCCAGGGAGCCGCAATGAGCAATATGCCGACAACGTAATCCAGCATAGCATGAATCCGTGTGCTTATACATCTCATGGTAAAAAAATTAAAGTTAAAAAAGCAAAGTACCTCTTCACAATAGAACAATCATGCCAGCTTGAACCACCGTTACTACTCCACGCGTCCCATCTTTCTTAAGACCGGACTTCAGGGCCACTGCAGAAACTGTTGCCATAGCCGCAAAAACCAATAAAACAGGTAAATTTTTAAGTATTTCTTAAGGTTTCACGACGTGTTCAGCAAGAAAGGCTGTTTAACACGCCTGTGGCAATGCATAGGTTTCGCGCTTTTTTTGGAAGGAAATCACCACCGAAATCAATAAAAAAAGCCCTACATGGAGTCATATAGAGCTTTTTGGGGGTGGTACCAGCTGGAATCGAACCAGCGACACAAGGATTTTCAGTCCTTTGCTCTACCAACTGAGCTATGGTACCCCTTTGCAGGGCTGCAAATATAGAAGTTATTTCCAAAAATTGGAAATTTGAAAATGAAAATATAACTCCTACCTTCATAACCGGATCCGGGACTCGCCGGATCAGCAAAAAGCTATCAAATGACAGGCCAGCTGATTTTCATTTTGCTCCTCATTGCCGGCGTAGGATGGTTCGTTCGGAATGTGCGGAAGATCCGGAGAAATATCCGGCTGGGACGGCCGGTTAATCGCAGCGACCGGAAAGCGACGCGCTGGAAAGTCATGTCTAAGGTGGCGCTCGGGCAGAGTAAGATGACCCGGCGGCCCGTGGCAGGGATCATGCACATACTTATTTATGCGGGGTTTATTATTATTAATATTGAAGTGCTGGAGATAATTATCGACGGCATTTTTGGTACGCACCGGATATTCGGTACGCTGGCGCCGGGATTGTATGCGCTACTCATTGCCTCCTTTGAATATCTTGCATTGGGTGTCATCCTGGCCTGCGTGGTTTTCCTGGCAAGAAGGAATATACTGAGGCTTCGCCGGTTTTCCGGAGTAGAGATGACGGCATGGCCGAAGAGCGATGCTAATTTTATACTCATCGCCGAAATCCTGCTGATGTCGGCATTTCTAACGATGAATGGGGCGGATTATGTCTTGCAGCTGATGGGTTCGGAGACATACGTTCGCGCAGGGGCTTTCCCTGTTTCTTCTCAGCTCATGTTATTATTGCCCGGAACAACGGAAGGCCTGATCTTCGTCGAACGTTTTTGCTGGTGGTTCCACATAATCGGCATCCTTGCATTTTTAAATTACATTCCCTATTCCAAGCATTTTCATATTTTCCTGAGCTTTCCCAATACCTGGTATGCCAACCTGGAGCCCAGGGGGCGCTTCACCAATATGGAAGCGGTAACGCAGGAAGTAAAAGCCCTGCTGGACCCTGCTTTTACGCCTGCTTCAGCCGGGCCGCCGGAGCGATTCGGCGCAAAGGATGTGCGGGACCTTAGCCGGGTGAATCTTATGAACGCTTATTCCTGTACGGAATGCGGGCGTTGTACGGCGGTTTGCCCGGCAAACATTACCGGGAAGCTGCTTTCTCCGCGCAAGATCATGATGGATACGCGGGACCGGCTGGAAGAAGTAGGGAAGAATATTGACCGGCACGGAAAGGATCACAACGATGGAAAATCCCTGCTGGGCGATTACATCAGTACGGAAGAACTTTGGGCCTGCACCACCTGCAATGCTTGCGTGGAAGCCTGTCCGGTGCTGATAGATCCCCTGGAGATCATTACAGAGCTAAAGCGAAGCCTTGTGCTGGAGGATTCAAGATCGCCCCAGGGCTGGAACACGATGTTCAACAATATAGAGAACAATGCTGCGCCCTGGCAATTTCCGCCCACCGACCGCTTAAAATGGACCGAATCAACCTGAAACCTGATATTGATACCGATACGATGAACACAATAGCCGAATTAGCAGCCGCGGGTGAAGAACCGGAATTATTGTTCTGGGTCGGATGCGCCGGCAGCTTTGATGAAAGAGCGCAGCGGATCACCCGGAGCCTTGCTAAAATACTGGATCATACAGGCATAAAATACGCTGTCCTGGGTACAGAGGAAAGCTGTACGGGCGACCCGGCAAAAAGAGCCGGAAACGAATTCCTTTTCCAAACGATGGCGCTGAGCAATATAGCGATACTCAACGGGTACAAGGTCAAAAAGATCGTGACCGCCTGCCCCCATTGTTTTAATACGCTAAAGAACGAATACCCGGAACTTGGCGGGAATTACGAAGTGATCCATCATACGCAGCTGATCCGCCAGCTGATTGCTGATGGAAAACTGAAGGCGGCGAACGGAGAAAGTTTCCGGGGGAAAAAGATCACGTATCATGATCCCTGTTACCTGGGTCGCGGGAACGGGGTTTATGAGGCTCCCCGGGAAGTGTTGGAAGCGCTGGATGCCGACCTGGTGGAAATGAAACGAAGCCGCGCAGGCGGGCTTTGCTGCGGGGCCGGCGGCGCCCAATTATTTAAGGAACCTGAAAAAGGAAGCAAGGAAATCAATGTGGAACGCACGGAAGAAGCGCTTTCAACCGGCGCGCAGGTCATTGCCGCTGCCTGCCCGTTTTGCATGACCATGCTGCGGGACGGCGTGAAGCAGCTGGACAAAGAGCAGCAAGCGGAAGTACTGGACGTGGCCGAACTCACCGCCAGGGCTAACGGATTATAAAACAAGAATCAACTTTTGCGGTTATTATCACATGCATCAATTCTCGGAAACTTCAAGGGTCTGGATCTTTCAGGCGGACAGGGAACTTAGCCCTGATGAGATAAAATGGGCTTTTCCCAAGCTGCAGGGCTTCATTAATGAATGGAAAGCCCATGGGCATGCACTGGCAGCACACACGGAAATCCGCTATAACCGTTTTATCATTGTTATGGTTGACGAGGATAATGCGGCCGCCAGCGGATGTTCTATCGACTCTTTGCACCGCTTCATGCAGGAGGTTGAAAAAGCCCTGAATGTCCGTCTCTTTGACCGCTTAAACATCGCTTACAAAGAAAACGGCAAAGTTGTTTCGGTTGGCCATACGGCTTTCGAAGAACTGCTTCGGTCAGGGAGGGTTACTGCATCCACCATCGTCTTCAATAACCTTGCCGCCACAAAAAAAGCCCTGGATGAAGACTGGGAAATCCCGCTGGTGCAAAGCTGGCACGCACAGTTTTTTCAGTAAACCATTGCGAAGCCGCTTCTAAAAAGCAAAAACTAAAAACTAAAAACTAAAACCTAGAAACTAGAAACTAGAAACTAGAAACTAGAAACTTAAAACCCGGTGGGTTGCATATACCGCATGATCTGCCGGGCCCGGCGGCTCACGTAAGGCCCCGGATTCCGGACCGGGTACTCCGTAGGATTAGGAAGGATGGCGGCGATCAGGGCTGCCTCGTAACGACTAAGCTGCGATGCCGGCTTATCAAAATAATACCAGGCAGCCGCTTCCGCGCCGTAAACGCCGATACCCATTTCCGCCACGTTAAGGTACACCTCCATGATGCGTTTCTTACCCCAGAATAATTCGATAAGTACCGTAAAATAGGCTTCAAATCCTTTCCGCACATAGGACCGGCCGGGCCAGAGAAACACATTTTTAGCCACCTGTTGCGAGATGGTGCTACCGCCGCGGATCCTTTTTCCGTTTTGATTTTGCCGGTAAGCCCGCTGAATAGCTTTCCAGTCAAAGCCGTTATGCGTCAGGAACCGCTGGTCCTCTGCCGCAATAGCGGCGCTTGGCAGATGGGCGGATATATGTTTAAGCGACTTCCAATCCTTCTTCAGCTTTAACGGCCGGTCATCCCGGAATTGCTCGTAAAGGCGCTTGGTCATCAGGAAAGTAACGGGGGGAGGCACGAACCGGTAAATGATCACCCAGGAAACCGTAATGACCACATACCAGAGGAGAACTTTCCCTATGAAACGGAGTACACGTTTTCTCATTCCAGGCAAATATAAACATGTTAAAAAAAAGACGCTTCCTTTTTAGGGAAAGCGTCTTTAAAAAATGTGTACGAAGCGGTTTATTCAGCCGCAACTTCAAAAGGCACCTGTACCTTCACGTCTTTATGAAGGTTGACGTTGGCTATGTAATTCCCCAGGAATTTTACGTCTGAATCAAAGGTGATCTTGCGGCGATCCACCTCGTAACCCAGCTTTTTGATTGCCTCGGCAATTTGCAGCGCGTTCACAGCGCCAAAGATCTTGCCGTTCTCGCCGGCTTTTGCGCCCACTTTCAGGCTCACGTCCTTCAAGCCTTCGGCGATCTTCTCAGCGTCCTTCTTTACCTTGTCCTGCTTGAACTGGGCCTGCCGGATATTCTCGGCCAGTACCTTCTTGTTCGACTCGGTCGCCAAAACTGCCATCCCCTTGGGTAGCAGAAAGTTACGTCCATAACCGGGCTTTACGTTTACGATATCGTCTTTTTCGCCCAGGTTCTTAACGTCCTGTTTCAGAATGATTTCCATTTCAGCTTCCTCCTTATTTCAAGCCATCGGTTACATACGGAAGGATCGCGATATGCCTTGCGCGTTTAATAGCCTGGGCCACTTTCCGCTGGTATTTCAGGGAAGTACCGGTAATGCGGCGGGGCAATACCTTACCTTGTTCATTTACAAACTTGGTAAGAAAGTTAGCGTCCTTGTAATCAATGTATTTAATGCCGTTCTTCTTGAAGCGGCAATATTTCTTACGGTTATCAACAACCTTAGGAGGCGTTACGTACTGAATCTGATCCTGACCTGCCATTATGCTGTCTCTCCTTCCTTTTGTTCTCTTGATTTCCTGGTGGTTAAGCCTGCCCGCTTCCGCTCATTGTAAGAAACGCCATGCTTGTCGAGCCGGATAGTAAGAAAACGCATAATACGTTCCTCACGCTTGTACTCAACTTCCAGTTTACTAATTAATTCGCCGGGAGCCGTGAACTCAGTTACATGATAATAACCGGTTGTTTTTTTCTGGATCGGATAGGCCAGCTTCTTCAAACCCCAACTATCTTCGTGGATAATTTCGGCTCCGTTATCAGTCAGGTAGCTGCGGAATTTTCCGATCAGCTCCTTGGTGGCTTCTTCTGATAACAACGGGGTAAGAATTAAAACAGTTTCAAAATTGTTCATTTTCCCTATTGAGTTTTTAAATCCCGTTTTCAAACGGGCTGCAAATATAGGAAGATTAATTTGAAAATTTAAATGTTAAACCCCATGAAAGAGGCTAGCGCCCAATTCTTTCCATCCCTACATAGAATAGTGTAATCATCCCATTCATAAGGCTTTATTCAACGCAGAAGTAAAACGACCTCCGGATTTATTCTGAAAACGCAAATTCAGCTTTCAGCAGCCTGGAACGTATTATGCCCCGGGCGGGAGGAAAAGCTTCAAACATGCCGTTAACAAGCTGAAATCCCTGCGCTGCTTGTGTATCAGGATCAATAATCCAGTATTCGTTTACGCCGCTGCGCTCATACACCAGTTTTTTCTCTGTCCGGTCATAGCCCGAGGTGGACGGAGAAAGAATCTCCACTACAAGGTCCGGAGCGCCGTGCAGCCCGTTCTGCTTAATTAGGTGCAGCCGCTCCCTGCTGACAAACAGCATGTCCGGCTGAAAAGCGTTTTCCTGGTCCAGGTACACATCAAAAGGCGCAAATAAAACTTGTCCGTGGCCCTGCGAACGAATAAAATTGGCCATAGACAGTAAAATTTCAAGCAATACATGCTGGTGGGAATAAGTTGGGGCCGGTTCCATCATGATCACATTTTCGATCAGCTGCACCCTGGTGCCCTCCGGAAGGCTATTAAAAACATCCATCGCTGTGCGTGGGAAAGATTCTTTCATGATATTGTTCATATTTGCAGAAGTTTAGGCCAAATTTAACCATTCTCAAAAAGGCTTCCAATAAAAAAAGGATAGCCAAATCGGGTAGCCTTCGCCTTCGCAAATCCTCAAATTATCCGTAATTTCGCCCAATGGAAAATTTTATCGTTTCAGCACGTAAATACCGGCCGCTTCACTTCAACGCTGTGGTAGGACAGGGCCACGTGACAGGGACGCTGAAAAATGCGATAAAGAATAACCAGCTGGCCCAGGCATTCCTGTTCTGCGGCCCCAGGGGAGTAGGTAAGACCACCTGCGCCCGCATCCTGGCAAAAACCATTAACTGCCAGCATATCACCCCGGATTATGAAGCCTGCGACCAGTGCGAAAGCTGCCTTTCTTTCCGCAGAGGCGCTTCCATGAATATCCATGAACTGGATGCGGCCTCCAATAACTCAGTAGATGACATCAGGAGCCTGGTAGAGCAGGTGCGTTATCCGCCCCAGGCTGGAAAATATAAGATCTATATCATCGATGAGGTACATATGCTCTCCCAAAGCGCTTTTAACGCCTTTCTTAAAACGCTGGAAGAGCCCCCCTCCTATGCCATTTTTATCCTGGCAACTACTGAAAAGCATAAGATCATTCCTACCATTCTTTCCCGTTGCCAGATATTTGATTTCAACCGGATCAAAGTAGAGGATATTTCCCGGCACCTGGCGCATATTGCGGAGGAAGAAAAAATACCTTACGAAAACGACGGCCTTCACCTGATCGCCCAAAAATCGGACGGCGCCCTTCGGGATGCACTTTCCATGTTCGACCAGATCGTCTCGTTCTCCGCCGGCAATCTTAGTTACAAAGCCGTAATCGATAATCTGAATATCCTTGATTATGATTACTACTTCCGCCTGACGCACTTCCTGCTAAATGAGGATATTCCCGGCAGTCTCCTGCTCTTTGATGAAATATTGGGGAAAGGCTTTGACGGGAACAATTTCATTAACGGCCTCTGTTCGCATTTCCGGAATCTGCTGGTTTGCAAGGAAGAAAAAACGGTCCATCTGCTGGAAGTCAGCGAAGGCATCCGCCAGCGTTACCTTGAACAGGCCCGGACGGCTTCCACGGGTTTTCTCCTTTCGGCCCTGAACATCGGCAATCAGTGCGATATCAACTACCGCCTCAGCAAGAACCCCCGCCTGCAGGTGGAACTGGCTCTGATGAAAATGTGCCATGTAAATGCAGTCATACAGGGAGGGGCAATTGGCAGGCAGCCCGCCGGTACTCCCACTGAGGGAGTAAAAAAAAAACGGGAACAATCAGTAAATCTTAATACGAAAGGCCCGGCCGGGCAAGAAAACGCAGCTGCACAAAAAACGGCAACGGCCGGTAGCGAAGCGGAAGCAATAAGCGGAGCGGCAGCAACACCGGCGAAAAAAGGAACAGCTGCGGGGGAAACAGCCGCAAACCAGGCAACTGAAGCAAGCCAGGCAACTGAAGCAAGCCAGGCATCTGAACCAAGCCAGCCAGCTGCAGCAAGCCCGGTAAATGCTTCCGGTGAAGCCGGCCCCGGCGAAAAAGGACCAGCTGCCGGCAAGGAATCAGCAGTCGCAGGCAAAGTAAGCGCCGGTGAAGCCGGCCCCGTACAGCAAACCGGGCAGGCAGCGCCCGAAAAAAAGCAAAAAGAGCGGCAGCCGGCGGCGGAACATCCGCTTTCGCCCAAATGGGGTGCAATCCCTAAAATGATCGTGCCTTCTTTGTCAGGCACGGCAGGCGGCAATGAAGAAAAGAAAGAAGAAGAAGCCCTTTCGGAGAAACCGTCCGGAAGTCAGGGACAGCTACCCTCCCAGCCTTTTACTGAAAGTCAGCTGCTGGTTTTCTGGAAGGAATACGCCGGTAAGATGGAGGCCGAAGGAAGGGTCAATATGCACACGCTGATGACCACGTTTTCCCCCGTTCTCCAGGACAGGTTCACCGTGGAATTAAAAGTGGTGAATAAGGTGCAGCAGGAAAAATTCCTGGAAGAAAAGCAGGATATCATGAATTTTTTAAGAAAGAAGCTCAGCAATTACGAGCTGGAGATCAATACCGTCCTGCATGAAGATCAGGACACGCGTCGTCGCCTGTATACTTCTACCGATAAATTCAATTATTTGGCGGAAAAGAATCCTTCCCTGATCGATCTCCGGAAAAGGCTGGACCTGGACATCGATTTCTGAGTTTTGCCCTGGCCGGGTTTCCAGTCTGGCGACATATCACCGGCACCCCGGACCTCGCTCCCGCGGCTCCAACCTGAATGACCCGCGGGTTTCGCCCGGAAATTCCGGATTAGTTTGCCCGTTTCGCGGGTTGTGGAATTCTTGAAAAAGAGAAAGTCAAAGCTTTTCTTAAATTTGCAGCTTGTAATTTTTAAACCCGAAAAAAATGTCATCTGAAAAAATCAAAGTAGCTAACCCGGTGGTAGAACTCGACGGGGATGAAATGACCCGGATCATCTGGCAGTTCATTAAAGATAAATTCATTTTTCCTTATCTGGATCTGGATATCAAGTATTTCGATCTTGGCATTGAGCAGCGTGATGCCACTAATGACCAGATCACGATCGATGCCGCCGAAGCTATCAAACAATATCATGTTGGCATAAAGTGCGCTACTATTACCCCGGACGAAGCGCGGGTAAAGGAATTCGGCCTGAAAAAAATGTGGCGCTCCCCCAACGGGACCATAAGAAATATCGTGGGAGGCACAGTTTTCCGCGAACCGATCATTTGCAGCAATGTTCCCCGCCTGGTGCCCAACTGGACACAGCCGATAATGATTGGCAGGCATGCGCATGCCGACCAGTACAAGGCTACCGATGTGGTCACCAAAGGCAAGGGTAAGTTAACTATGACCTTCACTCCTGAAGACGGCGGCGAAGCGCAAACCTGGGACGTATATGATTTCAAGGGCGACGGAATTGCCATGAGCATGTATAATACCGATGAATCTATTTACGGCTTTGCACGTTCCTGCTTTAATACCGCGCTCCAGAAAGGCTGGCCATTGTACCTTTCGACGAAAAACACCATTCTGAAAGCCTATGACGGCCGCTTCAAGGATATTTTTGAAGAAGTTTACCAGAATGAATTCAAGGCGGAAATGAATGCGAAAGGGATCACCTACGAACACCGCCTGATCGACGACATGGTGGCTGCGGCCCTGAAATGGAACGGCGGCTTTATCTGGGCATGTAAAAACTACGACGGCGACGTGCAGTCCGACACGGTTGCGCAGGGCTTTGGCTCGCTTGGGTTGATGACGTCCACCCTGGTAACCCCTGACGGAAAGACCATGGAAGCCGAGGCCGCTCATGGTACGGTAACCCGCCATTTCCGCCTGCACCAGGAAGGAAAAGAGACCAGCACTAATCCTATTGCTTCGATCTTTGCATGGACCCGCGGCCTTGCTTTCCGCGGAAAACTCGACAACAACCAGGAACTGATCGATTTCTGCCATACTCTGGAACGCGTCTGCGTGGAAACGGTGGAAAGCGGCAAAATGACCAAAGACCTTGCCGTTTGCATTCATGGCTCCAAAGTGACCCGCGACCAGTACCTGAGTACGCAGGAATTCCTCAACGCGATCGACGAAAACCTGCAGAAAGCGCAGGCCTGAACGTCCGTCTGATCTGCCGGCATCGCCCGTATTCCTTCGGCAAGGCCGGCGGGCATGACAAGCAGTTTAAGCCTGTTTCCTCCCCTGTTGCGGCCATCAAGCTCGTTCAACCCAAGCCTGGTGGCTGCAACGGGGGAGATTTGACAAAAGCCCGGGCATATCCGTTCGTTGTCCCTTAATTTGGTATTGAAATTGCAAGCGTTTATGCAGTTTATTATTTCGTGCATGAAATTGAATTCAATCCTGCTTTGCCTTGCCTCGATTATCTTCCTGCCGTCCTGCCTTCTTGCTACCGATTCCCTGAACGTAGAACAGGATTCTATTGATTTTAAGCTGAATGACAGTACCATCACTATTGTCAAGCATGTGTTTGGGAAGGATAGTATCCGTTTCCTGAGCGTACATGACGACGAGAATACCGGGGTAAGCGCCGCTTTGGAGTTTATGAAAGAACACGGCGGAAGCCTGGTGGAACTTCAGTACGGCAATGAACGCAATATAAAATTCAACCTGAAAAGCAGTGTCGACAAATGCATATTTGATCCAAATGGCATGTTTACCGATACAGGAGCCTACCGTACCCTTGATAAACACGCGCGGGTGACTCCGGAAGCAGTAAAAGCCATTCGTTCGCTGGGTGAAAAAGTACTCGAAACCTATAACTATGACAGCCTGGGATATGTCATTACCCTGCATAACAATACCGAAGGGCTTTATTCCATACGCTATTACCTGCCCGGGAAAATGATGGATACGGCTGCCAGCAAAGTACATATAAATCCCAGGCTGGATATAGACGATTTCGTTTTCGTCACAGAGCCTTATTTTTTCGACTACCTGAAGAAGAAGAATGTGAACGTCGTACTCCAAAGCCCTGACGCACCGAACGATGGCTCGCTATCCGTATATGCAGCCATGCAGGGGGTGCCCTACGTAAATATTGAAGTACAGGACGGACATGTGAAACAGCACCGGGAACTGATCGATATCGTTGCAGAGATGATGAAGGAGTTCCTTAAAAAACCGTAAATTGCTGCCTTCGGTTTTGCGAAGCACGTAATGCATGGATCTTTCGTTGGTATTTAATGGTGTTTCTCCCTGGTGGATTCTCCTGTGTATCCTGGCAGGCTTTGGCTATGGCTGGTTCCTTTACAGGAAGGAAACGCACCTGAGTCCGATATTACAACGCCTTCTGTTCAGTTTCCGGACGCTGGCCGTTGCCCTCATCGCTTTTCTGCTTCTTAGCCCGCTTTTAAAAAACATCAGCCGGACAACCGAAAAGCCCATCGTTGTTATTGCACAAGACAATAGCTCTTCTATCCTGCTGGATGAAAAGAACCGTGCCTGGTATACAGGCAGGCTGCCGGGCTTGCTGAATGGCCTGAAAAGTAAGCTTCAGGACGAATATGAAGTACAGTTTTACCACTTCAGCGAGCAGCCGAAGGCAGGCCTGCAGACAGATTTTTCCGGGAAGCAGACCGATATAAGTCTTCTCATCCGCGAAATAAAAACGCGTTTTGCAGGAAGGAACCTGGGGGGGTAGTCTTACTGAGCGACGGCATTTACAACAAGGGAAGCAACCCGCTTTACGAAATGAAAGGGCTGGATGCGCCCTTCTATACGGTTGCGCTGGGCGATACTATTTCCCAAAAAGACCTTTTGGTTTCCTCCGTTGACCACAACCAGGTAGTTTTCCTGGGAAATGATTTCCGGATAATCGTAAATATAGAGGCAGTGGGCTCGGCCGGAGCCAATAGCCGGTTAACTGTCCTTCATAAGGGAAAAACGGTTTTTTCAAAAGTGATTGATATCAACGACAGCGATTTCCGGCTCAGTATCCCCGTAGACCTGACGGCTGCCGAAAAAGGAAGACAGAAATATGTGATCGGCCTTACCCCTCTTGCAGGCGAAGTCACAGAAAAAAATAATACCGCAACTATTTTTACAGAGGTCCTGGACAACCGCCAAAAGATCCTCCTCCTTGCCGCTGCCGCCCATCCCGACCTGGGGGCACTGAAACAGGCGCTGGAAAGCAACCAACAGTACGAAGTGGACATCCGCCTGGCTACCAGTGGCCTGAATGACCTGCAAATCAAGCCTTACAGCCTGGTGATTCTTCATCAGCTTCCTTCGGCAAGCCATCAGCTGCCTGCCCTGCTGCAAGCCATCCGCCAGGAACAGCTGCCGGCCTGGTACATCACCGGGAATCAAACGGACCTGGCAGCGCTGAGCCGCGCACAGGAAGCCGTCGCTTTCTCCCGGTTTAACGGCAGCTATAATGAGGTTTTCGCGGTTGCGGATCCCTCTTTTTATCTTTTCACCATCCCCGGGGAAATCCGGAATCGCTTCAGCGCCTTCCCTCCCCTTACCGCGCCGTTTTGCGAGATCAGCCCTAAGGGGCCGGCCGTCACTCTTTTCTCCCAGCGCATCGGAACAGTAGCAACCGAACGGCCACTGATGCTCTTCAGTACCCTGGAAGGCACACGGACGGCATGGCTTTTTGGAGAAGGGATCTGGCGCTGGCGCCTCCACGATTTCCGGCTCAACGGCAACCATGATGCCGTCAATAGCCTGGTAAACATGACAGTGCAATACCTCGCCGCCCGGGAAGACACCCGGCGTTTCCGCCTGAGCATGCCTAAAGCGGTCTTTTCTGAAAACGAAAAAGTAACTTTCACCGCGGAACTATACAACGAGAGCTATGAAGCCGTAACCGGACCAGACATCCGCATCACGATCAAGGATCAGCAAAACAACACCTTTCCGTTTATTTTCAGTAAAGGAACCAATCGCTACCATCTGGATGCAGGAATACTCCCCGCAGGAGAATACACTTACATCGCGGAAGTGAAGCTTGGCGGAGAAACAAGCAGGGCCAGCGGCACCTTCGTAATTGTCCCGCAACATGCCGAAGAGCTGCAGACCACCGCCAACCACCAGCTGCTCTTCAGCATAGCCGAAAATTCCGGCGGGCAAATGCTGTACCCCGCCGAAACGGATCGCCTCTACGAGCTGATTTCGGAAAAGGAAACCATCAGCCCGGTCATTTACGAGCAGGAACGCTACCGCGAACTCATCAACCTCAAATGGCTCTTCTTCCTCCTCCTGGCGTTTCTGGGCGTGGAATGGTTGTTGCGTAAGCAAAACGGCCTTTATTGACCTGGTTTTTAGTTTTTAGTTCAAGGTTTAAAGTTTAAGGTCACTCTATGACATTACCTGACGGGTGTACAAGATTTCGGGTTGCATGTATGAGCGGATTTTGATTTTTGAGCGCTGCGCTAAGGAATTGCGCAGCAATTCGGACCCCAAAAATCAGCTGAGCGAATACATGCAACCAGAAATCGATCAATAAGCCCCTCAGGTAATGTGGTATCGCATCGTCGGCACAAAAGAATCCTTACTGGATTGCTTCATCAGGGCCTGGTAGCTTTCCGGAACACTATGCTCGTGCAGCAGGCAGCCCGGTTTCAGATAGGGAAATATCTGTTCAAAGGTTTTAATCTCGGTAATGCTGGTGCGGCGGTAAATATGCGAACGGTTAATCTTCGAGGGATTATCTATACCGGCGCCTCCCATCAGTTCAATAAAGCCCGCAACCGTATCCTTTTGATAATCGGCTACCCGGACACGCTTGTCGGAGACCACAAGGCCTGCGGTCAATTCCTTCCGGTGGGTGGTCACACCTGTGGGACAGGTGTTTTTATTGCATTCCAGGGCCTGGATGCAGCCTAATGCCATCATCATGGCCCGGGCGCTGTAACAGGCATCAGCG
Organism: Anseongella ginsenosidimutans; assembly: GCF_008033235.1. Taxonomy (GTDB): domain Bacteria; phylum Bacteroidota; class Bacteroidia; order Sphingobacteriales; family Sphingobacteriaceae; genus Anseongella; species Anseongella ginsenosidimutans. The sequence goes on from NZ_CP042432.1 coordinate 4,117,577, forward strand.
CCCAGCGCGAGCGCCCTGAAAATATGGAAGCCTGAAAGGATCTTGCCGGCGGCAAACAACTTGATCTTATTCCTCAGGTTAAACCCGGTTAAGGTATCATGAACGAAAACAAGGCCTTCCTTGAAAGGCATCCCCACGGAATTGGTGAATTCCAGCGGCGCCGCGCCCGTCCCTCCTTCGCCGCCGTCTACAGAAATAAAGTCCGGCAATATACCGGTTTCGACCATGGCCTTGCAGATGGAAACAAATTCGATCTTGTTGCCCACACATAACTTGAAACCCACCGGTTTCCCGCCGGATGCTTCCCGCATCGTTGCAAGCAATTCCAGCAGTTCTACGGGAGTTTTAAATGCCGTATGAAATGCCGGCGACAGTACGGTCGTATAGGGTTCCACTTTCCGGATTGCAGCGATCTCCGGCGTATTTTTCCCGGCGGGAAGAATACCTCCATGCCCCGGCTTGGCGCCCTGGGAAAGCTTCAGTTCGATCATCTTAACCTGATCATGCGCCGCTGATTCGGCGAAAACTTCTGCCGAAAAATTGCCTTTTTTATCACGCGCACCGAAATAACCGGTACCCACCTGGAAAACAAGGTCGCCGCCCTGCAGATGGTAAGGGCTGATCCCGCCTTCGCCGGTATTATGGGCAAAGTTTCCAAGCTTAGCGCCTCCGTTCAATGCCATTACGGCATTTGCACTCAATGCTCCGTAACTCATCGCGGATACATTCAGGATGCTTGCCTGGTAAGGTTGCTTGCAGCGGCCCTCGCCAACGGTGACTCGCTGATCGTGATTTATTGTGAGGTAATCTATGGCGGCGATGGAATGGTTCATCCATTCATACCCTTCCTCATAGACATCAAGCTGGGTTCCGAAGGCGGAAGTGTCCAGTTCCTTTTTCGCACGCTGGTAAATGAGGGAACGCTCAACCCGGTTGAACGGGCGGCCGTTGATATCAGATTCAATGAAATACTGGTAGAGCTTGGGCCGCATTTCTTCCATCAGGTACCTGCCGCGGCCAAACACCGGGAAATTACGTATGATAGCATGCCGCTTTTGTATCATATCATAGCAGCCCAGCAACACAAAAGGGCCGATGATGGCAAAGGCCCAGAAGAAGGCAGAGGACACCCAGATACCCAGGCTGGCAAAAATAAGACTTATGACAATGGAAAAGCCGATGAAATCATTACGCATGATGCGCTATTTTTCTCCCTCCTTTACTATGATAAATATATCCTCATTATCTTTTTTCATCAGGTAGTTTTCGCGGGCAAATTTTTCCAGCTGTTTTTTATTGCTGTTAAGCTCCATGAGGTCTTTGTTGATCTTCTCAATTTCCTCCTGGTAGTATTCCTTGTCCTGGTTGATATTATTCAGCCGGACCAAATGCCGCACTTGTGTAATAATGTCATTGGGATCAAGGAAAAGCATCCAGATCAGGAAAAGAATGGAGGTCAGGTAATACTTGTTTTTCAGAATGTATTTTATTCTTTCCAACATAATCCCGAATATATGAAAAATTAATGAACTTGCTCAATCTCCCCCATGGAAAGATCAAACAAGTTCATCAAAATTTTATTTTCGCCGGCCCTTAGGCCCGCGGGCTTATTTTACGAATTTAAACGCTTTGCCGGGGAAATAGGCTGTCTCACCCAGTTCCTCTTCAATGCGGAGCAATTGATTATACTTCGCAATCCTGTCCGAACGCGAAGCCGAACCTGTTTTGATCTGCCCGCAGTTCAGCGCAACCGCCAAATCGGCAATGGTGGTATCTTCCGTTTCGCCGGAACGATGGCTCATGACCGAAGTGTAGCCCGCCCTGTGTGCCATATTCACCGCATCGATGGTTTCCGTCAGGGAGCCGATCTGGTTTACTTTTACCAGGATAGAGTTTGCAATATTGTTCTCAATGCCCTGCTTCAAGCGGGTTACATTGGTTACAAACAGGTCGTCGCCTACCAGCTGCACCCTGTCACCCACATTGGCAGTCAGTTTTTTCCAACCGTCCCAATCATCCTCTGCCAGTCCGTCTTCAATGGAAATGATGGGGTATTTGCCGCACCAGCTTGTCCAGTAATCTACCAGTTCATCGGAACTCATGGTTTTTCCGTCCGACTTATGGAAGGTATAAACCCCGTCTTTATACATTTCCGAAGTAGCGGCGTCCATGGCAATATAGATCTGCTCCCCGGGTTTATAACCGGCGGCTTCAATCGCCTGCAGCACGGTCTCGATCGCTTCTTCGTTGGACCCGATATTCGGCGCAAAACCACCTTCATCACCTACGTTGGTGGAATACCCTTTTTTCTTCAGAACGGATTTAAGGTGATGGAACACTTCCACGCCCATTCTCAGGGACTCGCGAAACGTATCGGCGCCCACCGGCATGATCATGAATTCCTGGAAATCAATTTTATTGTCCGCATGAGCGCCCCCATTCAGGATGTTCATCAGCGGAACCGGAAGTGTATTGGCATTAACGCCGCCCACATACCGGTAAAGAGGCTGCCGGGATTCCTGGGCAGCGGCCTTGGCTACCGCCATAGACACGCCCAGAATAGCGTTGGCACCGATTTTTCCTTTATTGCTGGTTCCGTCGACTTCCAGCATCACTTTATCCACCAGGTTCTGATCAAACACGTCCATTCCGCGGAGCGCATCGGCCAGTTCCTCGTTTACGTTTTCAACGGCTTTTGTAACACCTTTTCCAAGATAGGTTGATTTATCCCCATCCCTGAGTTCAACAGCTTCATGAGTACCTGTAGAGGCCCCGGAGGGAACAGCTGCCCTGCCAATAATACCATTTTCTGTGGTTACATCTACTTCCACGGTAGGGTTTCCCCGGGAGTCCAGGATTTGCCTGGCCTTTACGTCATAAATAATACTCATTTTTTATTCGTTAATGGTTATTCGTTTTTTTCATCAGTTCCACGAACTCGTCAAAGAGATACCTTGAATCATGCGGCCCGGGAGAAGATTCCGGGTGATACTGTACCGAAAAAGCATTTTTCCCTTTCATCCGGATACCTTCAATGCTTTTATCGTTCAGATTAATGTGGCTTATCTCTACTTTGTCGGAGTTTTTAACACCTTCCGGGTCAATCCCGAAGCCGTGGTTCTGCGAGGTGACTTCACAATGATTGCGAAGAATATTCTTAACCGGGTGATTAATACCCCTGTGCCCGTTATGCATTTTATAAGTGCCTATCCCGTTCGCCAGCGCCAGCAGCTGATGGCCCAGGCATATGCCGAACAAAGGCTTATCTTTTTCAATGGCTTTCTGTACCGTTTCTACCGCATAGGGCATGGCAGCGGGGTCGCCGGGGCCGTTGGAAATGAAATAACCGTCCGGTTGCCATTGCTCCATTTCTTCAAAAGGAGTTTTTGCGGGGAAAACTTTCACAAGAACATCCCGGTTATCAAAATTCCGGAGAATATTCTTTTTTATGCCAAGGTCGAGGGCTGCCACCCGCAGAGAGGCGTCGGGGTCGCCGTACGTGTAAGGTTCTTTGGTACTTACCTGTGAAGAAAGCTCCAGTCCGTCCATGGAAGGTACCTTCGAAAGCTTTTCCTTCAGGAATTCCAGGTCCGTAGTTTCGGAAGAAATGATCGCATTCATAGCTCCTTTGTCGCGGATATGGCGCACAAGCGCTCTCGTATCCACGTCCGAAATAGCTACGATATTCTCATTCAGATAATAATCCTGAATGGACTGCGAAGCTAGCTTCCTGGAATAATTGTAAGTAAAATTCTTACAAACCAGGCCGGCTATTTTGATCGATTCCGACTCCACTTCGTTGTTTTGGATACCGTAATTGCCGATATGCGCATTGGTTGTGACCATGATCTGCGCAAAATAGGACGGATCAGTAAAAATTTCCTGGTAACCGGTCATCCCGGTGTTGAAGCAGATCTCTCCGGTGGTAGTTCCGATCTTCCCTGCAGCTTTCCCGTAAAACACTGTTCCATCTTCAAGTAATAAAACAGCGGGGATATTTACAATACTTTTCATCGGGATGCAAAGGTACGTAATTCCATTTGAAAATTTGAAAATGAATCTTGACCTTCGCAGAGGAATTAAATTTTTACAGCATGTCCGTAAGTAAAGAACTGAAAAGGATCACCACGCACAGCCTGCAGGAAATGAAAGCCGGCGGAGAAATGATTGCCATGCTCACCGCCTACGATTATTCCACGGCGCTTATCCTGGACGACGCGGGCATTGACGTGCTGCTGGTGGGAGACTCGGCCTCCAATGTAATGGCCGGGCATGAAACCACCCTCCCGATTACACTCGACCAGATGATCTACCATGCTTCCAGCGTGGTACGTGCGGCGAAACGTGCCCTGGTAGTTGTGGACATGCCATTTGGCTCCTACCAGGGGGACTCCCTGGAAGCATTGCATTCAGCCATCCGCATTATGAAAGAATCAGGCGGGCATGCCGTAAAGCTGGAAGGCGGAACAGAGGTCCGGGAGTCTGTAGAACGGATCATTTCGGCAGGAATCCCCGTGATGGGCCACCTGGGGCTTACCCCCCAGTCCATTTACAAATTCGGCACCTATACCGTGCGGGCAAAAGAAGAAGCCGAAGCCAACAAACTGCTGGAAGATGCCCGCAGCCTCCAGGAAGCGGGCTGCTTTGCCATTGTCCTGGAAAAGATCCCGGCGAAACTTGCGGCAAAAGTGACGGCCATGCTTGATATTCCCGTGATTGGCATAGGCGCCGGCCCGGAAGTAGATGGCCAGGTACTGGTCGTGAATGATATGTTAGGAATCACCAATGGTTTTAAACCCCGTTTCCTCCGGCAATACCTGAACCTGTTTGAAACGATCGGAGGCGCCGTAGGAGAATATATTAAGGATGTAAAGGGAAAGGACTTCCCCGGTGAAAGAGAACAGTATTAGCGATTCAGGGTACAGCATCCCTGTCCTTTATGAAGACAATCATATTATTGCCGTTAACAAGCCGGCCGGCGTACTCGTGCAGGCCGATAAAACCGGCGATAAGCCTCTTATCGATATCATTAAGGACTATATAAAGGTCCGCGACAACAAACCGGGCGGGGTTTACCTCGGCTGTGTACACCGGCTTGACCGGCCTGTCAGCGGGGTGATCCTTTTTGCCAAAACGAGCAAAGCCCTGGACCGTCTGAATAAATTATTCAAAGAAAGAACTATCCGGAAAACCTATTGGGCCATTGTCAAAACGAGGCCCTCCCGTAGCGAGGGGCACCTGGCTCATTGGCTGGTAAAGGATCCGGAAACCAACAGGGTTACCGCTCACGGGAAAGAAGTACCCGGCGGACTGTTCTCCGAACTGGATTACCGGCTTCGAAAAACCGCCGACAGCTGGTTTCTCCTGGAAGTCAATCCCCTCACCGGCCGCCCCCACCAGATAAGGGTCCAGCTGGCCTCCATGGGCTGCCCTATTCGCGGCGACAAAAAATACGGCGCCCCCAAAGGCAATAACGATGGTTCCATTAACCTGCATGCAAGGAGAATTGCCTTTATTCATCCTGTAAAACGGGAACCCCTGGAAATTGAGGCGGAATTGCCGGGAAACTCCTTCTGGCAACAGGTAAAAGAGCCCTGATCATCCTTTGTAAATACCAAATCGGATTTAAATATCAATCGGGGGAATTGAAAAACCGAATCATTTTTTAAAAATAAAGTAGACGGCTAAAACCAAAAAAACGAAGCCGATAAGGTGGTTTGTCCTGAACGTCTCATTTTTAAAAACGATCAGGGTAAACGCGGTAAAAACAAGCAGGGTGATCACTTCCTGCAGTACTTTTAGCTCTACCAGGCTGAACGGCCCGCCATTTCCCTTGAATCCGAGCTTATTGGCCGGAACCTGGAAACAGTACTCAAACAAAGCGATTCCCCAGCTTATTAATATGACCGCAGCCAGCCCCAGTTTATTGAACCATTTCCATTCCGCGAACTTCAAATGCCCGTACCAGGCCAGCGTCATAAAGACATTTGAAAAGATCAAAAGTGCGATCGTCAGAAGCTGTCTCATAGACAGGGTTTAAAGTTAATCGAACTCCTGCAATTCCACGATGATCTTGCTGTTCGTTTCAAAATCATAAAGGGTAAGCCTTCGCATGGTGTGATAGGAGTTCCAGTAATTTCGCATAGCGCCGATAAAGGATTCGATCGCGCGGTCCTTTTCCTGCTGTGCCAGGTTAAGATCTGTGATGCTGATCTTGCCTATCAGGTAACGTTGCTTGGTGATCTCGTAACGCTTGACGGCAGTTTCCCGGGCTTTCGTGGCTGTGGCCAGCAGATCCCGCTGCAGGTTCCACTGGGCGGTCTGCTGGAATATTTCCTGTTCAAAGGCCAGCTGTTCCCGTTCAATGTTGGCTTTTTCCAGTTCCAGGTTTGCCTGGGCCATGCGTTTCCGGGATTTAGCCACGCCCCAGTCCATCAGGGGAATGGAAAGGGTCAGTTGCAGCCGCTGCTGGCTGTTCAGATCGTGGTAAACATCGGACAGCTCAGGGCCGTTCTGGGACAAGCCGAAATTCGCCAGCAGGTTAATGGAAAGGCTGTTCTCTCCCCTTGCACGCGCTACCTCCTCTTCGGCCTGCAGCCGCCTTCTGCGGAATTCGATCACCGCCTGTCGGTTTTGCCCGGCTTCTTCGAGGGCCTTGGCGGCATTGATCATGAAGAAAGCCGTGTCGGTTGGGATCTCCAGCTGCAGCGAGGTATTCTTATCCAGGCCAAGATAACGGATTAGATTCTGCGTAGTAAACTGGTAATTCAGCTCAGCGTTGGAAACGGCATTTCGGGCGTTCAGCAAGCTGAGTTCCATCTGAAGCAACTCGTTCTCGGCAATTTTCCCCAGCGTATAACGTCCCTGGGATATTTTAAATAAGGTATCGGTATTGGCAAGATTCAGTTCGGCAGTCCGGAGCTGTATTTGTGCGGCAAGTAAATTGAAATATTGCCGGCTGGTTTCCAGGGAGATCTGCTCCATGTTCTCCACGAACTCCCGCTTGGATGACTCATAGCGAAGCGGCTCGATTTCCCGCTGCCAGCGGTAAGGGTTATAGAACAGGGAATTCTGGGTATAGGAAATGGCAAAAGGCACCGAAGAGTACGAAGTCGTCTGGGGGTCGGAAAGGATATCAAGCCGCTCCAGGTTGGACAATACGCTGAAGGTACCGCCCGTAAAAGGCACGTTTTGCCGGAGCCCCAGGTCAAGGCTGTAAAAAGAACGGTTCTGACGCACGAAACTCTCCGTCCCGTCCGGGTTGGTGATCTTCGTTATAGAAGTGGAATAATCAGGCAATGTGCTGTAAAGGGATAGCTGTGGCAGGAAACGCGAACGGTAGTTCCTGAACATCCAGTAGCTGGCTTCGGCCTGGTTAATCGCCTGTTTATAATCCGGTGAAGCCTGCCGGGCCATGGTAATTGCCTCCTCCAGCGTAAGCTGCGTTTCCTGGGCCCGGGCGCCGGAGAGGCCAAGGAAAAAAATCAATAAATAACTTAGAATGTACTTTTTATTCATATCTGAGTGCTTCAATAGGATGTTGGGCAGCCGCCCTTTTCGCGGGAGATATCCCGAATATAAGGCCAATGGATACCGACACCCCGAATGAAACCAGGATGGAAGTACCGGATGTGATCGTGCGGATATCAGCAATCCTGTTAACCACCTCCGCTCCTACCACACCCAGGATAATGCCTAAAATTCCGCCGCAGAGGCTGATAATAATGGCTTCAGACATAAATTGCAGCGAAATATCCTTCCCGGTTGCCCCGATAGACCGGCGGATGCCGATCTCCTTTGTGCGTTCCGTTACGGAAGCCATCATAATGTTCATGATGCCGATCCCGCCAACCAGCAGGGAGATACCGGCGATCACGCCCAGCACCACGTTAAATATGTCCTTCGTTTTTTGCTGCTGCTGAATGAGCTGCTGCGGAATGGACAGTTCAAAATCTTCGTTGTCATTATGCCGGCGGGTCAGCAGACGGCGGATCACTTTGGCGGAAACGATCAGGTTCTCCGGCTCGTTCACCTGGACGATCAGCTCATCCAGCTGATGCTCCGTTTTCAGGTTCTTTGGCTGGCTGCCGTCATCGTTCCTGGAGATAATGATCATGCCTCCCCCGGAAAAGTCAGGCCCGCCCTCTACCTTTAGCCGCGATCTGTTCTCAAACCTCAGCAAATAGGTTTTCAGGGGAATATACACGTCGTTATTATAATTCCGGATGCCCAGATCGGCTTCCGCTTCTTCGCTGACGAACTTTTCTTCCACCACGCCGATCACCCGCATCCACTTATCTTTCACCTTGACGTTTTTGCCGATGGGATCTTCGCCTTCAAACAGCTTCTTTTCAACGGTTTTGCCAATAATACACACAGAATATCCTTTTTCCAGCTGTTCGGAGGAAAAGTAGTTCCCGCGCTCCACCTTCAGGTTCATGATATCGAAATAATCGTTATCCACCCCTATGAGCTTACCGCTTCCTATTTTACTGCCGGTGATCAGTTCGGTATTCACCTGGATCATAGGGCTTACCCTGATGACGGTAGGAACAATTTCGTCAATGCTTTCCGCGTCTTCAAAGGTCAGGCCGGGTGAGAACTTTTTCGGTCCGGAAGCCTTTTCAGTCGATTCTTCCTCCTCCGAATTCTGCTCTTCAACTACCGGTTTAATGATAATATTATTCGCTCCTATGAGCTTGCTCTGGGAAAGGATCTCGTATTTGGCGCCGTTTCCGATGGCGAGCATGGTGATCACAGCGGCTACGCCAAACATGATCCCCAGGCCGGTAAGCAATGCCCGGGTCTTATTGGCAGCGATCGCCTCCAGCGCAATCGAAATATTATTGGATATTCTAACGCTATTTAGCATCGGCCAGCAGGTGTATTTTTTCGGCTTTTGCTTCGTCAGGCTCATTGAGCAGCACCACGTCTTCCGCCTCCAGGCCTTTCTTAACGATCACAAAATTCTGGTTCGATTTACCCAGTTCCACCTCCTGTTTAAGGATACCCGAGCCGGCGTTCAGGTAAACGAAGCGTTTGTCGTTCTCCGTAAACACCGCTTCCAGCGGCACTGTCACGACCTCTTTTACCTCGTCAATGAGAATGGTATTGATCGTGGTCATGCCCGGGAGCAGCGCCGAGTCCGGTTTGCTGATGGCCACCGTTACCGGGAAAATCTTCGCATCGGAGCCTTGTTTCTTGTCGCCGATATTGGCCACCTCGGTGACTTTGCCGCTTAACTTAATATTAGGAAAAGCGTCCAGCCCAATGGCTACCTGCTGCCCGACCTTTATCTTGCGAACGTCGATTTCGCTGACAAAAGTACGGGAAAGCATCTCGGAAAGATCCGGGAGCTGCGCCACATCGGGGTTCCAGGGCGAGATCTGGGAGCCCGCCTCTATCTTCGACCCGTTCCATTCCCTGACATAGGTCACGATCCCGTTGCCGGGCGCCTTCACGGTAAATTCTTCCCGTATCTTATTGATCTCGTCCAGCCGGTTTTGCACCCTTTGCAGCTGGGCGCTGGCTTCCACCATTTTCGCTTCCGCCTGCTGCTGCTGTATCTTATACTTTTCCTTGAGCTGTACCAGGCTTCTTTCGATCTTTTCCACGTTCAGGGTTTCCTGGCGAATGGTGGCGGGAGGTTCAAATTTGGATTGTTCCAGTGTGATCTTCGCCTGCTCCAGTGAAAATAGCGTATTCCTTAATTCATCCCGCACGCCCCGGAGGGTTAGCGTGGTATCCAGCCGGTTTTGTATAAACCGGGATTCAGCCGCCTGTATATCGGTTGTCGCCTGCTGGAAAGCCTGTTCCAGGGCGCTTTGGTCCAGGGTGCCCACCACGTCTCCTTTCTTCACGCGCGTCCCTTCCGGTACCAGGCTTTGGATCTTAATATCATAAATTCCCAGGCGCTGCAGGCCCATGGGCCCTCTGATGCGTTCGGAGCGCAGCGCTGCCAGCTCCCCGGTTGTCACAATTTCATCCCTGAAATTACCCTTCTTCACCGTATAGGTAAGGTAATTTCCCTCCGGACCGGAACGACTGAATACGAAAGCAAGGGTAATCAGCAGTATTACGGCAACTGCAAGGACAATGAGCGTATTCTTCTTCATTGGTTTAGTATATATATTGCATATAATTCAGGTTTCCTGCAAGGGCTAATATAGTTATTTGAGACGGAGAATAAAATAAGTCAGACTTTTTTTACGAAATTTTCGTAACTTATCTGTTACGTGCTTTCCGGGGATTAAGCCGGTTTTCGCGCATTATACGCTGATTTATTTTAAAAATTACCGGGAAATCCATAAGTTACGAGCATGAAAATCGTTGCAGTAGACGGGTACACGCTAAACCCCGGCGACCTCAGCTGGAGCCAGGTCGAAAAAATGGGAGAACTTACTGTATATGAGCGTTCAACGCCCGAAGAAGTGATTGAACGCTGTCAGGATGCCGAAATTATTCTGACCAACAAAGCCATCGTGAACGCGGCCGCCATCCGGAGCCTGCCGGCCCTGCGTTATATAGGCGTTACGGCCACAGGCTATAATGTGGTGGATATAGAAGCCGCCAAAGAAAGAGGGATACCGGTAAGCAATGCCGCCGGTTACAGCAGCCCATCGGTAGCGCAGCACGTCTTTTCCCTCCTTCTTGCATTATGTACGCGTACGGAAGCACATGCCGAAAGCGTGCGGAACGGAGACTGGTCGCGTAGTAAGGACTTTTGCTATTGGCTGCAATCTCCTGTAGAACTTTCGGGAAAGACAATGGGCATTGTAGGCCTCGGGCAAATCGGAAAGGCGACAGCACGCATTGCATTGGGAATGGGCATGCAGGTGATCTCCAGTCATAAGCATCCGGAACGGGACGCGATGGAAGGCGTTCGTTTTACCGACCTGGAAACCTGTTTCCGGGAAAGCGACGCAATTTCGCTGCATTGCCCCCTGAACGATCAGAATAAGGGATTTGTCAACAAGGAATTGCTGGCCACGATGAAGCCAACTGCCTACCTGATCAATACCAGCCGCGGGCCGCTTTTGAATGAACAAGACGTCGCTGATGCGCTGAATAAGGGGATCATCGCGGGGGCCGGGTTGGATGTGCTTTCCACGGAACCCCCGCCTGCCGGTAATCCCCTGATCGCGGCGAAGAATTGCCTGATCACCCCGCATATTGCCTGGGCCAGCAAAGCATCCCGCCAGCGCCTGATGGATATTGTGGCCGCTAATATCAATGCCTTCCTGGAGGGCCATCCTGTAAACGTCATTAACCGCTGATCCTTATGTGCCGAAAAATCATCGTTTCCTTCCTGTTTTTTTTCTGCGCCGGCGCTTTCGCGCATGCCCAGGAAATTCCTTATACCATTCCGGAATTCACTTTTTACAAGATGGACGACACGCCCTTTACGCGGGAAGACCTTAGCAGGACCAGTAATATCGTCTTTGTTTTCTTCAGTACTACCTGTCATCATTGCCAGGACGAGACCCGGGCTATGGGCGAACATTCCGGCGATTTCGACCAGTCCACCCTTTATTTTATTTCGAAAGAAAACAAAAGCGATATCCGCAAATTCATGGACACCTATGGAAAGCAGCTGAAAGACAAGTCCAATGTACATGTACTCCGGGACCCGCAGAGCGAATTTGTACTGAAATTCAACCCGACGCAATATCCTTCGGTTTACATTTATACACCCACCCGCCAGCTGGTAAAACATTTCAGCGGGGAAACGCCTATTTCCGAAATTACCGCGGCGCTCAAATAAAATGGGTGTCACTAATCGCAACCCTTACCGTCCGGACGGGCCCCGGGGCCGTTCAATAATACCGGCCGATCATCGGGTGGTCAACAATAGCCCTTTTGAGTTCCAGCAGGTCCACGGGTCCCTGCTGGCGGTAAACTACTTTTCCACCAGGCTCTACTAACACAGTATAGGGTAAAGCGCCGTCCCATTCGGAGTCAATGGCTTCAATGAGCGCATATTTGTCCTCTTTATTGAAAATATAATTTTTCAGGACAGAGTTCTTTTCTTCCAGGAACTTCAGCGCTTTGTCCTTTTGGGCCGGATTATCTGCGCTGAGCGAAATAAATTCAAAATCCCGCCCCATGAACATCCGGTGAACGGTTACCAGTTCAGGGTATTCGATAATGCAGGGGCCGCACCAGGTTGCCCAGAGATTGATTAGCCGGAGCTTGTCGGAATCGTTTTTCAGCAGGCTGCGGATACCGGCTTCGTCGATCTCCTCAAGGGATACAGGGCTGGCGGCCCATTTTTCATTCACTTCCACTGCAAAGTGGTTCTTCCAGGCCCATTTTGTAGAGCAGCCAAAGGTCTTGGTTTCAGGAACGGCCACTTCTCTTTCTTCAAGAAGCGCGTCCAGCGCATTACGAAGGTCTTCGGCATGCCCGGTACCTGGCTTCTCCGAATTGTCAATACGGCCCACATAGCGAAGCTTTCTTTCCTGATCGAACACGAAGGCATGCGGAGTGGCAACCGGCCCGTACTGAACGGAAGCCTCATGCGTATCTCCGTCATAGAGGTAGGGGAAATTAAAGTCATGATCCCTTGCCCTTATCTTCATTTCTTCATACGTATCCCCCAGGTCGGTATACCCGCATTCTTCCGGAAGCAGTCCAATGGGCGAATTGGGAGAAATTGCCACCAGCGCGACCCCCTTTTCCCCGTAATCCACCACGATCTTTTTGATCCTTTCTTCATAGGCCTGGGCGGTGGGGCAATGGTTACACGTAAATATGATTGCCAGCACCTTTGCTTCATCAAAATCAGAAAGCTGGTAAAATTTACCGTCCACTCCCGGCAGGTTAAAGTCAGGAGCAGGCTCCCCGATTTCCAGGGTTTGCACTTCCTGCCCGGGAACTTCCTGCGGATTTGCGGTGAATCCCCCTTTCACGGCTTCATTTTTTTCCTGTTTACCAGCGGGCGCCGGGTTGCAGCTCCAGAAGCAGGCGATTGTAAAAAATGTTATAGGAATGGAAAATAGTCTCATACCGGTAAGATTTGCTTTATCTTTCCTAAAACTACCAATCCGGCAGCCGAAATCAAAGCAAAAAAATGTACGAGGCGTGTACGCATTTAAGTGATCGCAACACTACCGCTTTTAAATTATTTTGTACTTTAGTTGAATAGAAAAAAACTTACCTAAACAATGACCTCTTTAAAAACGCATTTGCTGATCTCCTTGGCTGGGATTTTTCTGCATTTTACCGCCGCCGCCCAGGAAGCCGGGCTGCCTCCCTCTCTTGAACAGGTGAATACTGCGCTCAGTTCCTGGCTCCAGGATCATCCGCAGGAAAAAGTTTACCTTCATACCGACAAACCTTATTATGCGATCGGCGATACCATCTGGTTTAAAGCGTATGTAGTGCTGGGGCCCCGCCATCAGCTCTCGGCGCTCAGCGGGGCCGTCCATGTGGAATTGATCGATGAAACCGGTTCCATTGCCGAAGCATTAAAGCTCCCCCTGGTTGCAGGGACAGCCAAAGGTGATTTTGCCTTGTCTTCCGAATACAAAGAAGGAAATTACCGTCTCCGGGCCTATACGCAATGGATGCGCAATGCGGGGCCGGACTATTTTTATGATTTCACCTTCCCGGTGGGAAATGCCGTTTCACAGTCTTTAAACGGAGGTATTTCCTATGAATACGCGCAGGAAGGCGGCGAAAATGTTCTCCTGGCCACGCTCAATCTGCAGGAAGCTCCCGGCGGGAAACCTCTTGCCGGCAGCAAAGTGGAATATATATTCAGAAAGGGATTGGAAGATCATATCGGCCGTGGCGAAACGGATGCTTCCGGGAAGTTGCAGTTTCCTGTGCCGGAAGATTTCAGGTCCGGGAGCTACCTTCTTATTCGCCTGGAAGATGCGGACGGAAGGGTAATTACGAAAACCTTCCCCCTGGACCAGGGCTCCGGAACCGATGTGCAGTTCTTCCCGGAAGGCGGAGAACTGGTAAACGGCCTTCCTTCAAGGGTTGCTTTCAAAGCCACCGGACCGGGCGGACAAGGTGTTCCCATCAGCGGCTTTGTGTTTAACAGCAAGGGCGATACACTTTCAGAACTCAGAACCAAACATGCCGGCATGGGCTTCTTTACGCTGACCCCGGCGGCGGGCGAACAATACCATGCCGCGGTTAATTATCCGGACGGAAGCAAAAAAGACCTTCCCCTGCCCAAGGCCCTGGAAAACGGCTATGTACTCTGGGCGTATCCTTACCTTGACAGCGATACCCTGCTGCTGCGTATCATGGCGGCCGAAAGCGGTTACGGGAATATTAACCTGTTGATCCACCATGAAGGCGAAGTGCTGAACGCCGCTCCGCTCAATATTACCCGTCCGTTGAGCAGCCTCCGGATTCCCTGCGGGGACTTTCCTTCCGGCATCACCACCATTACCTTATTTGACGAGCAGAACCGTCCGCTCTGCGAACGCGTTGTCTTCATCCGCCGGGACGACAGTCTGCGGCTTGCGCTGTCAGCAGGCGGGCCGGTACATGGTTCGCGGGAAAAGACAGCGGTAGGCATTACCGCCAGCGATGAAAACGGAAAGCCGGTTTCGGGAACCTTTTCGGTGGCGGTCATTGATGAAAACAAGGTCCCGCTGGAAGGCATCAGCGAAAACACCATCTTTTCCGGGTTGCTGCTGCGGTCAGCGCTCAAGGGCTATATCGAGGACCCTGCTTATTATTTCAGGGATAACAGCCGGGAAACCGCCGAACACCTGGACCTGCTCCTGATGACCCAGGGCTATCGCCGCTTTACCTGGAAGGAATTACTTGATGGCCCCCTTCCTGCGCCAGCATTCGCAGCAGAAGAACTGCTGACCCCGATTGGCGGCAAACTGCTTACGCTGGGAGGCAAGCCGGTGGAAGGCGGGACGATCACGCTGCTGTCGCTTTCAGGAATGATCATGCGGGATACGGTCAGCAACGCAAAGGGCGAATTCAGCTTCGGCACCGTACTGCTGGGCAAAGACGTTTCCTTCACGGTGCAGGGGCGGAATGCCAAAGGCGGGAAAAATGTGGAGGTCATCATGGACTCCATTCCGGGGAGGGAGCCGGTCAACCCCAACCCTAACCGCGGCGATCTGAGAAACCGTATAGGAGCAGATATCAAAACGTACCTGGCTAACAGCCGGGCACAGCTGGAAGACCTCGAAAAGCACGGAATGACCGAGCGGGTAAATATGCTCCAGGGCGTGACCGTCACGGCAAAAAGCAGCAATTCCGGCAGCAGCCCCTTTGCCATTCCCGAAGGCCATTCCGATCAGACGCTCCGGCTCACTGATCCCGGGCTCTGCAGCACGCTCCTCCTTTGCCTTCAGGGAAGGTTGCACGGGGTCACCTTCCAGTCAACGGGTACGACCATGGCCCCATATAGCCGGGGAGAGCGCATGTCGGTATTCCTGAACGGCAGGCTGATCACCAATGAAACTGAACTGGCCGATATACTGGAAAATAATGGCGTTGCTCCGGCGGATGTGGAACGTGTTGACGTGGTACGGTCCAATGTAGCGCTCATGGCATTATTCAGCGACCCCAGCGCTTCCAGTAACGGCGGCGCGCTGTTGATCACGACGCGCAGCGGGTCAACCCGGCCGGCGCCCTACAGCCCTGAGATCGTTCATTATACGCCGCGCGGATTTGATGTTTCGCGGGAATTTTATTCTCCCCGCTACGACGCGCCCCGCAGCAGTCTCCTGGCCGATCTTCGCAGTACAATCTACTGGAACCCTTCCCTGATAACGGGAAAGGACGGTAAAACCAGCTTCGACTTCTTCAACGCAGACCAGCCCGGCGTTTACCGGATGGTAATAGAAGGCATTGGCGGAAACGGGCAGCTGGGACGTAAGGTACTCCGGTATAAGGTGGAATAAAGCGAGGCCCGCTACGTGGTCATTCCGCCGCAAACGGAAATAACCTGGCCGTTCACATAGGCGCTCAGGTCCGACGCAAGGAACAGGGCCACGTTAGCGATATCCGAGGTTTCGCCCATGCGCTTCAGGGGAATGTTCTTGATCCATTCGGAAGTTACATTCTCCGGAAGTACATCCGTCATTTCCGTCCGGATAAAACCGGGTGCTATGACATTGGTCCGGATATTCCGGGAGGCCAGTTCCTGGGCTACCGACTTGGAAAAGCCAATAATTCCCGCTTTGGAAGCGGCGTAATTGGACTGTCCTGCATTCCCTTTCACACCCACCACCGAACTCATATTGATAAACACACCGCTTCTTTGCTTCATCATGGGGCGGGAAGACGCCTTGGTAAGGTTAAAAACAGATTTCAGGTTACTGTTCAGCACCTCATCCCATTGTTCTTCGTTCATGCGCATCAGCAATCCGTCCCGGGTGATCCCGGCGTTGTTGACCACAATATCAAGCGTACCGAAATCTTCCACAACAGCCGCTACCAGCTCTTCGGCGGCAGCATGGTCGGCCGCGTTGGAGCGGTACCCCTTTACCTTTGTACCGGCGCTTTGCAGCTCCTGCTCCAGAGCCTGTCCCTTTTCAACGGAGGACAAATAGGTAAACGCCACGTTTGCCCCTTCTTCGGCAAAGCGTTCGGCAATTTTACGGCCTATTCCCTTGGATGCGCCTGTTATCAGCGCTGTTTTTCCTTCCAGTAATTTCATGCTTACACCCCTACCTTTCCCAGCGCTTCCGCTATTGCTTTACCGATTTGTGCAGGAGATTCTACTACGGTTATTCCGCATTCAGCCATGATCTTCATTTTGGCGGCGGCAGTATCTTCCGCCCCGCCCACGATGGCCCCGGCATGGCCCATGCGCCGGCCGGCAGGAGCGGTCTGCCCTGCAATAAAGCCTACCACCGGTTTGCTGGCATTTTCTTTTACCCACCGCGCGGCTTCTGCTTCCATCCCGCCGCCTATTTCGCCGATCATCACAATACCGTCAGTTCCCGGGTCGTTCATGAGCAGTTCCACGGCTTCCTTCGTGGTGGTGCCGATAATAGGATCACCTCCGATCCCCACCGCGGTGGAGATACCCAGGCCGGCTTTCACTACCTGGTCGGCCGCTTCATAGGTGAGCGTTCCCGACTTGGATACAATACCGATATTGCCGGATTTGAATACGAAACCCGGCATAATACCTACTTTCGCTTCTCCCGGGGTAATAACACCAGGACAGTTGGGGCCGATAAGCCTCGCATTTTTGTCAGATAAATAGGATTTTACCCGGATCATATCCCGGGTGGGAATACCTTCGGTGATGGCCACAATCAGCTCAATTCCTTCCCCCGCCGCTTCCATAATAGCGTCTGCGGCGAAAGCGGGAGGAACGAAGATGATGGACACATTGGCCCCGGTTTCCTTTACTGCTTCAGCCATCGTATTGAAAACGGGCAGTTCCAGGTGATGGCTGCCACCCTTGCCGGGAGTCACCCCACCCACTACCTGCGTACCGTATTCAATCATCTGGGAAGCATGGAAGGAACCTTCGCTGCCGGTAAATCCCTGTACAATTACTTTTGAATCCTTATTGACTAAAATGCTCATTATCTAAAAATTTATACCTGCAAAACTAAACTTATTTGATTAATTCGGAAAAGATTGTTCGCCCGGCGGGAGGCCGAAGCCCCCTCACCCATTAATTGAGTACGCGGAACACCAGCTCCTTCATCAGCTCTTCCTGACCGGTATTGCCCGTGTTGTTCACACCTTTCAGGCGCATATCGTAGCTGCGCAGCAGGGAGATTATTTCCCATACTTTCGGAGGGGGATAATTGGACGCCGCCTGCTGGTACTCCCCCACGAAAAAAGGGTTCACTTTAAGGGCGGATGCAACGTGCTGTCTCGAACGGTCCTTCAGGGAGTGGTAGATCAGGATCTTCGTAAAATAGCCAGCCAGGGCGCCCATGACCACCACATGCGGGTGATCTTTGGGGTTGGCCGCAAAATAATTAATGATGCGGTTGGCCTTGAAAGCGTCTCTTTTACCAAGCGCAGCGGTTAATTCAAACACGTTGAAGTCCTTGCTGATGCCAATATTCCCCGCTACCTCCTTCATCCCTATCGGCGTCCCCGGCGGATAGTTCAACAACAGCTTATCCAGTTCATTGGCGATTTTCTCCAGGTTGTTTCCCAGGTATTCTGAAATAAGGGCGCATGTTTTCGGATCCGTCCGGTATCCCCTGTCGCTCAGATAGTCATTTACCCAGGCGGGAACCTTATCATCGTACAGCTTTTTACTTTCCAGGACCACGCCGTGCTTGATTATCGCCTTGCTTACTTTCAGCCGCTTATCAAGCGCGCCGTATTTATGACAGAAAACCAGGAGTGTCGAGCGAAGCGGATTCTCAGCGTAAGCGATCAGCTCATCCCATTTTTTAATGGTCTGGGCTTCTTTCACCAAAATTAACTGGTGATCCGACATCATCGGGTACCGCTTTGCCGCGCTTACAATCTGGAGCATGTCGGTATCCTTCCCATAGAATACCGTTTGGTTAAAGCCTTTCTCCGCATCGCTGAGAATATGCTTCTCCATGTAATCGCTTACGAGGTCTATATAGTAGCTTTCCTCCCCCTGCAGCAGGTAAAGAGGGGCGAATTTTCTTGCTTTCAGGTCCTTTAACAGTTCCGCGTAACTCATTGCGCCGAATTTCGTATTTCATTCCCGGATAAAAAAGGCATTTTTGCAGGAAAGCGCTTAACATGTCCCAAAGGCCTGAGAACATACTGGTGCCACTTAATTTTCCTCCCTACCCTTTTCGTTTGCAGGAGCGGGAAGAAAAACTGTATATTTTTGACGAACTGCGGAAAAAACATCTCCTCTGCACGCCCGAGGAATGGGTACGTCAGCATCTCATCCGGTACATGATAAAACAAAAACAGTATCCGCGGGGCCTTGTACAGATCGAAGGCGGCTTATCGGTAAACGAACGAAAGCGGCGCTGCGACGTGCTTTTTTTCGGCTCCCGGGGGCAGGAATACCTGCTGGCCGAATGTAAGTCACCGGCGGTGAAGATAAGCGATAAGGTTTTCGCCCAGGCGGCCCTTTACAACACGAAACATAAAGCAAAATACCTGCTGGTTACCAATGGCCTGCACCATTTCTGCTGCGAAATGGATTATGAGGGCCATTCCTATCGTTTCATGGAACAAATTCCCGCTTTTACGCCCTGAAAATCCGTAAGGCTATCCAAACCGGAAATTTTCTTTATCTTGTTGTCAATATTGAACAGTATGGGCAAAATAAACCGCAGGAACTTTATCAAATCGTCGGGCTCCCTTGTTTCAGGAGCCGTTGTTTCCGGCGCACTTGTTTCGAGCGCCGCCCTGACTGGCCGCGCGCAGGCGCCTTCCTCCGGGAGAAACGCTGGCGTAAACCTGCGGGGGCCGGCGAATTTTCCAAATCCTGAAACCGCTTCAGCCGCAGCAGGGCAGCATTTTGTCCGGGTCAAAAATAAACTGCCGAAATGGCGCGGTTTTAACCTGCTTGACCTGTTTTCCCCCGATCCTTCCCAGTCCAGGCCGGCTACTACCGAAGAACAGTTCAAATGGATGTCAGGCTGGGGATTCGACTTCGTAAGAATTCCGATGGCTTATCCTGCTTATCTTGATTTTGACAGAAGCCGGGCTATCCTGCCTGACGAGGTATATAATATAAATGAAGAAGCCCTTGAAAAGGTAGACAATCTGGTGGCCCTGGCGCATAAATACGGCATGCATGCAAGCCTGAACCTGCACCGCGCCCCCGGTTATTGCATTAATGCCGGATTCCGCGAGCCGTATTATCTCTGGACAGACCAGGAAGCCCTGGACGCATTCTGTTTCCATTGGGAAATGTGGGCCCGGCGCTACCGGGATATTCCGGCAGGCAAGATCAGCTTTGACCTGGTAAACGAGCCCAGCATGATCGGGAATATGAATGATCAGCATTCTTCCAAAGGGCCGGTTCCCGGGCACCTGTACAGGAAAGTCGCAAAAGCGGCTTCCGAAGCTATCCGGGGAGTAAGCCCCCGCCGGCTGATCATCGCAGACGGCAATAATGTAGGATCGGAAGTGATCCCGGAGATCACCGACCTGGATATCGGGCAGAGCTGCCGGGGATACACTCCCGGCATTATTTCCCATTATAAAGCCCCCTGGGCAAATAAAGACCCGGAAAACCTGCCGGAGCCGAAATGGCCGGGCCAGGTAGGGGACCGCTATTTAAGCCGGGAATTACTGGAAGAAGCCTATAAACCCTGGATCGCCTTACTTGAAAGCGGCACGGGTGTTCATTGCGGGGAATGCGGCTGCTGGAATAAAACACCCCATGATGTATTCCTGGCCTGGTTCAACGATGTACTGGACATCCTGAGCAGCAACGGCATAGGATATTCCATCTGGGAATTTTCCGGGGATTTCGGCGTACTGAATTCCGGAAGGAAAGACGTGGAATACGAAAACTGGTACGGGCAGCAGCTCGACCGGAAAATGCTTAACCTGCTAATGAAATATTAGACAAGATTTTTGGACCTTTCAGCCTTATGAAATCGCTTGCCGTCGTTTTCTGGCTTTTACTCTTTTTTGTCATTCCTGATCATTCCCCGGGAATGACCGGGGGCATTTCAGCATCCGCGGGCCAGGATACCCTGGACAAGGAACTTATAAGGTTGCTTCAGTCCAGGTTAAAAAATACAGGAACCGCCATATTGTCCTACGCCTTGGAAGCAGGCGAGCTGCAGGTACAGGTAATAACCGGAGAAAACGTTCATACGCTTTACCAGCCTGCGGGCAGTATCTTTTTCAGCAGGCTGCTTGCCTTGAAAAACAGCCTCCAGGCAAAAACAGGGTTTGACCGAAAGCTTGCCCACCAGCTCTACAGAAAGCTGATAGGGCCTGTAAAACCTTATCTTAAGGGGAAAGCCCACCTGGTGATTATTCCCTGCAAAAATACCGGCCTTATTCCTTTTGAAGCACTCGTTCCGGATACCGCTTCCGGCCGGTACTTGCTGCATGATTTTGCGATCAGTTATTCCTATAGCCTCACCGCCCTTACCGGCCCCGGCTCCCGCCCCTCGGATTATGACCGCCAGAAAGTACTTGCGGTGGCTCCGTTCAATATCCCGGCGACGCAAAAAGAGATCATGAATATAAAGGCCGACCATGTACTGGGCCGGGCGGCCAGCCTGGAACGGTTCCTTGAAAAGGCCCGCAATTATTCCATTATTCACCTGGCCACCTATGCTGCAATTAAGGATCCTCCTCATTCCTTCATTGACTTCAACCCGGGAAAAGCCGGCAATGTCAGCGCCCCTGAGGCAAGTCCTTCAGGGTCCAGGCTGTTTACCCGGGATATTCCCGGAATGGACCTGAAGAAGGTCAGCCTGATAGTACTCAGTCCCTGCCAGCCGGCTCAGTGGAATACAAACGTTTCCGGTTTGTACACGATGGCCGAGGCATTTGCCCGGGCTGGCTGCCCGAACTTTATTACTTCCCTTTGGGAAACCGAAGAAGAAACTACGCATAAAATATCCATGAAGCTGCATCAATATATTCACAAGGGATATGGATATGCACAAGCGCTGCAAAAGGCCCGGATCGATTACCTGGAGAACCCGGTGATCGATGAAAAACTGAAGTCGCCCGGGTACTGGGCCGGCTTTGTCCTGCTTGGAGAAATAAATACGGTGCCCCAAAGTCACAAAATCTTTTATTATTTTGCCCTGCTTTTGACCGTGCTGATAGTTGTTTGTATTTTGCGAAGAAGAAATCATTGTTAATCCCCATGCTCACCGTCCGAAACATTCTGAAACAATATGCCAATCATGTTGCTCTTGACCACGTCAGCATGGAAGTGGAAAAAGGAAGTATTTTTGGCCTGCTCGGCCCAAACGGAGCAGGAAAAACATCCCTTATCAGGATCATTAACCAGATTACCGCTCCCGATGAGGGCGAGGTATTTCTCAACGGGGAAAGGCTGCGGCCGGAGCATATACCGCTGATAGGTTATCTTCCGGAAGAAAGGGGCCTCTATAAGAAAATGGAGGTGGGCGAACATGTGCTTTACCTGGCCCGGCTGAAAGGCCTGAACAGGAGCCAGGCCGCGGAGCGCGTAAAATACTGGTTTCAAAAAATGGGAATCGAAAGCTGGTGGAAAAAAAAGGTGGAAGAACTTTCGAAGGGCATGCAGCAAAAGGTTCAGTTCATCGCAACCGTACTTCACGAGCCCCAGCTGCTTATTCTTGACGAACCTTTTACGGGTTTTGACCCGGTAAACGCCGATTTGATCAAACAGGAAATCCTGAACCTGAATAAAAAAGGAACCACGATCATTTTCTCCACCCACCGTATGGAAAGCGTAGAGGAAATGTGCGACAGCATCGTACTTATTAACAAAGCCAAAAAGATCCTGGAAGGGAAACTTTCAGCTATTAAATCACAATACCGCAGCAATACTTATCAAGTGCGTTATGAAGGAGCGCTGGGAGAAGCACTGTCATTCCAACCGGGAAAGTTCAGCCTTCTGTCTCAGGAAGAAAACCCAACCGGCGGTGGAAACCTGAAGGTCCGGCTATTGGACGGGACCAGTTCCAATGAATTACTGGGAACCCTTATCCCCCTGGTGCATGTGCAGGAAATGCGGGAAGTAGTACCCGGCATCCACGATATATTTGTAAAAAGCGTAAAAGAAGCCTGATACTCCTATGAACAAGACATTGCTTATCATTTCCAGGGAATACCTGACAAGAGTCCGGAAAAAGTCCTTTATCGTTCTCACTATTCTTGTCCCGCTGCTCATTGTGGGGATGTATGCCGCCATTTTCATGTTTGCCATTGCAGGTAACAAGGAATTGAAACATGTCACGGTGCTGGATGAAAGCAAGGTGTTTAAGGACAATTTCAGGGATACCGAAAATATCCGCTTCTCTTATTCAGGGAACAGCATGGAACAAGAGAAGGAACGCATTCTTAACCAGGATGATTCCTTCCTCCTTCATATTCCGCCCTTTGAGAAACTGCCCCGTGACGTGGAGATCCTTTCTTCGAAACAAGCCGGAATGGACCTGATTGAAACCATTGACCGTCAAATGGAAAGGGTATTAAGGGACAAGAAACTGACCGAAGCCGGCATTGACACGTCCGTACTTAATCATCTGAAAGTGGATATTTCGCTGGGAACTACCCGCCTCACCGAACAAGGAGAAGCGAAAACCAGCGCGGGCGCTTCCTATGGAGTAGCGCTGGCTGCCTGTATCCTCATCTATCTTTTTATTTTTTTATATGGCGTCCAGGTGATGCGCGGAGTCATCGAAGAAAAGACGAGCCGCATCGTAGAAGTCATTATCTCTTCTGTTAAGCCCTACCAGCTGATGCTTGGAAAAATACTGGGCATTGCCCTGGTTGGGCTTACTCAATTCCTGCTTTGGATCATCCTTAGCCTGGCGGCAACCGGGGTGGTAAAAACAGTCCTCGCCGATGACATCCGGCTTTCTTCCAAACAGCAAATGCAGGTTATGGAACAGGCGGGAGGCGCAGCCGCCGCGGATACAGCAAATCCCGCCCTGGAAGTGCTGCAGGCAATAGGAACACTCAATCTTCCGCTTATCCTTAGCTGTTTTGTGTTTTACTTTTTGGGCGGCTACCTGCTTTACAGCGCTCTTTTTGCCGCTGTAGGATCCGCCGTAGACAATGAAACGGAAACGCAGCAATTCATGTTCCCGGTTACACTGCCGCTTCTTTTTGCTTATCTATCTTCCTTCGGGCTCATTACCAACCCCGACAGCACGCTGCTCTTCTGGTTATCCATGATCCCCTTTACGGCCCCCGTTTCCATGATGGTGAGGCTTCCCTTTGGAGTACCCGCCTGGCAAATAGGTCTTTCTATGGCTCTGCTGGTCGGCGGCTTTATCTTTACTGTTTGGCTAGCCGGCCGGATCTATCGTACCGGCATCCTGATGTACGGCAAAAAAGTCACGTTCAGGGAATTAGGGAAATGGCTGTTTTACAAGAATTAACAGCATTCTGCCAGCAATAGCGCTACACAGTTTATGCTCATTTTATTTCTCATTTCTACTTCTTAAATACGCATTTATCGCCACTTTCTTGCTATATTACTGTGAAAAAGCATGTAAAGGGAGTGGTAGACAGCGTTTTAAGCAATCATGTTCGATTATTTATCCTCTTTTTAAATCTTATTTTTGATAAATAATCATATCGGATGAATGCAAACCAAGGGGTAGATCCTGAAAGGTCTAAAATGAATTTTATTGTCATAGATGATAGCAAAGTAGATTGTTTCATAGCTGAAAAAGTGATCCAGAATTCGGGATGGTGCAGCAGCTGCCATACCTTTCAGCTGGCTACCCAGGCGCTGGAATATATCCGGGAAAACGGATCTTCTTCCCGTTCCACTATTATTTTTGTGGATGAGCATATGCCGCTGATGAGCGGGCTTGATTTTGTTAATGCCTTTGGCGTGTTGAATATCCCCGCAAAAGATAACTACCATATTTTTCTGCTGTCTTCTTCTCTTTATGAAGGCAGCCAGGAGCTTTATAAACATAACTTAATTAAAAAATTCATAAAAAAACCACTTATTACCAAAACTATTCATGATCTGTTCCATTTTGATTTAAAGTTCCTTTCCCATGAATAACTTAATTTTTAAGATCAGAGCATTTAAAGCCGTGGATAACCCGGAAGCCTGCGAGAAGTACATTGAAGGCCATGCTCGTATCCTCCGCCTTTTTGGCCTGTCTATGATCACTTCCGCTAACCCCGGATGGCTGGATGATCCCGATACCTATGTTGTTTGCGTGGAATCCGGAGATGGCAGGAAAATATATGGGGGCGGCAGAATACAGGTAGCTTCCGGCAACTTACTGCTGCCGATTGAAACGGCCATCTGTGAGAAAGACCCCTCGATCCACCAGACAATTGACATGTATGCCCAAAAAGGTACCGGCGAGATCTGCGGGCTCTGGAATTCGCGGGAAATGGCCGCCAATGGCGTTGGCAGCATTCACCTGGGCCGGGCGATGGTGGCCGTTGCGGGACAGCTGAACCTAAACAGCCTCTTCGCCCTTTGCGCGCCCGCCACGGTCAGAAACTGCATCCGGGTTGGTTATGAAACGGCTCGCTTTATTGGCGACAACGGCCGGCTCTGTTACCCTAAAGACCATCTTCTGGCAACGGCTATGGTGATCAAAGACCTGCAGAACCTTCCGGCAGCAGCCCCCGGAGAACGGTTGTTGATACAGGACCTCAGGGATAACCCTTTTCAGCGAAAGCTGGAACCAGGATTGAAGGGACGGATGCTGGATGTGCAATACGAATTGGATATCAAAGAACAAGTTCCTGTATATTGTGTGGCATAATATTTTCTTCCCGGAAAAGTTGTACTTTTATATAGTACAAACATGGATACAGGAAAGGCGGACTTTATTGTTATTGATGACAATAAAGTAGATTGTTTTATTGCGGAGAAAGTAATTGAAAATTCGGGGAAGGGGGAGAGTTGCAGGGTATTCTACCAAGCCACCCAGGCCTTGGAATACATAAAGGAACAGCATTCCTCGCCGGGCGCTACGATCGTATTCGTAGATATCCAGATGCCGGTCATGAACGGATTTCAATTTGTCGATTATTTCGAACGCCTGCCCTTACCCAAACAACATTGCTTTTATATCTACGCCTTGTCATCTTCGATCAATCAAGGTGATATTGAAAGAATAAAAGCATTCAGATCCGTGAAAGGATTCCTTAATAAGCCCTTGACGGTTGAAATGATAAATAATGTAGTGAAAGCCGCCTTTCTATGAACATAGCTGTACACAAGAAAAAAACAGGAACGCTTAGCAATATTTACAGGCCGGACTTCTTCCGGCTGCAGAAGCCCGCGGACAAAGAACGGTTTACCGCGCTGATAGATTCCGGGCCATTATTTCTTCATGACGAGATCTTCGGTCAGCTCGGGGAGCTGCTAAAATGCCGCCATCCATCCAGGCAACTCAGCAGGGAGGAGAGCGAAGCGCTGATTGCGGAACATACCGGGCCCTGCCTTGACGAATACGGCGTGTGGGTATATTATCCCTGGAATGCACGGCTGGTTCACCTGCTGGATAAAGAAGAATTTGCCGAAGTCAGGACTTCCCGGAACAAGTACAAGATCACGAGCGAAGAGCAGGCCCTTCTTTCTTCAAAAAAAGTAGGGGTTATCGGTTTATCGGTGGGGCAATCGGTTGCCGTCACAATGGCGATGGAACGCTCTTTCGGGGAGATCCGGCTGGCCGATTTTGATATCCTCGAACTCACTAATTTAAACCGCATCCGAACCGGGCTTTCTAACCTGGGATTAAAAAAAGTGATCGCGGTAGCCCGGGAAATTGCTGAAATTGACCCCTTTCTCCGGGTAACTATTTTTGACGAAGGCCTCACGGAGGAGAATATGGACACTTTTTTTACCGGGGGCGGAGTACTGGACGCGGTAATTGACGAGTGCGATGGCATAGACATCAAAATCGCCTGCCGGCAGAAAGCCCGGGAACTGGGGGTACCGGTATTGATGGAAGCCAGCGACAAATGTACGATCGATGTGGAACGCTTTGACCTGGAGCCCTCCCGCTCCCTCCTGCACGGTTATATCGATCACCTGGACATCTCCCGGTTGAAACACCTGAAAACCAACGAGGAAAAAATCCCTTACCTGGCTCCGATGGTTGGCATAGATACGATGTCCGCACGGCTGAAAGCTTCCGCGCTGGAAGTGGGGCATTCCATTACTACCTGGCCTCAGCTTGCCTCCGCAGTAGTGATGGGAGGCGGCGCCCTTGGCGACATCTGGCGGCGCATTGCCCTTGATCAGTTCCGCGAATCGGGACGCTACTTCATTGATATGGAAGAGCTGACGGGCAATAAAACCGTGCAGGGATCATTAACCGGAGAGAAGGAAATCCTCCCCGCTCCTCTTACAGTTTCCGGGATGGCCGCCGGACTGGACCGGTACCTTTCGGAACGCAGAGAAGCGACGTTTGCGCCACCTGAACACATTATCAGGGAACTGGTAAGGGCAGCCGGCATGGCTCCTTCCGGGGGAAACAGCCAACCCTGGAAGTGGGTTTACAAAAAGGGTACCTTGTTTCTTTTTCTGGACAAGCAGGAAGCTTATTCTTATATGAATTTCCGGGACACAGCCTCCTACATCGCCCTGGGAGCGGCCATAGAGAACCTGGTATTAAAGGCGGAGCAGTACGGGCTGCGAATAAAGGGCGATTATTTCCCCCTGCCTGACAACGATAGCCTGACGAGCGCTTTTAGTTTCCATGAAAGCAGTTCCGCCGGTGAAGGCGTGGAACCCGTAGTGGAGGGGGCCTGGCGGATTTTATTGAAAAAAGGCATACCAACCGCAAGTTCCCGCCCAGGGAATTACTTCCGCCGGCAATATTGGATGAATTAAAGGGCATCGCAGAAACTATACCCGGGGTAAGGCTCACTTATATCCATGCCTTAGACGAGATCATTGAAACAGGAAAGATAATCGGTATCACCGACAGGTACAGGATATTGACGCCTGAAAGCAACCATGATTTTATTCAGCGCGAAATGCGCTGGACGGAAGAAGAAGCTGTCAGCAGCCGCACGGGAATGGACGTGAACACGCTGGAACTACGCGAATCCGAGCTGATCGGCCTTAAATTTATCAGGGACCCGGAAGTGGTGTCATTTATATCAAAGATAAACGGGGGGCACCTGCTGAAAAACGCCTCGGTAAAGAATGCCGCCGCCGCTTCCGTATTCGGGCTGCTAACCGTGCCATCCTTCAGCAGTATGAACTTCCTGAACGGAGGAAGAGCGTCCCAGCGGCTGTGGTTAAAAGCAACACAGCTTGGGCTTGCCTTCCACCCGATGAACGTCCCTCTCGCTTATTTTGCAAGGCTGAAACATGAAAGCAGCGGCCTCTCTGCCGAAAGGCGGGCGGAAGTGGAGGCGCTTTACAGTAAGTTCAGGAAAATATTCGGCCACTCCGCTGAGCGGGAAGAGATCTATCTTTTCCGCTTATTCAAAGCAGAAGAGCCCTCGGTGAGGTCTTACCGGAAACAGGTGGACGATATACTAACCTGTATCTGATGCCCGGCTTTATACTACTGATAGTAACTTCTTTTTTTCTTTACCCGGGGAATGAAGTACTCATTCAGTTTCCCGGAACCAGTATTCAGTATTTTGAAGACAGCCATTCCACGCTTACCGCAAACCAGGTACTGGATTCAAATGCTTTCCGCCCCGGCGCCAAGGAAATCCTGAATTTTGGCGTAACCAATTCCACCTATTGGTTCAGGCTGGATATCCGGAATAACAGCGCGGCCGATGAAGTTTTCTTATTGCTTGAACAACCGCTGCTTGACCTGGTTGAAGTGTATAAGGTATCCGGGAGCCAGGCCATCCTGCTGGATATTATCAGTAAGGACCAATCATTTTATACCAGGAAATTCCCGCAGATCAACCGCGTCATGAGCATTCCCATCCGCTCCGGGGAAAGCGGGACCGTACTTTTAAAAGTCAGGAGCGCTTCCACGATTATCCTGCCGCTGAAAATAGGATTCCGGGAACAAATCTTTCATTTTAACTTCAGGAAGGAACTTTGGCTCAGCGTGTACACGGGGATCATGCTGGCCACCATTATCTACAACTTGTTCATCTTCTTTTCGATCAGGGACAGGAATTATTTACTCTATGTAGCCTACGTTTTACTCATAACGCTTACACAGACAAGCCTTCCCGGCTTTGCCTTTAAATATTTCTGGCCGGGGTTTACCTTCCTGGCCATCCACGGGCCCCTGATCTTTTCCTGCCTCACCGGAATAGCCGCGCTGGAGTTTATTAAAGAATTTTTGCACGCCAGGGAGTTCACACCGCGGCTCACTATGGGAATCCCCCTTTTTATCGGTCTCTTTATTACCGCCATACTCCTCAGTTTGACCGGGTTCAGGGTAGAAGGATTTCTCATTATGCAAACCGCCACCGCTGCAGCTTCCCTCTTCTCCTTGTTCATTTCTTACCGTATTTACCGGCTCAATTACCGGCCGGCTAAATTTTTCCTGCTGGCCTGGACCATTTTGCTGGTAGGTGCGGTAGTCTTTGTCTTAAAAGATTTCGAACTGGTGCCGTATAATAATCTCACTACTTCAGCTGTACTGATCTCCTCCGCCCTGGAAGCACTTTTGTTGTCATTCGCGCTGGCTGACAAGATCAATATGCTTAGAAAGGAAAAAGAAGAATCGCGTGAGCAGGCGATGGCGGCCATGGCCGAAATAGCAAAGATAGGACGGGAACAAAATATCATACTGGAAACAAAGGTAAGCGAACGAACGCTTGCCTTAAAGCAATCGAACGAAGAATTGAATAAGGCGATGCAGGAACTGAAGGAGGCCGAATCACAGCTGGTGGAATCGGAGAAAATGGCCTCCCTGGGCCAGCTGACCGCGGGAATTGCCCATGAGATCAATAACCCCACTAATTTTGTAACTGCAAACGTAAAACCCCTCAGGCGCGACATTGAAATGATCATCAGGCTATTTGAACAAATCGAGGCGGTTGCCGTTTCTGCAGCGGGAGAAGAGGAGAAACAAGCCAGGATCCGTCAGCTGAAAGACGGACTGGATTATGGCTACCTTAAGACGGAAATTAACGAACTCATCCGGGGCATTGAGGAAGGGTCGGGCCGTACCGCTGAAATTATCAAAGGATTGCGTAATTTTAGCCGGCTGGACGAAGCCACTTTAAAGAAAGCCTCCATTAACGAGGGAATAGATTCAACGATCGTAATCATTAACCATATGCTGGAAGGACAGATAGAGATCGTTAAAAACTACGGTCAGCTCCCGCTGGTGGAATGTTACCCGGGTAAATTAAACCAGGTGTTTCTGAATATACTAACCAACGGCCTTCAGGCTATCAAGGCAAAGTTCGGAAACCGGCCGGGGGGCGTTTTCACCATTAGCACCTCCGTAAGCGGCAATATTGTCAGGGGTATTTTCAAAGATAACGGCATAGGCATGGACAAAGGAACCCAGGACAAGATCTTCGAGCCATTTTTCACTACAAAAAAGGTGAATGAGGGTATTGGATTAGGCATGTCAATTGTATATAGCATTGTCCGGAAACATAACGGAAAAATCACCGTAATGTCCACGCCGGGAGCAGGCACCGAATTTCATATCCAACTACCCGTTACACATTTCAATGGTGAACCCAACATCTGATATCCGCATATTATTTATTGATGATGAGCCCAATAATCTCATCAGCTTTAAAGCGTCCTTCCGCTATAATTATACGATTTATCTTGCCGGGAACACCGAAGAAGCAGCAAAACTCCTGGACGAAGACCCTTCAATCAACATTATCTTCAGCGACCAGCGCATGGCGGGTCAAACCGGGGTAGAGTTTTTCGAAGAGATACGTGAAAAACACCCTGATCCTATACGTATTCTTATCACGGGATATACGGATGTGGAATCGGTCATCGATGCTATTAATAAAGGGCATATATTCCGCTACATTAAAAAACCCTGGGTCGATTCAGATATTCACCAGGCCATAGACGAAGCGCATAAATTTTACCTAACCGTTTCACTCCTCAAGAAAAAAAACCAAGCCCTTGAAAAGGCCTATAATGAACTGGATCGTTTCGCCTACAGCGCCACCCATGATATGCGAGGGCCTATTTTAAGCGTACTCGGAATTATTGATCTGATGAAAAATTCCACCATCCCGCCGGAGGCCAGCGAAATGATCGGGATGATAGAGAATGCCATGCTTAAACTGGACGGCTATATTAAAAGTCTCCATGAACATTATAGCATACGGAGGGGAGAGCTGCACTTTACCAGGATCGCAGTAGAAGAGTTGATCTGCGACATGAGTGCATTATATGATCCTGTCGCATCGCTTCGCAAGACCCGCTTCCTTAAAACGCAGGCAGGCCTGCCTGCTTTCCGGTCTGACCTCACTTCTCTTAAAATAATTCTTACCAACCTCCTGTCAAATGCTTTCAAGTACCAGCGAAAGACGGAGACGGAAAAAATGGTTATCCTTGATATCAATGTCAGCATCCAGGAAGTGATCATTAAGGTGTCGGATAACGGAATAGGCATTGCTGAAGAGAGCCAGGACGACATCTTCAATATTTTCTTTCGGGCTACACACGAAGAATTCGGTTCAGGATTCGGCCTGTATAATGTAAGGGATATCCTGAATAAATTAAACGGCGATATCCGGGTGGAATCAAAAGAAAATGAAGGAAGCACGTTTACCGTCACAATTCCTTGCTAGCAATGCCGTGTTATATTTTCTCACCCGGAACAATACCGTGGATACGGAAACGCTCAATCAGGTCCGTAACCCTGGAAATTGCCATTTTTTCGAAGATCCTTGTCTTATAGGTACTTACTGTGGCTACATGGAGATTAAGCCGGGTGGCTATTTCCTTTAAGCTCAGACCCTGTATCAGGAACCTGGCAATATCCAGCTCCCTGTTGGAGAGTATTTCCAGGGGATCATCATGTTGTTTATCACCATGAAGGAAAGAGCTGATCATATTTTCCTTTACCTTCTCGCTAATATATTTTCCGGTATTAAGCATTTGTTTTACAGCATATTCCACTTCATTTTCGCTGGCCAGCTTATGCAGGAAGCCGTCAGCCCCTGTCTGAAGGTAGCGGATAGCATACAATTGCTCATCAAGGGATGAAAATATGAGAATTTTTGATCTGGGTTGCCTGCGCCTGATAATATCAATTGCATCCTGGTAATTCCCATTTGCCATATTTACATCCAGAATCATCAGGTCAAAATGCTGCGCAGCTACGGCTTCCAGCGCTTCCCTGAAATCTCTGCTTTCAATGACGGAAACATGGGGATGAATTTTTTTTAACAGCAGCGTAAGGCCTACACGTACAATACTATGATCATCCGCAATAAGGACTTTTAACGCCATATTTATCTCTTAACTTATAACATTCAGGAATAATAAGAACCAGGTTCGCTATTGCAGAACACCGTTGCCGTTTTGCCTGTTTCCCCTGGAATGGTCAGCGTGAACACCGAGCCGTTTCCCGGCTCCGATGCGATCTCAAGTGTTCCCTGCTGGATATCTACAAAATCCTTACAGATCAGGAGCGCAATACCGGCGCCCTTCTCCCCGGCGGTTCCCGTGTAAATTGTTTTTTCATGGCAGAAGATCGCATCCCTTGTTTCTGTATCCATTCCAACACCGTAGTCAACTATTTGCACTTTGACCATTTTATCCGGTCTATCCCCGCCACTCTCTATGATGCATTCTATTACAGTACCCGGATAAGAATATTTAACGGCGTTGTTCAGAAGGTTATTTAACACAAAGCCAAGCAGCTGAGGATCGGCGTATATAATGCAACCCTCTTCATCGCCTTTAATAGTTAAAGATATTTTTTTCCTTTTAATTTCCGAAATATTATTTTTGATTGATTCCTGCAACGCTTCGGAAGCATTGATGGCTACTGCTTTGTAGGTATACCCTTTCAACCTGGTTTTTACCCACTTCAGCGTATTTTCAAAGGACCGCAGGTTATTCTGCGAGGTAGATTTCAACTCCGAGAAAAGCATGTCAAAGCGTTCAGGAGGCACCTGGCCTTTCTTATAGAAATCCATCAGGGAGATAATGTTCATGAACGCTCCCCGGAAATCATGTGCAAGGATCGAAATCAGCTTTATCCGGAAATCATCCTGCTCTCCTTTGAACGTAGGTTCCGGCATAGATGCATCCGCAAGTTTTTCCTTTGGTGCAAACTGCCCGTTTAATTTCTTCAGCCTTCGATGTTGAAAAAAAATGACCGTCCCGGCGATCAACAATAACAATGATAAGATGTAAAGAGGATAGCCCATGTCCCTCTTTTTGCAAATATCATTCCATAAGTAACGGGTAAAATTCCAGGGAAGAGCCAGAAAATGTAACTCTTTAAGAATGAAGGTCGTGCAGAAGCGAAGGATCGGACTTGCCAACCTGGTTCAACAGCATACTATTATACTCTTCAAGCAAAGAAATGTACTTGTTTTTCCAATGGCCGAGATTTTGTGCAACCGTCGCGTCTTCCGAGAGCGCCGCATAGGGGCTGCGGGCTTCCCTTAATCCTGTTCCTGAAAGCTTAAAATCTTCGGGGGTAAACAAATGGGGAAATTCCGCGGAAAAGTCATGACGCAGGGCGCATCCTACCCGGTAAATAATTTCCGCCTTTAAGTTTCTTTGAAGGAACCAGTTGTAGATCGTTCTTCGGTTTACGTTAAGGGTACGGGCTAGTTCACTGATACTGTAACCATTTCTCCTAATTGTACGTTCAATTGTTTCGCCGTAATGTGTGTTCATATGTATCGTGCATTATAATTTCAATGTGATTTGAGATTAATGCATCAAAATTACCCGCTAAGAGTTTGAAAAAGTGTAATAAGTCGAGTAATTTTTTGTAATAAAATTACGACAAGTGTGTTCAAAGAATAGAAAGATGTTATTGCAGGTAAAATTCTTTAAATCCTGCGGTGGAAGTGTCTGCTAACCGGCCATTTTTGTCGTAATAAACAAAAAAGGCTTCCAACCGCTTATTGCTTTTGAGCTTTTCCATAGAAGCCCGTACCCCAAGTACCATCAGCACATTGTCCCAGGCGTCAGCGGTAATGCAATCGGGGGCCAAGACAGTCACGCTGACAACTCCGCTTTGCGAGGGAAAGCCGCTGCGGGGATCAATCGTATGTGCATAATGCTTTCCGCCCGATTCAAAAAATCGCCGGTAGTTGCCTGAGGTAGACAAGCCTTTGCCGGAAACGCTGATTAGCTTGCTTTGCGGGGCGTTTCCTCCCTCCTTACCGGGCGGCGCCTCGATCGCTATCCGCCATTGCCTGCCCTGCTCATTCACTCCCCGGACGCGTATTTCTCCTCCAAGCTCAACCAGGTAATTGCTGATCTTCCTCTTTTCCAGGAATTCCGCGAGTACATCCAGCGTATATCCCTGGGCAATCCCGTTCGCATCAATGCGGACGTCCGGATGCTTTTTAACCAGGCTGTCGCCCTTTATTTCCAGCAGACGGTAATCCACCAGCTGCAGTAATTCCTTTATTTCCGAAGAATCGGGGACGACTGCATGACGCTCTTCGCCGAAGCCCCATGCGTCTACCAGGGGCTTTACCGTCATATCAAATGCCCCGCTGCTCCGGCGGCTTACTTCCTGCCCTTTTTTGACGACTTCTTTGAAATACCGGTCCATGATCACACCTGTTTGACTCTCATTGAACCGGTTGATAAGCGAAGCGGGGCGGTAAAGGGAAAGGGAGCTGTCAATCTTCTCCAGGATCAGCTCCATGTCTTTTTGATAATTCAGTCCTTCCCGGCTAAGGTAGGTAACGTGGTAGGTTGTGCCCTGGGCCTGGCCGTTGAAGTGGACACGCTGCAGTTCTCCTTCTTTATCACAGCCCGGCAGGGACTGGAACAACAGCAGAAAAATACCGAGAACCTTAATTATACTGGAAAACATCTACTCCGAATTTCCTTAAAAATTCAATGCCTTCATCCAGGGGAAGCCCTTTGTATGCCGCATAAGAATGCTTGTAGATCATTTTCCTGACACCGGACGAATAGATCAGCCGCGCGCAGGACAGGCAGGGCGATAAAGTGGTATAAAGTGTCGTCCCTTCCAGGCTTACACCATTCCTGACCGCATAGATGATAGCATTTTCTTCCGCATGCAGGGCCAGGGAGCAGCTTCCCTTTGAATCCCGGGCGCAGCCGGTTTCCGGCCATTCTTCATCGCAATTATGCGTTCCAGAGGGCGGCCCGTTATAGCCAATGGAAATAATACGCGTGTCGCGGGTCAGTACCGCGCCGACCTGGGCCTTTACACAATGCGACCGGCGGGCCAGGTCGACCGCCAGGTTCATATAAATGTCATCAAATTCGGGTTTACCCATGCTGCTGACGCCCGATCTTATGCCCTTTTACTGCAAAAAACAAGATAAAGAGATAGCAGGGGATCATGACCCAATAGGCGTGCTGAGGATTAACCACATCAGCCAGCTTGCCATAAATGGGGGGAATGATCGCGCCGCCGGCAATACCCATAATAAGCAAAGCGGACCCGATCTTGGTAAAACGGCCCAGGCCTTCAAGGGCAAGCGGCCATATGGCCGGCCACATAATGGAATGTGCCAGTCCCAGCAGGGCAATGAACACGATAGAAGTGAACCCGGTAGTAAAAAGGGCGGCCAGTAGGAAAAGCATTCCCATCACGGAAAATATGGCCAGGGCCTTATCTTGTTTCAGGTATTTCGGAATGGTGATAATGCCGATAAAATAACCGATCACCATGCAGATCAGCACATACGTGGGGAATACTTTGGTCGTACCCAGGTCAAACCCGAAATAGGAACCATAGGAGGCGATAGTATCCACGGCCATGACCTCTACGCCGACATAAAAGAAGATCGTAAACACACCCAGCACCAGGAAAGGAAACTGGAGTACGCTGGTCTTCTGCTGCCGCGGCGCCGCGCCTTCTTCGGGCTGAACTTCTTCATCCAGCTCCACTTCAGGCAGGCGGGAAACCTTTACCAACAGCGCGAGGCCCAGCATCACCACGGCCAGCACGATCGCCGGCGCGATCACCCGCATGGCAAGGTCGCTCAAAAATGCCTCTCGGTGATCCAAAGCCATCTGCGCCAGCTGCGCATTCACTTCATCTTCACTCGCCAGGTTCTTAAAGACTACCGCGCCTAAAATAAGGGGGCTTAACATCCCGGCGACTTTGTTACAAACGCCCATGATGCTGATCCTTTTAGCGGCGCTTTCCACCGGTCCGAGAATAGTAGCATAGGGGTTTACGGCTGTTTGCAGAATAGCCATGCCGGTACCCATCACAAACAATCCGAGTAAAAATATGATGTATGCCCTGGACATAGCTGCAGGAATAAACAGCAGGGCGCCTATACCGATAACCAGCAATGCCAGCGCCATCCCGTTAACCAACCCTGTTCGTTTGAGTATCCAGGAAGAAGGTATTGCCATAAAAAAGTAGGCGATATAAGAGGCGAACGTTACCAGGTAAGATTCAAAATTCGTCAACTCACATGCAATGCGCAGGTAAGGGATGAGGATAGAATTCAACCAGGTAACAAATCCTAAAACAAAAAACAAAATACCGATAACCGTAATCTGGTATGTGTATCCTTTGAGTTTCTCTGACATGTGAGGTATAGATTTAGCGTTTAGGTTTCGAACATAAAGAAGTTTTTCGACATTTTCGAAAAAAATTACGCAAAACGAGCCCTCTTATGACTTAATCCAGCCCACACCGCAGCGCTACTGTTTCCCGGACGGAACTCGAAGGGAACCGGCCGGCGATCCTACCCCGGAACTATTGAACTGCAGGTCATAAAGCCGTTTATAACTGCCATTGAGTTTTAGTAATTCCTGGTGGGTGCCTTGTTCGATGATCTCGCCCCGGTCAAGTACAATGATCTTATCGGCATGCTGAATAGTGGATAGCCGGTGCGCAATTACTATGGAAGTACGGCCCTCCATAAGGCGGAGAATGGCATTTTGTATCAGTTCTTCGGTTTCGGTATCAACGGATGCGGTGGCTTCGTCCAGGATCAGGATGGCCGGGTCGTATACCAGGGCACGGATAAAGGACAGCAGCTGCGCCTGCCCCGCAGACAGGGTGGCGCCTCTTTCCATCACGTTGTAATCAAAACCGCCGGGCAGCTTCCTGATAAAATTGTCCGCTCCTACCTCCCTTGCGGCCTGCGCCATCCTTTCCAGGCTAATCTCCGGGTTCCGGATGCTGATATTATTGCTGACTGTATCAGAGAACAGGAATACGTCCTGCAGTACCGTCGCGATGGAAGAACGCAGCGATTCCAGTTTGTATTCCCGTATATTCTTTCCGTCTATTTCAATCGTTCCTTTGTTGATCTCGTAAAAACGGTTCAAAAGATTGATAACCGAAGATTTTCCCGCTCCCGTTGCCCCTACCAGCGCAAGGGTTTCGCCAGGCTTCACCGAAAAGGAAATATCTTTCAGCACGTATTGTTCATCTGTATAGGCAAACCATACCTTATCAAAACGGATAGCCCCCTCTACGCGCGAAGGAGCATGCTGCCCGGTATCCGGCGTCTGTTCTTTGGTATCCAGCACCTTAAAGATGCGCTCGGCGCTCACCATTCCCATTTGCAGGGTATTGAAACGGTCGGCAAGTTCGCGGATAGGGCGGAATAACATGCTGATGTACAGCAGAAAAGATACCAGCACACCGGGAGAAGTAACCCCTTGCAGGACTCCTTTTGCCCCATACCATACCAGGAGCCCCAGGGAAATCGCCGAAACAATTTCCACTACCGGGAAAAAGATGGAATAATACAGGTTAGAACGAATATGCGCGTCCCGGTGCCTCCCGTTGATGGTCTTGAATTTCGCCATTTCCTGCTTTTCGCGGGCAAAAAGCTGCACCACACTCATCCCGGTAATATGTTCCTGCAGGAAGGCATTCAGCCGAGCTACTTCCGTTCGCACCTGCTGGAAAGAGGCTTTAATGGCTTCCTTGAAAATATAAGTGGCCAGCATAAGCAGCGGAATGGGCGCCAGGACCACCAGCGTTAATTCCCAGTCGGTATAAAACATCACCAGCATGATGGTAATGATTTGCAGGATATCGCCGATAATGATGATAAGGCCCTGGGAAAATACATCTCCTATCGTTTCAAGGTCGGAGACATTGCGGGTGATCAATGTGCCTATAGGTGTTTTGTCAAAATATTTAAGACGAAGCGAAGTAATGTGATTAAAGGTATCGGTACGCATGTCCCGCACCACGGACTGACCCAGCACGTTCGTATAAAAGGTGTGGGTGTATTTCACAAAAACTTCCAGGAGCAGCGCTACGAACATCAGCAATATCATCAGTTCCAGGCCGCGAAGGTCATTAACTGAAATATATTTATCAACTGTATATTCGATCATCCAGGGACGAAGCGGCGCCAGCACAGCCAGCGTAATGGTCAGCACAATAGACCAGAAAAAAATTTTCCGGTAAGGCCGCGCGTACCGCAGTACCCTTTTTATCAAACTCAGATCAAGTGCGTTTCCCGTAATGGCCATTTTCAATTTATATATGCATAAGCCACCCGGGCCAGGTACAGCCCTTCGGCCGGAACCGATTCGCCGGCAGCTGCCCGGTTTCCCTTCTCCAATATCTGCTGAAGATCATCCAGGCTGATCTTTTGCCGTCCCAGGTCCAGCAGCGTCCCGACGATGGCACGTACCATATTTCTCAGGAACCGGTCCGCGCTGATATGAAATATCACCCTGCCGGGGGAAACTTCCTCCCAGCGGGCCTCGCTAAGCCTGCATAAGGTCGTTTTCGAACCCGCATGGCTTTTACAGAAGCTGGCAAAATCAGTATGCTGCTGCATTAATTCCGCCCCAGAGTTCATCCGCTCCAGGTCGAAATCTTTCCGGCTTTTCCAGCTAAGCCCCTGAAGAAAAGGATCCTTTGTAAAATGCATATGATACTGGTAGGAACGTAAAACCGCGTCAAATCGTGCATGAGCTTCGTCATGTACTTTAATAAAGCGCCGGAGGGCAATATCAAAAGGCAACAACGCATTTACGCCGGCAAGTGTTTTTTCTTCCGGGAACTCCCCTGCCACATCAAAATGCGCAAACTGCTGCAAAGCATGTACGCCTGCATCAGTGCGCCCGCTCCCGGTAGTGGCAATGTCCTGCCGCAAAACCTGCGAAAGCGCCGCGTTCAACACTTCCTGCACCGTCAGGGCATTCGGCTGTACCTGCCAGCCGCTGTAATTTGTCCCCTTGTAAGAAAGTTCAACGAAATACCTGGGCACCGTGGTTTTTTGTCAAAAATACATGAAAAAAACCCTTTTTTTAAACATCCGGAAGACAAAACCTGCAAAAACTTACAAAATGCACAGACTTTACTGCAGGGCTACACCATCCAGCAGAACTTCGAAATTGTCAAACCAGGCCATTCCGTAGCCGGTCATCTTACAGCCGAATGATATGTAAGCGGTTTCAGGGTGTATGGGGAGTGAGATGGTGTATTTGGTCCACTCCGAATCGCCAGCAGGGCTTTCGGCGTCCGAATTAACACCCTGGATGATCCGGCCGGTTCCCTTGAGTTCCATCCAGACCGAAGCAGTCCCGCTCTCAAGATCCATCGTTTTTATGTAGGCTGAAACGGCAATGGTGTCATGGCCTTCCAGGTCCCTTTTTCCGATGCCGGTATTCATTAGCCCGGCGCCGGGCTTTTCACCGAGCGTCGCCTTTTTAGCCGGGTCCAGGCCGATAGCAATGGCGCACTTGCCTTCCTTTACCGCATCCACACTCAACTGGAAGCCATATGTATTATTCGCATTCTGAGGGGTCCAGCTTACCAGGTTGGTACGGGAATCCAGGTATTCGAAGCCATAATTCCGGATCATTTTCTGCGCTGAAATACCGGAAGAAAGGGTTAAGCAGCCTCCCAGGCATAGAAAGAGTAGTGATTTATTCATCGATCATACGTTTTGGTTCCACTAATGATTAGTTCCTCTCATAAAACTGAAGCCGAGACCGCAGACAGCGGATATGGGAATGGCAACCGCAATACCTGCCCATGAATATGGCTCTCCATCTATCCAGGGGGCAAGCAAGCCATGAGTCAGAAAGGCAAAAGCGCCTGCCAGCAGCCCCGTCCGCAACCATCTTTCTTCTCCGAAAGGATCCTTCCGTTGTTTCAACTGAAGGTCTTTGAAGCGACCGGGCTGTATCTGCATCCATCGTTCTTTCAGGGGATTTTCAAACCAATCCCACAGGGGAAAAGTGAGCGTCAGGACAATGAGGGATGAAAAACTCATCAAACAGGGAATGACCTTTCCGCAGTGACTGCAGTAAAGGCCAAACCAGTTTTTAAATGAGGTATCAAATTGCCGGGACCAGGTCCGGGCGTCATGTAGTTTTCCACAGTGTACGCAAGGAACAATCGTTCTTTCGGTTTCGGGGCCACTGAGGGTTTTATCGGTCACCACCAGGGCTGGCCGGCGCTGCCCCAAGCCTAATTCCAACAAGAAAGTCAGCGGGTTCAGCATCCAAAGAACCGAAGTCAGGCTTTTCCAGGTAAACACTTTGTAGCGGTCAGGGTTAAATTCCATAGCAGGTCATCTAACCCAAGATAAAAACTTTTACAATAGTTTACAAACCGCTGCTGCCGGGGCCGGAAAGCTTATAGGGTGTTTTTGCCAGCGCGGCTTCCAGTTCCGTGGTGGCGACTTCCTGGTTCATTTCCACGACAGCCTCGTTTTTTTCAAGGCTTACTTCCACATTTTCGACTCCTTCTACGCCGGACAATACATTCCGGACCACTCCGGCACATCCGGAGCAGGTCATTCCTGAAATAGCATATGTTTTTTTCATGATCAAATTATTTAATAGTTCTGAAGCAAAGATACGCCGCTCAGGCCGGGCAGGTTTACATCATTCCGGGAATCATTTATAAAATTTACCGGAAATTTACCCGCTTTCGGCCGGGCCATGAAATTCCGCGGGAAATCTGCTATCTTTGTGGCAAAATCAAAATCGGCGGATGATCCAACGTATTCAAACTATCTGGCTGATGTTCGGGTTGCTGGGGGTATTATTTGTGTTGACCCTCCCCATTATCAGTTTTACAACAACCGCTCCTGTTGATGGCAAGACCACGGAAATAACGCACGTCCTTAAAGGAGTAGGACATTACCAGACCATAGGGGATAAAGTACAAAAAACAGAAACCTAT
Organism: Anseongella ginsenosidimutans; assembly: GCF_008033235.1. Classification (GTDB taxonomy): domain Bacteria; phylum Bacteroidota; class Bacteroidia; order Sphingobacteriales; family Sphingobacteriaceae; genus Anseongella; species Anseongella ginsenosidimutans. The sequence goes on from NZ_CP042432.1 coordinate 4,158,388, forward strand.
ACTATAGCGATTGCCCTCGTGGGTTTTCTTGCTGCGGCCTACCTGCTCTGTATCTTCTCTTTCAGAAACCGCAAACGCCAGATGGGCTTATGCTGGATGATCATTTTACTCATTTTCGGCCTGGTTGCGCTGCTGCTGATAAAGCTTCAGCCTTACCAGGACGCAGATATTCTTAACCGGCAGCTGGGTATCAGCGCTTTTTTACCTACTGCCTCCATAATTTGCACGCTGCTTGCCCGCAGGGCAATTGCCAGGGATGAAGCCCTGGTTCGGTCGGCCGACAGGTTGCGTTAAACGTATTCAATTATTCAAATGACAGATTTTAAATCGCTTGGCCTCTCGGAGGTCTTGCTCAAAGCCATTGAAAGCATGGGCTTTGTCACTCCTACCGCCATCCAGGAACAGGCTATCCCGGCATTGCTTGAGGGAGATAACGACCTGGTGGGCCTTGCCCAGACCGGTACGGGGAAAACCGCGGCTTTCGGGCTGCCTATGCTGCAACTGATAGATCCTGCGGAACGCTTTCCCCAGGGGCTGGTGCTGTGTCCCACGCGGGAATTATGCCTCCAGATCACCGGCGACCTGAAAGCCTTCAGCCAATTCCTCGGCGAGGTAAATATCGTTGCCGTCTATGGCGGGGCTAATATTTCTAACCAGATACGGGACCTCAGAAGAGGGGCCCAGATCATTGTAGCTACCCCGGGAAGAATGCTCGATATCATTAACCGGGGCGCGACTAATCTTTCAAATATCCGTTACCTGGTCCTGGACGAGGCCGATGAGATGCTGAACATGGGATTCCAGGAGGATATCAACAGTATCCTGTCCAATACGCCCGACACCAAGAACACCTGGCTGTTTTCTGCCACCATGCCCAACGAGGTAAAGCGGATATCGCGCAGCTATATGGATGACCCGGTGGAGATCACGGTAGGCAGCAAAAACACCGGAAATGTAAACATAGAACACGAATACTATGTGGTGAGAGCCCGCGAGAAATACGCGGCCCTGAAACGCATTGTGGATTATAATCCTGAAATATTTGCGATCATCTTTACCCGCACCAAGATAGAGGCGCAGGAGATCGCCGAACACCTCATCCGGGACGGCTACAATGCCGATGCCCTGCACGGCGACCTGTCCCAGCAGCAGCGTGACAAAGTGATGAAACGTTACCGCGACCGCTCCCTGCAGCTGCTGATCGCAACCGATGTGGCGGCAAGGGGCATCGATGTAAGCGATATCACACACGTGATCAATTATTCACTGCCTGACGATATAGAGAATTACACCCACCGGAGCGGACGGACGGCAAGGGCCGGCAAGTCAGGGGTCTCCATCGCCATCATCAACAGCCGGGAAACCGGCAGGATCAGGCAGATCGAAAAGGTCATCGGGAAGAAGTTCGAAAAGGGAGAGATCCCAAGCGGTTATGACGTCTGCGAAAAGCAGTTATTCGCCCTCATTCATAAAGTGCATGAAGTAAAGGTAAACGAGGAGCAGATTGGCCCTTACCTCAACCGAATTTACAAGGAATTTGAAAACCTTGACAAGGAGGAACTTATACGTCGCTTTGCTTCCCTGGAATTCAATCGTTTCCTGGAATATTACCTGAATGCGCCGGATCTGAATTCGGCGGACGAAAGACCTTCAAAAAGCAGGGAGAGGGATCATACTTCCGGCGGCGGCAGCTTTACCCGCATGTTTGTGAATCTGGGCTCAGTAGACGACCTTACCCGGGGTGACCTGCTCCGTTTCATTTGCGACAACTCCGGTATCAGCGGGCAGCAGGTGGGCCGCATTGACCTGAAAGGAATCCATACCTTCTTCGAAGTGGAGTCTTCCGAGGCCGAAACGGTTTACAATGGTCTGAAAAGCGGCTCCTTCAAAGGAAGGAATATCCGGGTTGATTATGCCGAAGGGAATAAAAGCGGCGGCGGCAGGCCTTCCAAATCATCCCGGCATGGGGCTAAGCCCTCCTGGAAATCTTCCTCCCGGGGCAGCCAGGGAGGCAAAGGCAAGCGGAGGTAACATAAAGATCAGGAAAAGCAATGCGAGAGGAATCACTTATCCTGGTGAATGAAAAGGACGAAGTGACCGGATTCGGCGAAAAAATCGATGTCCACCGGAAAGGCCTCTTGCATCGCGCTTTTTCCATTCTGATAGTAAATACTCAAAACGAGCTTCTTCTGCAGAAAAGAGCGGATGAAAAATACCATTCCGCGGGCCTGTGGGCCAATGCCTGCTGCAGCCATCCGTTAAAAGGGGAAGAAACGGCTGCGGCCGCCCACCGCCGGCTGCAGGAGGAACTGGGATTTGACTGCAGCCTGGAGTTTGCATTTAAGTTCATCTATCGCGCCGACTTTGATAACGGGCTCACGGAACACGAACTCGATCATGTATTTACCGGCCGGTATGACGGACCGGTATATCCGGATCCTGCAGAAATATCCGAAGTAAAATGGATACGCGCGGCCGACCTGGCAAACAGCCTCAGCCGCGAACCGGAAGCTTATGCAGCCTGGTTCCGGATCATCATGGAAAGGGCCGGTGAGTTAAAATTCTAAGGAAAAAGATTATGAAAACCGCACTTGCCTCTCTTATCATCAGCGGCTGTTTCTTCTTCACACTTTCCTGTAACACACCCCGTCAGGAGAAGCAAACCGCGCAGGAAGCGCAGATCGCACAGGAAGAGCTAACCGGGCGCGAAGACAGCGCCAAGGCGCTGCAGGATTCTCTTCATTTCAAGCTTGCCGGAAATACCGGCCCGGTCAGGGTTATCGCCGGGGAAGCAGCAGGCATGCTCCGGCTGAAAGCGCCTTCGGATACCCTGCTCCAGGTATTGGGCAAGGCGGATTCCACCGCGGTTGACATGTGCAAGGATCTCTCATCCTGGTATTCGGATAAGACCCGGCTCCGTATTTACTCGCTTTGCGATAACGACCTGGAGATGAGAAAGTCCATGCAGGTAATTGCCCTGAGCGGCTCCTCTTTTAGCACCGGGAGCGGCATTACCGATAAAAGCACTTTTTCAGCGGTCAGGCAAAACCATCCCGGCTTGCAGGTACTTGGGAAAATTTCGAAAGGCGATCAAACGCTCTTTATTGCTGACGATATTCAAAAGGGAATCGCCTTTGAACTTAGCGATACCGCGACCGCCGGACGTATCCTGGGCGTATTGGTGCATTTGCCCGGAAAAGCGGTAACGGCCACTACCATTCCGCTCTATCCCGGGTTGGAGAGGCTGTAACAGGACCAGTATATCGATTACTGGTCCGGCAGCTGACCGGCACTAAGGCCAAGACTTTTCAAACTTTTTCGCCCCCGGGCGGTTTGTTTATACTTGTAACGCTGGCATTTTATGGATTGTAAACTCACTGACCCGATCAACCTTGACTTTTCCAAAACCGGTTTTTTCAGCAAACTTATCCTGGATTACCTGGAGGGCGCACCCGCCCTGGCCCCCTTTCACCAGTATCCGCCTTCCGTTGATGCATTCAGCAATGCGATAAAGGCAAAAGAAAAAGAAAGTATTGACAGGCAGGCCTTAACGGAAGCATTAAGATCCCAATACGGCCCGTCCCTGCTCACGCCGGAACTGGAATCCCTGATCGGCAGCCTTAACCTGGCGAATACCTATACGGTGACTACCGGCCATCAGCTGAATATCTTCGGCGGCCCCCTTTACTTTATCTATAAGATCATTAGCACGATCAACCTTGCGGAAGCGGTTGAAAAAGCAAATCCGGGCAACAGGATCATTCCTGTTTTCTGGATGGCTACCGAAGATCATGACTTTGCTGAGATCAATCATATCAGCCTTTTCGGTAAGGAACTGAAATGGGATGCCAAGCCCGGAGGAGCTACCGGCCGCATGGACCCGCGCGGAATGCAGGACGTACTCGCGCAGCTGAAAGAAATCCTGGGCAGTTCGCCGCAAGCGGAAGAACTTGCCGCTTTGTTCGAAAAGGCCTATGCCGGTCACCGGACCCTGGCAGATGCCACGCGCTATTTTGTACACCAATTACTGGGAAGCTACGGCCTGCTCATTATTGACGGGGATGATCCGCGGCTCAAATCCCTTTTCTCCGATATCATAGAAAAGGACATACTGGAAGGGATAAGCAGCGCTCAAGTCATCCAAACTAACCGTCAGCTGGAAGAAACCGGGTACAAGACCCAGGCTCATCCGCGGGAGATAAATTTCTTTTACCTGGAAGAAAACCTGCGCGAACGAATTGTGTTAGAAAATGGCGAATACCAGGTCTTGAATTCGGATATCAGCTTTTCACCGGAAAACCTGGCAACGGAAATCAGCCGGCACCCGGAAAAATTCAGCCCCAATGTGATCATGAGGCCCGTGTACCAGGAAAAGATCCTGCCCAACCTGGCCTATGTGGGAGGAGGCGGCGAACTGGCCTACTGGATGCAGCTTTGCAGCGTTTTCGAAGCGCACCATATAAATTTTCCCATCCTGATCCTTCGCAACTCCCTCCTGCTGATAGACGAGAACAGCGGAAAGAAAATGAGTAGCCTTGGTATTGAGCCTGAAAGCCTGTTCCAGCCGGAACAACAGCTGATCAACGCCTTTGTGCAGTCACATTCGGAAGAAGAACTCAGCCTTGAGGAGGAAAAGAAAGCCTTCGAAGAACTTTTCAATAGGATCGGCGAGAAAGCTTTCGCGCTTGATCCGACCCTCAAAGACAGCGCTGAAGCAGAAAAGGCCAAGTTCTTTAATTCCCTCAAGGGCCTGGAAAACAAGTTATCCAAAGCCGGAAGACGCCGCTTTGACACCGAGCTGGCCCAATTGAGCAGGCTGCGGCAGAAGCTTTTTCCCGATTCCGGCCTCCAGGAAAGACATGAGAACTTCATCCCCTTCTACCTGAAATACGGACCTTCCTTTTTCAGCGAATTGAAAAAACGGTTAGAGCCCTGCCTAAACAAATTCCAGATACTTTCTGTTAGGTAGTAGTGCTGTTAACCTCAAAATACGAATGGACTACGTAAACTTATCCGAAGAAGCTCTCAGAACATTTACAATAAACATTTTTCAGGCAATTGGCGTACCTCCGGACGATGCCCGGCAGGCGGCGGACGTATTACTTAAATCGGACCTGCGGGGGATCGATTCCCATGGTGTAGCCCGTTTAAGCGGCTATGTCCGGCTTTGGGAAAAAGAGCGGATCAACCCCGATCCCAAGGTTCGGATCGTACATGAAACCCATAGCACGGCTACGGTGGACGGTGACAGCGGCCTTGGATTGGTGGTAGCCCCAAAAGCGATGAAAATAGCCATCGAAAAAGCCGAAGAACATGGTTCGGGCTGGATTTCGGTCCGCAACTCCAACCACTTCGGCATTGCCGCTTACCATGCCATGATGGCGCTGGAGAAAGACATGATCGGCATGTCCATGACCAATGCCAGCCCACTGGTATCGCCTACTTTCTCCGCCGAAAGGCTGCTTGGCACCAACCCCATCTGTTATGCCTTCCCCGCCGGAAAATATCCTCCGGTAATAGTGGACATGGCTACGGCGGCGGCGGCCAACGGGAAGCTGGAAATAGCCCAAAGAACAGAAACAACGATCCCCGAAGGTTGGATTCAGAATAAACACGGCCATTCTTCCACTGACCCCACCGAACTCCGGAAAGGCGGCGCACTGCTGCCCCTGGGGAGTAACCCTACCCACGGAAGCCATAAGGGATTTTGCCTGAGCGCGACCGTGGATATCCTCTCATCGGTCCTGTCCGGCGGCAATTACGGGCCCTGGGTTCCTCCATTTGTTGCTTTCCTGGAACCACCTTCAGATCCGGTAGGGCTAGGCATCGGGCACTTCCTGGGAGCCATGCGGGTAGATGGCTTCCGCCCGGTCGACGATTTCAAGCAGCATATGGATAACTGGGTGGAGCGCTTCAAAAATGCCCGGCCCATTGACGAAAGCCGCCCCGTCGTAATTCCCGGGGAACCGGAAACCGCTGCCGAGCAAGACAGAAGCATCAATGGCATCCCCGTCATCCGCCCTGTTTACGAAGACCTGAAGCACCTTTCCCGCAAATTCAATATTGCACTGGACTAAATTTTACGTAAATTTCCCGCCTGATAATTTAAACCGGTTCATTATGAAAAAAGCAATTGCTACGTTTTGTTTTATTTTAACGCTGGCCCTGTCTTTCCATTCGCTGAAAGCGCAGAATGCCGCGGTAGAAGAATTAGGCTGGAAAATTGGCTCGCAGGCCTATACTTTCCGCCTTTTCACACTTGAAGAAGCGTTGGGGAAATTAAACACCCTGGGCTTAAAATACGTGGAGTTATACCCGGGGCAGAAAGTCGACGCCGGTTCAGGCGATGCAACGGTCAGCCACAATGCCAGCCCCGAAACCATCCAAAAGATCAAGCAATTGCTTAAATCCAAAGGTGTTCAGCCGGTTTGCTACGGCGTAGTGAGCGGCGGCGATGAAGCCGAATGGAGAAAAATATTCGAGTTCGCGAAAGAGCTGGGCATTGAGATAATTACCTCTGAGCCTGCTTTCAACCAGCTGGACATGGTGGAAAAACTTTGCGAAGAATTCAAGATAAAACTGGCCATTCATAACCATCCCCTGCCCTCCGGCTACTGGCATCCCCAGATCATTGCCACCCTGCTGAAAGACCGCAGCCCGCTTATGGGCGCCTGCGCCGATATCGGCCACTGGGTGCGTTCCGGGCTGGATCCCATTGAATCCCTGCACCTGCTCGAAGGCCGCGTGATCAGCTTCCATATCAAGGACATGAATAAATTTGGCGTCCGGGAAGCACATGATGTGCCCTGGGGAACAGGCTACAGCAATATCTCCGCCGTAATGCACGAAATGAAGCGGCAAAATTTCAAGGGCGTGTACTCCATTGAATACGAACACAACTGGGAGAACAACGTACCGGAAATTCAGGAAAGCCTGGAGTACTTTTACCGGGTTGCGGAGGCGCTGACCACAGAATAAATTCTTACGGGCTCCTGTTCTTATGTAAGCATTTTTTACGTAAGAGTTTCTTTCGGGCTTCGATCACCGGCGCGGGTAATTTGCCGGCATGAAAACGCTCAGGCTATTTTTCGGGCAAAGCGCAGCTTTGGGGCCCCGAAAAATAGCCTGAGCGCTTTCATATAGCTAAATTGCCCGCGCCGGCGATCGACGCCGAATATCATACCCCTCGGAACCAGAGCCGCGGTCGCACCGGGGGTCAAAACCCGGGGTCGGGAGGGGGTCGAAATCAGATCCGGGGAGTCGAAATCAGGCCCGGAGGTCGAATCGGGGTCGGAGGTCGAACCGGGTCGGTCGTGATTCGGTCAGGGTCAGATCAAACCCAGGATCAGGGTCAGAATCAAACCCAGGTCAAGATCGAAGTCAGCCCAGGGCCCGGGACCCAACGCAAGGCCCTAGTCTATGCCATTAAACAACCGGTTCCACCGAATCTTATTCAGGAAGGTTTCATCTTTATCCCAGGACATCCAGATGAAAAGCGCCTTCCCGACTACATGGTCTTCGGGAACGAATCCCCAGTAGCGGGAATCCAGGGAATTATGGCGATTATCACCCATCATGAAATAGTAGTCCATTTCAAAAGTATAGCTATCGGCTTTTGCGCCGTTAATGTAGATCTCGCTGCCTCTTACTTCGAGTTCATTTCCTTCGTAATAGCTGATCACCCGTTCATAAAAGGGAAGGTTGTCCAGGTTTAAGGGAACGGTTGCCCCTTGTTTGGGGAGCCATATGGGGCCGTAATTATCCCTGTTCCAGTGAAGAGAGGTATCGGAAGGAAAAACCGTGCCCTGCGGCTCCGGCTCGTTCTTAGCCAGTATATTCGGTTCGATGCTGTTTACATTGCCAAATTTCCGCAAGGCGGCGGCTTGTTCGTCCGTAAGGCTTTTAAAGTAGTAAAGACTCTTGTTTCGGTAATAATTATTTGGCCCGAGATCATCCTTGCTCAAACCCAGGTTGCGCAGGGCGTCGTAGTTGAAGTCCTCCCCGGTGGTCCTGACAATGTAAGAGGATTCCATGTCTTCGGGTTCAGGCTGCTTTACCCCGTTTACATAGATCTCCGCATTAATGATCTGCAGGGTATCCCCGGCAATGGCTACGCAGCGCTTGATATAATTCTCCCGTTTATCCACGGGCCGGTCCTCCGGGTCGGCGGGATAGTTAAATACCACGACGTCCTGCCGTTCAATGTCCTCAAAACCGGGCAGGCGATAGTACGGCAGCTGAATGGCGGTGGAATAAGACTTGGCATCCCGGGTAAGGGGCATCGTATGGTGCGCAAAAGGAAAGGCCAGGGGCGTCATCGGCACCCGCGGGCCGTAATTCACTTTACTTACGAAAAGAAAATCACCTACCAGGAGCGACTTCTCCATAGAAGGCGTGGGAATTGTATAGGCTTCAATAAAAAAGGTACGAATGATGGTAGCGGCGATCACCGCGAAAACGACAGCGTCCACCCACTCGCGGGTTTTGCTTTTAGGTTTTCTTACTTTCTTGTCCTGACCTGTATGTTGTTTAGTCCTGAATTTCCAGTTCATTGAGAGACGATATCATGTTAGCCCGTAAATATACTGTTTTCCACTAATTAAAACGCAGCATGTCGCTCATGGTAAAAACGCCCTTCCGGTCCCTAACCCATTCGGCGGCGGCCACCGCCCCGCTGGCAAAGCCTTCCCGGCTAAAGGCAGTGTGCTTCAATTCAATGGAATCAATTCCCGAGCGGTACGTTACCGTATGTGTTCCGGGAACATCTCCTTCCCTCAGCGACTTGATAAGCAGTTTATTTTCGCCGGAAGTCTTTTCGGCATTCTCCCAGCCTTCTTTCCGCAGGATCTGCTCCAGTATCGCTTCAGCCGCCGTTATGGCGGTGCCGCTCGGGGCGTCGAGCTTTCGGGTATGATGGATTTCTTCAATGCTTACTTCATAATCCGGATGAGCGTTCATGATGCCCGCAAGCATCCTGTTCATATGAAAGAAAATAGCTACGCCAATGCTGAAATTGGTCGCATGGAAGAGTGTTCCCTCCCTCTGCCTGCAAAGGGCGGCGAGTTCGTCAAAATGCGCATACCAGCCCGTGGTGCCCACCACAACAGGCAAGCCGGCATTCAGGCAGGCCCGGATGTTTTCAGGGGCTGTCTGCGGGGTGGTAAACTCTATCGCGGCATCCGCCCCGGACAGGTTTTCGGGCGAAAGATCGCCGGGATTCGCTACATCTATCTTCAGCACAATCTCATGCCCCCGCTTCAAAGCGGCTTTCTCTACTTCCTTACCCATTTTCCCGTATCCCAGTAATGCAATCTTCATGTCTTTATCATTTTTTATTATCGAATGGCCAGCCTGACGGAAAAGCCGGGCGCCACGCCCATTCCGGCAGCGGCAAAGGTAGGATCAAACTGCAGGGAAGGCGCTACCTTCATCGTAAGGTCCTCACTGATGTCAAAGTTTGAAAGTTCCGCATCTACGTAGGCATCTACGATATTCAGGCCGTACAAAACACCTACGCCGATAATGCACATATCCCGGTAACGCCGGTAATAATTCCTGGCTTCTATGATCCTTGAATTGGGGATGATCTCCTCGTCGTACTTCGGCACGGTAAGCGGATCCCCGTCACCGCGGTAGTTGAGTTCCCGCACGAATTCGCTGTAATAACTCTGGTTAAATTCAATAGCAATTCCCAGGGCAATAAAGCCTCCGTACACGATGGGGATCTTCCAGTATTTGCCGTTATAGAATTGCCCGCCGCCAGGTATGATCGCGGAATACAGCAGGGCTTTGCCCGAAGAAAGAGCAATTTCCCGCTCGTCTTTGGCGGGTTTTTTCGCAGCGGATGCCTCCGGCGCAGCGGTGGTGTCGATGGCCGCGGCGGTGTTAGTTACCGGGATCGTATCCACGGTCATTTCGCCTGCCGGTATTGTTTCAGGAGCGGGAAGGGTATCAATATCCTGGGCGCAAAGGCGGGGAGCAGCCCAGATCAGCAGCATGAGCGATGCACCAATAATACATGTTCCCCGTATGCTTCCGGAAGTTTTCAATCGACGCAGCAATTAGCCAAGGATATCAAGAATACGGTTCAGGTCATTCCTGGAAAGTACAGGAATCTCAATCTTTCCTTTTCCTGAATCATCAATTCTCAGTTGCACTTTTGTACCGAACCTGGACGATAAGCCATCTGCTATTTTACGATATTCATAGGGCTGCTGCTCCGGCTTTTTATCCTTTTTCAGCGGTTCCGCAGCTACCTCCCTGACGAGTTCTTCAACTTTACGCACCGACAACCCCTTTTCGATGATCTGCCGGTACACCCACAACTGTTTATCGGCCCCGTTAATGGTGATCAGCGCCCGGGCATGCCCCATGCTGATCTGCTCGTCACGGATCGCCGCCTGGATGACCGGGGGTAATTTCAGCAGGCGCAGGTAATTCGTCACCGTAGACCGGTTCTTGCCTACCCTGTCTCCCAGCTCATCCTGCTTCAGGTGGCATTCATCAATCATTCGCTGGTAACTGATAGCGATCTCTATGGCATTCAGGTTTTCCCGCTGGATATTTTCAATCAGGGCCAGTTCCAGCATGGCCACATCATCCGCCGAACGTACATAGGCCGGGATCTCTTTCAACCCTGCCAGGCGGGAAGCCCTCAGCCTTCGTTCCCCGGATATAAGCTGGTAACTTCTCTCGCCCGCTCTGCGAACGGTCACCGGCTGGATAATTCCTTGTAATCGAATGGAATCGGCCAGTTCCTGTAAGGCTGTCTGGTCAAAGTCGCTCCTGGGCTGAAAAGGGTTCGTCTCAATTTCGTCCAGCGGGACCATGAGTATGGAACCGGATATGGCCGGCTCTCCGGCGGGGATATTGTTCGTGGTTTCGTTATCCTGCAAAAGGGCGCTTAATCCTTTTCCCAAAGCATTTCTTTTCAACGCACACATGATCAAACATTAGAGATTTTGGTTTCTTCTCCGGCCGCTTCACTCTTTACCTTATTTTTCCTGATGATCTCCCTTGCAAGGCTCAGGTAATTTGCCGCGCCCCTGCTGCCGGCATCGTGCATGATCACCGACACGCCGAAACTTGGCGCTTCGCTTAATTTCGTATTCCGCTGAATGATCGTATCAAAGACCAGGTCCTGGAAATGGCTTTTCACTTCTTCCATTACCTGGTTGCTCAGCCGCAGCCGGACATCGTACATCGTCAGCAGGATACCTTCTATATGCAGGGCCGGGTTCAGGCGGGTTTGTACGATCTTAATGGTATTCAATAATTTACCAAGCCCTTCCAGGGCGAAATATTCGCATTGCACAGGAACCACCACTGAATCAGAAGCCGTAAGAGCATTAATGGTGATCAGCCCCAGGGAAGGTGAACAATCAATAATGATAAAGTCATACCGTTCCTTGATCTTCTCCAGGACGGCCTTCATCTTGTATTCCCGTTCTACGGCGTTGATCATTTCGATTTCCGCTCCTACCAGGTCAATATGGGCAGGGAAAAGGTCAAGGTTAGGCGTACTCGTGCTTAAAATGGCCTCATTGGGATCTGAATCATTGACAATACATTCATAGATGCTTGACTTAACGCTGCGGGGGTCAAAGCCGATCCCCGATGTACTGTTCGCCTGCGGGTCCGCATCCACGAGCAATGTCTTGTATTCCAGGACGGCCAGGCTCGCGGCCAGGTTGATCGACGACGTGGTTTTCCCCACTCCTCCCTTTTGATTGGCTATTGCAATTATTTTGGTCATTCTTTAATTCTGGAGTATGCTTATATTTACCGTACTGCGTTGGCATAAGATACAAACTGCAAACAATATATACAGAAATATGTTGACAAAGCTATGAATTTTATTAACAACCTGCGTTCATGATCAGTATAATATCCGGCACAAACAGGATACCCAGTAACTCCGAAATTCTCGCAAATTATTACGGCCGGATACTCCGCGAAAAAGGCATCGAAACGCAGGTGCTTCCATTGACGATCCTCCCTCCCGATCTTATCGCTACCGACCTATACGGGCAAAGAAGCGCCGGCTTCCGGCCTATCCAGGAAAAAGTCACGGCCACAGACAAATTCATTTTTATCCTGCCCGAATACAACGGAAGCTTTCCGGGCGTACTCAAGGTATTCATTGATGCCTGCTCGTTCCCTGAAAGCTTTATGGGCAAAAAAGCCGCCCTCGTGGGCCACTCCACGGGCCGATACGGCAATATCCGCGGCGTGGAACACTTTACCGGCGTCTGCCACTATTGCGGCCTTCATATCCTTCCCCTGAAACTCCATATCCCCCGTGTCCAGCATGAATTTGACAAAGAAGGGAACATCCTTGAAGGGGACGCCAGGCGCTTTATCAGCCAGCAAATTGAACAGTTCATCCATTTTTAGGGGAGCCGCTCTCAAACTTTATCCATCCCAGGCCTTCAAAGCCAAAATGAAAATCACCGGCATTAATGATCTCCGCCAGGATCTCCAGGCTGTCGATCATGCCGGGGCCGGGCAGCTGGAAATATTCACGGCAATCCGTCACGTAAATGCGATTGTTTTTCAGAGCCGGGCTTTCGGCAAACCAGGGCTGTTCAAGCAGGCTGCCTATTTCGCGGAGGCTTTCTTCAATGCTTTTTCCCGGCAGCATCAGGATCACAATATCGGGCGGAAAGAGGAGTCCGTTCTCCTCCGATGCAATGGCGGTTCCGCCGGCAATCTCTACCAGGGCGGGAATGCGGCCGCCGGCTGTACCGGGAGGGTTTAGCTGTTCAATACAGGCTACGCCAGGCAGCTGGCGAATAAATTTCAGTTTATGCCTGATAATATCTATCCGCTCCTGCCATTGTTCCAGTTCGGCTTCCAGGTCCCGGGCAGCAATAAAATTCCTACGTAACATACACGGTTTTAATATTTACAAATTCACGGATGCCAAAGCCTCCCAGTTCCCGGCCGTATCCCGACTCCTTGATGCCGCCGAAAGGCAGGCGGGGGTCTGAATGCACGATACCGTTCACGAAACAGCTGCCGGCCTCCAGGCGATGAGCCGCCAGCTGCTCGCCTCGCTTTTTATCTTTGGTGAACACCGCGGCGCCCAGGCCAAAAGAAGAGTCGTTGGCCTTTTTTATGGCGTCGTCCTCATCTTTTGCGGTAATAACCGCCGCCACAGGGCCGAAAAGTTCTTCATCATAGGCCGGCATGCCCTTTTTAACGTTAGTGAGGATAGTAGCAGGATAAAAGGCTCCTTTCCCTTCCGGCTTTTTGCCTCCGAGCAGGCAGCGGGCTCCTTTTACGATGCTTTCGAGTACCTGCTCATGAAGCTGGTCGCGCAAATCCTCGCGCGCCTGCGGGCCTATATCGGTATCCTCCTGCAGGGGGTCGCCCATCTTTTTGTCCATCATCCGGTTCCGGAAAAGTTCTAAGAAGCGCTTTTCCACAGCTTTGACCACGATAAATCGCTTGGCGGCGATACAACTCTGCCCGCTGTTCACCAGCCGGCCGTTCACGCAGATCTCTGCGGCCTTTTCAAGGTCGGCATCTTCCAGGATAAGATACGGATCGCTCCCGCCCAGCTCCAGTACTGTTTTTTTAAGCAGGCTTCCCGCTTTGGAGGCGACCGACTTCCCCGCTTGGGTACTGCCGGTCAGGGTCACCGCTTTTACTCTTTCGTCTTCCATCACTGCCGCGGCCTGGCCGGAATCTATCAGCAGGCTTTGAAATACGCCGGGCGGGAAACCGGCTTCTTTAAATATATCTTCAATAGCCAGTGCGCAGCCCGGAACGTTGGAGGCATGTTTCAGCAAGCCAGTATTGCCAGCCATCAGAGAAGGGGCAGCAAAACGAAAAACCTGCCAGAAGGGGAAGTTCCAGGGCATAATGGCCAGCACTACGCCCAGGGGCTCGAAAGCTACATAGCTTTTTGACGCGTCGGTAGCGATCTTTTCCGGAAGGAGGAAGCCCCTGGCCTCTTCGCTGTAATATTTGCACACCCAGGCGCATTTATCAATTTCAGAGGCGCCCTGTGCCAGGGGTTTCCCCATTTCGAGGGCCATCAACCGGGCAAGCGCGTCTTTTTTCTTCTCCAGAACGGATGCGGCTTTTTTAAAGAGCGCCGACCGCTCAGGGAAACCCGTTTCTTTCCAGTTCAGGAAGGCGTCCTGCGCAGCCTTCACTTTTCTGCTTACCTGTCCCGGTTTCAGGACTGGATACTTTTTAATTCTTTTGCCGTTCAGGGGGTTTACCGATTCAATAGCCATTTCATTTGCGTTTATTCTTCCATTTCCCGGTGCCATTTCCGGATGCGCTTTAGCGCCCTTAACCGGACCAAAAGGATCAGCAGCAGCAGGATACACAGCAAGTAAATACCGGATTTGAAAGGCCAGTCAAGCTGAGCGTACCCGGAAAAATGAAATACCGCAAAAGCCGTTCCTGTCAGCAATAAGGCGAAAAGGAACAGGAACCGGATCTTCACAAGCGCACCCGGGATCAACCGTTTCTTTACTGCAGCGTTATGCAGCAGCATGCCTGTAGCAATATAGAAAAAAGACAGCAAGGCCAGTACCAAAAATACCGTCGTAGAGAGGCGGGTTAAAAAAGTGAGTTCCGGGAAAGAATAGCCTGCCCGTACGATAAGGCTGGGATGAGCGATCAGGAACGCGTCCAGGAAGCCGGCAACCAGGATCAGCAGGTAACCGAGGAATTCTCTATTGACCGAAAAAGGCATTATTCCTTTTGCTTTTTACTTTCCTGGTATTCCCTGAAGGATTGAAGGATCTTCTGGTGAATATCATACTGGCTGGCGTATTTAACAAAGTCGTAGTCCCTAAGGTACTTGTTATAAAACAAGGCCCTTTCATCGCCCTCCAGCCCGGTTAATTCCGTGACCAGCCGGTAAGGGATCCTGGATTCTATAAAATGCTGCTGTTCATAGGAAAGCAGGGTTTCCCTGAATTGCTTATTGCGCTTCCGGCCTTTGAAATTAAATAGTTCTCCCAGGAAAGTGATCGGGCTGCTCAGCGCCATTGCTCCGTATTTCCAGGCACTGGGCGGCTTATAATTGAAGATATGCCCGTATTCCATGCGAAGTTCAATAGAATCCTTCACGCTGTTGCGACGGCCGGTCACCTTGACCTGATCCAGGCTCAGGTTATCCGGATACAAATGAATATCATGACGGGCAGTCCCAGTTTTCTGGGTAATAACCACGTATTCCTTCCGGAAACCCAGCAGGGAATACTCCACGGTATCGCCCTGGTAAACCTTTAACGAGTAACTTCCATAGAGATTAGTAGCCACTCCGGTTCCCAGCCGTTTGCTGGTTACCGATACCCCCTGAAGAGGCAGGTCCTTTTCGTCATAAATAGTTCCGTATACGCTTACCTGGGCATGCAGATCGCAGATCAGGATGCCGTTAAGCAACAAGCAGAAAATAACTGCCCTGGTAAACATTTTATTTCATTTTAAACCCATATCAGGTCGACGCCGGGAGGTTGTTTCGGGCAATCCGAAGCAGTCTCCGCCGGGGTGACTGGTGCGGCAATCACATGGAAGGCCGTATTACTCTTTCTTTCCGAAAAGCCTTCTGAAGAATTCTCCGATGCCTCCTTTTTTCTTCGGCGCTTCTTTCTCAACTTCTTCAGCAGGCGCCTGGGCAGCCATCTGGCCAGCTGTTTGCAGGGCCTTGTAGGCGTTTACGATCCCCCCTGAAATACAAAGATCGGTCATTTTCACCAATTCGTTTTCCGTACCGGGTTTGATCACTTCCCAGTCGACCGGGGTCACCGAGCTTACCAGCGCCTGTTTTACCTGCACAGCGGAAAGCTCAGGATAATAGGCTCTTACCAGGGCTGCAACTCCGGCAACTACCGGAGAAGCCATACTTGTACCGTCCAGCTCTTCATAGGAAGAACCCGGCACGGTTGACCTGATACGGTAGCCTGGCGCAAAAAGGTCTACCCGTTCCGCTCCGTAATTGGAAAATTCCGCAGCCAGCTTCTCGCCGCCCATCCAGGTACTGGCGCCGACTTCTATCCAGGCGCCCGCCTTTTCGGAGGAATCCTGGAAGTAAGGGCTGGGGTAATTTGGCTTGGCGTCCACGTTGCTGCCGTCGTTCCCGGCGGCATGCACCAGCAGCACGTCTTTGGACAATGCGAATTTAACGGCTTCGTCCACCACTTCTTTTTCCGGGGAATAGGCTTTTCCAAAGCTCATATTTATCACCTTCGCCCCGTTCTCGGCGGCATAGCGGATAGCATTTGCCACATCCTTGTCCCGCTCGTCTCCGTCAGGAACCGTCCGGATGGCCATGATCTTTACCGGGCCCGCAACGCCTTTAATGCCTTTATTATTGGTCCTGCTGGCAGCAATAATGCCCGCTACGTGCGTGCCATGACGCGCATCAGGGCCTTCGACTTCGTTGTTGCCATAGTAGCGCTGACGCGGGTCATTATAATTGTCCTGCACAATGTACCGGGGGTCGAAGTCTACATTATAGTGATATTTTACTTTTCCGCCGAAATACTCCACTCCTTCCTTGACATTGGCCATGAAATCTTTGAAGCTCAGGCCGGTCTCGTCCAGGTTTTGCAGGACCACGCTTTTAACGGTCTCATCGTACTCGCCAACGGGCTGATAATTCTGCAGGTCTTCCCTGGTGATCTCCTCTTTGCCGATTTTTTCAGCAAAGGCTTCCAGCACCTGGTAGAATGAATTATAATTCTCAAAGCCGTCCTTTGCTTCGGAGAGTTCGGTATTCACAATTTCCTTCATGGAAACGTATTTGCGATAGGCCGCTTTCTGCTCCGCGTTGAAATTACTGGTATCGGCGCCTTCATAGGTGGGAGCCATTTCGCGGACCAGGCGTGTTACTTCCAGGTTATCCTGGTTGACATCGGTACCGTTTTTCCCCCCGATAAAATCCCATCCATAAATGTCGTCGGTATAGCCGTTCTTATCGTCGTCCTTTTCATTCCCTTTCCGCTCTTCGGGATTGACCCAGATCCTTCCCAAAAGATCTTCATGGTCCACTTCTACCCCGCCGTCAATCACGGCAACGATGACGGTATCCGGCTCCATATTTGCCAGCAGCTCCGTATATGCCTTTTCCGTACTTACGCCGGGCACATTGTCCGCTTCAGGATCAAGGTTGAACCAATTCTCAGGCGCCTTTTTTTCCGGAAGTTCCTGCGCCGCAGCCACCGCCGAAAAAGCGCAGGCCGCCGTTAGGGTGAATACCCATTTAAAATTTCTCTTCATACCAACATTTAAACGTGTAAAACTGCCAATCTGTATAGGCAACTTAAAATCGCGGCAATTTATAGGAAAAAAGTAGTTTGATATTGATTCATCACAAATTAGTTACAATACCCATTTCCCCCCGGGCCTTGTTCTTCGCATGGATTTTATACTTTTACGGAAAAGCCTTCATTAAACAATGTATAAACGCCGTATTTTCTTCCCGGTTTTTTTCCTGATCTTTTACGTACACGGGGCCATGGGACAATCGCCGGAAAAGCCGAATTCCGCCGAAATATTCCAGGCCCTGCAGCGGCTGAACACCTTGGGTTCCGTACTCTACGTAGCCGCTCATCCCGATGACGAAAATACGCGCCTGATCTCCTGGCTGTCAAATGAAAAAAACCTGGACGTGACCTACCTGTCCCTTACCCGCGGGGATGGTGGCCAGAACCTGATCGGCCCGGAAATACGGGAGTTACTGGGCGTGATCCGTACCCAGGAGTTACTGATGGCCCGCAGCGTGGACGGAGGAAAGCAGTTTTTTACGCGCGCCAATGACTTCGGCTATTCCAAGAACCCCGCCGAAGCGCTCCGGACCTGGGGGAAAGATTCCATCCTTTCGGACGTTGTTTGGGCCATCCGCAAACTGCGTCCCGACATTATTATCAATCGCTTTTCCGCCGATACCGCCTCGGAAACCCACGGGCACCATACGGCCTCCGCCATTCTTTCTTCCGAAGCATTTGAACTGGCGGGAGATCCCTCGGTATTTCCCGGCCAGCTGCCCTATGCGGAGCCCTGGAAGCCCCGCCGGCTTTTTATGAACACTTCCTGGTATTTTTATGAAAGCAGGGAAGCCTTTGAGAGAGCCATGAAGGCCGATCAGGACCTTTATTCCCTGGATGTAGGCGTATATTATCCCCTGCTTGGAAAATCCAATACGGAAATTGCCGCTATCAGCCGGAGCATGCACCGCTGCCAGGGATTTGGCTCCGCCGGCTCCAGGGGAAGCAGCATGGAGTACCTCAAATTACTGAAAGGCGATAAAGCCGGCAACGATATTTTCGAAGGGATTGACATGAGCTGGTCGCGCGTGGATGGCGGCGCCGAAATAGGCCGGCTGGTTAAAAAAATTACTGATGCATACGAGCTTTCCGATCCTGCGGCCAGCATCCCCGGCCTGCTGGAGGTGCATACAAAGATAAAGGCGCTGCCCGAGGGCTTCTGGAAGGAGAAAAAACTAGCCGAAACCCGGCAGCTTATTCGCTGGTGCATGGGCCTGTACCTGGAAGCGGTGGCCGTACAGCCTTCCGCAAGCCCGGGAGAACAGGTAAATGTGAAAATAGAAGCAATTAACCGATCGGCGATTCCGGCCGGGCTGGATTCCGTTGTTTTTTCAACGGGCGAAAAATGGTCCGGAAATCTTTCCCTGGAAAACAACAAGGTGCATTTTTTGGATCAGCGCATCCTGCTGCCGGAAGGCCTGGAATATACCAGTCCTTACTGGCTGCGCGAGCCCTGGGAAACCGGGAGATATACGGTAGAGGAACAAATCCTGCGCGGCCTTCCCGAATCACCGCCGCCCGTACAGGCTGCGTTTTACTTCACCGTCAACGGCGTTCCTGTTCATTGCGATATACCCCTGGTGTTCAGGGAAACGGACCCTGCGAGAGGAGAAGTGTACAGCCATTTTGAAGTAGTGCCGCCTGTTTTCGTTCGCCTGCCCGAAAGTGTGTACCTGTTTCCTTCGGAAGAGCCCCGGGAAATAGAAGTGAGCGTAAAAGCAGGGAAGGCGGGAATAAAGGGCCAGCTGGGAATCGGCGCCGCCGAGGGCTGGAGCATCAGCCCGGCATCCTATGAAGTATCCCTGGACGCGCCCGGGCAGGAAAAGAAATTCCGGTTTACCATCACTCCGCCGGCAATACCCGGCGAAACCACGTTGCAGGCGATGGTTACCCTTAACGGCACCACCTACCATAAGGAAAAGATCAGCATCAGCTATGACCATATTCCCTCCCAAACGGTATTGAAGGATTCCTATGCCCGCCTGGTACGGGTAAACCTTGAAAAAAAGGGCGAGCGGATCGCTTATATCATGGGCGCCGGCGACGAGATCCCGGAAAGCCTGGAGCAGATTGGTTACGACGTTGATGTTCTTCCGCCGGCCGGCATTACCCTTCAGCGGCTGCAGCAATACGATGCACTGATCACCGGTGTACGGGCTTATAATACCGTGGAAGAACTCCGCTTTCTCCAACCGGTTTTATTTGAATATGTCCGCGGCGGAGGCACAATGATCGTCCAGTACAATACCACCGGCCGGCTGGTGACCGACCGCATAGCGCCTTATCCCCTGGAACTTTCGCGCGAGCGGGTGGCGGAAGAAGACAGCGAGGTATCGCTGCTGGCCCCGGACCACCCCCTGCTGAATTACCCGAATAAAATTACTGAAAAGGATTTCGAAGGCTGGGTGCAGGAACGCGGGCTTTATTTCCCCCATAGCTGGGATGATGCCTATACTCCCCTGCTTTCCGCCGCCGATACCGGCGAAAGCGCCAAAAAAGGAGGGCTTCTTGCGGCTTCCTACGGCGAGGGGTACTTTATCTATACCGGCTACTCCTGGTTCAGGGAACTGCCCGCGGGCGTGCCGGGCGCCTACCGCTTGTTCAGCAATATGATTTCAATTGGCAAATAGCTCCTGAAAACAAACAAATGGACATGGCACAGCACACGACAGAAGAAGACCGGGCAAAGGAGCAGGAACGCACTGCACCGCAAAAACCGCCCTTATTCGATACCTGGAAAAACATGTACCTCTTTGTATTGGCGCTGCATGCCCTGGTTATCGCGGCCCTTTATTTTCTCACCATGAACTATCAATAGGACCTGTATGCATTTAACAGACTGGCTCGTACTTGGCGGAACACTTTTATTCATCGTAGGTTACGGCACCTGGAGGACACGGCAGCGTGGCACCTCCGAAAATTTCCTGCGGGGCGAAAAGAATCATCCCTGGTGGGTCATTTGTATTTCCATCATGGCTACCCAGGCCAGCGCCATCACGTTCCTGTCCACTCCCGGGCAGGCTTATGAAGACGGCCTTCGCTTTGTACAGTTCTATTTCGGGCTGCCCCTGGCAATGGTCATCCTCTCCGTCGCAGTCATTCCCATCTATTACAAGCTGAAAGTTTATACGGCCTACGAATTCCTGGAGAACCGATTCAACCTGTCCACCCGCACGCTCACCGCCGTCCTGTTCCTTGTACAGCGCGGCCTGGCAGCAGGGATCACCATTTACGCCCCTGCAATCATCCTCTCTACCATCCTGGGCTGGAACCTGCACCTGACCAATCTTATCATCGGCATCCTCGTCATCATTTACGTGACCAGCGGCGGTACCGAGGCCGTGAGCCAAACCCAGAAGCAGCAGATGGCGGTAATGATGGGCGGCATGCTGCTGGTGCTGGTGATCGTGATCGGGAAGCTTCCGGATGAATTATCCGTTGGAGAAGCCCTGTCAGTTGCCGGCCTGGCCGGCAAGATCAACGCGGTAGATTTTACTTTCGACCTGTCCAACCGTTATAACTTCTGGTCCGGCATTCTCGGCGGCACCTTCCTTTTCCTTTCCTATTTCGGCACCGACCAGTCGCAGGTGCAACGCTACCTCAGCGGCCGCTCCCTTACCCAGGGAAGGCTGGGACTGCTTTTCAACGGCATGCTCAAAGTGCCCATGCAGTTCTTCATCCTTTTCGTAGGGATCATGGTCTTTGTTTTCTTCCAGTTCAACAAGCCCCCGGTAAATTTCAACCAGGCCAATCTTGACCGGCTGGAAAATTCCGCCTATCAGCCCCAGCTGGAACAGCTGCAGGCCGCCCATACCGCCGTTTTCGAACAAAAACAGGAATTGCTCCGCTCAGTAAGCGAAGAAGGAACCGCAAGCGAAGCCCAAACCCGCCAGCTGAGAACGGAACTGAACGCCCTGGACACCCGTAACCAGGAGATCAGGGAAGACGTCCAGGCCCTTATCCTTGCACAAAACCCCGAAGCCGTCGCCAAAGACACCGATTACGTATTTATTACCTTTATCCTGGAACACCTGCCCGTAGGACTGGTAGGCCTGCTCCTGGCCGTGATCCTTTGCGCCGCCATGTCCTCCATTTCCTCCGAACTGAATGCCCTGGCCACCACGTCCGTGGTAGATATTTACCGCCGCTCCATCGTAAAAGATAAAACAGACCGCCACTACCTTAATTCCTCGCGCTGGTTCACCATCCTATGGGGCCTTCTCGCACTCTCCTTCGCCACCTTCGCGTCCCTGGTAGAAAACCTGATAGAAGCCGTCAACATTGTCGGATCCATCTTTTACGGCGTCATCCTGGGCATTTTCGTAGTCGCCTTCTTCCTGAAATTCGTAAAAGGCCGGGCCGTTTTCGTAGCCGCCATCATTTCCGAGATCATCGTGATCACCATCTTCATCCTAAGCCGCCAGGGCATCGTTGAAATCGCCTACCTCTGGCTGAACGCCATCGGCTGTTTGCTGGTCATGCTCATCGCTACGTTGTTGCAGGTTTTGCTTCCGAAAAAGCCGGCCGATAGTTATGCTACGTAATAATAGAGGCTAAAAACGAGCTACTCCATGGGTTTAGACACAGTCACGACTGTAGGTACAACAAACTTTATATATCTATCTTCCTCAATTTGAAGGTCGCGAGGAAAAAACAAACTTTCCCATGCCCCAGAGATCGTGGAAAGCCTTTTTTCATCTATAAGAACCGTGTAGTAGGCTCCGTAAGGAATTATCAATACCGGTACGAATATTGCCGAACTTTTCAAATTAAAGCCACGCGAGGGCAAACTTTCATATTTTCCTCTTAATTCTCTCATGCTGCCTTTGCTAAATGCCAATGAGTCTGCCATCGAGGATAGGATAATGGTATCAAGCACTGATTGCTCATCGTATAAAACCATATATGAATATGTCGTGATCGTATCACGATTCAATTTTTCATATTCTATACTACTTGTATAGCGTAGTATATACCGTTCTATTGAAGTAGAGTCTACTTGGCTATAAGTATTGCTCGAAAGGACCAAGAACGCTACTGTTAATCCACATACAATGTGAATTCTTTTCGTAAAAATCGGTTTATTCATCACATTCAGTCCCCTTATCAACTGTTTATAATGGTTGTTAGTATTTATAATACGGGTCCTCGTAGTTGGTGTCAGAGCATCCCAATATAATGTATTCTGCAGTCCTCCTATAATTCCCCCCGAAAATCGGACAGTAAGTTAAGTTAGAATTTTGATTAAATTTACTGTATCATGAGTAGGAGAAAGTTTACTTCGGAGTTTAAAGTCAAGGTGGTCATGGAGGCCTTGAGCGAGCGTTACACGATTCAGGAGCTTGGTCGCAAGTACGAGATCCATCCCACGCAGATCACTACCTGGAAGACTCAGTTTTTGAAAAATGCCAGCGCCGTTTTTGACAAACCAGTAAAGGATGCCAAAAGCGAGGCCCAGGAGAAGGAAGAGCATTATTTGAAGGTGATCGGCCAGCAAAAGGTCGAGATTGATTTTTTAAAAAAAGCCTTGTCATGAGCCAGGATAAACAGCAACGTCAGCGACATATTGACAAGGCCGGAATGTTGAGTATTGTCCGTCAGTGCGAGCTTCTTGAGGTTCCTCGCAGCAGTTTTTATTATAAGCCCTTGGGAGAAAGCGAGCTGAATCTGGAGCTTATGCGCCTGATTGATGAAGAATACCTGTTACATCCCTGGCTTGGGGTTCCTCGCATGACCACCTGGCTAAGGAAGGACAAAGGCTATAAGATCAATCCTAAACGCATTGAGCGACTTTACCGGCTGATGGGACTCTCGGCCACAGGCCCTAAGCCCAATACCTCCAAAAAAGGAAAAGGGGCCTTACATAGGGTATACAAATACCTGTTGAAGGGGCTCAAAATTGTGCGCCCTAATCAGGCGTGGGCCATGGACATCACCTATATTCCGGTGCAGGGCGGCTACCTGTATCTATGTGCCATTATTGATCTGTACAGTCGCTATGTGGTAGGCTGGTCGCTGAGCAACGCCATGAGCGCGGATTGGTGTAAACAGACCCTACAAGGAGCCATCGCCCGGCATGGTTGTCCGGAGATTCTCAATACTGATCAGGGAAGCCAGTTCACCGCTTATGAGTTCTGTGATTGGGTTACCCATCCTGAACGGGGAATCAAACTCAGTATGGACGGTAAAGGCCGGGCAATTGACAATATTTTCATAGAACGCCTGTGGAGAAGTGTCAAGTACGAACACGTATACCTGTTCCCGGCCAGCGACGGACTGGAATGCTACCGAGGCCTACAGGTCTATTTTGAGTATTATAATACCCAGAGACGACATCAGAGCCTGGATGACCAAGTCCCGTTGACCGTCTACGGGCAAGCACTAAAACAAGTGGCATAGTCCGGTAGGGTTATCAACAGCAAGAAGGTGGAAATTAAAAAGAGAAAGAAGCAAAGAGAAAAAGGGCGTGGATTTGTGGAAAACTCAACTGAGTTTACCACAAGCCCACACCACAACTACAACAAAGAAGCTTATTTATTTTTACAAAATACTGTCTAAACATCGGGGTGTAATACTCCCCAAAATCAGGACCACTGGTTAAGTTAAAAAAATAAGTAACTAACTTCGTGGTAACAATGAAAGGAAAACGTAGAAAATTCAGTTCGGCCTTCAAGGCCAAAGTGGCGCTGGAAGCGCTGAAGGAAAAGGAAACGCTGGCAGAATTGGCTCAGCGGTTCGAAGTTCACGCGGTAATGATCAGCAAGTGGAAACAGGAGTTTCTGGAAAAGTCCGCTCACGTGTTTGACAAAGAGGCGGATCAAGAAGAACAGGTGGATTCCGACCGGCTGTATGCTAAGATCGGCCAACTGGAGCTGGAAAATGACTTTTTAAAAAAAAGCTTGAAAAAGCTCCATTAACCGATCGTAGAGCGATGATCACACCTTCCCATCGATTGAGCGTGCGCCGGCAGTGTGAGTTGCTGGAACTTCACCGCAGCGGAATTTATTACACCCCGGTCGGAGAAGGAGAAAAAAACCTTGCGCTGATGCGGAGGATGGATGAGCGTCATTTGCAATACCCGACCGAAGGCGTGCTGCAATTGCAGGATTACTTTCGGGATGAGGGCCTCCAGGTGAATCACAAGCGGATCCGGCGGTTAATGCGCAAGATGGGCATCCGGGCGCAATATCCCCGGCGTATACTGACCAAATTGGGCAAGGCCGAATACATCCGGCCCTACCTGCTTCGGAACCTGAAGATCGAACGCCCTAATCAGGTGTGGGCTGTGGATATAACGTACATCCCAATGAAAAAGGGGTTCATGTACCTGGCCGCCATTATTGACCTGCATAGCCGCTTTGTGGTGGCCTGGAGCCTTTCCAACAGCATGACCTCCGAGTGGGTCTGTTCACTGGTAAAAGAAGCGGTGAAGCGGCACGGAAAACCGGAGATCGTTAATTCCGATCAAGGCAGCCAGTTTACCTGCCGGGAATGGATATCGCTTCTTCCGCAGCTGGGCATCAAGATCAGCATGGACGGCAAAGGAAGAGCGATTGACAACGTGTTCATTGAGCGGCTGTGGCGTACGGTAAAGTACGAATACGTGTACCTGAACCCGGCGCTGGACGGATGGGAACTGGAACAAGGACTTCGTGCCTTTTTCCACCGTTATAACTTTTATAAATCCCATCAAGGGATCGGACGAAGAAAACCAGCCAGTTTGTACCTGACGGGCAAAGCAGCATGAGAGTTATCCACAAATGGGAGATCATGGGCAAAAAAGAGAAAAGAACCAAAAGAGAAAAAAGGCGTGGATTTGTGGAAAACTCTCCGAGTTTACCACAACCCCACACCGCTACAACAACAAATGACTATAAATTCAATTAAGATTTAGAGAAATTGGTCCTGAAAATGGGGAGTATCTCAGGGGGAATTATAGTACGAATCAAGGTTTTACAACATGAAGTAAATCAGGGTAATTATGTAGCCCGAAACACAGGTTTGGCAATAGCAAGGGGCCGCTACATTGCTGTGATGGATTCAGATGATATTGCTCTTCCCAATCGACTTCAATTACAAGTTGATTTTTTGAATAGCCATCCTAAAGTCGGATGTGTAGGTGCCTTGGCAGAAATGATTTATGAAAATGGTAAACCGTTCAAACTTATTCGTTATCCAAGTAGTTATTCCAAGCTGAAAACGTATTTGTTTAGAACAATGAGTTTGTCTCATCCTACCATCATGCTGCGTAGAAAGTTTCTAGAAAAATATAAACTACGATATAATACACGTTTAAAATATGCAGCGGATTATGAATTCTTGGTGCGATGCACCAGGTTTTTTCCTATCAGAAATTTGGAGGACATCGTACTTAAATATCGTATGCATTCTCAACAAATATCGTCTTCTAAACGCAAGGAGCAGGGTTTCTTTGCTGACCTTGTACGCTTACAACAGCTTAAAGACTTCAATTTAAATCCAAGCAAAAGTGATTCGGCTTTACATCTTAAACTAATGAAGGGCGTATACTTGAATGATGTTGAACTTCACAGATCTATAGATTGGTTAAACCAGCTACTTGATGCGAATGACCGCCTTAAGATTTTTAATCCCAATCATTTTTATGATCTTTTGAAGATTAATTTGAACACCGTCGTTAGAAAGAATAATTTAGGAGGATGGTCGATTGAAAAAGAATTGTTACGATATATTAACGAAAAGTTTCCTAAAAAGATTTCAATACTTGAGTTTGGTTCCGGCGCAGGAACAGATGCGCTCTTACAATTTCACCAAGTTATAAGCATTGAACATTCTTCTATTTTTGCATTTAATAGAGGAAGATCTCATAATTGCATTCACTCACCATTAATAAATGGCTGGTATAATCCGGAAGATGTCAAGTGTGCCTTAGAACTAAAGCATGATTTAATCCTAGTGGACGGCCCTCCTGGTAATCGACGTTCGGGAATTCTTAATCATCTATCGCTGTTTCATAATACAAAGGTTCCTGTTATTTTTGATGATATGGACCGCGATAACGATCGTGCGATAATGGAGAAGTTTTGTGCAGAACTGAATTTTAGATTTGAGATCATTTTTGGAAAAATTAAATCATTTGCGTACTGTACGAAGAATGGCTAATATGAAAGCGTCGTTTTTTTATGGGCTTCATGCATCTGTTGTACTGTTTTGGCTTTTTAGATTTCCTACAACGAATGCTCTGCTAACTTGCCTGGTATTTTTATATTTGATTGTTGCCGTAATTTTGATACCATCATTCATTAGAAGTAGGCTCCCGCAGTCGGGCTATAAGGTATTTTCTCGTTGGTACGTCTTTTTCATTATAAGCCTCTATTTGATTGGAATGTATGGATTTACTAAAATTTGGATAGAAAACCTACAGTATATTTTATTTCAAGTGGTGATCGATAATTTAACCAGTTTTTTTTCGTTTTTATTTTTATTATTTTATGTCGTAATTTTTGGCGCATATTTTATGATACACCGCAAGCAAGAGCGAAAATCCATTTGATTTTTGGCTAAATATAATTTATATCAATCTTCAACTTTGTATGAAACCTCTTTTATCTATGCGCCACAATTACAGTCGGGTATTCGATTTTTCAGTTCGTTGGCCCAAGTGTTGTAATATGAAAGCAAGGAGCGACGCTATCCGACAGGATCATCCAATAGCAGGAATTTTTATACATTTGAGAAGTCGGGAGTTGTTGGATAATTTTGTAGTGAAATCTCTACCCGAATACCTGACCATTGCATATTCTTTGAACTTCAAATGGCAATGACACCTATGAAATGTAATACTCCCCAAAATCAGGACCACTGGTTAAGTTAAAAAAATAAGTAACTAACTTCGTGGTAACAATGAAAGGAAAACGTAGAAAATTCAGTTCGGCCTTCAAGGCCAAAGTGGCGCTGGAAGCGCTGAAGGAAAAGGAAACGCTGGCAGAATTGGCTCAGCGGTTCGAAGTTCACGCGGTAATGATCAGCAAGTGGAAACAGGAGTTTCTGGAAAAGTCCGCTCACGTGTTTGACAAAGAGGCGGATCAAGAAGAACAGGTGGATCCCGACCGGCTGTATGCTAAGATCGGCCAACTGGAGCTGGAAAATGACTTTTTAAAAAAAAGCTTGAAAAAGCTCCATTAACCGATCGTAGAGCGATGATCACACCTTCCCATCGATTGAGCGTGCGCCGGCAGTGTGAGTTGCTGGAACTTCACCGCAGCGGAATTTATTACACCCCGGTCGGAGAAGGAGAAAAAAACCTTGCGCTGATGCGGAGGATGGATGAGCGTCATTTGCAATACCCGACCGAAGGCGTGCTGCAATTGCAGGATTACTTTCGGGATGAGGGCCTCCAGGTGAATCACAAGCGGATCCGGCGGTTAATGCGCAAGATGGGCATCCGGGCGCAATATCCCCGGCGTATACTGACCAAATTGGGCAAGGCCGAATACATCCGGCCCTACCTGCTTCGGAACCTGAAGATCGAACGCCCTAATCAGGTGTGGGCTGTGGATATAACGTACATCCCAATGAAAAAGGGGTTCATGTACCTGGCCGCCATTATTGACCTGCATAGCCGCTTTGTGGTGGCCTGGAGCCTTTCCAACAGCATGACCTCCGAGTGGGTCTGTTCACTGGTAAAAGAAGCGGTGAAGCGGCACGGAAAACCGGAGATCGTTAATTCCGATCAAGGCAGCCAGTTTACCTGCCGGGAATGGATATCGCTTCTTCCGCAGCTGGGCATCAAGATCAGCATGGACGGCAAAGGAAGAGCGATTGACAACGTGTTCATTGAGCGGCTGTGGCGTACGGTAAAGTACGAATACGTGTACCTGAACCCGGCGCTGGACGGATGGGAACTGGAACAAGGACTTCGTGCCTTTTTCCACCGTTATAACTTTTATAAATCCCATCAAGGGATCGGACGAAGAAAACCAGCCAGTTTGTACCTGACGGGCAAAGCAGCATGAGAGTTATCCACAAATGGGAGATCATGGGCAAAAAAGAGAAAAGAACCAAAAGAGAAAAAAGGCGTGGATTTGTGGAAAACTCTCCGAGTTTACCACAACCCCACACCGCTACAACAACAAATGACTATAAATTCAATTAAGATTTAGAGAAATTGGTCCTGAAAATGGGGAGTATCTCAAAACTATCTCCAAAAACAAAAACAATCCTGCACCAGATCGATAGTAAAACGAAGCTGGGTGACCTGCGAAAAATGGCAAAGGATATTAAAAAGGATCACCAGCTCGCTCTGGAATTATGGTCAACGGGAGCGTTTTTTCCAAGGCTATTGCCAATCTTAATTATGGACACTAAATTACTGTCCGAAGCGTTGCTGGCCAGCCTTGACAAGGATATGCAGGCGCACATCTTTGATAATCGAAACCAATTAATGGATTGGCTGATGACCAATCAGCTTACCAAATCCAAAAGCACCATTGCGCTGATCGAATCGTGGGAAAATAGTTCATCCGCACTTCAAAGGCGGGTTTATTGGTATTATCAGGGGCGACTGAGATGGACGGGCCAGACACCGCCCGACAATACTGCGGAACTGCTTTCTAAAATAGAATCAAAAATAATTGATGAAGAACCGGAAGTTCAATGGGCCATGAACTTCACGGCAGGGTGGCTCGGTGTTTTTGATAAAAAATACCGTAGACGCTGTGTTGATCTCGGGGAAGAAACAGGGCTTTACAAAGATGAAGTCGTATCAAAAGGGTGTACACCCAATTATTTGCCGGCGTTCATTTCGATCGAAGCCGGTAAGCGAAACTTGTAACCTCCATTAAAATCCGAAATCCTGCACAGGCTTTTTGAACAGCGGTTAGATGTTCATATCAGCCACGGGATGCTTTACAAACACTAAGGCAAGATACAAAACAAGGCGTCAGGACACCCGAATACAGATTCCCTATAGCAATAAAGCGCTGACTTTAAATGCTTTAGTTTTTGCTCTCAGTATTTGTGCGGAAGTCAGGAAAAAGGAGAGTGCCGCAAGCATATGTTGCGGTATTAGTCGTTTAGCAGTACGACATAAGATGGTTGTCCTTCATTGGACCTTTCTACAATTCGCAGATGTGTACATTCCTCTTT
Source organism: Anseongella ginsenosidimutans (assembly GCF_008033235.1). Taxonomy (GTDB): domain Bacteria; phylum Bacteroidota; class Bacteroidia; order Sphingobacteriales; family Sphingobacteriaceae; genus Anseongella; species Anseongella ginsenosidimutans. The sequence continues at coordinate 4,187,808 of NZ_CP042432.1, forward strand.
ATCGAAAGAAGAAATAAGTGAAAAATCAAGCCTTCTATCTAACAAGCTGTAAAAGACAATTGCATTTTCTTCGATAAATAGCGCTCCTACTTTATGATCCGTAATGGAAACCCCTTTTAGTTTGCCTGTCACTTTATTGACATTGGACAAATTAAGGGAACTGATCTTATCCATGGGGGTGAAAGGCGGTATGATCAGTACCGAATCCCAATCTGCTTCAGGCAAAAGGTCACAAAAGTCAAAACCAGAAATATCCAGCGAATCCGAAATTATCTCCGACCATCTTTGAGCAATTTTCTCATTTAGCTCATAATATTCGGCTCCCTGTTTATGCGTGCATGAAGAAACCGCTATAACAAGGAAGAAAAGTGCTGTTAATCGGATAATCATCTAAACAATCGCATATAATTATAAGTCGAAGACCATACGTACTTTGAAAGCTTCCCGAGGCGAGTGAAACGAAGCCCCTCCCGCCACTAAAACTGGCAGTGATCTTGCCCGAGTGGCGGAGGGGATTTCGCGTGCCTGTGTGAGCGGCTTTTGATTTTTGAGGGGAATTGCGCAGCAATTCGGACCCCAAAAATCAGCTAAGCGAACGCAGGCACGCGAAATCCCCGGCCCCCAGGGAAAGATCACTGCGGTAATTTGAGCAACTGAAACTCCGCACACTGGAACAATCCCGCGCCTTCATTGGCAGTAATATTCAGCCGGTAAAACTTGTACGCGTCATGATTGTCGAAGATATAGGTCACGGTCTGGTAACGGTCTTCAAAATTTTGATCCACCTGGTTATCCAGTTCGGTCCAGTTCTGTCCGTCGTTAGAGCCTTGCAGGTTCCAGTTCTTGGGGTCCCGGCTATAATCGTCGTTGGCCGAGGTCAGCGTATAGGCGCCGGCAACTACCGGGTCGATGTATTCTATCTGCACCCACAGATCGCCGTTATAACCGCCCTGCAGGAATTTGGTTTCGGGGTTTCCGTCAATGAGTTTCAACGAACCTTCTGCATGTTCCGGCCCGCCGTCATGATCCCTGGATACGCTGTACCGGCCGCCCAGGGTAATGTCCTGCACGATTCCGATATCGCAGATCAGGCGGTTGGCGATGGCAACGGAACCTTTGGGAGTTACTGCCCTCAGGGAGGCATTATAAAATTGTCCGGGATCGAGCGAGATCTCGGGAGACATTTCCGTGGAAGTTTCGCCATTCCCGAAATCCCAGAAAAGGGAATCGGTTTCAATGTCGGCCACCAGGTCAAATTTTAGTTTGCCTCCGGCTACGGGTGTGGCGGTGAAGTTCACGACCGAATCCGCGTTAATATCGATCACCAGTTCCTTTTCGGCCCAGTAATCATCTTCGTTGGTGGTCCTTAATACGACGTTGTATATGCCGGAAAAAACGAAGGTATGAGTTGGGTTCTCTTCCGCCGAAACACTGTCGTCCCCGAACTCCCAGCGGATTTCCTTGTAATTGGTGGAATTGCTGGAAAAAGAATAGGTAAAGGGATCATTGGGATCTACCTGCTCAAAAGCAAAATCGGCAGTAGGCTTCGGCGCCTCCGGTTTTTCGGGCACTACTTCATCCTCTTTGCAGGAAATCATGCCGGCCAGCAGCAGTAAAAGAGGAAATATAATTAGCTTCTTCATAATTTAACGCTTAAGGATCTTGAAATTCTGTTCTTTCCAATCAGGTCTAGGGCACTCTTATCAGCCTCCATTCGGCCAGCTGGAATAAGCTGGAACCATTGTTAGCTGTGATATCTATCCGATAATATTTATAAGCGGTGGAGTTATCAAAATCAAAACGCCTGGTCTGGAAACGCTCGGAAAAGGTTTCACCGCTGCGGCTATCCAGCTGAGTCCATGTGGTCCCGTCATTGGAACCCTGTAATTTCCAGTCTTTCGGATCCCTGGTGTCCGCATCGTTTGCCGAAGTAAGCGTATAGGCGCGTACAATTACCGGTTCTGCATACTCCAGCTTCATCCAAAGGTCATTGCTGTATTCGTTGAGGAATTTAGTATCTGAATTCCCATCCACTACCTTCGGCGAACCTTCACCGGCGCCCGGCCCGCCGTTATTATCTTTAGATACGGACAGGGTGCCGTCGGCGGTTACGTCGCTTTCCACGACGTTCAGCGGATCTATCACAATGATCACCCTGGAATTTTCCGGGTGAAGCACGTGGCGGGTTGGATCAACAAGATCCACGGCCAGCGTCAATATGGAACCCACGTTTTCTTCCAGCGTAGGCCATGGAATGACCAGGTTCAGCGGGGCTGTTGTCTCATTGCCGCCCATCACGGCCACGGTATCCAGTGTATAAGAATCTTCCGGCAGCTCTATTGTATTCGCAGGAAGGACGCCCTGATCGATAAGTCCCGCAATGGTATCGCTGTTCAGTACCGCTCTGGCTGAAAAGGAACGGCTGGGGCTACCGGAAAGGCTCAGGTTGAGAGGTACCTGCACCCCGGCTGAAGTGACCACATAATTCTGGCGGTTACCCACCACCAGCTGCCCGCCTCCGCCGTTTTCGAAGGAAACGTAATGCAGGTCTTCCTGGGTAAGAATATCGGCGGTATTAAGTACGATCAGGCCGGTGGTTTTTCCAATGGTATTTCCCTTGCCAGGATCCATTAGCCTGAGGGCGAATGCTACCTGCTTGCCGAAACTGCGCTCAAGTATTGTTCGGCCGATCTGCACTTCCAGAACGGCGCTCTCCACCCCATAAGGAACCTTTAAATGGGTAGGCACAACCAGGTCGTCACCGCCCAGCGCCACGGTATTTTCAAGGTCCCCGCCGGCGATCAGCGCAAGTACGGTATCGGTATTCAGCTCTACGCCTATATCAAACGCTTTCTGCGCCGGGCCCGAGAGGTCCACCTGCCATTGTACCACGATGGTTTCATTATTGGCTACCGGCTCGCCGGCCACGGAGCCTGCATTGACAGTCACCGGCGAAACGCCTTCCTGCCGGAAGTCTTCCAGTTCGCTTTCACTACAGGAAACCAGGCTTGTCGCCAGGACAGCCAGTACGCCGGATGAATATATAATGGTCCTGTTCATATCGAATTCATGTTTTAGGTTTATTGATCAAGCCAAACCCGTCCGTCCAGCTGCCAGTTTTCCTGCCTCGCTATTTTCAGCCAGCTGAATAACTGGGCCGGAATGTCGGCTGTCCCCGGAACCAGGTTCCCCAGGTCAGCGGTTGAGGGAGCGCAGATAAACTCATTCAGCAGGTCCCAGGAGAAATCATCTTCCGAAAGGCGCAGGTGATTGCCCAGCGGCCCTTCATCCCGGATAAGGGTATCTCCTTCTGCCCCGCCATATACCGGCCAGTAACCGGCCAGGTAGTCATAAAAGGGGTGCGAGGCATCGATATACGTTTCGCAGGCAAACTGCGAGATCACTTCATCAGGCAGCGGATACCGCCAGATACGCACATCGCTCAGGTACACATCCGGCTCGCGATGCCCGTTGCCCTGGAGATAACCCATGGTCAGCGGAAAGTCATTGATAATGTTGCCCCAGCCGGTAATATTCATTTCCCCATTATAAGCGCCGTTTGTATAGGTTCTTACAAAACGTTCCCCGTTACGGATCACGCAGGAAACAGCAATACTGTTCCAGGTCGCGTCGGCAAGGTCGGCGCCTCGCACCTGACCCACGTCCCCGTCATCACCCCGCAGGTTGAACATCCAGAACCGGTCTTCCAGGAAGATCGTCCAGCCCGGCGATCCGCCCCAGCCCGAACTCCATTCCGAGCGTTTGCCCAATACGGCGGGGTAGTAAAACTTGTAATTATTATCAGGTCCGGGATTTTTCTTCACCTTCAGTTCTATGGTAAATTCCTGGTCTTCGGCGAAATCATATACGGAATTGTCGCCTTGCAGTAATTGTGCCTTCCGCTGTCCCTGGAAGCGCACGAAATCGCCCTGGAAGCGGCTGCCCAGGTAGGGCTTGCCGATAAAACGCTGGCCGTATTGCCGGCTGTAGAAAACAGTGAAGGTATTAAAGGCAGGCTTGCTGAAAATGGTATTGTCATTTTCTTCTTCCGGAAGCGTGAACGGCCCGCCGCTGCTGGAAGTGACCACTACCAGCCAGTTCTCGCTCTCGTATTCCGGGCGATTCTGCAGGGCCTCCAGGATGCTGCCTAACTGATCGTCAAAGGCGAGTATCGCGGCCTTATATTCCGGGCTGCTGAGGTCGTAGGTATGTGCGGCGCCCGCCTCGTCTACTCCGCTGAACTGGGCGGTAATAAAGGTAGCATCGTCTTCCGAAAGCGCATCAATTACGGCAGCAGTCACTCCTTCATCTCCGTCAAAGGTTTCTTTCACATCTGCTCCCGCGGACAGCTGTTCCGTAAAAAGAGCGGATGTCCCAAACACGCTGATGCTGCTTTCAGGCAGCGCTTCCTTTACCCGTTCAAAGATCACGGGATATTCGTCCAGGTTTGCCGAGGAAAGATCGTTGTTCACTACTCCGTGCTTTTCCTTTTCCACACCTGTGAGCAGGCTCGCCCAGTTACCGGCATCTCCGTTTATTTCATCATCGCTCAGGGATACCCAGCTGTAAATTGAACTGGGAAGCAAAGAAGTAAGATGCGGAGCCTGCGCATCCCTTACCGAAACGCCCCTGGCGCCGTCCACGATCAGGTAAAGCACCTTGGGATTCCCGTAAATCACGCTTATGCTATCGCTGTAATCCGTATCGGGCAGTACTTTTTCAAAATTCCCGTTGCATGCGGTCATCAGGGCCGTGAGCCCGATTGCCAGGCCGCAGGACACCTTTATTGCATATTTCTTGATCATTTTCATATCGTTAATTTAAACGCCTGCCTACTCCAGCACCACTCTTATAATGTTGTCAACTTCTTCATTATTAAAGCGGTAAAAATCGCCAACAAGTAGTAGTGCGCGCTTATTGTCTTCTGACCTGGTTTCTATAATATCATCCAGGTCACCGTTAAATGTCCCCGTTGCGTTATAACCGGGAGCCAGCGAGCCATCCGGACTCAAGACCATGAATGCATTTCGGGTAACCCCATCGTATTTGGTGAATTCGCCGCTAACTACAATAAGGCCGTCGTCCAGCATTTCTGCATAATTGGGATAACCACCCTCGACTATCTTGGCCTGAAAAGCCGGATCCAGCGTCCCGTCCTTGTTCAGCACAGCTATACCAGCCGCCAAAGTCCCGTCGTAAGATTTAAACGCGCCGGTGATCACGTATTTTTCCAGGTGTTCGTTATAGGTGGCGGAATGAATAAAATAATTCGCGCCGGAACCTGACTTGAAATCTTCATCAATAGTACCGTCCGGGTTCAGCCGGGTAATATAGCCGGCAGGCTGCCCGTCAAAAGTGGTAAAACGACCGCTTACCAGTATTTTTCCAGCCAGGGTACCTTCCTGGTGCATATAGGTATCAATGTTTCCGTTTGCACCCTGAAAGGTCTTATTGCCATCGAATCGGAACGTTTTATCCAGGCTGCCGTCCGCATTCAGCCGGATGATCTGCCGCGCTTCGGTACTGTCAAGGATCACGGTATCCCTTGTCTCATACAAATTTGGCTCGTCATAGCGCCTGGAAAGGTAATAGCGGAAATCGCCTGTTATAATCAGTTTCCCTTCCTGCTCATATACCCTGTTAATACGCCCGTCCGTGCCTCCGTTAAAGGCCGGGAAATACTTAATGGTATCGGTCTGTTCGGGCCTCCGGAAGGTATGGATACCCATGGTATCAATGGTCCCGTTGGTATTCAGAACGGTGATATTACTGATATTCTGAGTCTGCTGGCCGTAGCCGCCAAAGCCCCCGGCGATCACGTATTTATTTCCGAAAGGCAGCAGGGAAGTCAGGAACCCGTTCGCTCCATTCCCTGTTCGGAAGGAAGGATCATAGGTGCCGTCCGAAAAAGTCCGGACAATGCGGTTAAGCGGCCGCACGATCCCTTTATTATCGTAATTGTTAAAGTGCCCCAAAACAAACATCTTGCCATCCGGCATGGGTACCACCCGCTCCACGCGGTTATTTGTACCTGCTGTTGCCCGGAAGGTTGGGTCCAGTTTGATAAAACCGGTTACGGTAAATTCCGGCCCGAAAACGATCACGTCCTCTACCGACACGGAAATAACGCCTGTACTGGCGAAATCAGGCACCTTTGCCGTCACGCCTGTTTCGGTTATTTCCATGATTTCCGCCGGTTCCCCGTTGAACATGAATACCAGGTTATCCTTGTATTCCAGCATACCGGCGCCACCGATCTTTACCACGGTGCCAGGTCCCCGGAAGCGGGCTGCGGAATCTGGGCAGGATCTATTTTGATCCCCAGCGGTTCCCGGCCCTGCGGGTAAGGTTCTTCAAATACCTGTTCATCCTTACTGCAGCCGGGCGAGCCCAGGACAAGCAGCATGCCGCAAGCGATATAAACGTACTTCTTAATCATCGTTCAAATTTTTCTATTTGGATGCAGCTACATCATCAATAAATTCGTCCGGGTCAAAACCAAACAGGGCATCATCTTTAGAAAGTGTATGTACTACGCCGTTAGTTGGCTTTATATCGGACGAGGAGATCATTGTTGTATACCAACCGTCATTCGGCCGGGACACATCGGGAATATAGGAAATGGACAGCTGCCGGTAGCCGGCATACTTTACGTCGTTCACATCGTGATAAACCACCCCGATATTCAGTACGGTATTATTCAGTGAATAATAATTCTCCCCGGATAGATCTGCTTCAGGCTATGATCTATCTGTGGGTAGTCCGCCAGGAAATTGCTCCCTCTGAACAGGTGCCGCTCCAGGTACTTTTTCCAGATCAGCGAATCCACATCGGCCAGCACTCTGATGGTGTCTTTTTTAAGGGCGTACAGTCTGTTATTAAGACCATCGCGCCCAACATAGCCGATCAGATCCTTCACCTCGGAATCGCTGGGAGCAAAAAAGGTGACGTCACCGGTTTGAAGGAGTTCATCCAGCCCGGCCAGTTTGACCAGCTGTGCAATGGTGTCGAATTCCACCGGCTTGGATTCCAGGTACGCAAGCATACTGCCCTCAAAGTTCGGATCAGCCAGCCCGCCGTCCCGGTAATAGTCATCCTTTGCACAGGAGGTCAACCCTGCTGCAACACCCAGGTACAGGATGGCTATTTTCGCGTATCGTTTTATATTATTGCTGCTCATATTTCCTAGTCATTAAAAGCCTTGATTCAGCCAGTACTCATTCAGTACAATAAAAGGGTTATTGAACCTTGCATTGCCATTGAGCGGCCAGGTCCAGGCGCCACGGTTAAACTCGTCAAGGGTAAGTACGTTATAGGTCCACTGTGCGTTCAGGATCCGGCGGGTACGCACCAGGTCGAAATAGTGATGGCCTTCACCAATGAGTTCCCGCGAGCGTTCCATGAAAATAAAATTTTTCAGATCGGGCCCGCCGCCGCCCGCGTAGGGAGCGGCCTCTGCCCTTGCGCGTATCATGTTTACCATGGCAATGGCTTCATCATCCCGGCCCAGTTCGGCCAGCGCTTCAGCGCGAAGCAGGATGGCCCCGGCATACCGGAAGATCAGGAAAGTATTATCCGGGTTCCTGTCCTCTTCCCCGGAAGCATACCGGTTATGGGCGTATTTCAGGATCATGAACGTGCCGTCGTCGGCATATATATCTTCAAACCATAGGGTCCGCCGGCTGTCTCCTACATCGGAGGGGTACAGTTTCATCATATAAAGCGCCTTGTAATAAGCCAGGCTCACCCGGTGGGTAAATTCCGGCCGCTTAAAAGGATAGCGCAGAAAGTGGTCGGCAAAGGGCGCCAGCGCGGAATTCTGATCCCCGTAATTAATACTTCGGAAAAATTCGAATAAGCTTTCCACAGAGCGACCCTTTACCACGGTTGCCCATTCCGACAAAGGCACCAGGCTATAAGCGCTGCTCTGGATCAGTTCCTGGCCAAGATCAGCAGTTTCGGTATAATAGGCGGTCCGGTTAGCTTCATCGAAGCCGGCATTCCACATATTCATATTCATTAGCAGCGCAATGGCTCCTCCCCTGCTGGCCCGCACGCCGCGCAGCGCCGGATCAGCATAGGTCCAGGGCAGGTCATCTTTATGCGCATTCATATCGGCAATGGATTTGTTCAGCACGGATACCATATCTTCCCTTGGAAGCGGCTCGGAATGAAAGGCATCGGTATAATACACGACATCTCCGTAAAGCCGTACCATCCAGAAATAGGTGAAAGACCTGATGAAAACGCACTCCGCTATATAACGCTTGGTTTCCGTTTCCGACAACTCCTCAATCCCGTCTTCAAGGGCTTTTATCAGGATATTAGCCGACTGGATCACCTGGTAATAGGCTCTCCAGTCCGTAATACGAACCAGGTTATACCAATCCCAGGGAGTATCGGAGGAAATGGCCGAGATCAGGTCATTTTCCCCTAATACTTCTACGACTCTCCGGGCGTTGAAGTTGTCGCCGCCCGGGGCCGCCATTACTTCACCGGCCCGGTATTCACCTACAGCGCCAATAAAATGCGTCTCGTTGATCTTGGTAAAGAACAAGCCGTACATCCCCGTTATATTGGATTCGACGTCTTCCCTGTTCTTAAAATAATTGTTCCCGGTGAGTCTGTCAATGGGCTCCACGTCCAGGTAATCTTTGCAGCCTGCCAGCCCCAGCACCACGAGAATCAGTAAACAGCTTATCAGTTTTTTCATTTCAACTCTGTTTTTTTGGAACCCATTATAATTCCAGGTTTAACCCAACATTGTAAGTCCGCGCTACAGGATATCCCCCGGAAGCGTCCCGGCCCATACTGGTCACGTTTTCCGGGTTGGGGCCGCTATAGGGTGAAAAAGTGACCAGGTTATCCGTAGAAAAATAAATCCGCAGGTTGGCCAGGCCTAACCGGCGCACCGTCTTTTTCGTAAACATATAGGAAAGGGTCACGTTATTGATCTTCAGGTAAGAACCATCCTCCGCCCAAAGGGTCTGATCCAGCCGGAAAGGGTTTATGCGGGAGTAGCGGGAATAATCGTAAGCATACGGGTAGGTAGCCAGATCTCCCGGCTGCAGCCACATATCGATATTTTCCAGGGGGACTACCGCCTTGCTGCCGAAAGGATCGCCCATCAGGCGAAAACGCTCGGCAAGCGCATTATTCAGGACAGTTCGTTTCAGCGTAAAGGAAGCATATACATTAAGCCCGAAACCCTTATAGGAAATAGTCGTGGAAAGCCCTCCGGTTACCAGCGGCTGGGAATTCCCGGACATTTCATAATCGCGCGAGTCCATTATATAATCCTGGTTTACGTCCTTTAACATAGGGTCGCCACCTTCAAAGTACGCCCCGCCTCCGGTACGGTACCGGAGGCCGGTGGCCGGATCAACCGGAACATCCGCATCCGTGGCAAAAACTCCCTCATTGGTACTCAGGTAATTGGAAAGCGTGTTAGAGCCCACCCGGAATAAGGTATGCTGCTTATATTCGCCGCCGTCGAATTTGATCGTTTGATTATTAAATTCTTCTGGCAGCGCAATAAGCACGTCTTTATTTATGGCCCCGTTGACCGATAAATTCCAGGTAACCGGGCTGCTGGGCGACAACGGCCGGACGTTCACGTACAGTTCGTAGCCGTAATTGGCAATGGCCGCATCGTTACTGTAGAATTTATTAAAGCCGGTTGAATTGGTCAGGAACCTTTCCATTTCCAGGTTCTGCACTTCCTTGTAATACGCGTCAAAGATCAGGTCGATCCGGTTGTTGAATAAGGCGGCGTCAAAACCGAAGTTATACTGTTCGGTGGTTGTCGGCTTGAGGAAGGGGTTAGGAAGTTTATCAAAGTCGATCAGGATGCCCGCGTTATTATTGTAATTGCCTGTAAGGTTGTATTTTCCATACAAGGCGTCAAGCGAACGGGAGGGCATTACGTTCTTGCCCCAGGTAAGGCGGAGCGCCCCGCTTGAAAGCCAGTCGCTGTTTTGGAACCAGTTCTCCCTGTAAAAGTTCCATTTCAAACCTATCGCAGGGAATTTTGAATAAGGGTTCTCGCTGCCGCTTCCGGAGGATCCGCTCATATGATAGGTAAAGTCTACAATATACTTCTTTCTGAAGTTGTAGGAAATGGCGCCGGCGAAGGAGGCCTCGCGGGCATCCTTGAAATTGGTGAGGACGCCGCCGCCCCGGGAAAAGTAGCCGTCAAAGCCCCAGGGGCCCTGCAGCTGGTCCTCAGGCGAGCGGGCCTGGCGGGTGACCCTGTTCTGCGAACCTCCCTTGCGAAATTCATTGAAGACGTTCACGAAAATTCCGTGATCGTCATTAAAATCCTTGCTGTAAGTAATACTGTTCCGGTTATAGAGCGTATAATCTCTTCCCGCAAAGGCATATACTTCGGCAAACTGCTGGTTGGCCGCCGCCGGCGTAAAGGTATCTTCCAGGTTGGCCGTAAAATCATAGCTGATGCTGGAGGCGATATTCATGCCTTCGATTACTGTATAACGAACATCCAGGTTGGTACGGAGGTTCCGGGCGCTGTTATCATTTTCCGTCTGCAGGGCGGAAATAACCCCGCTGCTGGCCTGGAAGAAGGATGGGCCCGGCAGCAGCGTGGAGCTTTGCCCGTTCTCCGCTACTCCTTGCTGCAGCAAACCTACGCCATCGCCTTTTTTCTGTTTTCCTATGGAGCCGAACATGGAACCGAAAAACCGCAGCTTATCGGTAGGCTTGAACTCCATATTCATCGTCAGGTTATAGCGGTCAAAACCGGTATTCTTTATGATCCCGTTCTCCGCGTAATAACCAAGGTTTGCTTTGTAATTGAATTTGGTATCCCCGCCGTCAATAGCCAGGTTATGGGTTTGGTTATAAGTGGTTTGGTAAAAAATGCTCTGCCAGTCGGTTGAATTATTGTAAAAGGAATTCAAACTGTCAGCCAGGAAAGGGGTCCAGGAAATACGTTCCAGGTCATACGGGGACAGCGTATTTTGGCGGATCTGGTTGATCTTCAGGCGCCGTTCGGCATTTCCGCCGAGTGTTTCCCGGAGTTTAGGCGGTGTTTTCACGAAGAAATTAGTCCGGTAACGTATCCGCGGAATTTTGGAATTCCCTCTCTTGGTGGTAATAATGATCACCCCGTAAGCCGCCCGTGATCCGTAAAGGGAAGTTGCCTGGGCATCCTTCAGGATCTCAATACTGGCAATATCTTCCTGGGGGATCATGGACAGCGGGCTGATACCCGGTCCCTGCTGCTGGAAACCGAACTCGGAAGCCTTATCGGCATCCATAGGCACGCCGTCGATCACATAAAGCGGCGAGGTGGGCTGGAGGAAGGTTTCGCTTCCTGACCCCGAAACAGCCAGGGTGGATAACCCGCGGATCTGTGTACTTCCCCGGAAACCGGGGGCGCCGGTATTTACCTGGATATTCAGGCCGGGAACTTTCCCCTGCAGCAGGGATTCCACGTTGGCAACCGGTACATCCTGGATCTCTTCCGCTGTGATGGTAAAGGAAGATCCGGTTGTTTCTTCCTTGGAACGGGTTACATAGCCGCGTACCACCACTTCTTCCAGCTGATTGTCGTCTACGGACAGGGTTACCTGCAGGCTGGTCTGGCCTGCCTTGAGGGTTACACTTCTGTCCAGGAAGCCGATCAGGTGGAAATGCAGCGTCGAGCCGGATTCCACGCTTACGCTAAACCGCCCTTCGGCATCGGTGGCGGTCAGGGCGCGTTCCGGCGACCCTACGGAAACAGTCACCCCGGGCAGCCCCAGGTTGTCAACGTTATCGATGACCGTACCGCTCACCGTTACCTGTCCGCTTTGGGCCATCAGTTCCAGGCTTATGAGGGAACTGCTAAAGAGTGCCAGTAATAATAGTAATCTTTTCATCGTCATTATGCTAATGCCAATTATTCGTCTTCAAACTTGGGGAGATCGTTACGGAAGTGGAATACGATCTCCCAGTCGCCTTCCCTGAATATTTCAAAATCAAGCCAGAAGGATGAGAAGGACCGTCCTCCCCCAAACGCGCCGCGGGAATAGTTAAACTTCACGTTCGCACTCGACCCGTTGGAAAACGCGGTACGGATATCCACCAGGGGAATCGGATAGGCTACGTCGTACTGCACGTATTCATCGGTCATCTCCATATTGAAGCCATGCACCAGCCGGTCCCATTTGGTATCGTTGAAGCTGGCAGGATGAATGGCTGAAGAATCAGGGCCAATAAAGCGGAAGCGGAGATTATGGCCGTTTCCTCCTTCAAATGGACGGATATAAGCTACGAGGTCCTTGATTTCTTCATTATTCACCATTTGCCGGTTTGTAGTGGCTCCCACGATGTTGTCGATCCCGGGCTGGATATAATCTCTTTTAAAGGGGTTCTTCAGATCATTGGGGTCCCGGGCTATTCCTCCCGTATAATAATTCATATCGTTGGACGGTTCGTAGGGACGTTCCCGCCAGGGGATGATCTGGAAATCCTTCAGGATAGTATCACCGCCCGAATTGGAAATCTTCACATCGAAAAACCGGATTTCCTGCGTAAGGCTGGAACTGTCTGCCGGCCTGGGAGCGATAAGTTCATTACTTGAAGAGCCCCAGAGGATGAATTCCCCCGATGGACGAATTTCAAAGAGGGGCCGTTCTTCCAGCTTTCGTTTGGCATTGATCTCTTCGAGGCTGGTTTCCAATCCGTCATAAGCTGCGGTCCATACCCAGGTAGGCCTAACCTGGAACAGGTCCGTTACCGGCCTTCCGTCGCCGTAGCGGGCGTTCACGATCTCAAAGGTCATAGGCATCGTGGAGTTGTCGGCATTGAAACCTCCCATGACGGTCGTTCTCCCAAGAATAGGTTCCAGTATCTTATCGGAATAATTCAGGTTTTTGCCAAGGTAATCCCTTTCCTCCGGCAGGTCGAAGATCTCCCTGCAACCGGAAAACCCCACCAGCAACGGCAGCAGAAACAGGACTGCGCTTCTGATCCCGAACTTGAATTGTTTCATTTTCATTTCTTTATCCGGTTTATCTTGATTTATTAATTGTCCATTCAGCCAGCTGGAAGAGGTTACTTCCATAATTGCGGGTAATATTAATCCGGTAATAAGTATAGGCTACATCGTTGTTGAACCGGTACACTTTGGTTTGATAGCGTTCTTCGAACACTTCCCCTACCCGTTTATCCAGCTGCACCCAGGTTTCCCCGTCATGCGATCCCTGGAAGTTCCAATCCCTGGGGTCGCGGTCGGGCGCATCGTTTGCCGATGTGACCGTATAGGCGCCCGCCACCACGGGTTCGTTAAATACATATTGCATCCAGAGGTCCGACGGGTATTCATTGAGGAATTTCGTATTGACATCGTTATCAATCACCTTCAGCGAACCTTCTCCCCCGCCCGGGCCTGCGTTATTATCCTTGGATACCGAGAAGGTACCGCCCACGAGCAGCATCAGGTTAGGCGGCGGCGGATTAAAGGTCAGCCGGCTCACGAATTCATTAAACCCGAAAATATGATCCGGTGTTAACACATGAATGACCCCGTTGCGGGTACGTACGTTTACCGACGCCGTGGTGGTGGTCACCCAGTAGCGCAAGAACTGGCTTTCGTTCGTATTGCTGAATTCAATGATCTTGGGCCCGCCGCCTTCATAGCCGGAAGAATTAGACCGGGCTAATTTGGCATGCATGGGATAATTAAAACGAACTCCCTCCAGCATTAAGCCGTCCTGCTGGGTGAGGGAATCGGCTTCGTATTTCCCCCGGATAATGTACCAGCTCATCATCGTATCCAGGTGCAGATAGTCGATATTCGACAGGAAACCGAAAGGCTTGTCTGTGGTTTCACGCAGGTTGTTCAGGTTGGTGACCGCCAGTCCGAAACTGGAATTGGTCAATGCGAAGAGTGTAATGGCGCTGTCCTGGAGCGTTTCTTCCAGGCCAAGCCTGTGTGTTACCAGCAACAGGGAATCATAGATCCCCGGCTTGCTTTCCAGGTATTCCAGCACACTCCCCTCGAAATCTTTTTCCGTCACTTTCCTGCTGTAAAATCCCTCATCCTTGGAGCAGCCCTGGAGTACCGCGAAGGCAGCCAGGAAAACTGTAAAACCGATATAATAATTTAACCGCTTCATAAAGTTCTTTTTATTATTCCCAGTAAGGATTCTGATCAAGTTCACTATTCTGGCTCAGCAACGCCCTGGACACCGGCCAGTAAATTCCCCCGACTGTATCAGCTGAGTGAATTCCGGGTCCAGCTGCCTGATCTTGTGATAACGGACAAGGTCATACCAGCGATGGCCTTCGCCCATAAGTTCCCGCTGCCTTTCTTTGAAAATGGCATCTACCAGGTTTCCGTTTATGGCCTCGTCATAAGGTTCCAGCCCGCGTAGTTCCCGGATGATATTCAGCATTTCAATAGCGCCCTGGGTTTCCCCAAGTACCGCCAGGGCTTCCGCCCGCAGCAGGGCGACGTCTTCAAGCCGCGTATAAACGAGTGCGCTTGAAAATATGCGGAAGTCGGGATCGGTACCACCGTTCATGATCACCTTTATCTTGGAGAAAATAGGGTACTTGCCGTTGAAGTTCGTGAAGTAGCGTTCCGACTGCGGCTGCCCGATAGTGTCAATACTGAAACGCTGATCATCGGATTCGTTAAAAATGGAAAGAATGGAATCTTTGGGCAGGTAAATATCGGGTGCGCTTTTATTGATCACCGGCGAGGCCAGGGTCAGTTCTTCAATGTGGCCCGTGAAAGAAGCGTCCACGTGCCCCCAGTCAAAGTTCAGCCCAAAAAGATGGTTGATCCTTTTATTATAGAAAAACCCATTGGAATTGGTGAGATCAGCTGTAGAGGTCCAGCTATTGCTTCCTTTTTGATAGTTTTCCATCACGAAACTCGTATAATTGGCCGCATCCGGGTAGTTGCCCTGCCAGGCAGCCATATGACCCAGCACGGCATAGGCGCTAAGCTTCCTTGCCAGCGCGCCGTCCCATCTGCCTGAGGTTTCGTTATAATAATTTCCAGGCTGCTGTTCGTCGCCTGCGCTGTACCTGTAGGGTAAATCGAGTGCGGCTTCCTTCATTTCATTTTCCGCCCAGGCCAGCACCTTCTGGTAATTTTCCCGGGATTTGTTCTCAAAATTCCCGTCATGGGAGCTGGTGATTAGGGGAACGTCGCCCCAGATACGAACCATATAGAAATAGGAAAATGCGCGCAGGAACCGTATCTGGGCAATATCCACCTTCATGTTATTATCCGTATAACGGGGGTCCGCCGCCTTTACCTCTCCTACCCGCTCCAGGAAGAGATTGGCGGAATTTATCGCAGCGAACCAGCGCCGCCAGTTCGAAAGCGCTTCAAGGGACTCATAGGACGCATTCAGATCATTCGCAATGATCGCCTTCAGGTCCTGACGAATGGGGCTTTTAAATTCTCCCGCCCGGACATCTCCGTATAACCAATGTGCGTTGTTATCAGCCATCGCTGCCCGGACAAGCCCGTAAGTACCCATCAGGGCGCCCCGTGTATCTTCCAGCGAGTTCCACATGTTTTTTTCGCCCACCGTTCTGGTGGAATCAATATCAAGAACTTTCTCGCAGCCTGCTGTGCATAATGCAAGAAAGAAAAGACTCGCCCTCAATATTTTCATATTCATAGCTTTTACTTCAAATCCATTTTAATACCCAGGGTATAGGTCCGCGGTATAGGCAGGCCGTATCCGGAATCATACCCGGTATAATTGACCAGCTCCGGATCCTGGCCGCTGTAATTAGTCAGGGTAAATACGTTATTTACAGACGCATAGATGTAAAACCTGGCCGCTCCCGGCTGCCGGGATTTTATCCATTCCGTCAGATCATATCCCAATGAAACTGTTCTCAGTTTCAGGAAAGAACCATCTTCCAGGAACAGGTCTTGTTCGGCCCGGTAGGGCATTACCGTACTCCAGGGGTTGTAGAGCGGATAATCATTGTATTCTCCGCGTTTTTCCCAATAGGTGATCTCTTTCACGGAGTTGATATTATTACCGCTCTCCCGGTTGATAAAATCAAACCTGTTAGCCATTTCCCGGTTCAGTATTTCCCGTCCCAGGTTGAAATACAGGTTCAGGTTCAATGTCCAGTTCCGGTATTGGAATTCGTTATGTAAGCCGCCGGAAATTTTTGGAAGGATATTTCCCTGCATTACCTTATCCTGGTCATTGATCTGGTTGTCTCCGTTAATGTCTTTCCAGCGGGGGTCGCCGGCCTTCATGACAATTCCGTTATATTTCATCGGATTCCCGTCCACTACCGGTACTTCCGCATCTGAGGTATAAATGCCTTCATTTACCAGCAGCCAGTACTGGTCAACCGGGGCGCCCACCTGAAGCAGGCGGTTTCCGATCATGATCTCGTCCAGACCACGGGGCAACGCCGTGAGTTCATTTTGATTAAAATTCATATTCAGTGCAGCCGTCCAGGAAAGACCATCTTGCCGGGTAAGGATATCACCAGAGAGGATAAGGTCAAGCCCCATATTCCGGACTGCCATGCCGCTTTCGTAAGATTGCCGGTAACCAAATTGTGCAAACGAAGGGATGCCCAGCAGCTGGTTTTTGTCTTCCTTATAATAGAGATCCACAGAGCCTCTCAGCCGGTCATTGAACAAGCCCGCCTCCAGACCCAGGTTCGCCTGGTCAGAATAGGCCCAGGGAATGCCATAGCCTACCCATCCAAAGGAATACGGCCGCGTTAACACGCCGAAGCCATTATATCCTGAGGTGGTCAGGTTGCCGGTGAATCCGATCTCCGCCGTGTATTGCGGCCCTTGCGAATAATTATCATAGGCGTTCAGGCGGCCGCTGCGGCCGGCGCCGGCCCGGAGATAAAGGGTGCTTATCCGGCTGTTCTGCTGAAGCCATTCCTTCCCGATATCCCAGCCCAGGGTAAGCGCAGGAGTAAAAAGCCAGCGCTCGGTTGGCTGCGCGTTGGAAGAGGCGTCGGCCCTTAATACTAAGGCTACGTCGTACTTATCATCGTAATTATATGCAGCCCTTCCGTAAAAGGACACGAGGTTATGCTGGGTCTTATCCAGGAATTTATAAACCAGTTCCCTGGGAAAGGCGGTGGGAACAAGGTAATTCGGGTTATCTATATTCGTACCGGGTATCTTGGGATCCGAATCCAGCAGGTTCAGCTTAATAAAGTCATTATGGCCTTTATAGGCATAGGCGTAATTATATTTATGCGTATCCCACTGCACGGATTGCCCGCTTTCCAGGCGAAGGGAATGAAGAGAAGCAAAGTCAAAATCATAGGTAGCCACATTCGCGGCAACCAGCCGCTGGTTAGACCCATAATAGTTGGAAGCATAGCTGTTCCCTTCCATCAGCGCCCGGGGATAATAAAGATCCCGGTAGCCTTCGTTATAATCTACCGCAAAGCGGGAAGCCATATTAAAATTACCCAGTTCAATCGCCAGCTGCCCGTAGCCTTCTACTACGTTCGTTTTATTGTCGTCATAGCCGTTTTCATACGCCGTCAGCAAACCCAGGAACTCCTCCTTATTAGGAGCAAGCGGAGCGCTCAGGTCAGGAATATAATTCATCTGGGCAAAACGATCGCGCAGGCTCCGGTTCCGGTCGCGCTCAATTCGGTTACCGTTTATCATCGCCGAAAAAACCAGCCATTCCACCGGTTTCATATTCACGTTGAACATAGCGCTATAGCGCTTCATCCCGGTTTCATCCGCTACTCCTTCATTATTCATTGTGCCAAGGGAAAACCGGAAATTAGCCCTGTCCGTTCCTCCTGCGATACTGGCATTCAGCCCGTAAACAACGGCATTCCGGTAATAGGCGTCCGACCAGTTGGACGGTCCGTAATAAGAAGCATTCAATGAGTCGCTCAGGTAAAGGGGATAGATATCGTCGTCTGTGTATTGCCCGTTTGCTGTATAGCGGTCATAAAACTGCTTCCGGAACGCATTTTCATACTCCCCGTTAATAGTGGTCACCACCGGCCGCTGTACCATTCCGACGTATGAATTAAAACTAATGGTTCGGCCGATACCGGGCTTTTTAGACGTCAGTACGATGACTCCGTTCGCCGCCCTCGGTCCGTATATAGCCGCTGCGGAAACATCTTTTAATACCTCCACGGATTCTATATTATCCATGTCAATATTGGCAAGCAGGTTGGTAGCAGGCCCGATGCGGTTGAAGTCGTACTGTTGTATATCGTAGGCAAAAGGATGCTCCGCTATCAGCGGAATTCCATCCAGCACTACCAGCGGCTGCGCCTGATAAAGGTCTTTAGCCGATAATATCGGCATTGGCGTGCCCCGTATCAGCATGGATTGTGTCGTCCCCGGTTCCCCGCTGGGTTCCGCAACATACAGGCCGGCCGCCTGTCCTTTTAAATATTGCTGCAGGGATACTGCGGGAAATAATGCCATGGAGGCAGGGTTTTCCTGTTCCAGCCCGTTATTGTACAACAGGTTTTCCCTGACCGGAGAATCGCCTGCCGCAAGGCTCGCAAGCGGGCCGGTAATGCCCAGGGTATCGGTTCCCAGGCTATCTGTCCCGGTTGCAGTCGTATCCTGCCATAAATAGCCGTAACCAAAGGGAGCGCCCAGGCAGGCCATGGGAAGAACAAAAAAACACAATAAATACAAACTACGCATATTTATCTTTATTAATAGTGGAACAAGTTAATGCAGCGCATAGCTCTGCTAAATCGTTTAAGCAAAAGGGTATACCAATACAACCCTAAAACAAATCAGGTTACAACAGTTGAATAAATTAAGCGTATTCCGGTTAATCGGAGGCTCTCTCTTAACCTTTATAATTAACACCGGAATCATCCACGGGCTGATACTGAAACACAGCGGGATACAGAAAAGAAGTAGTTCTTATGTCATATATTGATTTTTATTCTCATTCGCTACGAATATTGGTAATCTGGTCAATTTTGGTTTAGTTCTTGCAACGCTATTTCTTGCAATCTCTTACCGAAGATAGATATTAAAAACGATTTAGCAAAATATTAACGTTGTTTTATTTGGGAAAATATTGCCCAACAACTGCGGTTGCTAAAATAAAAATTTTGTTCTTTATCAGTTTTAGCGGCATGCTCAAGGTGTCTTCTATAAATTGAGAAATTAAATTTCCCTTCTATGCCTTAGCTGGAAATTTAATTTTTTTTAAACTAATTGTGACTTTTTTATTAATTCCGCCCTGGTGGTCCACGGCTTTTCCCGGCACGAAGAATCAGCTCAGAATAAGTTCGTGTCGCTAAGTGATGATACCTACCTTTGAGACGGCAGCTTCAAGAAACAGGCGGCAGTGTAAGACTTTTAACCTGCGTGGTTAGGCCGGTCTCAGAGGATCCGATACCGCTATGAGGTTGCGTATCGGCGCGGTGGCGCATGTGGCGATGAGCCGGCAGGGGTTGGCCGGTGAGCGGCGCCGGCGGGGGGTAGGCCGTTGGCAATGGGCCGTTGGGTTGGTCGGGTTAGCAGGCCAGGGGTTGGCCGGTTGATTGGCTGATTAGTAGGCCGGGGTTCGGCGGCAGTGGGATGGTGGTGGCCCGTGGCAATGGCTGGTGCCTGGCAGCGGCGGGCTATAGGGCGCTATAAACAAGAAAAGGCTGTTGCCTTTGCAGCAACAGCCTTTCTTCAATAATATCCGGCACCGACCTACTCTCCCACGTGTTACCGCAGTACCATCGGCGCAGGCGGGCTTAACTTCTCTGTTCGGGATGGGAAGAGGTGGACACCGCCGCTGTAGGCACCTGAATTTTTTTAGTTTGTAGTTGGTAGTTTCCAGTTTTTAGTGCCCAGCGCCTGCCAGGCACCAACTATAAACTTTCAACGCTGAACTATAAACTGTTCAAATATCTTGACATGTACCGGAAGAAGTTGTTCAACTCAGTGTGCGACCATCATTCCCTGGCGTCGGTCTTCCTTCTTAAAGAAAGCCATCGGGTAATTAGTACTGCTCGGCTTTGATGTTACCACCTGTAGACCTGCAGCCTATCTACGTCGTCGTCTTCGACGTCCCTCAAGGGAAGCCTCATCTTGTGGCGAGTTTCGCACTTAGATGCTTTCAGCGCTTATCTCTTCCCGGCGTAGCTACCCAGCCGTGCCCTTGGCAGAACAACTGGTACACCAGCGGCCAGTCCAACCCGGTCCTCTCGTACTAAGGTCAGCTCCACTCAAGCTTCCTACGCCCACAACAGATAGGGACCGAACTGTCTCGCGACGTTCTGAACCCAGCTCGCGTGCCACTTTAATGGGCGAACAGCCCAACCCTTGGGACCTTCTCCAGCCCCAGGATGTGACGAGCCGACATCGAGGTGCCAAACCTCCCCGTCGATATGAGCTCTTGGGGGAGATCAGCCTGTTATCCCCAGAGTACCTTTTATCCTTTGAGCGATGGCCCTTCCATACAGAACCACCGGATCACTATATCCGTCTTTCGACCCTGTTCGACTTGTCGGTCTCACAGTCAAGCTCCCTTTTGCTATTGCACTCCACGCACGGTTACCAAGCGTGCTGAGGGAACCTTTGAAAGCCTCCGTTACTTTTTTGGAGGCGACCACCCCAGTCAAACTACCCACCACGCACTCTCCCCGTATAACGGGTTAGACACCAGCTACAGAAAGGGTGGTATTTCAAGGGTGACTCCACAGAGCCTTGCGACCCCGCTTCATAGTCTCCCACCTATCCTACACATCCTGTAGCCGATATCAATGCGAAGTTGTAGTGAAGGTTCATGGGGTCTTTCCGTCCCGTTGCGGGTAAACGGCATCTTCACCGTTACTTCAATTTCACCGAGCTCGTGGCTGAGACAGTGCCCAGATCGTTACACCATTCGTGCAGGTCGGAACTTACCCGACAAGGAATTTCGCTACCTTAGGACCGTTATAGTTACGGCCGCCGTTTACCGGGGCTTCGATTCAATGCTTCGCCCATTACTGGACTAACATCCCCTCTTAACCTTCCGGCACCGGGCAGGTGTCAGGCCGTATACCTCATCTTACGATTTGGCACAGCCATGTGTTTTTGCTAAACAGTCGCCTGGGCCGTTTCACTGCGCCCCCGTATTGCTACGGGGGGCCCCTTCTCCCGAAGTTACAGGGCCATTTTGCCGAGTTCCTTAGCCACGACTCACTCGAGCACCTTAGGATTCTCTCCCCGGATACCTGTGTCGGTTTGCGGTACGAGGATCAATGGGCTGATGCTTAGAGGGTTTTCTCGGCAGTCTGATTACCCGCACTATCCACGCAGCCGAAGCTTTGTGGTACTATCAGGTCTCGGCAAACCAGGGGGATTTGCCTCCCCGGCCTATACCTACCTCCCTTTAACCGGCTATTCCGTCAGCCGGCGGCGGTGTCACTCCTGCGTCGCCTCGTCGCACCCATTGATCGTATCGGAATATTAACCGATTTTCCATCGGATGGCCCCGCTAGGCGCGGGGGACTCCTTAGGTCCCGACTAACCCTGATCCGATTAGCGTTGATCAGGAAACCTTATCCTTTCGGTGGGCGGGTTTCTCACCCGCCTTATCGTTACTTATGCCTACATTTGCTTTTCCAATCCCTCCAGCATCCCTTACGGAATACCTTCACTGCGATTGGAATGCTCCCCTACCTTTCAGAATAAATTCTGAAACCAAAGCTTCGGTAGCGCGCTTGATGCCCGTTTATTATCCATGCCCGGTCGCTCGACTAGTGAGCTGTTACGCACTCTTTAAATGAATGGCTGCTTCCAAGCCAACATCCTAGCTGTCTCTGCAACCGGACCTCGTTAGTTCAACTTAGCGCACATTTGGGGACCTTAGCTGTTGGTCTGGGTTCTTTCCCTCTCGGCCCGGGACCTTAGCACCCCAGGCCTCACTGCAATGTACATGTACCCGGCATTCGGAGTTTAGCTGGATTTGGTAGGATGTGACTCCCCCGCATCCAATTAGTAGCTCTACCTCCGGGTCATTTTACCATCACGCTGTTCCTAAAAACATTTCGGGGAGTACGAGCTATTTCCCAGTTTGATTGGCCTTTCACCCCTACCCTCAAGTCATCCAAATGCTTTTCAACGCATACTGGTTCGGACCTCCATGACCTGTTACGGCCACTTCATCCTGCTCAAGGGTAGATCACAAGGTTTCGCGTCTGACTCCACTGACTATGCGCCCTGTTCAGACTCGCTTTCGCTTCGGCTGCGCCCCTTCCTGGGGCTTAACCTTGCCAGTGAAGATCAACTCGTAGGCTCATTATGCAAAAGGCACGCCGTCATCCCCTTCCGTTCCGAAGAACGGCGGGACTCCGACCGCTTGTAAGCGCAGGGTTTCAGGTTCTATTTCACTCCCCTGTGCGGGGTGCTTTTCACCTTTCCCTCACGGTACTGGTTCACTATCGGTCTCTCAGGAGTATTTAGCCTTACCGGATGGTGCCGGCCGGTTCAAACAGGGCTTCTCCTACCCCGTCCTAC
The DNA here is from genome assembly GCF_008033235.1 of Anseongella ginsenosidimutans. Taxonomy (GTDB): domain Bacteria; phylum Bacteroidota; class Bacteroidia; order Sphingobacteriales; family Sphingobacteriaceae; genus Anseongella; species Anseongella ginsenosidimutans. The sequence continues at coordinate 4,210,273 of NZ_CP042432.1, forward strand.
TCAGGATACCCGCCTTACTTCTTTATTTACCCTTACACGGCTCTCACGCTCTATGGCAGGCCTTCCCAGACCTTTCAGGTTCATGCCGAAGTAATTATGCAGGTCCTACAACCCCGTGCGTGCCGTAACACGCATGGTTTGGGCTAATCCGCGTTCGCTCGCCACTACTTACGGAATCACTATTGTTTTCTCCTCCTCTGCCTACTTAGATGTTTCAGTTCAGCAGGTTTGCTTCCACAGGCTCAAGGCCTGCAGACATCTGGCCTTCAGCCAGATAGGTTGCCCCATTCGGATATCCGCGGATCAATTCGTATGTGCCGATCCCCGCGGCTTTTCGCAGCTTATCACGTCCTTCATCGCCTCTGAGAGCCAAGGCATCCACCCTGCGCCCTTCCTTACTTTCTTTATGTCCGCCGCCGCTAAGGATAGCAGCTGCGGACTCTCATCGTACGCTTTTGCTCGTACGATGAGCGTTTCTTTCGCTCGTACGCGCCGTCGTGCCGGATGAATACCCCCGTAAGGGCCCATCGCCTGCAGACAGCACGCCGATGATCGTCGTACTCTTGTTTTAACAACTTCTTCCAGTATGTCAAAGAACTTTTCTTCAGTTTGTTTCCTTCTCTGTTGGCGGGGCTCGTCACCCCGGCCTGATAAAGGAAACCCTGAATCGTGGAGAATAACGGATTCGAACCGTTGACCCCCTGCGTGCAAGGCAGGTGCTCTAGCCAGCTGAGCTAATTCCCCGTAGTTAGTTCAACGTTTAAGGTTTAAAGTTCAATGTTTAAGATTCATCTTTGAACTTTGAACGGTTGCCAAGGCAACCCTGAAACCTTGATCGGTTGCGCAGCAACCCTGAAACCTTGAACTGTTGCAAAGCAACTGATAAGTAGTCCCGAGCAGACTTGAACTGCTGACCCCTACATTATCAGTGTAGTGCTCTAACCAACTGAGCTACGGGACTCTGTTGAATGTGCTTCCGCCCCCCCAAAAGGGTAGCGGCAACATTTAACAGGTTTCTCCTGTCTCGTTTCTTTAAAATGATCTTGAAAGGCAGCAGTTCCTGCTTGCTTGGGAGGGCTTCCCTCCAGAAAGGAGGTATTCCAGCCGCACCTTCCGGTACGGCTACCTTGTTACGACTTAGCCCCAGTCACCAGTTTTACCCTTAGCCGCTCCTTGCGGCAACGGCCTTCAGGTACCCCCGGCTCCCATGGCTTGACGGGCGGTGTGTACAAGGCCCGGGAACGTATTCACCGCGTCATTGCTGATACGCGATTACTAGCGAATCCAACTTCATGAGGTCGAGTTGCAGACCTCAATCCGAACTGTGATAGCCTTTTTGAGATTGGCTCCCTTTTGCAAGGTCGCTGCCCTCTGTAGCTACCATTGTAGCACGTGTGTAGCCCTGGACGTAAGGGCCATGATGACTTGACGTCGTCCCCTCCTTCCTCACTGCTTGCGCAGGCAGTCTCACCAGAGTCCCCAGCTTTACCTGCTGGCAACTGATGATAGGGGTTGCGCTCGTTGCGGGACTTAACCCAACACCTCACGGCACGAGCTGACGACAGCCATGCAGCACCTAGTTTTGTGCCCCGAAGGGAGGGCGCCTTTCAGCGCCGGTCACTCACTTTCAAGCCCAGGTAAGGTTCCTCGCGTATCATCGAATTAAACCACATGCTCCTCCGCTTGTGCGGGCCCCCGTCAATTCCTTTGAGTTTCAACCTTGCGGTCGTACTCCCCAGGTGGAGAACTTAACGCTTTCGCTGTGCCGCTGACATTCTATCGCCAACAGCTAGTTCTCATCGTTTACTGCGTGGACTACCAGGGTATCTAATCCTGTTTGATCCCCACGCTTTCGTGCCTCAGCGTCAATCAAAGCTTAGTAAGCTGCCTTCGCAATCGGTGTTCTGTGGCATCTCTATGCATTTCACCGCTACTTGCCACATTCCGCCTACCTCAACTTTATTCAAGCCCGCCAGTATCAAAGGCATTTCTGCGGTTAAGCCGCAACCTTTCACCTCTGACTTAACAGGCCGCCTACGCACCCTTTAAACCCAATAAATCCGGATAACGCTTGCATCCTCCGTATTACCGCGGCTGCTGGCACGGAGTTAGCCGATGCTTATTCGTAAGGTACCTTCAACCCCGGACACGTCCGGGGGTTTATTCCCTTACAAAAGCAGTTTACAACCCATAGGGCCGTCTTCCTGCACGCGGCATGGCTGGATCAGGCTTGCGCCCATTGTCCAATATTCCTTACTGCTGCCTCCCGTAGGAGTCTGGTCCGTATCTCAGTACCAGTGTGGGGGGTCATCCTCTCAGATCCCCTACTGATCGTTGCCTTGGTGAGCCGTTACCTCTCCAACCAGCTAATCAGACGCATGCCCATCTTCAGTCGATAAATCTTTAACAAATATCCCCATGCGGGGCCCCTGTGTTATGCGGTATTAATCCGGGTTTCCCCGGGCTATCCCCCAACTGAAGGCAGGTTGCATACGCGTTACGCACCCGTGCGCCACTCTCACAGGGCCGAAGCCCTGCTACCGTTCGACTTGCATGTATTAAGCCTGCCGCTAGCGTTCATCCTGAGCCAGGATCAAACTCTCCGTTGTATTTGCTCTTTTGTCACATCTCCCCTCCCGTTCCGTCTTGCGACCGCCCGGAAGTGAAGCTGACTGCGGCCGTCGCCCGAAAGCGACAGCCCCTTAATATCTGTACGGAAGCCCTTCCCTTGTAAGCACACTATCGATTTCTCGATAGCTCAGAACTGCTACCTTTTCTTAAGATCATTCTTTCAAAGAACTTTTTATCAGCTTTCCCGCTTTCCGCTTCCCCTTTTAAAAGGGACCGCTTCCGCAGCGCTGCCTGTTCGTCTTCTTCATTTTTTCATCCGCCGGACCATCCGTCTGGCGGAAACTCCCTCCCGGTTTCCCGTCGGGGCTGCAAAGGTAGGAAAAGTTTTTCTGATCTCGCAACAAGTTGCTAAATTTTATTTTTTCTTTTCATCTCTGCGTCCGTTTCTCGTTCGAAATCGGAGCGCAAAAGTAGGATTAAAATCAACTGCCGCCAAGGGAATCATAAAAATTAAGCGTCAATATTTATACCTTGCTGATTTACAGGCGGAAAATTTTTGGCCCATTACGCCTTTCCCGGTTGCCCCGCCCTGCATTTGCTGAATTCGTTACTTCGGCGGCCTTCTATTTATTCTACGGCTGAAGCCGGATACCAGTAAACATCCGTCAAAAACCGACAGGGATTACATCTCTTGGTACGAATGTTCCGGATAGAAGTGTCCGTTTAATTATCCGCATATCGGAGTGATTACTTTATCCGCAGAGATAATGATCGCTTCGCTGCAAATATGCCCCGCTATCGGAATCATTGACGAGGAAAACAACGAGCATGACCCGGAACAGTTCTGACAATAGCCGCAAGAGGCTGAAAACGCGGTAAAAAGCTCCGCTTCAGCCACGAATAAATAAATTGATTTGAAATAAGTTAAATCTTATCTTTGCAGGATGTTTTTTAAAAGAACATTCATTAATGCCTGTATTACGGGCGGAATATGCCTTCTGCTGGTAAGCGGCTGCAAAAGCAAGTTTGAAAAGATTTTGGGAAGCAAGGATCCGGACTATATGTACCGGCAGGCTACCTATTATTATAACCTGGCTAAGGAAAAAGATACGCCGCGGTATTATGAAAATGCCAGGCTGCTCCTGGAAGACCTGAGGGCCGCCTATACCGGTACCTCTAAAATAGAGGAAGTATATTATTACCTGGCCTATTGTTACTTTGGGCTGGGTGACCTGGAGCAGGCAAGGTTTTACTTTAAAAGCTTTACCGAAACCTTTCAGGATAGTGAGTATACGGAAGACTGCTATTATATGATGGCGTTTTGCTATTATAAAGATTCACCTATCTATTCCCTGGACCAGGGCAGCACCCTGAAAGCTATTGAACAGTTTCAGCTGTACCTGAACCTTTATCCCACTTCAGCAAAAGTGGATGAATGTAACCGGTTCATCGATGAACTGAGGGCCAAGCTGGAACGGAAATCTTACGAGAACGCGAAAGTATTCTATACGATCGGCTATTACCCGGCAGCAATTATCTCCCTTAAAAATTCGCTGCGCCAGTATCCCGATACGGACTTCCGGGAAGATATTGAGTTCCTGATATTGAAAAGCAATTACCTTTATGCCAGGAATAGCATCCCGTCAAAAAAAGAGGAAAGATTCAATGATACCATGATGGCGTATCAGTCTTTTATAGAACAGTTTCCGGAAAGCAAGTATACAGAAGAGGTAAAGGAAATTGAAGAAGAGTCGAAGGAAGCCCTTGAGTCGCTCGCAAGCGTGACGGCCAATGTCCCTCCTTCCCAATAAATTTAAATAACAAGCGCATGAATAATATCAAACCAACCATCCCTACCACTACTATTACCAGGGATGTTCGCAAGATGGATGCGAAAACAGACAACATTTACGAATCGGTTGTCATTATCAGCAAAAGAGCAAACCAGATCAGTTCAGCCATAAAGGAAGAATTAAGCGGGAAGCTGTCTGAATTCGCCTCTTCGACGGATAACCTGGAAGAAGTATTCGAGAACCGGGAACAGATAGAAATATCCAGGCATTATGAGCGGCTTCCGAAACCTACCCTGATTGCAACGGAAGAATTCCTTGAAGGGAAAGTTTATTTCCGGAACCCGCTTAAAGAGACTGAAAAAGAACTTTAAAGCTGTGTTAACACGGCAAACATGAATGCTCCGGCAAAAAAATATATTACTGGGCGTTTGCGGCAGTATAGCGGCGTATAAGGCCGCCGTACTTGTCCGGCACCTTGTAAAAGAAGGTGCGAACGTCCGGGTAATTATGACTCCTGCCGCTGCGGAATTCATCACACCACTCACCCTGGCTACTCTTTCAGGGGAAGCCGTTCTCAGCCGTTTCTCGGATCCTTCATCCGGCGCCTGGAATAACCATGTGGCGCTGGGAGCCTGGGCTGACTTGCTGCTTATCGCACCGGCCAGCGCAAATACCATCTCAAAACTTGCCGGCGGCGCCTGCGACAACCTCCTTACCGCCGTTTATCTTTCAGCGAAATGCCCTGTCTGCATCGCTCCGGCCATGGACCTGGATATGTGGAAGCATCCTTCCACTACGAATAATATTGCATTGCTGGAGCAATACGGGAACAGGATCATTCCGCCTGCTTACGGCGAACTTGCCAGCGGGCTTACCGGCGAAGGGCGGCTGGCAGAGCCGGAACATATCGTTTCCTTTATAGCAAAGGAGCTGGCTGCACCCGCGGAAAGCAGTACGGCGGCTACTGAGAGCGAAAACGCCGGACAGCCAGGCTCAGAAGGCATTCCTGCAGATATAACCGGGATACCGGCAATTGGCACAGGCATTCCGGCAATCGGTGAAGACTCAACGGCACAAAACAATCCTTACGGCAAACTAAAGGGGAAAAAGGTGCTGCTTACCGCAGGCCCAACTTATGAGGCCCTTGATCCCGTACGTTTTATCGGCAATCGTTCCACCGGAAAGATGGGCTTTGCGCTGGCTGAGGAACTGGCCGGCCAGGGAGCTGAAGTGGAATTAGTCAGCGGGCCTGTACTCCTGGAAACAAAAAACAGCGCTATTAACAGGACCAATGTCAGCACCGCCGCCGAAATGCATGAGGCCTGCATGAGGATTTTTCCCTCCTGCGATATCGCTATTCTATCGGCAGCCGTTTCAGATTATGTGCCGGCAACCGTTTCCAATGAAAAGATCAAAAAGGACGAAGGCTCCTTTTCGCTGAAACTTTTGAAAAGCAAAGACATTCTGGCTGAACTTGGTAAGCAAAAGAAAAACGGGCAGATACTGGTTGGCTTCGCATTGGAGACGAACAATGAACTGGAGAATGCAAGGGAAAAGCTGCGGAAAAAGAACCTTGACCTTATTATACTGAATTCTCTCCGCGATAAGGGAGCCGGTTTCGGAACAGAAACCAATAAGGTCACGCTGCTTCGCCCGGAAGGCGAGCCCTTAAGTTTTCCGCTGAAACTTAAATCAGAAGTAGCTAAAGACATTATTCAACACATCCAATCCCTTTTGTAACATGAAATGCAAACCCTTAAGCTGCCTGCTCCTATTTTTCCTTGCGCTCGCGGGCCCTGTACTGTCGCAGGATCTTTATTGCCGCGTCCAGGTGTCGCATCCTCAGATCCAGACCAGCGACAACAGCATTTTCCAGTCACTGCAGCAAGCCATTACCGACTTTATGAATAACCGGAAATGGACCAGCGATGTATTTGCCCCTCAGGAACGCATTGAAGCCAACATCATCATTACTGTTTCGGAGTGGGACGGGAACACGCGGTTTAAAGCAAGCGCCCAGATCCAGTCCTACCGGCCGGTTTACGGTACTTCCTATAACAGCCTGGTGTTTACGGTAAATGATGAGAACTGGGAATTCAATTATTCCGAACAGAAACCTCTTGAATACGCGCTGACGGGCCAGAACGAAAACCTTTCCCTGCTCCTGGCCTACTATGCGAACATCATTGCGGGGATAGACTATGATACCTTTTCCAACCAGGGCGGCAGCCGTTTTTTCCTAAGGGCCCAGAATATCGTCAACCAGGCCCAGAATAACGGCTCTACCGGCTGGCGCTCCTTTGAAAATACCCGGAACCGCTATTGGCTGGCCGAAAACCTGCTCAATACGGAATTGAAACCTATCAGGGAATTAATGTATATTTACCATCACCAGGGGCTGGACACTTTCTTTGAGAATATGCCTCAAGGCAGAAGTACGCTCCTGGAAAACCTGGAACTGCTGCGGCAGGCAAATCAAAACCGGCCGTCTTCCATGCTGCTCCAGTTATTTTTTACGGCAAAATCAGATGAAATAGCCAATATACTGAAACAAGCCGCTCCCGGTGAACGCTCCAAAGCCATTAACCTGCTGGTGGAAATTGACCCCTCCAACGCGGAAAAATACAGGTCGGCAAATACAGAAGAAGCCGGTTCAGTCTTTAGCGGCCAGTAACAAATTTACCTATGCTAACCCGCTTAGCCATTAAGAACTATACTATTATTGATGAACTCGGGATCAGCTTTTCCCCGGGCCTGAATATTATTACGGGGGAAACAGGCGCCGGGAAATCCATAATTATCGGCGCCCTGGGGCTTATCCTGGGAGATCGGGCAGATAAGAAATCGCTTCATACCGCCGCTGGAAAATGTGTGATCGAAGGCAGTTTTCAGATAGCGGCCTACGGCCTGCAGGACTTTTTCAGCGCAAATGACCTTGATTACGACGCGGAAAGCACCCTGAGGAGAGAGATCACGGCCGAAGGCAAATCAAGGGCGTTTATAAATGATACGCCTGTAACGCTTAACCAATTAAAGGAGCTTGGCGAAAAACTGGTTGATATACACTCCCAGCATCAAACAAGGCAACTTAACACTCCGGCATTCCAGCTCATGGTAGTGGACAGTTTTGCCGGGCACGAGAAAATGCTGCAGGAATACGGTGAAAAGTTCCGTGCTTACCGGAAACTGGAAGCCCGCTTAGAGGACCTGGAAGAGCGGGCCAGGACTGCCCGGGCGGAAACCGACTACCTGCAATTCCAGTTTGACGAACTGGAAAACGCCGCCTTACAGCCGGGAGAACAGGAACTGCTCGAACAGGAAATGCTCCGGCTAACGCATGCGGAAGAAATTAAAAGAAGCCTTTCGGGCATTGCTTATCTTTTAGAAGAAGGCGAAACCGCCGTGACCTCCCAGCTGAAGGAAGCCGCCAGGCAGCTTTCTTCCCTGGAACAATACAGCCACGAAATTACCCAGCTTAACCAGCGCATCAACAGCGCCCTGATTGAACTTAGGGATGTTTCGCAGGAACTTGATCTCATAAACGAACAAACCCTCCTGGACGAAGGCCGGCGACAGGAAGTGGAAGAGCGGATTGACAGGATCTATCGCCTGGAACAAAAGCATCAATGCGGCTCGGTGGAGGAGCTTATTGCCCGGCGGGAAGGCTTCAACGAAAGATTAAATAACATCTCGCACCTTGACGAAGAACTGGAATCCCTTCGCCGGCAGCTCGCCGGGGAAAGAGATGCGCTAACGGCGCTGGCCCGGCAGCTTTCCGCTAAGCGGGAGGCCGTGATCCCCGGGATAGAGGAACAGGTAAACACCCTCCTCAGGGAAACAGGGATGCCGGATGCCCGCTTTAAATTAACCCAGGAAAGGCTGCCGGAAGAAGCGCTCCGGGCAACGGGGATTGACCAGGTTCATTTCCTGTTCTCAGCAAATAAGGGGCACGGCATGGCCGAAATAAGCAAAGTGGCATCCGGCGGAGAGCTATCCAGGCTGATGTTCTGTATTAAGGGCCTGGCTGCCAGACACACGGCGCTGCCAACGATCATATTCGATGAAATAGATACCGGTATCTCGGGGGAAGTTGCATTAAAGGTTGGGAAACTGATGCAGGACTTTTCACGCCACCTGCAGGTAATCACGATCACGCACCTGCCGCAGATCGCCGGAAAAGGCAATACGCATTACTTTGTCTATAAAGAAAGCAAAGCGGATGCTACCTTTGCCAATATAAGAAAGCTGGAAGAGCAGGAACGGATCCGGGAAATCGCCAAAATGTTAAGCGGCGACAATCCCTCTCCTTCGGCCCTGAAAAATGCCCAGGAATTGCTGAAATAAGTAAAGGTTGGGCGGAATTGAGAGTTTGTTTGCCCGCCGCAGATTGCGGGATTTTGGCAGCCGCAATCGCTCAGGCTGATTTCGGGATCCCGGATGCTGCGCATCCACCCTCGAAAATCAAAGTTCGCTCTTTGCGGCTGCCAAAATCCTGCAAGGCCACACTCCGGGAACCTACGCTCCGGGAATGCGAGGCCAGAGTTACGGCCTGGCTGGCAAACTCCACCGGGCAACGCATCGGACGTCCTGGCGATCTCACCGGACCGAAGCCATTAGTGCTGTGTTAAGCGTGAACTTGCAGCACCAAGCCTTGGTATTTTTGGCCCGGGCGGCTTTAAAAAAAATTTCCGTAGTCACCGCTACGCAGATTTTTTTCGCATTGCCCGGAACAAAAATACCTGCAACTTATGCGACAGTTCACGCTTAACACAACACTAGCTGAAACTTTAAAAGCGGAAACCGGATTTTTTTTTGGAACTTTGAACCTTGAACTTAAAACCGTTGCGCAGCAACTTTGAACTTAAAACCGTTGCGCAGCAACTTTGAACTTGAAACTTTAAACTTTAAACCGTCGCGCAGCAACTTTGAACTTGAAACTTTAAACTTTAAACCGTTGCGCAGCAACTTTGAACTTGAAACTTTAAACTTTAAACCGTTGCGCAGCAACTTTGAACTTGAAACTTTAAACTTTAAACCGTCGCGCAGCAACTTTGAACTTGAAACTTTAAACTTTAAACCGTTGCGCAGCAACTTTGAACTTGAAACTTTAAACCGTTGCGAAGCAACTTAGAACTTAAAACAAAATAATGGCTCATCATCTCTTAGAAGGAAAAAAAGGAATTATTTTCGGCGCGCTTGACGAAAAGTCAATTGCCTGGAAAACGGCTCAGAAATGCGTTGCGGAAGGCGCGGAAATTGTACTCACCAATGCACCCATTGCCCTGCGTATGGGCGCCATTAATCAACTGGCGGAAGAATGCAATGCCCCCGTGATCCCTGCGGACGTTACCAGCCCGGAGGACATTCAAAATCTGTTCGATAAAAGCCTGGAACATTTCGGCGGAAAATTTGATTTCATTCTTCATTCTATTGGCATGAGCCTGAATGTGCGAAAGGGCAAACATTATACCGAAGCCAATTATGACTTTATGCACAAGACCCTGGATATCTCAGCCATTTCGCTGCACAGGGTATTGCAGGCCGCCCTGCAAAAAGATGCCCTCAACGAATGGGGTTCAGTAGTTGCCCTGAGTTATATCGCGGCCCAGCGTGTATTCCCGGATTACAACGAAATGGCGGACGCCAAGTCCTTGCTTGAATCCATTGCCAGGAGCTTCGGCTACCACTTAGGCAAACAGAAAAAAGTAAGGGTGAACACGATTTCGCAGTCACCCACTATTACTACCGCGGGCTCCGGGATCAAGGGCTTCGACGGCTTTTACAATTATGCGGATAAGATGTCGCCGCTTGGAAATGCCAGTTCAGACGAGTGTGCCGATTACTGCGTGACACTTTTCTCAGATTATACCCGCATGGTGACCATGCAGAATCTTTTCCATGACGGAGGGTTCTCTTTCACCGGAATGAATGAAGAAATCATACGCTCTTTAAGTAACGGCGAATAAACGCGGTTCTTAACAAAAGATAAGGGGTAGCAAGAACCCAGGCAAAACCCGGTACTTGCTACCCCTTATTTGCAATTAGCTAAAGCCTTGTTGCCTGACTCGCTAACAGCTATTTTGAACCTTCTTCTTCTTTCTTCTTTTTCTTCGACTTGCTTTCCGGAGGAGTGCCTCCGCCCTTTACCGTGATCTCATTCTTTTCCTTGTCGTAGCCTACTTCAATGGGATCGCCTTCGCTTAACTCACCTTTCAGTATCTCTTCGGCGATCGGGTCTTCCAGATATTTCTGGATGGCCCGTTTCAGCGGCCGTGCCCCAAAGCTTACGTCGAAGCCTTTTTCAGCAATAAACTCTTTAGCCTCATCGGTAAGTTTGATCTCGTAGCCCAGGTCAGTGATCCGGGTAAAGAGGCCTTTCAGCTCAATATCGATGATCTTAAAGATGTCTTCTTTGCCAAGGCTGTTGAAGATGATCACATCATCAATACGGTTCAGGAACTCCGGAGAGAAAGCGCGTTTCAGCGCTGTTTCAATTACTCCGCGTGCATGGCTTTCGGCGCCGGCGGTTTTGGCGGCGGTAGTAAAACCGACCCCTTGTCCGAAATCCTTCAGCTGCCGGGAGCCGATATTGGAAGTCATTATAATAATGGTGTTCCTGAAATCCACCTTCCGGCCCAGGCTGTCGGTAAGGACGCCTTCGTCCAGCACTTGCAGCAGGATATTGAATACGTCAGGATGAGCTTTTTCAATTTCATCCAGCAGTACCACGCTGTAGGGCTTCCGGCGGACTTTCTCCGTCAGCTGACCGCCTTCTTCATATCCTACATATCCCGGAGGCGCTCCAACCAGGCGCGATACAGAGAATTTTTCCATGTATTCGCTCATATCCAGCTGGATCAGGGAATCATCAGTATCAAACATAAAGCGGGCCAGCGCCTTTGCAAGCTCTGTTTTTCCAACTCCCGTAGCGCCGAGGAAAATAAAGGAACCAATAGGTTTTTTAGGATCTTTCAGCCCTGCCCTGGTCCTTTGTATGGCCTTGGTCAGCTTCTTGATGGCTTCGTCCTGGCCGATGATCCGGTCGCGCAACTCGCTATCCATGTTAAGGAGCTTATTACTGTCCGCCTGGTTCACGCGCTGCATGGGAATTCCCGTCATCATGGCCACTACTTCCGCCACGTTCTCTTCGTTGACCACATAACGCTTGGTCTTTGTTTCCGCTTCCCACTCCGCTTTGGCCCTGTCCAGTTCTTCCAGCAACTGCTTTTCGGTATCGCGAAGCTTGGCTGCCTCTTCGTACTTCTGGCTTTTGACTACCCGGTTCTTCTCTACCTTGATATCCTCGATCTTTTGCTCGATCTCCAGGATATTATCCGGCACGTGAATATTGTTCAGGTGTACCCTCGAGCCGGATTCATCCAGCGCATCGATAGCCTTGTCCGGCAAAAAACGGTCAGTAATATAGCGTGACGTAAGGCTTACGCAGGCTTCGATTGCTTCAGGAGTATAAGTTACGCCATGATGCTCTTCGTAACGGTCTTTTACCCGGTTCAATATCTCCACCGTTTCCTGCGGAGTAGCCGGTTCTACCATTACTTTCTGGAAACGCCTGTCAAGTGCGCCGTCTTTTTCGATGTACTGCCGGTATTCGTCCAGCGTAGTAGCGCCAATGCATTGGATCTCGCCGCGTGCCAGCGCCGGCTTGAACATATTGGAAGCGTCCAGCGAGCCCGAAGCTCCGCCTGCTCCAACAATGGTATGGATCTCGTCAATAAACAGGATCACGTCCGGCGATTTCTCCAGTTCGTTCATCACCGCTTTCATGCGTTCCTCGAACTGCCCGCGGTACTTGGTACCTGCCACCAGCGATGCCAGGTCAAGGGTAACCACCCGTTTGTTGAACAGCACCCTGGAAACCTTCCGCTGCACAATACGCAGGGCCAGGCCTTCAGCGATGGCCGATTTACCAACCCCCGGTTCCCCGATGAGGATGGGATTGTTCTTTTTCCGGCGCGCGAGTATCTGCGAAACCCGTTCTATTTCTTTTTCCCGGCCCACAATGGGGTCCAGTTTATTTTCTTCAGCCGCCTTGGTCAGGTCCCTCCCGAAATTATCCAAAACCGGCGTTTTCGACTTGGTATCCCCTACCTTCTTTCCGGAACCGTAAGACTCTTCTTCGCGGAAGCTCTCTTCATCCGAAGGGCTCTGAGGCGCTTCGCTGCGGATGCCCCGCTTATTGCCTTCTACTTCCGCTTTAAAAACCTCGTAATTAATGCCGAACTGGTTTAGCAGTTGGGAGGCTATATTGTCTTCGTCGCGGAGGATGGAAAGCAGCAGATGCTCCGTTCCAATGATCTCGCTCTTGAATATCTTCGCTTCCAGGTAGGTGATCTTCAAAACTTTTTCCGCCTGTTTGGTCAGCGGAATATTTCCCAGGTTTACCGTGGCGCCGCTGGTGCCTTTCACGGCATCTTCAATTGTCTTGCGTAACCGCACAATATCGATCCCCAGGCTTTTGATCAGCTTTATGGCAATCCCGTCCCCTTCCCGGATCAAACCCAACAGGAGATGTTCCGTTCCTATATAATCGTGACCTAATCGCAAAGCTTCTTCCCTGCTATAGGAAATCACGTCTTTTACTCGTGGTGAAAATTTTGCTTCCATTGAAACCCCTAAATAACACTTACCTTTATCAACGCCTAAGGTATTAAAATGTTTAAATAATACAACACAACAAAGCTATTCTTTCAACAATCAGGCCATGGGAAATTCTCCTCATTTCTCCTGACAAAATGCCATTCAGCTATCTCCCTGCTAACAAATATAAAAACAGGAAAAGCAGAATTCGCGGATGGAAGCCCAAGTGTAAAAATACTGTTGTATACAGCAGTATATTGATGCTCCGAACGGTTATTTTTGCGAAGGCAATTCCCAGGGTTTCACGAACATTTCCCCTGCCCCCGGTTTACGGTCCAGCGAGCTGCCGATCTCCTGCCCGTGTTGCGTTGCCAGCTTCCTTAAAGATTCTGCTGTCACCACTCCCCCCGAAATTTCGCTGAGGGCGGCGCTCAGAAAACTTTCATTCATATCTCCGAACGGCGCAAAGTTTTCCTCCACATTGATATCCGGTTCAAACCCCTCTTCAAAATCCGATTCCATCTGTGAATTATATATCTTATAGATAATCGGCTGAAGCCCGTACTTGATCCGCTCGTTTTCGGGAATATTCCTCCGCTGGTCAGTAATGGTGGTAGAAGCCACATTTTTACCCACTGTCACATCATCGCCAATCAGCGTCACTTCCATATAGGGCTTCAACCCATTAATGATCAATTCGCTGGCAGAAGCCGTGTTCGTGGAGACCAAAACATATAAACGATTAAGGGTACCCAGATTGGGCGGAGTTTCTCCTTCTTCATAGAAGATGCTCACGGGAAGCGCCATTAGTTCCTCCTCGTTATCCTCGTATATCGCGAATATCTTATCTTCCTGGTAGCCTTGCATGATGTAGCCGGCCAGCTTGGTGGCGGATGATACGGCCCCGCCAAGGTTATAGCGAAGATCAAGTATGAGTTCATTCACTCCGCCGGCTTTGAAGTTGCTGAAAATATCCTTCAGGGCCTGGTCATAGATCTCATCGGTATCATCCGCAGGACCTGGAATAAAGCTGTTATAGACCAAATAGCCGACCTTTCTTCCGCCGTGTTCGATTATATTATGATAATGTATCGGGTTTTCCTGTATCTCCGTCGCCTGCACGGTAACCGTTTCCTCAGTGGTGAAATTACCTTCTGCATCCAGCTGGCCTACCGCCAGTTCCTGGGGCTGTCCGGTATCAAAGAGGAGTTCGGTATAATTGCCGTCGGTCAGTTCCTCTCCGTTTACTTCTCCTATCCACATTCCCCGTTCAAGTCCTTTTGAGGCGGCGTCCGACCCGTCGTACGCATAAACCACCACAGCCGCAATGCGGTTATCGTTCGGATCATTGGTACGGTAATACAGCTTTACTTCATAACCAAAAGATTCAAATTTTCCGGACAGATTGTCAGAAAGCTCGTCACCGCTTTCCTGGATCCAGGAAAACCGGTCTTCGCTGCTGAGGATCGATTCGAAAAATTCCAAGGGATCCTGGTCCATATTCGGATTAGCCGGGATGTCGTCGTTCCAGTAATATTCCCGTTCCATGTTCACAAGTATCCAGTCATTTACCCGGCGGTTCTCCTTTACCTGGCCGGGAACGTCATCTTTCTGGCAGGAAGCGATAAGGGCTGCACAGCATAAGGCGGCCATCCACCGGCTGCTGCTTGTAAATATTCTCTTCATACATCTGAGGTATAAGCTACTAAAGTAAGAAAATTCAGCACAATTTACATGCCGTACAAAGGCCCGCTTTCTTCCTATATACGAAGCAAATCATAAATTAGTTTGTTGGGCCGGTCATTGCGTTTGTTAAACGAATGGCGTAGGTTTGCAGGTTCAATTTCAATAACATGGCAGACGAAAAAATCATCTTCTCAATGGCGGGAGTCAGCAAGACCTATCCCCCGAACAAACAGGTACTTAAAAATATTTATCTCTCGTTTTTCTACGGGGCTAAAATAGGTGTGATCGGGCTGAACGGATCCGGGAAATCTTCGCTGCTGAAGATCATCGCGGGCCTGGATACCGCCTACCAGGGAGAAGTGGTCTTTTCCCCGGGGTACAGTATAGGCTACCTTTCCCAGGAGCCGGAGCTGGATCCGGGCAAAACCGTTCGCCAGGTAGTGGAGGAAGGCGCCCATGAGATTATGTCCGTATTGAAAGAGTACGAAGAGATCAATGAAAAGTTCGGGCTGCCGGAAGTTTACGAAAACCCGGATGCAATGGAAAAGCTGATGAACCGGCAGGGAGAACTCCAGGATAAGCTGGAGGCCGCCGGCGGCTGGGAAATTGACAGCAAGCTGGAAAGAGCAATGGACGCCCTGCGATGCCCGGAACCCGATACGCTGATATCGGTACTTTCCGGCGGGGAACGCCGGCGGGTAGCTCTGTGCCGCCTTTTGATCCAGGAACCGGACGTCCTCCTGCTGGACGAACCCACCAACCACCTGGACGCAGAATCCATTGATTGGCTGGAGCAACACCTTCAGCAATATAACGGGACGGTGATTGCCGTTACCCATGACCGCTATTTCCTTGATAATGTAGCCGGCTGGATCCTTGAACTTGACCGCGGGGAAGGTATTCCCTGGAAGGGCAACTATTCGTCCTGGCTGGATCAGAAAGCCAAACGCCTGGCCCAGGAAGAAAAGCAGGAAACCAAGCGGCAGAAAACGCTGGAACGGGAGCTGGAATGGGTGCGGATGGCGCCTAAAGCAAGGCATGCAAAGTCCAGGGCGCGTCTTGCCAATTACGAAAAGCTAGCCGGCCAGGAAGCCCGGGAAAAAGAAGAAAAACTGGAATTATTTATTCCTTCCGGGCCACGCCTTGGAGATAAGGTGATTGTCGCTGAAAACGTATCCAAGGCTTACGGCGATAAATTATTATTCGAAAACCTGAATTTTATGCTGCCCCCGGCGGGAATCGTGGGCATCATCGGCCCCAACGGTGCAGGAAAGACTACATTGTTTAAACTGATCACCGGCCAGGAAAAACCGGATACAGGTTCCCTCAGCATCGGCCAGACAGTAGCCCTTGCTTATGTGGACCAAACCCATGATGACCTGGACCCGGAGAAAACCGTTTGGGAAAATATTACGGGAGGTCATGAAACCCTGATGCTCGGCAGCCGCCCGGTGAATTCCAGGGCCTATGTTTCGCGCTTCAATTTCAATGGGGCCGACCAGCAGAAAAAAGTGAACGTACTCTCAGGCGGTGAACGTAACCGGGTACACCTGGCCATTACCCTGAAAAAGGATGCTAACGTACTCCTCCTGGACGAACCGACCAACGATATTGACGTAAATACACTGCGCGCGCTGGAAGAAGGGCTGGAGAATTTTGCAGGCTGCGCCGTGATCATTTCCCACGACCGCTGGTTCCTGGATCGCATTTGTACGCATATCCTCGCTTTTGAGGGCAACTCACAAGTGTATTTCTTTGACGGCAATTACACGGAATACGAAGAAAACCGCAAAAAGCGCCTGGGCGATGATACGCCCCACAGGATCAAATACAAGAAGCTGACAAGCTAGGGTGCAAGTACTAGCGCTGCGTTAAGCGATATTCGCCGGCAATGCTCCCGTCATCAAGGAGCATTTGCACATGCAGTTCCTCGTTGCCCGCCCGCCCTTTTATCAGCGTACGGACACCGCGGCCTTCGAACCCGGGACCTCCCCCGATCATGATCGGAAAATGATGGTCCTCGTTGGCATCGTGTGTCTTGTAACGATGGGTATGCCCGGAAAGCTGCAGGTCAAACTTTCCTTTGTTCATCAGGGGGCCAAAAACTTTCCGGCAATGAAGCGTACCATGCCAGTCGCCCGAATGCCAGGGAGAGATATGGATAAGCGCCACCCGGAAGGCGGCCTTTTTAAATTCCCGGCTTTCTATTTCTTTTTCCAGCCAGCGCGCTTGTTTCTCCCGGTAACGGTCATAAGATACCAGGCCTGAATATTCTTCGGAACTGTCCTCCTTGTCTTCGCCTGAATCCAGTACTACAAACCGCACCGGGCCCTGTGAAAAAGCAAAGTAACAGTTCCCGCCCGGATAATTGAAGTAGTCGAACATTTGCCGGGCGTACTTTCCTCTTGGCTCATGATTACCCTGTACCATAATAAAAGGTGTACTGCTGGCAAACAGGCTGGCGCTGGGCTCCAGCAGGTTTTTGATGATCATGGGTTCGTCATCCACCCAGTTAAAGGAATCCCCGTTGTATACCACAAAGTCATAGTCCTTTTCCGGCGCCAGCTTCCCCAAAAGTTCCGAAATATTCTGCGGACGCTCATGCAGGTCATTGAACACGGCAAAACGTACCTCCTTCTCTTCACCCGAAAGCGTTTTAAACTCAAACGGCCCCTGTTCGATGGTTTCCCCGAAGGTAATGCTGTATGGTTTGAACACCGTTATCTCAGTAGACACTACTTTATACTGATAAGGAGTGCCGGGCTTCAAGCCTTCCAGCGGAATATTATTTATCCGGTTATTTGCCTGTATAAGCCCGTTTTTCTCGGAAAAGAATTTCCTGGGTGGTTTTCCCTCTTCATATAGCTCTACCCAGTTAAAGCTGCGGCGGGAATTGATCCACATGATATTGACGGAATCAACGGACAGATGCTGCAGATAGGGAGCTGTTAAAAAGGTGTTGGGGCCTTCCGGCAAACCTTCCGGTGCGTCCGCCCCAGGGAGGGCCTCCGCTGCCGGAACCGCAAAGGCAGCAGCAGGCATCAGGCCAAGGAGTCCGGCGGTTGAAATATTCTTTAAAAAGTCTCTTCTTTTAATGTCTTCTGTCATGGCTCGACAATGGTTTAGTGTATCGCTGAATCAAAAATGCAAATTAATTTTGTAAAGCCGCGACAGAGAGCCGGGCTTCACCGTTTCTTCATGATTTTTTAATACAAACCTTCCGGATTAAGCGAAGAATACATTACCTTAGTATCTATGGCCTGGAGAAAATTTAACGGAGAACAGGTCCATTTTGCCATCACTGACGAAGTGGAAACCGCCCTTGAACGGGAAATACAGGCAGGGTTTCGATTGAAAGTCTGCATAGGTACCGATTCACAGGTAAAAAACGGCATCACCGAATTTGCTACCGTTATTGTTTTCCTTCGGGAACGCCGGGGCGGCTTTATGTACATTCACCAGGAACGCACCAGGAAGAAAATGAGTATCCGGGAGCGTATGCTGAACGAGGTACAGAAATCTATTGAAGTTGCCTATTCGCTCTGCGATCTGCTTGATCTATACGATGTGGACATGGAAGTACATGCAGATATCAATACGAACCCCCAGTTTAAATCCAACGCCGCCCTGCATGAAGCAATGGGGTATATTCTGAGCATGGGCTTTGTCTTCAAGGCAAAACCGGAAGCTTTCGCCAGCAGCTGCTGCGCCAATAAGATCGTTAATTAATTGATAAAAAACACGATTCCCAGAACCGAACTTATTATAGCGATTAACTGCACCAGCCCTACGCCGTAGACCGATGTCAGAATGCCGGACCGGAGCTTTTCCAGGTCTTCCTTGGTCGCATAAATCTCCTTCCTGAAGTCAAGCTGCTGTTTCATTTCATCCTTTAAATAACCGACCATCGTTTCTGCTTCATTTTCTCCAAGCTTGTTTTTCAATGCCTGGAACAATTGGATTTCTCTGGTAGTAGCTATCATGGCAGATATAGGTTTGTCTAGCAAATCTAAAAAAATTTCCGCTTACCTTTACGGGAAAATACAAAAAAAATTAATGCAGCATACCGTTCATAAAAAATGCCCCGTTTGCGGAAGCAGCAGGATCCGGCACGACCTGAAGTGCAGGGATCACCTGGTTTCCGGAATGGTCTTTCCTGTTGACAAATGCCTTGATTGCGGCCTGGGCTTCACCCAGCATATTCCCTCCGGAGACGTCATGGGAACCTTCTATAAATCTGAAAATTACGTTTCTCATACTGATACCCGGAAAGGGATGGTGAACCAACTTTACCACCGGGTGCGGACAATCATGCTCTCACGCAAGCAAAAACTCGTTGAACAATATACCAGGGAGCGAAAGGGAAAATTGCTGGACATCGGCTGCGGCACCGGCTATTTTATCAGCCACATGCAAAAGGCCGGATGGGAAGTCCACGGCGTAGAGCCTGACCCCGATGCAAGGAAGCTGGCCGAGAAATTAATCAAACAGCCCGTAAGCGATGTTGAAGGGCTTTTTCAGCTGGAAAATGCCGGCGCAGACGTAGTCACCATGTGGCATGTCCTGGAACACGTGGAAGACCCGGCGTCTTATTTGGCCCGGATCCACGCCCTCCTGAAAGACGGGGGGTATTTTATAGCCGCAGTCCCTAACCACCAGAGCTTTGATGCCAAGGTGTACAAGGAATACTGGGCCGCCTATGACGTTCCCCGCCATTTATGGCATTTCAGCCCTGATTCCATCAGGAAACTTACCGAAGCGCAGGGCTTCCGCCTGGTAGGAAAACAACGGATGCCCTTCGACTCCTTTTATGTATCCATCCTGAGCGAAAAAAACAAAAAACGCAGCTTTGCCCTGTTCCTCGGCGCCGTTAACGGAGGCCTCTCCTACCTGCAAAGCCTGGTAAATATTAACAAATCCAGTTCACTGATCTATATTTTCAGGAAGTACTGAAGTTTGGCATTCCCTTAAAGCGCCTCTTCGTTCTTCACGTGTGTCCGGAGATGGCGCTCTAGCTTTGTGTATATACTGTCTTTGAAAAGATAGGTATCAGGGCCCTTGATGAACTTTACGTCGCCCCGGTTATAGGCCATAAGGCTGTAATCCACCTGGGTTGTATCGCCCCGGCTGGTGATGGTCAGGTATTCAAAATCTGAAAAAGAGGAGGCGCCGCTTGGACGCAGGTAGCAGTCCTGTTTAAGTACCGTAGCTGCTACGGGATCACCGGGGAAATAATTTTTTATGAGTTCTTTATGCGCGTCCGAACCTTGTTTGCCAAGCCCCAGCGCGGTGGTTAACTCACAGGTTTCTCCGTGACAATTTGTTCCTCCCATTGCAGCGTAAAAAGCAGCCAGCGCCCTGAGCGGCTCGTTCAATCCGCTGATCACGTCCGGGTCAAGCCTGCCGGGGACCGTATCGGTATCCAGGATGAGTTGATAGACAGCATTTGTTGCTGCCGGCCTGTTTGTTTCAGCATCAATACTTTCGTTTGCCCCGGCTAAGGTTTCGCTCTGCGCAGCGCCACCGCTTCCGGCCGTTTTATCATTTTGCCCCGGCCCGGCGCAGGCAGCCAGAAGTATCATTCCGAAAAAGTAACCAAGTCTTTTCATTTTTGAATATCTGTGATCTTCCTGTAAAATAGGAAACAATTTGAAGAAACACGAATACGGTATGAAGCAACCAGGGGAGGCGGCTTCAACAGGCCGGAAGGAAGGCGCTTCCCTGGCGGACGCCGGCGGACTCCAGCGAATTATCGATGAAAGCCTGGATCTCTGAGCGTTTCAGCTTCCATTGAGGGGCGATCAGCAGGTTTTTGTCGGCAAGGCCGAAGAGACGCTGAATGACCACATCTTCGCGGAGAAGGGGAATAAATTCACAGATAAAATCGGTGTATTCTTCGAGGGAAAACAGCTTAAAGGGGTTTCGCTTATAATGTACGCCCATGATAGAACCTTCTACGATATGCAGGTGGTGCAGTTTTATGAAACGGATCCCGGGGAAATTATTGATTACTTTCGCGTAGCGAAGCATCATTTCCCGGCTCTCCCAGGGGAACCCGAAAATGGTGTGGACGCACACGTCAAGGGGGCTGTGTTCCAGTAAGCGGAGCGCATTCTCCAGGTCGGCATGGGTGCATCCGCGGTTAATGCGGCCGAGGGTTTCGTCATAAATGGATTCCATTCCCATTTCCAGGTCCACGTCTACTCTTTCGGCATAAGATTCCAGCAGGGCAATCTTCTCCGCGTCAAGGCAGTCCGGGCGGGTGCCTACCGATAAGCCCACCACATCTGCGGAATTTACCGACAAGGCTTCGTCGTACAACACTTTCAACTCCTTAGCCGGGGCGTAGGTATTGGTATTGGGCTGAAAATAAATGATGAACTTTTCGGCCTTGTAGCTGTGCCGGGCTCGTTCCATTCCCTTTTCCACCTGCTCGGCAAGAGAAGGAAGGTGACGGGCGGCGTCGGGAGTAAAGGAATCCACGTTGCAATATGTGCAGCCTCCGAAGCCTTTTTTCCCGTCGCGGTTGGGGCAGGTAAAGCCGGCATCCACAATAACCTTATATACCTTCTTCCCGCCGTACTTTTGCCGGAGATAGCTTCCGTAATTATTATATACTTTTTTACCCTGCTCCATTCCCTGCAAAGGTAAGGAAAGCATTCGGCCATATCACGGCTTTTTTCATAGTTTTGTAAAGCATGAAGCCGGAAATATACAAGCCGAAAAATATAATACGGATCGTCACCGCCGCGTCCTTATTTGACGGGCACGACGTAGCAATCAATATTATGCGGCGGATCCTGCAGGCCTCCGGAGCGGAAGTGATCCACTTGGGCCATAACCGCTCGGTAGAGGAAATTGTGAATTGCGCTGTCCAGGAAGACGTGCAGGCCATTGCCATTACTTCCTACCAAGGCGGGCATAATGAATTCTTTAAATACCTGTTTGACCTTCTCCGGGAAAAAGGCGCCGGCCATATTTTGGTTTTTGGAGGAGGGGGAGGGACCATCCTGCCCGAAGAAATAGCCGAGTTGGAAGCATACGGCATTACCCGAATTTATTCTCCTGATGACGGCCGGAAGATGGGCCTGCAGGGAATGATCGATGATCTGCTGCGCAAATGTGATTTTCCTCCCGGAAGCAGAAACACCGGAAGCAATAATACCGGAAGCAAACACAGTAGAATACCGGAAGATCTTTCAACGGCGGAGCCCGGTAAAACCGCACGGCTTATTACCGCCATTGAAAATCAATGGGATCACGCAGGAACACCGGGTAATGCAGGAACACCGGGTAATGCAGGAACACCGGGCAATACAGGAACACCGGGTGATGCAGGCACGAAACCGACGGCCGGGCTCACACCCAATGCGGGTAAAAAAACAATCCCGGTGATTGGCATTACCGGCACCGGCGGGGCCGGAAAATCTTCCCTGACCGATGAGCTGGTGCGGCGTTATCTGAATGATTTCCCGGATAAGACCATTGCCATTATTTCCGTAGATCCCTCGAAAAGAAAAACAGGCGGCGCCTTGCTCGGGGATCGCATCCGGATGAACGCCATTGATAACCCCAGGGTATATATGCGATCGCTTGCCACGCGTGAGTCCCATATTTCCCTTTCGCGGCATATACAGGAGATCATTGACCTTTGTAAGCTCGCGGGATACGACACCATCATTGTAGAATCCTCCGGTATCGGCCAGTCGGATACGCAGATCGTGGAACATTGCGATGTCTCGCTTTATGTAATGACCCCGGAATTCGGGGCGGCTACGCAGCTTGAAAAAATAGACATGCTTGATTTCGCCGATCTCGTGGCTATTAACAAGTTCGACAAAAGGGGCGCTGATGATGCTCTCCGCGACGTAAAAAAGCAGTACGTCCGCAACCGCGGCTTGTGGGACGCCGCCACGGAGGATCTTCCGGTTTACGGAACCATTGCTTCCCAGTTCAACGACCCGGGCATGAATAATCTTTACCTCGCCATCCTGGAAAAGATCGGGAGCGTAAGCGGCCTGCGCTTTACCTCCGCGTTGGCCAAAAACCCGGGCGGCGCAAAAAAAATCTATGTTATTCCGCCCCAATGCAGCCGCTACCTGGCAGAGATCGTGGAAAACAACAAGGAATATGACCAGTGGGTAGAGGAACAATGCGCTATTGCCCGGCAGCTGTACCAGTTGAGCGGAGCTATGGAACTGTTAAAAAACGACCGGAAGGATAATGAAAGCCCGGCAGAAAATCTGGCGGAAAGACCGGCGGAAAATCTGGCGGAAAACCCAGCTGAAAACGCGCATGCCGAAATTTCGGCGCTTTACGGCCGCCTGAACGAAAAACTGCACCCGGAATGCCGGAAACTGATCGAATCCTGGCCTTCAATGCAGGAAAAATATGCTGCGGACGAACTGATCTATAAAGTGCGCGGCAAAGAAATACGTCAGCCGCTCAGCAGCCTGTCGCTCTCTAATCTCCGGATCCCGAAAATTGCTTTGCCGGAGTATCGAGATTGGGGCGATTTGCTGCGCTGGCAGCTTACTGAAAACCTGCCGGGAGAATTTCCTTATACCGCCGGCGTATTTCCCCTGAAACGCCAGAACGAGGATCCCACCCGCATGTTTGCCGGAGAAGGAGGCCCGGAACGTACCAATAAACGTTTTCACTACCTGGCGCTGGAACAGCCGGCCCAGCGCCTTTCTACCGCTTTCGACTCGGTGACGCTTTATGGGGAAGATCCGCATCCGCGGCCGGATATTTATGGGAAAATAGGTAATTCCGGAGTTTCTGTCGCTACGCTGGACGATTGCAAAAAGCTCTACTCAGGTTTTGACTTGTGCAAGCCCTCTACTTCGGTTTCCATGACCATCAATGGCCCCGCACCCATGCTGCTCGGCTTTTTTTTAAATACCGCCATTGACCAGCAGTGCGAAAAATACATTCTGGCAAATGGACTAGAAGAAAGCGCCAGGGAAAAGATCCGCGGCATTTATGAAGAAAAGGGCCTTCTTCTCCCCGCTTATCATCCTACGCTACCTGAAGGGCATGACGGGCTGGGCCTGCTGCTGCTGGGCGTAACCGGTGACCAGGTACTCCCGGAGGACATTTACCAAAATATAAAAGAACAGACGCTTTCCACTGTACGGGGGACCGTCCAGGCCGATATCCTTAAAGAAGACCAGGCACAGAACACCTGCATCTTTTCTACTGAGTTCGCGCTGCGGATGATGGGCGACATCCAGGAGTATTTTAGCCGTAATAAAGTAAAGAACTTCTATTCGGTTTCCATTTCCGGCTATCACATCGCCGAAGCGGGTGCGAACCCCATTACCCAACTGGCATTCACCCTCGCCAACGGGTTCACCTTCGTGGAATACTATCTCAGCAGGGGCATGCACATTGATGATTTTGCTCCCAATCTTTCTTTTTTCTTCTCAAATGGAATTGACCCGGAATATTCGGTTATCGGCCGGGTAGCCCGCCGCATCTGGGCAAAGGCCATGAAGTACAAATACAAAGGAAATGAGCGCTCGCAGAAACTCAAATACCATATCCAGACCTCCGGCCGCTCCCTGCACGCACAGGAAATTGATTTCAACGATATTCGTACTACATTACAGGCTTTATACGCGGTCTACGATAACTGCAATTCCCTGCATACCAATGCCTATGATGAAGCCATTACCACCCCGACAGAAGAATCGGTCCGCAGGGCAATGGCTATTCAGCTGATCATCAACCGGGAACTGGGCCTGGCAAAAAATGAAAACCCGCTGCAGGGCGCCTTTATCATAGAAAAGCTTAGTCACCTGGTGGAAAGCGCCGTATATGAAGAATTTCAGCGCCTGTCGGAACGCGGCGGTGTCCTTGGCGCCATGGAAACCATGTACCAGCGCGGCAAGATCCAGGAGGAATCCCTGCATTATGAAGCGCTGAAACACAGCGGGGAATACCCGATCATCGGCGTAAACACCTTTCTCAACAGCCAGGGCTCCCCTACTATCCTCCCCCGGGAAGTGATCCGCGCAATGGAACCCGAAAAGCAATTCCAGATCCAGGCCCTGGAAGCATTTAAACACCGGAACCAACATGCGGCTCCCATGCAGCTGGAAAAGCTAAAGTCAGCCGCCCTGCAGAACCGCAACACCTTCGAAGAACTGATGGAAGCCTGCAAAGTTTGCTCCCTGGGCCAGATTTCGACCGCTCTCTACGAAGTCGGCGGACAGTATCGCCGTAATATGTAACCAGCCATAAATTGGATAAATTTTCGTGTACGATCGAAAATTATTACATTTGTTTTCACTTTTCAGACATGGACGAAAAATTATTGGCTTTAGAGAAGTTTAATTTTTGGAATGGAAACGTTCCGTCTCTCGGTTTTCCACGAACCGGGTATACGGAAAAGATTTATGATTATACGGGGAATAAACTCATTAAAGTTCTTGTGGGGCAGCGGCGAGTGGGAAAGAGCTATATCCTGCGGCAAATAGCTAAGCGTTTGATTGATGATGGCGTAAACCCAAAGAATATCCTTTATATCAACAAAGAATTCATAGAGTTCGATTTTATTTCAGACTATAAAGATCTTGAAGGGGTATTGAATATTTACAAAAAGAAGATAAGCGCCTCTGGAAAAAAGTTCCTTTTCGTCGATGAAATTCAAAATATAAAAGGCTGGGAACACTTTGTAAATTCACACTCTCAGGATTTTGCCGAACCTTATGAAATCTTTATCAGCGGCTCCAATTCAAAGATGTCATCCGGAGAATTGGCTACGTTATTGTCGGGGCGATACGTACAATTTGAAATATTTCCATTCAGCTTCATTGAATATTCGGGAGTGATGCAAGTGGATATTTCAAAACAAAGTTTCCTGCAATATATGGAAGGCGGCGCTTTACCCGAATTATTCGGGTTACCTAATGAGGAAACCCGGCGTAATTATATAGCAGCTATTAAGGACACCGTATTACTACGCGATATCATACAACGTCATAGTATTAAGGACCCCAGGTTGCTCGAGGATATCTTTGTCTATTTGGTTAACAACGCTTCCAACCTGGTCTCGATAACCAATATTGTTAACTTTTTTAAAAGCCATAAGCGGAACACATCATACGACACGATTTCAAACTATATCGGTTATATTACAGATACATTCCTGATACACAAGGCCGCACGTTATAATATCAAAGGCAAGGAAACACTCACCGGTAATTGCAAGTATTACATAAATGACCTTTCTTATAAAAATTATCTTTATTCCGGCTTTGGTTACGGCATAGGATACAAGCTTGAAAACCTTGTCTATTTGGAACTTAGAAGAAACGGGTACCAGGTATATACGGGTACTCTTGGCGCTAAAGAAGTAGACTTCGTAGCAACTAAAGGAGACCGCCTGATATATTTGCAAAGCGCTTATCTTTTGCCGGATATGCAAACTGCTGACCGCGAGTATGCTCCGCTAAAAGCTATCCGGGACAATTACGAGAAGCTGGTAATTTCCCTGGACGATATCACCCTTCCATCCAACGAGGGCATAAAGCATGTACAAGCCTGGAATTTACCGGCAATACTTTAAACTGATCTTTCCTTCACCCAGGCCTTAACTTCGGCCGGGCAGGGAGTTCTTACATGCCCATCTGGTTCCCGTCTCCCTGCTTCTGGTCGTTATTGTCGATGCCTCCGCGGCGGCGGCGCTGCTGCTTAAAGTCTACTTTACCGAAACGATAGCTGAAATTAAGGCTTACCGAGCGGAACTCGAAGCCGAAGACGCTGTTCTGGGTGAAATTCACACCGGTAAGGTCTCTTTTAAATTCCTGATGTTTCTTATATGGGTTGTTCACGTTGATGCCGATACTGGCTTTTTTGTCGAACAATTCCTTTTTAAGCCCTACTGACATCATTGACCAGGATGAAGATGTTCCCTGTAAGGTAGTCCGGGGGGAATTGAACATGGCAAAAAGGCTGGCGCTGAAGCCCTCTCCGAAAGAAAGGTTGGAATTCATATTCAGGTTATACATGAAGCTTTCGTTGCTGTACTGGTTATCCACGTTGCTTTTGATCCGGTAATCATACAGGTTCACCGAGCCGCTGACCGTCCATTTTGGGGTGATCTGGGTGGAACCGAACAAATTAAGGCCCACGGAGGTACTGCTGGAGACGTTACTGAACGTAGTGCTGGTTACGCCTTCCTCGATAGTACTCACGCTTTCGATCACATCACTGGTATTTCTCCAGTAAAGGGAGGCGTTCAAAGAGGTCTTTTTAAAGAAGGTACTCCATCCAAGCTCGTAGGAGTTGCTCAGTTCCGGTTTGAGTTCCGGGTTCCCGTAACGGACATTCAGGGAGTCGGACTGGTCAACATAGGGGTTAAGGAACCAGAGGCTGGGACGCTGGATACGCCGGCTGTAACTGGCTTTAATAGTTTGACCGGGTTTCAGCTCCCGGGAAAGCGTAATACTCGGGATCAGGTTGCCATAGGTATTGCTGAAGCTGGTACCTGTAGAGGCGAAGTCCCCGTCTATCTGGGTTTGTTCCCAGCGGGCGCCCAGCTTGAGGCCGTATTTTTTTCCGAATTTAAAGGCGAAAGTGGTATAAGCTGCATAAACATCCTGGCGATAATCAAAAACATTGGAGCGCGAAGGGTCGGGGATATACGCCCCGTTTTCATCCATGATGCTGAATTGGTAATCGCTGCTGATATCCCGGAGAATACTTTTTGCGCCTGCTTCCAGGACCGTTCCTTCTTTTTTAAAGGGATGAATATAATCTACCTGGAAAGTGGTTTCCTTATTCAGGTTATCATTGAAGCTCTTTTCCCTGAGGTTGATCTCCCCGGCTTCATTGGTCTGAAACAAATCATAACCGTTACCGCGGGTTCCCTTGCTGTACTGGGCCGAAGCGGTGAGTTCCTGCTGCGGGCGCTTGAACGTTTTACGGTAATCCATGGTCCAGTCCAGGCCTTCCATGTCCATGCTTCCGTCAGTATTCCGCGAAAACTGGCTTACCGGGACTTCGCCGGCATTCATCATGATGGTTCCCTGGTAATTATCAAAATCGCGGCTGAAATCATTGAAGCGTATGCTTGTGCTGATATTACTAGTGGTGTCTATATCGTAATCCATACCGAACTGTCCGCGCAAGCCCGAATTGCTCATGTCGTTGTTGCCTTCCTGCAAAAGGAAACGGTTGGCATCGCTGGCATTGTTTATCCGTTCGCTGCTTTGGTAGCCGTTTGAATTGAAGAGGTTCCCGCCCAGGCCGGCATTGATGCCAAACCTGTTCTTCCGGTAATTCACATCCAGTCCGGCATTGCTGTTGCGGGTACCCGCCGAAAGGTTTACGTTTCCGCTGAGTCCCTGGATACCTTTTTTCTTGGTAATGATATTGATGATCCCCGCCGTACCTTCGGCATCGTACTTTGCGGAGGGGCTGGTGATCACCTCCACGCTTTTTATTTCGTCAGAGGGAATCATTTTCAGTGCATCCTCCACGTTTGAAGCAATGACGCTCGAAGGCTTGCCGTTGATCAGCACCCGTACGTTGCCGCTGCCGCGGAGCTGCACGCTTCCTTCCAAATCTACCGTCACCATAGGAACTTTGCGAAGCACATCACCTGCATTGCCGCCGGAATTGGTAGCGTCGCGTTCCGCATTATAAACCAGCTTGTCGATCTTATTTTCATATAAGGCCTTTTGCCCTTCCACGGTCACGCCTTCCAGCACTTCCGCATCGGGAGCGATGGCCAGTGCGCCGGCGTTCAGCTCCGCCTGCCCTTGCTTCAACTCCAGCAGCTGGCTTGTTTTGGTAAGGTATCCTACAAAAGCTGCCTGCAGCCGGTAACTGCCGGCCGGCACGTTCTCAATGACAAAATTGCCATTATCATCGGTTAACGCCCCGTTGACAGTTTTACCCTGCGGATTGAGCAGGGAAACGGATGCAAATGCGAGCCCCTGGCCCGAAAGAGAATCGGTAACGGTACCGGTAATTTTTCCACTTACCTGCGCCTGCGCCCAGGCAGAGCAGGAAACAATTACAGCCGTTAATAAAATAAGAAGTTTTTTCATGGTGTTAATATGACACTATCGCAATTAGAGGGCAAAAGTAATAAGAGGTTACATGGAAGGGCTGTAACAAGTCTGTTATCTTGCATAGCGAAGCGCTGCGGCGAACAGGAAAGCTCCCGCAGGCGGCAGCAGGCGGCAGAAATAAGGGGTTTAGCCGGGTTTACCGGCCAATGTAACTATTTCGTTGGAGCAGTTCATCCGCCTGTTTGCGATAGTCGGCAGCTTCGGCCTGCATCAGCTTAACGAAGTCATTTTCTTCCAGCTTTCCTATTACGGCTTCCATTTCTGAAGTACTCTCGTAGAGCATTTTCCGGAAGGGGTTCCTGTAGTCCTTTTCCCGGGAAGTATGGACACCCTCCGCGAGCCGCTCCATGGTTTCCACGCTGCGTTCCAGGAAAGAGGGCCATAAAGAAAGAAGTTCTTCCTCCCCGGCCCCGTTCACTTCCAGCAGGGTCAGCCAGGCATGATTCAGCTTATCGGCGGGATAAGCCGTTCCCAATTCCAGGTAACGCGCATGGATTTCGTCCCAGGAACTGATCCGGCCCTGTTTAATATCGTCCTTTAGCTGCTCCAGGTCTTGTTCATGGATCAGCTGTCCGCCCACATTGACCCAACTACCCCTGCTGCTAAAGCGAAAGTCCTCCCTGAGCGCGAGCAGGTCCGCAGCCGCCTTCCCCGAAAAATGGTGAACAAGCGTGCTGACTCCGTAATGATGAAGCATTTCTGCGTACCAGCGATAAGCCTGCCCGACTTTGATCACGATTACTTCCCGCCGGGAATTCTCAACGTTCCTGGCCTTTATCGTTAACCCGCGAACCGTTTCTTCCTGGTTGAGCAGCAGATCCTTTCCTATTTGCCTGAGCTGATCTTCATCCGGCTCGCTGCCTTGCGTTGCGGCTGTTTCGCCGGGCTTTGTTCCGGTTGTATCAATGGGCTTCGTTCCGTCCGTTTCGCCGGCTTGCGTTCCGGCTGTTCCGCCGGCCTTCCCTTGCTGTTCAAGGTAAGCCTGGCCCACCCATTTTTCCAGCAGCCTCATTGCGGTTATCATTTCATTGGCCGTGTCCGGCGCCAGGTAATCGTACTCGATTTCCTGTCTTTTATGGATCCGCTTATCACGGGTCCGGTATTTCCATGCGTTCCTGGCGAGGGCATATATATTGTACATGAACCAATAGGCGGGCATCAGGTACAGCTTTGCCGTGGATTCGTCATTGTAAACAAAAGTGAAGGGCAGGGGAATGTCCATCTCGTAGAGATAATTCCCTTTGTTCACCAGGCAGTAGGAGGCAAAACGGCTGTTATGCTTCAGGCTTACGCATAAGCCAGGCCAGAATCCGCGCCTGGCGACAATTTCGCCATCGTTCCCCCGTGAATTATGATTGGAACCTATGGTAGCGCCGGCGGCCATATTGGATTGTCCTTCGATTCTGGAGGCGCAGAGGAAGGAATTATTATGATGCTGTTCATGACCGGGGTAAATCAGGGAGTTCAGCACTTCGCAGCAGGAGACCGTCGCATTATTCCCCAGGTAGGAATTGATCAGGCGGGCGCCGTATTTCAGATTCGAATGCGAGCCCATGAAAAACCGGACGGCTTTCACGCCATAAAATACGCGGCATCCCTGGTTGATAATGCCGTTCACCAGCTCACAACCTTCGCCGATCTGGGTCCCTGCATCCGGCAGGCTGTGGACGGTAAGGTTCTTCAGTTTGTTAGCCCCTTTGATATAGGCATCGGAACCGATCTTCGCATCCTTGATGATCTTGCAGTTTTTTATGACCGTACGGTCGCCAACAGTACCATAAAAACCTCTCCTGGAATCATTCTTCTCGTCTACCAGCTTTTTAAAGCTTTCCATAAGCTGCTGGTCATCCCGGTATTTTGTCCAGAGGAAGGCGTCGCCGGCCAGCATGCCTTCAAAGGGCAGAATGCGGCGGCCGCCGTTCTCGTTACACAGCTCCAGCCAGATGCGCACTTTCTCCTCTTCACCTTCTTTCAGAATTCCACTCCCGAATTTTGCATGATTGCTGGTGGCCATTTCATTGATGTTCATCAGCATACATTCATTTCCCACCTGGTAATGGGAAAGATGATTCACATTGTCCACCACCACGTTATCCCCGAAATCGCAGGAAATAATGGTGCTGTTATAAAGCCCCACGGGGTGCTGTATTTCATGATATTCGAGCAGGTAGGGCTCCAGGTCTCCTATCCTGATCTTCCCGAAGAAATTACATCCCTGCACATAGCCGGCGTTGAACTTGTCGGTGACGAGGATCATGTTCCAGTCATCGGACGTATTTTCATTCTTTACCAGGACTTCTATTTCATGGGCCTTCAGTTTCCGGTATTTTTTATCCGTACGGAACTGTTCATCCCGCAAATAATATTCGTCCTTGCTTTCCGGCAGGTAAACACCTTCAATAAAACCGTAACCCAGCTTATCTATTGGCTTTTTTACAATCCTGTTCATGCTTTCTTTTTTCTGGTGTGAGGTTCAAAGCTCAACTAGAATACCGTTAACCTTGAACTTGGAACCTTGAACTTGGAACTTTAAACCTTAAACTTGGAACTTTGAATTTGGAACTTTGAACCTTGAACTTTAAACTTTAAACCTTGAACCTTGAACTTTAAACTTCGAACCGTTGCGAAGCAACCCGCTATTCAACAGTTACCGATTTAGCCAGGTTCCGCGGCTGATCCACATTATAGCCCTTCATGGTCCCAATATGGTAAGAGAGCAGCTGGAGTGGGATCACGGATACCATGGGCATCAGTAATTCATCGGTTTCAGGAACCTCAATGACGTCGTCGGCCATTTGAGGGATCACGTCATCCCCTTCGCTGACGACAGCGATCACTTTTCCGCCGCGGGCCTTGATCTCCTGGATATTGGAGACGATCTTTTCATAGGAGCTGTCCCTGGTGGCTATAAAAACCGAAGGCAGATTTTCGTCCACGAGGGCAATATGACCGTGTTTCATTTCGGCCGCCGGGTAACCTTCGGCATGAATATAGGAGATCTCCTTCAGCTTTAGGGCTCCCTCAAGGGCAACGGGGAAACCATACCTTCTTCCCAGGAACAGGAAGCTATGAGCATCCTTATATTTCCCGGCTATTTTGCGGATATGTTCATCCATATCGAGCGCTTGCTTCACTTTCTCCGGGATGCGGTACAGTTCGGCGAGTAATTCCCGGAAGCGCTTATCGTCTATCGTGCCTCTTTCATGGGCCGACTTCAGGGCGATCAGGGTCAGCACCGTCAGCTGAGCGGTAAAGGCCTTGGTGCTGGCCACACCTATCTCCGGCCCGGCATGGGTATAAACCCCTTCATGCGAAGCCCGGGGGATGGAAGATCCTACCACGTTGCAAATGCCGAAAATAATGGCGCCCTTTTCTTTCGCACCTTCAATGGCTACCAGGGTGTCGGCCGTTTCACCGCTTTGAGATACGGCGAAGATCACATCTCCTTCCCGGATAACCGGGTTGCGGTAACGGAATTCGGAAGCATATTCAACTTCCACGGGAACCCTGCACAATTCTTCAAATACATATTCGGCAACCAGCCCTGCATGCCAGGAGGTGCCGCAGGCTACAAATACGATGCGGTCGGTATTATTCAGGTTGGCCGCGTATTCC
This sequence comes from Anseongella ginsenosidimutans, assembly GCF_008033235.1. GTDB lineage: Bacteria > Bacteroidota > Bacteroidia > Sphingobacteriales > Sphingobacteriaceae > Anseongella > Anseongella ginsenosidimutans. Next base: position 4,242,623 of record NZ_CP042432.1, read on the forward strand.
CGGATGCCGCCCAGCGTGATCCTGCCCGCCTCCACATCCAGCCGGCCCCGCAGGCAGTCGCGGATGGTATTGGGCTGTTCGTGGATCTCCTTGATCATGAAGTGGTCATAGCCTCCTTTTTCAATGGCTTCCAATTCCACGTCAAGGGTATGAATATAAGGAGTTTGCTCTTCGTTTGTCAGGTTTTTAAGCACCAGTTCATCCTTGCGGATAATCGCGATCTCATGATCGTTCACGTAAATGACTTTCTTGGTATATTCCACGATGGGAGTCGCGTCCGAAGCCAGGAAATGCTCGTCCCTCCCCACACCAATAACCAGGGGGCTTCCCTTTCGCGCAGCGATGAGCGTGCCGGGATCATCCTTTGAGGCGATCACTATTACATAGGCGCCAACTACCCGCTTTAGTGCTATGCGGACCGCTTCTTCCAGGGAACACTGATTGCTTTTCCTGATCTCTTCGATAAAATGCCCCAGCACTTCCGTATCTGTTTCGCTTTCAAAGGAGTGCCCCTTACTTATAAGTTCTTTTTTCAGCGAAGCGTAGTTCTCGATAATTCCGTTGTGGATGATCGCCAGCCGGCCATCTCCCGAAGTATGCGGGTGCGCGTTCGCATCGGTGGGAGCGCCGTGTGTGGCCCAGCGGGTATGCCCGATCCCGATTTTGCCTTCCTTCGATTTCCCTTCGGTATGCGCTTCCAGGTCGCTTACCTTTCCTTTTTTTCGGTAAACCCGCAAGTCATTGCCGTCCAGCAAGGCAACACCGGCGCTGTCGTACCCCCTGTATTCCAGTCGCTTTAATCCTTTAATAAGAATGGGATAGGCATCCCTGTCCCCAATATAGGCTACGATTCCACACATATGTTTTAATTTTTGTTAGATTTTGAGGAAGGAAAGTTACAAGATTTCAGGAAAAACATAGGGGTTTCTTCCTTGCTGATTAAAAAAAGAAAAAGGGGACGCAATGCATCCCCTTTAATTATTTCCGAAAATAGCGTGAGCGCTTATTTTTTATCGTCGTCTTTTACTTCTTCAAAATCGACATCTTTGACGTCTTTGTCATCCGAAGAAGCTTCTCCGCCAGGTTCCCCGGCTCCCGCGCCGGCATCAGCAGCTGAGCCGCCTTCCGCCTGGCTGGCTTTGTAAAGTTCTTCCGAAGCTGCGTTCCAGGCTTCTGTAAGGCTGGCGGTGGCTGTCTCGATTGCGGCAAAGTCCCTTTTGGAATGAGCGTCCTTCAGGGAACCCAGGGCTGCTTCAATCGTCGACTTTTTATCGGCCGGAAGCTTATCGCCGTATTCTTTCAGCTGTTTTTCAGTGGAAAAGATCAGCGCATCGGCCGCATTGACCTTCTCTACTTCTTCACGAGCCTTTTTATCGGCTTCCGCATTCTGTTCCGCCTCTTCCTTCATTTTCTTTATTTCTTCATCGCTCAAGCCGGAAGAAGCTTCGATGCGGATCTTCTGTTCTTTGCCGGTGCCTTTATCTTTGGCGCTCACGTGCAGGATACCGTTCGCATCAATGTCAAACGTCACTTCTACCTGGGGTACTCCCCTGGGAGCCGGCGGGATGCCATCGAGATGGAAACGTCCGATTGTGCGGTTTTGGGCAGCCATCTGGCGTTCACCCTGTAAAACGTGGATCTCTACGCTCGGCTGGCTGTCCGAAGCAGTGGAAAACACTTCACTGCGCTTGGTAGGGATGGTCGTATTGGCTTCGATCAGCCTGGTGAACACGCCGCCAAGGGTTTCGATACCCAGTGAAAGCGGGGTAACATCCAGCAACAGCACATCCTTTACGTCGCCGGAAAGTACACCGCCCTGAATGGCCGCGCCGATTGCCACTACTTCGTCGGGGTTGACACCTTTGGAAGGCGCCTTTCCGAAGAATTTTTCTACGGCCTGCTGCACCGCAGGGATACGGGTTGATCCACCCACAAGGATAATCTCGTCAATGTCCTTTATCGTGAGGCCGGCATTTTTCAATGCAGATCTGCAGGGGTCGATTGTCCGTTGAACCAGGGAGTCTGCCAGTTGCTCGAACTTCGCCCTGGAAAGGGTGCGTACAAGATGCTTGGGAATCCCGTTCACAGGCATGATATAGGGCAGGTTAATCTCCGTGGACGTTGTGCTGGAAAGCTCGATCTTCGCTTTTTCCGCAGCTTCTTTCAGACGTTGCAGGGCCATGGGGTCCTGCCGCAGGTCAATGCCTTCATCTTTCTGGAATTCTTCTGCCATCCAGTCAATGATTACCTGGTCAAAATCGTCACCGCCAAGGTGCGTATCGCCGTCGGTTGACTTCACCTCGAAAACGCCTTCGCCGAGTTCCAGTATTGATACGTCATGTGTTCCGCCGCCGCAGTCAAATACGGCGATCTTCATATCTTTGTTTCGTTTGTCCAGCCCGTAAGAAAGAGCGGCAGCTGTAGGCTCGTTAATGATACGCCGTACGTTTAAGCCGGCAATTTCCCCGGCTTCTTTTGTTGCCTGGCGCTGCGCGTCGTTAAAGTAGGCAGGCACAGTAATAACCGCCTCGGTTACTTCCTGTCCGAGGAAATCCTCGGCAGTCTTCTTCATTTTCTGAAGCACCATCGCGGAAATTTCCTGAGGAGTGTACAGACGGCCATCGATGTCCACACGCGGGGTATTATTATCGCCCTTTACCACTTTATAGGGTACACGTGCTATTTCCTTTTGTACTTCATCGTAACTGTTCCCCATGAAGCGTTTGATAGAAGAAATGGTCTTCTGGGGGTTGGTGATCGCCTGCCGCTTGGCCGGGTCGCCTACTTTTCTTTCACCACCTTCCACAAAAGCCACAATTGAAGGAGTGGTCCGCTTACCTTCGCTATTGGTAATGACCACCGGCTCATTACCTTCCATTACCGCCACACAAGAATTGGTGGTACCTAAATCTATTCCAATTATCTTTGACATAATGCTTAATTTTTCTTGAAACACAATTAGAGCAACAAGGGCTGTGCCAAGGAGCCTCCCAGCCCTGAAATGACAGAAACTGCCGTCAAAATGGCAGAAAACCCGCTGCAAAAAAAAACCGGCCTTCTGGAGTACCGGTTTTTCCTATATGAATTATATAAAATGTCAGCTTTTCTTTTCCTCGTCTGAAGAGGTTTCATCCGCAGCAGGCGCATCGCCGGGAGCTGTGTCAGAAGACGCTTCTTCAGCAGGAGCGGCGGCGGTTTCAGCAGCCGGTTCAGCGGCAGCTTCTGCAGCGGGAGCGGCTGCTTCCTTAGCGGCTTTCGCTTCTTTTGCGGGAGCGGCTTCCTTAGCGGGAGCAGCTTCTTTTGCGGGAGCGGATTCTTTTGCGGGAGCGGATTCCTCTTTTACTTCAGCTGCAGCGGCGGCCGGTGCTTCTTCCGCAGTTTTACCTGCGGCGGCAGCGCCTTTCTTACCCCTGCCTCTTCCGCGGCGGGTTGTCTTTTCTTTCTTCTCTTCACCTTTGCCCTGGCCGTAAAGTTCGTTGTAGTCAACCAGCTCGATGAAGCACATTTCCGCGTTATCACCCAGGCGGGTACCTGTTTTAATAATCCGTGTATATCCTCCCGGACGGTCTGCAATTTTCACAGCCACTTCCCGGAACAGCTCTGTAACGGATTCCTTATTCTGAAGATAAGTGAACACCGTACGGCGGGAATGCGTAGTATCGCTTTTTGCTTTTGTGAGGAGGGGCTCCACATATACCCTCAGCGCTTTGGCTTTAGCAACCGTAGTGTTAATGCGCTTATGCATGATGAGGGAAGAAGCCATGTTTGCCAGCATAGCCTTACGGTGCGTATCCGTTCTGCCCAGGTGATTTATTTTCTTTCCGTGTCTCATTGTTAATTCTGTTTATTCCTCGTCCAGCTTGTACTTGGACAGGTTCATACCAAAGGTAAGCCCTTTCGATTTTACAAGCTCCTGTATTTCAGCAAGTGATTTTTTACCAAAGTTGCGGAATTTAAGCATATCAGCAACATCGTACTGCACCAGGTCGGCAAGCGTTTTAATATCGGCGGCCTTCAGGCAGTTAAGAGCGCGTACTGAAAGATCGAGATCCGTCAGCTCCGTTTTCAGGATCTTGCGCATATGAAGGATCTCTTCATCCACCTCCTGGGTAAGCTCCTTCGTCTGGGTTTCCAGCATGATGCGCTCGTCAGAGAAGAGCATGAAATGCTGGATCAGAATTTTGGCGGCATCCTTCAGGGCGTCTTCCGGATGAATGGAACCGTCCGTAGTAATATCGAATATAAGCTTTTCGTAGTCCGTCTTCTGTTCAACACGGTAGTTTTCGATCGTGTACTTTACGTTTTTGATAGGCGTAAAGATAGAATCGATCGGGATCACTCCCAGCACCGCATCGGGCTGCTTATTTTCATCAGCCGGTACATAACCGCGTCCTTTGCTGACAGTAAGCTCCACCTCAAGCGTTACGTCCTTGTTCATGTTGCAGATAACCAGATCAGGGTTCAGCACGGTGAAGTTGCTGGAGAATTTCCCGATATCACCTGCGGAAAACGTTTCCTGTCCGTTGATCAGCACAAATATTTTCTCGTTCTCGCCTACTTCGCCCGTTTTCTTAAAACGAACCTGTTTCAGATTAAGAACGATCTCGGTAACGTCTTCTACTATTCCCTTTATGGTGGAGAACTCATGCGATACACCGGCCAACTTTACTGAAGTAATGGCATACCCTTCCAGTGAAGATAATAATATTCTGCGCAGGGCATTCCCGATTGTGACGCCGAAACCCGGTTCCAGAGGACGAAACTCGAAAGTTCCCTGGAAGTCGGTTGCCTTCTGCATGATTACTTTGTCGGGTCGTTGAAAAGCTAATATTGCCATGTGTATAAAAAGGTTATTAATTATTTAGAATAGAGCTCCACGATAAGCTGCTCCTTAATGTTCTCGGGAATCTGATCGCGATCCGGGAAATTAAGAAACTTACCGCTCAGGCTTTTTTCGTCCCATTCAAGCCAGTTGTACCGGCCTGCGCGGGGAACAGACAGGGATTCAGTGATCGCTTCAAGCGACTGTGAACGCTCCCTTACCTGCACGATATCTCCCGGACGAAGCTCATAAGAAGGAATATTTACCACCTGGTCATTTACCACGATATGACGATGACTCACCAGTTGGCGTGCGGCTGCACGCGTAGGGGCAATACCCAGGCGGAATACTGTATTGTCCAGTCTCGCTTCCAGGTATTTCAGCAGCAGCTCGCCGGTAACGCCTTCTTTCCTGCTCGCCTTATCGAAAAGACGGGCAAACTGCCGTTCAAGGAGCCCGTAAGTATATTTCGCCTTTTGTTTCTCCATCAGCTGCAGCGCGTATTCAGACTGCTTGTTGCGCCTCTTCGAAGTGCCATGCATGCCGGGAGGATAGTTCTTCTTCTCCAGTGCTTTATCAGGGCCGAAGATAGGCTCGCGGAACTTGCGGGCGATTTTTGATTTTGGGCCAGTATATCTTGCCATTATAAACTATTTGAAAATTTCGACTATTTATACTCTTCTTCTTTTCGGGGGGCGGCAGCCGTTATGAGGCATTGGCGTAATATCGCGGATGGTAAGAATCTCCAAACCGTTCTGCTGCATGGTCCTCATTGCCGACTCGCGACCGGATCCCGGGCCCTTCACGAAAACTTCTACTTTGCGCAAACCAAGATCGTAAGCTGTTTTGGTGCAGTCAATTGCTGCCTGGGCAGCTGCATAGGGTGTATTCTTCTTAGAACCCCGGAAGCCCATCTTACCGGCAGAGGACCAGGAAATTACCTGTCCGCTGTTATTGGTAAGGGTAATAATGATATTATTAAATGTTGCACTAATGTGGGCCTGTCCGCTTGCCTCCACATGAACAACACGTTTTTTTGCAGTTTTCTTAGCTTTAGCCATCTCTTAAATATATTACTTGGTCGCTTTCTTCTTGTTGGCAACTGTCTTGCGTCTTCCCTTACGGGTGCGGGAGTTGTTCTTCGTCTTCTGACCGCGAAGTGGCAGGCCTTTCCGGTGACGGGTTCCGCGATAGCAGCCAATATCCATCAGGCGCTTAATATTAAGCTGTATTTCGGAGCGCAACGCACCTTCAACCTTAATTTCATTGATAACGGTCCGGATGGCCGTCAACTGGTCGTCAGTCCATTCTTCCACTTTCGTGTTAACATCAACTCCTGCCTGGGTCAAGATATTCCGGGCCGTGGAACGGCCTATGCCGAAAATATAGGTCAGCCCTATCTCCCCTCTTTTGTTTCTCGGTAAATCAATACCTGCTATCCTTGCCATATTTTAATTTTCAATCAATGATTATCCCTGACGTTGCTTGTACTTCGGGTTCTTCTTGTTGATCACGTACAACTTGCCCTTGCGCCTGATGATCTTGCAATCAACACTACGTTTTTTTATGGATGCTCTAACTTTCATCGTTTATATTGTCTTGCTACTTGCTATTATTTGTACCGGTAAACTATCCGCCCCTTTGACAGATCGTACGGCGACAGCTCCAGCTTCACCCGGTCGCCGGGAAGTATCCGGATGTAGTGCATTCGCATCTTCCCGGAAATATGCGCGATGATCTCGTGGCCGTTCTCCAGCTCCACACGGAACATCGCGTTTGACAATGCTTCCTTTATAATACCATCTTGTTCAATCGAGGCTTGTTTTGCCATGTATTCAGTTTTGCTTTATGCGTTCTTCAATGCATTCAAAAGTCGACAGCATTTCAGCTTTCCCCTTTTTGATCGCCACCGTGTGTTCAAAATGCGCCGATGCCTTACCGTCTTTGGTGGAAACCGTCCAGCCGTCATCCCAGAACTTCACTCTTGCCGTCCCCATATTGATCATCGGTTCAATAGCAATTACCATTCCTTCTTCCAGCTTCGGCCCGCTTCCCCTTTTTCCAAAATTGGGGATCTCCGGTTTTTCATGCAACTCCTTGCCTACTCCGTGCCCTACCAGTTCCTTAACGATCCCGTAGTTAAATTGTGCGGCATATTCCTGAACAGCATAACTGATATCCCCTACCCGGTTGCCGGCCGTCGCCTTCTCAACACCCCGTCGCAGGCATTCCTTAGTAACGTCCAGCAGGGTCTGAAGGTCTTCGCTGATGGCCCCAACCGCAAAGGTGTAGGCAGAATCACCTATAAAACCGTTCCAGGCAACGCCGCAGTCAACAGAGATGATATCCCCTTCTTTCAACTCTTCCTCCGAGGGAAAACCATGCACCACCTTATCATTCGGCGATATGCAGAGTGAGTAAGGGAAACCGTTGAAGCCTTTAAAAGCAGGCTCCGCGCCATGATCCCGTATGAATTCCTCCGCTCTTTTATCCAGGGCAATACCGGTTATCCCGGGTTTGATCATCCCTGCAATTTCAGCGAGGGTTTTCGAAACAAGCAAAGAACTCTTGCGAATTAATTCAATTTCTTCCGCTGTCTTATAATATATCATCCGCTCCTGAATCCCGATTATATGGAAGCGCCTACTGCCGCTCTTCCCTTGATCCGGCCGGTTTTCATCAGACCATCGTAATGCCTCATCAACAAGTGGCTTTCAATCTGCTGCAGCGTGTCAAGAACAACCCCTACCATAATCAGCAGGGAGGTTCCCCCGTAAAATTGCGCAAACTGAGACGAAACGCCTACCTGCACCGCAATGGCTGGCAGTATGGCAATCAGCGCCAGAAACACCGAGCCAGGCAATGTGATCCTGGACATGATCGTATCAATGAAGTCGGCCGTTGCCCTGCCTGGCTTTACACCGGGGACAAAACCTCCGTTCTTTTTCATATCCTCCGCCATTTGCATCGGGTTCACCGTAATTGCCGTATAGAAATACGTGAACAAAATAATCAGTATGGCGAACGTTACATTGTAACTTACCGATGTATAATCATTAAAGGAACTCCAGAAGCCAGACTCAGCAGCCGAAGGGAATATCTGCCCTACGGTTGCCGGTATGAACATAATGGCTTGTGCGAAAATAATGGGCATTACCCCGGCAGCATTCACCTTCAGGGGAATATACTGCCTTACCCCGCCATACTGCTTGTTCCCTACTATTCTCTTTGCGTACTGAACCGGTATTCTCCGGACGCCTTGGACCAGCAGGATGGTGAACATGACCACCACGGCCAGCGCCACCATTTCTACGATCAGGGCAATAAGGCCGCCGCCACCGGATTCAAATTTGGCAACGCTTTCCTGTATCAGGGCCTGGGGCAACCAGGCAATAATACCGATCATAATGATCAGCGAAATACCGTTGCCTATTCCTTTATCGGTGATCTTCTCGCCAAGCCACATGACAAACATGGTTCCAGCGGTAAGAATGACGACGGAAGACACGGTAAAGAGCGTCATGTTCACCATGATGGCATTGGCCGGGACCTGCGCCTTGATAAAGGCCATTGCCTGTCCGGCAGTAATAATAATTGTCAAATAACGTGTGATCTGATTGATCTTCTTCCGCCCGCTTTCCCCTTCCTTCTGCAGTTTCTGAAAATAAGGAACCGCTACCGTCAGCAACTGAATAACAATGGACGCCGAAATATACGGCATCACCCCAAGCGCCATTACGGAAGCATTCGCAAACGCTCCCCCGGCAAACATATTCAGCAGCCCAAGAAGTCCGCTCTGGTCAAATGACTGGTTAAGGATGGCAGGATTAACTCCCGGAAGTACTACATATGATCCCAAACGGTAAATGGCCAGGAACATGATGGTATTCAATATCCTGGTCCGAAGATCTTCAATCTTCCATATGTTTACCAGCGTATCAATCAGTTTCTTCATCTACTTACTGCAATTTAACCGCGCTGCCGCCTAATGCTTCAATAGCTTTTACGGCGCTTTCTGAAAACGCGTGAGCTTTAACTTCCAGCTTTGCAGTCAACTCGCCCCTGCCCAATACCTTTATCAGGTCGTTTTTAGAAACCAGGCCGTGTTCTCTCAGGGTATCGATGTCAATGCTTTCTAATTTAAACCGCTCTGCAAGGCTTTGCAGGGAATCCAGGTTAACGCCAACATACTCCACCCGGTTAATATTCTTAAACCCGAATTTAGGTACACGGCGCTGAAGAGGCATCTGCCCGCCTTCAAACCCGATCTTCTTGGAATAACCGGAGCGGGAACCCGCGCCTTTATGCCCTCTGGTTGAAGTGCCGCCGCGGCCGGAACCGGGGCCTCTTCCTATTCTCTTACGTTTCTTTACCGAACCTTCTGCCGGCGTGAGTGTGCTTAAGTTCATCCTACTTAAATTTTTTCAACAGCTACCAAATGACTAACCTGCTTTACCATGCCAATGATCTGGGGGGTTGCTTCCAGTTCCACCGCCTTGTTCATCTTGGTAAGCCCAAGTGCCCGCATGGTCTTTTTTTGCTTTTCGCTTCTATCGATAACGCTTCTGATCTGCGTAATTTTAATCTTTGCCATGTTGGTTGCCTATCTATCCGTTAAATACTTTATCCAGGTCTACTCCCCGCTGATCTGCTACAGCAAGCGGGTCGCGAAGCTTGCCAAGCGCATCAATGGTAGCCTTTACTACGTTGTGAGGATTGGATGAACCTCTTGATTTGGCAAGTACGTCGGTGATACCGGCGCTCTCAAGGACAGCGCGCATGGAACCGCCGGCGATTACACCGGTACCGTGTGCCGCAGGTTTCAGCAGCACAAACCCGCCGGAATACTTTCCGTATTGTTCATGAGGAACCGTTCCTTTTAACACAGGAACCTTGATCAGGTTCTTCTTTGCGTCGTCAATACCTTTCTGAATGGCTTCGGTAACTTCCTTGGCCTTACCCAGGCCATAGCCTACCACGCCGTTTTCATCACCTACCACTACGATTGCCGAAAAGCTGAAAGTACGCCCGCCCTTGGTGACCTTGGCCACCCTCTTTATCGCTACCAGGCGGTCTTTAAGCTCGATCTCGCTTGACTTAACTCTTTTTATGTTTACAGTTGACATTTTCCTGACAATTTCATTTCAAATTAAAACCGGAGACCGCCTTCCCGGGCGCCGTCAGCCAGTGACTTTACACGGCCGTGGTACAGGTAACCGTTCCTGTCAAACACCACTTCGGATATCCCGGCAGCAGCCGCCTTTTCAGCCAGCTTTTTGCCAACTTCCTTTGATTGGTCTGTTTTATTTCCTGTCGACTCAACATCCTTTACAGATGCGGCCAGTAACGTTTTGCCTTCATTGTCGTCGATCAATTGCGCATAAATGGCTTTATTGCTTCTGAAAACAGTAAGACGCGGACGCTCACTCGTCCCTGCTATGCGCTTACGGATTGATAACCGTATACGATCCCTGCGTGAAAATCTTTTACCCTTTGCCATGATCAATTATTTTTTAGCTGCTGCTTTACCGGCTTTTCTTCTTAATACTTCACCCGCATAACGGATACCTTTTCCTTTATATGGTTCAGGTGCGCGTAATGAGCGGATCTTTGCAGCTATTTGTCCCAACAGCTGCTTGTCAATGCTTTCCAAAATGATCTTCGGATTCTTTCCCTTTACGGTTTCGGTAGTCACCTTTACTTCCGGCGGAAGCTGGAAAACAAAGTGGTGGGAGTACCCGAGTACCAGGTCAAGCACATTGCCCTGGTTACTGGCGCGGTAACCTACACCAACCAGCTCCTGCTCAATTTTAAATCCTTCAGTAACACCTTTGACCATATTATGGATAAGGGAACGGTACAAACCGTGCAGCGCCTTATGGCGTTTTTGTTCCGAGGGCCGTTTTACCAGCAATACGCCTTCTTCCAGACTGATGGTAATGTCACGGTCTACCTGTTGTGAAAGCTCCCCTTTGGGGCCTTTCACCTTTACGGTATTATCTTCGCTTATGTCTACCTTTACCCCGCTTGGGACCTCAATGGGTAGTTTTCCTATTCTTGACATGGACGATTACTTTCAGCTTTATTAATAAACACTACATAGAACTTCACCGCCGATATTCAGGCGGCGGGCTTCCTTATCGGTCATTACCCCTCTTGAGGTGGAAATGATTGCGATCCCCAGCCCGTTGAGTACGCGCGGCATGGTCTTCATATCGGCGTACCGGCGGGAGCCCGGTTTACTTACCCGGTTGATTGCCCGGATGGCCGGGATCTTGGTTACCGGGTGATATTTAAGGGCGATCTTAATAGTCCCCTGAATATCGTTGTCCTCGAACTTAAAGTTGGCAATGTATCCCTTATCAAAAAGGACCTTGGTTATTTCCTTTTTGATATTAGATGCAGGAATTTCAACAACCCTGTGGTTGGCCTTAACAGCATTCCTTACTCTGGTCAAATAATCTGAAATTGGATCGCCGTGCATTGTATTTTTAGCTATATATTTAATCCATAAGCCGCCTCCGGGCATCCCCCTTCAGGATGCGGATACGGGGCGGCAAAGATCGTAATTTTTTATAATAAAACCAAATCAAGCCTTACCAGCTCGCTTTGGTTACTCCGGGGATCTTTCCGGCCAGCGCCATGTCGCGGAACGTTACCCGTGATATGCCGAACTGGCGGATGTAACCCCTTGGGCGGCCCGTTAATTTACAGCGGTTACGCACACGTACAGATGAAGAATTGCGCGGAAGCTTGTCAAGCGCTTCCCAGTCGCCGGCTGCTTTCAGCTCTGCTCTTCTCTCTGCGTATTTTTCAACAAGCCGCCTGCGCTTCAGGTCCCGTGCTTTAATGCTTTCTTTTGCCATTACTGGTTATTTTGATTTCTGAATGGTAAGCCAAATTGTTTTAAAAGTTCCAGCGCTTCTGCATCCGTGGTAGCGGAGGTTACAAACGTAATATCCATACCCGCAATGCGATTGATCTTGTCAATGTTGATCTCGGGAAAGATGATCTGTTCGGTAACGCCCATGGTATAGTTTCCGCGTCCGTCGAAGCCCTTGTCTGAGATCCCGCGGAAGTCGCGGATACGCGGAAGCGCTACGGAGATCAGCCTGTCCAGGAATTCGTACATTTTCCTGTCGCGAAGCGTTACACGAACGCCCACAGGCATATTCTTACGAAGCTTGAAATTGGAAATATCCTTTTTCGATTTAGTGGCTATGGCGCGCTGTCCGCTGACAATAGTCATTTCCTCTACCGCGTTATCGACAAGCTTTTTGTCGGTTACGCCTGCGCCGACTCCCTGGTTAAGACAGATCTTTTCCAGCTGAGGCACCTGCATCACGCTTTTATACGAAAACTTTTCCTTCAGTGCAGGAACGATCTCTTCCTTGTACCTGGTCTTTAATCTTGGAATATAAGTCATTACTTAATTACCTCCCCTGACTTTTTAGCATATCTTTCCAACTTCCCGTTCTCGTTGAGCCTGCGGCCCGTACGGCTGGCTTTCCCTGATTTAGGGTCAATCACCATCAGGTTGGAAATATGAATAGCGGCCTCCTGCTTAACGATTCCCCCGTTCGGGTTCTTGGCGTTAGGCTTGGTATGTTTGGATACGATATTGGCTCCCTCTACGTAAGCGCGCTGCTTATCGGAAAGTACTTCCAGCACCTTGCCTTCTTTACCTTTGTCGTTGCCGGTTATAACTAGCACCTGGTCTCCTTTTTTCAGGTGCAATTTGGCTTGCTTGTTTTTCTTCCTTTCCATATTACAATACCTCCGGGGCTAATGAGACGATCTTCATGAACTGCTTTTCCCTAAGCTCCCTGGCAACAGGCCCGAAAATACGGGTGCCCCGCGGCTCATCGGTCGCATTCAGCAACACAGCAGCATTATCGTCAAAACGAATATAGGAACCGTCTTTCCGGCGAACTTCTTTCTTGGTACGTACTACCACCGCCTTGGATACCGACCCCTTTTTTATATTGCCTGAAGAAACAGCCTGTTTTACGGTCACAACGATCTTGTCGCCGAGCGTTGCGTACCGCTTACCCGTTCCTCCGAGTACCCTGATACAAAGCACCTCTTTGGCGCCGCTGTTATCAGCTACATTTAACCTGGTTTCCTGCTGTATCATTATTTTGCCCTTTCAATGATATTGACTAACCGCCAGTTCTTGTTCTTGCTCAGCGGGCGGGTTTCCATGATCAGGACCTTATCGCCGATATTGCACTCATTCTTTTCATCATGAGCCATGAACTTGGTTGCCTTGTTAACGAACTTGCCGTAAATAGGGTGTTTCACCTTCCGCTCTACGGTCACCAAAATGGACTTGTCCATCTTGTTGCTGACAACCTGGCCTATCCTGGTTTTTCTTAAATTCCTTTCCATTTTCTGCTATTAATTAGTAGCCTCTTTCCGGCGACGGGTCAATTCGGTATTCAAACGGGCAATGTCCCTTTTCAGCAACCTGATCCTCAACGGGTTTTCAAGGGCCGATACAGCATGACTGAACTTAAGCCGGGTCAGATTGGATTCCTCCTCAGCGATGCGGTCGGTCAGTTCCTGCGTGGTTAACTCTTTTACCTCTTCGTATTTCATGTGTGAAATTATATTTGTGATTACTCAGCGTAATCCCTGCGTACGATAAATTTGGTCGTCACCGGGAGCTTCTGCGCCGCCAGGCGCATGGCTTCGCGGGCAACATCCAGCGGAACGCCTTCGGCTTCAAACAGGATCCTTCCGGGCTTCACAGGGGCCACCCAGTATTCCGGAGCTCCCTTACCTTTACCCATCCGCACTTCTGCCGGCTTCTTCGTTACCGGTTTATCCGGGAAAATCCGGATCCATACCTGGCCTTCACGTTTCATGAAACGGGTTACCGCGATACGGGCGGCTTCGATCTGCCGGGCGGTAATCCAACAGGTTTCCAGTGATTTTATTCCGAAAGAACCGAATGCGAGTTCATGCCCTCTCTTGGCATTGCCTTTCATCCGGCCTTTTTGCATCTTCCTGAACTTGGTTCTCTTTGGCTGTAACATCGCTACTAAATTGACTTGAAAATCAGAAAATTTCCAAACTGACTATTGTTTTTTTCTTCTGCCACCGCGATTTCCTCCGCCGCCACCCGGACGACGATCACGCTGCTGATCCATATCACGCGAACTTCTGCCGCCGCCGCCGGTGTTGCCGGTGATATTTGGCGAAAGGTCTCTCTTACCAAATACTTCACCCTTGCAGATCCATACTTTCACACCCAGTTTTCCATAGGTGGTCTGAGCTTCGGTAAGCGCGTAATCGATATCGGCCCGGAAAGTGTGCAAAGGCACTCTTCCCTCTTTGTACTGTTCCGTACGGGCCATTTCAGCTCCTCCGACACGGCCGGAGACCATTACCTTAATGCCTTCCGCACCCATGCGCATGGTAGAAGCCAATGCAGTTTTCATGGCACGACGGAACGAAATCCGGGCTTCGAGCTGCCTGGCAATGCTTTCGCCTACCAGCTGTGCATCTACTTCAGGGCGCTTTATTTCGAAAATATTGATCTGAACGTCCTTCTTGGTAAGCTTTTTAAGCTCTTCTTTGATCTTATCCACTTCCTGGCCGCCTTTACCGATCACGATTCCCGGACGGGCCGTATGAATAGTGACAGTAATGCGCTTCAGCGTCCGTTCAATTACTATTTTAGACACGCCGCCCTTGGTGATACGGGCACGCAGATACTTGCGGATCTTTTCGTCTTCTACCAGCTTATCGGCATAGTTATTACCGCCGTACCAGTTAGACTCCCATCCGCGGATGATGCCCAATCTATTACCTACCGGATTTGTCTTTTGTCCCATTTATTCCTTTGATTAGCTTTCTTTTTGATCTTTTTTGCTGTCCACAACCAGTGTTACGTGGTTGGACCGTTTCCTGATACGGTGCCCTCTTCCCTGCGGAGCAGGACGTAACCGCTTCAGTTGCCGGCCGCCGTCAACGAAGGCTTCCTTTACGATCAACCCGCTCTCCTCAATGGCCGCCCCTTCGTTCTTAGCCTGCCAGTTAGCTACCGCTGAAAGCAGTAATTTCTCCAGCCGGATAGATGCCTCTTTAGGGTTGTATTTCAGTATATGTAAAGCATATTCTACCTTTTGCCCGCGGATCAGATCCACTACGAGGCGCATCTTGCGGGGAGAGGTAGGACAATCTCTTAATTTTGCAACTGCTTCCATTTTTCAATTTTTATTTCTTTCTGTCTCCTGAGTGTCCGCGGAAAGTACGTGTCGGAGCGAATTCACCCAGTTTATGCCCAACCATGTTTTCGGTAACATATACCGGAATAAACTTATTGCCATTATGAACGGCAAAGGTATGGCCCACGAAATCAGGCGAAATGGTAGAACGGCGTGACCATGTTTTCAGAACCGACTTTTTTCCGGATTCTACCAACGTCAGCACCTTCTTCTCCAGGTTATGATCGATATAGGGGCCTTTTTTAATTGAACGAGCCATGGCTTATTTCTTTCTTCTTTCTATGATATAACGATTAGACGCTTTCTTATCGTGGCGGGTCTTGTACCCTTTGGAAAGCAAGCCTTTCCTTGAACGCGGATGGCCTCCTGAAGCACGGCCTTCACCACCACCCATCGGGTGATCTACCGGGTTCATGGCAACACCTCTTGTACGGGGCCTTCTTCCAAGCCAGCGTTTGCGTCCCGCTTTTCCAAGCTTTTCATTGGTATGCTCCGAGTTGGAAACCGTACCGATGGTAGCCATGCAGGTTTGAAGTATCAGCCTGGTCTCGCCTGAAGGAAGTTTTATCACTGCATACTTGCCGTCCCGGTTGGTCAGCTGGGCATATGTGCCTGCACTGCGCGCCATGGAAGCACCCTGGCCGGGGTTCAATTCAATATTATGAATAATGGAACCCAGGGGCATCTTACCTAGCGGAAGCGCATTCCCGACTTCAGGGGCGGCGGTCTCTCCTGAAACTACCTGCTGCCCTGTCTTCAGGCCTTCCGGCGCAATAATGTACCGCTTTTCCCCGTCAGCGTAATGTAAGAGCGCGATGCGTGCGGTACGGTTAGGATCATATTCGATCGTAGCCACGGTGGCCGGAATATCAAACTTGTTCCTTTTGAAATCAATGATCCGGTATTTCTTTTTATGCCCTCCGCCGATATAGCGCATGGTCATTTTACCTTTATGATTTCTTCCTCCGCTGCGTTTCTTTACGGCGACAAGCGACTTCTCAGGAACATTAGTGGTAATGTCGCTGTAATTGCTTCCTATCCTGAATCTGGTTCCCGGCGTTACCGGTTTAAATCTTTTTACTGCCATTTCCTTCTGGAATTAATCGTTACCGTAAAAATCAATCGCATCACCGCTGGCAAGGGATACAACCGCTTTCTTAAAACGGGGCGAGCGTCCGCTTACAAAGCCGCGTTTTGTGCCGCGGGCTTTCCGTTTACCGTCATACCGGAGGGTATTGACAGCGGCAACGCTTACACCGTACATTTTCTCAACTGCTTCCCTGATCTGGATCTTGTTTGCTTTCAGATCCACGAGGAAAACATATTTATTAAGCTTATCGGTCAACAGGGTGACTTTCTCAGTCAGAACCGGTTTCTTTAAAATTTCCATAATTACTTCGTAAACGCCTCCTCGATCGTTTTAACAGCGCTCTCGGTGATCAGCAGCTTACCCGCGTTCAATACGTCGTAGGTATTGAGGTCGCCTGCGGAGATCACGTTCGCCTTTTGCAGGTTCCTGCTGGAGAGAAAAATATTTTTGTCATTCCCCGGAAGGACCAGCATGCTCTTTACACCGTCCAGCTTCAGGCTGTTGATCAGGTTCAGGTAATTTTTCGTTTTGGGTGCATCAAAATTGAAATCAGCCAATACGACTATATTATTTTCCTTTGCCTTATGGCTCAATGCCGATTTACGGGCCAGTTTCTTGGTTTTCTTGTTGAGCTTGAAACCGTAATCCCTGGGCTGCGGGCCGAAAATGCGTCCCCCGCCCCGGAACACCGGGCTCTTAATACTTCCTTTACGGGATCCGCCGGTACCTTTCTGGCGGTGGAGCTTACGGGTTGACCCGGATATCTCATTCCGCTGCTTGGACTTGGAGGTGCCCTGGCGCTGGTTAGCCAGGTACTGCTTTACATCCAGGTAAATCGCGTGATCGTTAGGCTCAATGCCGAATACCTCATCAGACAATGTAACCTTGTTACCCGTTTCCTTGCCTGTTATATCGAATACCTTCAGTTCCATGTTATTTCTCAATGATTACGTAAGAGCCCTTAGCACCCGGAACAGATCCGCTTACTACCAGTACATTTTGTTCGGGATACACTTTAACTACCCGCAGGTTCTGGATCTTCACCCGGTCTCCTCCGGTTCGTCCTGCCATGCGCATGCCCTTAAATACCCTTGAAGGGAAAGAGGAAGCACCCAGTGAACCGGGAGCGCGCAGACGGTTGTGCTGGCCGTGAGTCTGGCCGCCGACACCGCTGAAGTTATGCCTTTTCACAACACCCTGGAATCCTTTTCCCTTGGAAGTGCCGACTACGTCGATAAAATCACCTTCATTGAAAAGTTCCACGGTAAGGGTTTCGCCCTGCTGCTTATCTTCTTCAAAATACCTGAATTCCACCAGGCGGCGCTTTGGAGTGGTACCGGCCTTTTTAAAGTGCCCGGCAAGCGCTGCGGTAGTCTTCTTTTCCTTCTTCTCGTCGTAAGCCAGCTGAACAGCTGTATAGCCGTCCTTTTCCAGGGTTTTTACCTGCGTAACCACACAGGGCCCTGCTTCGATGACCGTACAGGGAACTTGTTTCCCGTCGGCATCAAAAATACTGGTCATTCCAACCTTTTTACCAATTAATCCTGACATGTTATTTAGTTTAGCATCGATCCCGGAGCGCGCGAAGCGCGCAGTTTAAAGTTTGAAGTTTAAGGTTTAAAGTTTCCAAGTTCAGGCTTTCAAATTCCAAACCTGGGCTTTGAACCTCTTTCTTCTCTTTTTTACTTTCTTCCGGGACTTACCAATTAATTTACTCTTTTTCGTTTCCAGCCTGATCAGGCTCTTCCAGTTCCGGCTCTCCGGCAAAGGTTTCCATGAAAACCTTGAACTTTAAACCTTGAACCGTTGCAAAGCAACCTTGAACTTTGAACTTTGAACCTTAAACTATTAAGGTCGTCAGACCTTAATCTCAACTTCCACCCCGCTGGGCAATTCCAGCTTCATCAGTGCGTCTACGGTTTTAGCGGTGGAGCTGTAAATATCCAGCAGTCGTTTATAAGCGCAAAGCTGGAACTGCTCCCTTGCTTTCTTGTTCACGTGCGGTGAACGCAACACGGTGTAAATCTTCTTTTCCGTGGGCAGGGGAATAGGACCGCTAACCACTGCGCCCGTAGGCTTTACCGTCTTAACGATCTTCTCAGCTGACTTATCAACCAGGCTGTAATCGTAGGACTTTAATTTGATTCTGATTCTTTGGCTCATTATTTCTATTTTATTCAGCCGGAAGATAGAGCAATGAACACCCTCCGGCTGATTCTTAATCTGATACTAGTTCTTCGCTTTACTTCCCTTTACCTTTGCAATTACCTCGTCCGCCACGTTCTTAGGCGCCTCGGCAAAGTGCGAGAACTCCATGGTAGAAGTAGCACGGCCGGAAGTGATCGTACGCAGCGTGGTCACATATCCGAACATTTCGGACAGGGGAACCTTTGCCTTGATCACCTGGGCGCCGCCACGGGTATCCATACCTTCGAGCTGGCCACGACGTTTGTTCAGGTCGCCCATTACGTCACCCATGTTCTCTTCCGGAGTAGTTACTTCTACTTTCATAATGGGCTCCATCAGCACAGGTCTGGCTTTCGGAAGGGCCTCGCGGAAAGCGGTACGGGCAGCGATCTCAAAGGAAAGCGCGTCAGAGTCCACCGCGTGGAAGGACCCGTCAAACAACCGCACCTTCATGTCGGTGACCGGGTAACCGGCAAGTACGCCATTTTGCATGGCTTCTTTGAATCCCTTCTCCACGGAAGGAATGTATTCCCTCGGGATAGAACCGCCTACGATCTCGTTTACAAACTGCAGACCGCTCTGACCTTCGTCAATGGGGGAAATTTCCACCTGTATATCGGCAAACTTACCACGGCCGCCCGTTTGTTTCTTATATACTTCGCGGTGAGAAACCTTGCCGGTAATAGCTTCCTTGTAAGAAACCTGTGGCGCTCCCTGGTTACATTCCACCTTGAACTCCCTGCGGAGGCGGTCAACAATGATCTCCAGGTGAAGTTCACCCATTCCGCTGATCACCGTCTGGCCTGTTTCTGGATCGCTGTTTACTTTGAACGTAGGATCTTCTTCGGAAAGCTTTGCCAGCGCAACGCCCAGCTTGTCAATATCAGCCTGTGTTTTCGGTTCAATGGCCAGGCCAATTACCGGTTCCGGGAACTCAATAGCCTCGAATACGATCGGCGCCTTTTCATTACAAAGCGTATCTCCGGTGCGGATATCCTTGAAACCTACAGCGGCTCCGATATCTCCGGCTTCGATACGGTCAATGGGGTTTTGCTTGTTGGCGTGCATCTGCATGATACGCGAGATGCGCTCCTTTTTCATCGTCCGGGTATTCAGTACGTAAGAACCGGCATCCAGCCCTCCTGAATAAACACGGAAAAATGCCAGTCGTCCTACGAAAGGATCGGTCATGATCTTAAAGGCAAGCGCGGCAAAATTATCGGCAGGGTCAGGCCTGCGCTCTTCTTCCTTACCGCTGTCCGGGTTGGTTCCCTTCACAGCAGGAATCTCGTCAGGTGCCGGCAGGAACTTACATACGGCATCCAGCATCGTTTGCACACCCTTGTTCTTAAAGGAGGATCCGCACATCATCGGCGTAATCTTCAACGCCATTGTCGCTTTGCGGACCGCCTCATTCAATTCCTGGGGGGTGATAGCCTCCGGGCTCTCAAAAAATTTCTCGAGCAGTGCATCGTCAAACTCCGCCACGGCCTCGATCAATTTGCCCCGGTACTCGTCTACCTGTTCTTTCAGGTCTTCCGGAATAGGAACTTCCGTATAGGTCATCCCCTGGGTATCTTCGTCCCAGATATAAGCTTTATTGAAAATAAGGTCGACAATTCCTTTGAACGTATCTTCGGAACCGATTGGGATCTGCAGGGGAACCGGGTTACCGTGAAGGCGTTCCTTCACCTGCTTAACAACGCTCAGGAAGTCAGCGCCGGAACGGTCCATCTTATTCACAAAACCAATACGCGGTACATTGTACTTGTTCATCTGCCGCCATACGGTTTCGGACTGGGGCTCTACGCCACCAACCGCGCAAAAGAGCGCAATGGCTCCGTCCAGTACGCGAAGCGAACGCTCTACCTCTACGGTAAAATCCACGTGGCCCGGCGTATCAATGATATTGATCTGGAAATCATGCGAATCAGGAGTAGGCACCCCGTGATCGGTAGGGAACTTCCAGAAAGTAGTCGTAGCAGCCGAGGTAATGGTAATACCGCGTTCCTGCTCCTGTACCATCCAGTCCATCGTAGCGGCGCCGTCATGGACCTCGCCGATCTTGTGGACCTTTCCCGTATAATATAATATTCGTTCGGTTGTCGTGGTTTTACCAGCATCAATATGGGCTGAAATCCCAATATTACGAACGTATTTTAATTCTCTGTTAGCCATCGTGAATTTCCTTAAAATCTAAAATGGGAGAAAGCCTTGTTGGCTTCTGCCATTCTGTGCGTGTCTTCTTTCTTTTTAACGGAAGCTCCTTCTCCCTTGGCCGCCGCCATAATTTCACCGGCCAGTTTTTCCTGCATGGTCTTTTCGTTCCGCTTACGGGCGTACCCGATCATCCATTTCATTGCCAGGGCAATGCGGCGCTCGGGACGTACTTCGGTAGGGACCTGGAAATTCGCTCCGCCAACCCGGCGGCTCTTTACCTCAACGGCAGGCATTACGTTATTCAATGCCTTACGCCAGGCTTCCAGCCCGCTCTCGCCGGTCTTTTCCTGTACAATGTCCACAGCATCATAAAAAATGCGATAGGAAAGGCTTTTCTTTCCATCCCACATCATGTTATTCACGAACCTGGTCACCATTACTTCATTAAAGCGGGGATCAGGTAAAATTATCCGTTTTTTAGGAGTATCTTTCCTCATTGCTATTTCTTTTTAGCCCGTTTTGTTCCGTATTTTGAACGGCGCTGATTGCGGCCTTCCACACCTGCAGTATCCAGGGCGCCCCTGACAATATGGTAGCGGACACCGGGAAGGTCTTTTACCCTTCCGCCGCGGACCAATACGATGGAGTGTTCCTGAAGATTATGCCCTTCGCCCGGGATATACGCGTTCACTTCCTTCCCATGAGACAAACGTACCCTGGCTACTTTACGCATGGCCGAATTCGGCTTTTTTGGCGTAGTAGTATACACCCTGGTACAAACTCCCCGTTTCTGAGGACAGGAATCCAACGCAGGCGACTTGCTCTTGTCAACAAGCTGAACACGCCCCTTTCTTACTAACTGCTGTATAGTTGGCATTTATCAAGTTATTTATCAATGAAAAAGTCCCTTTTTCTGAGGGACTGCAAAGGTAGCAACAATAAATGAATTTACAAACGCGAGAATTGAAAATAATTTTATAGCCCCAGGCCAATCCGGAGGCCGTTACTCATTTTCCCGTCCGGACCCCATGAAAAAGCCCAGCCCGCCTTCAGCCCTATTTTCTGCACGCCCAGGAATAGCTCCCAGTAATGCTGCAGGTTTTCGGTGTACAGGTAATTGACGCCTACTGTCTCCCGCAGCTTCAGCTGCCTCAGCAGGGGAACTTTATTCAGAAGGAAGCCTTCCAGGTTATGTTCAAAATGCCCTTCCAGGAAATAATCGGTGGAAAAGGCGCTGTAGTTGCCCAGCAGGTAAAAACGGTCAAAGTTCAATCCTGCATAAATATCGGTATTCCCGGAGAACTGGTGCGCATCCATGTAATACAAGGAACGATTGTTCAGGAACCCTCCCCCACCGAGGCTGAAGGCTGACTGCCCGTAAAGGCCCAGGTTCACCCGCCGGTCATATACGCTCAGGGACAGCACATCATAATCTACCTCCGAGCCCGCCAGGGGAATCCCCTTCGTGTAAGAAAGGCGCAGCCGCGGCCAGGGCGATCCCAGCCGCCAGCGCTCGTCAGGGAGGGTCTTGTACTGCTGCCCGAAGACAATATCGGCCTGCACCTTCCAGCTCAATGCATTATGAGCGGCAAAGGCCGGCGCATTCCCTTCCTCCTTCAGCGGGTCATTTGCCTCGAAACGACGGTCTTCTTCCTTCCGGAAGGAATAGTAATTTGTATTTACCAGCGGTAGCCGGCGGGCATAGCCTATTTCAGTATGCAGCGTGAGGCCGTTCCATACTTCCCTTCCGGCGAATAGCTCAAGGAAACGCCTTTCATAAATCTTTTTCAGGTTCCTCCCCGCAGCCAGGGTAAATATGCTGTTGACAAGCGCGTTTACCGGCGAATGCGCATTAAAGTCCGCCACTTCGGAACCGCCCCGCAATCCCACGCTCGCCTGGTGAAGCGGAGAATAATGGTATTCCGCTTCTGCCGAAGGGTTAAAATGGTGGTTGGAGAACCCATATCGCAACCTGGGGGAAACCGACCAGGAGCGCCCGTCCTCCAGCTCTTTCCGGTACCGGTAAGCCATCTCCAGCGCGGCCCCTTCCACCGTATTGAATTGCAGGCCCAGCAGCAAGGGTGAAATATGATGGCTTTGCTTATGGAAACGATCATTATAGACATAGCCGGGAAAAATAAACTTCCCGATCTTAAAGCGATTGTTCTTTGCATCCAGCGAATCCAGGTAGGCTTCGGTCTCTTTCAGCCGGGCAATGCTGTCCTTTTCATGATAGCCCTCCCGTTCTTCACCCGTCAGGGGAACCGGCCGGTCCGCTGCCCAGTAAGCGGAATCCTTTTCATTCGCCCCTTTTTCGATGCGTACCACTTCATTGTTAAAAAAGCCTTCTTCAAATTCAACCGGCATCCGGTAATTATCGAAGACGCCAAGGAAATAGCCGGTAAGATGGAATTTAAGCAGTTTTATCCCGTAACGCAGCCTTTTGGTGGCCGGCATCCACAGCGAATCCCCGGTTTCACGGAAAGTCTGCTTTATATTCAGAGAATCCACGAAATTCAATTGCGCATCCCTGGTAAGGGTCAGGTCCAGGCTATGAATACGCCAGTTATTCTCCATAATATAAATATGCCCCCTGAATACAGGATCATGCCGGCGGCGTGGAATAACAGCGATCTTGTTGACCAGATAGCCGCTTTCTTCAAACGTCCCCTCCAGGCGGTAGCGGTAATAGAACAAGGCATTGTCCGCAACGGGCGAAACAAAGCCCCGGTTATTCAGGTCCCTGAGCAACAAGTTCTGGTAAAAGCTGAACAGCATTTCCGAGGCTTCGTTAAAGCTGAACCCGCTGTTATCTCCCGCAACTTTAGAAGAATAAACGATCTCCTTATATGTATCCGGGTCCTTTACAAATAATTCAGACTGCGATTCGGAAAGGTAAACGATGCCCTGGTTATTGGAATCCAGCTCAAGGGCGTTGCGAACGTCCATCCCCAGGAACTTTTCCGGGGCGTCTTCCATTCGCTGCAACCCTTTTATATATACGTCCGCGGCATAGTTTTGCTCCTGCCTGAGATGAGTCTGCCTTCGCGCTATGGCTTTCCTGATAATGGCGTATGCAGGGTCCTCCCGGCTGGCAGTCACTGCAACCGTTTCCAGGCGGAGCCGCTCCTGGGAAAGCCTTACATCCAGAACGGTATCGGAAGAAAGGCTTAAAGGCCGGGTTTCCTGCCGGTAGCCGATGCTTTTGAACAGGAGTTTCCAGTCACCCTTCCCGAGCCGGAGCATATAAAAGCCGTTCTCGTTCGCCGTCACTCCCCGGCTGCTTCCCGAAACGAATACACTGGCGAAAGGAACAGGTTCCCCCAGCGAATCGCTGACAGTTCCCGCAACGGAGTACGTCTGAGCCTGGGTTTGCGCTTCTGTTAAGACCGTCATGCATATGCCGGCCAGGAATAGCAATACCTTAAAACCGTTGATTATCATAGGTTGTTGAAAGCGCTTGATTTCATTTGATCGCGTTGTATCCGCAAGATGTGCAATAATAGAAAAATTAATACTTTTGTTGAATTCCAATCAAAAAATTACAGCATGTACGAAACCCTTCAACCTGTATTGAAAAAAGAACTGGCTGCCATTGAAGAAGCAGGCCTGTATAAACAAGAACGCATCATCATTTCTCCGCAGGGAGCGGATATCCGCGTAAAGGACGGCGGCGAAGTGATTAACTTCTGCGCGAACAATTACCTTGGGCTGTCTTCGCATCCGCAGGTGCTGGAAGCGGCAAAAAAATCCATTGACGAACGGGGCTATGGCATGTCCAGCGTCCGCTTTATCTGCGGGACCCAGGATATCCATAAAGAACTGGAACAGAAGATCGCCGCGTACCTGGGCACGGAGGACACTATATTGTATGCAGCCGCCTTCGATGCCAACGGCGGGGTCTTCGAACCCTTGTTCAATGAAGAAGACGCGATTATTTCCGACGAACTGAACCATGCCTCTATTATAGACGGGGTTCGGCTGTGCAAGGCCGAACGTCACCGTTATAAAAACGTGAACATGGAGGATCTCGAGGAAAAGCTGAAGGCAACCCAGCATAAACGTCACCGCATTATCGTTACCGACGGCGCCTTTTCCATGGACGGCACCATTGCCCCGCTGAATAAGATCTGCGAGCTGGCAGATAAATACAAAGCCCTCGTCATGAGCGATGAAAGCCATTGTACCGGTTTCCTGGGTAAAACGGGAAGGGGTTCGCATGAATACAATGACGTAATGGGCCGTATAGACATTATTACCGGCACGCTGGGGAAAGCGCTCGGCGGCGCCTCCGGCGGGTTTACCAGCGGCCGAAAAGAGATCATTGATATGCTGCGCCAACGCTCAAGGCCTTACCTGTTCTCGAACACACTGGCCCCGGGCATTACCGGAGCATCCATTGCCGTATTCGATATGCTGAACGAAACCACCGGGCTGCGCGACAAGCTGGAGCGGAACACCCTGTATTTCCGCGAAAAAATGATGCAGGCCGGCTTCGACATCAAGCCCGGCGTCCATCCCATCGTGCCTATTATGCTGTATGACGCTCCCTTGTCACAGCAATTTGCTTCGCGCCTGCTGGAAGAAGGAATTTACGTGATCGGCTTTTACTACCCGGTAGTAGCCAAAGGGCAGGCCCGTATCCGCGTACAGCTTTCAGCCGCCCACGAACAACATCACCTGGACAAGGCCATAGCGGCGTTTACTAAAATAGGCAAAGAACTGGGCACGCTCCAGGGATCCTGATAATTTCTCTGACACTTGATACGAAATGCATGATACTCAATAGCCGATACCTGATACGAACCAGGGCAGCCCGGATGCTGGCCTTCGCCGCACTATGCGGCGCAAGTCAATTACTGAACGCCTGCGGGCCGGCCGGCCAGAAAAGCGCCGGCCACGAAATGGTTTTTGAAGACACCATCCCCTGCGCAGACTGCCCGGGAATTATTATGCAAGTGAGTTTTGATACGGCCGATCATACCTACAAACGGACCATGACCTACCTGGAAGCCACGGAAGACGGAAAAGACGCTACGTTTACCACGTCAGGATCTTATATTATCGAAAAAGGTTATAAAGAGAATAAGAACGCCCTTTTGTATGTGCTGCAAGCGCCTCCCTCCGGAGGAGAACAGGTATTTCTGGCAGCGGGGGACAGCGCTATTACCGCACTGGACGGCAACCGGGAAATAATCCAGTCCGGCCTGAACTTCACTTTGCGAAAAAAGGAATAGACACCGCAAGAAGCCGTATGGTATTCGTAGCCGAATGTGACGATCATTGGGCAGCCTGATCCAGAAATGCCTTCACAAGGCCTTCCCATTCCTGCTCCAGGGAAAGCCCGGAAGGAAAAGGCTTACCTGCCCTGCGGTACCAGTAGGCAGCATTCCCCGCATCTCCTTCCTTTCGGTGCAGATAGGCGTGTATCCAGGAGCCTTCGCTGCTTTCAAGATCCTGGGCAATATCATGCGCGTTCTCCCAGTCTCCCCTGGCATCGTACCACATCGCGGTTAAAGCGGGCGGCAGGCCGGGAGGCGGATCATTTTTAGAAAAAGTGGCTTTGAATTCGTCCAGGGTCATTGAATGAACGGTTTTCAGGTCATCTTCAATTTCTTCTGGATGTCCTGCACCCAGCTTTTGAATTTTTTGTCGGTGTCGATCAGGTCGTCTACCGTTTGACAGGCATAAATAACGGTGGAATGGTCACGGCCGCCAAAGAACTGGCCGATGGACTTAAGGGAAGCTTTTGTATGACTTTTTGCCAGGTACATGGAAATCTGGCGGGCCTGGACGATCTCTCTTTTCCTGGATTTAGACTTCACGGCATCCACCGGTATTTCAAAATATTCGCATACCAGCTTCTGAATATATTCGATGGAAATTTCTTTATTCGAATGTTTAATGAAGTTCTTCAGCATCTGCTTTGCCAGGGGAAGGTCTACTTCCTTCCTGTTCAGCGTTGACTGGGCCAGCAGGGAGATCAGGGCGCCTTCCAAATCGCGCACGTTCGAATCTATATTATGCGCGACGTATTCGATCACTTCATCGGGAAGAATAATGCCGTCGGCTTTCATTTTCGTCTGCAGGATGGCGATGCGCGTTTCCAGGTCAGGCGACTGCAGGTCGGCGGAAAGGCCCCATTTGAAGCGGGAAAGGAGGCGTTCCTGTACCCCGATCAGGTCCTTGGGCGGCTTGTCCGAAGTCATTACGATCTGCTTTCCGCTGGTATGCAGGTGATTGAAAATGCTGAAAAATACCTCCTGTGTTTTTTCCTTACCGGAAAAGAACTGGATATCGTCAATCAGCAGGACATCTATCAGCTGGTAAAAATTCACAAAGTCGTTAATCGTGCTGTTCTTTACCGAATCGATATATTGCTGAACGAACTTCTCCGCCTGCACATACAGCACCATTTTATCCGGATAGTTGGTTTTAACCGAAGAACCGACAGCCTGGACCAGATGTGATTTCCCGAGGCCGGTCTGACCATAGAGAAAGAGCGGGTTGAATGAAGTCCCTCCCGGCTTGGCGGCCACGGCAAAACCAGCCGAACGCGCCAGGCGGTTACAATCGCCCTCAATAAAATTATCAAAGGAGTATTTGGGATTCAACTGAGGGTCGATATTCACTTTCTTCAGGCCCGGGATAACGAAAGGGTTCTGAATGGAAGCATTGATATTGACCGGCATTGGTACTGACTGGTTTCTTAGCTCCCCGTTGCTGCTTGTGGGGATATTAATGGTATAAGGCTTTTTCTCTTCTGCCTTTTCCATGATAATATTATACTCAAGCCGGCCTTCCACACCCAGATGATGTTTGATGGTCCGTCTCAGCAGCGACACATAATGCTCTTCAAGCCATTCGTAAAAAAACAAACTCGGCACTTGTATGGTCAAAATTTTGTTTTCCAGCTTAATCGCTTTAATGGGCTCAAACCATGTTTTGAAGCTTTGCGCCGGAACGTTGTCCTTGATGATCCGCAGACAATTTTCCCATACCCCATGACAAGTCTTCTCCATACTTGGAATCGTATTAATTTGATTTACAGATAATCTGAAAACGAGGTGGTGTTCTCAGATGCTTCTTCAATAATATAACAAAAATGTTAATAAAAAAAAGATTTTTGCAAAAAGTCAAAAATTGCGTTTTTGACCCCGTGAAGGCAATTTTTGGCCTTCTTCTTGCGGGCCGGGCAACAGAGTTATTAACAAGGGAAGATAAGGTGTTGAAACTGACACTAAAGCGGGTAATTTGTCAACAATCGGATTAAGATAAAGCCGCCGGCCTCAGCAGCGGGAAGGCTCAGCTCCCGTACTCTCCAAAAACACTTCTCAGCTCGCCGGCGATTTCTCCGAGCGTACAGGAAGTCTCCACACACTGAAGAATAAAAGGCATTAAATTTTCCGTTCCGGCGGCGGCCAGCCGGAGGTTCTCCAGGGATTGCGCGGCCACCTGCCCGTCCCTGCCTGCCTTTAGCCGCTGCAGCTTCTCCGCCTGAACCTGCCTGATCGAATCGTCTACCTGGAAAGAGGCGGGTAAAGGGCCTTCCTCCATGACAAAACGGTTTACGCCGACAATCACTTGCTCTCCTTCTTCCAGCGTCTTCTGGTAGCGGTAGGCCGCTTCGCCTATCTGTTGTTGAATATAGCCCGTTTCTGTGGCCTTTACGGCGCCGCCAAGCTCATCTATTTTACGTATGTAACTCCAGGCGGCCTGTTCCAGCTCGTCGGTCAGGGATTCTATAAAATACGAGCCCGCCAGGGGGTCCACCGTATCCGCCGCCCCGCTTTCATAAGCAATGATCTGCTGGGTTCTGAGCGCAATCCTGGCGGCTTCTTCCGTGGGAAGGGAAAGTGCCTCATCATAGCCGTTGGTATGCAAGGATTGAGTGCCGCCCAATACGGCCGCGAGAGCCTGCAAGGTTACGCGGGAAATATTATTCCGGGGCTGCTGCGCCGTGAGCGCCGAGCCGGCGGTTTGCGCATGGAACCGCAGTTGCTGCGCTTTTACATCGGTAGCGCCCATGCCGCTGGTGATCCGGGCCCACATCCTCCGGGCAGCCCTGAACTTCGCGATCTCTTCAAAAAAGTTATTATGGCAGTTGAAAAAGAAAGAAAGCTGCCGGCCGAACACGTTAATATCCAAACCTTTTTCTATCGCGGCCTCCAGGTAAGCCTTTCCGTTTGCGAGCGTGAACGCCAGTTCCTGGGCAGCCGTTGACCCGGCTTCGCGTATATGATAACCCGAAATGGAAATGGTATTCCAGCGGGGCAGTTCGCGGCTGCAATACTCGAAAATATCGGTAATAAGGCGCATAGACGGCTTCGGAGGATAAATATATGTGCCCCTGGCGGCATATTCTTTGAGAATATCATTCTGAATGGTTCCCGAAAGCCTGGCCGGATCGGCCCCTTGCTTCCTGGCCAAGGCAATATACATAGCCAGCAAAACGGACGCCGTCGCATTAATGGTCATGGAAGTACTGATCTTCTGCAATTCAATACCATTGAATAAGACTTCCATATCTTCCAGCGAATCAATGGCTACACCCACTTTTCCCACTTCGCCTTCAGCGAGCGGATGATCGGAATCATAGCCAATCTGGGTAGGCAGGTCGAAGGCGACGGAAAGGCCGGTTATACCTTGTTTAAGCAGGTAATGGTAGCGTTTATTAGAGGCTTCGGCCGTTGAGAAGCCTGCATACTGGCGCATGGTCCAATGTTTCCCGCGGTACATATCCGGCCGGATGCCCCTGGTATAGGGAAAAACGCCCGGCAGTTCTTCCATGGGCCGGCAGGAAGTATACACGTCTTTTATTTCAATTCCCGATGTTGTCAGCACCTTTTTTGCCATACCCTCTCCCATTTAAAAAAAAGCTTTTACCTCTTCCCGCAGTAAAGCAAGCGCCTGCTGATAGGGGTCGTTTTCCAGGGAGCTTACATGGTTCAGCACTGCCCTGGTCAGTTCCATCGCGGCTGCCTCTTCCGGCAGGCTCCGGGCAATGCCATTGATCATGGAAATGGTCTTGTCCTTTAATGACCTGGTCATTTGCCAGCTCCTTTCGGACACATATAACTGCTGGGTGATATTATGGTCAAATTCCGCCCTTATTTCGGCAATAAGGATCGCGTTCAGTTCCTTTGCCGAAATCCCAGGCTGATGATTGCGTACCAGGAGGCTGGAGGGACTGATCCGCTCCACCAGCAATACCAGCCGTTCATAAGCCTGCAGCCGGAGCGGAAGGGTTTGCCCCTGCTCCTTAGGGCCGCCGGAAGCCACTTTTTTCCATACCAGGGCAGCGGCGGCAAGAACCAGCAGCGCAGGGAGGATAATCTTCATCAGATCAAGGATATAATCGCTATTTTCCATGGGTCTCCTTAAAACAAAAAGCCTTCTTATGCCTTTTATAAAGAAAAAATTAACTTTGACAGCGGCGCAGTTTGCGTCTCCGGACAAAGTTATTAAAAATAAAACGTGAAAATTCGGAAGATATGGCAACGACAACGATACCAATAGGCTTTACCCCGGGCGCCCTGAAAGAGCTCAAAAGCTTAATGGTGGAAAAAGAATTGGGGGCCGGCCACGGTCTCCGCGTGGGAGTGGAAGGCGGCGGCTGTTCCGGGATGAATTATATACTTGGTTTTGACGAAAAGAAAGAAGGCGACGAGGAGTTTGACGTGGAAGGCATTCGCGTTTTCCTGAATAAAGCTCATGCCCTTTACCTTGCCGGAATGGAGATCGATTTCCGGAATGGGCTCGATAACCGGGGATTCACTTTTTCCAATCCAAATGCCAGCAGCACCTGCGGCTGCGGAAGTTCCTTTTCGGTTTAATGTTCTTTTTTCGGCTTAACGCTTCGTTTGCGGTTAAAACGTTCGCCTTCGGTTTATAAAAGTCGTTTTCGGTTTAAAAGATTCGCCCGATGCGACCACCAGGCGCTAAAACTGCCTGTATTCCCTCCCGGTTAACCTGTTTGCAGGCTCGAAGTTCGTAATCCGCATAGCTTCCCCGTCCCATAGTAATTGCTTGCGTCCCGGATATACGTATTGATTTCCCTCCTTTTCCCGGTACATATAGCTGAGAATGGCAAGGTTTCCCATCAATACGGTTTCCGTCAGCGGACCTGCCGCATCAAAACTGCTGCTGGTATAAGCGCCATAGCCCTCCTTGCAGGCTCGAACCCATTGCTGCTGATGGCCTTCCTCGGCCCCATCCACCAGGGGGCGCTGCGGAGCGGGCAGGCTGGCCTCCTGCATTAAAGCAGTAGGAAGCAGTGTGGGATTACGACCGAACAAGCCCGCCATTAATTTCGCCTTGCTGCCTTCAAAAATAATCCCGCCGTCCCATTCTCCCATTTGTTCGTCCGGCTTCAGCTCTTTGGGGCGTTTGGGCAGTATCCCGCCGTCATACCAGATGAGTTCCACTTCGGGCAAATTTCCCCTGGCAGGAAATTGAAGGTGGATCTTGGAAGAAGGCGGGTAACTTTCAGGATAATACGCTTCCTCGAAAAAGCCATTCCAGACAGCGCCTATACTGCACTCTACCGCTACCGGGTAAGCAAGTTTCAGCGCCCGGTAAGGCACATCTATGAAATGACAGCCCATATCGCCCAAAGCGCCGGTTCCAAAATCAACCCAACCCCGCCATGTTGCCGGCAAATAGGCAGGGTGATAGGCACGCTGCTTCGCCGTACCCAGCCAGAGATCCCAGCTCAATTCGGCAGGGACCGGCGGACCGCCTTCCGGTAGCGAAATACCCTGGGGCCATACAGGCCGGTTGGTCCAGATATGCACCCTTCGGACTTCTCCAATAAGGCCGGACTGTATCCAGGCTTCAATTTTACGGGTGCTGTCGCCGCTGCTGCCCTGGTTCCCCATTTGTGTTACCACTTTGAACTTTGCGGCGGCTTCGGTCAGTTTCCTTGCTTCCCGGATGTCATGAGTCAGGGGCTTTTCGCAATATAAATGTTTTCCATGCTCCAAAACCGCCATCGCCTGTACGGCATGCATATGATCCGGCGTACTGACGATGACCGCGTCGAATTTCCGGTGCCTTCTGTCAAGCATTTCCCGGTAGTCCCTGAAATACCTGGCCCTGGGCCATTTTTTGCGCGCTTCCGCCGACATCCTGTCGTCCACATCACAAAGCGCTACGATGTTGTCGGAGCCGTTATTCCAGGAATTGTTAAGGTTTACCATGCCCTTTCCGCCGGTACCGATAGCGGCAATATCCAGTTTATCGCTGGGAGGGATCTTTCCTTTACCGCCCAGTACATGCGGGGGAACAATAAAGAATCCTGCTGCCAGGCCGGCCCCGCTGCGAATGAACTTTCTCCGTTCCATGGAAGTACTATTATTTCAAAAGGTAAAATAAACAGAAAATTATTCAGAATGCTTTATTATTTTTACAAATCATTCCCTGCAGATGGTTTATTCGGAAGACATTAAAGTTGGCATACAATCAATTGGTGCAAACAGGCTGCGCAGCATTCTAACCGCATTGATCATCGCTATTGGTATAACCGCCCTGGTAGGGATCCTTACCGTAATAGACGGGGTGAAGAAAAATATCAATGAGAACTTTGCCGCCATGGGCGCCAATTCCTTCACCATCCGCAACCGGGGCTTTAATCTACGCATCGGCGAAGGAGGAAACCGGCCCAAGCCTTATCCCCCCATCCGTTACGAAGAAGCCATGGACTTCAAGCAGCGTTACACTTTTTCAGAAGTTGTGTCAGTTTCAGATAATATCAGCGGAAGTTCAACCATAAAGTATGAAGGCGCCCAAACGGATCCGAACGTAAGAGTGATAGGAGGCGACGAAGACTGGGCCATCGCCTCCGGCTATGAAATTGCGCTTGGCAGGAATTTCTCCGCCAATGAACTCAATTACGCCAACAGCGTCACTATTATCGGCAACGATATTAAAGAAAGGGTCTTCGGAAACGAGGATCCGATTAACAAAGTGATCACCGTAGGCAGCAACCGTTTCAAGGTGATTGGCGTATTCAAGGATAAAGGAGATGCCATTATCGGACCAGGAGACCGTTTTTGCTTAATTCCAATTTCAAAGGCCAAACAGTTGGAAGCGAGCGAAAATACCAGCTATACGATTACGGTCATGGCAGGCAATCCGCAAACCGTCGAAGGAACCATTGGTGAAGCCAAAGGATTGCTGCGGAGCATCAGGAAATTAAATACGCGTGAAACGGATAATTTTGAGATAACCAAAAGCGACGCGTTTGCCACGTCGCTTATCGAGAACTTGAAGTACATTAATATCGCGACCACCGCTATTGGTGGAATCACCCTCTTTGGGGCGGCTATTGCGCTGATGAACATCATGCTGGTATCGGTTACCGAACGTACCCGGGAAATAGGGGTCCGGAAATCCATCGGCGCCACTTCGGCGGTCATCCGGCGGCAGTTCCTGATAGAAGCGATCATTATTTGTATCCTTGGCGGCGTAGGAGGCGTTATTTTTGGCCTCGGCGTCGGCAACGGGCTTTCCGTCCTCATTGGCGGCACCTTTGTAATACCCTGGTGGCCCATTGTCATGGGAATCCTGCTTTGCGTTGCGGTGGGAATTGTCTCCGGTCTTTACCCGGCCGTCAAAGCTTCCAAGCTGGACCCGGTGGACGCGCTTCGGTACGAGTAAGGCCCGCAGGGCAGGCTTCGCCAGGCGAAGGGATGCTTACTTTTTATCCGCCAGGCGCTGTTCCCATTTCCATGCCGAAGCGACCATCTCCTCCAGGCCCAGGTTTGCTTTCCATCCCAGTTCGCTGTTCGAAAAAGAAGTATCGGCATATACCTTTTCAATATCGCCGGCCCGCCGGGGGCCAATGGTATAATTCAGCTTTACGCCGTTTACCTTTTCAAAAGCTTTGATCACCTCCAGTACCGAATAGCCGCTGCCGGTCCCCAGATTAAAAAATTCAATGGACGCTTTGTTCTGGCCGGCGATAAGCCGCTCGCAAGCTTTCACATGCGCTTTTGCCAGATCCACGACATGGATATAGTCCCTGATACCGGATCCGTCGGGAGTATCGTAATCATCGCCGAAAACCGTCAGTTTCTCCCGCTTGCCGATGGCCGTCTGTGTAATAAAAGGCATCAGGTTATTTGGTACGCCGCGCGGCAGCTCCCCGATGAGGGCGCTTTCATGAGCCCCGACAGGATTGAAATACCGGAGGGATATTGCTTTCAGCGCGGTAGCGGCGGCCACGTTCCGCAGAATATCCTCGCACATCTGCTTGGTATTGCCATAAGGCGATTCCGCCTGCTTAATGGGGGCCGATTCAGAAACGGGCAGCTCATCCGGCTGGCCGTAAACTGTACAGGACGAAGAAAATACAAAATTAGGTATACCTGCGGCGAGCATACATTCCAGCAGGTTGATCGTCGAATCAAGGTTATTCCTGTAATAAGAAAGGGGTTTCTGAACCGATTCGCCAACCGCCTTAAAAGCGGCGAAATGAATAATTGCCGTAATGTCGGGGTGGGCTGCTATTATTTTTTCAACTGCTTCCCGGCTGCCGGCATCTTCCTGGTAAAAACCAGGGCTGTGTCCTGTTATCTGCCGGATCCCCTCAAGAACGGAAATCTCTGAATTGCTAAGGTTATCGATGATCACCGGTTCATGCCCGGCGTTTATCAATTCCACTATTGTGTGGGACCCGATGTACCCCGTCCCGCCGGTAACAAGTATTTTTGACATGCCTGTATTTTTTCCTACCGGATATACTCCGAAAAATCCTTTGGGGTAATATCCACTTCCGGCAGGGATTTAAAATAGTCGTAAGTGATCTGCAAGCCTTCCGAGCGGTCTACCCGCGGCTCCCAGCCAAGCAACTCCCTGGCCCTGCTGATATCCGGCTTCCTTTGTTTCGGATCATCGGCGGGAAGAGGTTTATAAATGACCTTCCGGTCCGAACCTGTGAGCTTCAATATCTCCTCCGCAAACTCGTTGATAGTGATCTCGCCGGGGTTCCCGATATTGACCGGGTTTACATAATTGCTGAACAACAGCCGGTAAATTCCTTCTACAAGGTCATCCACGTAACAAAATGAACGTGTCTGGCTTCCATCGCCAAAGGCGGTAAGGTCCTCTCCCCTGATCGCCTGCCCGATAAAAGTAGGCAGCACACGGCCGTCGTTCAGCCGCATGCGGGGGCCGTAAGTATTAAAGATGCGTACAATGCGCGTATCTACTTTATGATAAGTATGATAGGCCATAGTCATGGCCTCCTGGAAACGTTTCGCTTCGTCATAGACGCCGCGGGGCCCTACCGGGTTCACATTTCCCCAGTAATCTTCATGCTGCGGGTGGACCAGGGGATCGCCGTACACTTCGCTGGTGGAAGCTACCAGAATGCGCGCCTTTTTGGCCCGGGCCAGTCCCAGCAGGTTATGCGTGCCCAGCGAACCTACCTTGAGTGTCTGAATGGGTATTTTCAGGTAATCGATCGGGCTGGCAGGGGAGGCAAAATGTAAGATATAATCCAGGTTCCCGGGAACATGTACGAATTTTGAAACGTCATGATGATAGAATTCAAAATTCTCCAGCTGAAATAAGTGTTCTATATTTCGCAGCGATCCGGTTATCAGGTTATCCATCCCAACGACCCGGAAACCTTCTTTTATAAAGCGGTCGCAAAGATGAGAACCGAGGAAACCTGCGGCCCCGGTTATCAATACACGTTTATCACCATTCATTTTTATTAGTTTTTACGTCCGTCCGTCAGCGCGCGGCCGACACTATTGTAATAGAATCCAAGCCCTGCCATTTTTTCCGGGTCATAGAGATTCCTCCCGTCAAAAATAACGCTTTCTTTCAGTGAATTCTTCAGCACCCCGAAATCAGGGGCGCGGAATACCGGCCATTCCGTAAGTATCGCCAGGGCATCGGCCTGCCGCACGGCCTCGTACTGATCTGCGGCGTAACTTATCTTATCGCCAAACAAGGCTTTTATATTTCCCATGGCCTCCGGATCATATACAGCCAGGGAAGCCCCCTGCGCGAGCAGCTCCCGGATCACATAAATAGCTGGCGCTTCGCGGATATCGTCCGTTTCAGGCTTAAAGGCCAGGCCCCAGATAGCTATTCGTTTGCCTTGCAGCCCGTTATGGTAAAAGCGAAGCAGCTTGCTTACAAAATATTCGCGCTGAAAGGCGTTCACTTCCATTACTGCTTCGAGTATCCTGAACTCATAATCGCATTCAACCGCTGAGCGGGCCAATGCTTTTACGTCCTTGGGGAAACAGCTTCCTCCGTAACCGATCCCGGGGAAAAGAAATCGTTTCCCGATACGGTCATCCGCACCGATCCCCAGGCGGACCATATCCACGTTGGCGCCGAGCCGTTCGCACATATGAGCGATCTCGTTCATAAAGGAGATCTTGGTGGCAAGAAATGAATTTGCCGCGTATTTGGTAAGTTCCGCCGAACGCACGTCCATAAAGATCACGGGATTGCCCTGCCGCACGTAAGGCGCATATAGCTCCGACAGTATTTTTTTTACGGTTTCGGAGGAGGTTCCGATCACGATCCGGTCAGGCTTCATGAAATCATCCACCGCTACTCCTTCCCGTAGGAACTCCGGGTTTGAAACCACATCAAAATCTGCGGTGGCGAATTGGGAAATCCTTTGCTGCACTTTATCCGCCGTCCCTACCGGGACCGTGCTTTTATCAATGATGATGGTGTAGCCTTTTAATAATTTGCCGATATCTTCTGCCGCTTCCAGCACGTAGGAAAGATCGGCTGAACCGTCTTCGCCCGGCGGCGTTGGAAGCGCCAGGAATATGATGGAAGCGCCTTTTAGCCCCTCTTCAAGGCTGGAAGTGAACCGGAGCCTTTTTTGTGCAACGTTCCTGTAAAACAAGGTATCCAGGCCGGGCTCATAAATAGGAATAATCCCCTGGTTGAGCTTTTCAACTTTTTCCAGGTCAATATCCACGCAGGTTACATTATTTCCGGTTTCCGCCAGGCAGGTCCCTGTGACCAGACCTACATAGCCCGTTCCTACTACTGCAATATTCATGAATATGGTAAAATTGAAAAAAAATGCTTACTTCGGTGCGAATATAAGAACTACCATGGTATTCCTTTATAATTGGGGCATTAAATTGTTACACGGCCTGGCCCGTTTAAGCGCCTTTTTCGGCAACGGAAAAACCCGGAAATGGCTGCGGGGACAGGCGTCGGTCTTTCCCGCCCTTGAAAACATGCCTTCCCGTCCGCGAAAAGCCATATGGTTTCACTTTGCCTCCCTGGGGGAATTCGAGCAGGGCAGGCCGGTCCTGGAAAGAATAAAGGAAAACCATCCCGGGCAAGCCGTTGTGGTAAGCTTTTTTTCCCCTTCAGGTTATGAGATCAGGAAAAATTACCCGCTGGCGGACCTGGTCACCTATCTTCCCCTGGATACGCCGGGAAATGCGCGGCGATTTATAGAACTTGTCCAGCCCTCCTGCGCTATTTTTACCAAGTATGAATACTGGTTTCATTTTTACCGCGAATTAAAAAGACAGGAAATCCCCTTGTTTGTAATTTCAGCCATCTTCAGGAAGGAACAGGTATTCTTCCGGTGGTACGGGGGATTTTTCAGGAAAATACTAGCTTGCGTCACCCGCTTTTTCGTACAAACCGATGAATCCCGGCAATTGCTGGCATCCATTGGCTTTAGCAACAGCCAGGTAAGCGGCGATACCCGTTACGACAGGGTGTATGAAAACTCGCTGATGCCGCAATCTTTCCCGGAAATTGCCCGCTTTGCCGCCGGGTCACATTGCCTGGTAGCCGGAAGCACCTGGCCGCAGGAAGAAGAAATGCTGGCCAGGTACCTGCAGCGAGGCCAAGGCTGGAAATATATTATTGCCCCGCATGAGGTCACTGAGGAGCATTTAAGAGCCGTACTGGCTCGTTTCGGAAAGGATGCCGTGCGTTATTCCGAATGGATCAACAATTCCAGCATGCCCGCTCCTGCCGTACTGGTTATAGACCGCATTGGTATGCTTTCTTCCATTTACCGCTACGGAGAGATCGCACTGGTAGGTGGCGGTTTCGGGAAAGGCATTCACAATATCCTGGAACCGGCCGTTTTCGGGATGCCGGTCCTTTTCGGACCCAGGTATAAAAAATTCAGCGAAGCGCATCAACTGATCGAAGCGGGCTGCGCGTTTCCGGTAACTAATTTTGAAGAATTTGCCCGCAAGCTGCAGCTTTTGCAATCCGATGAGGATCTCCGCCGGAAAGCTGCCGAAGCTGCGCAAAATGTCATAACGCAAAACAAAGGCGCCACTTCGCTTATCCTGGAGTCAATCGGTTTTTCGTCAGCGGCCGGAAAAAAAAGTTGAATACGGTGCTGACTGCAGCAAGCTTACTGTCAATACCGCGCTAAATCAGCCATTGCATCGATCCACTTGGGATGGTCGTTGAGGCTTTCCACCAGCTGCACTTTTTCCCCGCCCAGGGCCCGGAATTCCTCATCGTATTCGGTACTCACTTCGTAAAGGGTCTCCAGGCAATCGGCGACAAAAGCCGGGCAGAATACCAGCAATCTTTTTTTGCCTTCCGCAGCGAGCCGCTTAAGTACATCGCTCGTATAAGGTTCCACCCAGGGTGTCTTTCCGAGGCGGGACTGGAAGCAAACCGTGTATCTTTCTTCAGGAAGATCCAGCCGGGACGCGATCAGCCGGGCGGTGTCGTGGCATTGGGCGCTGTAGCAATAGCGGTTATTTATATTAATACGGCTGCAGCATCCCGCAACCTGCTGGCAGTGGCGCCCGCTGGGATC
The DNA here is from genome assembly GCF_008033235.1 of Anseongella ginsenosidimutans. GTDB lineage: Bacteria > Bacteroidota > Bacteroidia > Sphingobacteriales > Sphingobacteriaceae > Anseongella > Anseongella ginsenosidimutans. Next base: position 4,280,914 of record NZ_CP042432.1, read on the forward strand.
GGCTTTCCGGAGCTGACGCACCGGGAGCCCGTGAAAGCTAAAGAGAATGTGATCGTAAGATGAAGGGTTATGTTTCCGGCCAAGGTCCGCAAATGTTTCGATCATCAGGGGATGGTCATGGAAACTGTTCACAAAGGATATTTCAGGAACTACCTGCCATTTACCCACCTCTTCCATCACCTTCTGATTCACCGTGCCTCCTGAAGCCGAGGCATATTGCGGGTAAAGCGGGAGGACGCGGATATGAAACACCTTTTCTTTCCGGAACTGTTCCAGGGCAGAAGCTATGGCCGGCTGCTGGTAGCGCATGGCCAGTTCCACCTGGTAGCCATCCCCGAGTTTTTCCTGGAGCAGCTCCTTTTGCCGGATGCTGTAGTACATCAGGGGAGAACCTTTCTCCTTATCCCATATTTCCTTATAGGATGCGCCGGACCGGGGAGCCCGGAAAGGCGCGATGATACCGTTCACCAAAAAATACCGGTTAAAGGCCGGGATATCCAATACCCGCGGATCAAGCAGGAATTCCCTGAGATATTTTCTTACATCGGAAGTGCCGGGGCTGTCGGGAGTCCCAAGGTTTACGAGGAGGATCCCTTTTTTCGTCTTTATCATCAGGATGCAAAAATAACAATTGCATTAACGTCCTTAATGCGCGAATTTGTTTTATGACAAAACGGTGATTGATTACAGGTTTTCAAGGGCCTGCTTTACTTCTTCCATCAGCCACATGGGAGTGGACGTGGCGCCGCAAATGCCCACGCGGTCGTTTTCCGAAAACATACCGGGTTTCAGCTCGCCGGCGCTGCTAACAAAATAGGTTTGCGGGTTTTGCGAACGGCAAACTTCGTACAGGACCTTGCCGTTCGATGATTTCTTCCCGGAAACGAAAACGATCTTGTCAAACTGTTTGGCAAAGTTCCGCAGTTCCGCATCGCGGTTGGAAACCTGGCGGCAAATAGTATCATTGGCCTCTACCTCGTACCCGCGGCGGATCAGCTCCTCTTTTATCTCGTAAAATTTCCCGGTGCTTTTTGTGGTCTGGCTGTAAAGCGCGAATTTTTGAGGAAGCTCCCGGCCGTCCAGTTCTGAAAGATCCTGGAACACCAGCGCGTCCCCCTGGTTTGTCCAACAAGGCCCGCTACTTCGGCATGGCCGTGCTTTCCGTAGATCAATACTTTTGTTTGGGAATCATGAGACGTTTTGATCCTGTTCTGAAGTTTAAGGACCACCGGGCAGGATGCGTCGATCAACTGAATATTATTCTCAAGCGCTGTGCGATAAGTGGAAGGGGCTTCCCCATGTGCGCGGATCAGCACCTTTTCGTTCTGAAGCCGCGCCAGGTCCTCATGGCTGATGATGCGCAGGCCTTTTGCCTTTAGCCGGGCAACTTCTTCATCATTATGCACGATATCCCCCAGGCAATACAGGTATCCCTGCTCCTCCAGGATGCTTTCGGCCATATCTATGGCATAAACAACGCCGAAGCAAAATCCCGAATCTTTATCGATAGTGGCCTGAAGACCTAACATTGGGACAAAATTAGTTATTTTTCCGCACAATCCGGAATATAGAAGCGCCGGCGGCCGCTGCCAGGCAAGCCATTTGCAGCGGGTGGAAAAGCAGGTTCCACCAAACCGGCTGGTTAGCCATTAAAGAACTCATGATCCGCATGCCTGTCACCAATGTCAGCCCCATCCCCAACAGCTGCATGCTTAGGAGCGGCATAAGGCAGAGCGGACCCAGGCAGCATAGCAGCAGATACATGAACATAACCGGTATATTTCCTTCAAATCCTGAAAGAACGTCTTTGCGAAAAGCGCCAAAGCATCGCTTCCCGGTATAGATCCTGCCCGAAACATAGCCGTTTGCGAAAAGAGCTTCCACCCTGAATCCCAGTTCTTTCATCTTTTTCATGATATCCGATGCATCCGGGCCGCTGCTTCCCGTTTGGGAATGCCATTGAAATGCCTGGTAGTGCCGGGCGTCAAACAGCAGGAATTGCCCGCTTCCGGCCGCAAGCCATTTCCAGCGGGTCAGCAGGATCAGCCTCAGCGGCAGCAGGCTTACAAGAAGGTAATTCAGCGAAGGAACCAGTTGTCCTTCGGCAAAGGTCTTCATTTTCTGATCAGCGAACAACGAAAGCAGGCCCAGGGAGTGGATCTTTGCCCGGTAAAGGGCGTTATAGATCAAACCCCTTTCTACCCTTTCCACCCGGTTGAGGAATAATAAATAATCGCCTTTTGCCCGGGAGGCCAGGAAGCGGCATTTTTTTTCCGCTCGTTCGCTTTGCGCCCTGCCGGCAGATCCGGCGCCTTCATTCAGCCAGGGCATTTCCGGAATTTCAGCGGATTCAGGGCTTCCGGGCCCGGCCGGCTCAAGAATCCTTACACGGGCATCCCTCCCGGCAGCCATTGCCGCCACTTGCCTCAGCTCCCCGGACCCATCGCCATAAATAAGGACTTCATAGTTCTCAAAATCCTGTTCCCGGATGGATTGGAGCAGGCCGGCCAGCTGGGAAAGGCTCACATAGGAAGGGATCAGAATAGATACGAAATCATAATAGTTCCTGGGAGCGGAGGGCAATTTCGGATTGGAAATAAAATTAAAGAGGACCATACAAAACCGCAGGATCAGAAACAGGAATACGGCATAGGTTAGCGTCAGGATCATAAGCTTGTTGTTTAACTATTTAGCCCATTTGTTAAACAATTTCCCACAGCATGTGGAGAAAAAACAAACGTATGCGGGGGATTCATTTCTAATTTTGTTGAACATATTTCAAAAAAAGTTTAACAAATAATCCAAAACACTGTATCATGAATAGCTTTGACCCCCAAACTGAGCCGCTTCTCCAGGAGAACCAGGACCGCTTTGTATTATTACCGATTAAATATCGGGTTATTTGGGAAATGTACAAAAAAGCGGAGGCCAGCTTCTGGACAGCCGAAGAACTGGATCTCTCTCCGGACCTCAAAGACTGGGAAAACCTCAACGACGGCGAACGGCATTTTATTTCTCATGTGCTTGCCTTTTTTGCCGCCAGCGACGGGATCGTCAATGAAAACCTGGCCGTGAATTTTATGAGCGAAGTGCAGCTGCCAGAAGCCCGCTGTTTTTACGGCTTCCAGATTATGATGGAAAATATTCATTCCGAGGTTTACGCCCTGCTGATCGATACCTATGTGAAGGATCCCCGGGAAAAAGACAAGCTTTTCCATGCGATTGAAACCATTCCCTGCGTGCAGAAAAAGGCGGAATGGGCGCTTCGCTGGATAGAAAAGGGGAATTTTGCCGAAAGGCTGGTGGCATTTGCCGCCGTAGAAGGAATTTTCTTTTCCGGGAGCTTTTGCTCGATCTTCTGGCTGAAGAAAAGGGGCCTGATGCCCGGGCTATCCTTTTCAAACGAACTGATCTCCCGCGATGAAGGTATGCACTGCGAATTCGCCTGCGAGCTTTACCGGATGCTGAACAATAAATTACCGCAGGAAAAAGTGTACGAGATCATCCGCGATGCCGTGGAAATAGAAAAGGAGTTCGTCAGCGATGCCTTGCCTGTTAACCTGATAGGAATGAATGCCAAACTAATGACGCAGTATATCGAATTCGTAGCCGACCGTTGGATAGGCGAGTTGGGATACCCTAAGATCTTTCACGCGGCCAATCCTTTCGATTTCATGGAACTGATCTCCCTGCAGGGAAAAACCAATTTCTTTGAAAAACGCGTGGGGGATTACCAGAAAAGCGGCGTCATGTCTCAAAAAGAATCGAGGACGTTTACCCTGGACGAAGACTTTTAATCTGCTCACCCTGATAATTGCCATCTCATGTTTGTCATAAAAAGAAACGGAAAGCAGGAAGCCGTAAAATTTGATAAAATAACTGCCCGGATTGAAAAGCTCTGCTATGGATTGAACCAGGAATATGTGGATCCGGTAGAAGTTGCAAAAAAAGTGATCGAAGGAATATACGACGGCGTCAGCACCACCGAACTGGATAACCTGGCGGCTGAAACAGCTGCCGCCCTCACCACCCGGCATCCGGATTATGCTTTGCTGGCTTCCCGGATCGCGGTTTCCAACCTGCATAAAAATACCCGGAAATCGTTTAGCGAGACTATGAAACTGCTGTATGAATACACCGACAGGAACAGCGGCCAGGCCGTGCCTATGCTGGCAGAAAGCACGTACCGGACCATTCAGCAGCATGCGGATATCCTGAATTCCACGATCATTTACGACCGCGACTTTTCCTTTGATTATTTCGGCTTTAAAACCCTGGAACGTTCTTACCTGCTGCGGGTCGACGGAAAAGTAGCCGAACGACCCCAGCATTTATTTATGCGGGTAGCCGTGGGCATTCACCAGGGGGATATTGAATCGGTCCTCAAAACCTACGATTTGCTTTCCGAAGGATGGTTCACACATGCCACTCCTACCCTGTTCAATGCCGGAACGCCAAAGCCCCAGATGTCTTCCTGCTTCCTGCTCACCATGAAAGACGACAGCATTGAGGGAATTTATGACACGTTGAGGCAAACGGCAAAGATCTCCCAGTCTGCCGGCGGAATTGGTCTTGCCATTCATAATATCCGGGCTACCGGTTCCTACATAGGGGGCACCAACGGTACCAGCAACGGCATTGTTCCCATGCTGAGAGTATTCAATGATACCGCCCGATACGTGGACCAGGGCGGAGGAAAGCGAAAGGGCGCCTTTGCCATTTACCTGGAACCCTGGCATGCCGACGTCCTGGAATTCCTTGACCTGCGGAAGAATCACGGAAAGGAGGAACTCCGGGCCCGCGACTTGTTCTATGCACTCTGGATCCCTGACTTGTTCATGCAGCGGGTGGAAGCCGATGCGGGCTGGTCTTTATTCTGTCCGCACGAAGCGCCGGGCTTGCAGGATTGCTGGGGCGAGGAATTCGAAAGTTTATACCGGAAGTATGAAGAGGGCGGGAAAGCGCGAAAAACAGTAAAGGCGCGTGAACTTTGGTTCAGGATCATGGAATCGCAGATTGAGACCGGTACGCCTTTCCTCCTTTATAAGGACGCCGCCAACCGGAAATCCAACCAACAGCACCTGGGAACCATCAAAAGTTCCAACCTCTGCACGGAGATCATTGAATACACTTCTCCGGATGAAGTGGCGGTTTGCAACCTGGCATCCCTGGCCCTGCCCCGTTACGTAAATCAGGGTCAGTTCGATCACGGGAAACTCTTTGATGTAACTTATCAGGCCACGCTGAACCTGAACAAGATCATCGACGGCAATTATTACCCTGTGCCGGAGGCGGAACGGTCCAATATGCGCCATCGCCCGATTGGCCTGGGTGTTCAGGGACTGGCCGATACGTTTATAAAACTCCGGCTACCCTTCGAATCTCCGGAGGCCGCAGCGCTAAACCGGGCTATTTTCGAAACGATCTATTTCGCCGCCCTTTCGGCCTCCGCTGACCTTGCCGGGAAAGAAGGCGCCTACGAAACTTTCGCGGGCTCTCCGGCGGCCAAAGGTATTCTCCAGTTTGACATGTGGGGAGTGCATCCTTCGGAACGATGGGACTGGGCCGCCTTGAAAGAAACGATCGCGCGCCAGGGCCTGCGCAATTCCCTGCTGCTGGCGCCAATGCCTACAGCGTCCACCTCCCAGATACTGGGAAATAATGAATGTTTTGAACCCTTCACCTCCAATATTTACACCCGGCGGGTACTTTCGGGGGAATTCATCGTCGTGAACAAGTATTTGCTGAACGACCTGGTTGAACTGGGGTTATGGAACGAACAGGTCAAAAACAAGATCATCCTCGCGGGCGGTTCCGTGCAGCAGCTGGAAGAGGTTCCCGAAGAATTAAAATCCTTGTATAAAACGGTATGGGAGATCAGCCAGAAAACCCTTATTGACATGGCCGCCGACCGGGGTGCGTTTATCTGCCAGTCGCAATCCCTGAACCTCTTCCTCAACGATCCGAATTTCGCCAAACTAAGCTCCATGCATTTTTACGCCTGGAAAAAAGGCCTCAAAACCGGCATGTATTACCTTCGGAGCCAGGCCGCGGCCCAGGCCGTAAAATTCAGCATCGAAAAACAGGCCGGCCAGCAGCTGGAACCGCTTACGTCGAAGGGAAGCGGGCAAGCCGGATCCGCAAGCGGCCCGGCCTGGGGGGAAAAGTTCCCGGCTTCCAACGAACGTAACGGCTTAGCCGGACAGGAAGAATCTCAAGTTTCCGGCGAACCCGGCGGCCTGCCGCGGCCTGAGACGGAGCTGTCTCCCGCCCTGGCGTCTGCGCCTTCCTGCAATATGGAAGAAGGCTGCCTGAGCTGCGGGAGTTAGGGTTGGAATTACCGGCCCGGGGGGCAGGGCAGGTCGCTGGCAGGCGGAGGGCGATAGGCGGGATTCGGGCAGACCGTGCCGCGGGGCAGACCGTGCCGCGGGGCAGGCAGGCCGCGGAACAGGCGGAGCCGCGGGGAGGGATGCGGGCAGGCCGCGAATTGGGCCGCGGGATGGGCGCTGCGGCATCTGATTTTGGAGAAGCGTTCGGATAAAGTATCTTTGCCCTGAAATGGAAGAAGAAAATCCCAACGGATCCCTACCCAAAAAGAACATCCCCATTTCCGTAAGCATGAGGCCCACGCTGGAAGCGGAAAGACAAAAGGTCAGAAATATCATTCCGGTAAAGCGCGTTCTCTACCTTTCAGGGATCGCCATCGTTAATGCACTTGTAATAGGTGTAATTGCCAGGGGGCTAATCGCGTTGATTGCCCTGGTAACGAACCTGGCATTCTTTGGCAAATTCTCGCTGGAAGAAGTAGAACTGGGGCATCATACCTTCGGCTGGACGGTGATACTCATACCGGTGATCGGCGGCGTCCTTGTAGGGATCATGGCTAAGTATGGTTCCAAGGCGATAAGGGGTCACGGAATTCCCGAAGCGATGGAACAGATCCTTACCAATCAAAGCAAGATCCCGCCAAGGGTAACCATTTTAAAACCTCTTTCCGCCGCCATATCCATTGGAACCGGCGGGCCTTTTGGTGCGGAGGGGCCCATTATTTCTACAGGGGGCGCCTTCGGCTCTTTCATCGGGCAGGCGTCCAGGGTTACTGATAACGAACGCAAGATCCTGCTGGCTGCGGGAGCAACAGCCGGGATGGCCGCCATTTTCGGCAGCCCCTTTGCAGCAATTCTGCTGGCGATTGAACTGCTGCTGTTTGAATTTTCCCCCCGGTCCATTATCCCCGTTGCCTTATCCTGCATTACAGGCGCTGCCTGCCATATCGCACTTTTTTCTTCCGGCCCCATGTTTCATATGCCGGCCGTTGAAGCGCCTACCTACACAGCATTGGCCAATTACAGCATCATAGGCGCTATTATCGGTGTATTTTCCGCCCTTATTACAAGGGTTGTGTACCTGATAGAAGACGGCTTTGAAAAACTACCCATCCACTGGATGTGGTGGCCGGCGATCGGAAGCATTGCCGTTGGCGTGGTCGGTTATATCGCTCCTTCTACCCTCGGCGTAGGATACGAGAACATTTCTACCGCTATTTCCGGAGAAGCAACTATCCAGGTTTTATTAGTGCTGTGTTTTCTTAAGTTGGTATCCTGGGCAATTTCCCTCGGCAGCGGTACCTCCGGGGGCACGCTGGCCCCATGCTGACGATCGGAGGAGCCGCGGGCGCCCTGATTGGCATGGGCTGGATGGCTGTATTCCCGGGCAGCGGGATCAATATTCCCACAGCCGCCCTCGTTGGAATGGCCGCGATGTTCGCAGGCGCTTCCCGTGCCCTGCTCACCTCCATTGTCTTTGCCCTTGAAACCACGATGCAGCCCAATACGCTCACTCCTTTGCTGGGAGGATGTACCGCCGCCTATTTTGTTTCCTTTTTCCTGATGGAAAACACCATCATGACCGAAAAAATCGCCCGAAGAGGCGTCCATACCCCTCATTCCTATGCGCCCGATATCCTGGACAGCACCCTGGTCAAAAACATTGTGAAGGAAGCTGTCCGCCTGCTGAGCGCAGATAATACCATCGGCGAAGTCCGCTCCTGGCTGGAAAAAGAAAATATAAATACCGAAAGACAACGCTCTTTTGCCGTAACAGACCACGACCAACGCCTGGTTGGGACGGTTGACCTCTATGCGATAACCGACGGAAACAACGATGCCAACGCACCTATTACGTCTATCTTAAATCCCCGGACGGCGACCGTCTATGAAGACAATACCCTCCGCGTAGCAGTCGATATCCTGGCAAGGTTAAAGCCGGCTCTCCTGCCAGTGGTCTCCCGCGCGGACAAAACCAAGTTGACCGGCGTCATCAGCCACGACGATATTCTCCAGACCCTCCGGCTCCAAAAAGACGAGGTGGAAAACATGCAGCGCACAATTTCCCTCAAACGCCGCAGCTTCCAGATCATCGTCCGGGGTCGGAAGTTTCTGCATAAATAATCGCTTCGCAACGGTTCAAGGTTTGGCATTGCTATTGCCTGAAATATGTTGGCCATTGTGAGGATTCCGCCTTGCAATATAAAGGCGTAGCCACCGGAACAACATCCTTCAATGATGTTGCCCGGAAATTAAGAGCCACCGCTGCCATCACGTTAAGAGGAATTTCACCAAGCCCAAACCTTTGGCCTCAACTGCAGTTCTCCAAAGCCCCGCAATCGACAACAAAGCGTTGAAAATTACCGCCGCAACCCTAACAAGTACAAACTCAAAAAAAGAAGAGCAATTACCCTTTGAAACGCGAATCGCGATCAGTTATCTGAATCCTGCAGCGAATTATTCCACTTTACATTATGAAGTGAAGGAGGAGGGACCGATAAAATATTTTTGCTTAACTTTAGGGGAGAACGCCTAAAAACGCTGAAAAACAGAACGCAAAAAAAGGACGTTTATTCCATCCGGCACAGCACATCGGGTTTAAATGAGGCATTTATTACTACCGGTAACTAATTAGTGATGCCAAAGAGACCACCAAATTGATAATAGCCGATTAAAGAGTAAGATACTATGAAGGAGAACTTACGTATGGTACTCATATTGACCTTTTTAACGACTTTTAATAGTTGTGATCAGGAGCGGCAGGGAATATCAGGAGAATCTATTATAACAGGAGTTCAAAATGGGAAAGGTTGGGCGGCCCCGGCTAGCGGACGATACAATTCAGGTATGGATGATACAGTAAAAATAGCAGGTTGGTTTCTTGCTGACGAGAATAAAGCATTTACAGAAAATATTATCTTCTCGAATATCCTTTTCAAACCGGAAAGTATCCTCTGGAGACTACGGACGATGATCAAGTGCCTTCTTCTCACTTTTCTACCCTCTTGGGCCGGGATGTTCCCAATAGCCGTTTTAACCTGGATACAGCCTCGGGGAATTTTATAGAAGTAGAAATCGCAGATTCCGAAAGCAACTACATCAGCGGAACGTTTGAGGCTGTTTACATCAGAGACCACCGTGACGACACCGTCTATAACTTTTACCTGCCCGATACCTTGCGATTCGCTAACGGCTTTTTCAGGGTTAAAGTAGAACCTCCGAGATAACGGCTTTCCGCGCTTAAAACCCGGGACCCAACACCATAATCTCTTAACGTTGAGCAAATTGAAACTTGGGACTAACTAAAACCCAGAAGTAACTGAAACTTTGAACTAAATTGAACTTTGAACTAATTTGAAACTATCGAGCCGGAGCCGTTAATTCTCCCCGCAAAGGTGTTTCCAGTAATTTACGGAGTTCTTTCGCGGGAAGGTCAAAAGAGAGAAGGTACATCATTTTTGTGATGGCGGACTCGAAAGTCATGTCAAAGCCGCTGGTGACGCCGGCTTCCAGGAGATGTTTGCTGGTTTCGTAGCGGCCGAGTTCTACGGCGCCGCCGTCGCATTGGGTTATGTCAAGGATGAGAAGCCCCCGCTGGATGGCCCTGGTAAGGGAATTGATGAACCAGGGGGCGGTAAACGTATTCCCGCTTCCATAGGTTTCCATGACCACGCCCCGGATGCCCGGGGTGTTCAGGACGGCTTCGACGGTGCGTTCGGTAATGCCGGGGAATATTTTAAGTACTGCCACATCGGGTTTCAGGGTCTTATGTACCCGCAATGGTTTTTCGGGCGGAGAAAGTATGTTTTGGTGCCTGTATTTGATGGCAACGCCGGCCTCGGCAAGGGCAGGGTAGTTCATGGAGTAGAAGGCTTCAAACTTCTCCGCATTGTATTTCTTTGCCCTGTTGCCCCTGAAAAGCTGGTAATCGAAATAAATACCTACTTCGGGGACAGTTGCCTGGTTTCCTGTCCTGTCTGCTGCAATTTCCATGGCCGTAATGATATTCTCCCTGGCGTCGGTGCGGATGGCCCCGATAGGAAGCTGGGAGCCGGTAAGTACCACGGGCTTTGCCAGATTTTCCAGCATAAAACTCAGGGCGGAGGCGGTGAAGGCCATGGTATCGGAGCCATGCAGGATCACGAAACCGCTGTACAGTAGATAATTCTCCTCGATGATCCCGGCAATTTTCGCCCAGACTTCCAGGTTCATATTCGAAGAGTCCAGGGGCGGATCGAACGTATGGACTTCCCATTCGTAGTTCAGTCGCTCCAGTTCGGGAAAATTGTTTTTAATTTCCTCGAAGCCGATGGGCCGCAGGGTCTTACTGGAGGCGTCCTGCATCATGCCAACTGTTCCGCCGGTATAAATAATCAGGATCCTGGTCATATTCCGAATATTAGCCGGGAATTGGCGGTGGTCCGCGCGGCTATCTCCTGCTCGGGAAGATCGTAAATGTCAGCCAGCCTTGCCGCGATATGTACCAGGAAACTGCTTTCATTTTTTTTTCCGCGGTAGGGCGCCGGCGCCAGGTAAGGCGAATCTGTTTCCAGTACCACGTGGTCAAGGCTGATCTTTGAAAGCACCTGGGGCAGTTCCGATTTCTTAAAGGTAATTACGCCGCCTATTCCCAGGTAAAAGCCCATATCAATCGCCCGGCAGGCATCTTCATAAGTACCGGTAAAACAATGAAATATGCCGCGAAGGCGGGGGTGCTTTTCTTCTTCCAGTACTCCGCAGATCTCCTTAAAGCTTTCCCGGGAATGGATCACCACCGGCAGATCCCGTTCAATGGCCCAGTTCACCTGAATGCGGAAAGCTTCTTCTTGTTCTTTTAGCAGGGAGGTATCCCAGTACAGGTCTATGCCAATTTCGCCGATGGCAAGGCAGCCATATTGTTCAATTGCCCGCTCCACTTTTTCAAGGTCCTTAAGGAAACCGGCTTTGACCGAACACGGATGCAAGCCGAGCATTGGAAAACAATTTTCCGGGTACTGCCGGCAGAGGCCGATGAGCGGATCAATGGAGTCCGGGTCAATATTCGGAAGGAACATTCGTTCCACCCCGGCTTCGAATGCACGCTTCATCACCTCCTCCCTGATTCCGTCGAAATCAGGGAGGTAGAGATGAGTATGCGTATCGGTCAGCAAATTATTTCTTTGGTTTTATGTCTACCAGCTCTACTTCAAATACAAGCGGGCTGTTCGAAGGAATGGGGCCGCTTCCGAATTCGCCGTAGCCATAGGCCGAAGGAATGATCAGGATGCCCTTTTCGCCTTTTCTAAACAAGGGAATACCTTCATACCATCCGTCAATCACCGCGCCTTTTACCAGGGCGAAGGAAATAGGTTCGCCGCGATCATAGGACGAATCAAACTTGGTACCGTCCAGCAGTGTGCCGGTATAATGAACCACCACCGTATCGCCGGACGTAGGCCGGGGGCCATCGGTCTCATTTGAAATATGGTACTGGATGCCGGCAGGCGTTTTCTTTACCTCCAGGTCATGTTCTTCAATATACTGGTTGATGGTATCGGCTTCCAGGCCTGTTTGTTTGTCGCGTTTTTCCTTCAGCTCCTGTTCAATCTCTTCCTTGGTCTTTACTTCTTCTACCTTTACTACCATGGTTACGTTGCTGCCTGGCCTGATGAAAGGCGGGCGGGGAGGCTTGGCCATCCCGGGGGTAAAGGTGGTATCGGTGCTGAAAAGGGAGTCGGACTTCATATGGAAAGTAGCGCTGTCTTTCAAAGTCATCATCTTCAGCGCATGGTATAAATATTCGAAGGTAGGAGCGCCCTGAAAACTCATGGAGTCAATCAAAGCCTCAAAGGGTGTTCCACGGTCATAGGAAGACTGCAAAACAGAATCATTCTCCGTTTTGTATACCAGGTGGAATTTCACATAATCCCCTTCATTGATCTCCTTACCGTTGTTCTTCGTATGTATTTTGTAGCTCAACCCATCATCGGTTGTACCGGATTTTCCACATCCCACCATGACGGATCCTGCCGCCAGAAGTATACACGTAATTTTACTATTCATATTACTGATTCAATAATTCTTTATATTCCTCTAAAACTGATTTGAATTTTTTAACGACTTCGTCCAGGGCGTCCTTTGATTGTCCCCCGGCAGCGTTCCGGTGCCCGCCTCCTTCAAAATATTTTTTCGCAATCTCATTGGCGGGAAATTCACCTTTTGAACGAAAGGATAATTTCACCACTTCAGAACGGTCTATAATTAACGCCGCAAATTTAATGTTATAAATTGACAATGCATAGTTTACAATTCCTTCTGTATCACCCGTTGTTACCTGAAAACGCTCCAGCTCTTCCCTTGAAACAGCAATGAGCCCCGTGCGATAGGCAGGAAGCACTTCCAGTTTCTCTGAAAGACAGTATCCCAGGAAACGAAGCCGGCTTTCGGATGACGTATCATAGATCAGTTCATGTATCCGTGAATTTTCCGCTCCCGCGTCAATGAGGCTGGCGATGATCCTGTGAACGGCCGCGGTGGTGGAGGGAAAGCGGAAGGAACCCGTATCGGTCATGATCCCTGTATAAAGACAGGTAGCAATGGCTTTGTCGATCAGGGGGCTGTCCCCCAGTCCTGTGATAAATTCATAGATCAGTTCGGCCGTGGCGCAGGCTTTGGAATTCCAAAGGCGGAATTGATCAAAGTTCTCGGGCTCCAAATGATGGTCAATCAATACTTTTGGAGCAGAAGAACCGGCAATCACTTCCCCCAGTTCGTTAATGCGTTTTAAATTGTTAAAATCAAGGCAGAAAATAAGTTCGGCTTCCTTTACCAACTCTTTTGCCTTTTGCTGCTGCGCGGTAAATACCACTACTTCGGCATTGCCCGGGAGCCAGTGCAGAAAATAAGGATAATCGCTGGGTGTGATCACATGCACAGTGTGCCCTTTTTGTAAAAGGTAGTGATATAAAGCCAGCGACGACCCCATGGCGTCTCCGTCGGGCTTGTGATGCGTAGTGATCACGATTCGCCGGGGCGTCATAAGTGCCGGTTTCAGCAGGGTATACGATTCCATAATAAAAAATTCCTGCGAAGTTATTAAAATCACCCGAATAAATGCCTATAAGCTTATCTTTGCGACATGATTAGCAATAAGACTTTTACCATGATCAAACCTGATGCCGTAAAAGCGGGGCATCTGGGTGCTATTTTGCATGATATTATCCAGGCAGGTTTTAAAGTGACGGCCTTAAAGTTTACCCGGCTAAGCCCGGAACTGGCCGGAAAATTCTACGATATTCACCGGGAACGACCTTTTTACCAGGACCTGGTTACTTTTATGTCTTCCGGCCCTATCCTAGCCGCCATCCTTGAAAAAGATAATGCCGTAGAAGATTTCAGAAAGCTGATTGGCGCAACTGACCCCCAGAAGGCCGAAGAAGGCACTATCCGGCGGAAATATGCTGCTTCCATCCAGGAAAACGCCGTTCACGGCTCCGATTCCAATGAAAATGGACAGATCGAAGGAAGCTTCTTCTTTTCGGAGTTCGAAAAAGTTTAAGTTTTTTCCCGGTTTCGCGAATTGTAATTTTTAATTCGCCCATTTTTATTTGCCGGTTTTTAGTTTGTAGTCCTTAGTTTGTAGTTTGTAGTCCTTAGTTTATAGTTTGTAGTTTGTAGTTTGTAGCTTTTAGTTTGTAGCTTTTAGTTTGTAGCTCATTTTTGGGGCAAGGGGAACCGGTCCGAATATGATTTTCGCGAACAAACAAAACGCTCTGAGCGTCAAGCCCGGTGCGGCAAAATGCTGCAAAGCACCACTTCTAAAAGCTAAAAACTGTTAAACCTTGAACTTTGAACCTTGAACTTTAAACTTCAACGTCAGCAACTTCCAAAAACTAGAAACTAACTAAAAACTAAAAACTGTTAAACCTTGAACTTTGGACCTTGAACTTTAAACTTCAACGTCAGTAACTTCTAAAAACTAGAAACTAAAGACTAAAACTATAAACTACAACCAAGGAGGAAACTAAAAACTAAGTTTTTTCGCTAAAGAAAAACAACCTCCCGGATGATTTCGGAACCGGCCCGGTCATTTAAAAGCTCGATGATCTTTTGCCTGGCCATTTGTAATTCGTTTCGCAGGACAGATGAATTAAGTTTCAGAAACAGCTTTTTGTCTTTGATAAACAGTTCAGTTGTCCGGCTGGCAATTGTTTTGCCCATAATCTCTTCCCAATGGGCTACTATGGCCGTTTCCTGGAACTTCCCTTTGATCTTGTAGGTTTCCAGCAGCAGGTCAACTGCTTCCTTCAGGCTGTGTTCGTTTCCTTTTTTCATGCTTCGGCTTTCTTTTTTCCGGCTTCCGGTGCTAATGAGCTTCAATTTTACCACATTTCACTTTAACGCAGCACTAATGCGGCAATTAGCGGATAGTTCCGCCGTCTATCCGGAATATTTTTGCAGGCACGCCGATCTCTCCGAACAGTTTCTCCAGCCGCTCCGGGTCGGTATCGGTCAGAAAGAGCTGCCCGAAGTTATCTTTAACCACCATTTCCATTAATCGTTTAATGCGGAGGCCGTCCAGCTTGTCAAAGATATCGTCCAGCAAAAGTAAAGGTTTAAAGCCTTTTTTTTCAAAAAGATAGCTGTACTGGCCAAGTTTTAATGCGATCAGGAAAGACTTTTGCTGCCCCTGCGACCCGAATTTTTTCAGCGGATGTTCTTCAATACTGAAAACCAGATCATCTTTATGAATTCCAAAGGTGCTTCGCTGGAGATGATAGTCCCGTTCCCGGGCCCGCCTGAGCCCCTCTGCAAATTCCGTGCTGCTGAGGCCTGATTCATATTTCAGCGCGATGCTTTCCGCATTACCGGTGATGAATTCGTAATGGGTGTGGAAAAGCCGGGTAAACAACTCCAGGAATTCACTTCGCTTCCGGTAAATGATCTCCCCGTATCGAACGAGCTGTTCGTCAAAAACCTCCAGCAGATCGGGGTCGTAACCGGCTCCATCACTACGCAACAGGGCATTTCTGCCTGACAAGGTTTTATTGTATTGGATCAGGGTATCAAGGTAGCTGTTATCGGTCTGCGAGATAACGTTATCCACGAACTTACGCCTTTCCTCGCTGCCTCCTGTTACCAGTTCGCCGTCGTTGGGAGAGATCATTACCAGGGGAAATAAACCTATATGGTCGGCCAGCCGCTGGTATTCTTTTTTATTTCGCTTGAATTGCTTCTTCTGGTTGCGCTTCAGGCCGCAATAGACCTTCTCTTCCGCTTCATTTTTATTGAACGTCCCCTGGATCACGAAAAGATCCTGTCCGTACCTGATCTGTTGGCTGTCTATGGGATTAAAATAGCTCTTACAGAGGGAAAGGTAATGAATTCCATCAAGCAGGTTAGTCTTCCCCGCGCCATTATTCCCCGCAAAGCAATTGACAGAAGGGGAAAACTCCAGTTCGGCGTCCGTGTAATTTTTAAAGTTAAGTAGTTGGAGCTTTTCCAGATACATTGTTCAAAGTTGGGAAAAATTGCTTGATACTAACGAGTAAAACTGTATTTTTGCACCTTAATTTAGTAAAACAGGCATGTCTAAGACAAGAAACCAGGAATCAGTAAGTACCGGGATGATGCTGAACGACAAATATGGCAGGGCGGAAAGTTTTGTGAACGAGAATAAGAAAAGCCTGCTCATTATCGCCGGTTCCGTAGTAATACTGGTGTTGTTATATATTGGCTATACAAAATTTTACCTGGCCCCGCGTGAACAGGAAGCCGTGAATGATATGTTCAAGGCACAGGAATTCTTCAGGAGCGATTCGCTCGATAAGGCTTTGAATGGAGATGGCAATTACAAAGGCTTTCTTACCATTATCGAGGAATACGATGGTACCCGCTCAGCCAACCTGGCGAATTATTATACGGGCGTTATTTACCTGCAGCAGGGAAAATTCCAGGAGGCCATTGAATACCTGGAGCATTACAGCGCGAAGGACGAGATCACCAGGGTGGAAGCCATCGGGCTTCTCGGCGACGCTTATAGCGAATTGAAGCAATACGACAAAGCTATCAGCAAATACCGCGAGGCCGCCACTACCAATCCTAACAGTTTTACCTCTCCCCTTTACCTGATGAAACTGGCTTTGGTATACGAGGCAACCAATAATGTTCCTGAGGCGGTTAAAACCTACAAGACGATCAAAACGGAGTACTGGCAATTTGCCCAGACCCAGAATATAGACGCATATATTGCAAAACTGGAGCAAAAAGCCCCTTCGGGAAATGAGTAAGGAAGGTGTTTAGCTTCCCTGGTATTTTGTAAGCCCTGAATAGCATATGTCCTCTATTTATAAAAACCTTTCAGATTTTTCGGATACAACCATCCCCCCGGCTAAAGGGTTCCGATTCGGGATCGTGGTAGCTGAATGGAACAAGGAAATTACAGAAAGCTTGTACGAAGGCGCTTTCCAAACCCTGCTCGGACATGGCGCAGAAAAAGAGGCCATTACACGTATTAATGTACCCGGAAGTTTCGAGCTTACGGCAGGCGCCGCAATGCTGGCGGAAAAAGGAAATTATGACGCGGTAATATGCCTTGGGTGCGTTATCCAGGGAGAGACCCGGCATTTTGACTTTATTTGCCAGGCGGTGGCGGCCGGACTTACCGAACTATCAGTAAAATATAGCAAATCCTTTGTTTTTGGCGTACTTACACCCAATACCATGCAGCAGGCGCTTGACCGGGCCGGCGGGAAGCATGGGAACAAGGGCGATGAAGCGGCCGTAACGGCCATAAAAATGGCGGCCCTTGCCAGGCGCTTATCCTGAATTGTAAAAAATCACTATCTTCGTAAAAAAGAGATAGCATTCATGAAGAAGATCGCCTTATTTTTCATCGGGCTTTTTCTTGCCGGAGCCCTCCTTGGTTCATGCGCGGCAGGCGAAAAATGCCCCACCTTCCGGAACGGTAAACTCAAACATTCACAAAGGTAATTCCGTTATATTTCATACGAATTTCATTCTATGATCGAACTACCTGTAATTCCGGCTGAACCCAGGAAAAGAAAGCCCGATTGGCTGCGCGTAAAATTGCCTACCGGCAAAGAGTACGCCCATGTGCGTTCCCTGGTTGATAATTATAAGCTGCATACAATCTGCGAAAGCGGAAATTGCCCTAATATGGGAGAATGCTGGGGTGCAGGAACCGCAACATTCATGATCCTGGGAAATATATGTACCCGCTCCTGCTCTTTTTGCGCGGTGGCTACCGGCAGGCCTCTTGCTGTGGATTACGATGAACCCGAACGGGTAGCTTCGTCCGTGCAGTTAATGGGAGTAAAACATTGCGTCATCACTTCTGTTGACAGGGACGACCTGAAAGACGGCGGGTCCATCATTTGGGCCGAAACCATTCGGGCCGTCAGGCGCAAATCGCCCGAAACTACTTTGGAAACCCTGATTCCTGACTTTAAAGGAATATGGGCCAACCTGGAGCATGTACTTGAAGAAGCGCCGGAAGTGGTATCGCATAATGTGGAAACCGTACAACGACTTACGCGGGAAGTACGGATCCAGGCTAAGTATGAACGGAGCCTGGAATGCCTCCGGAGGATCAGCCAGGCAGGCATGCGCACCAAAACAGGGATTATGCTGGGCCTTGGGGAAACCGAAGCTGAAGTACTGGAGGCAATGGATCACCTGCTGGAAGCGGGCGTCCATATCCTTACACTGGGCCAGTACCTGCAGCCTACGCAAAAGCACCACCCGGTAATTGAATACATTCATCCCGACCAGTTCGCTAAATATAAGGAAGCCGGCCTCGGCAAAGGATTTCGTTACGTGGAAAGTGGCCCGATGGTCCGCTCTTCCTATCACGCTGAACGGCACTTATTCGATATGCAGCCTTAGGCCGGTATTGGTCATCCCGCGGACAGACAAGCGGAGCGTATTTTGATTTAAGCCCGGAGTTCATTAGATTTAGTAAGCCAATTAGGCCACCATATTAAACACACTAAGATGCTTGAAAAATTACTGGAGCAGGCTAAGGGCCAGCTTATCCCCTCCCTGATCGATGATCCGGAAGTCGACAACGCACATGCCGAACAAATCGCAGAGGTAAGCGGGGATACCGTTATTAATTCGCTCTTAGGGCAGGCCCGGAGCGGGGATTATTCAGGTTTGCAGGAATTGCTGTCCGGCAATGATACGGACGCATCCAGCCCGGCGGTGAATAACCTGGTACCGCAGGTCGCCGAAAATTTGATATCGCGTCTAGGCCTTTCTCCTGAGATGGCGCAAAACATTGCAGGAAAGGTGATCCCCATGATCATGAATATGCTGAACGGGAAAGTGCAGGATGCCCAAAGCCGGGGAATAGATATCGGCGGTTTGCTCGGAGGATTAATGAGCGGAAACGGACAGGGCGGCGGTTTACTTGGCAAACTGGGCGGTATGTTCGGCGGAGGAAGGAAAGGCGGCTCCGGCGATAATCAACCGGACATTTCCAGCTTGCTCGGAAAATTCTTTTAGCAAGGACTCCATTGGCTTCTTATTTGAGCCAGATTTGCATTCCAGCATGCTTTTTATTGCATACAGGCTTCGTTCTTATTCCGGTTTCGTCCTTTTCAGGCCGGCGCCTTATTCCGGGCCGTTCTTATTCAGACTCAGCCGGAAGTTATTATAACCCAGCCCTAAACTGATCAGGACCAGCTGCTGCTGGATCATTTCCAGGAGCGCCAGGAAGTTATATACCAGCTGCACTTTATCCCGGCTCAGCAGCAGTATGTCTTCAAAATTCATTTTCCCCGCAGCTGTAAGCGTGTTCAGAATAATTTCTTTCTGATCCTGAATGTTATAGGGGTATTGGGTAACTGTATGGACCACCTCCGCACTTTCATTCTGGTAACGTTTAAGTACCCGCTCATAAACTTTTAGCAGCTTATAAAGGTCAAGCGTGCTTAATTCTTCGCCGGGAGCAGTTTGCTTGCCTATGACGGACAGCTCTTTTGCGATATTTCCCCTTCTTTCCTGCTGAAGCCGTTCCTCTTCCAGCTGCTGGAAATAAGGCAATACGGATTTATATTTTTTATATTCAAGCAGCATCTGGACCAGGTCTTGCCGGGGATCGATCTCGTTCCCTTCTTCGTCCAGTTCCGGCCTTGGCAGCAGCATTTTTGCCTTGATCCGCATGAGCGTGGCTGCCACCAGAATGAATTCGCTGGCCAGTTCAATATTAAGCGTCTGCATTCGGTGAATATAATCCAGGAAGTCCCGCGTGATCCCGGCAATAGGAATATCATGAATATCCAGCTCGTCCCGTTCAATAAAGAAAAGCAACAGGTCAAAGGGACCCTCAAACTGGGCAAGTTTTATTTCGAAGCTCAAATTTCCTATATTTAAAAAAGCATGCGCCAGGCAAATTTATGATTTATATCTTTGCAGGCGCTACAATGTTGTAAGATTAGCAGGATAGATTTTATGTCTTCTCAAAAAGTAGATGCCGGAAAATTACTTCAGCAAATAGATTCTCCGGAAGATCTGAAAAAATTAAATGAAACCGATCTTCCCGAACTATGCAAGGAACTCCGGCAGTTTATAATTGACATAGTCTCGGTGAACGGCGGGCATTTCGCGGCGAGCCTGGGAGTAGTGGAACTGACCGTTGCGCTGCATTATGTCTTTAACACTCCTTATGATCAACTGGTCTGGGACGTGGGCCATCAGGCTTATGGCCATAAGATCCTTACGGGAAGAAGGGACACGTTCTACACTAACCGGATGTACAAGGGCATCAGCGGTTTCCCTAAACGGGATGAAAGCCCGTATGACACCTTTGGGGTGGGGCATTCTTCCACCTCCATTTCCGCTGCGCTCGGCATGGCCGTGGCTTCCCATTATAAAAATGAGGAACAGCGGCAGCATATTGCCGTGATCGGCGACGGGGCATTGACAGCGGGGCTTTCCTTTGAGGCCCTGAATCACGCCGGTGTAGAGGATTCAAATCTCCTGGTGATTCTCAACGATAACTGCATGTCCATTGACCCCAATGTGGGGGCGTTGAAGGAATACCTTACCGACATAGCTACTTCCAAGACCTATAACCAGTTAAAGAAAGACATCTGGAGATTGCTGGGGCCTATCAGTAAATTCGGGCCGAATGCCAGGGAGATCGTAAAAAAAGTGGAGAAATCCATTAAGGGAACGCTCCTCCGGAAAAGCAATTTTTTCGAAGCGCTGAAATTCCGGTATTTCGGGCCTATTGACGGGCATGACGTAAAGCACCTGGTAAAAGTGTTAAGCGATCTGCAGCATATTCCAGGACCAAAATTATTGCATTGCATTACCGTAAAGGGAAAGGGTTATCCTCTTGCTGAAAGAGACCAGACCAAATGGCATGCGCCGGGGCTTTTCGACAAGATTACCGGCGAAATAAAAAAGTCAGCTGCCCCCAAAGCCCAGGCACCTAAATACCAGGACGTTTTTGGCCATACCCTGGTAGAACTCGCTCAACAGAACCCGAAAATCATGGGCATTACTCCTGCCATGCCTAGCGGCAGTTCCATGAATATCATGATGAATGCATTTCCCGACCGCGCCTTTGACGTAGGTATTGCGGAGCAACATGCAGTTACCTTTTCGGCTGGCCTTGCAACCAGGGGCCTGGTGCCTTTTTGTAATATCTATTCCACGTTCATGCAGCGTGCCTACGATCAGGTGATCCATGACGTAGCTGTTCAGAACCTAAAGGTAGTATTCTGCCTGGACCGGGCCGGCATAGCGGGAGCCGACGGAGCCACCCACCACGGCGCCTACGACCTGGCCTATATGCGCTGCATTCCCAACATGATCGTAGCGGCTCCAATGAATGAAGAAGAATTAAGAAACCTTATGTATACGGCGCAGCTGGACCAGGTCAAAGGACCTTTCGTTATCCGCTATCCCCGTGGTAAAGGTGTTATGGCGGATTGGCAGAAGCCGCTGAAGGAAATTGCAGTCGGGAAAGGCCGAAAAATTTCAGACGGAGACGAGGTGGCTATTCTTTCCATCGGCCACGTAGGAAACTTTGCCGGAGAAGCTATCGGCCTGCTTGAACAGGAAGGTATCCGGCCGGCGCATTACGATATGCGCTTTGTCAAGCCGCTTGACGAGACGCTGCTGCATGAGGTTTTTAAGGAATTTAAAAAGGTCGTCACCGTAGAAGACGGCTGTATTATGGGAGGCATGGGCAGCGCGATCCTTGAATTCATGGCTGATCATAACTACCAGGCACAGGTAGTTCGCCTGGGAATTCCCGACAAAGTAGTAGAACACGGAGAGCAGGCTGAGCTGTATGAAGAATGCCACTACGACGCGGCCGGTATCGCGAAAACCGCGAAAGCGCTCTTTTCAGGCTCTTCCGCTTCCAACCGGCTGATCGCTTCCTGAAGCAACTGCTAACCAGCTGACCACTTCGTGAAAGCAACTGCTCCCACAGACTGCTGCTCCCACAAACTGCTGCATATGGGAATTATTACATATAGGAAACTGTTGCAATGCAGAATAACTGGCGGGCACAGGAGCGTAACCTCATAGAAACACCACGGGATTGAGCATCTGCTAGCGGAAAGGCTTGCTAAAAATCGTAATATAAATTCCGGAACGAACTGCTCAGGCCAAAGCTGAACCAGGTTTGATTCTGTCCTGACTCCCGCCGGACGGTAAGCCCGGTTTGCAGGCGCAGATTGTTTTTGGGATTTAACAGGTAAGCTACCTGCAGGTTTCCATAATACAGGTTCGTCTTTTCCCCCTGAACCGTGTGATTACCGTAATCACTGACCCTTGTCTCGTACGACTTATAAATATCCTTGCCATAATTAAGGCTATCGGCGGGATCCAGTCCGTATTGGCTATACACCAGCTGGCCCCGAAAACGCCACCGGTCCATGCTAAAGGAAGCAATGGAAAGCAATTCCCTGAAGTTGGCTCCCTGGGGATGCCCAAGCGGCTGGTTATAATGCGCGTAGTTGATAAGCGGATCCCGCTGGGAATACGTATAAGGCCTTACGGTATTGAATTCCAGCAGCCAGTTCAGGTCCTTCACGCGAAAGAGATCGAAGGTCTTGAAACCCAGCTGGATGCCGTATTTATTCGCCCACCATCCGTCGCCGCCGAATACTTCTTTAAATTTGAACTCGTCAAGGGAAAGCTGGCCGTATATTGCCGCCTTGTCAAAAGGCTCTACCTTGATGTTCATCCCAATCAGCGCATTATCAGGGGAATTCCCCCGGAATATTCAACAGGCCGGAAAAAGATGATCGGATTCAGGTATTTCACGTCAAAGCCCCGCTTCCCGGTAGAATCAGCGTTTTGCCACATGATTGATTCAAAAAGCCCCAGGCTCACACGATTGGAAATATTCCAGTCCAGGTAATGAATTACCCCCCATTTCTTCCGGTGCCCTTGCTCGAAGGCAACTTCCGGCGCCTGCAGGTCCTGGAACTGCGCCCACATGATCATATAACGGAGGGGGCCCAGCGATGTGGTGACTTTCAGCGAAGGATAATTGAAACCTACATCCGAAAGCAGCATGGAACGATAGCCATCACCTATGAATTGCTTACTATTGCCCAGTTGGAAATTAAAATGCGAGGACGGGCTATAGGAAACAAAACCCTGAGCGTAGGCCCAGTCAAATGCCTTCCCCCCATTATAAGGTTTATGCTTGCCTTGCCCGGGAAGAATTGATGCTTCGCGGGCAAATTCGTCCAGGTAGCCCGGAAGGGCAGCCTGGTTCTCATAGAAATCCGTATAGAAATATACTTCCTCACCTATCCTTCCCTGCAGGGACAGCCCACGGGTATTCAGCCAGGTTGTCTTATCACCGGAAAACTCTCTCCCAATCTGGAAATCGGGAAGAAAGTCCAGATAAAGTGAATAATCCGGCTTGTCGATCTGGATCAGGTGTTCGGTAAAAAGCTTCCTGTAGAGGAACGTTTCCCTGTTATTAAAAAGGGGAGAAAGCGAATCAGCGCGGCTTCCCCCAAGCGTATCTATTTCATCCTGAAAATAGGAATGCACAGAACTGTGGAACTTATTCCCCAGGCTATAGATCGTCCGGCCGTGAGCGGATTCAAGTTCGTGTGATAAGGGGAGTAGCTGAGAAAAGGCAGACAGGGAGAAAGTGGCCAGAACGAGCCAGGAAGCCAGGAAATAGAATAATCGCATACGCTCAGTTTTTCCTTAGTTATTCAATAACTCTTCCACAAAGGTCTTCCTTTCCGCAGCATTTTCATATTCGGCTTTTCTGAACGGCGTTATTTCCGGCAAATCCAGGGTCTTTCTCGCGATTTTCCTTACCCGTATATCGTATAACCAGAGGGCTACGTTGATTGATTGTGCAAGCAGCAATACAATGATCACCAGCTCAAGAGTTCCTATATACTGAAGCTGAAACGCAAGCAATACAAAAAAGATGTTAACACCTGAAAGCGCTAAAGTAGCCTGCGTATGCGACAAGCCTATATCGATAAGCCGGTGATGCAAATGGTTCCGGTCTGCAATAAAAGGAGACGTCCCCTTTACAATCCGCATAAAAAACACCCGGATGGTATCAAAAATAGGGATAATAAGTACTCCCAGCGCCACCGCCGGAACCGACTTCACGAAGGGTTGCGGATTAACGGTCAGGTCATATTTATTCAACTCCACGAACAGGATAGCAAGGGTGGCAATGACGAATCCGATCGTATAAGAACCGGAATCGCCCATAAAGATCTTTGCGGGGGAAACGTTAAAACGCATAAATCCAAGGATAGCGCCGATCAGCGCAAACGCGATCAGTGCGAAACCCGTATCCCCCATCTGGTAGAAGACAATTCCAAAGGTACTGCAAACGATGATCCCGATACTTCCTGCCAGTCCGTCAATCCCGTCAATAAGGTTAAAAGCGTTCGTCGTAAATACAATGAAAAGTATAGAAACGGCATAGCTTAATTCCTTTGAAATGTCATATATGCCGAGCATTCCATAAAAACTGGTGATCCGTATATCGGCCAGGTACGCGATAATAAATGCCGCCAGTATCTGCGCTGCAAACTTCTTGTACGGGTCCATGCCCACCAGATCGTCCTTAAGTCCGATCGTAAATATGATCACGCCGCTGGCAAGCAGGTAATTGGCGTAAGGTGCCTGCGGAGACATAAAAAGGCCACAGGTAATGAGGAATGAAGTAAAGATGCCAATACCCCCTAAACTGGGTATTCTTCTTTTATGGATCTTCCTAAGCTCAATAGGTTCGTCATAGAGCTTCTTTATCCTCGCAACCCTGATTATTGGAGGAATTGCAAACCATGCAATAGCCATAGCCAATATTACAGCCGAAATAAGAGATACTTCGCCAATCAAAGAGTATATGTTTAATTATGTCAAATAGAAAGACACTTCAAAAGTAGAAAATAAAAGTTAAAAAACCAGAAGGAATATAAAAAAGAAAGCGCCCGCAATCAGGGGATTAGATCAAATTCCTTATCCAGCTGTTCGTAAACAGAATTATTGCTGATGAATTCCGGAAGGATTTTTTTCATCTTCGCCACTACTGCCTTCTCCGGCCCCTGGTTCGCGGCGGCGGCGATAAGCGAATCGATCTGCTTGGAAATCGTTTCAAAATCGTATTCCCTGACCGTAGCGATCATAATCTTTTCGTTGTAGGTAGGCAGGGAGTTTTCCTTGTTATTCAGTAATTCCTCATAGAGTTTCTCTCCGGGGCGAAGACCGGTAAACTCAATTTTAATGTCCTTGTCAGGGGTAAACCCGGCCAGGCGGATCATTTTCTTCGCCAGATCAACGATCTTTACCGAGTCCCCCATATCAAAAACGAAGATCTCTCCGCCATTGCCCATGGACCCAGCTTCCAAAACCAGCTGACAGGCTTCCGGGATGGTCATAAAATACCGCGTAATTTCCGGATGGGTGACCGTGAGAGGGCCGCCTTTTTCCAGCTGTGCCTTAAATAAGGGGATCACCGACCCATTGGAACCCAGCACATTCCCAAACCTGGTAGTGATGAATCGTGTTGAAATGATGGGATCGATCAACACTTTCTTATCAATGCCGTTACTAAGTTCTTTGTTCAGGCCAGCGTTAAAAGAATGCTCGCCCGCGTATTTGTTCAGTCCCTGAATGTAAATTTCCGCTATCCGCTTCGAGGCGCCCATGACATTCGTAGGGTTCACAGCCTTATCCGTTGAGATCATTACAAATTTCTCAAGGCCGTATTGTACTGCAAGATCCGCTACATTCTTGGTACCCAGTACATTGGTAAGAATTGCCTCGGAAGGATGATGTTCCATAATGGGAACATGCTTGTAAGCCGCGGCGTGATAAACAAATTGGGGTCGAAATTTCTCAAAAAGACAGGTCAACCTGTTCTTGTCCCGGACGTCCGCAACAAAAGATTCAAAATTCACCTGGCGGAATTCCTCCCTTAACTCAAGCTCCAGCGAATTCAGCGGCGTTTCAGCCTGATCACAAAGGACGATCCTTTTGGGTTTATATCTTGCCACCTGACGCACTATCTCACTTCCAATGGACCCGGCGGCACCCGTTACCAGCAAACACTGATCCTTTAGCTGATTTTCAATGGACTCGTTGTGGATCACAATGGCTTCACGCTCAAGCAGTTCCTCAATTTTTACGTCCCTAATCTGGGCTGTTTTAAGCCGGCCGTTTATCCATTGTTCAGGAGGAGGCACGACCAGCACCTTCAGATTATGCGAAAGGCACCAATCCACAAATTCCACCTTACGTTCGGGACTTATTTTTTGAGAGGAGATAATGATCTGTTCAATCTTATGTTTTTCGATAATGCGCTCCAGGCGGTCAAAACGGGTACTTAAAATGGGCAGGCCGTCCATTTTCTTTTGCGCCTTTACCGGATCATCGTCCAGAAATCCCACTACTTTTAAACCCAGGCGGTCGTCATTATTGATCACCCGTTTTGAAATCAAACCGGATCGGCCTGCGCCGAAAATGAGTGCTTTACGTTTGGTAATATTTTGATGCTGAAAGTAATCAAACACCTGCTTGATCAAGGTCCGGTAAGAAATCAGTAAAAGGGAGCTGCAGAGAAAGTGTATAACAATGATAGAATACGGTATCAGGTTCCCATCCAGTTTGTTATAGGCATAAATGCCGTTGGCGACAAACAGAAGGATCGTGGCAAGGGTCGTTACTCGCAGTATCCGGATAGCGTCCTGGATCCCGGTATATCTCACGATGCCTGCGTAGGTGCGAAACAACAGGAAGAGAACAATGTTGACCGGCAGAATTACCTGAATAGCGCTGGAAAACCACTCCGGCCGGATATCCGTAAGGTTAAAGTTAAATCTCAGCAGAAAAGAAAGCAGTACAGAAGCTGCACAAAGGGATACATCTATTACAAAGATGATCCACCTGGGAGTGGTACGTAATTTCTTTAGCAAAGTCGTTATATTTACTTAAAAATAGCAATCTCCAACTCGCCCATCTCACTTAATCGCCGAATAACAAGCAAAAACTATGACAAAAAACATTTTCACCGGCTCTTTATAGAAAAAAAACTACAAGTAATTTAATACCAGGCTCAAACAAACCGGCGCCTCCGCGTTTGCGAAGTTAGTGAAATACTTTTCAATTTAGTTATCTTAAAATAGTTAACTAAAAAAATGCGCGGGCCGGATCGCAGCGACTGCGCATCGCCGGCGGCGGTAGGCCGTTGGCAATGGGCCGTTGGGTTGGTCGGGTTAGCAGGCCAGGGGTTGGCCGGTGAGCGGCGCCGGCGGGGGGTAGGCCGTTGGCAATGGGCCGTTGGGATGGTCGGGTTAGCAGGCCAGGGGTTGGCCGGTTGATTGGCTGATTAGTAGGCCGGGGTTCGGCGGCAGTGGGATGGTGGCGGCCCGTGGCAATGGCTGGTGCCCGGCCCCGCCCTGGCAGCGGCGGGCTATAGGGCGCTATAAACAAGAAAAGGCTGTTGCCTTTGCAGCAACAGCCTTTCTTCAATAATATCCGGCACCGACCTACTCTCCCACGTGTTACCGCAGTACCATCGGCGCAGGCGGGCTTAACTTCTCTGTTCGGGATGGGAAGAGGTGGACACCGCCGCTGTAGGCACCTGAATTTTTTTAGTTTGTAGTTGGTAGTTTCCAGTTTTTAGTGCCCAGCGCCTGCCAGGCACCAACTATAAACTTTCAACGCTGAACTATAAACTGTTCAAATATCTTGACATGTACCGGAAGAAGTTGTTCAACTCAGTGTGCGACCATCATTCCCTGGCGTCGGTCTTCCTTCTTAAAGAAAGCCATCGGGTAATTAGTACTGCTCGGCTTTGATGTTACCACCTGTAGACCTGCAGCCTATCTACGTCGTCGTCTTCGACGTCCCTCAAGGGAAGCCTCATCTTGTGGCGAGTTTCGCACTTAGATGCTTTCAGCGCTTATCTCTTCCCGGCGTAGCTACCCAGCCGTGCCCTTGGCAGAACAACTGGTACACCAGCGGCCAGTCCAACCCGGTCCTCTCGTACTAAGGTCAGCTCCACTCAAGCTTCCTACGCCCACAACAGATAGGGACCGAACTGTCTCGCGACGTTCTGAACCCAGCTCGCGTGCCACTTTAATGGGCGAACAGCCCAACCCTTGGGACCTTCTCCAGCCCCAGGATGTGACGAGCCGACATCGAGGTGCCAAACCTCCCCGTCGATATGAGCTCTTGGGGGAGATCAGCCTGTTATCCCCAGAGTACCTTTTATCCTTTGAGCGATGGCCCTTCCATACAGAACCACCGGATCACTATATCCGTCTTTCGACCCTGTTCGACTTGTCGGTCTCACAGTCAAGCTCCCTTTTGCTATTGCACTCCACGCACGGTTACCAAGCGTGCTGAGGGAACCTTTGAAAGCCTCCGTTACTTTTTTGGAGGCGACCACCCCAGTCAAACTACCCACCACGCACTCTCCCCGTATAACGGGTTAGACACCAGCTACAGAAAGGGTGGTATTTCAAGGGTGACTCCACAGAGCCTTGCGACCCCGCTTCATAGTCTCCCACCTATCCTACACATCCTGTAGCCGATATCAATGCGAAGTTGTAGTGAAGGTTCATGGGGTCTTTCCGTCCCGTTGCGGGTAAACGGCATCTTCACCGTTACTTCAATTTCACCGAGCTCGTGGCTGAGACAGTGCCCAGATCGTTACACCATTCGTGCAGGTCGGAACTTACCCGACAAGGAATTTCGCTACCTTAGGACCGTTATAGTTACGGCCGCCGTTTACCGGGGCTTCGATTCAATGCTTCGCCCATTACTGGACTAACATCCCCTCTTAACCTTCCGGCACCGGGCAGGTGTCAGGCCGTATACCTCATCTTACGATTTGGCACAGCCATGTGTTTTTGCTAAACAGTCGCCTGGGCCGTTTCACTGCGCCCCCGTATTGCTACGGGGGGCCCCTTCTCCCGAAGTTACAGGGCCATTTTGCCGAGTTCCTTAGCCACGACTCACTCGAGCACCTTAGGATTCTCTCCCCGGATACCTGTGTCGGTTTGCGGTACGAGGATCAATGGGCTGATGCTTAGAGGGTTTTCTCGGCAGTCTGATTACCCGCACTATCCACGCAGCCGAAGCTTTGTGGTACTATCAGGTCTCGGCAAACCAGGGGGATTTGCCTCCCCGGCCTATACCTACCTCCCTTTAACCGGCTATTCCGTCAGCCGGCGGCGGTGTCACTCCTGCGTCGCCTCGTCGCACCCATTGATCGTATCGGAATATTAACCGATTTTCCATCGGATGGCCCCGCTAGGCGCGGGGGACTCCTTAGGTCCCGACTAACCCTGATCCGATTAGCGTTGATCAGGAAACCTTATCCTTTCGGTGGGCGGGTTTCTCACCCGCCTTATCGTTACTTATGCCTACATTTGCTTTTCCAATCCCTCCAGCATCCCTTACGGAATACCTTCACTGCGATTGGAATGCTCCCCTACCTTTCAGAATAAATTCTGAAACCAAAGCTTCGGTAGCGCGCTTGATGCCCGTTTATTATCCATGCCCGGTCGCTCGACTAGTGAGCTGTTACGCACTCTTTAAATGAATGGCTGCTTCCAAGCCAACATCCTAGCTGTCTCTGCAACCGGACCTCGTTAGTTCAACTTAGCGCACATTTGGGGACCTTAGCTGTTGGTCTGGGTTCTTTCCCTCTCGGCCCGGGACCTTAGCACCCCAGGCCTCACTGCAATGTACATGTACCCGGCATTCGGAGTTTAGCTGGATTTGGTAGGATGTGACTCCCCCGCATCCAATTAGTAGCTCTACCTCCGGGTCATTTTACCATCACGCTGTTCCTAAAAACATTTCGGGGAGTACGAGCTATTTCCCAGTTTGATTGGCCTTTCACCCCTACCCTCAAGTCATCCAAATGCTTTTCAACGCATACTGGTTCGGACCTCCATGACCTGTTACGGCCACTTCATCCTGCTCAAGGGTAGATCACAAGGTTTCGCGTCTGACTCCACTGACTATGCGCCCTGTTCAGACTCGCTTTCGCTTCGGCTGCGCCCCTTCCTGGGGCTTAACCTTGCCAGTGAAGATCAACTCGTAGGCTCATTATGCAAAAGGCACGCCGTCATCCCCTTCCGTTCCGAAGAACGGCGGGACTCCGACCGCTTGTAAGCGCAGGGTTTCAGGTTCTATTTCACTCCCCTGTGCGGGGTGCTTTTCACCTTTCCCTCACGGTACTGGTTCACTATCGGTCTCTCAGGAGTATTTAGCCTTACCGGATGGTGCCGGCCGGTTCAAACAGGGCTTCTCCTACCCCGTCCTACTCAGGATACCCGCCTTACTTCTTTATTTACCCTTACACGGCTCTCACGCTCTATGGCAGGCCTTCCCAGACCTTTCAGGTTCATGCCGAAGTAATTATGCAGGTCCTACAACCCCGTGCGTGCCGTAACACGCATGGTTTGGGCTAATCCGCGTTCGCTCGCCACTACTTACGGAATCACTATTGTTTTCTCCTCCTCTGCCTACTTAGATGTTTCAGTTCAGCAGGTTTGCTTCCACAGGCTCAAGGCCTGCAGACATCTGGCCTTCAGCCAGATAGGTTGCCCCATTCGGATATCCGCGGATCAATTCGTATGTGCCGATCCCCGCGGCTTTTCGCAGCTTATCACGTCCTTCATCGCCTCTGAGAGCCAAGGCATCCACCCTGCGCCCTTCCTTACTTTCTTTATGTCCGCCGCCGCTAAGGATAGCAGCTGCGGACTCTCATCGTACGCTTTTGCTCGTACGATGAGCGTTTCTTTCGCTCGTACGCGCCGTCGTGCCGGATGAATACCCCCGTAAGGGCCCATCGCCTGCAGACAGCACGCCGATGATCGTCGTACTCTTGTTTTAACAACTTCTTCCAGTATGTCAAAGAACTTTTCTTCAGTTTGTTTCCTTCTCTGTTGGCGGGGCTCGTCACCCCGGCCTGATAAAGGAAACCCTGAATCGTGGAGAATAACGGATTCGAACCGTTGACCCCCTGCGTGCAAGGCAGGTGCTCTAGCCAGCTGAGCTAATTCCCCGTAGTTAGTTCAACGTTTAAGGTTTAAAGTTCAATGTTTAAGATTCATCTTTGAACTTTGAACGGTTGCCAAGGCAACCCTGAAACCTTGATCGGTTGCGCAGCAACCCTGAAACCTTGAACTGTTGCAAAGCAACTGATAAGTAGTCCCGAGCAGACTTGAACTGCTGACCCCTACATTATCAGTGTAGTGCTCTAACCAACTGAGCTACGGGACTCTGTTGAATGTGCTTCCGCCCCCCAAAAGGGTAGCGGCAACATTTAACAGGTTTCTCCTGTCTCGTTTCTTTAAAATGATCTTGAAAGGCAGCAGTTCCTGCTTGCTTGGGAGGGCTTCCCTCCAGAAAGGAGGTATTCCAGCCGCACCTTCCGGTACGGCTACCTTGTTACGACTTAGCCCCAGTCACCAGTTTTACCCTTAGCCGCTCCTTGCGGCAACGGCCTTCAGGTACCCCCGGCTCCCATGGCTTGACGGGCGGTGTGTACAAGGCCCGGGAACGTATTCACCGCGTCATTGCTGATACGCGATTACTAGCGAATCCAACTTCATGAGGTCGAGTTGCAGACCTCAATCCGAACTGTGATAGCCTTTTTGAGATTGGCTCCCTTTTGCAAGGTCGCTGCCCTCTGTAGCTACCATTGTAGCACGTGTGTAGCCCTGGACGTAAGGGCCATGATGACTTGACGTCGTCCCCTCCTTCCTCACTGCTTGCGCAGGCAGTCTCACCAGAGTCCCCAGCTTTACCTGCTGGCAACTGATGATAGGGGTTGCGCTCGTTGCGGGACTTAACCCAACACCTCACGGCACGAGCTGACGACAGCCATGCAGCACCTAGTTTTGTGCCCCGAAGGGAGGGCGCCTTTCAGCGCCGGTCACTCACTTTCAAGCCCAGGTAAGGTTCCTCGCGTATCATCGAATTAAACCACATGCTCCTCCGCTTGTGCGGGCCCCCGTCAATTCCTTTGAGTTTCAACCTTGCGGTCGTACTCCCCAGGTGGAGAACTTAACGCTTTCGCTGTGCCGCTGACATTCTATCGCCAACAGCTAGTTCTCATCGTTTACTGCGTGGACTACCAGGGTATCTAATCCTGTTTGATCCCCACGCTTTCGTGCCTCAGCGTCAATCAAAGCTTAGTAAGCTGCCTTCGCAATCGGTGTTCTGTGGCATCTCTATGCATTTCACCGCTACTTGCCACATTCCGCCTACCTCAACTTTATTCAAGCCCGCCAGTATCAAAGGCATTTCTGCGGTTAAGCCGCAACCTTTCACCTCTGACTTAACAGGCCGCCTACGCACCCTTTAAACCCAATAAATCCGGATAACGCTTGCATCCTCCGTATTACCGCGGCTGCTGGCACGGAGTTAGCCGATGCTTATTCGTAAGGTACCTTCAACCCCGGACACGTCCGGGGGTTTATTCCCTTACAAAAGCAGTTTACAACCCATAGGGCCGTCTTCCTGCACGCGGCATGGCTGGATCAGGCTTGCGCCCATTGTCCAATATTCCTTACTGCTGCCTCCCGTAGGAGTCTGGTCCGTATCTCAGTACCAGTGTGGGGGGTCATCCTCTCAGATCCCCTACTGATCGTTGCCTTGGTGAGCCGTTACCTCTCCAACCAGCTAATCAGACGCATGCCCATCTTCAGTCGATAAATCTTTAACAAATATCCCCATGCGGGGCCCCTGTGTTATGCGGTATTAATCCGGGTTTCCCCGGGCTATCCCCCAACTGAAGGCAGGTTGCATACGCGTTACGCACCCGTGCGCCACTCTCACAGGGCCGAAGCCCTGCTACCGTTCGACTTGCATGTATTAAGCCTGCCGCTAGCGTTCATCCTGAGCCAGGATCAAACTCTCCGTTGTATTTGCTCTTTTGTCACATCTCCCCTCCCGTTCCGTCTTGCGACCGCCCGGAAGTGAAGCTGACTGCGGCCGTCGCCCGAAAGCGACAGCCCCTTAATATCTGTACGGAAGCCCTTCCCTTGTAAGCACACTATCGATTTCTCGATAGCTCAGAACTGCTACCTTTTCTTAAGATCATTCTTTCAAAGAACTTTTTATCAGCTTTCCCGCTTTCCGCTTCCCCTTTTAAAAGGGACCGCTTCCGCAGCGCTGCCTGTTCGTCTTCTTCATTTTTTCATCCGCCGGACCATCCGTCTGGCGGAAACTCCCTCCCGGTTTCCCGTCGGGGCTGCAAAGGTAGGAAAAGTTTTTCTGATTACCAATGCTTTTTTTAAAATTTTATTTTCCCGTCTTTTTCGCTAAAACTCCCGAAGCAATGTTCGCTAAAAGCGGGCTACAAAGGTAATAAAAAATCGATCAACTTAAATGGTTTCGGCATAAAATATTTCCTGTTTTATCGTATAAAACTCATAGTTGCCTCATTCTTAGGATCGACAACATAAATCCATTGCTTTAAACCACGGTTCTTTCTTCCGGCGACTTCAATCCGGCTTAGCGGAATCTGTTAAAAACCTCCCTTAACCCAGGCAGAGCAAAAGCGGCCCACTGTTTATTTAATAACTACCGGTGGACAGCATCACCAGCGTGCAGCCTTCTTCCACGGCAATGCCCATTGACAGGGCGAGGTTTTTAAGAACCGGGTTTTCGGCGCCCGGATTAAAAATGATCCTTTTCGGCTTAGCAGCCAAAATCTGATCATGATACATCTTTTGGTTGGCGGCGTTCAGGTACATCGTCACCGTATGAATATCTTTATCCGACGGGAATGCATTCAGAATGGGAACACCTGCTGCCTCCCCGGCCCTCCTGCCTACTGCCACAACGGGATGCCCGTGTGCAAGGAGCCGGCTGACGGCGAGAAAAGCGTACCTCCCGGGATTAGCCGTAGCCCCAAGTACCAGGGTTTTAATTTTTGATGCATCGCTCATTACTACCTTTAACATGGGCTGGGAAAATATGTTTATTCATCTTTTGGAAAACAATACGCGGATTTTCGTAGTTTAGCTATCGAACCGAAAAAAACGAATATGAAAAAAGGAATTATTGCGCTGATCGTTGTGGTTGTCCTTGGACTTGTCCTATACGGCTGCGGGAAAAGCACTTATAACAATATGGTCACCCTGGAACAGCAAACAGAGGCCCAGTGGGCCCAGGTGGAAAATGTTTACCAGCGCCGGGCCGACCTGATCCCTAACCTGGTGGCCACGGTAAAAGGATATGCGGATTTTGAACAGGAAACGCTTACCCAGGTAATTGAAGCACGTTCAAAGGCGACTTCTGTTAACCTGGATGCTTCCAACTTAACGCCGGAGACGATGCAGCAGTTTCAGCAGGCTCAGGGAGAACTGAGTTCTGCGCTGAGCCGTTTGATGGTCGTGGTTGAAAAATATCCTGACCTGAAAGCGAACCAAAACTTCCTGGCGCTTCAATCGCAGCTGGAAGGGACCGAAAACCGCATCAGTGTGGAACGAAACAAATTCAACGAAGTTACCCGCCAGTACAATACGACCATTAAAACTTTTCCCAACGTATTATTTGCCGGCATGTTCGGGTTTCAGGAAAGAGGTTATTTCCAGGCGGACGCAGGAGCAGAAAATCCCCCGCAGGTAGAATTTTAACGATATGCCCTTATTTGAAAAGGAAAACCAGGAGCGGATCAAAGCCGCTATCCAGGAAGCAGAAAAAAAGACTTCGGGCGAAATAAGAGTTTGCGCTGAAAAGCATTGCCCCGAAGAAATACTTGACCGGGCAGCCTGGTACTTTGACCAGCTGAATATGCAAAAAACAGCCGCCAGGAACGGCGTGCTTATTTATATTGCCATTGCCGATCACCAGTTCGCCATTATTGGCGATGCCGGCATCAATGCAATAGTAGGGAATGAATTCTGGGACGAAACCCGGGATACCATGATTCCTTATTTTAAGCGGGGGGAACTGACCGAAGGCCTTATTGCCGGCATTGAAAAAGCAGGTCTTGCCCTGGCCGAGCATTTCCCCGGCACTACAACAGACCGCAACGAATTACCGGACGATATCGTGCTGGGCGACGGTACTTCCGAGAACAACAACCAATGAAAAGGATCCTTTTTAATTTCGTTCTTACTTTTTGCGGACTGACCGCTTCATCCATACTGGTTTCCGCGCAGGATTTTCCGGAACCTTCCACTCCGCCCAAACTTGTCAACGACTTCGCCGGCGTGTTGCAGGCAGATGAAGCGGCTCGCCTGGAACAAAAGCTGGTGGCTTTTGACGACAGTACTTCCACACAGATCGCTGTCGTGTTCATTCGCACGGTAGGAGGTTATGATATTGCCCAGTACGGGGCTCAGCTTGCAGAGAAATGGGGCATTGGCCAGGCAGATAAGCGTAACGGCGTTCTTATTCTTACTGCCGTCGATGACCGTAAGGTCGCGATCCAGGTTGGCTATGGACTGGAACCGGTAATTACCGATGCTATTTCCAGGCTGATTATAGAACAGGACCTGGCTCCTCATTACCGGCAGCAGCAATACTATGAAGGCGTAAACCAGGCCACGAACAAGTTAATGCAGCTGGCCGTTGGAGAATTCCCGGCGGATATAAAACAAGCCCTGGCAAATAAAGAGAAGGGCGGCAAAGTAGGCGGCTTTATATTTCTGGCTATTTTCGTGGTGGCCATTCTCTTGCTTTTCAGCGGCCGGAAAAAACGCGCCCAGCATATCGGATCAGGACGCAGCGGTGTTCCACCGGTCATTTTCGGCGGATTTCTGGGCGGAATGCTTGGCGGAAGACACCACAGGGGTTACTGGGGCGATTTTCACGGCGGCGGCGGCAGCTTCGGCGGAGGAGGCGGATTTGGAGGCGGCGGGTTCGGAGGCTTCGGCGGAGGCAGTTTCGGAGGCGGCGGCGCCAGCGGAGGATGGTAAATCCTCTCAGGGCTTTATAAATTCCAGTTTAGGTAATTCCATCGCGTTTTCAATGAGCCGGATACCAATTTCTAAAATTGCTGCTTCGGATTTTACATCTACTTTTTCCGTATCATCTCCTGGCATATGGTAATCTTCATGCCCCCCGGTATGTAAAAAAGCACCGGCAGATCCTTTGCGTAAAAGGAACCATGATCGGACCCGCCGCTTCCGGCAGGATCGGTAAAAAATTTCACCTTCCCTTCCGCGCCTTCAAAAATTTCCGGCCAGGAAGGACTGGTCCCGTATCCGCCGATGCCTACGCCCCGTTCAGGGTTATACCTCCCGATCATATCCATATTCAGCATAAAGTTAACGGAAGAGAGGGGAATCGTGGGATGGCCTGTAAAATATTTTGATCCCAGCAGGCCCAGTTCTTCCGCTGAAAAGGCAATAAAGAGGAAGTTATACGGCTCTTTTAGTTTTCCGGACGAAAAATAATGGGCCATTTCAAGCAGGCCGGCAACGCCCGAGGCATTATCATCAGCTCCGTTATGGATCTTCCCTTCAGGATGCGGGTCCTTGGAACTCCCCTGCCTGCCTTCTCCCAGGTGATCGTAATGCGCTCCTATAATGATGGTATATTCCGCTCCGTTATCCAAAAAACCGATTACGTTCCGGGCAGTTCGCAGGCTATCGTCCACCTTTACTCGCGTCACCTTTGCGGTAAAAGGCTGAAAATAGCCTTCCGTTCCTTTAGGTGCAAGACCGTAGTCTCCGAACCGCCCGGCAATGTAGGCTGCCGCACGACGGGTTCCCTCCGAGCCGGTGCCCCGGCCTTTCATTTCATCGGAAGCCAGAAAATTTATATGCTCCGCAATCCGGGCCGGGTCAGGGCCGGTAGTTTCCTGCTGCGCGGAAGTGCAGCCGTATATCGTGAGACAGGCGAAGAAAAGAAGAAGTTTATATTGCATCCGGAAAGTTTTAGCGCAAAAATATCATTTTAGCAGGATTTTCAAACTGAAACTGACCGCGTCTACCTGCGGCAGCCCACCTGCAATGTAAACGGCATTTCGTATATTAGTGGCAAATCACAATTTTATGGGAAAAGGAGATAAAAAAAGCAAAAGAGGGAAGATCATCCTTGGTAGTTACGGCGTAAGCCGGCCGCATAAAAAACAACAAAGCGCACAGGAAGCTGCGCCGGAGGAAAAAAAGGCAAAGGAACCGAAGAATAAAAAGTCGAAATAAGAACGTATTGAAAGCATTTCCACTGTATGAAGGCACCTATTCGGTTGACCAGAGTAAAAAATTCATTCCCTTTGATCCGGCCCTCCATTCGCATAGTGACCGGCCCGGCTCCCTGTTTATAAATGTGCAGCCATTCCTTGTTGATACAGGAAAAGATCTGCTGCTGCTGGATGCCGGACTCGGTTTTACCAATCCGCAAGGCGAGCTGATCCTCCACCGGAATATCCGCGACCTGGGTTACCAGCCGGGTGATGTAAATAAGGTGCTGATGAGCCATTTGCATTTTGATCATTCAGGGGAATGGTGCAGGACCGCTACGGCCGGTACGAACCCAGCTTTCCGCAGGCTGAATATTATGTGCAGCGGGAAGAATTTGAACATGCCCTGCTGAAGCCTTCCCGTTCCTATTACAAGCCCATGCTGGAAGCCATGCAGCGCTCCGGAAACATGGTGCTGCTGGAAGGTAGCGGAACCATCGGAAACGGCATACATTATGAACTGACCGGCGGGCATTCGGAGTTCCACCAGGTATTCCTGCTGGACCTTACCGGCGTTACTTATTTTTTTGGCGGTGACGTCCTACCGGAACCGGAACAGCTTCAACGAAAGTTCATTGCCAAATACGATTTTGATGGCCGGAAATCCATGCAATTACGGCAGGAATACGGGCTAAAAGCCGCAAAAGAAGGCTGGATCTGCCTTTTCTATCATTCCGACACCATTGCCAGCGGCCGGGTAAGGCACGAAAAAGAAGCCTTCCTTATCGACCAGGCCGGTTGACCCTGAGGCTGCGCACCGGCCTTGCATCCGGATGCCGGCGTGCGAAAAGCGGCGGTGGCCCGCCAAAGCTGTGCTGGAAAGGGAAGGCCCTCAATAATCTGGTCTCAGCGCCGGGGGGTCCGGCTTTTCCCGGAGCTAGCTGTAGCTGTCCGGAGGCGGGCAGGTACACATCAGGTTCCTGTCCCCGTAAGTTTCGTTTATCCGGGAAACCGAGGGCCAGAATTTCCTGTCGCGAACCCAATCAAGCGGGAAAGCTGCTTTTTGCCTTGCGTACGGCCGGTCCCACTGGTCGGAAGCGATCACGTTTGCGGTATGAGGCGCCATCTTCAGCAAGTTGACCGTTTTATTACCTTCTGCTGCGATCTCGTCAATTTCCGCGCGGATGCCTATCATCGCTTCGCAAAACCTGTCCAATTCCTCCTGCGGTTCACTTTCAGTGGGTTCCACCATTAATGTACCTGCTACCGGGAAGGAAACGGTAGGCGCATGGAAGCCGTAATCCATTAAGCGTTTGGCTATATCGCTTACTTCCACACCCGAAGCCTTGAAGGCCCGGCAGTCCAGGATCATTTCATGTCCCACGCGGCCGTTCCTGCCGGCATATAAAATAGGATAATGCTTTTCCAGCCTTGCTTTCAGGTAGTTCGCGTTCAGGATCGCGTAGCGGGTGGCATCCGTCAGGCCGCCGGCTCCCATCATCCGGATATAAGCATGGGAAATAACCAGGATTCCGGCGCTGCCCCAGGGAGCGGCAGACACGGCATGAATGGCCTTTTCGCCGGCGGGAGGTAGCGCAGGATGGCCGGGAAGATAAGGTACCAGGTGTTCGGCCACGCCAATGGGGCCATTCCCGGCCCTCCTCCCCCATGGGGGATGCAAAAGGTCTTATGAAGGTTAAGATGACACACATCCGCGCCGATCAGGCCCGGGCTGGTCAGCCCCACCTGCGCGTTCATATTCGCCCCATCCATATAAACCTGGCCGCCATGCTCATGTATGACGGAACAGATCTCGATAATTCTTTCTTCGAAAACGCCGTGGGTAGACGGATAGGTAACCATCAGGGCGGCGAGGCTGTCGCTGTGTGCAGCCGCCTTTTCCTTCAGGTCAGGGACGTCAATATTGCCGTTCTCATCGCAACGGACCACCACCACCTTCAATCCGGCAATGGTCGCGCTGGCAGGATGGTTCCATGCGCGGACGAAGGAATCAGCACGACGTCCCGGCCGGCTTCTCCCCGGTCGCGATGGTATTCGCGGATCACCATTAACCCCGCATACTCCCCCTGCGCCCCTGAGTTGGGCTGAAAGCTGAAGGCCGCAAAGCCCGTGATCTCACATAAGGCTTTGTCCAGTTCACCAATCAATTGCATATAACCGCCCACCTGGTCGGTAGGCGCAAAGGGATGAATATTACAGAATTCAGGCCAGGTAACCGGAAGCATTTCCGTGGTGGCATTCAGCTTCATGGTGCATGAGCCCAGGGGGATCATTGAGTGGGTCAGCGAAAGGTCCTTATTCTCCAGGCTTTTATATAGCGCAGCATCTCATGTTCAGAATGATGCCTGCTGAAGACCGGGTGTTCCAGGAGTTTTCCCGCACGCTGCAGGGAAGCGGGATTCGCGCCTCCACTTCCGCGGCGGGAACCGCCTCTTCCGCCCGGCGTCCGGCTACACGCGCAAAAATGGCAATGATCAGCTCCAGGTCTTCCCTCGTAGTTGTTTCATCAAGTGAAATGCTTACCAGGGAATTATCAAAATAGCGAAAGTTCAGTTCATTGTCTACCGCATCCTTATGGATACTCTCCTTCAGCTGGCCTGCATCAATGCATAAGGTGTCAAAAACGAAGGATTGAGCTGCCGGTAGCCTAGCCTTTCGAGCGCTTCCGACAGGGCCGCCGCCAGGCCGTGGATCCTTAGGGCGATGGCCTTAATGCCATCCGGCCCGTGGTAAACAGCATACATGCCTGCCATGATCGCCAGCAAGGCCTGAGCCGTACAAATATTGGAAGTTGCTTTCTCCCTCCTGATGTGCTGTTCCCTGGTTTGAAGGGCCATGCGCATGGCAGGCTTGCCTTCCGCGTCCACGGACACGCCAATAATACGGCCCGGAATAGCGCGCTTATAAGCTTCCGGGTAGCGAAATATGCCGCATGCGCCCTCCGAAATTCATCGGTACTCCGAAACGCTGCGTACTTCCCACCACCACGTCCGCTCCAAATTCCGAAGGCGGACGAAGCACAGCGAGGCTCATTAAATCCGCTATCACGCTCAGTTTGATGCCTCTTCATGACAGCGCGCTGAAAAATCGGAATAGTCATGTACTTCGCCGTTCCCGCGGGTATTGAACAACCGCTCCGAACATTCGGCATGGAGTTCCGCCGACCGGTGATCCCTTGCAACAGGTAACACCCAGGGAAGCAGCGCGGGTTTAAGCACGTCCAGGGTTTGCGGGAAAATATCGTCCGAAACAAAATAAGCGTTGGCCTCTTTATTGGTACGCAATGCAAATTGCATCGCCATTGCTTCGGCGGCCGCCGTACTCTCGTCCAGCAGGGAAGCATTGGCAATTTCCATCCCCGTGAGGTCCGTCACCATGGTCTGGAAATTCAGCAATGCTTCCAGCCGCCCCTGCGCAATTTCTGCCTGTAAGGCGTATACTGGTATACATCCCGGGTCTCCAGTATATTTCTCCGGATGACCCCGGAACAATCGTATCATAGTATCCCTGCCCGATATAGGATTTGAAAACTTTATTCCGTGAAGCAATCTGCGCGGTGCGGCGAAGGTATTCATCTTCCGTTTGAGCCGGCGGAAGGTCCAGCGGCTTTTTAGGCGGATAGCGGCAGGAATGGTTTCTTCGATTAAGCGGTCAAGGGAGGAAACGCCAATAGCTTCCAGCATGGCTGCCGTTTCCATTTCTCCCGGCCGATATGCCGTCAGCAAAGCCTCCCCGGGGGAGCGTGTTTATTTCATTAATAGTCAGACTAATTGTCTCAGATATAATTGAATGGTATTTTCAAGGCCAAAATAGAGGGCGTCGCAGATCAAGGCGTGACCAATGGATACTTCCGCCAGCTCCGGCATATTTTCCCGGAGATACCGAAGATTATGCAAGTCAAGATCGTGCCCGGCATTGATTTCCAGGCCCAGGGAGGCACCCAGGCGGGCAGCCTCAAGATAGGGTTTAACAGCGGCTTCCCGGTTATCGGCGTAAGCTCTGGCATACCCTTCGGTATAAAGTTCCACGCGGTTGGTGCCTGTTTCGGCGGCAATGAATAATCATCTCCGGAACAGGGTCGACGAAAATAGAAGTACGAATCCCTGTGATTGCAGGAATGAAATAATTTCCTTCAGGTATTCCTTGTGTTTCAACGTATCCATCCGGCATTAGACGTAATCGCATTGTCAGCATCCGGCACCAGGGTACACTGCGCCGGCTGTACCTTTTGAACCAATTCCAGGAAGCGGTCATTCGGTTTCCCTTCTATATTGAATTCCGTGGTCAGCAGCGGCTTCAGATCCAGTACATCCTGGTAGCGAATATGCCTTTCATCGGGCCGCGGGTGTACAGTAATGCCTGGGCGCCGAAGCGTTCGCAGTTCAGGGCTACGCTGACCAGGTTAGGATTATCTCCGCCCCGGGCATTTCGCAGGGTAGCGATCT
Organism: Anseongella ginsenosidimutans; assembly: GCF_008033235.1. Lineage (GTDB taxonomy): Bacteria > Bacteroidota > Bacteroidia > Sphingobacteriales > Sphingobacteriaceae > Anseongella > Anseongella ginsenosidimutans. The sequence continues at coordinate 4,322,328 of NZ_CP042432.1, forward strand.
TATTGATATTGACCGATAACTTGGACTTGCCAATATCATGCAAACGCCTTAAAGCCTAGTTTCCGTCCGTCCAGGTATTATTCCCGGGTTAATATCCGGTAAACGACTTTCAGGATCAATAACTACCGACTGCAAACTGGTTTTGGAATCCAGCTTAAAGGTCCATTCCCCGCCCGCTGCCAGATTTCCACCGGCAATTTCAGCGTATGTTCTTTTCCATTGCTTTCGGTAACGACCAGGGGGACCGGCATGGCCATCCTGTCCAGGTTCTCAATCGTGATCAAGGCGCCATTTGCAGGATCGCCGTCAACGTATGCTACGCCGCTTACGCCCTGGTCAAGGGTGTAATTATTATAG